>RAZA01000099.1 GCA_003612485.1 bacterium D16-50
CTAGTATAATAATGATATAGCTACAAGAGCTATATAGTTAACAAGTTACAAAGTCATATCTGATGAATAACAGAAGGAGAATTCCCTCTCCATCAGAAGTTATTAAAAATATTTATCATGTCTGAGGTTTCCTTAATGCACCAGACAAAATATAGAGGTATAATCACCGAGGCAGGATCATTGACGTTCCCTCCTTGGGAACCAGCAGAGCCTCTGCTGGCGAAACCTCCTGGAAAGTCTGTCAGTCCATTCGGTGGTGATTTATGTTTTGGCTGGTTGGGAAGCCCCAGGCTATACCTGTATAAGCCGCTAGGTTGCGTATCCACCCTTTGGAAATGGATGCCTGCCAGAAAGGATAACGCCATGCACTATCAAAAAGTACTTAAGATGCTGGAAAGCATCCCCTATCTCTCAGTCGGGCTTGATGTCGGGGCAGACTTCACTTGGATGTCCATCATGCTCCCAAATGGCACCCTTGCCGGGAAACCTTTTAAGATCGTCCATTCCGATCCCCAGTCCCGGGAGCTTGCCGTCACAAAAATAAAGGAAGCACAAGAGGCGTATTCTCTTAAAAGCCGCTGCTTCCTTGAGTCCACCGGGATCTACCACATCCCGCTCCTGTGCTTCCTTCGCGATAAGGGTCTTGACTGCTCGGTCATTAATCCTATCATTACTAAGAATAGCACAAATATGAACGTAAGGAAACTGCATAATGATAAATTCGATTCAAAAAAAGCTGCCAAAGTCGGCCAGGATGCCTCCCTTAAGACTTCCATTGTCCCGGATGACGCAGTCATTGACCTGCGCAATCTCGTGCGTGACTACTATTATTTCAAGGATCTGCAGTCCGCCGTCGCGCTGAAGCTTCATGCGGAACTCAAAATGTCCTTCCCCGCATACCTGGATGTATTCAGCAAGGTCACGACACAGACATCCTTAAAGCTCCTGGAAGCTTATCCCCTTGCGGCGGACATGCTTTCCGCCCCAAGGGACGAGCTTGTGGAAAGCATCCGGCAGACAGCACGTTTTGGTGAAAAATACGCCCTTTCCAAATATGATGCCATATGCGCCGCCGCAAAGGATGCTGCTGTTTTTGGGCGTGCCCTTCCAAGCAACGCCCTCCGGATCAAGCTGTACATAAAGACCTACCGGGAATATCAGGCGCATCTGGACAGCATACTGGAAGAACTGCATAAGACTGTGGATAATCTGCAGGGCGATCCGGTCTATGACCGTATCTGTCTTCTCCAGTCCCTCCAGGGCATCGGCTTCCTCAGCGCTGTTGTCCTGATCGCAGAAATGGGTTCCTTTGACCTGTTTTCCTCACCAAAGAAACTCTATGCCTACTTCGGATTGGATCCGGGTGTAAATGATTCCGGCAAGTTCCATGGAGACAGGGTCCATATGTCAAAGCGTGGCTCCAGCCTTGCCAGGCGTATCCTGCATATGATCGCCATAAACAACCTGAAAGTGGATAAAGCAACAAAGACGCCTGTAAATCCGGTCATATACGATTATTACATCCGCAAATGCGGCGGCAAGAAAAAGATTGTTGCTGTTGGGGCCGTTATGCACAAAATCTGCAACATCATTTTTGCCATGCTCCGGGATAATAAACCTTTCGAGCTCATTACACCGGAAGAACACTGTAAACGTTATGCAGCAGAACACCCAGGATCTGTAAACACCGCTGCCTGATGGGGCTTGAATCAAATCTTAAAAATCCCATAGCAATGGGCCTATTAAAGTTACCCTTTTTTACATTAACTGCTTGAAAAAAACTTTTTAAACATTTTTCGTTTTACCTATTGACATTTCTTAGCTGGACT
>RAZA01000100.1 GCA_003612485.1 bacterium D16-50
ATATTTTCTCGGAATCTTTAGCCCCCATTCTATAAGGCTATTCAGACCCTATCTCAAAAAAATCACCCACTTTTTTTGCCAAAACCCCTTGACAAATCACCAAAAATTTGCGGCGAAGCCGATTGACTATATTTTATTTCAATCGACTGGAGGCGATTTCTTTGTTACCTACTAATCCTGGCGGACATGCCGCCTATCAGGATACCTTCGTATCCGATTTTCTTAAGTCCTATCCAAATCCCTTTGTCCTATCTAAGGACACCTGGGACTATATCGTGCAGTTCTGGTACCTTGACCTTTCCCAGACGGATTCCATCATGCGGGACTGCTACTCTGTCTTTGGCCCGCCGCCCCGGCTCCCCTCCTGCATGCTGCGCTCCTACCTGCTGGCCCTGAAGCTGAAAGTCACTTCCATCACTGCCTGGTGCCGCATGCTCAAGGAGACCCCTCTCTATGCCATCCTCAGCGGCTTCCCTACCGATGACACCCCTGGTGTCGGCACTTTTTATGATTTCTTCTCCCGCATCTGGAAAGGAAGCTCGGACAACCTCTCCCCAAAGGATCGGTTCCCTAAAATGAAGCCTCCGAAGGGGAAGAAGAAAGGCGAGAAGACTCCCTGCGGCTCTTCCAGCGTGGCTTCCAGGCTCCTTCCTTTGCTGGAGCGCTGGCACCTGAAGCCGGAGAATCCCTTCTCCCTCATCTTCCGGCTCTACAGGCAGCAGTTCTTGGATCAGTCCGTCCGCAAAGGCCTGGTCGACCCGGCCCGTCTGGCCCTTGCTGGTGACGGCACGCCTGTCCGCACCGCCGCACAGCAGCGCAGGCAGCGCCTCTGCGACTGCAAGGAGAAAGGGTGTGACTCCTGCCACTGCAAGCGCCATTATTCCCAGCCGGACTGCAGCTGGGGATGGGATTCCCACCGGGAATGCTATTTCTTCGGCTACCACCTCTACATGTTCGTAGCCTCCGATTCCCACAGCGACCTCCCGGTGTTCCCTCTCCTGGAGCGGGCCTCCAGGCATGACATGCTCTCCTTCCTGCATTCATTCTTCACCATGAAGGCCTACCTTCCGCAATTCCACATCGAGAAGCTCCTCCTGGATTCCGCCCATGATGCCTACGCCGTCTATGGATACTGTAGGCGCAAGGGCATCACGCCCTTCATCGACCTCAACCCTGGCCATTCCGGGCACTTCACTTATAAGGACGATTTCACCATTGATGATGACGGCGTCCCAATCTGTAAGATGGGCTTACGCATGCACAAGGATGGGTATGAGGCTGCCAAGCACCGCGCGAAATACCGCTGTCCTAAAGCGGACCGCAGACGCGGCTGCTTCTGCGAGCATCCCTGTTCGCCAGCCAAATACGGCAGGACCGTGCACATCTTTACTGGTGACAATCCAAGGCTGTTCAACATACCGCCAAGGGACAGCGACGCATGGAAAAAGGAATACGATGCCAGGACTTCTGTGGAACGCTCCAACAAGCGTGAGAAAGAGGATTATAAATTAGAAGACGGCAGGCACCGCTCGACTAAGATGTGGTACTGCCGCCTCTACGGCATCATGATGCTCCAACACCTTGATGCCTGGGAAATGCCATCTGCTGAGGCATTCCAAGAATCTTTATTAGGTTTCGCCGCCTAATAATTATATCTTAAGCGAATCCATAAGATTTTTCAAGGCATAGTACCCTCTATGTCCAATGTTTATGTCCTTTTTTCTCTTTTTTCTTTTTCTGCACGATATTCAGTTGTCAATTTTCAAGTGGCATCTCATTCATTGAGATTCCGAGAAGTTAT
>RAZA01000101.1 GCA_003612485.1 bacterium D16-50
GTAAACGGTAGATAGTGAGTACCTATACAAAACAAGAGCAAACCTGTATGATAGAAACAGATTTGCTCCAGTCTTTATTTCACTTCACCTTTATCAGGCTTGCGGCAATTCGCTGGCAGGCCTGGTGACCAGGGGAGCAGGTCATCCAGAAAACTGCGGCCTGTATCATCCAGATGCTTCGGGATCTCGGTAAGCAGATACTCAAAGTAATCATACGGTTTCAGATTGTTTGCTTTTGCGGTTTCCGCAATGCTGTAGATGATGGCGCTGGACTTTGCTCCGGCAATGGTATCGATCATCACCCAGTTTTTCTTACCAATACAGAATCCGCGGATGGACTGTTCCGCAGCGTTGTTGTCCATCGGCACTTCGCCATCGTCCAGGAACACTTTCAGGTATTTCTCCTGGTTCAGGGAATACTGGAAGCCTTCCCACGTCCTGCTCTTCTGCGGCACTTTCGGGAGGTTTTCACGAACCCATACGAAATAAGCCTCCACCAGGGGCTTTACGCTCAACTGGCGGCGGTTTTTCCGTTCCCCTGCCGGGAGATCCTTTAACTGTTTTTCCTCCCGGTAGATCGCCTGTATCATGGTCAGTGCCAGATACGCGCGGCTGTCTTTCTGCTTCTGCTTAGGCAGGGCCTTGACCGCCTCATCAAACCTCCGTCTGGCATGGGACCAGCATCCGGCAATCCGCAGGTCTTCCCGTTCGCATTCAATGGTGTGATAGACCTGATATCCGTCCGTGACGCATACGCCGTTGAAGTCTTTCAAAAACTCTCTGGGATGGCTGGCATTGCGCGTCTTCTGGTATTCATACAGGACGATCTGGCGTTCTGTGTACATCCGTCCGGTGCGGTACACCCACATGTAGCTTTTTGCGCCGGCGGGGCGGCCGTCCTTATTTACCAGCACGGGCGTTTCGTCCGCCTGCAGGACGTGGTAGCCGTACAGCTTTTCGTGGAGGCAGTCATAAAGGACCGCAAGGTAACGGTCTGCGCACTGGATCGTCCAGTTCGCCATGTTCTGCCTGGATATATGCAGGCCGCAGCGCCCGAACTCCTGCTCCTGCCGGTAAAGCGGGACAGCATTGACATATTTGGCGTTCATTACGGCTGCCTCCAGCGAAGGGGAAACAAGGCTCCCCCTTAATAAAGCCTGCGGATGCGGTGCCTTGATGACCTCTTGTGTTTTTTTCCCTGCATATACCTTTACATGGTGTTCTTCCACTTCGACCTTTGCCGGGGTAAAGCTGTACCTGCGGTATACTTCATCAGGAAGCTGTTTCCAGCTGTCTTTTCCAAATTTATCTGCCAGTTCCTCATCCGTCAGGGAATGCTCCACCACAACTACCGGAAGCCCGGAAAGGTCTCCTTCCCGTTTGCCCTGCTTTTTCTTCGGCTTTCTGCGGGAAACGCTTTCCGGCTCTTCCTGTGTGTTATCCTCTGCAGCAACAGTTTCGGCTTCGTTAAAAAATACGATTTTCCCATCCACTTCCATAAAGGAAATCTGGTCTTCGGTCTCATGTTTCTCCGATGACCTGCCAAAACGGTGCCGTTTTAAATCCGCCATCTGCTCCAAAACAAGCTGGAGCGTATGGTCGATGTTTTCAAGCTGCTCCTGCTGCGACAGGAACAGCCTGATAAGCGTTTCCCGGTCAAGGCTGTTCAGTTGTTCTTCCGTATATTTTAAGGCCATGCTGTTTTCTCCCGGTATCCTGATACCCTTATCATA
>RAZA01000102.1 GCA_003612485.1 bacterium D16-50
TAGTGTCTGCTGATTAAGTTCAGTTAAGCCACGTAAAAACTTAATACAGCATATTTTGTGCCAAAAAATTGACATATCCGTAAAAGGGCAGAATGTATCCGCCTCTGAATCTTAAAGAGGTTCGTCACGAATACAGACAATGCGATTGTGGTCAGCTGGGTCTCTTCCAGTTTGGTCACGATAAGCCCCATGCCATAGCACCGTTTGCTCAGGCTGAAGATCCGCTCCACTTCAATCCTGTCTGTATTGTCCTGGTATTCCTGTTTCCTGCTTTTGACGGAGAGCACAGCGGCCGGCCTCCCCAGATGGGGGCCGGACAGGCGTATCCCGTGCCCCTTGCAGTACCTGCGGTTATCGCGCGTCCTGTATATCTGGTCTGCCAGGACCCTCTCCGGATAGTGCCCGGTACGCTTTTTGAAGCGTTCCACAGCCTCCTGCAGGGTGGCCCCCTCGTTATAGGGGTCAAAGGATATCCTCTCGATTCGTCCATACCCCTCCGTGTCCAGGCTCAGGTCGAATTTGGCACCGAACTCCACAGGGGCCGTGGCCTTGCCCCGGACTATGGGGCGCAGCCATGGCTGGCTGATGCTCACGATGCGGTCAGGGACGGAATGCACCTTATGGTCGTACATGTACTTCTGCTGCCCATACATCTTCAGCATGGTCAGGAACTTCGGGATGTCCTTCCTGTCCGGAACAAGGCCATCCGACATGAACTGCTCCAGGTATCCGATGTCCCGGCGTACATACCCCAGCTGCTTGCGGATCGCTGCCCGCACTTTCTTTGCCGTATGCTTCCTGCACTTAGCGAATGCCAGGTACTCTTTCCTAGCCTGCCTCCTGTAGCGCCTTGGCAGGGGCAGGCCGTAGCAACGGCAGAAACGCCCAATCATCCTCTCAAGGAACTCCCTGCCCTCGTTGAGCAGGGAGATGTCCTGGGGATAGCGGATATGGGCCGGCGCGCAGGTCGCATCGAGGGTCAGGGTCCCCTTGTTCCCCGGTTCCTTTTCCGGGCTCCCTCCTTCAGTGGAAGAACCTGATGAAGGCGGCCCTTTGCGGTCATCTTTCCGGGAAAGCACGGATTCGTTCGCCTCCATAACCATCTCCATGGTGATGCGCTTGCGGAACAGCACCAGCGTGCTGGCATCAAAAGGGGCTTGCTCCTGATAGCCGGGCAGTCCTATGAAGTACTGCAGGTATGGGTTCTCCGCAATCTGCTCCACGAGTTCCCTGTCAGAGTACTGGAACTTCGTCTGGATAATGAGTGAGCCCAGGGCCATGCGCAGGGGTTTCGCGACATTCCCTGTCCCGCTGGGGAACAGGCCAGCGTATCTGGTCTCGAACTCATCCCATGGGATGCTGTCGGCCATCTTCACCCATCGGTTGTCCGGGTTCATATGCAGCCCCATGGGCTGGTTGAAGTCAAGGAAAGAATGCTGGGTTCTGTCGGTTGGTCTGTACATGGCTTTTTGCTCCATTCCGTGGTAGGATTGGGGGTAAAACTGCAAGGAAAATCGATGCCTGGATGCAGAACCCCTGCAGTTATTTTATCATAAATATGCTGAAAAGTCAGTAAAATCAATGGTTTACAGACTTAAAAAGCAGACACTA
>RAZA01000103.1 GCA_003612485.1 bacterium D16-50
GGAGACCAGCTATGAAAAGTCAAGTCTAAATTAGCAAAAAATGTATTTTCCGTATCGGTGGTAAAAAAGGGTAACTTTAACAAAGCTCCCCAAGGGTGCATTTTTCAAGTACTATCGATATTGGTATACAGATCGCCTATTCGAGGTTGAATTCTACATTGTCAGTGAGCATCTTCCAGATGACCCTGACGAGTTTGCCGGCACAGTGGCCGAGGGCATTGTAGTGTGACCGGCCTTCTGCTCTCTTGGCATTGTAGTAAGCCTTGAAAGTGGCATTGTTCTTTACAGCATTATGAGCTGCATTCATAAGCGCATAGCGGAGAACCTTAGAGCCTCTTTTAGACATTCTGGTTCTCTTGGCCTGGAAGTTCCCTGACTGATATACCGTCGGATCCAGACCAGCGAATGCAAGCAGCTTGTTGGGGGCGGGAAAGCGGTGGATATCGCCAACTTCGCCCAGGATCATCCCGCCATTCACAAAACCAATACCGGGGATGGTCATAATGACAGAGTGCAGGCAGGTGACAAGGTTTGCCATTTCAAGCTCTGTCTCAAATAACTGTGAATCCAATAACTCAATCTGTGTGATAGTCTGAGTTATCTGGATAGATAAAGAGCTGTCGTTTAAGCCGACAGACTTCTGTGCGAGAACTCTTAATTCCCTCGCCATCTCTTTTGTGAAATGACCTCGCGAGTTTTTCACCAGCAGATTGGAGAGATGAGTCATATGCATGGAAGCAATGTCTTTTGGCATAGGGGCCTCCTTTAAGAGGGCATAGACAGCTTTCTGGTGCAGGCCGGATTTGAAGAAATACTGGAGCTCCGGGAAGACCTGGTCGACATAGGAAGTCAGCTGTATTTTTAAGCGTGTACGCTGTTTAAGGGTCTTCTGGCGGAACCTGCCGAGTTCCTTGAGCTCAATGTAGTCGAGATCCTCTAAGGAGGAAAATCTAAGAGAGTCCTGCATCATAAGAGTTTTGGCAATAACAAAAGTGTCGACTTTATCAGTCTTCGTCTTGCGCACGTTGTTCTTACGCATAGTCGAAGTCTTGATGGGATTCAGAACACACACTTTGTAGTTCCTTGTAATTAGGAAACGGACAAGGTTGTCACCGTAGTGTGCCGTTGACTCAAGACCTATGATGATGCTGTCCGGATCAAGAGGATCCAGTTTGGAGAGCAGCAGATAGAAGCCATCATAGTCATTTGTGAATTTGAACGGCTCAATGAGTATTTTGCCATCTGAGGATATGGCAGAGGCAAAATGGTTAAGTTTGGCAATGTCAATGCCTACGTAGATCATGAGGTTGTACCTCCCTTTCATAAAGTCTGATACCGTGATATCCACCATCGATTATCATCGTAGACTTGATTGAAATAAGTACTCATTGGAGCAGAGGCTCCGGCACATCCAGTTATAAACAATTCAGATAAAGGTAGCGGCAATACACTCCAAGGTAAGTAGTCAAGGCTACAGGTAAAAATCAAAAGTCCACAGTATCTGAGTTGTATTGAACCACGATATTAAAAGAAAGGAAAGTAGGTGTTTTTGCTTCTATAAACATCATACAAG
>RAZA01000104.1 GCA_003612485.1 bacterium D16-50
CCTGTCTGTGGCTTCCTGTTACGCAGTTAAAACGGCATTTTCGGGGGTAAAGGATAAATGTATCGGCTACCTGTTGAGGGCGGTCAAAAAAGCCTTGATTTACAGGGGTTTGGAATATCCTAAAGCGTGACATTTATCCCTCTGTTTCCGCTTGCGCTGTGCGGCTTTGATTCTTTTCATGCGTCCGGCGCAATCCGGGCAGTATTTCCCACGGTTTGACTTGGGGAGAAAATACCCGCCGCACTCAGTACAGCGTTTCCTGTCTGCCCGGTGCAAAAGGGCGGCTTCCAGTTTCCCGTCCAATGGCAGTACGGCGGCTATGAACCAGCGACACAAGAGAGAATAGCTGATACTCTGGACGCATACGCAAGGCTCGCCGTTATCCAGCAAGATACAGTTGCCGTTATCGTAGTTGCAGCACTCATGCACAAGGCGGCGGGCGGCTCTGTACTGTTGGTAGTCCATGTAGGGGCGTTTACCGTTCATTTTCCCGCCCCTTTCCCCGTTCCGGCTCACGGCGCAATATTTTGTCAAGGTTGCCCTTTACGGTCTGCAATTCCCGGACGCTTGCTTTCTTCTCCCGGTACTCGTTGTAAAGGCTGTTCTTCTCCCTTGTAAGCTGTTCAATCTCCGCTTGTAGGGCTTTGGACGCTGGCAGCTTTTGGATTCCCTGTGCCTTGAAATACCGGGCGGCAGATTCGGAAATGATAAACTCGCTTTCGTGCTGCTCCCGGTAGGTTCTCCGGGCTTTCTCCGTTTTCTGCGCCCGCAATCCGTCACGGGCGGGCTTGGTCTTGATGTACGCCAATAGCTGCTTCTGCAAGTCCTTTTTCTCCCGCAAGGCGCTTTCCACGGCTTTCAGTTTCCCGGTTGTTTCATGCAGTTCGGTACTGGCGGCGGCAAGGGCGGCTTCCAGTTCCTCCGGGGAAGAAAAGCCGGATTCCTCGTAAATGCTCACGGTAGCCGCCATTTGCTTCAAGTTGTGCAAGGTCGCCCATTTCTCATAGCCTTTCCCCTTGCCCTCGGCTTTCTTGGCGGCTATGTCTACCATGCGCTGTACGCTGTCCTGTTTCGGGGCGTTTATGGCGGCTTTGTTGCGCTGTAGGCGGTCTTTTATGCTGCGGGGGTATTCCTGTTGGGGTAGGGGCGTTTCGGCGGCTCTGGCGGCGTTCTGTGCGTTTATGGTGAGTGCTTCCAGTACGGCGGCTCGGTCAAAATCATCACCTAATTTCCGGGCTGTGATTGGCTTCGTCCTGTCCGGCGTGAGATAGGACAATCTCCCCCGGCTCTCCTTGACGGTCACGCCCTGTTGTAGCAGCTTCCCGGAAAAATCCTCAAAGGAAACGGCAAAGGACAGGGCGGTGCGGATTGTGCGCCGTAGCTTCTCCTTGTCGGTTTCAAACTTGGTTTGCTTGGGCGGCTCTCCTGTGGCGGCTTGGGAAGCGTTCTCTTTATCCAGTGCGGCTTGTCCTTTCCGTTTCGCCCAATACTCACGCTCGGTAATGCGGTTCTTGCTCCCGTTCAGCAAGTCAATCTGATAGAGGTTTTC
>RAZA01000105.1 GCA_003612485.1 bacterium D16-50
TATAGTAAAATACTACTAAGGGAAAGAAATTTTCATTTGAAGTTTCTGCAGAATACGAAAGCATTAAAAAAGCAACCCCGTTAGGGGTTGCACATGATTTAATATAACGTGTCTTGGCTTAACAGAAAACAGTGTAGTGTATCATATACCCTTGCCATTTTCTTCTCTGCTTAGCCTTTTATCAAAGGGTGATACATATGAGAATAACAAGACTGAATATCACATTTTCACATTTTGGAAGTTATTACTCTCATTCTTACAATTGTCAATCAAGCCTTTAATTTGATTTTAAAGTTTCTGTAATCCTGTTTAGCCAAGACACCATTATATGTTAGATGAACTTTGTACTACCTTTCATCTTATACATATATTTTACTATACTTTAAAGTTAATAGCAATTGTATTGAAAAAATTTTTTATACTTGCAAAAGATATTTTAAGACAAAAAGCAACCCTTTTGCCGGATTGCTTTATCTCTCAAACTGTTACCAATTTGCAAGATCGTTCAAGAAATCGTCAACCTCTTCTTGCGTCACATCACCATTAGCAACAGCATCCTCTGCAGTTTGAACTCCCTCTGTGCCATACACTGTCTGGCTGTTACCTGACTCCTCGTCTGTGACTGTGTTTACTTCGTGCATTTCTCCATCATTTACAGCCGCCTCGATATCTACATTGCCAGATTCATCTGTGTAATTAGCCAATACATCCTCGGCATACCCCAGAAATACCCAACTGGTTCCACACTTAGCCACGGAGCAGTACTTTAATCCTGCATCTGACATCGCCGCCCAGTGTCCTGCGCTGGCTTTCCATGCGGCATACACGTCTGCAACTGAGTTGTACCCCTGACCGATGTTAGCTCTGTTAGCACCGCCTCTTGAAAGGGCGTCATGGGAGTAATTGGAGACGATATTCTTGGCACTTGCAAGTGCATTAGAATCCAGTGTGCCGTTAGCACTGACAGTTGAAAGACCCATTGCCTGCCTATCAGCATTTAACAAAGCAACGAATTCACTGCTGAACAGTTGGGCTTCTTCTGCTGTGCTGTCAGTCTTGGCGGCTGTTTCAGGATTGGTTGTTCCCTGGTTAGATGCCTGACCAGAACCGGAGCCAGAACCCTGACCTCCTCTTGCTGTCTGAGTTGTTGCGGGCTTTTCAGCTACAATGTAGCTGTTGCTTACGAATGCCGTCTCGCCGTTCAGCTCAATCTGATACCATCCGGTTTCCTTGCACTGCCCCGTCACGGTGACTTCCTGACCATATGCAAGCCTGCCGACTTTCTCGCCATCCGTTGACGGCTGGTTCCTTACATTCACCGCCGATTTGGCATACATTGTCCCGGTCACGGCTTCATCGATGGTATAGGGAGAATCTGCTGTTTCTTCCCCTATGGCTGTTCTGGTCTGGTTTGTCCCGTCTGTCTGGTCTGCACTGCCGGACTGCCCGGTCTGCGTCACGCTGCCGCTTTCATCGGCATTCCCGCCAGAGGATGCCTCC
>RAZA01000106.1 GCA_003612485.1 bacterium D16-50
ACACAACTTTACAACTTTATAAATGATACCCTTGCTGTTGAATCAACTGTTTTAGGGCATTAATTATTGTATTTGATTTTATGTAGGTTTCGATATTTTTCGCGAAAATGGCATAAAATACCTGTTCCCGAATCTGTGTGCTAAGAACAAACCGGAATTCTTGTACGCTTTCTGTTCGATATTTCAAGAATACATTATCCTGATACGGCAGTATTTTCATGGCACAATAGGCGATGTTGATCAGGTTGACCAGCATTTCAATCCCCTTACGGCTTCGTACCATGTAGCCGCATAATGACCAGAATGTTTTCTGTTCATAGTAGCTGACTTCAATATTCCATCTATATACATATAGAAGAAGTGGGATGAACTGCATACGGGCGCTTCCTGTCTGGTTTAATGGGGATTTTTCCTGCCACGCACAGAAGATCTGAAGCTGTTCCGGTAAAACTGTACTGAAAAACAAACGCCGGCTGTCAGAATCCCTTTTTGGGACTGTCACGTATGCCATGACCTTCCTTTTGCCAAATACATTTGTGAGTACCCTGCGTGCAGACATAAAATAGTCACCGATTTTTTCATCCGACAGTATGAAATCATCCCGAATGGACAGCTTTCTTCCATGCACCGCTGGCCTTCCCTTTTTCCCGGATGGTTCAGGAGCCAGGTCATAAATAACAGAGTCAGTTCTGGCATTGCCAATAAGGTCAAGGTTTTCATATTCATCCACAAGACATACCAGATCTTTCTTGACATACCAGCTGTCACACAGGATGATGACATTTTTCTTCCCAGAAAGTTCCGGCATTATCTGGCGTACCATTGATGCAGCCAGCTTTAGTTTGGATTCGCTGCCCAGCCACATACGGTATCCAAGCGGGACGGAAACATAACGGATCCGGTTCTGATTCCACACAGGTACACAGAGCATTATGCTTACAAAACAATGCCCATTGAGATAATTCGATCCATTGTGTGCTGCATGGTCAAAGAGTTTAGATACATCCTCGAATTTCTTTCCTGATTTTGGAACCATGGTGTCATCAATACATAGAAAAACCGGCTGTGAACGGAGATTTCCAGGTATAAGATTCAAAACAATGCTGGCAGTGATATTCATAAACCTGCTATAGTCTATATTTGCGTAAGAACAAACGTAATAAAAGGTATTCAACGATTTATCCGAAATTTTAGACAAGAAATGTCTGTAAAGGAAACGGATAGAATCAGCTGATTCCAGAGCGAGCATGGCAAGCAGGAAAAGGAACAAGTTTTGAGCAGTGGGTGCATAAACAGCAACAAAATAAACAGAAAAATATTTGTAAAGCCTACCAATTATGTTGTTTTCATTGTATAATAAGTTTAACGTACAAGGTCACTCTCTTTCGTAAGGATTTGTTGGCAAACTTATTATACTACGAAAAGTGCCTTGTGCGTTATTTTATTCTCAAAAGTTGTAAAGTGGTG
>RAZA01000107.1 GCA_003612485.1 bacterium D16-50
TTTACGATAACCGTTCCCACAAGCCCCGCTTCAATGTCGGCAAGCATGGACTGGAAGCCGGGTCTTTGGAAATTTGCCCCGGAGAATCCGTCGTCCGTGTACCATTTGAGGTTGGAAAAGCCGTTCTGTTTTGCGTAGGCTTCCAGAATCCGCTTCTGGTTGCTGATGGAGTTGGATTCGCCTTGAAGCGTGTCCTCGTGCGACAATCTCGGATAAAGGGCGGTAATGAGTTTCTGGGTGGTCTGTCTTGGCATAATGTCCTCCGTTTCCGACAGCCAGCCCCACTATTCCGTAGGTTTATTATACCATAGGGCGGGGCTGTCTGTACAGTCTTTTTTGCTTCTTTACCGCCCGTCAAAATGACGGTTTTTATCTGTGGGTTGTCATGGGCTGTAAATCGGCTTGTGTCCGGCTGCGCTTTCGGCTTCCAGCACTTTCATCATCTTGTCGGCGGCGGTGGCGGTAGTGCCTTGCTTGAAGTAGCCGGAAACCACAAGGACGGTGTTCCCCCGGCGTACTTCTGTCACGCAATCCGGGCGGCGGGCGGTGGTGGCGGTGCTTCTGTTGGGGGTGTCGGTCATAGGCTCTCCTTTCTGTTCAGCAGCGTTTTAAGCTGTTCCATTTTCTCCCTTGCTCTGGCTTTTCTGAAATTCTCCCCGGTAATGCGGACGGGGGTACACATTTCTGTAAGGCGGTCATATATCCGGGCATGGGCGGTGTCCTCCGGGTTCTGCAATTCCTCCAGCGTCAAATTTGTGGTGACAATCAGCGGCTTTTGGCTGCGGTATCGGCTGTCAATCACGTTATAGACTTGCTCTAAGCCGTATTCCGTGCCACGCTCCATGCCGAAATCGTCAAGGATAAGCAGCGGGAAGCTGCAAAGGCGGGCTATGTACTCGTTCCTGTCCTTATAGCTGGCGGCAAGGTCATTGAGGATAAGGGCAAAGTTCGTCATGCACACGGAAACTTCTTTCTCCATGAGGGCGTTGGCGATACACCCGGCAAAATAGCTCTTGCCTGTGCCTACCATGCCCCATAACAGATAGCCGATATTCCCGGCTTTCATTTCCTCCCAACACTCCACATAGGCATGGGCTTTGTGCATTTGGGGGCATTTCCCGTTGTCATTTTCAAACGTCCATTCCCGCATAGCCGGGTCGGTAAAGCCTATTCTTTTCAGCCGTTCCACTTCCTCCCGGTGTTTGTATTCCCGGCGGCTGGCTTCCAGCGTTTCCCGGCGTTTTCTCTGGCAGTCACATTCTTTGGGGTGTCGGTCACGTCCGAAAAAGGTCTTGCCCTCCGGGAAGTAGGTTTCTTTGGGCTGGCGGCAGCTCCCGCAATATAAAAGCCCGTCCTCCCCGGTGTAGTCCTCCGGCTCTGCTTCCTGTGCCGTGGCAAGCCGGAAAATGGCGTTATCGTAATCACTCATAAA
>RAZA01000108.1 GCA_003612485.1 bacterium D16-50
CTGTTCAGTTGTTCTTCCGTATATTTTAAGGCCATGCTGTTTTCTCCCGGTATCCTGATACCCTTATCATAAGATTGCGTATTATTAGGAAAACACACTGTCAAAAGGATTTCATGCTTTGGCGGGGGTCAGCCCGCCTCGGCGGTGTCAGTGGTATTGATTTCAATGTACTCGGCAATCCGGCGGAACTCGTCCGCAAACTTAAAATGAACGCTGATATTGCCGTTTTCGTAAACCTTGATATGGTCTACCAATTCAATCAGGATTTCGCGGGTCAGCTTTTCGATGTTCTGATATTTCGCAAAGGCTACCAGCGCGGGATGCTGCTGGTCAACGCCGTTTGAGAGCTCTTTCCGTTCAGCCGTCAGCCGGGCCAGCAAATCCGAGAGCCCAGCGGCCTGCCGCTCATAATCGGCTTTCATTTCCCGGTATTCCTGCTGGGAGATTTCTCCGTCTTTCCAGTCTTGATACAGTGACTGCTTGTAGCGGGTGATTTTCGTCAATTCCTTTTCCTTTGCGGCTATCTGGTCGTTAAGGCGGTGGGATTGACTTTTTTTCAGCGGGGCCGCATTGATACGGGCTACTATTTCCGAATAGGAAACGGCGGTACTCACTTGATACTGGATAGCGAACAGAACGGCGGCCTCTAAACGGTTGTGCTTGATAGAGTGCATGGTGCAGGCCGTCCGGGAGCGGTTCTTGTAGGTGGAGCAGGCATAATATACATTTTTCCCGCTCTGGCTCCGGGTGACGGATTTCCCACAGTCCGCACATTTCAGAAAGCCGCTGAACAAGTGGAGCTCCCGGCCCTTGGGGGTTGTCCGGGTATCACGGAGCAGGAGGGCCTGCACCCGTTCAAAGGTTTCGTGGGAGATGATTGCCTCGTGGGTATCGGGGATGCGCACCCATTCCTCCTCCGGCACAGCTTCAATCTGGTGTACCTTGTAGCTTTTCACCCGGCGGCGGCCCTGCACCAAGTCCCCGGTATAAATGGGGTTTTTCAGAATGTCATTGACAATCTTGTTTCCCCACATGGGATTGTCGGCCACGGCGGGGGAATAGGGCAGGCCCTTTTCTATCCGGTAGGCCGTGGGGCTGGGTATGCCGTGTTCGTTCAGATAAAGCACTATCGCGTGTTTGGTGGTTCCTTGCAGGCACATCTCGTAAATCTTCTTGACGATTTCAGCGGCCTCCGGGTCAACGATTAACTGGTGTTTGTCCTTGGGGTCTTTTATGTAGCCGTAGGGAGCAAAAGAGCCTATGTACTGGCCGTTGCGCCGCTTATAATCAAAAACCTGCCGGATTTTCTTTGAGGTCTGATAACAATACTGGTCATTCATCACGTTTGTTATCGGAACGAT
>RAZA01000010.1 GCA_003612485.1 bacterium D16-50
GCTTCTGGCTGCTGCGCTGCGCCCTGCTTTGGAATTTTCAGGTCTGCATTACTGTTTGTTTGTCAAGGTGCCGGTGCATCCCCAAGCCCTCCCGGGCTCTGGATGCTTGTTGCTTCTTACCGCTCTGCTGTCATCAGCGGCAACTTCATTAAGATATCACAGTTGCTTTGCTTTGTCAACAACTTTTTTCAATTTTTTCCAGAAATTTGTTGTTGCCTACTACAGATCACAATTCGTTTGCGGCGAAATTCATTATAACACCATCCGAATTTATTTGTCAATGCCAATTTTCATTTATTTCACATTTTGTTGTACAGCTTCACTGCGTCAAAAACTCCAGCGGAATAAAGCTGAATTCTTTCAATATGCGCTCGATTCCATATGCGATATAATTATGCTCATAAAACCACGAAAGGACAGCGCTGTCCTCTGTATATGACAAAATCACCTGACCAACAGCCCCCATGTCCATCATCATTACAAAGGTATATATCGTCCACAGAAGCAGGATGACCTCCGCAGCGCCGAATACGAATCCCAGAAGCTTGTCCACAAAACGGATCAGCGGAAGCTTCGCTGCAAGCTTAGCAGGAAACAGCGCCAGCTTGAGGAAATGATGAGCAATCCCCAAAACCGAAAAAAGTATGATCATGATCATGACATTGAGTATCTTGCCATCCAGATAGCTGTTTACCCCATTGGCCACCAGCGCTACCGTCAGACACAGCACGATCATGGTAATCAGGGCCACGACCTCGCTCACCATCCCCTTCTTATACCCATCCGCAGCTTTTCCTATGACTGCCAAAACAAAAACAATCAGCATGATGTTAACCGCATAAATTCCTTCCATCTTCCTTCATCTCCTGTTCTTCTATTTTAGTTGTATCGTATCTATGGAACTGTCCGTGACAAGCTGATACCTATAAGCATTACCGATCGGGAGCATGAGCCTCACCGCCTTAGAAAACTTTCCATGATATTTTTCAACCCCGCCCAAAGTGACGATCTGACATTCTGTTTCATTATATATCACGAAATTGTCCTTGCCAAAAAATATGTCGTTATAATCCATATCGAAGTAGAAGCTCTTTTTGCCCATATCAAAATCGTTTGTAGTATCATATACAATCATCTCATATCTGTTTTCTCCGTTGTCGGACATATATACCAGCCCCACGTATCTATCGCTATGATGCACGGACTGTATCTCCCTGCTGTACAAATCCCCCGCCATCGGAACAGGCTTATGGCTTCCCCAATAGACATCGAACTTACCGTCCCCTACCACTATGGCCGTGCTGTCGTTCAGAAACTCTATGTACGGAATCAGCATATCCGGATATAGCCAGCTGCTCACAAAATTGTCGCTGACGTTGTCGCCTACTGATCCCAAATTGTAAAACCCAACCGTTGTCTTCAGGATTCCTGCATCTACATATACGTACACTACCCCCATCAGCTCTCCGCCCGGCGATAGGGCGACAGCCAGAGGATAGCCGGAGTCATCCATATGGGCCTGCCCCTCGTACACCATATTTCCATTGTATTCATATGTATTGATCCATGTAAGATTTGCATCGGAAAGCACCGCCGTAACATATCCCCCTGCCGACACGGCAATATCCCGGATAGGCATGGTAGTGGTAATCTCCCCCAGAATCTCATCGGTGTTGGCCACATAGATGCTGCGCCCGTTATAATCCCCTATGGCAACCGTGTCTCCGCTGACTGCAACTCTGGCGTCCTGCATCTCAAAGGTCTGATTCCACCTTACGTTCCCCTTCGCGTCCGTACAATGGGCTCCGTCTTTACTATATGTCAATATCGCATTGCCCAGCCTCACATCCACTGAACCGCTGGCAATCTCCCTTTCCACAGAGGCTATGACATCATATTCCGTGTAGACATGTTGCCTATACTGAACCACCACAATGGCCACCAAAGCAGCTAAGGCAGCTGCCACCAGCAGAATACGGTATACAGAAGCCAGCTTGTGTTGAGCTATTTTTTCTTTATAGTTCGTCTGCTTCCGTGCTTTCTTTTCTTTTTCCTTCATGTAGCTTCTGATATCTGCCATGGTACCTCCACTGAAGCTCAGGGCTGTGGTAGCAAGATCCTCTGTCCCTCTTGGATGCTGTCCGGATTGACTATATGGTTAAGCGTACACACCTCTGCCACCCGGGCATCGCTCCCGTATTTCTTGATACAAATACCTATCAGAGTGTCTCCTCTCTGCACGGTATAAGAAACCGGTTCCGCCGGAGGCTCTGCAGTGGGCTCCGGAGTAGGTGCGGACGTAGGCTCCGGAGTAGGCTCTGCAGTAGGTTCAGGTGTGGGCTCCGGAGTGGGTTCCCCGGTAGGCTGGGGCGTAGACGCAGCCCCCAAACCGGCGCCGGCATTTTCCTTCAGCAGCGCGTCGGTGAGCCTGTCCTCTGTCACAATGGTTCCCACCTGCACGGAATTGTTGGCCACCTCCATCACGTCCGAATCCGGAAGCTGTCTCCGGGATACTTCATCAAAAAACTGTCTGGCAGCTGTCTGCAGATTCCCCAGACCCTCACCGCCAAGCATGGTGGAAAGCCCTACCACACACAGCAGCCCGAATGCGGCGGCAGCCGTGAACTTCATATTTCTCAGACTGGCGTTGGGAGAATCGCTTCGTCCGGCCCCAAAAGCATGTCCGGCTTTCCTCCCCGACAAGACGCGCCTTTCTTCCTGACGCTTTTTCACCACATCATATTTTTCCTGATTGAACTCTTCCGGCTTGGCTTCCTCCTGACGCTCGTCCAACATCAGCGCAAGCATTTTTTCGTTCTTTACATAAAACTGGGCATATCCCTCTATGTATCTGCATACATCCTGCTGACAGACATGAAAGCCCTCCACCATCTCCCCGTCCAAGAGCCGGTAGCCCAGAAAGTCATACTCCGAAAAATACTTCTTTCTCTGCTTCTCCGCCTCCTGCTGGACCGCCTGCGACAGATGGCGGCATTCCTTCTGCAGGAAATTCAGCCTGCACGCTCCATAGAGGAACAGATAGGTAATCCCAGCCTCCTCCTTTCGCTCACCGTACAGACCCACTGCCAGCATCTTGTCGCAAGCGTGCTGGTTCAGCTGCTTTATGTAGGAAATCACATAATCTTCCACGTATATCTTGCAATGGGGATTCGTCTCCCCAATCTGCGTAATATTTTTCGGCAGCTCCATGCAAAACACCTCCCAAACCATTTTTCATAATCATAGCATTGGTATGCGAGGTATTTTAGCAATCTTTGTCGCGGGCAGACAAGAACTGTTCGACAATCTTTGCGGACAGGCCCTTTGTCCCCCAAAGGCCCCATTACTGGCAAAAACGAAATACTGTCACGGAGTCATATTCCTTTTCCGCTCCGAAGACGCAGGAGGGAAATTCCGGCTTATGTATGGAGTCGGGAAAATATTGCGTTTCCAGACACATGCCGCAGCGGTAATCGTACACAGTGCCTCCCTTGCCGGTCTGCTTTTGGATAAAGTTGCCCGCATAGAACTGCACACCGGGCAAAGTGGTATAGACCTCCATGGATCTGCCGCTGACAGGAGACTTCAGCGTGGCAAAATGACGCAGCTTCCCGTCCCATCCGTCAATGATCCAATTGTGGTCGTATCCTCCCGCAAATTGCAGCTGTTCAAAATCGGCTCCGATATCCCTTCCCACTCTCTTGGATACGGTAAAATCCATAGGCGTGCCTTGTACCTCTGCCATCTCTCCGGTAGGGATGGATCCCCCGTCCGCAGGAGTATAGCGGGCAGCACCCAGCCACAGCTCATGCCCTTCTATGCTTCCGCTGTCATGTCCCTCCAAGTTGAAATAGGTATGGTTCGTGGGATTCAGTATCGTCCGCTTGTCGCTGACGCCATGGTAGTGAACCGTCAGAGCATTCTCCTCGTCCAAAAGATACGTGACGCTGATCTTCTTCTCCCCCGGAAATCCCAAGTTCCCTTCTTCGTCCTTCAATGTGAATGTGACGCCGTCTCCCTCCGCCGAAGACTCCCAGAGCCGCTTATGCCATCCCTTTTCCTTGTGGCTGTGCAGATTGTTGGCTCCGTCATTAACGTCCAGCTTATAGTCAACTCCGTCCAGAGTAAACGCCCCTCCGGCGATCCTATTTGCGCTGGGCCCTACCACCACTCCCATGAAGCTGGGGTTTTTCATGTAATCCTCACCCTTGTCGAAGCCCAGCACCACATCGGCCATCCTGCCGTCCCGGTCAGGGGCCATGACCTTCACCAAGGCGGCGCCTATATTGGTCACCGATACCTGCATGCCCTTCTTGTTGGAGATGGTGTACAGCTTTATCTCTCTACCGTCCGGATATGTGCCAAAAGAACTCACTGAAACTGACATATATGTCATCCTCCTGTTCTAAAGCTGCCTACAGCTCCACCCTTCCTTCCAGAGCCCGAAGCAGCGTGACTTCATCGATATATTCCAGATCTCCGCCCACGGGCACGCCGCTGGCGATGCGAGTCACCTTGACACCTACGGGCTTGACCAGCTTAGCTATATACATAGCAGTCGTCTCTCCCTCCAGACTGGAATTGGTGGCGATGATGACTTCTTCAACATCCCCCCGGAGACGTTCCATCAGCTCCTTCAGCCTGATCTCCCCTGGGCCGATGCCCAGCATGGGAGAAATGGCTCCGTGGAGCACATGGTATACCCCGTCGTATCTGCCCGTCTTTTCATACGCGGCCAGATCTCTGGTATTCTCCACAACCATGACAAGCCCGTGGTTTCTCTTTGCGTTGGAGCAGACCGGACAGACTTCTCTGTCCGTAAGCGTATAGCACTCCCTGCAGTAACGCACGTTCTCTCTGGCCTCCAGCATGGTGTCGGCCAGCCTCTTCACCTTGTCCTTGGGCATATTGATGAGATGGAACGCCAGACGCTGGGCGGATTTGCCCCCAATGCCCGGAAGCGCCGCCAGCTCCTCTATTAATTTGTTGATATGACCGCTGTACAGCTCCATCAGAAGGGCAGCCCTCCCAGGCCTCCCGTCATCTTGCCCATCAGCTCTGCACTGGCCTCCTCCGCCTTGTTCAGCGCCTCATTGACGGCCGCCACAATCAGGTCCTGAAGCATCTCTATGTCCTCCGGATCCACGATCTCCTCCGACAGCTTAATGCTCAAAATCTCCTTCTTCCCGTTTACGGTCACTTCTGCTGCCCCGCCGCCTGCCGCGGCGGTAAACTCCTTCGTCTCCAGCTCCTTTTGTCCCTCCTCCATCTGACGCTGCATCCTCTGGGCCTGCTTCATCAGATTGGCCATGTTTCCGGGCACCCCGCCCGCAGGAAAACCTCCCCGCTTCGCCATTATTCCTCTTCCTCCTCTATCTCCATCTGCACAATCTTAGATATGTCTATATAGCTCTCTTCAAAGTCCTGCCGCCCCTTGACGGCCTGAATGTCCACCTGAACTTGCTTTCCCGAAAAATCCGCCAGCAGGCTTTCCAGCCGGGCCTTATTTTCGGAATGCTGAAGGAAATAGTCCGAGGCCATTCCGTCCTCCAGCACCATCACCAGCCTGCCGTCGGCTCCCAGCGACAGCTTGGCTGCTTTCATATAAATCCGCATGGGATTCTCCGCATTCCCCACTATGGCCGGCCATTTGGCCACAATGCCCCGCACGTCCTCGGGAATAGCCTTTGCAAGCTCCGCCATAGCAGCCTCTCCCGGCTTCCCTCCGGCGTTGGTCCCCAAGCTTCCGCCTCCGCAGCTCCCTTCCCCGGCGGCCCGATTCCCGGATCCCCCTGCTTCTTGTATCACCACGCCCTTTTCCAGACGCTCCTCCACTTGCCTGATACGGTCCAGCAGGGCATCCTGCCCTACCTCCATCTGAGGCCTGCAGAGCTTGATCAAAGCGATCTCCACCAGAATGCGTTTTTGGGCAGAGTAACGGATCTGGCCCGAAAGCTCCGAAAAGATCCTGATATACCGAATGATCCTGTCCATGTCCGCCAGCCGGGATTCCTCCTTCAGCCGCTTCAAATTGTCCGCAGACATATCGATCACGTCCTCCAGCTTGTCCGAGGCCTGTACCAGCATCAGATTCCGCAGATACCACGTAAAGTCCGTCACGAACTGAGTCAGCTCCCTGCCCAGCATCACAATCTCCTCCAGCAGCCCCACGCAGCCTGACACATCCCCGTCCAGAACATGGCGCAGCAGCCTGCTGAACACTTCCGTGTCCACCGCCCCCAGCACGTCCAGCACTTTATCATAAGTGAGCTGACTTCCAAGATGAAAGGCCACGCACTGATCCAAAAGGCTCAAGGAGTCTCGCATGGAGCCGTCCGCAGTCTTTGCGATATACCGCAGGGCCTTCTCCTCCACCTGCACCCCTTCGGCCTCGGTGACCTCCCGCAGCCTGTCCGCGATGGTATCTATGGATATCCGCTTGAAATCATACCTCTGGCACCGGGAGAGAATGGTGATCGGCAGCTTGTGTACCTCCGTGGTGGCCAGAATGAATATGACATATGAGGGCGGCTCCTCCAGAGTCTTCAGCAGCGCATTGAATGCCCCCGTAGAAAGCATATGCACCTCATCAATGATATAAACCTTGTATTTTCCTTCCGCAGGGGAATAGGACACCTCCTCCACGATCTCCCGGATGTTGTCTACGCCATTGTTGGATGCGGCATCGATTTCGATGACGTTCATGCTGGCGCCGGCGGCGATGGCACGGCAGATACGGCACTCACCGCAGGGCCCCTCCGAACCCGGATTCTCACAGTTCACGGCACGGGCAAAAATCTTGGCCACTGTGGTCTTGCCCGTGCCTCTGGTTCCGGTGAACAGATAGGCGTGTCCGATCCTATTTGCCGCCAGCTGATTCTTCAGGGTGGTCACGATATGATCCTGCCCCTTTACCGTCTGAAAGGTGTCCGGGCGGAATTTCCGGTATAGTGCCGTATATGACATGTCTTGCACCTCTATGTTTCCGGAGACATCCGATTTTTTACCCCCAATCGGATGTCTCCCCTAAGCTTAGTCTCCGAAGCAGATTCCCAGAAGCTTGGCCTCCTGCACGATGGAGGCATCCGGCGAGACGGCCTTCAGCTTGCCCGCCACTTCCTCCAGCGGAACCCGCACCACTTCGCGGTTCTTATATCCTACCATGAAACCATACTGGTTGTCCAGAATCAGCTTGCCCGCCTCTGCTCCCAGACGGCTTGCAAACACTCTGTCATAAGGGCAGGGGCTGCCGCCTCTCTGCATATGACCGGGAATCGTCACGCGAACCTCTCTGCCGCTCTTCTCCTGAATGGCAGCCGCAAGCTCGTAGGACACGGAAGGATGAGGTCTCTTGGCCAGCTTTTTCTTGTATTCCTTCTTGGAAAGCTTTGCATCGTCCTTGGAAATGGCGCCCTCCGCCACCGCAATGATGGTAAAGCCGCTGCCCTTCCTGTCTCTCTCCTCGATCTTGGAGACCACCTTCTTTATGTCATAGGGAATCTCCGGGATCAGAATGATGTCTGCCCCGCTGGCCATGCCTGCGTTCAAGGTCAGCCATCCCACCTTATGTCCCATGACCTCCACAATGAACACCCTGCCGTGGGATGCTGCCGTGGTATGGATATAGTCGATGGCGTCCGTGGCGATATCCACGGCGCTCTGGAAGCCGAAGGTCATGTCCGTTCCCCAGAGGTCATTGTCGATGGTCTTGGGCAAAGTAATCACATTCAGTCCTTCCTGACGCAGCAGATTGGCCGTCTTGTGGGTGCCGTTGCCCCCAAGGATCACCAGACAGTCCAGCTGCAGCTTGTAATAGTTCTGCTTCATGGCCTCCACCTTGTTGAGGCCGTTCTCGTCCGGATCTTTGATGGTCTTGAAGGGAGTCCGAGAGGTTCCCAGCATAGTGCCGCCCTTGGTCAGGATGCCGGAGAAGTCCTTGCCCGTCAGCATCTGGAACTTGCTGTAGATCAGCCCTCTATATCCGTCCAGAAAACCGTAGATCTCCAGCTGCTCCCCGCTGTTGTACAGCGTCTTCACAACCCCCCTCATAGCCGCATTCAGGGCCTGACAGTCCCCGCCGCTGGTCAACATGCCAATTCTCCTCATGTGTAAATCCTCCTTCTCTGATTTTTATCCGGGAAGACGTACCCGGCGCATATGCCCCAACGCCGCGCCGCCTCTCCACAACCATATTAAAATATTACCCTTTTTGGAATAAATTTGCAACCTTTAGAGAAAAAAACGTATCCGGCACTTGCAAAATAGCGCCGGATGCTATAGAATAGGATTTGTTGTTGGAGAGTTATCGAAGCGGTCATAACGAGCTGCACTCGAAATGCAGTTGTCCTTTACTGGGCACGTGGGTTCGAATCCCACACTCTCCGCTAGGCGTTTACGTCCACAAGCGGGTTTGCCGCTTGTGGGCTTTTTTCATTTCCCCGCTTTCTTGAGGAATATTTCCACCAAAACGGCAGGCATTTGAGTATTTCGCAAAACATAGTATCCTTCGGTTTTTGCATCTCTTGCAATCGGAAACATTCAACGATTTTTATTCAAAACGATTTTTTCGCCGTCTTCTTTTGCTAATACATAAATGCCATCTGCATCGCAAGTAACCAACATTGCAGGCACATCACCAATCAATTCTTTGTTGTTCCCGTCCTTGTCGCAGGAATAAACGAGGTTGCCGTCTGTTCTTGACACATAATAAATTGACTGCTCATCAATACAGAAATCATACGCAACGATATTTTCATAAGCGTAAGTTTCGCCGCTTGAAACACAGTACCTTGTTAAAACGGATTGCCTGTTTTTGTAAAAGATACTTTCTCCATCGAATGATATAGTTCCATTTGTGGGGATGTCGAGTTTTGTAATGCTTTTGGCAGAGCGATTTACTTGTGTTATGCCGTCGTTACCAATGAAAAATATACTGTTGCTATTTAGAAAAAAAGCATAATGGAACTCTAAGAATTTCCATTTATCCCCCGTTTCATAATCAATGCCAAAGAGGGAACGACCAGAATTTGTAATCTGCTCAAAGACAATTTTTTCCTCTAAAGTTTCTAAATTCAGTTCTACAACCGCTACCTTTGTTATGCTGCTGTTATAGTTGCCGACACGGTTGACATAGCTTTCCGTAACCGATGTCGTATAATACAGATATGGCGAACATACACAAAATGCACACACCTTTTCTTCATCAGAAAACGCACCAAACATAGGAGAGCGTACTAAATTGAGCGTTTCTCCCGTAGAAGCATTTTTAAGGTAATAGCCAAAAGTCTCTGCATCCTGTGTTATTTCATATCCCATACAATCATAGTCTGCCGATGAATTATAAACATAATTCTGGCTTTTTTCGTTATTTGAACATCCTGCCATTGTCAATACCAAACTAAGCATAATAGCAAGAGCCGCTGCATTTCGCCTTTTCCTTGATTTCAGTTGCCATTTGTTGGAATTGCACCGTAAAATCCAAGCGACAGCCAAAATACATAAGAGTACGGATACTGAGAGCAAAATCAACATTGTGTTCGTATCAATCTCCGCAAAAACAATTTTTTCATCACCTATAAGAGCGTCATTTGAAACAATATCTCCTGCAAAGAAGTCTGTTCCGAGCAAAAACGGCAGCGGAAGCGGAAGACGGTAAATGCTTGTTTTTGACAGACCTATATAGGGAATAATCACCGATACCGCACCCGTCAGCAAGGTTACCGCATACTTTTTTGCTACAACAGAAATAAACATCAAAAAGTTAGCAAGAAACAGGCCGCCAAAAAGGCGGAGCAATGCTATACATACATATCCCTCAAATAAAGTTATGCTTTTGCTGCTGGCTGCAAAGTAACTAAGGCTTTGAATGGGATAATTTCCATTAGGCAGACCATATTTAAGACTGTAAAATCCGTATTCAATGAGCGATATGCTTACACACATCAAGAGGACGCCTGCAATTATAATGAGCAGCTTATGCGAAGAGCTTTTTCGTCCCTCTTTTGAGGTCAAAATCAAAGCGTCCATTCGGCAGCTATACTCGGAACAGAATACGGGCGTAACCAAAAGCAAAATACCGAAAAAGAGGACAAAATTGAGCGTACCACCGCCAATAAGCCCCATCCATCCGTTTATTTGAAGGAAGTATCGGTTTTCTGCATTTTCGCAGATATAGAGGTATTGTTGATAAATGACCTCAAAGCCGTTTTGATGTTCCAAAATCTTTCCGATTTCTTGGCTCTCTTTTTTATATTCACTTTCACTGATTTTTCCATCATAGTAGCTTTCCAAAAGATTACTTTGCTTCTCCTTAGCATCTGCGATTCTCGCCGCTTCCTGCTCCAGATAGAGAGAGTATTCATCGGTACAATATCCATCTACTTTTTCAAGATACCATTCATATTCACTTTTGTATTGCTCCATTGCATTATCATAAGGACTATCTGATACAGCGAGCCAAACAGTGCTAAACAACAAGACAATGACGATATAGAGCAGCGCCTTTTGGTGGAGCATTATCTTTTTTATTTCGTACACAAATCCAGGCATTTTATCCTCCTGTCTCGGCAATGATAGTTCCTTTTAGAAAGAATCAGCATTGCCGTTATAACAATCAGTCCCACCACTACGGCAAAAATAATAGCTGCCAAAAAACTCTGTATCGGATAGCCTGCAAAACCGATAAATTCAGTCTTGCCGAACAGAACACGGTTAGTAAGCAATGAATATGGGTTTATTATCTTTAGCCAAACATTGCTTAAATGGCTCTGCGATGCACCCGTAACAATCAAACATAAGGCTGCTCCAAAGTCAGCGACAAACGGGATAAGAGCATTGCGCCAAAACATAGAAATCAATAAAAATACCATACTCATAGTCCATACACCGATTGTTCTTGTAACTGCGGACAGAATCACATATTGCCATAAATTACAGTTTACCGCAGCCGTGCTGAAATTACTGATGGCATACAGCGGCAGATTATACCCTTGCGTTGTTCCAAACGATAAGGCAAAACCGATATAGTCCAAGGTAGAAAACCATATCACGACACTTATTACAAACAAAGTAACTGCAACAATTTTAGCTGATGTGGTCTTTTTGCCACCATTCGGGTTTGTCAGTAACAGCATATCCATCTGCGTTTCCTTTTCACAGACAAAAGTGCTGATAATTCCGTACAAACAAAGCAATAAGACTAATATGTTCGAAAAGTCATAGTTCAAATAATAGTTATACATTTCCTGATAGGCAAAGGCTGATATGCTCCGTCCGGAATAAAGATTGTATATAACACTGTTTTTACGCATTTCATAAATCTGTCCTTGTTCCTTGTAAAATGCGGCATTTTCTTTTGCTTTCTTTGCCACTTCCGAGGAATAAGTCCGATAATTATAGAAATATTCCATAGGCTGGACATAGTACTTTTCTAAGATATTTCGGTCACTATATATATTTCCCGTCATTGTATTCGGATTGTTGCCCGTGGCTGTGCTTGCTGTCATATCAGCCGTAGCATCTGCTAACGGCTGATATAGTCCAAGAAGATGGTTGATTTTTTCGGCAGTAATCTCCCCACTATAATTTTCATAGAGCTGCCAATACACGCTGTTCCAACTGCGGCTGTCATTTCCGTCCGCCAAGTAGGAATAGGAATGAAATTCGTCATTTATTTTGAACAAGTTTATTACGCTGAACAGTATGAGTACAACAAGCATTGACCGCTTGCAAAATAATTTATAAAATTCATATCTGATTAAGCGTGTCATTTTTTCTCTCTCCAAAATAATATAGAAATACATCTTCCAAGTTCGGGGAAGCTTTTACTGCGTTTGTTGCGGGCGAATTATCGCTTACAATTCTTACAGAAAAATTTTCGCCCTGCTGTTTCATATTGCTGACATAATATTGGCTGCTGAGGCAGGTAGCATCTTCCACATTCGCCGTCGCTTCCCACACTTTGCCATAGATACTCTGTTCTAATACATCAGTAGTCCCTTGTGTAATCAAGGTGCCTTCCTTTAAAATGATAATCTCTTTTGCAATGCACTCGACATCAGAAACGATATGGGTAGCCAGCAGAATCGTCCGTCCCTGTGCAAACTGTGAAATCAGATTACGGAAGCGGATGCGTTCACTTGGGTCAAGCCCTGCTGTCGGCTCGTCTAATATCAGAAATTTAGGGTCGCCCAACATTGCCTGAACAATGCCAACTCTCTGCCGCATACCGCCAGAAAGAGCACCAATCTTTTTATCTTTCGCATCTAAGAGATTGACAATGCCCAGAAGCTCCAAAGCCCGCTTTTTTCCTTGTTCAGCAGGTATTCCTTTCAATGCACACATATATAACAGGAAATCCATTACCGTAAAATCTCGGTAGAATATAGGATATTGCGGCATATATCCGATTTTTGACAGAAATTCTTTCCCCAATTTCTTCGCATCTTGACCGTCAATCAAAACCGTTCCGTTATCGCTGCCCAAAATGCCCACAAATATATTTATCAGCGTTGTTTTTCCTGCACCGTTAGCTCCTAAAAGACCATAGACGCCCTCCGTGAGTTCAGTGGTAAAATCCTTTAAGGCATACTTGCCTTTATACTGTTTTGAGATATTCTGAAATGATACTTTCATAGATAATTACCCCTCAAAACCAAATGTTGTTATCAAGGTGTTTACCTCGCTAATGCCTCGTCCAAGTACAACGATACAGGTATTAGAATCATCCAAAATCAATATCTGAGGTACACGCAGGAAATAGGTGCTGTTGCTGTCCTCTACAGTTTCGGTATGGATGACATTTCCACTTGCCGTATCATAAATATTTATTGTTACGCTGGTATCTCCCAAAATGGAAGTAGCTACATATTTACCTTGCTCAGAGCAGAAAACACCGTCTTTTCCTTCACCGCTGCTTGAGAATGTCATCATTTTTTCTGTGTTGGATACAGTATCAAACATCAGCAGTGTTCCATTATTTTTGTTAAAGCTTTGCGGCATGACAAGCAAGTTCCCGCCTCTTTGTACTTCTCCAACCTCGTAGTCTGCTTTTCTTGTGATACTGAGATTTGCATTGTCTATGGATACTGTGCCATAAATAGAAGTCCCATCACCACCACTGGAACTGCTTGTTCCTGCACCCACATAAGCTAAAGTCTTATTGTCTGTAAATGCAAGACAATCTATTGTTGAAATCTGCATATTATTTGCTCTGCCGTCTTCGGAATAGTTCAAAATAGTACTAACCTTTTTGGAAGAAGCATCATATAGATAAAGCCCTTGAAGTCCACCGAATGCAATCTGTTTTCCGTCCTGTGAAATGGCGGCATCTGCTGTTCCGAGAATAAAATCATCACTTAATAATCCATTAAAGGAAATCGTATCTTCAATCTTAAAATCCTTACTTAATATGTATCCGTTTATACCTTGGCTGTTTTGTGATGTCATAAATGAGCCATTATTGCCGCCGCCAATTTCTTGACCGACAATAAGATAGCCGTCCGAATAGGTCTGTATACATAATTCTTCCAAGAAAATATCCGCACTCGCTATATTCTCGCCCTTTTGCGTATCATAAAGATAGAGCTTATCCGCTGCAACGATAATCTTATTGTCATCGGCATAATAGCAGCCTTTGATCTTTCCAGAAAAAGCGGAATCATTAACTGTGCCAACCTTTGTATTATTTGTATTATTGTCGCTGCTTTCATTTCCTATATTTTCTAATGCTTTATCTTTTTCGGACTGTGTCATATCTATGGAAATTCCATTTTCGGAGCTGTTCATATTTTCCTTACTATTACCGCAAGCCGACAGATTAAGAGCAAAAGCAAGCATAAGTATCATACACATGAATTTCGTTTTCATTTTTTAGTCCTCCTTGTAGAATAAAACTGAGCTTGTTTTATTTGCAGGATAATCATTGTTTGCAGCAACAGCTACCGCGTAAAAGGTATTGAAGTTATCTATTTTTGAGGTATCTATGGTTGCTTCAATTATCCACACATTTCCTTTGCTTAATGTTGTATTGTATGAAATCACTTCATCAAACGATATCGGCTTATGGTTTAAGAAGAATGATACACCATACCTCACGCCTGCCGTTCCACAAATAGTGTAACGCACTGTAAGTTTATCTTTATTGGTAAGATTTATATTGTCATACACTGATTCACCGTCATACGAAATAGTCGAATAAACGCCATTATCCAAGGTATCCATTGTAACGCCATTCCAACCATTCTTTGCAAGCTCATTCTCAATAAAAGAATTAGTGACTTTTTCTTCTGTAATGCTGACATCAGAAAAAATATTTTCATTTTCTCCATAAATGCTGTTGCTGTCTGGAGCATCCTCATTAAAATGCAGTTTCAGCACTCTTGCAAGGGGTTGGTGATACCAGCCGTAGCTTGATGTTTCTTTCATATCGGGCTGAAAATTGGGGTTGGTAATGCTGATGATTGTAATATTGGGAGTATCGCCTTTTTTCCCTGTGTTCGGTGTGAACACAAATGAAAATTTTTCTTCGTGCTTATCTGAGGTTTGGAAGCAATGGAGATACTCATATTCCGTCCCCGTATCGTTTACCTTGTATGCCTGTGGTTTTCCGTCCAAAAAGAGCAAGAAGCCAATGTTATCCAATTTCCCCTCTGTCATAAACTGATAATCCAAAGTAAATTCTCCGCCATTATACTCATACGGCAAAACACTTTGGTCATCCGCTCTGGCAGGATTGACTTCCCCATGACTGATTGCACCTAAAAAACCGTCCTCCTTTGATTGCGTGAATGGGTTTTCTTCTGTTTGTTGCGGGGGAGAAGCATCCTTGTCCGAAATATCATAATTTCCGCAAGCTGTTACAGTGAACAGCAAGCCGCATATCATAACCAATGATAATAATCGCTTTCGCATTTTCTGTTTTCCTCCTGTGATTTAGATTTGACCTTAATTATAAAAACCAAATGTCAAAATGTGGTCAAGGAACAGAAAAAAATAGAAAATGCACCGCCACGGATCTCGGGCGATGCATTGCTGCATCAAAATATCAACTTGTTTTGCGGACTGCAAGCCTAATTGTTACACAGGCTCCAATGGGAGCAATGTTTGAAAGCTCCAAACTTCCACCGTGTTTTTGACTAAGGACTCGGCTTGTTGCCAATCCCAAGCCCATATGCTCTCCCGTTTTATCCTCAGAATAAAGAAAGGTATTCTTTTTACGAAGCATCGCCTTTGAAAATCCTTTGCCATCGTCTGATATGGTTATAGTAAGCATATCATCGGTAAGGGAGTACTGAAAACTCACTTTACTCTTGGCATATCGAATGGCATTGGAAAAGATATTCTCAACAATACGGTAGAATATTTGCTCATCTAATTTAACTTGACAGTCAGATACGGCGGAATGGTATTCAATTTCCAGACTATGTTGTTCAGCAAGAAACGAAAGGCTTTCCGTAGCCCTTTTCAAAAAGCCTGGTAACTTAACAACAGAATACTTTGTTTCCGTTTCTTCAATAGTATTCAAGTCACGGATATAATCTGTATAATGCTCAAGCCGTTTTGAAGTAATTGCAAGGTTAGACAGCGTATGTTGAAGTTCCTCGTTATTTAGACTTCCACTTGCCAAGCATTGCTGCATATATTCCACATATCCCTCAACAATCGCAATCGGATTTCTAAGGTCGTGTGCTACTGAAGCCTGCAAAAGTCTCCGTTGTTCGATCATGTTCCATAGCTGTCGGTTATTATCATAAAGAGCCTGCCGCATTTCTTCAAAAGCCGTACAGAGTCTGCCTAATTCATCATTTCTGTTATAGTCAACCGTAAAATCAAGGTCTTGCCCTCTTATATGCTTTGTTGCATCTGCAAGGATTTGAATTGGCGGCGACAGCTCTTTCCTATAAAACCACCATGCACACAAAATGATGCCTATAACCGAATAGATAAAAGGAAGCACCACCATAGAAATGCCTGTCACTCTGTATAGTAACTGTCGCTTTGGGCTAAGTGCAGAAAAGCTGGACTCGATTCTCTCTACTGTAAATTCTGTATTCTCTAATATTCTTTCCTCATCAGCTTTAGTGGAAGCAAGTATAGATACCTTAGAAGGTGTGTCAAGCGTAAATCTATGCTTTGCCTCAGATACCGTCCCATCTGCCATAGCCGTCTGCGTATGCAGCCAAATCTCCTGTGAGTCGGGAAGTATCTGCTTCTGCACACGATAACAGACATAAATTGTCAGAGCAGAGGATAAAAAGACAATTAGCATTGTAAAGGCAACAGTCCAGATAAAAGCTCTTTTGATTGATTTGGGTTTCTTTATTTTTTCCATCTGTATCCCATCCCCCAAACGGTTTCTATATATTCTCTGCCCGTAGCTTCGGTCAGCTTGTTTCTTATTTTTCGGATATGCTCTTTAATAACATTACTATCCCCCTCGGCATTAAAACCCCAAACGGCTTCATATATCCGTTCTTTATCAAATATCTGATTAGCGTTACTCATCAGATATTCAACAATATCAAACTCACGGCTTGATAAGTTCAGCGACCTTTCTCCATAAAAAATTTTGCGTTCTGCAAGATTTACAATTAAGCCCTGTGAAGATACGATTTTAGGTGTAGATTTGCTTCTCTCATCCCTCCGGAGGTGAGCCGCTACCCTTGCAGTCAATTCCTGCAAGCTAAACGGCTTGGTTATGTAGTCATCACCGCCGACTTGCAAACCGTTTACCTTGTCCTGCTCAGTAATCCGAGCTGTCAAAAACAAAATAGGGCAGGTGACATTGTTACGGATAATTTTGCATAGTTCCAATCCGTCCATTTCGGGCATATTGATGTCAAGCAGAATCAAATCTGGATACGTATTCAGCATTGACATTGCCTGCTCAGCATCTTCCGCTACAAAAGTGGTATATCCGCACTTCTGTAAGTGACTTGATAATAATTCTGTCAGCATTTTTTCATCATCAACAATGAGTATCTTATATGCCATAGCAAAAACTTCCTATTTTAAAATATGATAAAACCTAAAAGTCAAAAAAAGGTCAATTTGAATTTAATTTTATATATATCAAAATAAATATTGACTTTTTAAAAAGAAATTGATAAAATCAATATAGCGCTAAGTCGGAGGGGTACTCATGGACAAAAAGGCAGCCCATTTTCCGCAGGGAAAAGCTGCAGCAACGGCCGTTTTGATCTATTCACAAAATAGGATACTGTGCTGGATAAAAACGGCAGAAACATTTCATATCGCCGCAGACGCAAGCAGAATGTCTGACGGCGCAGGCAAAACATCCGGCCACATTGATTTTGTGGGGCACGGAGACGGTGAGGTTATCCAATGATCGAACAAAAAGCATCAAGGCTAAACGACTACTTTGACGCACAGATTTCACTATGCGAACAGCGAGGCAAAAAATTGCTGGCCGACGACCGTACAGACGAGGCTAACTTTGAAAAGGTAAAAGCAAATATCTATGATATTTTCCGCACAATATTTTCTGCGGGAATCAAAAGCTGCAAAGATGACTCGGAAGCAGTGAAACGTTTTTTTATGCTCAAAATCCAGCAGATTCCTACAAGCTGGACAGAAGCCTACAATAAGGCCAAGCAGCATAACGATGGGGTGAAAATGCGGATCGAACAAATCAAGCTTGACACTGCAGGAGAAATCAGAGAAACCTTTGCAGAGATTTGGGAGGAAGAAGAATGACAGAGACAGAAGCAATACGTCTATTTAAGTGCCTATCCGATAAGTCTCGCTTACAGATTTTGAAGTCCCTTGCAATAGAGGATATGTATGTGGAACGACTGGCCGAACGGCTGGGCATTACTGCGCCTACAGTATCTTTTCATCTCAAAAAGCTGGCAGACGCCGGAGCGGTTACTTCCTACAAAAGTCAGTATTACATGATGTACTCTCTCAAAAAGGAAATCTTTGAAACCAGCATATCGGAAATTCTGCAGGAGAAGTCTGACGAAGCAGAAGCTCAGGCCCGGCGGGATGCACAATACCGTCAAAAAGTGATTAACGCCTTCTTTGAATACGGTAAACTGAAGTCCATACCTGCCCAGCACAAAAAGGAGCGCATCGTGCTGGAAGTCATTGTTCAGGCATTTGAATTTGACCGTATCTACTCCGAGCGGGAGGTAAATATCATTATTGCGGATTATCATGATGATTTCTGCACGATCCGCAGGGATATGATCGGTGAACGGCTTTTGGCCCGTGATACAGAAGGATACTGGCGCGTAAAAGAATAAAATTAGGAGAAATCAAATGGTTATCGGAGTGATTGGTGAAAGCTGCACGGGGAAATCCACCCTTGCAGATAAGCTGAAATGTCTGCTTCCTGCAGAAGTCTATACCGGCAAGGATTATTTGCGCCTTGCAAAGAATGAAGCCAATGCAATAAAACTCTTTCAGGAGAAACTGAATGAGGCTGTTTGCGGCCTGCACATTATCTATGTGATTTCGGATAAAGAGCATTTGCCGCTGCTGCCCCAAAAAGCTTTTAGGATTCTTGTCACAGCGGATCTGAATGTCATCAAGGAAAGATTTGCACAGCGAATGGGGGGCAATCTTCCTGCTCCCGTGGCAGCCATGCTGGAAAAAAAGCACGGATGTTTTGATGACGAATCCCACGATTTACATGTAGTTGCTGATCGGGATGATTTAGATGAAGTATGCCTTTCCATCCAGAGCATGATAAATGCACTGTAATACTATACTTGTTTAAATCAGATTTAGGCTTGTCAGGGCACAGAGCCGGTAAGCTGCGCGCAGCCACAGTCTACCGGCTCTATTGGTTCCCGTTATCCCATTTAATAACTCTAGGCCCGATATCAATACCCCTCGTTCACAACCTCCCACATCCCTTCCGCAAACCCCAGTTCAATGGTGCGGTTGGGCTCCTGAACAATGCCCCCCTTGCTTACGCAGACTTCAAAAACAATTCCCGCCTCCGTCCGGCTTTTTTCCTTCATGGAGATCACTTCAAAGACAGTATTGGAATAATATGCTCTGGCCGCTTCCTCGGCACCTTGTACGTCGATTTCACATAAACCGGCTGCCCCGGTTTCCTCTTCTGCAGGCGCGCCATAGAACGGATCCTTCTCCTTTGTCGAAACATTTCCCTCCTCCAAGGCCTCCCCTTCCTCCAAAGGCTCATAGAGCCAATACTCCCCGTTGTCTTCTATTATAATATCATCGCCCCACTGATAAATCTTTGCTCCTACTATGGGGTGATTTGCCTGAAAGTTCTCCTGAGGCACTCCGCTGTTCACTCCAATGGCGGCTCCCTCCTGAACCTTTCCCTCATCTTGTCCTTGGGCAGTATCCTTTTCCACATTTCCCATAGCCTCCCCGTCGGTGACATCCCTCTTGATCTTCCCCAGATAGACAAATTCCTCTCCAGACCCTTCATATGAAGTCTTTTGACTCATTGACCGCCGGTACAATCTGTCATTGACACGGATCATAGGCGGCGCGTCCTCCGATATGCCGTCAACAGATCCGGAACCTTGGGCATATAGGACATTGCGGGGAATCCCCTGACTGTCTGGGCGCCTTACAAAAGCGTCCTCCTCTCCAATCTCATAATCGTCAAAAACGGCAAAGAACGTCCCGTCGTCCAGAAGCGAAACGCTGATACCCTTGGTGGCAGTTCTTCCGTCTGCAAACACAATTTCCATCACAATGATATCACTGCGCAGTTCCTCCGGCAGGTCTGCAATGGAGCTGTTTTCATGGTCGGTCAATCGGCGTATGGTGACATCCGGAATCCAGTCTATAGTCAAATAATAGTATTCGCTCTCGTCATCTCCATAGGACACAGTAAAATTCCGTGCATTTCCATATTCTTCTCTCTTTTCCGTCCAATCCATGAAATTGATCTGCTGGTTTTTGCAGGAGAACCGAACGCTGGAAATGTTCCTGCCCAAGAGGTAGAACATCAGCGGATGTCCCTTCATCTCGCCCTTGTCGCTGATGCTGCCGCCGCTCATCACCACCCCCGCCGCGGTAATCTCCTCGTGGGTGCCGCAGGCGTGAACCGATACGGCAGTCCTGCCGCGAAGCAAGACCGCAAAGCCTGCAATGACAATCAGAAAAACAAGACATGCCGCCATCCCCATCCAAACCATGCCCGTCTTATTCAAAAGCATTTTCTTTTTCAATGGCATCCTGACGCCTCTCAGCCCCTGTTCTTTTATGATATTGTCATCAAGCTCGCCAAGAATCTCAAAAAAATCTTCTTTCCTCATAGCGCAAACCCCCTTTCGCACAAATATGTCCTCAATTGTTTCCTTGCCCTCTCCAGAGTCTTCGACACGGTATTCTGCGGCATTCCACAGTCACATGCAATCTCGGAAACGGACTCCGCATACCAATAGCGCCGAAGAAATATGCTTCTCTTTTTTGCTGACAGACTCATCAGGAACTCGCCTATGACCCTGACCAGCTCCTGACGATCCATCGCCTGCTCCACATCGTCATTGTCCGATACGCAGTCCCCGAGCTCCTCCAGAACCAATGCCATTTCACCGCCGCCCCGCTTTTGAGCATGATTACACTTATACCTATTAAAAGATAGATTGCGCGTGATTTTGCCCAGAAACGGGGCCAGCTCCTCCGGCCAATGTTTCGGCATTGCGTTCCATGCGCCGAGATACGTGTCATTGACGCATTCTTCTGCGTCTTCCTCGCTCTCCAATATGTTCCTTGCTATGGCTTTGCAGTAGCGGCCATATTTTTCCGCCGTGGCCGTGATGGCTTGGTCGTCTCTGTCCCAATACAGCTGAATAATACTATTGTCATCCATAGAAATCCTCCCTTCACCTATATACACAGCTTCTGCGGGTAAATCTGACAAAAATATATAATCCATAAACAGATTTCTTTTTTCAGGCATCACAAATCTCTTGAAAATGAGTCTGTTGCTGATTGTGATATTTGCCTATGGGGATTGAGAATCGAAAAAGCAAACAGCGAAAGAACGTACTTGTCCCTCCGCTGCCGGTGTCGATTTATGTTTGGTTGTGCGTTGCCTATGAATCTCTTCGTGATACATGTCAGCAATCATATTGACTTGTTTTCTCACCATGCAGAGCATGATTTTTCATGTGCCGTGTTCTCCCTTGCAGCCAGCGGCTTATCTCTTCGATTCTTCTGCCCAAGCTTCCTTTCCGCCGCCGATCACCCGCATAGGCTGGGCCACAACCGTGCAGCCATCGGGAACGTCCCCGTTCACCACCGCCCCTGCGCCGATCTTCACATTATTTCCTATCCTTACGCCGCCGATAACGATGGCCCCGGCTCCGATCAAACAATTGCCCCCTATCACCGGCGCTTTCTTGTTCACTTCTCCGATTGTTACATTTTGATAGATCCAACAGTTTTTCCCTATCCGGGCATAACGAGATATAAAAATCCCCTGCAGTCCGTGAGGAAATTCCGGCATACCTTCTATTTCGGCATCAGGGCCAATGTATCCTCCGTGCCTGAAGGCACATCTGCTCATGCGGAAAGTAACAATATCCCGCCAAAGCTTGTTTTTTGCCTTCTTCTGCCTCATATAGAGCCGCCAAAGATGATCCATATTGATCCCTCTGGAGTAATCTATTATTCTTCTCCTGATGCTCATAGTAATCCCTCCTTTGTGCAAATGCCTCTTTCTCCCCAAAGCCGCTGTCACTGCTGGCATTTTGCCCCTTGCGAACCCAGACCCTCATACACCGCCCGAATCTCATCCCCCGTGGCCAGCAGCTCAGAAAACGCACTGGCGCTCCCTGCGGAAAGCCCCATGCGGAATGCATGTTCATAATCCTGCCTCTCCATCCAGCCTGCCAGAAATCCTGCCACCATGGAATCCCCGGCTCCCACGGCATTGACAAGCCTTCCCTCCGGTGCTAAGGCCCCATAAACTCTGCCGTCCGCTGCCGCCAGAAAGGCGCCCTCTCCCCCCATGGAGACCAGCACGTTCACCGCCCCCATTTCCGCCAGCTTCAGCGCATAGGGCAGCGCCTGCTCCCGGGTCTTCGGCGCGGCTCCGAATATCTCACCCAGCTCGTGGATATTGGGCTTAATCAGAAAAGGCCGGTATTTCAGCACCTTCACCAACAGCTGTCCGGCAGCGTCCACCACCGCCATAACACCCCGTCCCGAAAGCCTCCCAAGAATCCTTTCATATATGTCGTCCGGCATGGAGCCGGGAATGCTGCCCGCCAGCACAAGCACATCCCCCTTCCCCAATATGTCCAGCTTGTCCATGAGCTTTTTAACCGCCGCATCCTCTATCATGGGGCCGCATCCGTTAATCTCCGTGCCGTCGATGGACTTCAGCTTCACATTGATTCTGGACAATCCTTTTTCCACGGAAATGAAGTCTGCCTTCACCCCCATCTCCCCCGCCCGGCGCAGGATCTCCTCTCCTAGGAACCCCGCCGCGAATCCCAGCGCCACGCTCTCGATCCCAAGGTTTCTAAGAACCATGGACACATTCAGGCCCTTCCCGCCCGGAAGCAGCAGCTCGGAGCTGGTTCTGTTGGTACGTCCCAGCCTGAAATCCTCCACAGAGACAATATAGTCCAGCGACGGGTTGAAAGTCACCGTGTAGATCATTTCGTTTCCTCCTGACAGTTCCGCAGCAATTCCGCAATGATACCAGTTTTATCATTACCTCTTAGCATTCCAAATCAGTGTCTTTATTGCCGACTCACACTCCGATACAAGCATTATATTTGATTTTAAGCCAAATGGCAATCCGATATAATATTTTGTGCCTTTCTATCGCCCTTCAAACGGTTTTCTGCTATAATTGACTCTGACAACTTCTGGTTCAGGTATTTCTGATTTCTATGGAGGATTTCATATGGAAAATGCAACAAAAAGACAGCCAAACATTTTGCTCATCATGACGGATCAGATGCGCGGAGACTGCATGGGCACGGCAGGGCATCCGGATGTGAAGACCCCCAATCTGGATCATCTGGCCGCCTGTGGCGTGCGCTATACCAACGCCTATACCGCCTGCCCCAGCTGCATCCCGGCGCGCTGCGCACTGCACACCGGCCTGAAGCAGGAACATCATGGTCGGGTGGGCTATCAGGACAGAGTGCCTTGGCAATATCCTGTCACCATGGCAGGCGCGCTGGCAAAGGCCGGCTATTATACCCAGTGTGTGGGAAAAATGCATGTACATCCTCTGCGGAACCTTATGGGCTTCCATAACGTGGAGCTCCATGACGGCTATCTCCACGCCTATAGGAACGGCAATGTTCCCTATGTAGAGAATCAGCGCATCGCAGACGACTATTTCTACTGGCTGAAAACCCAGCTAGGCATCGACAGAGATGTGACTGACATGGGGCTGGAATGCAATTCCTTTACTGCCCGTCCTTGGATGTACGAGGAACGCCTCCATCCCACCAACTGGGTCACGGACCGTTCCATAGACTTTCTGCGGCGCCGGGATCGATCCATGCCCTTCTTCCTCATGGCCTCCTACCTTCGGCCACATCCCCCCTTCGATGCGCCTGAGTACTTCTTCTCCATGTACCGGGACATGGAACTGACGCCGCCTCCCATAGGGGACTGGGCGGATGCCGACAGACTCCGGCGATTGGGCAGGTTCACGGATGCGGACACCGGCTCCTGCGACCCGGAGCTGATGCGTCAGGCCCGGATAGGGTATTACGCCTGCATCAGCCATCTGGACAACCAGATCGGTAGGCTTCTGGACGCTCTGCGGGATGACGGCTGCCATCAGGACACAGTGATCCTTTTTACATCCGACCACGGAGAGCTGCTTGGGGATCATCATACCTTCCGCAAAACCCGCCCCTATCAGGGCAGCATCCACATCCCTTTGCTGATGGCGAGAGTCCCGGGAATCAAACCCGGATCCGTCTCTGACCGGCTGACGGAGCTGCGGGACATCCTACCTACTCTGACGGAACTGGCAGGAGTGGATACCCCGGAGGGAGTCGACGGCGTTTCCCTGCTCCAGGATCCTGACCGGGAATACCTTCACGGAGAACACAGCGGAGGCGATCTGGGAAATCACTACATCGTCACCAAAACCGACAAATACTGCTGGTTTACTCAGTCAGGCCGGGAACAGTATTTCCGGCTGGACAAAGATCCGAAGGAGCTGCACGATGCCATTGAAGAGCCGGACTGTCAGGAGCGCATCGCCCACCTGCGCAGCCTTCTGATCCAAGAGCTGACGGGACGGGAGGAGGGCTACACCGACGGTCTACGCCTGATTCCCGGCAGACCCGAAAAATGCTGTCTCTCCTTCCTGCCCCCCAGACAGCAGTCCTAGGCCCCATCCCAAACAGCAGTGGCTCCAAAACAAAAACGAACCTATATGATATATTAATGTCCCGTCAAAAAAGAGATGGTTTATCGAAAAAGACGTCCTCCGGATCAATTCCGGAGAACGCCTTTTTCGGTTCCGAAGCCGCCTCTTGCAGCGTCCTCGTATATTGCAAACATGGTTTCCATAGTGTTTGCCGCATCCTCGGTAGAAAAATGAAAGCCCTCGTCATAGTATCTCTGTATCAGCCTCTCATGGCCGCTGCCCCAGTAATCCTTTCCGGCGGCAGCCGGAACGTCCTCCGCAGCCAGCTCCCCGTTTATCCAAAGCTTCTGATCCATGTATCTGGCAACACCCTTCTCCAAGGAGATTTCAAAGAGAGGAGAAGAATTCTCCCCATAGCCGTTGGTGGCAAAAAACACGCCTCTGACTTGTTCCTTGTCTTTCCCAATCTCAGCTATACCTCTGCCAAAGCCTTTGTCTTTAGCTGAACCGCCCTGCTCCTGTCTACTGGACAAACCAAAATCACAAGGGTTTTGTTTTACACTTTTGTCGTGCTCTGAAGGCCCTCCAGAAGGACATCTCAATTTCAGATGGGCCACAAGCGCATCCTCCACCTCGATGACCCCCTCCAGAGTATGGTTGCACATGTCTGCCCTGACACTGCAGACGTCCCCTACCACATAGCTGAAAAAATCAAGGGTGTGCACGGCCTGATTGATCAGCAGCCCGCCGCCTTCCGTCTCCCATTTCCCTCTCCAGTCAGCGCTTCTATAATAGGCCTCGTCTCGGTTCCAGGTCAGAATCCCCCGCACCGCCTTCACTGCCCCAAGCTCCCCGCTTCGCACCAGCTCCCGCATTCTCTGCACGCAAGGGTTCAGCCTGTTCTGCAGCACCACACAGATTCTGTCCGCTCCGGGGAGACGCCGCAGTTCCTCCCACTCTAGTCTGGTGCGAACCAGCGGCTTTTCCGCCACCACATCTTTTCCGGCCGCCAGAGCCTTTTTTATCATCTCAAAATGAAGATAATGGGGGGTACAGATATGGATGCTTTGTATTTCATCATCCCGAATCATGGCATCAAAGTCATCGTATTCTACCGCGCCGTACCGTTCCCTGCAGGCCCTGCGCCTTGCAGGGTCGATGTCGCAGACCCCGTACAGCCGCCCCTGCGTCGTCTTTTCCAGCGCCATGGCATGAATGGGGCCGATAGCCCCGTATCCTACAATGCATACCTTTTTCATCTCTCAGCAAAATCCCTTTCCGGCCAAATAGTCATAGCTCATCTTCAGAGACTGGAATGGATCCCGCCTGCAGGTATCCTGCTCCACCAGCGCCCACTTTACTCCCGCCTCCTCACATACGGAAATGATCTCGTCCCAGTTCAGATTTCCTTCCCCGATCTCCGCCATCTCCGAAGTATTGTCCAGATTCGCCTTCAGATCCTTGAAGTGAACCGCCATGGCCCTGCTGCCCAGCTCCTTCAGGAAGGCCGCCGGCCCCATCCCCGCCGCCTGCACCCAATAGGTGTCAGCAATGAAATAGAACTCCTCGGGATCTGTCTCCCGAATCAGCCGATCCATGATCTGCCTGCCCTCCAGACGGGCAAATTCAAAGGCATGGTTGTGATATCCGAAATACAGCCCTTCCTTCCGCAGCCTTGCCGCCATCCGATTGGCTTCCTCTATAAAGCGGCTTAAGTTTTCCCCGCTCTCCTTTGCCCATCCGGGCATACAGCCCACGCCGCAGAGCTGACAGCCCAGAATCCGGTTGTACTCCATGACCTCCTCCAGATCTTTCTGGAAGTCGTCAAAGCTCCTATGGGTAGTCACCGCTTCCAGCCCATGGCGGTCAAGAATCTCCCTCATGGGAGCTGCTTCCAGCGGCGTGCCGGAAATCTGAACCAGCTTATACCCCATCTCCCGCACTTTCCTGCAGGTCTCCTCAAAGTCCTCTATGGTCTTGGTGAACTCTCTCAATGTATAATACTGCGCGCCTATCCTCTTGTCCATGTTATGTTTCCACCTGATCCTTTCGCTCCGCTCTTTTGGTTTCACCCGATCCCTCTGCTTCCGCTTTTCCGGGCTCCATCCGGCTCCTCTGCTTCCGCTTTTCCGACTTCCGCCCGGCTCCTCTGCTTCCGCTCCCATGCCGCATGCATTTGCCAGCACGCCCTAAGCCCTTCCAAGAGACAAAGGGCGTCAGGAGAGTCAATATGTCTTGCTGTTGTCCACCACCACCTGAGATTCCTTCTTCACCACCGTGGAAGTGCGGATTTTCTCCTGCAGCAGCTCATAGAATCTCTCGTCCGGGAAGTTTTTCACATCCACCGTCTCCCCGGTCCAAGCGCTCAAATGAATGGCGTTGGAAATGGTCAGGCCCAGAATGCCATCCTCCCCCTTGGCCAGAAGCTCCGTGCCCCGCAAAATCCCAGAGGCGAAATCCTTCAGGATTCCCACATGCTGAGGGCCGCCGGAAAAGTCCGCAGGAATGCTGCACTCCCAGCACTCCGGCTTTCCAAAAGGCTCCTGATTGATCTTGTTGTGTTCCCTCTCGGATATCACGTTCCTATGGAAGAGAATGCGGTTATGCTCCACCACCACCTTGCCCATGTCACAAGCGATCTCCAGACGGTTAGTGCCCGGCACCTCCCCCGTGGAGGTGATGTATTCTCCCGTAGTGCCGTTGTCATACTCAAAAAACGCCATCACGTCATCTTCTACTTCGATATCATAATATTTCCCAAAGCTGGCCTTGGCGAAAATTCTGTCCGGCATGCCGAACAGCCACTGCCAGAGATCCAGCTGATGTGGATTCTGATTGATCAGAGCGCCGCCGCCCTCCGTCTTCCACGTGGAACGCCAGGTACTGCTGTCATGGTAAGCCTGAGGTCTGTACCAGTCCGTGATAATCCATGTGATCCTCTTGATATGCCCCAGCTCCCCCTTGCGAATCATCTCCCGGAGCTTCTGGTACACCGGATTGGTCCGCTGGTTGTACATGATGCCGAACTTTTTGTCGGACTGCGCCGCCGCTGCGTTCATCTCCTTCACCTGCTTGGTATGTACCCCCGCCGGCTTCTCCGTGATCACATGGAGCCCGTGCCGGAACGCATCTATAGCCAAGCCCGGATGGTCATAATGGGGCGTGGCGATGATCACTGCGTCGCAGAGTCCGCTGCAAAACATTTCCCCTGCATCCCCGAATACCGGCACCTCGGGATACTGCCTTCTGGCAGCCTCCTGTCTGGCGGGGGAGATATCGCAGATAGCCCCCAGCACCATATCCGGCACCTTGCCGCCTGCAACGTTTCCGGCATGGCCCGTGCCCATGTTGCCGAAGCCAATGACCCCCAGCCTCACCTTGTTATCCGCTCCCTTTACATGTCCTTTTTCCATACTGCTCCTTTCCATTTCCGGATACACTACTTAATCTTCATCAGTTTTTGTCACATATCGAAATCTCTTCAGCACATACTCCGCCATGACCCGAAACGGCTCGGAAGAATCTTTGTCCGATTATCTTCACCGGATTCACGCCATGATTCCGTCCACTATCTCCTCCAGCGCCCGATAGGCCAAGGTAAAGGTTCCCTCTCCTCCCTGCGGAAGGTTCAGCATCTTGTCGTCAAGTTCCAGACCTGCCAGCCCGTCAAAGCTGCCCAGATGAGGTTCCAGACTCAAGAACCCGTCATATCCGCCGGCAAAAAGGCTTTTCAGCACGTAAGCCACATTGCCGTCCCCTGAGCCTGCAGGCACCACCCTGCCGTCCTCCAAGAACGCATCCTTCACATGCACATAGGCGATGAAATCCTTCAGCTTGTCATAGGCTTCTCTGGTGTCCTGACCGCACTGCACGAAATTGGCAGGATCGAACACCGCCCGAAAATGGGAACAGCCCAGCTCCCGCATCAGATCCGCACATCTTTCCGCCGTGTCCCCGTAGATATCCTTCTCGTTTTCATGGAGCAGCACCACGTCCTGCTCCTTCGCATAGGAAATCATTCTGCCCAGCCGCCCAAGCACCTGATCCCGCTCCTCCTCGGTCCAGTCTCCGCCGTCATGATAAAAGCTGAACATCCTGATATACCTTGCATCCAGCTTTTTTGCAATCTCCACCACTCTCTGGAACTGCCGGAAATGGACTTCAAAATCATCCTCCAGCATCGCCTTGCCGATGGGGGATCCTATCGAAGACACCCGGATCCCCTGAGCCTCCATCTTGTCACGAAGCTTCTCCACCTCCCCGTCGCTCAGATCCGCAATGTTCCTGCCATCGATCCCCCGAGGTTCAAAATAATGGATGTCCAGCTTTTTCAACACACTGAACTGGGTGTCCACATCGCTTGCAATCTCATCCGAAAATCCGCTGATTTTTGCATATCTCATACCTTTACCTCCCTTTTGAAATCCCGAAACCGGCCTAAGTATCGTCTCCGCATTCTGATTATTTTCTTTTCATTCATCATAATCCATCTTTTTCACAAATAAAATACTGATTCTTGCGAAAAGTATTGCAATTATTGCCTGCCTATCATAAAATGACAATGGTAACATCACTGATAGGAGCATCCGCCAAAAGCACCGCTGCAGCATAAAGAGGAGGCCCAGAGCGGAGAGATGAAACCTTTTAAGAGAAGAGAGGTATTTTGCTATGGAATCCTGCTACACCATAGGCGAGTCCTTTACCGCCGCCCCCACCAACGCATACTTCCAGCTCCATAACCACAACGACTATGAGATCCTCTTTTTTTTGGAAGGAGACGCCAAATACGTGGTGGAGGATAAGATGTACACTCTGGAACCCGGAGATCTCATTATCATACGCAAGCATGAATTCCACCGCATCTACCACAACAGTCCCACGCCCTACCGCCGCGCGGTGCTCATGGTCTCCCCGGCCTTCTTTCAGGAGAACGGCTGCACCGACTATGAGGAGCAATTTCTCAATTCCGCCCCCGGCACGGGAAACAAGATCGCTGCGGACGCCGTCCGGTCCAGCGGACTATATGACGCTTTCCTTCGTTACAGAAAATATTCCGAAGGGTATCGGCTGTCTGCCGATACCCCCGTCTTAAAGTCTGTCATTGTGGAAATATTGTATCTGATCAATCGGATCAGCTGTTTTTCCTCTTCGGACTGCTCTACCAATCCCATCAAATCAGTGATTCTGTATCTGAACAACAATTATGACACTTCTGTCACTCTGGACTCCCTGCAGAAGAGATTCTTTATCTCCAAATACTACCTATGCAGAGAGTTCCGCAAAGCCACCGGCCTCACCGTACATGAGTATATCCGGCGCAAGCGTCTCACCAGAGTCCGGGAGCTGCGCTCTCAGGGCCTGCGCATCAACGACGCCGCGCTGGAAGCCGGGTTCAACGACTATTCCTCCTTCTATCGGGCTTTCCAGAAAGAATACGGCATGCCGCCCCGGATGGACGTGTTCTGAGCCGGCATCCGTGAAAATATACGGATCGTCTTTGTTCCTTTTCGTCTCAGCGTTTTTTTCTGTCCCCGGAATATCCCTTTACACTTCCATGGGACTTCCCTGCCTTCTTTTCACCATCATCGGATCCGAAACCGGCTTGATCTCCCGTGGCCTCCACATCCTTTCGCCCTGCAGCCCCTCCTATGGCCCCGGCCGCATCCTCCCCATTTCTTTTCTCGGCCGACAGCGGAATCCCTCTGGCCCTATTCCGGTTGTTCACGCTCTCCCGCAGCAGCGTATATCCGGTGGACATCAGCGGAATAAAAAACAGCATGCCCGAAACGCCAAAGAGACTGCCGCCCACGCTGACGGCCATCAGCACCCATATGGCGGGCAGGCCTACGGAGTTTCCCACCACTCTGGGATAGATCAGATTCCCCTCCACCTGCTGCAGAATCAGAAACAGTATCACGAACCACAGCGCCTGCAGAGGATTGTCTATGAGAATCACGAAGGCTCCCACCGCGCAGCCGATGAAGGCTCCTACAATGGGAATCAGCGCCGTAAACGCGATCAGCACACCCACCATCAGCGCATAGGGCATACCGAAGATGCTCATGGCGATGACGAACATAACGCCCAGAATCACCGCCTCCAGACATTGCCCGGTGATAAAGCTGCTAAAGTTCCGGTACAAAAGACTGCATATCTCCAGAAGCTTATTCCCCGCCGCTGCGGGCAGATAGGCGGAAACAATCCTGCGCCCCTGATCCTCCAGCCTTTCCTTCTGGGCCAAAATATAGAGCGCGAAAATAAAGGCGATCACGGCATTGACCACCCCCGATATAATGCCGCTGGCCACGCTGACCGTGGAGTTCAGCACGTCCCCTGCGCCGTTTCTCAGAAAGTCGATGACATTGCCCAAAAGGGAATCCCAGTTGATCTCCTCCAGATCCAGCTTGTCGATCTGCCGCATCAGCTCCGGATTATTCTTTGCCAGCTTGTCCAGCTCCTCCGCCACATTGTCCATGAAGACAGGAACCTTCTTGCCGATCTCCGACGCCGTGGAGGCCACCTGAGGCACCACCGTGCCCACCACCACCGAGAGCACCAGCAGCACGGACACCATGGAAAGCACAAGACACAGAGGCCTCTTGACACTTCCGGCCCCCTTTCCCCTCCAGCGTCCCAGCAGCTTCTCCTCAAATGCCTTCATAGGAATGTTCAGGACAAAAGCTATGGCCCCGCCCGCCAGAAACGGAGTGATGATCCTAAACAAAAAGCCCACTCCCCAGAACACCTGCTGGCTGTAGATGATTCCCAGAACCAAAAGCGCCGCCAGCAGCATCAGATGCCTGATCTGCTTCAATTTCTCTCTTCCAAATTCCATTCGCATACCTCCCTGCCCGCCGGGCATCCTTGGCCCCTTTCGGGCCGGCCGTCCCTCAGAACCGGCCAAATCTTTCTTTTGACTTCTTTTCATTGTACACTACATTATACGCTTTGATAAGCCTGAAAGGCAATTTCTGCCTAAACTACATACTCTGATCCGGATAGGCCGTGACCCCAGCCCTCTTTCCCCCCAAAAGGAAGCTTACGTATAAACGTATCTCTCAAACTATTTCCTCTTCTGCTCCCTTTTCTTCTTGTCCAGCCTCCTCTTTTCGCCCACCTGCCAAACCGTCAGAACCTTCTTTTTCTTCATATGAATCATCGGCAGGAGGTTTATACACGGTATAATAACTATGTATTTTTGATGCGTCCACATTTGCGGAGATAAAGTCTGCCATAGATCCAAAGCCATCCATCAATTTCTCCACCTTCACCTTTTTTCCCGACAAGGTTTTGATCTTGATCTGCTCCGTATAAACATAATTGTTCAGCGCCTTCTTCCATTCAACATGCTCCACGTCGGAAACGTCAAAATGATATTTGCGGCCCATCCAAGTTCTCACAGAAATCGTGGTTTTGTTTACCGTGATCCTGAATACCTTTGCCATGAGTATCAGCCACATATTCATCAATAGATAGGGAAAAAAGAAAAGGAACATCAAGGCAAAATTTGTTGTTTCCCTATTGAATATCATTTGCACAATAAAGACCAATGCAGCACATCCAATACCTATAATCCCCAAGTAAAATGAATGCCCCGACATTTTGACCGTAAAACCAGAGCGTACTCTCATATTATACCCCTATCTTCTATCCCTGCAAGAATCCCCTTATGACCCTGCTGCATTTCAAACGCATTCATCTCTCCGGTTCTCCTCCCCCTCCAAATGCACTACCCGGTATCCATGATGCACTGCCTCCAGAAACCTCCCAAAAACAGCCTCCGTCCTCAGCCGCAGGCTGGAGGTATTGACACAAGGGTGGCAGCCCACATACTCCTCCGTCAGCACATCCTCGTCCACAAGCAGCTCCACATTGTTTTCCTTATCGTTCATCAAACCCATGACGCTGACGGAACCCGGAACAATGTCTAAATATTTCTCCATAAATTCCGCCGGAGCGAAAGACAGCCTTGCACTGCCTATCTGATGGGATATCTCCTTGGTCTTGAACTTTTTGTCATCACGGATCATCAGCAGATAAAACTTTGTTTTCTGGGCATTGCATAAAAAAAGATTTTTGCAGATCACCGCAGGGGCCAGTACCTTATCGATCTCCAGACAGTCTTCCATAGTTCGGGCTGCCTCATGATCCACTCACTCATACCGGATGTCCAGAGCGTCCAGAAGGTCGTACAGCCTCATCTCCTTCTCCAAGCGCCCTCCCTTAGGTCTCCCCTTTTCCAAGACATATTCCATCCCCTTTTCCTCCCCTTCCCCAGCCGTGAAAATTTTTGTCCCTGAAACCGGAAATCACATATCCGTCTCCACAAAATGAACCGTCGGTTCCGCCCCTTTTTTCATCGCTTAACCACACTATTTTACCATATGTGCATACCCAAATCTATTAAATAATGCTAAAAAAAGGCAGGGCCCCTGCCCCGCCTTTTTGCTTCGGAAATACGATTCCCTATCTCAGTTCTCGTTTGCCTTCAGGAACTCCTGAGCCTGCTTCTGCATCTCGGCATACACCTTGTCCGCTCCTGCAGTCGTCATCTTACTCTTCAGCTTTGCAATGTCCCCTGCGGGATCGTCCGTGAAGCCCAGACCCAGCAGCTTGTAATCAGAGTTGAAGATCTCCGTAATGGTAGCGATCTCGTTCTTTACATCGGCATCGTTAAACACGAATGTCTGATAACGCCTGCTGCGGGCATTTTCCTTCCAGACAGCGTTCAGTTCCTCCAGATTGGGAATGCCTCCCTCCAGCACTCTCCAGTTCGCGTCGTTGCGCACGCCCCAGTTGCAGTTGCCGTCATAGGCATAGTTTGCGCTGTCAGGCAGGGATACCAGAGCGTTGTCTCCGGCAGCTTCCCAGTGCTTGCCTTCAATGCCGTAGCAGAACAGATTGTTGATCTCCACATCATTGCGCAGGTAGTCAAGAGCCATCAGGGCGCGCTCCGGATTCTTGGACTTGGAGAAAATGCTCATGCCGTTTGCCAGATAAGAATTCAATACGGGCGGAGCGCCGTCCTGTGCGTCAAATACCTGAACCTTCCACTCAGGATGCTCGGTGGACATCTGAGAATAGATGCTTTTGGCGGTATTGGCATTGCATAGGGCCATAGCTGATCTTCCCGCCAGAAAGCTCTCCGTATTGTTCTGGGTATTCACAACGGCATTCTTGCTCCAGAAGCCCCTGTCCTTCCAATCCTTCAGACGCTCGATAACCCCCTGAAACAGCGCCTGATCGTAATTACCTTTCACCTCTGCATTGTCATCCAGTTCACTGACGCTGCCCATGGCCTGCCATGTGCCGATACCGGCCACTTTTTCCTCGGACTCCCAGTTTGCCTTTTCCCACATACGGTCAAACACGAACAGTTTGTCATAATCAGAACCTACATCCAAAGGAATCAGGGTGGGCTCGTTCGCCACAATTGCATCCATATAGGCTTCCGCCTCATCCAGAGACGAAACGGATTTGATATCGTATTTCTCCATCAGATCACCCCTAACCATATACACATAGGAAGTGATTTCCTTATAGTTCATAGGCAGCATGAATACCTGACCGTTCACCTTTGCCTGCTCCCACGCCTCAGGATAGATGGTGGCCGCCGTCATAGGCGCATACGTGTCAAGCGCCTCCTGCGTGATCTCCCAGAAGCCCTGCTTGGTGGCCTGACCATTGTAGAAACACCAGTCTGCGGTATAGATGATGTCCCATTCCTCGCCGGAGGCAAAGATCAGAGGGTATTTCTCCTCATACTCGCCCCAGCTCATGAACTTCACGTTAATGGTGGCATTGATTTCCTCTTTCAGCCTTGCATTGATCTTTTCAAACACCTCGTCATTGTCTACCGGGCGGTCTCCGATCAGATACATTGTCAGCTCCACCTCTTTGGAGATATCCGGCCCATTTCCCTCCGGCTGACCTGCATCCGGCACGGAAGCCTTTGTAGATTCCGGCGTGCCCGAACCCTCAGCAGGCTCGCTGCCGCATCCGCCCAGAACGCCGATCCCCAACAGCATTGCCATGAGCAAACTACAGATTCTTGTTCTCTTTCTCATAAATCCTTCCTCCTTTATAAATTTTGGAATTATAAGGTTTTTTAACCTTTTACCGCACCGATGGTAACGCCCTTTACAAAGTATTTCTGCAGGAAAGGGTACAGCAGGATAATGGGGCCGGTGGCTACCACCGTCATGGCCAGCTTCATAGGCTCGCTGGGCACGTCGCTGGCAGGAATGCCGCTTCTCGCAGCGGCGGCGCTCATGGCCTGAGCCTTGGTAAGAATATTGTTCAGGAAATACTGGAGAGGGTACATATCCCGCCTGCCCTCGTCCAGAAACAGCATGGCATTGTACCAATCGTTCCAATAGTTCAGTGCAATGAACAATCCCACCGTGGCCAGCCCCGCTTTGGACAAGGGCAGCGCTATGTGCAGATAGATCCGGAAATCTCCCGCACCGTCCAGCTTTGCCGATTCATATAGAGCATCCGGTATGCTCATCATGTAGCTTTTCAGTATCAGCAGATAGGTCACATTGATCAGAATCGGAAGAATCAATGCTATCATACTGTTATGAAAATGCAGATATTTCGTATTGAAAATGTACCATGGCACCAGACCTCCTCCAAAGATCGAGGTAAAGTAAAAGAAGAAGGATACCTGATACCGATACCGAAAGTCCCTGCTGGCAAGCACGTAGGCCGCCATGCTGGTAAGCCACAGCCCCAGCAGGGTCCCCGTCACCGTCACAAAGATCGTGATGCCGTAGGCCCGCAGCAGCTCTTCCGGAATTTTGAACAGCATCTTATATGCGTCAAGGGAAAAGGTCTCCGGAATCAGCCTATAGCCGTGGAGCTGGATGGCATACTGTTCCGACACGGATCCGCTCAGCACCAATAGAAAAGGCAGCAGACATGCGACGGAAAGTATGGCCAATATCACATAGGAAAATATGTTGAACAAAATGCGGTCCCGTCCCACGGGTTTTCTGCCGCGGTGTTTTGTGCTTGCCATGGGCACAGCCTCCCTTCTGTCTTTCTTTCTCCGGCTCCGATTCCTGCCCTCCTCAGAACAAGGCATAATCAGGCTCTACTTTTTTCACCGCATGGTTTGCGATAAGGACCAAGACAAAGGACAGTCCCGACTGATAAAGGCCCGCCGCGCTGGTCATGCCGAATTCCTGAAGATTGAGCATGGAACGGGTCACATATGTGTCTATGACATCCGTCACTTCCAGCACCATGGGATTATTGCCGGTGACCTGCCAGAACATCTGGAAGTCCCCCTTCATGACGGTGCCTATGGCCATCAGAAACAAGATCACCACCGTAGGCCGTATGCAGGGCAGCGTGATATACTTGATCTTCTGCCACATGGTAGCGCCGTCCAGATCCGCCGCCTCAAACATCTCCCCGTCAATGTTCACGATGCTGGCCAGATACATCACCGTGCCGTACCCCACATTCTTAAAAGCACTGACCACAATCAGTATCACCGGCCATGCAGCCTTGTTGGAGTACACATCCAGCGGCTTCATACCCACGGACCGCAGAAAGCTGTTCACCGCTCCGAATTCGTAGTTGAACATGTTGTAGATGAACGCGCCTACCACCACCCATGAGATGAAATAGGGCAGGAACATCACCGACTGGGTGATCCGCTTGAAATACTTCCCCCCCAGCTCGCTGAGAAGTATGGCGCAGGTGATCTGCAGAAATGTGTTCACGCCCAAAAAAGCAATGTTGTAGAGGATGGTATTTCTGGTAGTGGTCCAAGCCTTCCCCGACTGGAAAAAGTACTCGAAATTCTTGAAGCCCACCCAAGGACTGCCGAAAATTCCTCCGTGATAGTTGAACTCTTTGAACGCCAGCACAATGCCTGCCATAGGAATATAGCACATCAAAATCACCACCACAGCAGCCGGCAAAATCATCAGCCACTTTGTGCGGTTTTCCTTCAGATCGCGTAAAAACGGATGTGATCTCTTTTTCATCGCCTTCCCTCCCCGTGGATCCGGTGGTGCAGAATTCCTGTCTGTCTCTATAATCCCGCTGTTCCTTTAGATGTATTTATCCTAACAAAACGGCTCCCCGAAAACAACGGGACAGAATTATGAAAAGAGGGTAATCTTATGCTATTTATTCAATTTTGCTTAGAATTGGCGTAATCCGCTTGAAATTTTGTGCTATTTTATATATGATTGAATCAAGGAATAGAAATATGAGGTGAATATGATGAATTTTACCGTACTGATCGCCGATGACGAGGCCATGCCCCGCACCGTGCTGCAAAAATACATTCCCTGGGAGGAGCTCTCCGTAACCAGCGTCTATCTTGCCACCGACGGGGAGGAAGCTCTCGAGCAGGCCCGCCGGGTGCGGCCCCAGATCATCATCAGCGATATCAAGATGCCCCATTTAAGCGGGCTGGAGATGGCTGCCGCCGTGCGGGAATTTCTGCCCGAATGCCAATTCGTCTTTCTAAGCGGCTATTCCGACAAGGAATATCTCAAGGGCGCCATTCGGCTAAAGGCAGCGAACTATGTGGAAAAGCCCCTGAATCTGGAGGAGATCACCACTGCCCTTCGGGAGATCACCACACAGCTGCTGTGCCAGGCAAAGCCCACGGCTGAGGAATTGTTTTTTCAGGGCGGCCATTTCCCTGACAAGCCGCTGAATACAAGCGTGTTTGGCGATGAAGAAACCGTCTTAGATCAATTGGATCAACAGATTCGGCACAACAAAAAAGAGGAGGCCCTTTTTGCCCTGAAAAGTCTCTACGAGAGAACCAGTCGCTGTCAGGGCACGGCTCCCGAACAGCTGCGCCGTTTATACTGCCGGATCCTCTTTCTGCTTTTGCATGCCGCAGAAAGCCGAAATGTCCGCAGCATCGCCGCCCAAGCAGACCGGCTGCTGTATGCCGTATCCAGCCAAGAGACCCTTGCGGGGCTGCAGAACATTCTGATGCAGACAGCAACGGAGTATTTTGCCTCTCAGGATCCCTCTTGTCCCGATATCGCCTCTCAGGTGGAAAGCTATATAGAGAGCCATTACCATGACTGTACCCTTACCGTACAGAACATTGCCAGCGATCTGGGGTTCACCAATACCTACCTCTGCTCCGCCTACAAGAAAAGCTGCGGAAAGACCGTCAACCAGCGTCTGACGGAAATACGTCTCCTCCACGCCAAAAAGCTTCTCGCCACCACCAGCTGCAAGCTCTACGAGGTGGCAAACGCCGTGGGATATGGCGACGGAAAATATTTTGTCAAGCTGTTTACCAGAGAGATGGGACTTTCCCCCAGAGAATACCAGAAGAGGCATGCCTATGAGGAATAAATTTCTGCGGTGGCTGACCTGCGGAAAGCTGGGTGCCAAGCTGATGTGTATTTATTTCCTGCTCATCGTCCTTCCCCTTGGGATGTTTTCTTTTTATGCCTATCTGCGGGTCAGGGAGCTGATTCAGGAACAGACCTTCTCCGCCGCGCAAAACGCTTTCGACGATACCTGCATGTCTCTGGAGAGTCTGCTGGGACGTCTGGACGGGGTCATCGATATCTTATCCACGGATCCTCTGATCTATATGATGGCCTCCAACGATCCAAGGGATTACACTTATATCAACCGGCTGGAGGATTCCGCCCAGCTGGCCACCACCTTTGAACATCTCTGTATGCTTGCGGACATCGACTTCATCAGGCTCTACGTGGGCAATGATTATTCCTATTCCAACACCACGACCAATATCATCCAAATCAGCGAGGTAGAGCACAGCGGCTGGTATCATACTGTCAGGGAAAACAACGGCCGTCTATGGTGCGCGCCCTCCGATCTGGAGGACACGGAGGGCGAGTCCCCCCAGCCATGCTTTTCCTCCGTCCAGATGATATACAATCCCCGCAGCGTGAAGGAGCCACTGGCTATCCTCCGGGCGGATATCGATGCCAAACGGATAGAACAGATTATATGCGGAAGCTCTATCACGGATAACGGCCTGCTGCTGCTTTTCCGTGGAGAGGACATTCTGCTCTCCTCCCATGCCGCATCCTCCCTGCCCTGCCCTGAGGCTCTTGCAAGGCAGGTGCAGGATCTGCCTCCCCACACATGGGAGACGATTCAGGCAGAGGGCATGGAATACTACGCCCGCTGCAAGAAAATCGGCCCCTCGGGCTGGTGCATCGCCAGCATACTTCCTTATCGTGACGTGTTCCGGCTGAGCCGGGAGATGGGCGCGGAGATGCTTATGACCGTCATATCCGTGGCAGTCACCGCCTATCTCATAGCGTACCTCATCAGCCAGTCCACCCTGAAACGCATCAAGCAGCTCACCGGGACCATGCATACGGTGGAAAGCGGCGATGTGGCGGTACGGCTGGAGCCCTCAGGCAACGATGAGATCGCGCAGCTCATGGACGGCTTCAACCAGATGATGGACCGGCTGGACGCTTTGATGGAAGAAAGGGAGGAACATGGCCGACAGATCAAGAATCTGGAGCTGAAAGCCCTTCAGGCCCAGATCAATCCCCACTTTCTGTACAACTCTCTGGATCTGGTCAACTGCACCGCCATCAGCCGCAATGTTCCGGAAATCAGCCGCATGGTCAATGCTTTGGGCCAGTTTTACCGTTTGTCCCTCAGCAACGGCAGGGAAGTGATCTCCTTGTCCGAGGAGCTGAAACATGCAAAGCTTTATGTGGAGATCCAAAACCTCCGATTTGAAAACCGAATAGCCGCAGAATGGGACACGGACCCCTCTGCCGATTGCTGCCAGATCATCAAGATCGTCCTGCAGCCCCTGATTGAAAACGCCATCCTTCACGGCATCTTTGAAAAGCCCTCTAAATCCGGACGGCTGAAGGTGCAGGTGCGGCGGCTAGATGACGGCATCCGCATCTTTGTGGAGGATGACGGCGTGGGAATGGATGCGGCCACGCTCCTTGCCAGCTTTTCCAAGGCAGCGGCCCCTGAGGGCACAACGGCCTTTGGCGGCTACGGAATCCGAAACATTCAGGAGCGGCTGGTTCTGGCCTATGGAGCCCCCTACGGCCTGTCCTGCAGCAGCCGTCCCGGAAAGGGAACCGTGGTCACTCTGTTTATTCCCGCCATCCTGCCGTAAAAAAAGCGGCTTTGCTCACAGCTCCCCTTTCGAGGCAGATATAAAACGCCGCTTTGGATATATATGGCTTTCCTCCCATTTCCTCCTTCGGGACAGATATAAAACGCCGCTTTGGCAGAAATTTCTGCCAAAGCGGCGGCTGTGTTCTGATAAACTGTATCCCGGTAAATTCAGAGGTCATTTCAAAATTTCAAATATCCTCATGGCTGTTTACGCCCTTCCAAAAGCCCCGCATAAATCTCTCTCTTGCCCACGCCCCTATCTCTGGCCACCTGCTTCATGGCCGATTTTTGGTCCATGCCCTGAGCCTCATAATAGGCCATATGCTCCTCAAGGCTCATGGTCTCCCATGCGGCTATCTTTTCAAGACGTACCTCCTGAAGGCTTTTTCCCTCAATCACAAGCACATATTCCCCACGGGGATCTTCTTTTTGATTCCGCTCCACCGCCTCCTCCAGCGTGGTGGGAATCACGGTCTCAAACTTCTTGGTCAGCTCCCGGCAGAGGGTAATCCGCCGATCCCCCAGACAGTCACATAGTTCCCCCAGCGTACCCGCCAGATGATGAGGGGCCTCGTAGAGGATCATTGTCCGGGTCTCCTTTTCCAATTCCCCCAGAACCTCTCTCCTCTCCCGCTTGTCGGAAGGCAGAAAACCCTCAAAACAGAACCTTCTGGCCGGCAGGCCGGAAAGGGTCAGGGCCACAATGCAGGCGGCAGGGCCCGGCAGGCTCGTCACGGGCACGCCGTTTTCATGGCACATGGCCACCAGCACCTCTCCGGGATCCGAGATGGCGGGAGTTCCTGCATCGGTGATCAAGGCAATCTCCTTCCCTGCCAGCAGCTGCTCCACAAGCTGTCTTCCTTTCTCCACCTTGTTGTATTCATGGTAACTGGTCATGGGCGTGTGAATATCAAAATGATTCAGCAGCTTGATGCTGTTGCGGGTGTCTTCCGCCGCGATCAGATCCACCCCCCGCAAGGTCTCAATCACTCTGGGCGTCATGTCCCCCAGATTGCCGATGGGCGTGGCACATAGATACAAGGTTCCCGCCATAAGCTCACCTATCCTTTCCTGCTCCTTATTTTTTCCCCCATAAAAGTCCGCCTTACTTTCTTCCCATGCCCAGATCAAAAAAAGCCATGTCCCCCTTGCACTGCAGCAGACGGTTACTATAGCAATTTCCCTATAAACGAAATGCACTTAACCAGGTTCGTGATCAAGATAACTGCCGCTGCGCCGAAACCTCAATACCCATATATCTCTCTGATCTCCGACATGTACACCCCCGGCTCCCGGAATATCACCAGAGGCTTCTCCACCTTCATTCTGGGCCGCCCTCCCCGCACCGCCTCCAGCAGAACCATGTTGGGCTCCCTATCCGCATAGGGATACACCAGCTGCATACGCTTAGGCTCCAGCCTATGCCGCGCAAGAGTGACCATGATCTCCGCCAGACGAAAAGGGCGATGCACCAAAAAAAAATGCCCTCCGGGCTTCAGCAGCCGCGCCGTCTGGGCCGCCACATCCTCAAAGGTACAGAGAATCTCATGACGCGCAATGGCCTTTTGCATATTGGGGCTGGCTGCACCGTGCTGTCCTATCATATATGGAGGGTTACATGTGATGCAATCAAAAGAAGCAGACGGGAAAAAATGGTCTGCTTCTTTGATGTCCCCAACCACAATCTCTATTTTGTCTGTCAGGCCGTTCAACGCAACACTCCTGACAGCCATGTCAGCACTCTCCTTCTGGATCTCCAGACCTACCAGATGAGCACAGCCGTACTTGGCCTCCATAAGAAGCGGTATGATTCCCGTACCCGTCCCCAGATCCAGCAGACGGTCATCCGCCTCCGCATGGGCAAATCCAGTCAAAAGCACCGCATCCATCCCAAAGCAGAATTTATTCGGATTCTGGATAATGCGGTAGCCGTTTCTCTGGAGCTCGTCCAAACGCTCGTTTTCCTTAAGCTTGATTTCCATCAGATTTCAGCCGCTCCTCCTGACCGGCTCTCCCATCGTGCCTATTGTTCCTGCCGTCCCGGCGGTTCCTTGTGCCCTGACGTTCTCCGCTGTTGGCATACTGACGCCTCCTGCCGTCCTGCCGGCTCCTATTCCCGCCATAACGGCCTTCGGGCTGCTGTCCCCCCTCGGTGCGGTACTCCTGCTGTCTATAGCCTTCCTCCGAGCGCTCGCCTGCGGGACGCTGCCCATATGCCCTCTGTCCGCCTCCGAAGCGCTGCCCTGACTGTCTATGTCCGCCTTGTCTTCCACTGCCGTAACGCTGCTCGGCTCTGTCTGTGCTGCGCTGATTCTCTGTACCACGTTGGTTCTCTGTGCTGCGCTGGTTTTCCGCATTGCGCTGAGTTTCCGCGTTACGCTGACCTTCCGCGTTACGCTGACCTTCCGCGTTACGCTGACTTTCCGCGTTACGCTGACTTTCCGCGTTACGCTGACTTTCCGCGTTACGCTGACCTTCCGCGTTACGCTGACCTTCCGCGTTACGCTGACCTTCCGCGTTACGCTGACCTTCCGCGTTACGCTGGTTCTCCCCGCTGCGCTGACCTTCCGCATTGCGTTGGTTTTCCGCCGTATACTTTTGTTCCCGGTGAAATTCAAAAAAACGGTTCGACTCCCCAAAGCGTTTCTCTCCTGCCGAATGCCGCTGATCCTCGCCGCGTCCGCCGTGCCGGTTTTTGCCCTCCTGCCGGTTCCTGCCGCCTTGCCTCTGTCCAGCCTCCTTCTTTCCGCCCTCCTGAGCTTCCTGCTCCTGCTGCTCCTCTTCCTCCAGACGCTCCAGCTCCTGCAGCTCCTCCTGCGAGAGCTCCATCTTTTCCTTCTTGCTGTGTCTGCGCCTAAAGCGCAGCTTCTCCACGGGATACTCCTTGATCTCCTTCTCGTCCCCCGCATCTATAACCACCTTCACCAGCTGCCGCAGCACATTGACGCTCTGCACTTCGCCTCTGGCTCCGCTTTCCGTGGTCACGGTATCCCCTATCCCCGGAAGCCTTCTGTTCAGCTCCTCATAGGTCTCCTCCTCATTCTTCAGACAGCACATAAGTCTGCCGCAGACGCCGGATATCTTGGCGGGGTTCAGAGACAGATTCTGTTCCTTTGCCATCTTGATGGACACCGGCACGAAATCCGACAGATAACTATGGCAGCATAAGGGACGTCCACAAGTTCCGATGCCTCCCATGATCTTTGTCTCGTCCCGGACACCGATCTGACGCAGCTCAATCCTTGTTCTGAACACTCCCGCCAGATCCTTTACCAGCTCTCTGAAATCGATACGGCCGTCCGCCGTGAAGTAAAACAGAACCTTGCTGTTGTCAAATGTATATTCCGCACCTACCAGCTTCATCGCCAGTCCATGCTCTCTGATTTTTTCCGTACAGATCCGGAACGCTTCCGCCTCCTTCTCCCGATTGCCCGTCTCCTGCTCCGTGTCCCTTGCATTGGCAATGCGTATCACCGGCTTCAGGGGCTGAACGACCTTTTCCTCCTCTACCTCCGTGATGCCTGATGCCGCCGTCCCATACTCAATTCCTCTGGCGGTCTCCACAATCACATGATCACCTTTTTTTATTGCAAAATTCAACGGGTCAAAAAAATATATCCGGCCCGCCGTGCGGAACCTTACCCCGATCACTCTGGTCATTCATCTACCTCACTAATCTATTGTCTCTTTATCTCATCGAGCGATGCCCCCGCCCGATCCCATGACGTTCCCTTGGATGATGCCTCATGCAAAATCCGTCTTTCACTACGCATTTATTCTAGCATATCCGGATGATAAAAGCCATGGACAATCATGGAATTAGATACTCAGCCTCTTAACCATGGCATCATAATGAATGCATGATACAAGTGCCGTCTCCTTCGTGATCCTGCCCTGCCTATACAGCTTCAGAAGACTTCCGTCCATGGTACACATTCCCTGATCGCCTCCGGACTGCATCTCCTGATCCAGCTGGTGCAGTTTGTCCTCCCTTATCATGTTCTGAACTGCATTAGTAGTCTTCATAATCTCGAACACAGGTATCTGCGTACCGTCCACCGACGGCACAAGCTGCTGGCACACCACTCCCTTGAGGATCTGCGCCAGCTGCATTTTCACCTGCTGCTGTTGATTCGCCGGAAACACGTCCAAAATCCTGCCGATCGTGTTGGCCGCACTGCTGGTATGCAGTGTGCTGAACAGCAGCACACCCGTTTCCGCAGCAGTGATGGCTGCAGATATGGTGTCGTAGTCACGCATCTCCCCCAGAAGAATCACATCCGGGCTCTCCCGCAGGGCCGAACGCAGCGCATGCAAGTATCCCGGCGTGTCTATAGAAATCTCCCTCTGAGTGACGATTGCCCTGTCATGGCGATAAATATACTCTATGGGATCCTCCATGGTTATGATATGGCAGTCCCGATTGTGATTGATTCGGTCGATCATACAAGCAAGAGTGGTGGACTTTCCCGTTCCTGCCGCGCCCGTGATCAGCACCAATCCTTTTTTATTCTCCGCCAGAGAAAGCACCGCCTCCGGAATCCCCAGCTGCTGCGGATCCGGAAGTCCGAAATGAATCAATCGGATGACAGCCGCCAGAGAGCCTCTCTGCCGGAACACGTTCACACGGAAGCGCCCCAGTCTGGATATGGCAAAAGAAAAATCATCGTCCTCCCCATTATCCAGATTCACTCTGTCCCGCCCGCTGACCTCATATATCTCCTCTATGACCTGCTTGGCAATATCCGGCATCAGGATATTGCCCTCCTGCCTCTCCTGCCGCCCATTGCGCTTGAAGGTGACCGGAAGGCCGGATATCAAAAAGATGTCCGATGCCTCAGAAGCCACCGCCTGCTCCAAAATCTCCTGAATGCCCATTTCGGGTTCCTCCTATTCCAGTTCCGTCTCTCCTCTTCATGCGCCCCTATAGGGAAGAATTTCCGGTCGCTTAATCATGCGCCCCTAAATTCTTCCCGGCGCTTTCCGTTCCGAGACTGTTTTTCCAGTTTTGTCTCTCCTCTTTCTCTACTCGCCGTCCCACAAGTCGCCCATGCTCTCGTCAGCGCTCCACTCCCTGAGCAGCCTCCAGCTTACCACCTTGTATCCTGTCTCCGGATCCGGCAAAATCCCAATCACAAGCTTGGAATCGTCCTGTACAATGGTCTTCCAGATCACGCCGTTTTCATCTGTCTCCGTGCCGGAAATATCCCCGGCATTTGTCCCTTCCGCCAGCATATCCCCCACGGTCCTGAGGAAGGATTGCCCCTGATATTCCAGCTCATAACGGTTCCGCACTGTAGCGGCATATTTCTCCGCCATAACCAAGTCGGCCCGGGCAGTGGTAAAGGTCAAAATGCCCAGAGTCGTCATACAGATACTGATAACAGCCAGCAAAAGCGCCAGCGGCCCCAACTTAATCGGAATGTGCCTCATGAAATGCCTCCTATAATACGTCCTCCCACAGTGAAGCCCTCCTATTTTTCACATAGAAGAAATCACCGAATCAGCCCCTTACGCCTACCGCAAATACATCCCCGTCTCCAAAGTATAAATAGGTTCTGCGCTTCCGTTCCAGTACACAGTGATCCGGCTCGTCACAAAATCGCCTTCTGTTCCGTCCTCCGGTATCCATTCCACATTCACCAGAAAGTTTCCCTCCGCCGCAGGGGCCATCTTGTCGTCATACCGGGCCTGATAGATTCTGTGTCCGTCTTCCTCCACCATACATGCGTTTCCCTCTCTGCCAAACAGCATAAGAAACGCCTCTTCATTTGGGGACGCAGCCGCCGTCTCCGCCGTATTTTCGGCCAGACAGACGGCATTGGTCAGAATTCTGGCCTTTGCGCTCTGCTGTCTGGATAAAGCAAATACCTTTGTCAAAATCAATATGACCACGATGAAAACTGTTATAAGCACCAGCATTTCCATGTAAAATGCGGTGATATGCTGCTTCTTCTTCATCTCTGCCCCCATCTCACGCCCCGCTTCTGGCATGGAACAGCACCACCCCTGCGTCCGTCGTCACCGCAAAGGTTCCGTCTCCCCGATCCTCTACCTCGAAAATCTCCGTCTCTCCAATGACCATGGCCACTCCCGGATTCGGATCTGACTCCAAAGCCCCGTAGTCTTCCACCAAAGCGCCCTCATGTCTGTATATGCGAAAGGCATAGCCGGAGTCCCCGTCCGCTATCACAAGCACAGGCCCCTCTTCCCGCTCCAGAATCATCACTGATCCCTCACTGTCGTTGGCCTTTGCACAAGTGATCAGATAGCCCATGAGCTCTCTGGTATGATTGTTCTGGGCCTGCCCTCCTACGATTTCCTGATACACCTGAGCGCCGAATATCACAAGCAAGAAAAAGCCAGCCAAAAAGAAGCCGGCAATGCCCATTGTCATTAAAGTCACTGGCGATCTATTGTCCTGTCTCATCCTCCTCCGTCTCCTCCCCATAGGCCTATGGCCTGACTGTCACCTGAACATAAGGCGGCAGGTTGGATGCGAACGCATCATAAACCACATGAAAATCTTCTGTATTGATCTGAAGACCATAATTTTCTTCCAGATAAGCCAGATTGGAGGGATAGGCCCCCTCCACCACATAGCACTGCAGGGCGCTGCGCTGTATGGCCGCGCGCAGCGCCACCGCGCTTTCCTCCTGCAGGTTCGCCGCCGATACTTGTGCCCCCCGCCACACAATAAGCCCCGCTATCGCCAATATCAAGACAGCCGATATGAAATACGGCCAACGCCTTCTCTTTTTGTCCACATACATGAGCCATCCTCCTTAAGAAAGGCTTCTCCAAACCGCCAAAGCCCTTTCAAACCGTCCCTCTGACGCCGCCACTTCCTGCTTCCTCCTGCCCGGACCTTGCGGCTCCCGCCCCAAGGGGCGGATATGCAAAGCGCCTGTTCCTGCTACAGCTGCTCCCTACCTGCAGCCATATCGGATACAGACCAGCCAAAACAGCCGCCGTCAGCCCACGGCAACATCAGCCGATGGAATTCATCATGCCGATCAGCGGCAGCATCACGCTCAGGAGAGACACGCCCACCGTCAGCATCAGAACCCCTGACAGCAGCGGATCCACCACTCCCACCAGCCGGTCCACCAGTTCCATACAGTGCTCCTCCAAAAGACCGTTCAAACGCCCCAGCACCTGCTCCAAACTTCCGCTGCGCTCCCCGGCCAAAAGCATACGCCCGTAAACAGGTTCAAACAGATCCTCATCATAGGCGGCCTGCGCAATGCTGTGGCCTTCTTCCATATGGCCCACACAGCGGCGAACCTTTTCCTCAACCGGCTTATAATCCGTCATGCCCATACTCTCTATCACAGCCGTATCCTGCATTTCGCCGCTGGCCAGAAAGGTGGACAATGCCGCCGTGAACCGGAACATCCCCATGCTTTCCAGAATGGAAGAGCAGATAGGTATCCTTCCGATAGCCCTCTCCACCACCTGCCGCCTCTTGCCGCTCCAAAGCACATATCCAAGAATCAGCGCTGCCGCCAGAACCACCATAACTCCCAACGCAATCCAGCAGAACGCATAAGCCCAGCGAATATAGCTGTAGGAAGACGCTGCCAGGCTGCCCGTAAGCTGATCGTACACACCCGTGAAGGCCGGAAGCACCATGGTCAGCATCACGGCAAGTACCGCAATAATCATCAGAAGCATCACCGCCGGGTATGTAACCGCATTTTTCAGCTTTCCGGCTATGGTACTTTGATCCGCATAATACCGGGACAGCCGAAACAGCACGTCCTCCATGCGTCCCGTGGCTTCTCCCGCAGCAACCATTTTGATGGCATACTCCGGAAAAATCCCCGCGGCTTTCATAGCGGCCGACAAGCTTCTTCCCTGCTCCGTCTCCTCCTTCATGACAGCAAGCCCCTGCTCCAGAATACCTCCCCGTCCACGCTCCTGCATCAGAAGCATCACGGCCTCATCCATCTGAATGCCCGACTGCACCATCATCGCCATGCTCTCGCAAAATGCGCTTACTCCAAGATCGTTCAGCTTTTTGTTCCTCATATCTGCCTCACCCTCAATAATATTTGGAATCCGTATAGTTTCCTCCGTCCCCTACGAACGCACCGTCTGCTCCTCCCGCTGAAAATGTCAGATCCAGCCTATTCCACTCATCAGCCTTCACCGAATATTCCACGGTAATCCAACCCGTTTCTTCAATATAAATCATATTCCATGCATGATATACATAAGTGTCTCCCGAAGACACGTCCCCGAAGACCATCTTGGTGGGAATCCCCTGACTGCGAAGCATCGCCGCCGTAAGGGCCGCATAGTCAAAACAGATACCCTCCCCCAGCTCCATGATCTCGTCCGGATCCGGCAGATAGGACTTATTGGTCTGAACCATCGCCGCCTTCTCCTTATCGTACCCGATACTGTCGCATACATATTGGAATACCGCCGTCACCACTCCCAAAGCATCCTCTTCCTTTTCGGCCAGCTGAGCCGCCTTCTTAACGCAGTCAGAGTCTTTACTATAATTCACGTAATCGCTGGGACGCAGAAAGGGCTGAAACTCATCATCCAAAACCACATCCCCCTCCGTGGTATAATAACAAGTATACTTGCCCTCCCTCACCTGCTTCATGACCCGAAAGGTATACCTGCCGTCTCCGCTTTGGATCGGAAAGATGGACGGAGTGCCGTCCGATGCGATGTTGTAGTTATATGTGACTTCTCCTTTGATAACCTGAAACTTCAGTCTGGTATCTGCCTTCGCGCTGACCGCCACATAGCCCTGATTCAATGCCGATAAGTCTATCTGTACATTCTGGTCTCCCTCCGCCAAATCCCCATGGAAAGAAGAGTCAGCAAACTCCGGCGCCTCATAAGGCGTGAACGCCGTATCCGTTTCAGACGACGGTGTTTTTGTTCCTGACTCAGACCCTTTGGATATTGAATTGTTTCCATGCATCCCCGCGCTCTGCAGCGGAGCATCGTCCGGGTTCCCGGCCTCCACTCCAGAACATCCGCCCAAGAACAACAATCCTGCAAGGACAATGGCAAAAATACTATTACGACGCATAAAGCCCGATACCCCCATCCGCCATTTTCTTCCATATTTTCCGCTATACCGTCTGAGCGGCACTAGGGAAAGCCGGAAAAACACAAGGAGCCTTAACCTTAATCTTATTTGCCTAGTGACAGTATAGCATTGCCTCGCGGAAAATGCAACCCTTTGAAAAAGGGAACAGCCCCCATTGCCGTTTCTCCTCCGGACTTGACTACTAGCTCCTACCCCTTAATACTCTTATGTCTTATTCCATTCTTAATGCAAAAAAAGCTCCTGAAATCTCAAGATACAATACTTAAGATTTCAGGCCCATCTTTATAGAAATTTAATATGTAATTCCCGCTGTCCAAGCACTCCCCCACACTATAGACATTCAGCTACCTATGGATACACAGCATCATGCCATCTACATCCATAAAACCATATTTCATAGTATTTTTGAGACTGCAAATTTATCGTGTGCTCCCGTAACGGCAAACAGTATCTTACTCTATTTTTGGGCTGATACTATTTATTGCCATTCGTCAGCATGATTGCTTACACTGTTTTCCGGGCACAAAAAATCTCCAGAGAATTCTCTCTGGAGACCCATCTAGCAGGGCAGTACCTGCTGCGCAGGGCTACAAGGATTCGAACCTTGAAATGACGGAGTCAGAGTCCGTTGCCTTACCGTTTGGCGATAGCCCTATCTGCAATATAGCCGCGGCCGACTTGAAATAACCTCAACTGCCTGCCACTTGATGTATTATACATGAATTGTTTCCAATTTGCAATACCTTAATTCAAAAAAATTCATCTTTTATAACATTTTTTATTTGTGAAACATAATGCCATCCCTATTGCGGAACACCAAAGTCAGCCGCCCCCATCGCTCCGGATATCATCCTGCGCCACGCCGGGCGGCCCGTCATGGACACCCGGCGCACACCTATGGGGCTGGATTTCTCCTGCGGCGCTGTCCCCTATATCTCAAAGGTCAGTTCGCCGTAAGAGGGCACCGGCCAAATCTCTTTGTCTACCATGCGCTCCAGTTCATCGATGGGAATGCGCAGCTCCTCCATAGCCGCTCTCACCGTATCCCTGCAGAAGAATGCCCGCTCCCTGACATTGTCCATGGCCATGGCTTCCCCTGCAGCCTTCTCCAGTCTTGTCAAAGCTTCCTTTGCCGCTCTCAGCTTTGCGCTCACCTGAGCCAGCAGCTCCGCCTGCACGAAGGGATCCGCTCCCGCCGCCTTTACTGCCACAACTGTATCTGCAAGAGTCTTCGTGTACCTGATCACCGCCGGGATATACTGCCTGCCCGCCATATCAATCATGGTCAGAGCCTCTATGTTTATGGTCTTGGCATACGTCTCGTAGGTGATCTCCTCTCGGGACTCCAGCTCTATCCGGGTAAATATATTGAACTTTTCAAACAGCCTGATGGCTTTTTCAGTAGTCAGGGTACAAGCCGCCTCCACCGTGGACTCAATATTGGGCAGTCCCCGCCGCGCAGCCTCCGCAACCCATTCCTCCGAGTAGCCGTCCCCGTTGAAAATGATCCTCTGATGCTTGGTCATATATTCCTTGATCAGATCGTGTACCGCAAGCTCAAAGTCCTCTGCCGCCTCCAGCGTGTCAGCCGCCTCGCAGAACGCCTCCGCCACAATGGCGTTGAGAGTGGTATTGGGGCTGGCCACGGAATCCGAGCTGCCCACCATGCGGAATTCAAACTTGTTTCCGGTGAAGGCAAAGGGAGAAGTCCGGTTTCTGTCCGTGGCGTCCTTCTCGAATTCCGGAATCGTAGACACTCCGGTCTCCAGTTTGCCGCCCTCCAGACAGCGGGCAGCCTCACCGGTCTCCACCAGCTGCTTCACTACGTCCTCCAGCTGCTCCCCCAGAAATATGGAGATGATGGCAGGCGGCGCTTCGTCCGCACCCAGCCTATGGTCGTTTCCCACGTCTGCGGCGCTCTGGCGGAGCAGATCCGCATGGGTATCCACCGCCTTCATGATGCAGGCCAGAACCAGAAGAAACTGAATATTGGCATTGGGCGTGTCTCCGGGATCCAGCAGATTGACCCCATTGTCCGTTCCCAGTGACCAGTTGTTGTGCTTCCCGGAGCCGTTCATGCCCGCAAAAGGCTTTTCATGGAGCAGGCAGGTCAGTCCGTGTCTCCCTGCCACCTTCTTCATGGTCTCCATGACCAGCTGATTATGGTCTACTGCAATATTCGCAGTCTCATATACGGGGGCAAGCTCATGCTGGGCAGGCGCAGCCTCATTGTGCTGTGTCTTGGCCGTCACTCCCAGCTTCCAAAGCTCAACGTTCAGATCCTTCATATAGGCCCCCACCCGCTCCCGAATGGTGCCGAAATAATGATCCTCCAGCTCCTGACCCTTGGGGGCAGGGGCTCCGAACAAGGTGCGTCCGGCAAAGATCAGGTCCTCCCGCTGCAGATAGCGCTCCCTATCCACCAGAAAATACTCCTGCTCAGGCCCCACGCTGGGCACCACCTTGGAGGCCTCCTTATTGCCGAAGAGACGCACGATCCGCAGCGCCTGCTGGCTCAATGCCTCCATGGATCGAAGAAGCGGCGTCTTCTTGTCCAGAGCCTCCCCTGTATAAGAGCAGAACGCCGTCGGAATGCAGAGAATCACCCCCGTGGCGTCCTCCTTCAGAAACGCCGGGGAGGTGATGTCCCAGGCCGTGTACCCTCTTGCCTCGAAGGTAGCCCGCAGCCCTCCTGACGGAAACGAAGAAGCGTCGGGCTCGCCCTTGATCAGCTCCTTGCCGGAGAATTCCATGATCATCTTTCCATCCTCGTCCGGGTGGGTGACAAATGCGTCATGCTTCTCCGCCGTGATCCCCGTCAGAGGCTGGAACCAATGGGTGTAGTGGGTGGCCCCGTTCTCCACGGCCCAGTCCTTCATGGCCTTCGCGATCACGTCGGCAGTGGCCAGAGACAGCTCCCCGCCCTGATCCATCAGCCGTTCTACCTCCTTGTAGACGCTTCTGGGCAGCCTCTCCTTCATCTTGCCAAAGGTAAACACTTTGCTGGCAAATATTTCCTCAACATTCAAAATTTCTTTCATCCTCATCTCTCTACGCTTTCTTTTATCCGATATGCCGTTTTCCAAGACAGCAATTTATGACAAATCCCTCTTCTGCGCCTTTTTACCAGACTGCGGTTTTGCCGTTTCCGGCGGCCCCCTTAAGTCCCTTGGGACAATCGGCAAATCATTCGTTTTCCACACGCAGCAGGTCATGCCGCTGAACCGGCACGGAAAGTCTGACCCAGAATTTCTGCTTCGCATGGGGACAGCTGTCTATGGAAAGGCCCTCCTGATCATACATGGCCTCCACCTTTGCCGTCAGGTTTCTACCGTCCGGCTTCATGACCTCTATGGCGTCTCCCACGGCAAATTTGTTGCGCTGCTCCAGAAATGCCAGCGCTATCTCTGCTGCCCCTGCGCCGTTTTCCGTTCCCGCGCTGTCTGCCGCCCCTATGCCTTTCTCCGTTCCCGCACTGTCTGCCGCCTCTATGTCTTTCTCCGTTCCTGCACAGTTTTCTGCCCTTGCGCCTTTTTCCGTCTCCTGCAGGTCCTGCCATGTCTCCGGCTTTCGCCCCATCTTTTCTGCATCCTGCCAAGGCAGGAGACTCCCGGCCCAAATCTCCTCCACCGTCCCCAGATATGTATATTCGTTCACATAGGTGCTGCTGTCATAGATCTGGGACTCCTCACCGGGCCTTCCGAAATAAAATCCCGTGGAAAAGTGGCGGTGGGTGCATTTAGCGATTTCCTGCCGATACCAGTCCAGATTCTTCTTGTAGGTTTCCTCCGATTGGAAGAAATCGTCAATAGCCCTGCGGTAGGTTCTGGCCACGGTAGCGACATACAGCGCCGTCTTCATCCTGCCTTCCACCTTCAAGCTGTCAATGCCCGCCTCCACCAGCTCCGGAATATGCTCCACCATGCACAGATCCTTGGAATTGAACAAAAAAGTTCCTCTCTCGTTCTCCTCCACGGGCAGATACTCCCCCGGTCTGGTCTCCTCCACCACCGCGTATTTCCAGCGGCAGGGATGGGTACAGGCCCCCTGATTGGCATCCCTTCCCGTGAGATAATTGCTCAAAAGGCAGCGGCCGGAATAGGAGATACACATGGCCCCATGCACGAAGCATTCTATCTCCATGTCCTCCGGTATCTGCCGCCGTATCTCTTGCAGCTCCTTAAGAGAAAGCTCTCTGGCCGCCACTACCCTCTTGGCTCCCTGCCTATGCCAGAACGAAAAGGTTCCGTAATTGGTATTGTTGGCCTGAGTGGAGATGTGGATTTCCCCCTGAGGCCACACTTCTCGGGCAATGTCAAACATGCCCGGATCGGAAATGATCAGAGCATCGCAAGGCTCCGGCTTCATGTCCCGCAACTGACGGAAATATTCCGCCGCCCCCTCCAGATCGCCGTTGTGGGCAAGGATATTGGCAGTCACATACACCTTCACCCCATGGGCATGGGCAAAGGCAATGCCCTCCGCCATTTCCTCCGGAGAAAAATTTTTCGCCTTGGCCCGCAGCCCGAAGGCGTCTCCGCCGATATAGACTGCGTCCGCCCCGTAAACCACCGCCGTCTTAAGCACCTCCAGACTTGCGGCCGGTATCAAAAGCTCAGGCTTTTTTCGCCCTTCCATAGCGTTACCCTCCTGCCCCGTCAAATCCTCAGCTCGTACTTATAATCCGAAAGCACCCGCTCCGTCCCTCTTTTTTGAAAGCTTCCCTCTCCCACCGCAGCAAATCCCAATTTCTTCACCACTGCATTGGATGCGGCATTTTCCTTGTTCACGCTCACCGTTATCTTTTCCGCTCCCTGACGCCTGGCGTGCTCTATCATGCCTGCGGCCATTTCCGTCGCATAGCCCTTCCCCCAATGCTTTTCGTGAACGCAATAGGCAATGTCATAGCTTTTGCCCTCCTTGTCGGGGATGAAGCTGCAGGTCCCTATTCTTTCATGGGTATTTTTGTCCACGGATATCAGATAGCAGCAGTCCTTGTCCTCCCCCAGAGCCTCGATGCTCCTCAGATATGACTCATGGATTTCCTCCATGGCCGGATCCGGCAGATATTCCCCCATCTTCGGATCATTCCATATACTGATGGCGAACGGGGCATCCTCCTTGGAAAAGCCTCTCAGATACAGCCGCTTGGTTTCTATGGTCTCTATTTTCATTTTTATACCTCCGTATGCGCTTCGGCACACATACCCGTTAAACTTTCATCTATCTTCCCCAGCGGCTCTACCGTCTTGTGGCGCTTCGGCACACATACCAGTCAACCTTTCTCCTCACAGCCCCTCTTGGTACTCAGGGCCACCCCGTCCCCCACCGGAAGCACTGCGCTCTCCAGCGCCGGATGATGTTTGATCAGATACAGATATTCCCGCATTCTGGCATGGATGGTCCTATTGCGTCTGGTCACTGCAAAGCGGGACTGCACCACATCTCCGTCCTGAAGCACATTGTCGGACACCAACAGTCCTCCGGGAGAAAGCAGCCGCAGAACCTCCGGAAAGAACCGAATGTACTGCCCCTTGGCCGCGTCCATAAAAATCATGTCATAGCTTCCCTCCAGCTCTTTCAGCACCTCGCCTGCATCCCCTTCCAGAAGAGTGATCCGCCCCTCCCTGCCGGCCCGCCTGAAATTCTCCCTAGCAGCCAGAATCCGGTCTTTTTGTTTTTCTATCGTAGTGATGCGACAATTTTCGACGCCGTATTCGCTCATCAGCAGCGCCGAGAACCCCACTGCCGTACCCACCTCCAGAATTCTGGCTGGCCTGATAAGCGCCAGCAGAAATTTCAGAAGGCTCTGGGTGGGCCTGCGGATAATGGGAACCTGCGCCTCCAGAGCTTCCTTTTCAATCGTATTCAATAAAGAAGAGTTGCCCTTATCCAACGAATCGATAAAGACCGCCATTCTCTCGTCTATGATCATTCCGATGTCTCTCCTTGGCCATTGTCCTTGGCCATGACCGCCATCATATCTTCTACCGTCATAGAGGTGTTCAGCTCGAACACGCCGGTTTTCACATCCTCCCGATACTCCGAGAGGAAATACTGCAGGACAAACAGCTTGGCATCCCTGATCAGTCCCCTGCTCTCAAAGAGCTTCCCTATGTCAAAGGGCGACATATCACTCCCCACAGTCACGGTCACTGTTCTGCCGTTGGCCTCCGTGGACATGGCAGGCTCGGTAAAGATGCGGTATCCGTAATCATAGCAGATCGCAGCCCCACGGCATATCACATATATCACGGCGACCAAAGTCGCCACCCTGAAAATCGCCCCGCACACGACACCGATAATATTCGTAACCTTCATATCCCAAACCAAACCTTTCTCTTTCATCCGCTGTACGGAAGCTTACACTAAACCTCCATAATAATAGGCAGTATCATAGGACGCCTCTTCGTCTTTTTCCAGACGAAATCGCTGAGAGTGTCCTTGGTGGTATTCTTCAGCTTGCCCCAGTCCGTGATCCCTCTGTCAAGGCATTTCTGCAGCGCCTCCTCCACAGTCTGGCGGGCCTCCTCCATCAGCTCGTCCGATTCTTTCACATACACGAAGCCTCTGGACACGATATCCGGCCCTGCCACCAGCTCCCCATAGGCCTTGTCCAGACTCATAACCACAATCATGATACCGTCTTCGGCAAGATGCTGACGGTCCCGCAGCACAACGTTGCCCACGTCGCCCACGCCCAGACCATCCACCAGAATGGCTCCCACGGGAACCTTCCCCACCACCTTCGCGCTGTCCTCCCCAAGTTCCAGCACGTCTCCGGAGGAAAGCATGAAAATATTCTCCTTCTCCATGCCCAGACTCTGGGCGATCTTTGCCTGAGCCTTCAGATGCTTGAACTCCCCGTGTACGGGAATAGCGTATTTGGGACGTATCAGGGTATAGATCAGCTTGATCTCCTCCTGACAGGCATGTCCCGACACATGGGCATCCTGAAAGATCACGTCCGCCCCCTTCCGCAGCAGCTCGTTGATGACCTTTGTGACGGACTTTTCGTTGCCGGGTATGGGATTGGAGGAAAAGATCACGGTATCTCCCGCCCCCACGGTAATCTTCCGGTGCATCCCCCCCGCCATGCGGCTCAGGGCGGCCATGCTCTCCCCCTGACTGCCCGTGGTGATAATCACCTGCTTCTCGTCAGGATAGTCCTTCAGCTGATCGATCTCTATCAGGGTATTTTCCGGAATGCTGATGCACTCCAGATTCCTTGCCGTCTCAATAATACTGACCATGCTGCGCCCTTCCACGCAGACCTTGCGGCCGAACTTATAGGCCGTGTTGATGATCTGCTGCACCCTGTCCACATTGGAGGCGAAGGTGGCCACAAAGATCCTCGTATTTTTATGCTCCTCAAACAAGGTGTCGAAGGTATGCCCCACCGTCCTCTCGGAGGGTGTGAAACCGGGACGCTCCGCGTTGGTGGAGTCGCACATCAAGGCCAGAACCCCCTTCTTGCCCAGCTCCGCCAGCCTCTGCAGGTCGATAGCGTCTCCAAATACCGGTGTGTAGTCTACCTTGAAGTCTCCCGTATGCACCACCACGCCGGCAGGGGAATAGATTGCCAGCGCCGCCGCGTCCACGATGCTGTGGTTGGTCTTGATGAACTCCACACGAAACTGCCCCATATTGATGGACTGGCCGAATTTGACTACCTTCCGCTTGGTGGTTTTCACCAGATTATGTTCCTTCAGCTTGTTCTCAATGATGCCCATGGTAAGCCTTGTGGCGTACACCGGCACATTGATATCCTTCAGCACATAGGGCAAAGCGCCGATATGGTCCTCGTGCCCATGGGTGATCACAAAGCCCTTGACTCTGTCGATATTGTCCTTCAGATAGGTGACGTCCGGAATCACAAGGTCTATCCCCAGCATATCGTCCGCCGGAAAGGACAGTCCGCAGTCCACCACAATAATACTGTCTTCATACTCGAAGGCAGTCATGTTCAGCCCAATTTGCTCCAAGCCTCCCAAGGGAATGACCTTTAGGCCGGAACTGTTCTTATTCTCTTTTCTCTTCAATCAAATCTCCTCCACATTCTACACAGTAGCCATAGAGCTTGACCTCATGATTCACCACGCGAAATCCGGTAGTTCGGGCAATCTTCTCTTCCAACTCCTCCAGCAGATCGTCCTGAAAGGAAATCACCCTGCCGCATTTCATGCAGATCAGATGATGATGTCGGTGTCTCCGTTCGCGTTCCTGAGCACTCCCCATCTCATAGCGCACAAAACCGTCATCAAAATTGATCCTGTCAATCAGATGCAGCTCGTTCAGCAACTGTATTGTTCTATAAACAGTGGCCAGCCCGATCTCCGGGCCGTCCGCTTTTACCAGCTCATATATCTCCTCGGCTGTCAGGTGCTCCTCAGGGCAAGATGCGATGGCTTCCAGCACCTTCAGCCTCTGGTTCGTGACCTTCAGCCCCTTCTCCCTCAATAACTGCGTAAAACGCCCCTTGTCAACCGCCATATCCTAATCCCGTTCAAACATGATATCGTCCATCATATCCTCGAACACGCCTGCCACCGCCGCAAGCTCGTCCTCCTCCGATACGACGGAAAACACGCTCTCCTCTTCTCCGTCCTTGGACAGATCCTTCAGAATCAGCGCCTCCCCGTCTCCCTCCTGAGAATCGGACACCAGAATATAATTGAACCCTCCTATTCTGGTCTGCTCCAGAACATAGAAATCTACGGGTTCCTCCCCCTCAGGGTTGAATGTGACTTTCTCCAGCTTTTCCATATAAATACCTCTCGTCCATGCCGGCCCGCGCCGCCTATGCCCGGTCCTTAAAACCGTTTCGCCGTCACCGCGCCGCCCTGCATCATGGCTGCGCCGGTTCTTCCGCGGTACAATCCGCTTCCCTGCGGCTGTCCAGATATCCCTGCAAAATCAATGACGCCGCTATCTTGTCCACATACTCCTTGCGCCTCTCCCTTCGGATGCCGGCCTCCATCATGGCCTTGTCCGCCGCCACGGTGGTCAGCCGCTCGTCCCAGAAAATCACCGGAAGCCCCGTCCGGCGCTCCAGCTTCTCCGCAAACTCTCTGGTGAGAGCCACCCTTTCGCCTTCCGTGCCGTTCATATTCTTGGGCAGGCCCAGAACGATCTCCGTCACCTCATATTCCTGAATCAGCTCTTCGATCCGCGCCAGAGTCCGGCGCAGCTTGTTCTCCTCCTTGCGGCCTATGATCTCCAAGCCCTGAGCCGTTATAAGCAGGCTGTCGCTGAGCGCGACCCCCACCGTCTTGGAACCGAAATCCAGTCCCATTATCCTCATATGTGTCTCCTATTCTTTTCTATTCCCATCCTCTGGTGCGGATATACTCCGTCAGCAATTCCTCCACCAGCTCGTCCCGCTCTACCTTCATAATCATACTTCTGGCATTATTGTGGCTGGTAATATACGTAGGATCCCCGCTCATGACATAGCCCACGATCTGGTTCACCGGATTATAGCCCTTTTCCGTCAGCGCCGCATACACAGAAGACAAAACAGCCTTTACCCCGTTCTCCGAGTCCGATCCCACCTTGAAATATTGCGTGTTCTCCAAGTTCTGCATATTCTTACCTCGCTCTGCCATTGATTACCCGGAAGCCTCATGATCCATTTGTTGCCTTTCCCATTAATATAACTCATTTGTACACAAAATTCAAGAAAAACCGTCATATCAGTATTTCGTCGGTGAGAAATCCCCCGACCGGCACCGTCACAAGAAGATTTTCCCCAAGCTCGCCGTGGCCGGACGCCTTTATAGCCACCTTCACATAGTCCTTGGTATGCCCTACCCAGTACCTTTCCCCGGCGATCTCCAGCTGTTCCTCCAGAAGCACCTGCGCCTCTCTGCCTATGTAATGCCTGCGAAACTCCACGGACTGACTCCGCTCCAGCTCCAGCAGCTCTCCGCTCCGCCAGGCCTTGACCCCGTCCGGAACCTGATCCGGCATCCTGTCCGCAGCGGTGCCCGCCCGTCTGGAATATTTGAAGATGTGCATCTCGTAAAATCCCACCTTCTCCAAAAACTCTCTGGTGCAGCCGAATTCCTCTTCGGTCTCCCCGGGAAAGCCCACAATGACGTCCGTAGTCACCGCCGGATGACTGAAGCACTTCCGCAGACTCTCCACGCTCTCAAAGTATTCCCCTGTAGTGTAATGTCTATTCATCCTTTTCAGCGTGGCGTCGCAGCCGCTCTGAAGGGAAAGATGGAAATGGGGACACAGCTTGGGCAAAGCCGCAAGTCTCTCCGCCGCGGCCGGAGTGATGATCCGAGGCTCCAGAGAGCCCAGCCGGATTCTTTCCAGCCCCGGAATCCCATGCACCTGCTCCACGAGCCCGATCAGCCCGCCGGATCCGCATCCATCCCCCTCCGGGAAATCCATCCCGTAGGAGCTGATGTGAATGCCGGTCAGCACCACCTCCCGGCAGCCTTCTTCCGCCAGCCCGCGGATCTCCTCCGCCACATCCTCCTGCCTCCGGCTGCGCACCCTCCCTCTGGCATAGGGAATGACGCAGTAGGAGCAGAACTGATTGCAGCCGTCCTGAATCTTCACGTAGGCTCTGGTATGTCCATGCCCCGCCGTCCCGTTGATCCTCATCTCCTCATACTTCCGGGCCCGGGCCATGTCAAGAACCGTAGTCCCGCAGAGGGTTTTGTCCGCCCCCTTAGGCCCCTCTCCCCGGGCACCCAGAAATTCCTCCAGAATCTCAACGATATCTTTCTTCCGGTTGTTGCCCACGGCCAGATCCACGCTCCCGTCCCTCTCCAGAGCATCCTGCCCCGTCTGCACATAGCATCCCACAGCTACCACCACGGCCTGCGGATTGTACAGCTTCGCCCGGTGAAGCATCTGCCGGCTCTTTCTGTCGGCAATGTTCGTCACCGTGCAGGTGTTCACGATATAAATATCGGCGCCTTGGTCAAAGGGCACGATATTGTACCCTTTTTCCAGCAGCGCCTGCCGCATTCCCTCCGTCTCATAGGAGTTCACCTTGCAGCCCAAATTATACAATGCCACATTTTTCATGTTCTTTCCTCATATTTTTTGTACTGTTTTCGCCTTGACTTTTATTAACCCAGCCGTTAATATGTAGGAGGATTGCTAATCCATAGCGCCAAATATATGAGAAGGAGGTATGGAAAATGAAAACCGTACAGATTTATCTGAATTCTATCGACAAGGTAAAGTCATTCGTGAACGACATTACCAAGTTTGAGTATGATTTCGATCTGGTTTCCGGCAGGTATGTCGTTGACGCAAAATCCATTATGGGCATCTTCAGTCTGGATTTGGCCAAGCCCCTGGATCTGAACATCCATACAGAAGAAGGTGTAGACGAGGTACTGGAATTTTTGAAGCCCTATATCATGGAATCATAGGGCTGATACCATACATAGCTTTTTCTGCAGACAGCTCCCGGCTTCGGAACCCATGCGCGGCATAGGACTCCTGAACCGGGAGATTTCTTTCTCACATTCTCACACCACGATGAGCTCCTTTGTCTCTAGGGCCGTCTTCACCAATTCTTCGATCTTTTCCTCCAGATTCCGTTCATGGCGCCGGATAATGTTCACATTGGGCTTCGTTACGGGATGCTTGGCCACAAAAATGGTACAGCAGTCCTCATAGGGCAGTATGGAGGTCTCAAAAGTCCCGATCTTGCCGGCCAACTCCACGATCTCCTGCTTGTCAAAACCGATCAGGGGCCTATAGACAGGCAGCGTGCACACCTCGTTGGTAGAGATCAGGGAGCTCATGGTCTGGGAGGCCACCTGCCCGATGCTCTCCCCGGTGATAAGCCCCAGACACCCCGTTTCCTTTGCGATATGCTCCGCTATCCGCATCATATAGCGCCGCATGATGATGGTCAGCTCCTCATGGGGGCACTTTTCATAAATATAAAGCTGGATAGCCGTAAAGTCGATGACATGCAGCCAAATAGGGCCTGTATAGGCAGAGACGATTCTGGCCAGATCCACCACCTTCTGCTTTGCACGCTCGCTGGTATAGGGCGGCGCATGGAAATAGACCGCGTCCAGCTTCACCCCCCGCTTGGCTATCATGTATCCCGCCACGGGAGAATCGATGCCGCCGGAAAGCAGCAGCATCGCCTTGCCGCCGGTTCCCACCGGCATCCCCCCCGGTCCCGGAATGGTTTCCGAGTAGATATATATTTTTTCCCGAATCTCTACACTGAGCAGAACTTCCGGCTCATGGACATCCACCCGCATTTTGGGATATGCCTTCAGTATGGCCTCCCCCAGATCCGCATTGATTTCCATGGATTCCTTCGGATAATCCTTTCTGGCCCGTCTGGCATGCACCTTGAAGCTCTTATCCTCGTCCGGATACACCTCCCCCACATACCTGACCACTCTGTCGCAGAGCTTGTCAAAGCCTTCGTCCTCCACATATAGGACGGGGCAGATCCCGGAGATGCCGAACACGTTCTTCAGGCGTTCTACGGTTTCCTCATAATCGAACTCTCCCTCCGCATCCACGTAGATGCGGCCCTGATTCTTGTGGACAAGGAACTTGCCCTCGCATTTTTTCAGGGCGAACCTGATCTGATGCACCAATGCGTCCTCAAACAGATAGCGGTTCCTTCCCTTGATGCCGATTTCGGCATATTTTATCAAAAAAGCCGTAAACATATTCTAATTATCGCCTCCGGGTGTATTTACGTAATATAGGGATTTTATCATACATCGCCCGCAATGTATAGTCTATTTCCTCCATTGTGGTATAAACAGAGAAACTCAGCCGTATGGTGGAGCCCAGCATGGGATTCTGAATCCCCATGGCCTGCAAAGTGACGGAGGGCTGGGGCTTTCTGGCCGCACATGCACTGCCGGCCGAAACATAAATGCCGTCCTCCTCCAAAGCGTGGAGCAGCACTTCGCTTCGCACCCCGCTGACGGACACGCTGACAATATGAGGGGCCGTTCCCGCTCCTTCAGGCTCACCCGGCACAAGCCCGTTGATCTGTATCCCTTCCAGCTTCCTTATGCCTTCTATGAAAACCTTCTTATACTTGTACAGCCGGTCCATATCGCCGTCATAATGCTCATACAAAAGCTCCGCCGCCTTTGCCAGCCCCGCCGCTCCGGGCACATTGTCGGTGCCGGAGCGAAGGTTCTGCTGCTGCCCCCCGCCGAAAATGATCGGCTGCAGCTTCACCTTCTCACCCACGTAAAGCAGGCCTATGCCCTTAGGGCCATGGATCTTGTGCCCGCTGGCGGATAATAGGTCTATGCCCATACGCTTGGGGTGGATCTTCGCCTTGCCGAAGGCCTGCACCGCATCCACATGGAAAAGCGTCCCCGGATTCATCCGCTTGATCAGCGCCCCGGCTTCCGCAATGGGCTGCAGCGCCCCCACCTCGTTGTTGGTATGCATAATGGACACCAGTATGGTATCCTGCCCTATGGCCTGCCGGAGATCCTCCAGAGAAATCTGCCCATAGGAATTCACCGGCAGGTAAGTCACCCGATAGCCCATGGATTCCAGATGGCGCATGGTGTTCATCACTGCCGGATGCTCCACTCTGGTGGTGATCAGATGCCTCCCCCGCCTATAATTGGCATGGGCACCGCCGATGATGGCCATATTGTCGGATTCGGTGCCGCCGGAGGTAAAAAAAATCTCCTTTTCGTTCACCTTAAGTATTTTTGCAAGAGTCTCTCTGGCCTCTCTCAGGTACTGTTCCGCCACAACGCCCTTTCCGTGCAGGCTGGACGGATTTCCGTAGTCAACGCACATGATCCTTGTCATCAACTCCGCCACCTCCGGAAACACTCTGGTGGTAGCGGAATTGTCCAAATATACTTCCATCTCTTTGCTCCTTTATAAAAACACAACCCTCCAAAGGGCTACTTAGTTTCCTATTTCATCATATGCAGCTGCCCTCTTCTTGGTCCCTGCAAGGCATTGTGCCACGGACTATGCCCGTTTGTCGTCAGTCCCTGCCTTCGATCCCCTATGTCACCTTTCCGGAAGCATATAGCCCATTGCTTGGCATTCTCTGACAGTCCCTGCCTTCGGCCTCCTATGTCACCTCTCCGGAGGCATATAGCCCATTGCTTGGCATTCTCTGACAGTCCCTGCCTTCGGCCTCCTATGTCACCTCTCCGGAGGCATGTAGCCCATTGCTTGGTATACTCTGACAGTCCCTGCCTTCGATCCCCTGCCTCATCTCTCCAGAAGGTACATAATCCATGACAGCACTGTCATTCCGGCGGTCTCGGTCCTGAGAATACGTCTGCCCAGCGTGATGGGCTCCAGCCCCTTGTCCAGCGCCAGATTAATCTCCGATTCCTCAAAGCCTCCCTCCGGCCCTATGAACAAAGCAATATCCTGCCCCGGCTGGATTCTCTCCAGCAAACTTCTGGTCTTGCCCATATCCTCCGCCAGTTCATAGGGAATCAGCCGGACATCCATCCCTGAAGCCCGCTCCACAGCCTCGAAAAAGCTTGACACTTGTGTCACTTTCGGCACTGCGGCCCTCTTGCTCTGTTTTGCCGCCGCCTCCGCGATGCTCTGCCACCGGGCCGTCTTTGACCCGGCCTTTTTCTGGTCCAGCTTCACCACGCATCGCTTTGACGCTACGGGGATGATCTCCCAGACTCCCAGCTCCACAGCCTTCTGGACAATCAGCTCCATCTTGTCCCCCTTGGGAAGGGCCTGAAAAAGGTAGATCCGGGACGACAGCTCCACGGCGCTCTCCTGAATAAAGCGCAGCTGGCAGAGTATCCGATCCTCCTCCATGGAGACGATTGCACAGCGGTATTCCTTCCCGTCCTGCCCGGTGCTGACCCCGATTTCCTCCCCTATCTTCATTCGCAGCACGTTTCTGATATGGTTCACATCCGGCCCAAAAATAATGACTCTCTTGTCAGGTATGCTGATTTGACCTGCCTCCACAAAAAATTGATACATGTCCCTCCTCACAACGCCACTATACCGCGTTCTCACTGCTTCCTGAGACTTAGCTGCCTACTGCTCTTCAGGTCTTGACTGCCCCTGCCTTCCTACTGCTCCCTGAAGCCCTTGCGCCCCGTGACGCTGACCCATTCGCCCTGACGGTTGACCTCCACTACCTCCAGCCCTGCGGCCCTCACCGCCGCAGTCACTGCAGCCTCCTTATCATCAATGATTCCGGAAGTGATATAAATGCCGCCTTCCTTCAGCTGGTCAACCACCACCGGCGTCAGCGCCACCAGCACGTCAGCCAAAATGTTGGCCACCACGATGTCATAGCATCCGTGGCCCACTCTATCCTGCACCTCTTTGTCCGTAATGATATTGCCGATCATCATCTCGAACCGGGAAGGGTCGATGCCGTTAGCAGCGCAGTTCTGCTCCACCGCCTCCACAGCGCAAATGTCCAGATCCGTTCCCACCGCATGGTCCGCCCCGAACATCAGTGACAAGATCGCCAGAATTCCGCTCCCCGTCCCCACGTCCAGAAGCCTGACACCCGGCTTCACATACTTGCGCAGCTGCCGGATACAGAGCTGTGTAGTCTCATGCATCCCCGTGCCGAAAGCGGTACCCGGATCGATATGCAGGGTCATCTTGCCCTCATCTCCCGCCCCGGCTTCCTCCCAAGAAGGAATGACCAAAATGTCGTCAATATAGAATTGGTGAAAATACTGTTTCCAGTTGTTGACCCAGTCTATGTCCTCCGTCTCGTCTACAGTCACAGACCCCTCACCGATATCGCAGAACTGCCGAAGCTCCTCCAGCTCCCTTTTCACGTTCTCAAGGACAGTCCGGGCATCCGTCCTTTCTCCCATGACCTCCAGGCTGCCGTCCTCCATCTCCTCCACGAAAAAGCTCAGATAGGCAATCCCGTCGTCCTCAGGGCCCTCCGGCAGAATATCCACAAACATCTGCTCCTTTTCCAGCGCTGTAAGAGGGATCTTGTCCTCTATCTGTGCCCCCTCCAGACCGATGTCGATAAATGTGCTGATAATAATATCTTCCGCTTCAGTAACTGTCTTTATCCTGAATTTCATCCATTTCATGCCTATTTCCTCTTTCTCTCTCTACTTTTGTGCCGGCCCGACTCCCCGCCTCGCACAGCCCCAGTACCAAAAACAACAGCGGCGCATTCAATACCTGCTGAAAGCTTATGAAACCATGAGCCCCATACATGGCGCAGGCCAACAGTGCCGTCCACCTCATCCAGTCTCCGCCGCCGGACCTGCCCCAATCCCCGGTATCTCCGAAACCATACCGCATAAACGCCGTCAAAAAGATCGCCACATAGCCGGCCGTCCCCAAAATCCCCACATTGCACAGCTGGCTCAACAGCTCATTGTGGGCGTTGGTGTACACCGCCCCTTCCCAGTGTTCTCCCTTCCAGACCTCCGTACCCGTCCCCAGCCTGATGAAGACCGCCTCTCCATAGCAGTCCGGCCCCGCTCCCAGAAATTTGTCCTTAAAGCCCGCCTGCCCGAAGCTCTCCAGAGCGATTCGCCACAGCAATCCTCTTCCGCTGCCGAATCCGTCCTCGGGAGGCCGAAGGGACAGCCAGCACAAGGGCAGAATCACCGCTCCTATACAGACCGCTGCCACCGCGGTTTTAATTCCTAGGCTTCTTTTTCTCCCCTCTTGAAGCCCCTTGGCCCACTCGGCGCTTCCTGCTTTGGCACTCCGGTCTCCCTTTCGGTCTTCCCCCGCTCCGGCGTGTCTTCTCTCCTTGCCCCCCTTCCTCCGGCTCAACAATAAGAATGAAGCCAGACAAAACGCCGCCCCCAGCACCCAGACATACCATTCCACGGTGTCGAACACATTGCCGTCCGCCACTATGGCCGCCTTCTCCCCCCGCATCCTCATCAGCAGCCACATCAGAGGCATGCCAAGACAGAAGCCTCCTCCCAACAGACAAAGCCTCCTGAGCACCAGCGCCAGCTGTCTCTGTCGGCCCCCACAGATCAGGGCCGCCGCCCCGAAGACTGCCAGAATCAGCAGCCCGCCCTGACTCCCCTGTACGCCCAGCAGCACCAACGACGGAACAATGGTCACATATAGGACCCCCAGCACCAGCCGTCTCTTCTCCCGCAGGAAATGCGCCGCCGGCAGCGCCAGCGCCACGCTATAGTACCCGCAGAGCCAATTGATGTTTCCCAAGGTGGACAGCATATGGCTGTATTCCCAGTTCTTGCTGTTCCAATTTCCCATCAGTCCCAGCGGATCAATCCCCAGACGATGCAGCAGTCCAAGGGCCGTCACCAAAAACAGCGCCGCCTCCCCCAAATATAGGGGCCATAGGGAGCCGCCATACTGTCTGGACACAAAGAAATAGATTCCCACAAATAAAAGCTGGGAGAATGCCCCCATGAACCATCCCTCATACCCCCTCCACGGAAGCTGCCCGTAGGAGCTGCACAGAGCCGAAAGCAGAACGGCAGCGCCATAGACCGCCACGGCCAGATCCGTCATGCTGAAGGCCTTCCGGACTTCTCGGGCAATCCTCCCCAATGCGCCCCGGTCCCTCTCCTCCGCAGACCGCCGGACTCTCCCTGCGGCTTCCCGCAGCCGTCCCGGCAGTCCTGCCGCCAGCCAGCAGCCCAGACAGAGCACCGTCACATTCCGGAAGAATGTATATTTGGTATCCCCCAAACGCCAATAGCCCTGCCCCGTATACAGAGGCAGAGCCACCAACATGGCCACTATATATAAATCGCACAAAAGACCTAGGAATTCGCTGTTCCTCTTTTTCATAGACGCCCTTCTGTTTCGATTTTATACCGTAATTTTCGTGCGCTCTGGCGCACATGGAATCAAAGGTCGAAACAATGCCCTTCTGTTTCGATATCATTCCTTGTCTTCGTGCGCTCTGGCGCACATGGAATCAAAGGTCGAAACAATGCCCTTCTGTTTCGATATCATTCCTTGTCTTCGTGCGCTCTGGCGCACATGGAATCAAAGGTCGAAACAATGCCCTTCTGTTTCGATATTATACCTTAAATCCCTTTCTTTGAAAAGAAGATTTATTCCTAAGTCCAGAAAGCCCCGCCGGTCAGCGGCCATGGCCGTGTCCATGGCCATGGCCCGAGCCGTTGCCCTCGCCGCCCCAGCCTTCTTCTCTGCCTTCATCCGCCCCGGAAGCCCCGCCGGTTCCGTCTCCCCGGCATCCGCCGCTCCCATGGCCCTCGCTCTTGTGTCCATGCTCCTCCAGCAGGCCATGTATTTCGGACATGGTCATATTGCGGCAGTCCTCCGTGCTTATAGAGCTGTCGTATTGCAGCAGGAGCTTGTAGGCGGCATACTTGCCCAGAGAAAGCCCGCACTCATGGGCTTCACTCACTATGGCCACATCGGTTCTGACACCCATGCCTCCATAGCCTGTACAGCCGGAGCTGCCGCTGACTCCCTCGAGCAGCCAATTTTCCCTCTGCATACTGTCGGAGGCCACCGTAAAAACAAGCGCCGCATTTCCCTCCAAATACGGCTCCATCTCACTGCTTTCCACCAAAAGATCAAGGGCCTCCGTATAATGTTTTCCCCATACAGATATACACTCAAGGATTCTCTCTCCGTCCTCGTTGTAAGCTCTCGCGGAGATCACTCTGTCGATTCGGTTCAGCTCCAGCTCTATGGAGGGATTCACATCTATACTCACGTAGGAGACAGGCACCAGAAGCATCGTGTATCCGCCGAGGCCTATGACCAGCATCAGCACCGCGGCGCAGACCGCCTGAGCTGCCATTCGCAGCCTATGTCCGGCCGCCCTGCGTTCCTCCTTCCGTCTGGCCTCCTGCAGAAAGCTTTTGGTAGCGGCCTTCAGACTTTCGCTTGCCCCTACCGAATCAAAAGCTGTCTTGATCTTATTTTCCGCATTCATCACAGATCACCCCCCAGCGTTTCTCTTAACAGCCCCCGGCCTCGAGACAAAAGCGAATACACCGTGCTTTCCTTTTTATGTAGGAGCTTTCCGATCTCTGCCGCAGAATACCCTTCATAATAATGCAGATAGATGGCATCCTTGTATTTTATAGGCAAAGACAGCACGGCATCCAGCACATCATGCTCCTCCGGAGCTATGGAGGCCGCCTCGTCCGCCAGATCCTCCAGACATAGGACTCCATGGCGGAACAAGCTCTTCAGATGATCCTTGCAGGCATTTATGGCAACCCGAACAAACCATGCCTTCTCATGCTCCGCACTCTCAAAAGTTCCCTTATACAATAAATATTTCAGAAACACCGTCTGAAATACATCCTCCACATCGGCGGCATTTTTCAGATGACATAGGCATATACGCCGTATCATATCAGAATAATTTTCCACCGCATGATTTATCTCCAATTCGTTGCGCACCAGTCCACCGCCTTTTCATACCCCTGACCTGCGGAGGAGTCCCCCATCCCGCCTAAGCAGTACTGCGTCCAAATACATTGTCAGACGTTCTGACAATGCAGGAAATGCGGCAGCGATCCTTACATCGTTGCCGCATTCCGCTATAACATATACCTTCGTCCTTCTTGTCCGGTGCCGAAGACGCCGCCTATCAATAACGGCAGCCGTGGCGTCCGCCGCCGTGATGGCCGCCGCCATGATGACCGGATCCCCAATATCCGCCCGTGTATCCGGAACCGTCTCCCGCTCCGTTTGCGGATCCTGCATTGGCCCCAGCCCCGTTGTCCTGAGTTCCTGCATTCCCCTGAACCGTCTCCACTACACCTCCTGCATTGGCGCTGTCGGCAGGATCCGCCTCCTGATAAGAAGACTGCGGCAAATCTCCCCCTGCGTCTACAGCCAGCGAATTGCAGTATCCTCTGCAGTACCCGGTTCCGGCATACCCGCAGTTTTCGTAATTGCAGGAGCCGTTAAGGCAGTAGCCGTCTGCGTCCAGACAATGATGCCGGTCCTCATACCAGCTGCAGTTGTCACAGATCCCATCGCCGTCTGCATCCACATACGCGCAGTCATGTCTGACCCTATCCCTCAGCCACACTGAATCCAGCTGCTGATGGCAGGCCCCATGGGCCCTCCTCCGAGGCGCCACAGTCTCCGCAGCCAACGCCGTGGTTCCCATCATCATGACACATATGGCAGTGAGCCCTGCAAAAATTATTTTCCTCATTTTTGATCCTCCAATCCCTATCGGTGTTGTTCTTTTACTTATAATACGACCGATCAGGTTAAAACCTTGCGCCTTTCCAAGAACTTTTAAAAAATATTTTAAAATTCTCCTATTTCCAGAACTTTTTCTTCTTGCTCTCTTTCGCGCCCTCTTTGGTCTCTCCCGAGGGCTGTTCCGATTCCGTAGCAGCCTTGACAGCTTTCAGGGTGTCCCCCGAAAGCTCGTCGAACTGCCGAAGAAGCTCCTTGGCCTCCGGCTTCAGTTTGTCCGGAACTTGTACCACAAGTGTTACGTAATGATCTCCCCTGACATTCTTGTCCCGCCAGGACGGTACTCCCTTTCCCCGCAGACGCACCCGCGTATCCGTCTGCGTGCCGGGCTTCACATCATAGATCACCTTTCCATCCACCGTCTCAATCAGGATTTCACCTCCCAGCGCCGCCACTGCAAAGGACACCGGCACCGTGGAATATATATCGAACTCCTGCCTCTGGAAAATCGGATGGCGGCCCACGATCACCTCCACAAGCACGTCTCCTCTGGGACCGCCGCCCGTGCCCGGCTCTCCCAGACCAGGCTCACGGATAGACTGGCCATTGTCGATTCCCGCCGGAATGTCCACGGAATAACGCTTTTTCATAGAGATATATCCCGTCCCCCGGCAGTCCGCACATTTTTCTTTGATAACCTTGCCCGTGCCCTGACAGTCGGGGCACACTTGCACATTGCGTATGGAGCCGAAGATAGACTGCTGCGTAAATACCCACTGCCCTTTTCCGTTACACTTGGAGCAGGTCTCCGGGCTGGTTCCCGGCTTCGCCCCGGAACCGTTGCAGGTCTTACAGTTCTCCTTTACGTTCAGGTCTATTTCCTTCTTGCAGCCAAAAACAGCTTCCTCGAAGCTGATCCTTATGCTGGTTCGTATGTTCGCCCCTTTCATAGGGCCATTGTATTGACTTCCCCGGCTGCTGCGGCCGCCCCCGAAGAGATCCCCGAAGATGTCTCCAACGATATCCCCGAAATCCATACCGCTGAAATCGAAGCCTCCCGCACCGGCGGCACCGTCAAATGCAGCATGGCCAAACTGGTCATACTGGCGCCGCTTATCCGCATCACTGAGAACGGCATAGGCTTCCGAAGCCTCCTTGAATTTTTTCTCCGCCTCCCCGTCGCCCGGATTCATGTCGGGATGATATTTCTTTGCCAGAGCCCGATATGCCTTTTTGATCGCAGCATCATCTGCATTCTTCTCAACACCAAGAACCTCATAATAGTCCCGCTTCTGCTCAGCCATCGTTACACCTCATTTTCAACATAACCTATATTTTGCCGGAACAACCGTGGAGCAAACAAACCTCCCCTCTTATCAAAAGGGCAGAAATCGTTTCACGATTGCCTTATACAATTTAACCTCAGACAGATAATATACCACATACGCCGCTATCAGGTCAATCAAAAACAGAACCAAAAACGAGCTAACAAAAAGCCCTGCTCCGCTGGTGATTCCCCATCTCTGAACAAGACTCCATGCGGGCCCCACCATAAACAAAGTCATTCCATGTACTATAAACAAAGAATACGAGCACTTTTTCAGGGGATTCAGAAATCTGCAGGCAAATATACTCTGCAGCGTAGGCAGACAATAGAAAGCTGTCATAATCAATATTGCCGCTAGGATGTCCCGATAGTACATAATCGTGCTCTCCTCGCCTCTGGGCAACAGCCAGATGATAGGCAAGATGCCAATCAGCCACCAATTGTTTACCGGCGCTTTTCGCTTCAGCCATCCGGCAATCCCGAAGCAGGCCCCTCCTGCCACCGTGGCCAGCAGCCAAACGTCCTGCAGGCAAATCAATATAGGAAGCAATACGGCATATGACCAAAGGGATCTGATTCCCTGCTTCTGCAGGTAACAGATCAGGCAGATCAGGATGTTTCCCCACAGAAAAGACCCTATGCACCAAAGGTTTCGGTTGACACTGTTCAGCCCCGGCACAATGGACTCTTTCAAGAAGTAAAATACACCCACCTGCTCCCCCAGCGCCTTCAGCAGGATACCGAACAGAAGATTGCATGCCATGACAGGAAGCATCATTCTGAAGTATCTGGTGATCACAAAGCTTCCGACATCACATGTGTCCTTCCCCTCATACTTCATGGCCACCAGAAATCCGCTGATAACACAAAGAAGGGCCAACGCATACTTTCCCGTCCACCCATACATAAGCAGACCCAGACTTCCGTCCTTGGCAAGGTGAATCCGCATCATTGAAATTCCCGTCATATAAGAAAAGCAATCCCCGTCAAAATGGGAAAGAACAATAAATAATATGCAGCATAGCCGCAATGTATCTATATAATCATGCCTTCCCTTCTCCATCTTTGTACCTCACCATACCGCTATGGTCTACCCGCACTGTAACCCGGAACCTTGAAGTGCAGAGAAAGGACACAGAGGAGAAGAAGCTCCTCTGTGTTCCTTACTTCCTATCCGCGCCCTTCTGCAGTCTTATACTTCCCGGAAATCCCCATCGATGACATCATCGTCCTGACCTGCCGCATTTCCAGCCGCCGCGCCGCCCATATCAGGGCCTGCCCCGCCTTGAGCCTGCTGCATATTCTCATACATCTTGGTGAACAAGCTCTGAGCGCTGTTGGTCAGCTTCTCCTTGGCCGCCTTCAGCTCATCCACATCATTGTCGCTCATCTCCTGATCCTTGGTTCTGTCAAGGATCGCCTTGATGGCGTCCAGATCTGCCTGAACCGCAGCCTTGTCGCTGTCGCTGATCTTGTCGCCTACCTCGTTCAGAGCCTTCTCTGTCTGGAACACGAAGGAATCCGCCTCGTTCCTTGCCTCCACGGCCTCCTTGCGCTTCTTGTCCTGAGCCTCGAACTCCGCAGCCTCCTTCACCGCTCTCTCGATCTCGTCATCGGACATATTGGAGCCTGCGGTGATGGTGATGTGCTGCTCCTTGCCGGTGCCAAGATCCTTTGCGGACACGTTTACGATTCCGTTGGCGTCAATATCGAAGGTTACTTCGATCTGGGGCACGCCTCTCCTTGCAGGAGGAATGCCGTCAAGACGGAATTGTCCAAGGGACTTGTTATCTCTGGCAAACTGTCTCTCGCCCTGCACTACATTGATGTCCACCGCGGTCTGGTTATCCGCAGCCGTGGAGAATATCTGGCTGTGCCTTGCAGGAATGGTGGTATTTCTTTCAATCAGTCTGGTAGCCACGCCGCCCATGGTCTCGATGGAGAGGGACAGCGGGGTCACATCCAGCAGCAGAATGTCGCCTGCTCCCGCGTCTCCGGCCAGCTTACCGCCCTGCACGGAAGCGCCGATAGCAACGCATTCGTCGGGGTTGAGGGTCTTGCTGGGCTCCTTGCCGGTAATCTGCCTTACCTTATCCTGCACCGCCGGAATACGGGTGGAACCGCCCACCAGAAGCACCTGCCCCAGATCCGCATTGGTCAGGCCGGCATCCTTCATGGCGTTCTGCACGGGAATGGCGGTCCTCTCCACCAAGTCGTGGGTCAGCTCATCAAACTTAGCTCTGGTCAGATTCATGTCAAAGTGCTTGGGGCCCTCCGCCGTAGCGGTGATGAAGGGCAGGTTGATATTGGTGGTCATGGCGCTGGAAAGCTCCTTTTTCGCCTTCTCCGCCGCCTCTTTCAGCCTCTGCATGGCCATCTTGTCATTGGAAAGGTCAACCCCTTCCGCCTTCTTGAATTCGGCCAGCATCCACTGGATAATCTTGTTGTCAAAATCGTCGCCGCCCAAATGCGTGTCTCCGTTGGTAGCCATAACTGCGATAACGCCGTCAGCGATCTCAATGATGGAGACGTCAAAGGTTCCGCCGCCCAGATCGTACACCATGATCTTCTGCTCTTTCTCATTGTCCAAGCCATAGGCCAAAGCAGCTGCCGTGGGCTCGTTGATGATGCGCTTTACCTCCAGACCGGCGATCTTGCCCGCGTCCTTGGTGGCCTGACGCTGTGCGTCGTTGAAATATGCGGGAACCGTGATCACGGCCTCCGTGACCTTCTCCCCCAGATAGCTCTCCGCGTCCGCTTTCAGCTTCTGCAGAATCATGGAAGAAATCTGCTGGGGCGAATACTTCTTTCCGTCAATGGAACGGCCATTGTCCGTTCCCATGTCCCTCTTGATGGAGGCGATGGTCTTCTCCGCATTGGTGACTGCCTGACGCTTGGCAGGCTCGCCCACAAGCCTCTCCCCTGTCTTTGTAAAAGCTACAACGGAAGGTGTGGTTCTGGCCCCCTCCGCATTCGCGATGACGGTGGGCTTGCCGCCCTCCATAACCGCCACGCAGCTGTTTGTCGTACCCAAATCAATACCTATGATCTTGCTCATTTTTATGTCCTCCTGAGATTTGTTCTTGCCTTTATCTTTCAATTCATTATTACCTGTTTGCTTTCCCCATCCGCCTTAGCGGGATCGGGGATTCCGATTTCTCACGACACTACCGCCACCATGGAATGCCTTACCACGCTGTCACGGTAGGTATAGCCCTTCATCAGTTCCTGCGCAACCACACCTGATTCATATTCCTCGCTCTCCACCTGCATCACCGCATTGTGGAAATTGGGGTCAAATTCCTGCCCCACCGCCTGAATGGCCTTCACGCCGATATTCTCCAGCTCCGTCAGCAGCTGCTTGTATATCCGGTTCATTCCGTCCACGAAAGGATCTTCTTTCTTGTCCTCCGGCACCGTGGCCAATCCCCTCTCGAAATTGTCCACCACGGGAAGCATCTTCTCAATGACGCTCTTGGCTCCCACCTCGAACATGCCGTGCTTCTCCTTCTCCGTCCGGTTGCGGAAATTCTCGAACTCTGCCAGCTGGCGCTTTACCTTATCCTCCAGCTGCTCGATCTGCTCCTTGTATGCCTGAGTCTTTTTATCCTGCTTAGCCTGCTTCTTGGCGGCTCTCTTCTCCGCCCAGCTCTTGGGATCCACGCCCTCAGGCGCTTCCTCCGAGGGTTCCTGCGCCTCTTCGGCAGCATCCCCTTCCACGGCAGCTTCCGGCTGCGTGCCGCCAGCCTCCTCTTCCCCGGCCGTTTCCGCCGTCTTCTCCTGCCCCTTCTCCTGATCCAGTTCGTTCTCTATTGCTTTCTCTTTTTCATTTTCCGCCATGTCGCCGCTCCCCATCCTTTCTCGATTTTTTTAAGGGGCTCCTTACCCTGCTTTTTCAGGAACTAAGGCACTCGCTCCCCGCCCCCGCCGTATAAATCATCCAGCTGGGACTGTATGGTTCTCAGCGTCATCACAACCTTGTCATAGTCCATTCTCTTGGGCCCTACGATACCGATGGTGCCCTTCATGCCTCCGCCCAATTCATAGGTGGCCGTGACCACGCTGCAGTCCTTCATGCTCTGTACAGGCGTCTCTTCCCCGATATACACCTGAATGCCGGTCTCTCCCTCCTCAGAAGGCCCCTCCTGAAGAAGCTCTCCCAGAAGCTGCTTTTCCTCAAAGGTGTTGATCAGCTCGCTGGCCTTGCGCTGATCCGCCAGCTCCGGATAGCGAAAGATATTGTTTGTGCCGCTGGTGTAAATCTCAAGATCCTCCTCCGCCCTGATGGCTTCCGCCACCGCGTCGATGACCTCCCCGACGATAACACTGTGGATCCCTGCCTGCTGCTTCATCATCGCTATCATAGCCAGATTGATCTCGTCGATGGACAAGCCGTTGAGATGAGTATTCAGCAGGATGTTCAGCTTCAGCAGAGTCTCGTCGTTCAACTCCTCATCCATGGGCAGAATATTGTTCTTGATCACGTTTCCCTCGATGACAATGACCGCCAGCAGCTGACGGGCGTCCACTCTGGAAAGCTGGATGAATTTCAGCTTGCTGCGCTTGGTCCGGGGAGCTGAGATCATGGTGGCATACTGGGTGTTCTGGGCCAGCACTCTGGCCACCTGCTTTAAAAGCGTCTCGATCTTGTTCTGACGCTCCACCAGCATCTCCTTCATTTCCTTCATCTCCACCAGCTCCCGCTCCTTCTCCTCCATCATGGTGTCCACATAGAGGCGGTAGCCCTTGTCGGAGGGAATGCGGCCTGCAGAGGTATGGGGCTGGAAAATATATCCCATCTCCTCCAGATCCACCATCTCGTTTCGGATGGTGGCGGAACTGAGATTCAAGTCGGTATACTTGGAAATGGTTCTGCTGCCAACCGGTTCGCCTGTCTCCAGATAATTTCGGATGACTGCCTGCAGGATTTTCTTTTTTCTCTCATCCAGCTCCATACAAGCCGCCTCCTTTGATCTCTGCCTCCTCCCCGGCTCAGCCAGCTGCTCCCTGAAAGGCCGGAAGGTTTGTTAGCACTCATTCAAGAAGAGTGCTAACATCTACTAACCATAAAAATAGCACTTACCCTATCTATTGTCAACCGATTTCATCGAAATTAATTCTAAAAAAAATCTAAATCTGCTTTGCCGCTTCCTGCCAAAGCGAAAAAGAACGGCTCCCGCCCCACGAAGCCCGTGGCGGCGAAAACCGTCCCTTCTTTTTTACATACTTCATTTTTTCCCAAAAGCCGGACCCGCCGGCCCGCCTCTGAGGGAGGAAAGCTCTCCCGCTTAGATATCGAAGCTCCCCTTGTGCTCTCCGTTCATCACATAGTAGACCTTGTTCTCCTCAGGCTTTACATACAGCTCTATGCCCTGCAGGTCTCCCGCCTTCTGCTTCAGCTCATCCTTCCAGATGCCCCGGACGATTTTTTCCAGATCCTCCATTGTCCAGGCCTTTTCCGCATACTGAATCTCCAGAGAGATCTTGGCTTCCGCCTTCTTCGCCGTGCTTCTGGGGGCTTTTGCGCCGGTTTCTTTAGCTGCCTTTGCACCGGTGGTCTTGGTCGCCTTGGTTTCCGCCGCCTTGGATGCCGTTTTCTTGGCAGGCGCCTTCTTGCTGCCCGTGGCTGTCTCTTCCGCTACCTTGGTCTCTGCTGCCTTATCTTCTGTCTTTATGTCCTCTACCTTGGTTTCGATAGCTGTCTCCGTAGCCTTCACTTCGGTTTTCGTAGACTTTCTTGGCATGATAACACACTTCCTTTCCCTACTTGCTCTATCTTTGTTACCTCCCCCGGATCATGATCTGACCCGATTTAAGCATTTTAATCCATTTTTGCTAAAATGTCAACTAAAATGGGATTTTTCCGATTTTTTTCAGGCTCGACCCGCCAAAAAAGCGCCTTCAGCGCTTTTTTGCTTCCTTGTCCCCAAAGCATGTACAAGCTTTCGGAGGACAGATAGGCTTTTGGGAGCTTTCTTGAAGCTTTTAACTACCATTCGATGCGAAAAACATTGGCCTTGGGATCATAATAGGCCCTGACGCCCGGGATATAGGTTATGACCGCATTGATTTCTATAATGAATACTCCGTCTTCATTCACATAGGGCTGTCCGCTCATGAGATTTTCCTCCCCGTCCACCAGCAGAAAGGTTCTTCCCACCTCCGCAGTCACCTTGCGCCCTCCTGCGCATATACTCAATATATTGTTTTCAAAGCTATAGTCAAACAACTCGGGCCTGCTTTTATGCATGGATTCCAGAATATACAAGATCGGACTATAGACGCTGTCATGGTCAACCACGCTCAGCACCCCAAAAGTGTTGGGCTCCTGCCCGTTTACCAGCACCTTACAGTACAGCTTATCCGCAGGAACAAACTTGGCGGCATCCGACTCCGGTATGGACTTAAAGGGATATACATAGGAGACGTCTTTCCCGAAACGGCCCCCAAGGCGCTGGGGAACCATTGAAGACAGCGCCCTTGTATCTCCGGGCAGAGAGGCAAATTCTATCCTCTCCTCCGGCACGCCTTCCGTCCGCGCCTTCACCACAATGGCCCCGGCGGCCCTTGTAGAGCGCAGGAACACTCTGTTCACCCCGCACTCCCCGTAGACGAAGGATTGGTGAATCACACTGTCGTCCCTGCCGAAGCCCCGGAATCGCCCGCTATTGTAGCCCCCCAGAAAGACCGCCTCCCCGCTGACGGAGAAACTGATTTTCTTATCCCAGAGGGGACATACCCTGCCCTCCTTGTCCGTGACCTCCACGTCCAGATAAGCAATGTCCACCCCGTCCGCCCAAAAACCCTCGTCACCGGTATGGAGCGTAAGCCTTACCCTCTCCGGCTCCCCTGCCGTCTCCAGCCTATCCTGAGCCACAAGAGCCCCTTCATAATCAAATGCCCTTGCCTCTATGACTCCTGACCGGGTGACGTCTATGTGAGGGAATGCAAACACAAAGGTATGCTCTGGCTTGCGGCACACACCCGCGCTCTTTCCGTTTATGGAAAGCTCCACTCTGGCTATGCCGTAGCTTCCCACCACATAGACTGTCTTGTCCTTGGGATTCCGGTATCCGTATTCCCCCGTCTTTCTCCACGCGCCCTCCCGGAACTCCTTCAGGGCATAGCGATATGCATTCTGCCCTTCCTCAGGATAATTCCAATGCCCCAGAATGCAAATCCGGGGCACGGGGGACTGCATCACCTGAAACACATGGAAATTCTGTTTCTTCACCCGTACCGGATCCACACGGCCGCTCATTCTGGCATTCTCGCTATAGGCCTGCCTGCCGTGCTGCGCCGAATCCGTCCAGCAAAGAGCCGCAGCGGCGCAATACACATTCTTTCCCGACGCTCCGCCGATACGGTCATGAAAGAATTCCTCATAGCCTTTTGCAGCGCATAGGGCAAACTCCTCCGCAGTCAGGTCATAACAGTCCCCTCCGGGGGCCTTTCTGCCCATCTTGCCCAGCCATAGGTTGTCGTAGTCATAATTCGGCGGCGAGAAGTCGTCCCACACCCTTCTGGGGGATTCTTCCCTGAGATACTCCGTCTCCGTCACAGGCATTTGGGAAGCGATGAAAGGCGCCCCATGGCGGTTCAGCATGGTCCCCACATATTCCGCCTCCATCACCACATCCTCCGTGTTGATGGTCCTGCACCCCATGAAACGGCCGCCTTGGGGATCCAGCTCCTGCTTCAGCAGGCGCATCTGCCTCATATGTTCCTTTCCTATGGAATTGTTTCCGGCCTCCCAGAAGAAGACGGAGGGACTGTTTCTGAAATAGATGATCACGTCTCTCATCAGCTCCATGCGCTGATTCCACTGCCTGCCGAAGCTCTCCCGCTCCTTGTCCCCCGCAGGCTGGGTGCATACCACCCCATACCTGTCGAAGGCGCGAATGTCCGCAGGCGAACCGGCCACATGCATAAACCGAATATGATTGGCATTGCTCTCCCGGATCCAGCCGGCATCCGCATCCCTGAGCCAGTCCGGCACCGTCCCCATGGCAGCCCACTCATTGGCGGCTCTCTGGGCATAGCCGGTGAGCCATACCTGACTGTCATTCACGAACAGCCCCTTCCCGCCTACATACTCCACCTTCCTGAAACCGGTAGTGATCTCCGTCTGGTCAACGACCTCACCGTCCTGAAGAAGCCGTATCTGCACCTGATACAAATGAGGCGCCTCCGGGTGCCAGAACCGCAGCCCCTCCACCCTTGCCTCTCCCCGAAGCACAACGGTTCCCGGAGATTCCGTGCAGGTTGCCGATGCTTCCTCTTCCGGCACAGGCTCAAACCCATCCCCCTTTTTCACATAGGCGTCCTCGGGGACAACGGTGAGCCGGGGCCTTAAGTCCTTTGGCGATGCCGCCCTCACTGTCTCCTCCTCCGAGAGAATATGTCCCACCTGCCTCCCGCCCTCCAGAATCAATACCTCCAAAGCGGCTCTGCAATCCTGCCCGGTCTCGTTTTTCACCTGAGCCTCCCCGTGAACCACCGCACACCCTTCAGCGATCCGGAAGTCGGTTCCATATACGTATATTCCCTTGGTTCGCAGATTGCTGTACAGCGGCAGCGTCAGATACAGCCGAGGCTTCACATGAAGGCGGACGTTTCGGGAAAGCCCTCCTACGCTGGGATTGAAGTCATTGCAGTTCCAAAAATAGGGCACCCCCCGCTTGGTGCCGGCAGGCATCTCCTCTGCAGTCAAAGAGGCCACGAACTCCCCCGGAACAGCATCCGGATGATTGGGCGTCTCAGCGGCAAAATAATCCAGATTTCTGCTGGACGTATTATCTGTGGCCACGGCCACCAGATTCCTGCCGCCCCGGTTCATATAGGGTGTAAGATCAAAGCCGAAGGGCGCTACTCCCGCCTCGCAGTATCCGGCCAGCGTCCCGTTCACATATAGATAGCAGGTCTGCCGGACTCCCTCGAACTCCAGAAAGAATTTCCCCTCCCCGGTTCCCTCCGGCTCCTCGAACCACTTCCGGTAGCAGGAAAAGGTCCTCTTCTGTCCGCTGCCCGCATCCTGTATCCGGTCCAGAAACAAATCTTCGTCATTGAAGGTATGGGGAAGCCCCACCTCCTCCCATCCCTCCTCCTGATACTCCGTCTCATAAAAGAAACGTCCCTTGCAATCTTTTGTAGCCTCCAGCGCACTGCCCAGAGGAAACACCTCCGCCAGCCGAAACCGCCAGCCGTAGTTGAAATTGTAGACCGCACTTATCATTTTTATGCCTCCTATTCCGGTTCCGTATGTATCCATGGCCATGCCCCCAAGGACAGCCGCGGCGCTTCCCCTCCCAAAGATACGGTTCTATATATTATCAGTTTACAACAATTTCAGCCAAGCTTCATCTATTTTATTGCTGTTTTCTCTCCATACTTGCATTATATTGTTGTTATCCCTTCCTTAAAGTACAGCAGCATGCCCCTTTTGCGCCTCTCGGAGGAAAAGACGGCCCTCCTATCCTGCAGACCAGAGACCGCTGGGCCGGTATGCAGCTTGACGGGCCTCTCCGGGATTTCTTCCCGCCACAAACAATAGAATCCGCGCTTCGCAAGTCTTCTATTGTCATGAATAACAAGAGACTGCCGCAGCCTGCAGCAGTCTCCAACGGCTTATCGCCGGTCCCATATTCAAAAACAGATCTGCGCCCTCCCGGAAATCCCCACGGAATCCCTTAAGCGGTAACTCCTCTGCACATAACGCCTTTTAACAGCCTTATATGGTTTCTCATGCCTTGGCAAAAACGCCAAAATACAAAAGCACCACGATTCCCAGCACAATCCGATACCATCCGAACACCTTAAAATCATGCTTTTTGATGTATCCCATCAAAAACCGCAGCACAAACAAGGATATCACAAAGGAGACCGCCGTGCCGATGACCAGCAAAAGCAGCTCCAGCCGGGTAAACGCAAAGCCGAAGTCCACCACCTTCAGAAGGCTTGCCCCAAACATTACCGGAATGGCAAGGAAAAAGGTGTATTCCGCCGCCACGGTCCGGGACACGCCTATGAGCAGGGCCCCAACAATAGTGGCGCCGGAGCGGGAGGTTCCGGGAAACACCGCCGCAATCAGCTGAAACACGCCTATGAGCAGGGCTGTCTGGTAGGTGATCTGCGACAGAGCCGTCACCTTGCAGTTTCTTCCCTTGTTCCAGTTCTCAATCAAAATAAACGCCACACCGAACACCGCCAGCGCAATGGCCACGCAGGGCGGATTATAGAACAGCTCGTCAAACACATCATCGAACAGCACGCCGATGATGGCCGCCGGCACGCAGGAAACCAGAATCTTGAACCACAGAATCCAGATATCCTTTTTGAACCAGGCCATGATTCCCTTTCCGCCCTCTTTCTCCCTCTCTCTCTTTGTCAGGGCAAAGGGCCATATCTGATTCCAGAACAAAACCACCACCGCCAGAATCGCTCCCAGCTGGATCACTACCTCGAACATCCCGAAAAACTTCGTGCTGGTGCCCTCAAAGGGAATCAGCTGCTCCACCAGAATCAAATGCCCCGTGCTGCTGATGGGCAGCCATTCCGTAATTCCCTCCACTATACCATAGATAATCGCCTTTATGACTTCCAACATCTTGTTTCGCCTCCTATTCCGGTTCCGTCTCTTTTCCTAATGGGCCGTTTCCGAGAAGAATTTCCCTCCCCTGCCCTATGTCCGGGATGGAACCTGCTTTTTATTGATCCGGCACATCCCCCAGAAACTGCATCATCTCTCCATAACAGCCCTTTGCGTCCTCATACCCCTGCCGATACAGCTCCATCAGCTTCTCCAAGTTCTTTTCCACTCTTCCCACGCCTATATCCTTTTTGGGGCGAATAACAAAAACCTGACCGCTCTTCCTCATCCGCTCTACATAAGCCGTCTGCGCGGCATAGTGGACATGACGCCAAGACATCAGCTCCGCCACCTTGGGATACCTCAGATACCTAAGCCCAAGCAGCAGCGACTGGGAGGAGGGCTTGCGCACAAACCCCTTTTCCTTGGTAAGAACCACCACATTCTTTCGATTGCCGTCCACCACCGATCTCAGCAGCGGAATGGAATCGCTGATGCCGCCGTCCAGATAGAGTCTGCCGCCTATCTTCACGTTTCTGGACACCAGCGGCAGGGAGGCCGAAGCCCTGAGCTTGTCAATGTCCTTCTTCATGTCCCGAATGCGAAAATACTCCGGTTTTCCCGTCACAATATCCGTGGCGACGCTGAAGGCTCTGCCTCTGTATCGGTCAAAGGTTTCATAATCATAAGGGTTGAGATACTCCGGAATCAGATGATAGCACATCTGCACATTGAACAAATCCCCCGTGGTTATCAGACTCTCCCAGCTGCAGTACCTCTTGATGTCCAAATAGTCCAGCGTCACGTCACGGCTCCTGCCCCGCTGCTTCGACAGATAGCTGCACATATTCACGGCTCCCGCCGAAACGCCGTACACGCTGGAAAACTCAATCTCCTTATCCAGAAAGAAATCAAGCACTCCCGCGGTATAGACCCCTTTCATGCCGCCGCCCTCCAGTACAAGGCCCGCTTGATACATACTAATCCCACCTTTCTATCCTCAAATACCGGACTCCCGCGCCCTGCGGATACCTCCAAAAAGCCGCCGTCATTTCCCCGCGCCGTACTCTTCCCTGACAAATCTGCCAAAAGCCTCGAAAGATCGCTCCACCTTCTCCGTATCTATGCAGTACGCCATGCGAAAATATCCCGGCGCCCCAAAAGTATCCCCCGGCACCAGCACCAGATCATATTTCAAAGCCTTCCTGCAGAATACCTTGGCATCCTGCTCCAGCGCCTTGGGGAAAATATAAAAAGTTCCTCCGGGCTTCACGCAGGCAAAGCCAAGCGCCGTCAGCTCCTTATAGAGCAGTTCCATGTTGGTCTCATACACGCTCAGGTCTGCCGTCAGCTCCAGCGTCTGCGCCACAGCCAGCTGGATGATGGAGGGCGGGCAGTTGTGCCCTATTCCTCTGGAAATCTGCCCGCACATATTTATCATGTCCTCGGCCTCTTTACACCGGGGATTCACTGCCACATACCCGATGCGCTCTCCCGGAATGGACAAGGATTTGGAAAAAGAGTAACACATAATCGTATCATCATAAAAGGCGGAGACGCAGGGCGCCTCCACGCCCGCAAACACGATCTCCCGATAAGGCTCGTCGGAAATCAGATAAATAGTATGTCCATATTCCAGAGACTTTTTTCTCAGCAGGTCGGCCAGCCTCCCCAGCGTCTCTTTGGAATATACCACGCCCGAAGGATTGTTGGGGGTATTCACAAGAACCGCCTTCACCTTATCCGTCAGCATTTCCTCAAATTCACCGAAATGAATCTGAAAACCTTCCGTGTCCGGAGGCACTACTTTCAGCACCGCTCCCGACAGATTCACATAAGGATTGTATTCCGGAAAAAAAGGAGCAAAAGTCAGGATCTCATCGCCGGCCTCCGTCACCAGACGAAAGGCATGGGCCAATGCGCCTGCGGCGCCGGAGGCCATAAAAATATGCTCCTTCCGGTAGGGCAGCCCAAAACGCCGCTCCAGAGAAGCCGCCACAGCTTCTCTGACACTGGCGATGCCCAGACTGGGACTATAGCCGTGAAGCTCTGCAGTCCCCCTCTCAACCAACATATGAACCAATGCATCCGTAAATTCCCTTGGAACGGGAACCGAAGGGTTGCCAAGACTATAATCGAACACATTCTCATAGCCGATCTCCTGTCCCCTTGCCGTGGCAAACTCCGACAGCTCTCTGATAACGGATTTTCCCTTCAGCATATCCTTATATTTTTGAACCAGCATTTCACCATCCCTTTCCGAACGCCGCATATTTCCCGCCGGCGCCCTTGTCTCCTATCGTTCCGTCAATGCCGCCCTCCCCCTTGCGGACGTCTGTCCTCTCTGCTTTGAAGGGGGCGCTTTTCCTAAAAATTATATCACGTTTTTCATCCATTACAAGAGGCTCTCTCTTGAAATCATCTATCGTTTCCGACGCCTCCCTTGCCTGCGACAGCCATAAATTCCTTTCTTGTACAATTGGTCAGTTCTCTGATCTGCCCTTCGTCAAATCCCCTCTTTATCATTCGCCCTATTACCAAAAATCTTTCTTCCCTCTTTCCGTCTCTTTTACCTTCTCTTTTACCTTCTTTCCTCCCGGCCAGTCTCTCCTCTTTCATCAATTCCTCAAACGCCTTACACATTGGCAGCTCCTCCTTCTCTATCTTATACAGCAGTCTTTTTATGTGCAGATGCCTTGCTATTGCCCGCTCCCCAGAGAAGGGTACTTCCTCTGCCGCAGTCTCAGATTCTCTGGCAGCACAATGCATTCACCGTCATAAAGCACGATATTGACCAACTCCGCAAACCGTCTGCAGTCAGAAAAGTATGGCCGATCTCCTACGTTCTTTCTCCCCATATGTCCTTTCCGGCCAATGTATGCATAGGGTACAGCTATAGCCGCCCCTCGTCGCCCTCAGCCATTTTTATTATTTTCGTGAAATATGGCCGATGCCGCCGGAATCAGATATATTCCATACCCGATGATTCGCCCCGCCGAACGGCGGAACAGAAGATTTCACGCAGAGAGCCTCCCCCTTCCCGATTTTCATTCGGAGGTTTAGCTTCCTCGCTTTCTATCATATAAAACAGCTCCCCCGCTGTCAATAACAAAATCTTCGCAAAACAACAATTACAAGATTGCCTTTGCCAAGTCAATCTGCTACACTCATACCAGAATCGTCAAAATTTCACGCAGGAGGATGCATACATGAATTCCATAGACAAAATTGATCGAAATTTTGAGGTAAAAACCATAATCGAAGATACTCTGAACTTTTTCAGCTCTCTGGATACGCCTTTCCGCATCCACGGGCTGATCTCCACGCCAAAAGGCTTCGCGCGCATGCCGGAGGAAACGGCAATGGCGGTAAACGAAGGCGTTGCCATGCTTTTCCGCAACACGGCCGGAGGAAGGCTGCGTTTTCGCACCAATTCCCCCAAGGTGGCCATCCGGGCCAAGATGGACAGCATAGGTAAAATGCCTCACTTTGCCCTTTCAGGCAGCGCCGGCTTTGACCTTTATGAGGGCAGCATCTATCGGGGAACCTTCATTCCCCCCTTCGACATCGAGGACGGATATGAATCTATGATTGTTCTGTCCGGCATCAAAGAACGGGATCTCACTGTCCACTTCCCTCTCTACAGCAATGTCATATCTCTGGAGATCGGGCTCTGTGAAGGCGCCACCCTATCACCTTCCCCGGACTATGGCCGGAAGCTTCCCGTCGTGTACTATGGTTCCTCCATCACTCAGGGCGGCTGTGCTTCCCGCCCCGGCAACTGCTATGAAAATATCATCAGCCGCAATCTGGACTGCGACCACATCAATCTGGGCTTTTCAGGATCGGCAAGAGGGGAGGACGTGATAGCCGATTACATCGCAAACCTCCCCATGAGCGTATTCGTCTATGATTACGACCATAATGCCCCCAGCGTGGAACATCTCCGGAATACCCATAGGCCCATGTTCCGGCGCATACGTGAGAAAAATCCTCTTCTGCCTATTGTAATGGTATCAAGGCCTCAGCCCAATCCAACCGCCGAAGAGCTTCAGCGCCGGGACATCATCAGATCCACCTACGAGGAGGCTTCAGCCGCCGGGGACAGAAATGTATACTTTATAGACGGAAGCGCCATGCTGGGCCAGTTCGGCGGAGACAGCGGCACCGTAGACAGCTGTCATCCCAATGACCTTGGCTTTATGTGCATGGCCAAGTCCATCGGGGAGGTCGTAGAGCGAATCCTGAACCGATCCACTCCCCTATAAGCGCCGTCTCCATTTCCATAACCAGCCAAACCCTGCCCCGGACACCGGCCAAAACCACGACAGTCTCGTCAAGGTCTGTGGGTTTTGTCAAAACAGCCATACAGCGGATCTTGTATCACACAGTTCTCCGTTGTATGGCTGTCCCATAGTCTCTATTCCTCCGCCCACATCAGGGCGCATCTCACGGCCCGCTGCCATCCTTTCAAAAGCCGCTGCCGCCTGCCCTCTTCCATTGCGGATTCAAATACCTTGCCCAGCTGCCAATTTTCTCTGATCTCTTCCCTATCCTTCCAGTAGCCCACAGCCAATCCTGCCAGATACGCCGCCCCCAGAGCCGTGGTCTCGATGCACTTAGGCCTCTGAATCTGCGTATCCACAATATCCGCCTGAAACTGCATCAGAAAATCATTGGCGCTGGCTCCCCCGTCCACCTTCAGACTCTTCAGGCAGATACCGCTGTCCCGCTCCATGGCCCTGATCACGTCCCCGGTCTGGTAGGCGACGGCCTCCAGCACTCCCCGGACGAAATGTTCCTTGGCGCAGCCTCTGGTCAGCCCCACCACGGTTCCTCTGGCATACTGGTTCCAGTAGGGCGCGCCCAGCCCTGTAAAGGCCGGCACGATATACATTCCCGCCGTGTCCTCCACAGCCTCACAATACTTCTGGGACTCCGAAGCGCTCTTCAGCATCCGCATACTGTCCCGGAGCCACTGGATTCCTGCCCCAGCCACAAAGACGCTGCCCTCCAGCGCATAATCCGGCTCCTCAGAAACCCCTGCCGCGATGGTGGTCAGCAGCCCAGACTTAGAGGAAATAGCCGATCTGCCCGTATTCATCAATAGAAAGCAGCCTGTGCCGTAAGTGTTTTTTACCTCGCCCTTCTCAAAGCAGCACTGCCCGAACAAAGCTGCCTGCTGATCCCCTGCCGCGCCTGCGATGGGAATTTCCGCCCCCAGCACGGAAGCCGCCGTATGCCCGAAGACATATCCCGAAGGGTGCACCTCGGGCAGAATACTCGCCGGAATGCCGAACCGCTCCATGATCTCCTGATCCCAGACAAGCCTATGAATATCAAAAAGCATGGTTCGGGAGGCGTTGGTATAATCCGTGGCATGAACCGCCCCCTTGGTAAGATTCCAGATCAGCCAGCTGTCCACCGTACCGAACAGCAGCTCACCCGCCTCGGCCCGCGCTCTGGCTCCGGGCACGTTCTCCAGAATCCATGCGATCTTGGACGCGCTGAAATAAGCATCCGGAATCAGTCCCGTCTTCTCCCGTATCTTCCGGTCAAAGCCGTCCTTCTTCAGCTCTTCGATCATATCCGAGGTGCGGCGGCACTGCCAAACGATGGCATTATATACCGGCTCCCCCGTGTTTTTATTCCAGAGGACAGTTGTTTCCCGCTGGTTTGTGATGCCGATGGCCCCAATCTCGTCCGCTCCCGCCCCCAGCATGGCCATGGATTCCATAGCCACCGCCAGCTGGGAGGACCAGATTTCCATGGGATTATGTTCCACCCAGCCCGGCTTGGGATAAATCTGTGTAAATTCCTTCTGCGACATGGAGCAGACATTGCCAGCCTTGTCAAACAAGATACACCGTGAGCTGGTGGTTCCTTGATCCAAAGCCATAATGTATTTCTGCATATACAAGCCTCCTATTCCCGTCCCGCCCCGGCAGCGCCGCTCTTCCCTCCCCGCCGGCCATGATCCGTCCCCTGCAGTTTCTGCCCGCCATGCCTGACCGAACCGGGTCTATGGCCAGCTTCCGCCTTCCCATAGCCGCCGGGAGGAAACAGCCTCAAAGCTCATGTCCAAGGGCGGCCGCCCTATATCAATCGTTCAAGTCAACGGTGGCCCCGCCCTTCACTTCCACGTACTTCTTGTCATCGCAATGCAGCCACACGCTGATGGCAGAAGGATTATAGACCATTTCATTGTTTCCGGAGAACTTCAGGTTCTTGGCCGCATCCATATAATCGATGATCTCGATATTGGTGGCATACCAGATATCCTCCTTGCCCCCCGCATATTTGCAGAACTCCTCGATCACCTCCCAATTGTGGGCGCCGTCAAATTCATAGCTGTGCCCCCACACATACATCAGCTTCAAGTACTGCTTTTTCTGGAAATTCACAAAGTACTCCGCCTTCTTCATCAGCTCCGGATCCGTGTGATGACAAGTAGGATGCCACTCCAGCGGATCCTTGGGCAGCTCGTAGTCCGCTCTGGAGCCCACCACTCTTCCATAGGCGATCCCCAGCTGCTTAAACAGCTGTTTGATCTCCTCGCTGTAGGAGCCGTTGGGATACGCATGTCCCCGAACCAGCCCCCCTGTCAGACTCTCCAGCCCCTTCCTATCCTCCAGAATCTCTCTGGCCACTTCCACCAGCGGGCAGCGGGCGATGGTAGGATGCACCAGACAGTGGGTTGCCACCTCATGGTTCTTGTACAATTCCCGGATCCTATCCTTTGCAATACGGGAGGGATCCCGCTCAATGAGCCCATAATTCAGATTGAAGGTTCCTTTGATGCCGTACTTGTCAAAAATCTCCACCAGCCTCTCATCCTGAATCTTTCCGTCATCATAGCTCATAGTCAGCGCCTTGGCCTTCCCCTCCGGGAAACATGTGTAAACGTTCATCTTTTTTCCATCCTTTCTCTCAGCTTATGTTTATAGTTTTCCTTACCCCTTTTGCTGCCACATTAACATTTCAGCCGACGAATTCCGCGGACATAAAATTCATTCCGCCGGTCTCACCATATTCGCCGTCCTGTCCCCCATAATCCTATGGTACATATGAAAATATTCCTGAAACGACAGCTCTCTGCCGTATGTGAGCACTTCCATTTCCACACCCATCAGCTCCACCAGCAGCCCCGTGGGCTTCATGCCGTTTCGCAGGTAAAAGGCCTTCCTGCGCAGACGATCCTTTGCATTTTGGGCCGTTTCTCCTGCTGCTCCGGTCGTCCGCTCGATCTCCACCACGATTTTTTCCGTCCCATACCGTTTCCGAAGCTCTCCCAGAGTCTCGCCTCCCAGCCCGCTCCCCTGATGCTTTGGAGCAATGGCAAGATAATCCAGCAGCGCCAAGTCTCCTGACAGAAGCATAATAGCCAGACCGCAGAACTCCCCCTGCCCATTTTCTATTGCCAAAATATCGAAAAAACCCTCCTGCCGCTTTTGCAGCATAAAGGAAAAAGGCTTCTTTTCCGACTCCGGAAAAGAGGCCTCATACAGCCTCCGAACCTCCTCCAGCCGCTCCTCAGTCCATACTTCCTTTAACATAAATCCCTCTCCCTACAACAGTTCCGTCACAAGTCCGCCCCAAGCCTACAACCGCCCTTCTGCAATCTGCCACAAGCTTACGACAGTCTTGTCGCAATCTGCAACAGCTCTGCCCCAAGCCTACGGCAAACCAATCCTGCAACAGCCTGACAACAATCCATCACACCACCCCACGGCATCACCCCCATGAAGCAGCGGTTTATACCGGGCATCTCACACGCTGGCCTCATGATGAATCTGAAGCTCATACAGCTTCTTATAGATGCCCTCCTGAGCCAGCAGCTCCTGATGAGTCCCCTGCTCTCTGATCTTCCCTTTGTGCATGACCATGATGCAGTCCGCATGCTGAATGGTAGAAAGTCTGTGAGCCACCATAATGGTGGTTCGCCCCCGCATCAGCTTTTCCAAAGCCTCCTGAATCAGCAGCTCCGTCTCCGTGTCGATATTGGCGGTGGCCTCGTCCATCACCAGTATGCTGGGCTTATGGGCCAGTGTTCTGGCAAAGGAAAGCAGCTGCCTTTCCCCTGCGGAGAAGGTAGCCCCCCGCTCCGATACAGGCTCCTGATAGCCCCCCTGCAGCTTTTCTATGAAATGAGAGGCATTCACGTACTCCGCCGCAGCCTTCACGTCCTGAGCGGGAATGTCCTCATTGTACAGCCGGATATTTTTCTCCACATTCCCCTCAAAGATGAACACATCCTGCTGCATCTGGCCGATGGCCCCCCGCAGCTGTTTCTTGGAAAGCCTGCGGATGTCCACCCCGTCCACATAGATGTTTCCCTTCTGAATATCATAGTATCTTCCGATCAGATTCAATATGGAAGACTTCCCGGCTCCGGTGGCTCCCACAAAGGCCACGCTCTGGCCCGGCTCTATGACGAAGGACACATCCCTCAGCACATAATTCTCCCCGTCGTAGGCGAACCATACATGGGAAAACTCGATGCGGCCCTTGATCTCCGGCAAGATCACCGGCTCCTGATCCTCCTTCACCAGCGGCTCCTCGCTCATGATGGTAAAAATCTTTTCGGCGGAGGCAATGGAGGACTGCAGTGTGGAAAACTGCTCCGCAAGCTCCTGAATAGGTTCAAAAAAAGACTGAATATACTGGGCGAAGATATAAAGCGTGCCGATGGAAATCACATTGCCCAGCACATCCCTGCTGCCCATCCCCAGCACGATCATCAGGGAAATAATGCTCAGTATGTATATGATGGGCCGGAAGATGGCAAACACCATCATCTCCCTATAAAAAGCCTTATACAGCTTGTAATTCTTTTCGTCAAACTCCTCAAACTTCCTCTTCTCCCTGCCGAAAATCTGAATGATCCTCATGCCGGAAATATTTTCCGAGAGAAAGGTGTTGATGTCCGTAAGCCGGGTTCTCGATATGCGGTATGTAGCCCTTGCGATCTTGCGGAAAACCACCGTCAGCACGGCCACGAAAGGCAGCAGCACAAAGGAAATCACGGCCAGCTTCCAGTCCAGCATCAGCATCACCGCCGCAAGGCCTATGATCTTCACAATATTGCGAAACAGCCTCACCAGAATGCCGGAATACATCTCGTCCAGCGCCTCCACGTCATTGGTGACTCTGGTCACCAGCTTTCCCACCGGCGTCAGGTCAAAATAGCGGCTGCTCAGGGACTGAATGTGGGCATACAAATCCTTCCGCACCGTAAGAATAATGCGCTGCCCCGTCTTCTGCAGCAGCCAGGTCTGGGTAATGTTGAACACGAAGCTCAAAACCAATACCACGCCGTACTTTACAGCCGTCTCCACAATGACATCATAATTTCCCTCAGTCTCGAACAGATCAATGGCGTCCCCGATCAGCATGGGGCGGTACAGATCGATGGCCGTCAGCGCCAGCACCAAAAGCAGACAGACGGACACCCAGCCCGCATAGGGCTTCATATAAGAGAGCAGATGCAGCAGAGCACTGCCCTTATAATTTGACTCTATTTTATCCTCCGTCAATGCGCTCATATATCCTCCTGAAATTCTCCTGATTTCCCATGCTTCTGCGCATCCTGCGCCGGAACATTTCGTCTCTATGCCGCCCCTCAAGGGGGCAATAAAAAGTCAGGCACGTTCTCTCCTCTTCAAGGCCAAACCCGGAAAAGATTTCCCCTTCCCAAGGCCAGACAGGTTTCCCCTTCCCAAGGTCTCTCCTGAGGCGCCTCGGTAATTTCCCTCTACATGGCAGTCAATTCCTGCTCCAGCTGCTGCTTCTCATGAATGTGGGCGTAGAAGCCGTGGAGCTTTAACAGTTCTTCGTGGGTGCCGTACTCCGTCAGCTCCCCTTCCGTCAGCACCGCCACATGATCCGCCTTCTGCAGCGTGGAAATCCGATGGGCAATAACTATGGTAGTCTTCCCCCGGCGCAGCTTCATCAGGTTCTCCAGAATCTGCTCCTCCGTGTCCGTATCCACCGCCGACAGAGAATCGTCCAGAATCAGCACCGACGCATCCATCAGCAAGGCTCTGGCAATGGAGCTTCTCTGCTTCTGTCCCCCCGACAAGGTAACGCCCCGCTCCCCTACCAAGGTTCTGTATTCCTCAGGAAATTCTACAATATTGTCATGGATGCAGGCTGCCTTGGCAGCTCTGCGGATACTCTTGCGCAGCTCCGGATACTCGCTGATGCGCTGCTCCAGCCCAAATGCAATGTTCTCCTCCAAGGTATCCGAAAACAGAAAATTCTCCTGAGGCACATAGGCCATGTCACGGTGCAGCACTGCCAAAGGGTACTCCGTGATAGGCTTTCCGTCCAACAGCAAAGCCCCCTCCTGACAGTCATACACCCGCAAAAGCAGATCAGCCAAACTGGACTTACCGCTGCCGGTTCTGCCCAGAATCCCCAGCATCTCCCCCTCCTTCACATGAAGGCTCACATTCTTCAGCACGGGCTCCTGTCCGTCGGGATAGGTAAAGGTAAGATTGTTCAGCGTGATGTCCCCCCTGATATGGACATTCTCCGAATCCGCTCCCTCCGCCTTGTCCACGATGTCCGGCTCCTCCCGGAAGATACAGGCTATCCTCTGAAACGCCGCTATCGCCTGGCTGAAGCTATTGATGCAGTCGCCGCAGGCAATCATGGGCCACACCAGCATTCCGATATAGGAATTGAACGCCACAAACTGGCCGATGGAGATCTGTTCCGCCAGCACCATCCGCCCTCCGAACAAAAGCGTCAGAAGAAGGCTCAGGCCCGTGACCAAGTCCAGCAAAGGCCCGAACACCGCCCTCAGCTTCACCACGGAAAGATTCTTCTCCATGCTGTTTACACTGGCCTTTTCAAAAGCCTTGAAGTCCTCTTCCTCCTGCACGAAGGCCTTCAGCACCCGCACCCCGGCCAGACTTTCCTGCACCTTGTCGGACAAGGCGGAAAAGGCCTCCTGCCTTCTGGTCTGCCGTCTCTTTGACTCTCCTCCATAGAAATAGCACCCTACAGCCACCAAGGTCAACGGCACGAAGGCCAGAATCGTCAGCTTGAAGTCCACATAGATCACCATTTTCACCAGCACCATGACGGTCATCACCACGGCGTCGAAAGCAGTCACCACAGCAGGCCCTACCGCCATGCGCAGAGCCTGCAGATCGTTGGTGAAATGGGCCATCAGATCCCCCGTCTTATGACTATTGAAATATCGTGCGGACAAAGTCTCAAGATGTCCGAACATATCGTTCCTGAGCCGGTACTCAATGCCTCTGGCGGCGCCGAAGATAAAGAATCTCCAGCCAAACCGCCCCAGCATCAGCACTGACCCGGCGGCGAAGATCTTCCAGATCAACGGCAGAACCCCGTCAAAGTCCAGCTTATTCTCCGTCAATCCGTCAATGATCTCACCGGTAAACTGAGGAATGTACAAATTCGCCATATCCACCAGCAAAAGCAAGACAACTCCAGCTGTATAATACCATTTGTATCTCATTATGTAAGGAAATAGCGAAAACTTTTTCTGCTCCATCTTACAATTGCACCCATCGTTTCCTTTCTATCTCTTTCTCCGTCACACAATACTCCGGCGACATCATTCCCCTTTTCTCCCTGATGCTCTCGAAACGCCCCTCTTCTCTCCTATCTCAAACAGGATCTCGCCTTCCGTCCCAAAAGACAAGCCATCCTATGGGCTTTCCGTCTCGGACATATCTATTCAGATCTCCCATTTTTCCGTCCCGTCAAGCATCCTCAGCGCCTCCCTCCCCATCACTGCACGAACAAAGTCGTGAATATCCGCCAGCCTTCTGGGAAACACCATACCTCCATAGATCATATCCGTAATGTGCTGATCCGCCCCCGCAGTCATGGGAAGGCCATACTTTTCCGCATACTCTATGGCCAGATCATTGTACTCCGGATGTCCATGGCATTTCTTCGTCCGCCCGGAATGGCAGGCATTCACCCCTTCCACCGCATCCACATACTCCGGAAACAGCCGGACCTCCTTGATATAGTCCGCCTCCCGGAAGGGGTGGGCATGGCTTATCATGCCGCCTCCCTCATGAACCAGCTGAAACTGCTCCTCCACAGTGGCGTCCTTGATCTCCGGATGGGACAGCAGCCACTCCTTATCCAGCCCATAGACCAGAAACTCCGTGGCGCTGTAACAGGACTCCCAGCCGAAAAACACCTGCAGCCCCAGCTTGTCTCCCTGAGCCTTGGCATGCTCGTAGCCCAGACAGTACCGCTCCACCCACTCCTGCCAAGGCAGCTTTCTGTCCACCGCCGTATTTCCATAATAGAAATGATCCGTCACAATGATGCCAGTGTAGCCGCTCTCCGCATAGGCTCTGGCCATCTCCGCCCCAGTGCTGCAGGCGCAGGCGCTGCCCTCGCTGGTATGCATATGTGTCTCGTACAAAAAGCCTTCCTTAATCTTCAACGCAAATCCACCTCCGCCATGGGGCTGGCATGCCCTTCGCTTCCGTTCTCAAACACCGCCGTCACATAATACTGCCATAGAAATCCCGCCTCTGCGGCAAAGGGCAGGGTGGCCAAGGCCTCCTTCTCCTCCTTAGTGACGGTCCTTACCACCTCGAAGGTAAGCTCTTCCTTCTTTTTGCCATACACCCTATAGGAGGCAGCTCCTGGCAGAGGATTCCAGTTCAGCAGAAAACTCCCCCTTCCGTTTTCCAGAGAAATCTCCTGCACAACGAAGCCCTTCACCCCGTCCGGAACCTCCGCCCGCACTTTTCCCGAAGCGTCACGAACCTTCTTAGGTCTGGGAATCTCTTCCACGGGCTTCGGCGCCACCAGCGCCTTCAGAACATCCAGCCTATTGTCTTCCTTATATTCCGCAATGAGACCTGCCACGATATTGGCATAGACCTTTGCCCCGTATTCCTGCAGATGGGCCTTGTCGCAGACCCCCGCCCCATAGGCCCCGTCGGGATATTCCCCCTCCTCCAGCCACAGATAGATATTCTTGCTCTCCTCCTCACCGATCTCGTTCAGATAAGCAGTACTCCTCTCCGCCAGATCCAACAGCGGGATGTCCTGCTCTCCCGCCAGCTCCATCATCTTCTTCCGGTAATTGTTGAACGCAATCTTGAATCTCCCATTCTCGTCCATAATGCGCATGGTGACGGGAGTCACAAAGACGCACTGCACCCCGCGTCTGGCGCAGGCATCGATATATCTTTGCAAAAACCGGGGAAACTCATCCGGTGCTATGTATCTGTTTGGCCGGATGGCCGTGTTGTCGTTGTGGGCAAACTGCACAAACATAAAGTCCCCGGGGCAGATTACCTCCAGCGCCTGATCCAGCTTTCCCTCGTCAAAAAAGGATCTGGCGCTGCGCCCTCCGATGGACCGGTTCTCAATGGCCAGCTCCGGAAGCTCATAGGTCTTTGCCAGAGAATAATCGCATCTCTCCGCCCGGTATACCTTGTACCGATCCGCCCCCCGGAAAAACTGATAGAACACCTGCCCCCAGCCTGCCTGAGGATAAAAACGTTTTTCAAAGCTCTGTACTGTGGAGTCCGAGATCAGGAACACATGAGGCTTCTTTCGCCTCTCCTTCGCCGCCTCCGGCACAATCTCAATATCCTTCAGATACACATCCCCCTCTATCACTTGACCGTGTATCTCCGGCATCGCCCCCATGGTGATGCTTAAGTCAAAGCTCCCGTCCGTCATGCAGGCGATGAACTCAACCTCCTGTTCCTCTCCGGGCTTCACCAGAATCTCCGGCTTCTTTACCACGCCGTTAAGACGCACATGGCAGGTATAAGGGCTCTTTGTAGGGTTCCCCAATACCGCTTTCACCAAATAATTGCTGCCCTCCAGCTCCGTGGACAGCAGAGTCGTTTCTTCATAATAATAGATACCGTAGCCAGTCTCCTCGATCTCCTGCCAGACCCGGCTGTGCAGCCGCCAGCCGTCCTGCTCCTCCTCCAAGAAGCTGCTGCCGTCATTGATCCGGGGCGTTCTGGGATAATATACGCCGTCCACCCAGCCGGCCGCCTCCTGCCCATAAGTCACATCCTTAAACTGAAAACCATACATATCCTTCCTCCCGTCCGCTGCTGATCCCCATCTCCGGGTCAGCTGTATATTTGCAGATCCCATGCAATCGGCTCTGCTTATCTGTCTTCCTGCTCCCCTAAGATACATGAACCGCCCTACTTTTCCGCATACATTCCGCGGTCCGCCATGTCTTCCGCGGTCCGCTATGTCTTCCGCGGTCCGCCTTACCTCATCCTAAAGGCACAGCTTTACGATACCACATTACCAATCTTTTCCGCAACATCTATTTTGCCATGACGCAAAACAGCGGGGGCCTATCACCCCCGCAGCTTTCTGATTGCCTTCTCTCCGATCAGGCATTGCCCATGCTCCTTCAGCCGCGCTGTCTGACGCTCCTCGGCTGCATAGAGGCTACCGAACTCCAGCGCCTGAATACACGCCCTGCTGTAGCGCTCATAGGAAGCACGCCCTTTTACCAAATACAGATAATACAATCCGTCCATCTCATACAAGACACTGTCCACCTGCAGATTGGAGGGCAGCACCGCCGCATACTCCATCACCCTTCCAATGCTGGAGAAGGCAAATACCGCAAAACCGGGGCGTTCTGCCTGCTGCTTCCCGCCCTTGCTTTTATCCTCTTGTTTGGGTTTTTCAGCTTCCCCTCCCTCTCCTGCAGCATTCCCGCCGCTCTGGTTCAGCTTCTCTCTGGTTCTCTGCAGAATGCGCTTCATCTCCTTCAGGCATTCAATGAACTGATCCCCTTCATGAACTTCAGGATCTCTTTCGGAAAAGGTCAGAATCATCCCCTGCTCCGGCAGCATCATAATCTGCAGGTCAAAGGCAAATTGAGGCGGCTTATAGCCCACTTCCTCCTGGGCCTGCTCGATGATCTCCTGCACGACTTCCTTCGCCTTCTCGCTTCGCATGATAAAGTCTTTATAATCAATATCATATTCCTCCAACTCCTGGTTGGACAGAAAGCATTTTACCGTCTTTTCATCTATCCGCTCTATTCTCATATCGTTTCCTCATAAAGATGTAGCATCTGCACCTACACGTTTATGATATCATGATATTCGGAATATTTCAATTATATAAGTTTTCCATTTTGATCTAATTCTATACATTTAATAATTTTTTTACAATATAAAGCCGGTACATAAGGGGGGCACAGCCTTCATAACCCTTCCCAATGTACCGGCACTTACATACGCTCTTGTGATACACATTTGAGAGCTACAGCTTCAGCCCTTTCAGCAGATCTCCCAGAGACGTGCCCACAGACCTGCCCGAGCTGTACTGCGCGGTCAGCTTTGCATCCACCTGATCCGGCTTCGCCTCTTCCTCCACGGCCTTCATGCTCAGGCTGATCTTGTTGTTATTTGTATTCAGTACCTTCACCTTCACCGTATCGCCTGCAGCCACCACCTCGGAAGGCACCTTGATCCGCTTCTGGCTCATCTGTGAAATGTGAACCAAGCCGCTGAGGCCTCCTCCGAGATCCACGAACACTCCGTAGGGCATAAGGCTTTCCACCTTTCCCTCCAGCACGGTGCCCGGCGCCATCATGGCGATCTTATGGTTCATCTCCTCCGCCGCCTTCTCCTTCAGCACGTCTCTCGCAGAAAGCACCAGCTTCTTCTTGCCCTTTTCCACAGTGATGACACGCACCTCCATGGTCTTTCCCACGAAGCCTTCCAGATCCTCCACATATTCCAGCGAAAGATGGGATGCGGGAATGAAGCCCCTGATTCCTTCCAGATAAGCCACCACTCCTTTGTTCACCACTTCGCTCACCTTGACAGACAGAACCTTCTTCTCCTCCAGATACGCCTTGAGCTTATCCCAGCCAAGAACCTCCGATGCTTCCACGCAGGACAGCACGATGTTGCCTGCCCCATCGTCCTTCTTCACCACTGTGCCCTGCAGCTTGTCGCCCACATGCACGTCGTTCAGAATCGAAAATGCAGGATCCCTGCTCAAATCCGCCGCTTTGATTACGCCGGGAGCATAATAATCCAGATCCAGCGTCACTTCCTCCTCACCTACATGAATCACGCTCCCCGTCAGTACGTCTCCTTCCTTGATCGTGCGGAAGGAAGCCTCCAGCTCCTTGCTGTAGTCCGCCATAGTCTCCACGGTCTCTTCCGATACAGCCGCTTGGGATCCGGCTGCTTCAGCAGTCTTCTCCAGAGTTTCTGTACCGACAGCGCTTTCCGTCCCCTTCATCTCAACAGCTTTCTCTACGGCCTCCTCTGTTCCCGCAGCCTCCGCTGCCTTAGATTCCGTAATGTCTGTTTTGTTTTCCATTTCCATGATTTCCTCCTCTCCCGTCACAGCCCCTCCGGCAGGTCACTTCCCTGCCCATCCAAATTTTCTCTGCCATTTCTCCGGCAGCGGCTGTCCGGCAAACCTTATATTCCCTATTCTACCACGTATTCTTCAAAATTTATAGTCTTTTTCATGATTCAAATAAAAAATATGAAAGAAAACTCAATTCCCGTAGCAATCCTTGCAGAAAATATGATATACTGTCTGCACGGGACAAGGCCGGATCCAGAGGCCGCAGCTGAGCCCCCTCAAAGAGGCGCTTTTGCTGTCTTTCCGCGAGCAGGGCAAAGCATCCGAAACAAAGGAGGACAACAATATGAGCCAAAACAAAACCACCAAGTACACCGGAACCCAGACAGAAAAGAATCTGCAGGCCGCTTTTGCCGGGGAGTCGCAGGCAAGAAACAAATATTCCTACTTCGCTTCCAGAGCAAAGAAAGACGGTTTCGAGCAGATCGCGGCACTGTTTTTAAAAACCGCGGACAACGAAAAGGAACATGCAAAAATGTGGTTCAAGGAGCTTGAGGGAATCGGCAATACCGGCGAAAATCTTGCCGCCGCTGCCGAGGGCGAGAACTACGAGTGGACAGATATGTATGAAGGCTTTGCCAAAACTGCGGAGGAGGAGGGCTTCCACGAGCTCGCGCATAAATTCCGCATGGTAGCCGCAATCGAAAAGCATCATGAGGAGAGATACCGCGCTCTGCTCAAAAATGTGGAGACGGCCGCCGTCTTTGCCAAGAGCGAGGTCAAGGTGTGGGAATGCCGCAACTGCGGCCATATCATAGTGGGCACTCAGGCGCCTGAAATCTGCCCCGTTTGCGCTCATCCTCAAAGCTATTTTGAAATAAGCGCGGAAAACTATTGACGTCTTCTGCCCCATGGGCATGTCTGGGCCAGAAAGCCGGACGTAACATCGGAAAATATTGCATAATGCCCGAATCAAATGGCTTTTAAATGGTTTTTTGCCGAAGACAACGAGAGAGGGTGTATTGATCACTTGGAATCAATACACCCTCTCAAACTGTTTGGTCCAACGGACTTTACCTCCTTTTCCTATCCAGCTCTTCCGCCCTTCCATTTCACTCTCTGCCTCTTCCACACATTTCTTGTACCAGATGTACCGCCACGGCTGGAATTCATTCCTTTTTCAATCCGTCGCTCCTTGTTTCTGCTGTGTACTTACAGAGCTTCATTCTTAATCATTGTAATCCTTATTCAGTTGTCAGCATGGAAGTCGTTCTCTCTATTTCTTGTTTTGCTGTTTCTGATATCATTATATGATGCCAAAAGTAATTTGTCAATATATTTTTGCATTTTTATTAAATTATTTGATTTTACTGTTTGTACATATTATTTTTTAAAAACCATGCTTATTTCCTTTTTTATTTTCTTATTATTTGCGTAATTCTTATGTCTTTTTACCTTTTATACCTTTTTACACTTCATCAATATATTTTTTATATTTGCCTTTATCCCACAGATTATAATTGCCTCTCGGACAATCATAGAACATATTATGCTCCAGAGCATATATTTATTAATAACTTATGTTTATCCTGCAAATTATTGAAAAATATAAAAATATTTAAAAAATGTATTGACAAATCTACGGATGTGTTATATACTAAAAGCACAATAAAGAAAGGAGCAAGACATCTTCCATAAAGTACATCCACATACGGAATTGTAGTACATGATTTGTGCCAACCCACAAACGAAAAGCGAATAGCAAAAGAGTAAACAAAAATTTATCGCTACAAAAAAGTATATCAGTAGCAAAATCAATGCAACTCGCAGCACTGCATCCGGGAAAGTCACAAAAGTGGAGGCACAAGATTCGAAATGGAAGAAAACAATTCTACAGAAAGAGAGGTATAGTCCATTGGATCAGGAAGTTTGAGAGAGCGTATTGATTGAAAATGATCAATACGCTCTCTCCCGTTATGCCTCCTTTGCCGCCGAAACCATATAAGCTCGCAGCAGGGGGCCAAAAGGTGTTTCGCTTTTTGATACTCTTCTGCCTTCTGATACCCTTCCGCTTTTGGCATCCTTTCGCCTTCCGGCATCCTCCCCCCTTTTCTGATGTCCTTTCGCCTTTTCTGGCATCCTTTCGCCTTCCGGCATCCTCCCCCCTTTTCTGATGTCCTTTCGCCTTCGGACGCTCTTCCGATTATAATACATGCGTAAAGGCCATATGCCGCCTTCCATGAATCATAACGCCCGCATAAAGGCCATATACAGTTTACGGCTGATCTGATCTATTATGCCGCTTTCATCGGCCAGCTGCATCAGCTCCTGAGAAAACACCTCATAGCCCACTACGCTCTCCAACAAGGAAGCTTTTTTCAGCTCCGGCAGGCACATGGGCTCGATGGCGGCCTTTGCCTCATTGCTCTGAAGAACAAAAATACCCAGCAGCCCCAAGGCTTCAACCGCGCAATCCAAGTAGGCGGAATCGGAATGGGCCGTTCCCACGAACTGTTCCTCTTGCTGCCGTACCATCACCGCTCTTCCGGGAATCCCACAGCGCAAATACATATCGTCAATCCGGCTTTCCCTCTCCCCTATCACCGCATATGCCCACCGACCGGCGTGCAGAAGCGACCCATTCAGCAGAACCTTCCCTTTGAGCAGCGCCAAAATAGATGCCGGTATGCCCAAAATCGTCTGCTCGACCCACAAAAGATCTGCCGCATACGCCCTGACCAGATTTCCGTCTTTGTGAATCTGATAGGTGACTTTTTCAGGAACCGTCACTTGATAAAAATCTTCTGTGAAAACAATCTCCCCGCAACCTTTCAAGACAGCGGCATTGGGCTCCACCACTTGGGCGGACAGCTGAACTACAGAATCCTTCGTCATTTTTCCGGCATAGTCTGTCAGGCTTCTCAGCCTACAATTGCTGACCAAAACCTTATCATAATAGTAATATGTCATTTTATCATTCTTCCTTTGATTAATATAACGTCTTCTTGCGTATTCCATTATATCATTTCAAGCTCTCTTCATCAATCTTTTTATACAAATTGGCTTTCTTTTCGTCTCAATGCATGATAATATGAAAAAAAGCAACACTAAGCCAAAAACAAAGCTGCGGCCACACATCCCATCAATTGTGCCGCCATGAGCTATCCACTGGACGCCCGTCAACCGGGCAAGGAGGCATTGATATGAAAATATTGTTTTATGATACAAAAAACTATGACCGAGAATCCTTTCAATCCGCCCTCGGCGCTTTCCCCGACATCGCCATCGAGTATACCAAGTCTGATCTGGATTCCAGAACGGCTGCTCTGGCGGAGGGATTCGATGCCGTATGCGCTTTTGTCAACTCCGATCTAGGGTCGCCGACCTTGGACATCCTGCACGCAAAGAAAGTCAGTCTGATCCTCATGCGCTGTGCAGGTTTCAACAATGTGGATCTGGATACCGCAAAAAAATATGGCATGCGTGTCATGCGTGTGCCCGGCTACTCTCCCGAAGCCGTTGCCGAGCATGCCATGGCTCTTGCTCTGGCCAGCAACCGCCGTCTCCACAAGGCCTACAATAAAGTAAGGGAAAATGATTTCAGCCTCAGCGGTCTCATGGGCTTCAATTTCTACCAGAAAACCGCCGGAATCATCGGCACCGGCAAGATCGGGGCCGCCATGTGCCGCATCTGCCATGGCTTCGGAATGAAAGTCATCGCCTACGATGTGTATCAAAATGAAGACCTGAAGGATTTCGTCACCTATGTCTCGTTGGACCAGCTGCTTTCCGACAGTGATGTCATTTCTCTTCACTGTCCCTTGATGGACTCCACATATCATATGATCAATATAGAAACCATACGGAAAATGAAGGACGGCGTCATTCTGGTGAATACTTCCCGGGGCGCTCTGGTGAAAACCAATGATTTGATAGAGGGCATCCGTATGCACAAATTTGCCGGCGTGGGGCTGGATGTATACGAAGAAGAGACCGCCAATGTCTTTGAGGACCGGTCCGACGAAATTCTGGAGCATTCCACCACCGCAAGACTGCTGTCCTTCCCCAATGTGATGATCACGTCTCATCAGGGCTTCTTCACCAGAGAGGCTCTGGAAGCCATTGCCGTCACCACCCTGCAGAATGCCAGCGATTTCCTGACCTGCACCGAGAGCCGAAATGATGTGAACCCTTGAGGCAGAAGCCCCGTAACAGAACCGGCATTCCACAAATATCCTGAAGGCTTCTTCGCCTTAGGATCCCCATATCTTATCTTCATTTCAAAAACAAAGAAAGGGCTGCGCAGACAGCCCCTTCCTTGTTTTTGGGTTCAATCCAAATGAAATACGTTTTTCAGATTCACGCTCACCGGACTGTTGTCAGGATTGGTCTCCATGATATCCGCCATGAAGTCCCACCACTTGCGGTTGATGGCTGTGTCGGCGCCCTTCGCCCACAGCTCTTCATCCTCGATCTCAATGTACCCGAACAAAGTCAGAGTCTCCTTGTCCAGAAAAATAGTATAATTCTTCCCGCCATGCTCGTGAATCATGTCCTGCATCTCCGGCCACAGCTCGTTGTGCCTCTTCTCATATTCGGCCTCCTGCCCCGGATACAGCTTCATCTTGAATCCCTTGATCATCTTCGCAACCTCCGCTTTCTATCGTCTATCATTCTCTGCGGTTCTCTTCGGGAGATTTTCTCTCGTCCCCAGCAATTTCATTATACCATTTAAAGGAAGAATTGCAACTTGTAAAAGACTCAAAATACCTATTGCGTTTTTGTATTCTATATGATATCATAATGATATCAAATAAATCCCATAAAGGATAAATGAATACGGAGGCAAATTTATATGAGCGAAAAAATCTTGAACGGTAAAAAACACGGCATGGCTGTTCTTCTGGGCGTGATACTACTGTATGCGGCAGCCATCGCAGCGCTGATTTTTTCAGCAGTCAGCATGGAAAAGCAGGGAGCCTGCGCCGCAAATATCGCAGGTCTGGCAGGAAGCATCACTGTGGTCAGTCTGGCATGGATACTGCTCTGCGGGCTCAAGGTTCTAAAGCCGCAGGAGGCTTTGGTTCTGACACTGTTCGGAGAGTATATCGGAACTTTAAAAGGCAACGGCTTTTACTTTGTAAATCCGTTCTGTGTAGGCGTGAATCCCGCCGCCAAGACCCGCCTGAGCCAGAGCGGAGATGTGTCAGAGTCAGGGGGCCTGTCTGCAATCATGACCGGCAGCCAGGGCATGAGCATAACCAGCGAAATGCCCAACAAAAAACTGTCCCTGAAGGTCATGACCCTCAACAACAGCCGTCAGAAGATCAACGATTGTCTGGGCAATCCTATCGAAATCGGTATCGCTGTCACATGGCGGATCATCGACACCGCAAAGGCCGTCTTCAATGTGGACAATTACAAAGAATTCTTATCTCTTCAATGCGACAGCGCCCTGCGCCATGTAGTGCGCATCTATCCTTATGACGTAGCCCCCAATGTGGACACCACCGGGGACGGCATAGCCGACGAGGGAAGCCTTCGGGGCTCCAGCGATGTTGTGGCCGCACGGATACGGGAGGAAATCCAGACCCGTGTGACCGACGCCGGAATCGAAATCGTAGAAGCCCGGATCACATATCTCGCCTATGCCCCCGAAATCGCCGCCTCAATGCTTCAGCGTCAGCAGGCTTCCGCAATCATTGACGCCAGAAAAATGATTGTAGACGGTGCAGTAGGCATGGTCGAAATGGCTCTGGAGCGTCTGAATGAAAACGATGTGGTGCATCTGGACGAGGAGCGGAAGGCCGCCATGGTCTCCAACCTGCTCGTGGTGCTGTGCGGAAACCGCGATGCCCAGCCAATTGTGAATTCAGGGAGTTTGTATTGATATGGCGGACAACAAGAAACAGATACCTTTGAGGCTCTCTCCCAAGCTGTACGATGCCATCGCCTCTTGGGCGGAAGATGATTTCCGCTCAGTAAACGGCCAGATCGAATATCTATTGACAGAATGTGTCAGGCAGCGGAAGAAAAACGGAAAATATGTCCCCAATGAACTGGATGTTCCTCCTGATCTGGATATATCGTGACCCTCTTTCGGAAAGAGCCCCCTTTTGCATCTTCGAGGCACAATAACCCGCACACAAAGGCCCGCACAAAGTGTTACTCTTTGTGCGGGCCTTCTGTCACATGGCCATTTGCCTGATTAAAACATCATCCAAACTATATGAAGATATGTATCATTTATTTTAATGAGGGCACTTGACGTATGTCGTAGTCGAAAACAAATCTCCGATCCAAATAGTATTACAATTCAGACATTTTGTACTTTCAAACACCTTTACAGTACAACCACCCGCATCATTCTTCCGATGTGTCTGATAATAACCTGACACGATATCATGCTTAATACAAAATACATATGGAGCATACGATGTTATTGGAGAAACGTTACCTTCAGCATCAATAAACTCATCATCATAAACCACATCGGCTATTGCTTTTCTGTAGCCATCTCCAAGAAATCCATCGGCCCAGAATGCATTCCCGTCAATCGTGTCCTCCGCAACATCCGCCTTTTCATCTTCCACACGATACACATTCGGATATGCCAGAGCAGTAAAAGAGTTGGCAACCAGCAGCACGGCAAACATGCCTGCGGCAAGCCCCTTCCTCCAATTCCCCACTTCCTTCGCTTTCATGATCAAATTCACCCTTTCTTTTGTCTTTTCATAGGCATCACCCAATCCATTCTCAAAGGGAATCCTCTTCCTTGGAGCAGCGATCTGCTCCTTCAACCTCTTCAGATTGTCCACCAATAGCTTGGAATATGCCCTACGTTCATCTTCTGTACATCCTGCCAGCACCCTTTCGTCACATGATGCCTCGCATGCATTGTCAAATTGGTCATTCAGAAAATAGACAAGCACATTAAACCAGTGAAGGCAGCATACACATTCCAGCAATAGCTTCAGCAGCAAATCCTTCCTGACCATATGTGTCATCTCGTGCTTCATGATATAGTACAGTTGACCTTCTAAATATTCTTCTTGAAGAAACACCACCGGCCTCATGGCACCCAGCGTAAATGTTGTATTCCTGCCCGGTGTCAAATAGACCTCAAACCTGCCCTTATAATGCAGCTCTTTGCGCAGCCGTTCCACAATTTCATTCAGATCAGGATCATCGCATTTTCTTGATACCGAAAGAAGCCTGCGCCTACTGTGGAAATAAGTGGCTGCCTTGTATAGCACAAATCCCAATGCTCCAATCAGCCATATTCCCAGAACCACCAGCTCCCACCGATAATCCGGCGTCTTATAGGCCTCCCCTGCCGTTACGATGTCCGCAATGGCTACCGGGTGCCCGTTGACCACCGGCACCCTCACCTGCAAAAACCACCTGACCACATAACTATAGATGCCCTTAAGCCATACCCAAGGGATCAAAAAGACCAGCACTACGAGAACCAGAGCTTTGTATCTCACACTATGGGTCAGGCAAGGCGCGAACACCTTGCTCCAGACCCAATAGCAAATGAACAGAACGCTGCCAGCTGCCGTCATTAGAAATAGGTACTTCATAATGCAAAATACCTCTCTTACTTAGTCCTCCATTCATCGATCAGAGTGTATAGCTTGTCCACATCATCGTCCTTGATGGCCTGATTCCCAACCAAAGCGGCACAGAAATTTTCAAGCTTTCCGCCATAAAAGTCATCGAGTATCTCCTGCGTCTGCTTCTGAAGCAATTCATCCTCGCTCAGAGCTCCCTCGACATACGCACGCCGACGGCTTACAATGCCCTTCTCCTCCAGACGGAAAAGCAAAGTGTTCAGAGTCTGCCTCTTCCAGTCCCTTCCTCTCTCCTTCATCTTGTCCAAAAGAGTTTTTGTCCTGACCGGCTCTGCAGCCTCCCAGATCACTTCCATTACCTCGCGCTCGGCTTTCGTTATCCTATAGCTTTCTTTCAATGCAGTCACCTCCTATATGCGCTTTTTTACTGCCGTTTTGTAGCATCACAAAAGTGCCCATTGCGCACCTTGCCCTTTTACCTTACCACAAAACAAAAATTTTTGCAAACAAAATAATAGAATAAAATAATATAATATTTGCATGGATTTTTAGAAAAAATAGAAGTGACAGTCAGCCGAAACCAACTGTCACTTCTATAATTCCCCTTTTCAATTATAATGATAATACAGCGTCAAATATTTGTAAAGAAAATATCATCGACAAATTCTTACAAATCTCGCCGTCTCCGCTCCTGCTGCACTAAACTGCTCTCTGCCATGCTTTATGCTTTCCATGTCGAGCCTTTTGCCGATATACTAATGGGTTCTTCACCTCACAGCTCTTTTTCGCACACCTTAAGGGCTTCCGCGATCACCTTGTCCATATCATAATATCGATAGCCGCCCAGACGCCCGCCAAAGATGATCCGTTCCTCCTTCTTTGCCAGTTGTCTGTATCTCTCATAAAGTCCGTTATTCTTTTCGTCATTTATGGGATAATATGGCTCGTCCCCCTTTTTCCATTCGCTGGAATATTCCCGGGATATAACGGTGGTGGGCTGCTTCCCAAACTCAAAATGCTTATGTTCAATGATTCTGGTATAGGGCACCTCTTTATCAGTGTAATTCACCACTGCATTCCCCTGATAGTTCTCCACTTCCAGCTCTTCCGTCTCAAAACGCACACTCCGATATTCCAGCACACCCAGAGAATAATTATAAAAGCGGTCTATCATACCCGTGTAAACAACTCTGTCCGCCAGCCCGTCCAACTCCTGCCTATGCTCCAGATAATCTGTACTCAAACGCACCTCTACCCCCTCCAGCAGCCGCTCCACAAGTCTGGTATAGCCGCCTATGGGAATTCCCTGAAAACGATCGTTGAAATAGTTATTATCATAAGTGAACCGCAGCGGAAGCCTTCTGATTATAAAGGCCGGCAGATCCCTGCATTCCCGGCCCCACTGCTTCTCCGTATAGCCCTTGATCAACTTTTCATACACATCCCGGCCCGCCAGAGACAGTGCCTGCTCCTCCAGATTCTTGGGTTCCGATATATTCAGATCCGCAATCTGGCCTGCGATGATGTCCTGTGCCTCCTTGGGCGTCGCAATCCCCCACATTCTGCTGAAGGTATTCATATTGAAAGGCAGGTTGTACAGCTCATCCTTATAGCGCGCAATGGGAGCATTGACATAATGATTGAATTCCGCAAACTGATTGACATACTCCCATATTTCCTTGTCAGAGGTATGGAAAATATGCGCCCCGTACTTGTGTACTTGGATTCCATGAATATCCTCACAATAGACATTCCCCGCAATATGGTTCCTCTTCTCCACCACAAGGCAGCTTTTGCCCCGCTTCCTCACCTCACAAGCAAACACTGCCCCAAAGAGCCCTGCCCCCACTATCAAATAATCATATTTCATCGTTTCGCTGTCCGCTCCTTTATTTCTTTCCCTATCCTTAATTCCTTTTTTGATTATCGTTCACTTGGTATTAATCTTTTTATATGGATCTTCTTCATTGTAGCATACTATACCTAAAAGATAAACCGATATTATTATTCCTCTTTTCTCTATTTTATGATAGACTGGACATATATGTTAGTTTTCTTACTTTCAGTTAAGAGTTTACTCGCACTAGAATTCTTGCCTTTGTTAGATTTCTTACCTTTGCTAGATTTCCCGCCTTTCGCAGCGGGCTTTTACACAGCTGCCTTCGCCGTTTATCGGATATTCGTAACGGCGGCCCTGCCGAAGAGGCATTAAGAAACGGAAGGAGTTGCATTTCATGGCAAATAAGGCAAAACTGCCCATCGGTATCGAGAACTTTGAAAAGTTCCGGAAAGAAGACTTTTACTATGTAGATAAAACAAATTTAATCAAAGAACTGTTGGATAATTGGGGCGAGGTGAACCTCTTCACCCGCCCCAGAAGGTTCGGCAAATCCCTGAACATGGACATGCTGAAATGCTTCTTTGAATGCGGCTGCGATGCCGCACTCTTTGAAGGCCTGAACATAAGCAGGGAAAAGGAATACTGCGAAAAATACATGGGGAGCTTCCCCGTGGTCTCCGTCAGCCTCAAGGGTGTCAGCGGCACGGACTACGCCATGGCTCTGGGCATGCTTCGCTTCGCCATAGGCAACGAGGCCCTTCGGTTCCAGTTCTTGTCGGAGAGCCCCAGACTGTCCGATAGGGAGAGGGCGCAGTATAGGCAGCTGATCAATGTGGACACCAGCGGGCGACACGGGTTCCTCATGACGGAGGAAGTGCTGGCCAACAGCTTGTACACCCTCTGCGCCTGCCTTCATAAGCACTATGGGCGGAAGACCATACTGCTTATCGACGAGTACGACGTGCCTCTGGACAAGGCCCAGCAGGCCGGATACTATGACGATATGATTTCATTGATCCGAAACATGTTCGGTCAGGCCCTGAAGACCAACTCCAGCCTACGCATGGCCGTGCTGACAGGCTGCCTGAGAATCACGAAGGAAAGCATCTTTACCGGGCTGAACAATATGAATATCTTCTCCGTCACCGATCCCCGGTTCAGCCAATGGTTCGGCTTCACAGCTGGAGAGATCCGGGAGATGCTTGATTACTACGGATTTGCAGATAAATCAGAAGACATCAGGGAATGGTACGATGGCTACCGCTTCGGCAGCACGGATATCTACTGCCCCTGGGATGTGATCAACTATGTCAGCCTTCTTCTGGCAGACCCTTTGGCAAAGCCTCAGGCTTTCTGGGTCAACACCAGCGGCAACGACATCATTCGGCGTTTCATCAGCATGGCCACAGGAAGCACCCGACGGGAGATCGAGCGTCTGGTGGACGGGGAGAGCGTAGCAAAACCGGTCAATCAGAACCTGACCTACCGGGACCTATACAAGAACATCGGCAACCTTTGGAGCGTCCTCTTCGCCACCGGATACCTTACCCAGCGGGGGGAGAGGGAGGACGGCGCCCTCCAGCTGGCCATCCCCAACCGGGAGATCCGTCAGATTTTTGCGGAACAGATTCTGGACTGGTTTCAGGAGGAAGCCCGCAGGGACACGCCCCGGCTGGACGCCTTCTGCGACTCCTTCCCCAGAGGGGACGCCCATACAGCCGAGGAGCTGTTCGGGGCCTATCTGGCCAGAACCATCAGCGTCCGGGATGCCGGGGGCAGGAAGGGACGGAGGGAGAGCTTCTACCACGGAGTTCTTCTGGGCCTGCTGAGTCACCGGGAGGACTGGGTCCTCAGCTCCAACGCCGAGGCCGGGGAGGGCTACAGCGACATTCTGGCAGAGGACGAGGCTGGGACCATGGGCATTGTGATCGAGGTCAAATACGCCGAGGACGGGGATCTGGAGAAAGCTTGTCTGGAGGCGCTGGAGCAGATCGATCGGAAGGGGTACGCGGAGGGGCTGCGCCGAAACGGCGTGGAGAACATCCTCAAATACGGCATAGCCTGCTATAAAAAGAGGTGCCGTATACTGCTGAAGGGCGACGGGCAAAGCTAACACAGTGTTCCATTTCCCCCCATGTGTCCGGCAGGCGGTGCAGGCCCAACATGCACAAATATCTATATGAAAAGAGCCGACAACCTGACTTACGTCAGGCCGCCGGCTCTGCTTTCGTGCCACACCTCACCGAAGCACACTGCCTTGGCTTCTCCATCCATCTTTTACCGGATATGCTCTGCCGCCCCTTAAGTTCCGTCTGTCCGCAGACGCGCTCCTTCAAAGCCTCTCTCTTTACGTTCCTCATGCCGCTCATTCCGGCACCAGACAAGCTTCCGGGTCATACTCGATCACTCGCCCGAACAGCTTGCCCAGAAAAATATTCATCCATCCCGCATCGTTCCGAACCATCTTCCTCAGCTCTTCCGGCGATACCTCGCTCAGCTCGGAATACTCCTCCTTCATCTCCTGCAGCACCATCGCCTTATTGGCTTCAAAATCAAAGCCGTCATCCTTCATCTGTATCCTCATGACATGCCCCCCGTTTCCTTCAGCCTTCCTTCCTCCACACCATCTTATTCACGATTCCGGTATAGCTCTGAATAATCTTCACCACTTTGGTGCTGACATTTTCGTCCACATAGTTGGGCACATCTACGCCCAAGTCTCCCTCCTGATTCATCTTCACTGCCATATCCACAGCCTGAAGCACCTGCTGGCCAGTGATGCTTCCCAGAATGAAGTTCCCCTTGTCTATGGCCTCCGGCCGCTCTGTGGAAGTCCTGATGCATACCGCGGGGAAGGGATGTCCCTTAGAGCTGAAATAGGACGCCTCCTCCGGCAGGGTTCCGCTGTCGGACACCACACAGAAGGCCTTCATCTGGAGATGGTTGTAATCCGAAAATCCAAAAGGCTGGAGACTCCTCACCAAAGGATGAAACTGAAATCCTCTCTGCTCAATGAATTTCCTGCTTCTCGGGTGAGTGCTGTAGATGATGGGCATCTGATAAGTCTCCGCCATGCTGTTGACCGCCTCCATCAGAGCAAAGAAATTCTTCTCCTGATCGATGTTTTCCTCCCTATGAGCGGAAAGCAGGATATACCTTCCCTCTTCCAGTCCCAGCGTCTTCAGCACTTCGCTGGCCTCGATCTTTTCCATATTGGCGGAAAGCACCTCGGCCATGGGCGAGCCCGTGACATAGGTCCTCTCCTTTGCAGTCCCCTCCGCGTTCAGATATCTTCTGGCATGTTCACTGTAGCATAGATTCACATCTGCGATATGATCCACAATGCGCCGATTGGTCTCCTCCGGAAGGTTCTCGTCAAAGCAGCGGTTCCCCGCCTCCATATGAAAAATAGGAATCTTCAGCCGCTTCGCAGAGATCGCAGCAAGGGCGGAGTTGGTGTCTCCCAACACCAAAAAAGCATCGGGCCTTACCTGTGTCATCAGCTTATAGCTTTTGGCTATGATATTGCCTATGGTTTCCCCCAAATCCTCTCCCACTGCTTCCAGATAATGATCCGGCTGTCTCAGTCCCAGATCCTCAAAAAAAATCTGGTTCAAGGTATAGTCATAGTTCTGTCCCGTATGCACCAGAATCTGATCAAAATATTTGTCACACTTTTTGATTACTTCGGACAGCCTGATGATCTCAGGTCTGGTTCCGATCACGGTCATCACCTTCAGCTTGCTCATTCTTCCACCTTTTCCTTATGATTGATATCGCATCCTACAAGGATGCACACGCCCCGCTCCAAAGGTGCTGCCTTTCCATAGCTTCTCAAGCGTTGTTTTTTGGGCGCTGCAGGTTCGGTTGCCCTGCGCGGATCACTCCACTGCCTCGGAAACCGTATCCGGCCTTCCGGGATTGAAGCACTCATTACACCACATCAGCGTCACCAGATCCGTATCCCCCTCGTTCACGATGCTGTGGGTATATCCGGTGGGAATGTCCACCACTTCCAGCTTCTCCCCGCTCACATGATATTCGATGATCTCACTGCTCCCATGCCTGCGGAAGCGAATCAGGGCCTTTCCGCTTACCACTACAAACTTTTCATTCTTTGTATGGTGCCAATGATCTCCTTTTTTGATTCCCGGCTTTGATATATTGACAGATACCTGTCCCCTATCCGGGCTCTTCAAAATCTCCGTAAAGCTTCCCCGCTCATCCTCATGCATCAACAGAGGATAGGAGAATTCTCCTTCCGGAAGATAGCTCAGATAAGTGCTGTACAACTTCTTCTCAAAGCTCCCCTCCGCGGTGTCCGGCACCATCAGATTCTGCCTGCTCTCCCGGAAGCTGTACAGAAGGCTAACGATCTCTCCCAAACTGGCCTTGTGAACCATAGGTACATAGCAATATCCCTCCGGGTTCATATGAGGATGGCCCTCTAAAGCCCCCAGCAGCTCCTCCACCACGTCATCAATGTAAACCAGCTCCATGATTCTGTTCCGGTCATTCACTTGTATCGGCAGGCCATGGGCTATATTATGGCAGAAGGTGGCCACGGCGCTGTTATAGTTGGGCCTGCACCATTTGCCGAACACATTGGGGAAGCGGTAGATATATACCTGCGCCCCCGTCTCCCTCCCATAGGCGAACATCATGTCCTCTCCCGCCTTCTTGCTTCTTCCGTAAGGATTGTCCAATGTGGCCTGAATGGAGGATGCATTCATGATCGGGCAGCTATTGCCATGACGCTTCAGGCTCTCCACCAATGCGGTGGCAAAACCGAAATTGCCTTCCATGAACTCCTCCATGTGCTCAGGGCGATTCACCCCTGCCAGATTGTAAACGAAGCCGCACTGGCCGCAGTACTCCTCCAACATCTCCTCCGGCGTGTCCACATCAAACGGCAGAACCACGACTCCTTCCCGTCTCTCCAGCTCCGCCACCAGATTTTTTCCAATAAAGCCGCCTGCTCCTGTAACCAGCACCTTCATCAGCGATTCTCCCATTTAGCTATCTCTTCCTGTATATAAGACAATGTCATCAATTTCTTCTTTACCTGCTCCACATCCATAAGCTCCGTGTTGTTGGAGTTGAATTCCGACAGCTCCGTCCTCTCCCGATTGCCCTGAATGAAATACTTGTCGTAATTCAGATCGCGCTTGTCCGCCGGAACACGGTAAAAATTTCCCATATCCACGGCGTGGGCGCACTCCTCGTTGGTCAGCAGAGTCTCGTACATCTTCTCGCCGTGGCGTATGCCGATCACCTTGGTCTCGTTTTCGTCATGGAACAGCTCTTTCACTGCCTGAGCCAGCACTCCAATGGTACATGCCGGCGCCTTCTGCACCATGATATCCCCGCTCTCGGCATTCTGAAATGCGTAGACCACCAGCTCTACCGCCTCTTCCAGACTCATAACGAATCTAGTCATGGACGGCTCCGTCAGGGTCAGGGGCTTGCCCTCCTTGATCTGGCTGATAAACAGCGGAACCACCGAGCCTCTGGAACAGAGCACATTGCCATATCTGGTACAGCAGATACTTGTCTCATCTGCAGGCACGGTGCGGGCCTTGGCTATGATAACCTTCTCCATCATGGCCTTGGAAGCTCCCATGGCATTGACCGGGTATGCCGCCTTGTCCGTGGACAGACAGATCACCTTCTTCACCCCTGCCTCCACGGCGCACTGCAGCACATTTTCCGTCCCCAGCACATTGGTCTTCACGGCCTCAATGGGAAAGAACTCGCAGGAGGGCACCTGCTTTAAGGCTGCCGCATGGAAAATGAGATCTACGCCGTGCATGGCCTTACTGATACTCTGGGGATCCCGCACATCACCGATGTAGAATTTAAGCTTGCTGCTGTACTCAGGATATTCCCTCTGATAAAAATGCCGCATATCATCCTGCTTCAGCTCATCTCTGGAAAAAATACGTATCTCAGCAATATCCGTAGTCAGAAAACGATTCAGCACGGCATTGCCGAAGGAGCCAGTGCCGCCAGTTATCAAAAGCGTCTTGTTTGTAAACATAGGATTCCTCCCTCTTATTAATTGATGAATCTATTTTTCCATTCATTTCGTAAAATATTTTTGTTTTCTCATTGTAGCACATAATTGGAAAAAGATAAATAAAAAATCCATAGGTTCCTGCTCATTGCCTATAAAATAAGAAGCAACGCAAAAACCGGCGGTTCGGCCACAGCCAAATCGCCGGTTCCATATATCCCTTTTCATTCCAATTCCCCTTTGATCTGCCACGATCATCATCGTTGCCTTACTTTCTGCGTTTCTGCGACAGTCTTGGCTACCACGAAAAAAACTTTCTAATATCTATCAATTTATTCTTGTTCAATGCAGGCATCCGGATCATACTCCACTATACGCCCGAACAGTTTGTCAAGAAATATGTTCTCCCACTTTCTATCGTTCTGAACCATTTTCTCAAGCTCCTCAAGGGAAGCTTCTCTCAGCTCAGAATACCCTTCCTTCATCTCGGTCAGAACTGATGATTTGTTTGCTTCAAAATCAAAGCCGTCATCCTTCATATGAATTTTCATCTTCATGTATCTCCTACGTCCTTTCTCCAAAGTAATTTGTGTTCTTATTCGTACACTCTCCAATGCTTCCTCGGCAACCAAGCAGACCCTCCTCTGCCCGGCATGTCCAGAACCTCCTTTCTTTCCTTCTCTTAATGCCGGACGCCTATTCGGCCGGAAGAATCCATATCCTAAATCCGCAAAACACTACTCTTATCATATACTAATATGGAGAAAATGAGAATACCCAAAATCATTTTTTCTGTTTCTTTTATATTCTGCTGCTTTTATATTCTTTCTCACTGTGTTTCCATATTTCAAAATATGCACCCACAAAAGGACAAAAATTATTAAAAAAAAATAATAAAGTACTTGCAATATTCCGGAAAATGTTCTATAATGAAAACATGGCAGTAGACATTCTACTTATGCGACATATGCTATCGGCATTGACGCTTTTGTCAATAAAAGGGAAATCAGAAATCGGCGATTTGGCTTCGGCTAAATCGCCGATTCTGTATCTTCACACCACATTCTTCCTGCCGTATTTTCATTTATCATTTCCAACATCCTACATATAACATCAATGATTTCTCTGCACTCCTCTCCCCCCTTACTACGAATTCCATACGAAACCCTGCCGAAATATACGAATCCCCGCCCTCCCCGGACCCTCCGGAGGCCCCCTGCGCCCGGCCCCGGGCGCAGGGGGCCTTTCGGGCGGCGAAAATTGGGAAGGCAGGAAGAGGAAGGCGCAGGGCGATCCGTTCCGTCACCCGTTCCTGCATCCATGTCAGAGGGGCGGTGATTCTATGTACCGACACATAAAGCGGGGTCTGGACACTGTGCTGGCAGCGCTGGGGCTGGTGGTCCTGTCTCCGCTGCTGCTCGCTCTGGCGGCGGCAGTGAAGCTGGACTCCAGAGGGCCGGTGCTGTTCAGGCAGAAGCGCGTGGGGATCCACAAGCGGCACTTCGACATCCTGAAATTCCGCACCATGCGAACGGACACGCCCAAGGACATGCCAACCCACCTCCTTCAGGACCCGCAGGCCTGTATCACGCGGGTGGGCAGGCTCCTGCGCAAGACGAGTCTGGACGAGCTGCCCCAGCTGGTGAACATCCTGAAGGGCGACATGGCCATCGTGGGCCCCCGCCCCGCGCTGTGGAACCAGCACGACCTGATAGCGGAGAGGGATAAGTACGGCGCCAACGACGTGCTGCCTGGCCTCACGGGCTGGGCGCAGATCAACGGCCGGGACGAGCTGCCCATCGACGTAAAGGCCAGGCTGGACGGGGACTATGTGCGGCGGATGGGCCTCCGGATGGATCTCAGGTGCATCATCGGCACGGTGCTCTCCGTGGCGAGGCAGGACGGCGTGGTGGAGGGCGGCACCGGGGCCATGGCCCGGCAGGAGGACCGCAGGGACGGCTGAACGGCCGGGGCCGCCGTATACCGGAAGGACATATAGCACACCCGCCGGACGTTTCTGATGGGCAGCCCGCCGCCTGAGCTATAGGCTCAAAACATAGGACGGCAGTCAAGGGCACCCATGTGCATCCGGACAGCAAGGAGGACACTGGGGCATGGAGGCAGCGCAATGAAGAAGATACTGATCACCGGGGCAGGCAGTTACATCGGGACCTCCTTCGGGAGATGGGCCGCGGAGAGGTGTCCCGGCATCTCCACCGAGACCCTGGACATGAGGGGCGGGGCATGGAGGCAGGCGGACTTCCGGGGGTACGACTCGGTCTTCCATGTGGCAGGCATCGCCCATGCCGATGTGGGGAAGGCCTCCGGGGAGGAGAGGCGCCTTTACTATCAGGTCAACACGGACCTGACCATAGAGTGCGCCTCCAAGGCAAAGGCGGAGGGCGTGGGGCAGTTCATCTTCATGAGCAGCATCATCGTGTACGGCGAGAGCGCCGGGATCGGCAGGCGGAGGGTGATCACAGAGGACACCCCCCTCTCCCCGGCGAACTTCTACGGGGACAGCAAGGCGAGGGCGGAGGAAGGGCTCCGGGGGCTGCGCGGCGACGGCTTCAGGGTCGTTGTCCTCCGCCCGCCCATGATCTACGGCCCCGGCTCGAAGGGGAACTACCCGGCCCTGTCCATGCTGGCCCGGAAGCTCCCCGTCTTCCCCGACATACGCAACGAGCGTAGCATGCTGTACGTGGGGAACCTATGCAGGTTCGTCAGCCTGATGGCCCTGAACAGCGAGGACGGGGTCTTCTTCCCCCAGAACGCGGAATACGTGGAGACCAGCCGGATGGTGCGGGCCATAGCCGGGGCCCACGGCAGGAGGGTCCTCCTCACCCGGGCCCTCAACCCGCTCCTAAAGGGGCTGGGGCAGCTGGGGGGGAAGGCCGGAGGCATGGTGGACAAGGCCTTCGGGAGCATCGTGTACGAGAAGGGCATGAGCGCATACAAGGAGGATTATCAGGAGTATGGCTTCGAGGAGTCCGTGCGGCTGACCGAGGGAGGGGCATAGGATGGGGCAGCACATACTGGTGGTCTCCCAGTACTTCCACCCCGAGGAGTTCCGCATCAACGATATCTGCAGGGAGTGGGTGCAGAGGGGGCACAAGGTCACGGTGTTGACGGGGATCCCCAACTACCCCCAGGGCCGTTTCTACAAGGGGTACGGCCTATTCCGGGGACGGCGGGAGGGATACTGCGGCATCGATGTGGTGAGGCTGCCCATCGTCCCCAGAGGCAGGGGGGCGGCGATGCTGGCGCTGAACTACCTATCGTTCGTGGCCGCAGGCTTCCTCTGGAAATCCTTCACCAGACTGAGGGCGGACAGGGTCTTCATCTTCGAGGTGTCCCCGCTGACCCAGGCCCTGGTGGGGGTCTGGTACGCAAGAAGGCGGGGGATGCCCTGCGCCATATACGTGCAGGACCTATGGCCGGAGAATCTGGAGGCAGCGGGGGGGATCCACAACAGGCACATCCTCGGCGCGGTGGACAAGATGGCGGACTACATCTACAAGAACTGCAGCAGGATCCTCGCCACTTCCCCCAGCTTTGTCAGGAGGATCGAGGAGCGCCGCAGCGCATGGGAGGGCGCCAGAAGCAAGGTGGCCTACTGGCCCCAGTACGCAGAGGGCTTCTACCGGCCCGCAGAGAGGGTGCCCCTGCCCGACATGCCGGACAGCGGGCGGTTCAGGGTCGCCTTCACCGGCAACATCGGGTATGCCCAGGGGCTGGACATCCTGCCCAGAACCGCGGCCCTGCTCAGGCAGGCGGGGGTCCCGTGCGAGTTCGTGGTCATAGGGGACGGGCGGTACAAGGAGGGGCTGCTGGGGGAGATCGAAAGCCGCGGCGTCGGGGAGATGTTCCGCCTGCCGGGGCGGAAACGGCCGGAGGAGATACCCGGCTATCTGGCCTGGTGCGACGCGGCGTTCATATCCTTCGCAGAGAGCCCCCTCTTCGGCATGACGATCCCCGCGAAGCTGCAGTCCTACATGGCCTGCGGCATGCCCATCCTGGCGGCGGCCGCCGGGGAGACCCGGCGCATCGTCCGGGAAGCACAGTGCGGGGCGTGCTGCGACGTGGGGGACGGGCAGGCGCTGGCCGGGATCATCACGGAGATGGCCCATGGGGGCCCGGAGCGGCTGTCCGACATGTCCCGGAACGCGCTGTGCTACTGCAGGGAGCACTTCGGGAAGGACGGACTGATGGCACGGATGGAAGAGATGCTGGCGGAGTGAGCCCGGCTGGCCCAAAGGCCGGTGCCCTGCCGCCACAGACTGGAGGTTAGGGATGAGCAGGAAGATACAAGCTCCGGGAGACCGGGCATACCGGATATGCAAAAGCTGCGTGATGGACACCTCTGACTCAAAGATTACCTTTGACGCAGAGGGTGTATGCGATTTTTGCCGCGACTATTACAACAATATCCTTCCCGGCTGGAAGCAGGGGGAGGAGGGCATGGCTTATCTGCTGCAGGTCTCAGAAAAGATAAAAGCGGCAGGTAAGGGCAGAAAATATGACTGTATCATAGGCATGAGCGGCGGGGTGGACAGCTCCTACCTTTGCTATATAGCGAAGGAGGTCATGCACCTGAGACCCCTGATCTATTGCGTGGACACAGGCTGGAATCTGGACGTGGCAGTGGAGAATATCAGGCGGGTGGTGGAGGCTCTGGATCTGGACATGTATACGGAGGTGGTGGACTGGCAGGAGATGCAGGATCTCCAGCTCTCCTTCTTCAAATCTCAGGTCCCCTATCAGGACCTGCCTCAGGACCATGCCATATTCGCGGGGCTCTACAATTACGCGGTGAAGAACAAGATCAAGTATGTACTGACAGGGGCCAACAATGCCACGGAATGCATCCGCCCGCCCATAGAGTGGGTATACCAGAACGACATCGTACTCATCGGGGACATCCATAAAAAATACGGAAAAGTATCCCTCAGGACATTCCCTAAGTGCGGCATGCTCAAGTACCGTCTCTTCTATACCTATTTCAAGGGCATGAGGCGCGTCGCCCCGCTGAACCTTGTGGAATATGACAAGGAAAAGGCAAAAAGGTTCCTGCAGGAGCAGTACGGCTGGCAGCCCTATGACAACAAGCATTACGAGAACATATTTACACGGTGGTACGAAGGGTACTATCTCCCCCACAAGTTTGGATACGACAAGCGCCGGGTCTATTTCTCCAACGAGATTCTGGCCGGAACTATGACCAGAGAAGATGCGCTTACGGAGCTGAAGCGGGAGCCTTACCCGGCTGAGACCATGCAGAAAGACAAGGAGTATATCGCCAAAAAACTTGGCCTCAGCACGGAAGAGTTCGACCGGATCATCAACGGCCAGAACCGTACCTACAGCGATTACCGCAATTCCTATTGGCTCATACAGCTTGGCACCGCCGTCCTGAGGAAGCTGGGGATTGAGAAGAAGAAGTTCAGGTGAGTATCATGAAGCTTTTGCTGGTGGACAACGTACATCTATACAAAGACCCACAAGGAAACTATTATGCCCCCTCAATCTACAGCCATGCATTTCTGCAGCGCTATCTGGCCGTATTTGAAGAGGTCAGATTCCTAGGAAAGGCAAGACCTCTGAGGGAAGCCGACAAGACAAAATGCCTTCTGGTCAGCGGAGAGGGCGTCGAGATCACAGAGCTTCCCTGGTATCAGGGAATGGGGCAGATGATCCTGAAGATGCCGGAGCTCCTTCCGGCTTATCGGAAAGCTTCAGAAGGCTGCGGCTGCTGTATATATAGAATCGCGCAGGTAGAGAGCTTTCTGGCCTACCTTTTCAGAAGAAGACGAATTCCCTATGCAGTGGAAATGGTCAATGACCCGGACTCATGGAGCGCCATGCCCGGCCTTGTGAGAAAGGTCTCCGGGCGGATGTCCAGAAAGATGATCCGACATGCCATAGGAGCGTCCTTCGTGACAGAAAAGCTCTTGCAGCAACGGTACGCAGGCGGCAGAAAAAGGAAGGGATACTTCGAGGCCAGCTACTCTTCCGTAGAGCTGGAGCAATCCGACATAGCCGCGGAGCCCATAAGGTGGCAATCCGCCGAGACGTTTAGGATCGTCCACGTGGCCAACGCCATCAGCAATGACATGAAGGGCCACAAGACACTGATCGATGTTGCAAAACGTCTCGCAGACGCCGGATGCCGTTTCGAGGTAATCTTCATCGGACATGGAGACCTGACAGAGGAATACCGGGAATACGCAGCCTCTCTAGGGCTGGAAAAATCGGTGAGGTTCATCGGAATGATAAGCGGGAAAAAAAGCTTGCTGGACAAGCTCCGGGAATGTCACATAATGGTCTTTCCCTCAAAATCGGAGGGTCTGCCCAGAACGCTGATTGAAGCTATGGCAGTAGGACTTCCTTGTCTGTCTACTCCGGTAGGCGGGATACCGGAACTGATAGATTCCAGATATTTGTTTGATCCCGAGGACAGCAAGGGATTTGCAGACGAGATCCTCCGTCTGGTTCAGACCCCTCAGGAGCTTCTGGAAATGAGCCTCAGAAACTTACGGAAGGCAAGAGAGTTCAACAAGGCCGATCTTGGGACGAAAAGAACCCGCTTCTATGGGATGCTGAGAAAAGCCGCAGAAACGAACATGAAATAAAAAAGGAGAAGAACTGCCGCATGTGTATGGATCTATATGAACGCTTGACAGAGCGGAAAGAGAAACTGGCCGTGATAGGGCTGGGCTACGTAGGAATGCCTCTGGCTGTGGCATTTGCCCGCAGCCTCGACGTGATCGGCTTCGATGTCAACAGTGACAAGATCGCCTTGTACAACAAGGGGATTGACCCCACCAGAGAGGTGGGTGATAGGGCCATACAAGAGTCCTCCATGGTCTTCACCGACGACGAGACAGCGCTGGGGGAGGCAAGGTTCCTGATAGTGGCAGTGCCCACCCCTGTCCAGGAGGACAAGACCCCCGATCTGGCCCCGGTGGAGGGTGCCACCCGGATCGTGGGCAAAAACCTCGCCAGAGGGTCCGTCGTGGTCTACGAGAGCACGGTGTATCCGGGCGTCACGGAGGAAGTGTGCGTTCCCATTCTGGAGAGGGAAAGCGGGCTCAAGTGCGGCAGGGACTTCAGGGTGGGCTACTCCCCGGAGAGGATCAACCCCGCTGACAAGGAACACACTCTCTCCAACATCGTCAAGATTGTGTCGGGCATGGACGCCGAGACTCTGGAGACAGTGGCCCGGGTCTACGGGCTGGTGGCTCTGGCGGGAGTCTACCGCGCCGCGTCCATAAAGGTAGCGGAGGCCGCCAAGGTCATTGAAAACAGCCAGAGGGACATCAACATCGCGTTTATGAACGAGCTGTCAATCATTTTCCATAGGATGGGGATCGACACGAAGGAGGTGCTGGAGGCTGCAGGGACCAAGTGGAACTTCCTGAGGTTCCAGCCCGGGCTGGTTGGCGGGCACTGCATCGGGGTGGATCCTTACTACCTGACCCACAAGGCGGCGCAGCTGGGCTACCACTCTCAGGTAATCTTATCAGGCCGCCGCATAAATGACGACATGGGCCGCTATGTGGCGGAGAGCGTCGTGAAGGGGCTCATCATAGCGGGCAAGGCCATCCGGGATGCAAGAGTCGCCATTCTGGGTTTCGCCTTCAAGGAGAACTGTCAGGATACCAGAAACACCCGAGTCATAGACATCATCCGCGAGCTTCAGGAGTTCGGGGTTCGGACAGAGGTGGCGGACGATGTGGCGGACGCCGGGGAGGCCAAGGCCTTGTACGGCATTGACATCGTCCCCATGGCAGGCCTAGGGCAGGCGGATGCCGCCGTGGTCTGCGTGCAGCACGATATCTTCAAGGATATGGAGAGACAGCAGTTCGATTCGCTGCTGGAGGGTTCCCCGAGGCTCCTCTTTGATCTCAAGGGCATCTATGACAAGAAGGAGTTCGTAGATGCAGGATACTATTATTGGAGGCTGTGACAGAATGAGATACCAAGATCTGTTTTTTGAAAAGGGCTCCTTGTTTCTGGTCACCGGCGGGGCAGGCTTCATCGGATCCAACCTCTGCGAGGCCATCCTCCGCATGGGCTACCGGATAAGGTGTCTGGACGACCTATCCACCGGCAAATACGGGAACGTGGAGCCGTTCCTTGACGAGCCCGGCTACGAATTCATAGAAGGGGACATCAAAGACCTCCGAACCTGCATGGATGCCTGCGCAGGGGCGGACTTCGTCCTGCATCAGGCGGCATGGGGGAGCGTCCCCCGCTCCATAGAGATGCCCCTCTTCTACTGCGCCAACAACATCACCGGAACCCTCAACATGCTGGAGGCCGCCAGAAAACAGAATGTAAAGAAGTTTGTCTATGCCAGCAGCTCCTCGGTCTACGGCGATGAGCCCACCCTTCCCAAGACGGAGGGGAGGGAGGGGAACTTGCTCTCCCCCTACGCCGTGTCAAAGCGGGCGGACGAGGAATGGGCAAAGCAGTACACAAAGCACTATGGCCTTGACACCTATGGTCTGCGGTACTTTAACGTATTCGGGCGCAGGCAGGATCCCCAAGGAGCGTATGCCGCCGTCATCCCCAAGTTCATCCGGCAGCTGCTGAAGGGGGAGCGCCCCACCATCCACGGGGACGGGGGGCAGAGCCGCGACTTCACCTATATCGAGAACGTCATTGAGGCGAACCTGAAGGCCTGCGCCGCCGGATCCCACGCTGCCGGAAGGGCATACAACATCGCCTATGGCGGTAGGGAGTATCTGCTGGACATCTACCATGGGCTCACCAAGGCTCTGGGCGTGGACATTGAACCCCTCTTCGGCCCGGAGCGGGCCGGGGACATAAAACACTCCAATGCGGACATCGGCAGCGCCAGAGCCTATCTGGGCTACGAGCCTCAATGGAGCTTCGAGGAAGGGATCGCTGCCGCCATAGAGTGGTACAAAGAAAACTTATAGGAGCCGGCGCTTATTTGAAAAAATAAATGACCGCTACACAATTTTATTCAGGAGATTGCCTTGAGATGAACAACGTCATTACGATTCTGGTGGATTCCGTATTCAGTGAATGTATAAGCAGCAGAAAAACAAAAGCATCATCGACACCGTTTATTGACACTCTCCTGAAGGACAGCATCTACACACCTAATATGTACTCTTTCGGCCCTTATACAAATGCAGCCACAAAGGGGCTGTACTGCTCTGTCCCCACGCTGGAGGACTATGGGTACTATTTCGGGATCAACGCCTCGGAATACAACCCGTACCGTTTATTCAAAGAAAACGGGTATGAAACATACGGTTTCTACTACCCTTATTATCTGATATCAAACAAGACAAAGAGGCATATAGACCACTCCGTATATACCAGCGGCTTCAGCTTCGGCTCTATGTGGAAGGGGAATTTTGAGTATTATCAGCTGATAAAGAAACAGCGTCCGCTGAACGCTGCAGAATACGAAATACTGCGCAGGTTTCTTGCCATGGTGTTTGACCTATGGCTGGAATTCTATGACTCCATTCTTAACAACGCCGAGGCAAGGCTCCTGCTGGACAGATACACGGATCTGCAGCGGGCAAGGGAGTCAAGGGAAAGTTTAAATGCCCAGCAGATCTTGTTTCTGGCAGATGAGAGGAAGTATGTGGATACCCTTCTGGATATGGGGGTAGATCATGCTCTGGCCAAGATAGACTGTATCGATTTCTCCGTCTTCGCTGACACAGACTTTATCAAAAAGGTAATATATCCCCAAAACAAGGACATTACCGATTATATCCAGAGACGAACCCGGATGCTGAACAGACGCAACAACAAAGTCGGAGGCAGGCAGCTTTTGTCCGCTCTGGGCAAGTACCTCCTGCACCGTGACAAGGAAGGCCTGCGATTCATATACAATGTGGCCTGCTCCCGAAATACCCAGCGTAAAATGCTTAGTGACACGTTCAGAGGCATATGGCAGGAAATGCCTTCCGCCAAATCCCAGATCAGAACCGCCATAGACATGCTGGAGCAGCGCCGGACGGATTCCCCCTTTTACCTTTCCTTCCATTTTCTGGAGGTTCATGAAAGGGTGGCCTACTTTTCCTATGACCGTCAGGACGCGGCGGAGGCCCGGAAGGAATTCGAGACGGCGAGAGAGCTGGCAGAAAACTGCGGAGACGACTTCAGGGGCAGTCTGGTCTACCAGATGGCGCTGCGGTACATCGACTCCTGCATAGAAGAGCTGTTTGACTACCTGAATCGGAGCGGCCTTGCCGACAGCACCACGGTGATGGTGGTGGCGGATCACGGCTCCTCCTATACCTACTATCCCATCCGGGAGAACGTGGTGAACAACTTCCACCGGGAAAACTACAACATACCCATGGTTATCTGGCAGAAGGGCCTGCAAGGCGCCGGTGTCTACGAGGGAATGTATACATCCATGGACGCATACCCCACTTTGCTGGACGTAGTGGGTCTGCAGAAGCCCAAATTCTGGCAGGGCAAATCCGTCAGGGAACTCCCCCGCGGACGGGAATATGTGGTGACGGAATATATGGGCCCCGGTTCCCCCGACATGATGACGAGGCAGGCGTGGATGTCCGTGAGAAACAAGAAATACATGCTGGCATTTTACCCTCCCATGAATGAGGGATTTCATAGAGAAAAAGTGGCGGAGGCCTATGATCTGGAGCATGACCCTTTAGAGATGAAAAATATTGCCGGAAAAATCGATATCAATGATCCCGAAATCTCATTCCTGATCCAGCAGGTGGAAAACCGTTTTACAGAGATATGCGCAAATAGAGATAGGTTCTTAGCCGGTCTTGCTTCCATTGAGCTGTGACGCAACAGCCATGGCAGGACAGCCGTTTTGTATAAGTAAAAATAGATATGCAGAGGAACAATTGATATGAAAGCTTTGATACTCAATTCAGGAACGGGAAGCAGGATGGGGGTTCTGACATCGGAGCATCCCAAATGCATGACGGAGGTATCCAATAGGGAGACCATTCTCTCAAGACAGCTGAGAATGTTGTCCGCCGCAGGAATCGAAGAGGTTGTCATGACCACCGGGCTTTTCGACGGCATTCTGGTAAACTACTGCCAGAGTCTGGATCTGCCGCTTCGGTACACCTTTGTAAAAAATCCGGAATATGCGGACACCAACTATATCTACAGCATCTACTGCGCCAAAGAATACCTTGAGGACGATATCCTTCTGCTCCATGGCGATCTGGTTTTTGAGATGTCCGTGCTGGACGCGGTCATGGCCTGGGAGGGCTCCTGCATGACCGTCAGCTCCGTCCTGCCCCTTCCCCAGAAGGATTTCAAGGCGGTCATAAAGGACGGACGGATCCGGGGCATCGGCATAGAGCTTTTCAATGAAGCTCTTGCGGCACAGCCCTTTTACAAGCTTCTGAAAGCGGACTGGCTCCTCTGGCTTGACCGGATCTGCGGATACTGCGAGAGCGGGAACCGAAAGTGTTATGCGGAGGACGCCTTCAATGAGGTTGCCGACCAGTGTACCGTTTACCCTCTGGATGTGCAGGACATGCTCTGCAGCGAAATTGACAACGCACAGGATCTGGCCGTTGTGTCAGGCCGGCTTCATGAAATGGAGCACCGCACGGTCTACATGTGCTTCAGCACCGATATCCTCCACGGCGGCCACATATCCATCATCCGAAAGGCCCAGCGTCTGGGCAGGCTGATCATCGGCGTCATGTCGGACGAAGCCGTCGCGTCCTATAAAAGGTATCCGCTCCTGCCATACGAAGACAGAAAAATCATGTTTGAAAACATATCAGGGGTTCATAAGGTGGTAAAGCAGGACAGCCTGAGCTATAAGGAGAACATCCAGCTGTACAAGCCCACCTATGTGGTACACGGAGACGACTGGACCGCCGGGTTCCAGAAGCCCATCCGCGACGAGGTAGCCTCTCTGCTGGCCCGGTATGGCGGCAGGCTGGTGGAGTTCCCCTACTCCGAGGAAGAGCGGTATAGGGAGCTGGAGGCCCGCACCAGACTGGAGCTCTCCCTGCCGGACGCCCGACGCAGGCGGCTGAAGAAGGAACTGGGGATGAAAGGACTCATCACTGCCATGGAGGCCCACGACGGGCTTACGGGACTGGTGGTGGAGAACACGATCTCCTACCAAAACGGCGGCGGCCACCAGTTCGATGCCATTTGGGTCTCCAGCCTATGCGACTCCACGGCGAAGGGGAAGCCGGACATCGAGCTGGTGGACATGACCAGCCGCTTTAGGACAATCGAGGATCTCATGGAGGTCACAACCAAGCCTATCATCTTCGACGGAGACACCGGCGGGAAGATAGAGCATTTCGTGTACACGGTCCGTTCCCTTGAACGTATGGGTGTGTCCATGGTAGTCATAGAGGACAAGACCGGCCTGAAGAAGAACTCGCTCTTCGGGACAGAGGTGGAGCAGACTCAGGACAGCATCGAGAACTTCTGCGCAAAGATCTCAGCAGGGAAAAAGGCACAGCGGACCACGGACTTCATGATCTGCGCACGGATCGAAAGCCTGATACTGGAGCGGGGGATGGAGGATGCCCTGATGCGGGCCAGAGCCTTCGCCGGGGCAGGCGCCGACGCCATTATGATTCACAGCAGGAAAAAATCTCCTGATGAGATATTCACATTTCTGGAGCAGTTCCGCAGGGAAGATCGGCACACCCCCGTGGTTTTGGTTCCCACCAGCTTCAACTCCGTGACGGAGGAAGAATTCAGGGAGCGCGGGGCAAACATCATCATCTACGCCAACCAGCTCATCAGGGCCACCGTTCCGGCAATCCAGAACGCCGCCCGCATGATACTGGAACACCATAGGGCCAAGGAGTGCGACGACATGCTCATGCCATTTGCAGAGATCATCCGGCTGATTCCGGAACAGCTTTGAGGGAGGTAGCCTTGCAGGACATTATATACGCCACGGAGGATTATAGGGAGCTTGACGCCTATCTGGCAGAGAACGGAATCCGGTCTGCCATGCTCGTATGCGGCAGTTCCATAAGGCTCCTGCCCATAGGCAGGTATTTTCAGAGTCTGGAGGCACGGCGGGACATCAGGATCACGCGGTTCAGCGACTTTCAGCCAAATCCCCTCTATGAATCGGTGGTGAAGGGTGTGGAGCTGTTTAACGGGAACCGCTGCGACAGCATCATAGCGGTGGGCGGCGGCAGCGCCATGGACGTGGCCAAATGCATCAGGCTCTTCTGCGGCATGGACAAGAGCCAAAGCTACCTGCTCCAGAAGGCGGTTCCCAACCCGGTCAGGCTGCTTGCTGTCCCCACCACTGCCGGAACGGGCTCCGAGGCGACCAGATACGCCGTGGTCTACCTCAATGGGGAGAAACAGTCCATAGCTGACGACAGCTGTATTCCCCAGACGGTGCTTATGGACGGCAGCGCCCTCAGAACCCTTCCTCTCTATCAGAAGAAATGCACCATGCTGGATGCGCTCTGCCACGGGGCAGAGTCCTACTGGTCCGTGAACAGCACCTCTGAGAGCAGGGACCTCTCAGAGACAGCCATAGGAATGATTCTGGACAATATGGAAGGGTATCTGGCTAACCGTGAGGACGCAAACAAGAATATGCTGCTTGCCGCCCATTATGCAGGCAGGGCCATAAATATAGCCCAGACCACGGCGGGCCATGCCATGTGCTACAAGCTCACAAGCCTCTACGGCATTCCCCACGGCCATGCCGCCGCGCTGTGCGTCTCAGTGCTGTGGCCATGGATGCTTTCCAACATCCAGAGCTGTACCGATCCGAGAGGCGAAACATACCTGCGGGACATGTTCCGAAAGCTGGCTGGCGCATTCGCCTGCAGGGAGGCTTTTGAGGCCGCGGAGAAATTCGGCCGCATTGTCAGCAGCCTCAGGCTCCCTGCCCTTCCGGCAGACGAGGCAGACTGCGGGACGCTGTGCAGTACCGTGAACCCTATCCGCCTGAAGAACAACCCCATAAGGCCGGATCATAAAGCAATTGAATCTCTGTACAGACAGCTGCTTGTCGGCGAAAATCCCACGGCGGGGCCGGAATAGGCCGCAGAGGATTGCTTTGAAAGACTTACAAATCGTTTATATACCTGCCGAAGCAGGCAGCCCGTTTCAGCGGGCAGGAGAATGCAGCTATGACAGTAGAATGTTTCTTGGATATCATAGGTGCCGATTTCTACACCGGCGTCCCCGACAGCCAGCTGAAGGCCCTATGCAGCTACCTGATGAACACATATGGAACCGATCCCAAACACCATATTATCGCGGCAAATGAAGGGAACTGCACCGCCATCGCCGCGGGCTACCATCTTGCCACGGGCAAGGTTCCCATGGTCTACATGCAGAACAGCGGGGAGGGGAACGCCGTCAATCCGGCAGCATCCCTGCTGAATGACAAGGTATACGGGATTCCCTGCATCTTTGTCATCGGCTGGCGGGGCGAACCCGGAAGACATGACGAGCCACAGCACATTTTTCAGGGGGAGGTGACACTGCCCCTTCTGGAGGTTCTGGACATAGACAGCTATGTGGTTGATGCCTCTACTACAGAGGCAGAGCTTTCCTTTGCGATGGAGGGCTTCCGAAAGAAGCTCTCCGCCGGAAAAAGTGTGGCATTTGTAGTCCGCAGGGACGCCCTGCAGTATGAAAAGGCGGTGAAATACTCCAATGAGTACTCTATGTGCAGGGAAGAGGTCATCCGGCATATCGCGGCGGTGAGCGGGGAGGATCCGGTGGTCTCCACCACCGGGAAAGCCAGCCGTGAGCTGTTCGAGTTACGGGAGGCCAGCGGTCTGGGCCACAGATACGACTTTTTGACGGTAGGCTCCATGGGACACAGCAGCTCCATTGCTTTGGGGGTAGCCCTGCACAAGCCGGAGGCCAGAATATGGTGCATAGACGGAGACGGTGCCGCCCTGATGCATATGGGGGCAATGGCGGTCATCGGCAGCATCCAGCCCGGAAACTTAGTTCATATCGTCATCAACAACGGCGCGCATGAAACGGTGGGCGGTATGCCCACGGCGGCCGGTGCCGTCAGCCTCACCGATGTGGCAAGGGCCTGCGGCTACAGCCATGCGGTGTCGGCAAGCACTTACGAGGAACTGGATCAGGCTCTGGAAGAAGCCGGCTCCAGAAGCAGCCTCAGCTTCATTGAGGCAAAATGCGGGCTGGGCTCTAGAAGCGATCTGGGCAGGCCTACCACTTCCGCTATCCATAACAAGAATGCTTTTATGGATTATCTTGTATCTATATAGAGCATTGTATTCATAGGGAGGGAAAATGGATAAACCGTCTCTTAAAAAAAAAGCCGGCACATATGTGTTAATGATTACACAGAACATATTTCCAAACGGAAACGCAGGTGCCGTCAGGGACTTATGCTTTGCCAAAATTTATCAAGCCTTGGGATATCAGGTGGCACATATCGGCATGGGGCAAGCACAAAGCTGCGGCATGTATGAAGATGTGGAGTTTTACAGTTTACATACTGACAACAGATTTTGGGGTTCAAAACCCCTGCGCCATATTTACTATAAAAAACGTTTGAAGAAACTATATCAAAAACTGAGAGAAAAATATGGAACGCCTTATGCCATTCATACATACAGTGTCCCTAACGACAGTATGCTTTGGGCCAAAAAAACAGCTATACAAAACAATATACCAATCATAAACGATACAGTAGAATGGTATTCACCATGTCAATTTAAATTTGGATGCTTCAATTATCATTACATTGCAAAAGATAGATGCAACAAAAAAATATTGGACAAGCCCTTCAGAATCATTGCCATTTCAAGATATTTGGAAAACTATTTTCAAAATCAAGGTCTTCAGACTGCTCGAATACCTGTGATTTTGGACTCACCTCAATACAGCACAAATTCGGAAAGAAGGGCTGCCAGAGTCAGATTCACATATGCCGGCACACCGCATAATAAAGACTATATTCATTGTGCCATTATAGCCTTTTGCAAACTGCCTGAGCAGATCAGGAAATATTTTGAATTTGAAGTTATCGGGATTGATACCGAAACTATCTCAAAATTTTATAGCCCTTTACCGCCACAGATTCATGTACATGGGAAGCTGGAAAGAAACAATGTGCTGCAAATATTATATCAAAGCGATTTTGGTGTTTTGCTCAGACCTGAAGCAGAAAGATATGCTCAAGCAGGTTTTCCGACAAAAGTAGTGGAAGCGATGATGTGCGGCTGTGCAATGTTGTGCAATATTACCTCTGATCTAGGACTTTATTTAGTAGATAAAGAAAATGCTGTTTTAGTTAACGGCAACAGTGTAGAGGATGCATATAACGGCTTCATGCAAATATCGGAAATGACTATGGCCCAAATAGAATCTCTTAAAAAAAGGGCCCGCGATACCGCTGTTGCGCACTTTGACTATAGATTATATATCGACGCAATAAGGCAACTATTATCCCCCGAAAAAATGCGATAGGAATAAATGGTAAATATGTATAAAGCGCTATTAGGCATTTGGGTCGCCAACATTTCGCTAGGTTTTCTCTACAAACTAGGCGGCGATGCATATATAATAATTATCCTTTTGATTTTATGTATGGCCAAAAAGAAGATATCCATTAATATCCCGTTTATTATCAGTTTGCTCTGCATGAGTGTTTTTATAGGTATAAAGCTGATGGAAACACAAGGATATATTCCTATTTCCGATTATCACAGCAGTCTTACTGTGATCAAAAACAATGTACTTGTCATGGCACTGTTGTTTGAAATAAATATTTGGACAGACAATGAATCCGGTAAACTTATATGGCGCTTATTTAATCTCTTTTACTATTTTTCCATTATTTCCAGCTCGCTGATACTTATTTTCGGCGACAATTATTATCGCAACGGAGCAGAAAAGGTTCCACTGCTATTGGCACCGCAATTTTATTTAATATATGCGATTGTATTGACAGCATTACTGACATATGATCTGACAATGATCTCCCAAAATAAAAGCAAAAACATACTGCTTATTTTACTAAACGGCATTTATGTCATTGCCGCAGGATACACTACCCAGATGTTATTTTGGGTGTTTGGAATATGTCTTGCAGTATATTTTTCAGCATTTCCCAAGGGGAGAAAACGAGTGATTGTCTTTGTTGTATTCATCGCCATGATATTTATCATGCTCCCCCTATTGCCGGCAATCACCAGATTTATAAACAGTACTTTTTTTGCCAGCAATTACGAGGTCAGTAAACGATTGACCGAAATAGAAGGACTTCTTCGAGGACAAGGTCTGGCCGCAGGAGATTTGTCGATACGCATAGGTCTTGCACAAACATCCTATAATACGTTTCAAATATATCCTTTTTGGGGAATACCTTTTGGCCGTTACAATTTATATGGAAATGCATTAAATGTCGGCGGGCATTGTGAATGGATAGATTCGCTGGCTCGATACGGAATCTTTGGGGCAGTTGTCTGGGGAATCTATCTTGCTCTAGGCCTTCGTGGTATACAGCAGAAAAAAGCCCCTAATGTAAACATTAATAAGGTTCTGCTGTTCCTATTAGCAACGTATGGATTTTTTAATCCGATTATTAAGCCCTACCTGATTATCATCTATTTTATTTCTGTAACATTTGTTTCAAATCAATGTTCCGTTGCCCGCACGAAATACATGTGGTAATCATCCTTGCCACAAGTAACTTCTGCAAAAACATGCTCGGGACAGAAGGGGGCAAAATGAAGATATCGATTATTGTATTGCTATATAATCATGAGCGCTATATTCAGGAATGCCTTGAAAGCATCAAGTACCAAACCGAAAAGTATAATTGCAATAAAGCCCATACTGTTCAAGTCATCATTGCGGACGATGCCTCAAGTGATGGATCCAAAAAAGCGGTTGAAGACTGGTCAAGCAGAAATCCAGATATATTTGAAACCTTTGAATATATTGATCGAACAGAGAACGTAGGCACATGCAGCAATTATCTGGGAGCATTAAAAAAAGCTGAAGGTGACTATATCAAAGTTATTGGTGGCGACGATCTATTTCCTCAAATGTCTATATTTGAGATATTTTCTCATTTAGATACAGGGGCAGATATAGTGACCGGCTACCCTTTGGTTTATTTTGAAAACGGTACCAACAATATTAATGATGCACTATGTAGTATCCATAGAAACCAATGCATAACTTTGGCTGAATCAAAGCTAACATATGACGACAAGATTCATAGGTACTGTTTTTTCAATGCGCCGGCCACATACATAAGCAAACAGCTACTTACAGACGAGAGAGTTCTCTTTTTTTTGAGCAGTTATAAATACATAGACGATTATACGCAGTGGTTGAAATTCAGTGAAATAAAAGATATCAATGTAAAATATCTCAATGCGGTTACAATTATATATCGGCGGACAAATCATTCCACTTACATGATTAGAAATCAAGAACTTTTTGAAGAAAGAATCCGCATATATATGTACGCCTTTTCAAAAACAAAAAACATACTAAATAAGGCTCTATTGAAAAACAGTATCATCAATATAAAAGCACAAAGAAGGCATAATTACCTAAATTTATTATCCTACTTGCATATTTATCATCGGCTGAAATATAGAAGGAAAATACAACCGATCCCTCGAGAGGACATAACAGAAAATTTTGCTCTGCTTGAGAGCCTCAGGGAAAAAGCTGCAACAACAATAACCACCCACATATAAATATTGACGAAAGGATACTGTATAAAATGGATGTTAGAAAAATCAAGTTTAGAGATATCATTGATTTGAAAAATGAAGATCGTCCACGGGGACATTTAACACCGATAGAGTCTGCCATGGACATACCTTTCGAGATTAAACGAATTTATTATATTACAAGGGTTCCCGAAAACACCGTAAGAGGATTTCATGCACATAAAAAATTGAACCAAGTTCTGATTTGTCTAAATGGATGTGTTACTATAAAGGTCTCAACACCAAATGAGGAAAAAACATTTATATTGGACAACCCATCAGAAGGGCTATACATAGGAACCGGATTATGGAGAGAGATGTACGATTTCACCCCCGCCGCTGTTCTGCTAGTGCTGGCATCTGAGTATTACTCAGAAAGTGATTATATAAGAGATTTTGATGAATACTGTAAATACGTAGCCGAGCCAAAGGGAGAGGAGGGATAACTCAATGGAAACAAGCGTACCATTTGCCACATTTGAGCCTATGCACAATGAAATCAGAACCGAATTAGACATTGCCTATAAAAGGGTCATGGACAATGGCCAATTCATCCGTGGGACAGAATGCAGGCTATTTGAAGAAGAATTTGCCCGATACATCGGAACAAAATACTGTGTCGGCGTGGCATCGGGATTAGATGCGATATACTTGCTCTTAAAGGCGCTGGGTATAGGGACTGGCGACGAAGTGATAATTCCGTCAAATACATTCATTGCCACTGCTCTTGCCGTCTCATATGCGGGAGCTCTTCCGGTATTGGCTGAACCGTCAATAGAAACCTACAACATTGACGCAGATCAAATAGAGCGAAAGATAACCAAACGTACCAAGGCGATCATTGCAGTGCAGCTCCAAGGTCGTACTGCCGATATGGATAGGCTCAATAAAATTGCAGCGAATTATGGAATAAAAATCATAGAAGATGCAGCCCAAGCACATGGAGCAAAATATAAGGGAAAAAAAGCCGGTTCATTATCCGATGCCGCTGCCTTCAGTTTTTATCCGGGAAAAAATCTAGGCGCACTAGGGGACGGCGGCTGCATAACAACCAATGACAAGAAGCTTGCCGATATGGTATGTGCGCTGGGAAACTACGGGTCTGACTACAAATATCATCACATATACAAGGGGGTAAACAGTCGGCTGGATGAACTTCAAGCCGCTTTCTTAAGAGTGAAGCTCAAGTCCCTCGATAGATGGAATGCATTTCGACAAGAAGTGGCCAAAAGGTATCTATCGGAAATTACAAATCCGATTATTAAACTTCCGCTATCCAGTACCGAGATCTACGAGCATGTCTATCATGTTTTTGCAGTACGATGCGAGTACCGCGATGAGCTGGAGCAATATCTGTCTCATCATGGAATCGGCACGGTAAAGCATTATCCGATTCCGATTCATATGCAGAACTCATACAGAGATCTAGCACTGTCTGAGGGCGACCTGCCGATTGCCGAAGAAATCAGCAGGACAATATTGAGCATTCCTCTGTATTATGGCATGACAGATTCGCAAGTAAAGAAAGTGATTGATCTCGTCAACGCATTTGGTACAAAAGGTGAGAAATGACTAAATTAAAACTTTTTATTGAAAATTTTTTGGTTTATGGATTGGGCGGTGTAATTGACAAGCTGATTCCATTTGTCATGCTCCCCATCATTACCAGACTTATGCCGGATGCGGCATATTTTGGAATTAGCGACCTTGCATCTGCGCTAGTGGCTTTTGGAGGAACACTGGCGATTTTCGGAATGAATGATGCAATGTATCGGATGTTTTTTGAAAAAGACGACCGTAAATACAAGACCGCTGTCTGCTCTACTGCTTTATTGTTTGTATTCATAATAACGTCCATTTTGATACTGAGTATTGTGATATTCCAGAATCCGCTTTCACAATTGGTATTTTCTGATCGTCAATACTCCTTCATTGTTCAGATATCCGCCGCATCAATCTTTGTAAGTGCGATAAAAAACATTGGTTCAGCCCCTACAAGAATGCAGAACAAAAAAAAGCTTTTTCTTGTCATCAGCGCATCAACTACAATTATTTCTTATATATGTGCGATATTGTTGCTTGTGAAGGGGTGCTACCTCATTGCGCTTCCTATCGCCGCCGCAACAGCAAACTTATTGACCGGAGGTGCATTTATCTTATTAAATCATAAATGGTTTCGTATAAAAAGCTTTGATCTTTCTTTGCTGAAAGATATGTTGAAGATCGCAATTCCACTTGTACCCAATATGCTTATTTATTGGGTCTTCAATTCTTGTGATAAACTGATGATAGCAAAAATGCTGTCTGTCAGCGAGGTAGGAATTTATTCCGCAGGTTCAAAAATAGGACATGCAAGCCAGCTGGTTTATACTGCTTTTGCGGGGGGATGGCAATTCTTTGTGTTTTCTACCATGCGCGAAAGGAATCAAATCGAAACAAACTCTAAAGTGTTTGAATATCTTGGCATTATTTCTTTTGGAGCTACCGCAATTATGTGTGTCATGGCAAAACCAATATTTTTGTATCTGCTTACACCCGAATACTATGGGGGGCATATTGTGGTTCCGTACTTGTTTCTTGCACCGTTGATGCAAATGCTCTTTCAGGTAGCCGGAAGCCAATTTCTGATCGAAAAAAAAACATGGCCAAACCTAATTGTCCTATTTATTGGTTTACTGACCAATCTTCTGCTTAACACAATATTGATTCCGATTTTCGGAATCGAGGGCGCTGCATTAGCAACGTTGGCAGGATACATCGTAACTGTGATAATAACAGTCTGTATCCTGATGAGAATAAAGAAAATGTGCTTTTCGCAAAAATTTCTCTATACGGTAATCCTTTTTGCGCTATATCTAATTTGTTGGCGCATGTTGTTTGCCGAAAGCCTTCTTTGCTCATCAATAGCTGCAATATTGTTTTTGATCATCTGCACCAGAATGTATTTAACGGATATACGTTATATTATTTCACTGATCAGTTCAGGGCAACAAAACAAAAAAACGTCATAATATCATAAGGGGTTCATTTATGAATGTGAGTTTCACAAAATATAATGAGGAATTTTTAGCAAAGTCCTATCAGTGGTTGTCTGACGCAGAAATCAAATATCTGACAAACACTCCCCCAATAACAAGGCACAGCCAAAAAGAATGGTTCCAAAAATTGCCCTTGCGCACCGACTATTTGATCTGGGGAATTTGCAAAGACGGAGAACCCATCGGAGCGGTAGGTCTGAAGCATATCGACTCATACAATAGGATAGGCGAATATTTTGGATATATCGGTGAAAAACGTTTTTGGGGAATGGGTGTCGGAAAATTGATGATATCCTTTATAGAAGCGAAAGCAAAGGAATTGTCATTAAGCACCTTGCAATTAGTTGTCCGAACCTCAAATCATAGAGCCATTCACTTGTATGTAAAGTCGGGGTTTGCTGTCGACAATCATAGTTCAAACGAGCCTAGCGATTTTATAACAATGACAAAAACTATCTGAAAATAGGACGTGTCTGCCAGAATAAGGAGAAAAATATATGGAACTACGAATTGAAAAATATAATAATTCACTGTCGGCATTATGGGATAGGTTTGTGCTGCAGGAAAGCATGAACGGAACCTTTCTGCAGACGAGAAAATTTATAGAGTACCATCCGGTAGGAAAATTTACAGACAGCTCACTGATTGTCTATAAAGGCAATACAATTGTAGCAGTCCTTTTGGCATGTGTCCTTAGCAATGATTCTGCCAAAATCTTCTTTTCTCACAAGGGAACTACATTTGGCGGAATTATTATTTCACACCAATTTTACAGCGCTTTAAATATGGATATGTTAATGACTGAACTTGATGGGTATTTTGTGAAAGAAGGATATGACAAAGTGATCCTAAAAATGACAGCACCTATATTCTGCAGACAGAATTCTGAGCTGATCGACTATTTCTTGTATCAGAGAGGATATGCGCAATATAATGAGCTCAATTACTATATGAAACTAGAGCGATATCAGGACGATATTATGGAACAGTTTTCAACGAACAAAAGAAGAAATTACAGATATTCCTTGAAAAACAATTTGACATTTTCCAGACTTGATTCTGCAGAGGAAATCAGACATTTTTATAATGTGTTGCTTCAGAACCTAAAAAAGCTAGGTCTGCCTTGTGTACATCGCTATGATGAATTGTTGGATTTAAAATTCAACAGATTCTTCGACAATATAGAATTTTACGGTGTATACCATGATGAGGTCATGATTGCCGGCAGTATGGTCTTTTTGTTTCACGGTGATATTCTACATACACAGTATCTGGCTTCGGACGAAAATTATCTGAAGTTATTTCCCATGGACTTTTTAATCTATCATTTAATAGAAACTGCTCTGCAAAAACAAATGAAGTATCTAACACTTGGTATCTGCACCGAAGACAATGGAAAATATTTAAATCTTGGCTTATCACGTTTTAAGGAGGGATTTGGAGCGGACTTTTGTATAAACCGTACTTATTATAAAGGTGCCGTCACATAATTCAGAAATAATATGTACAAAAGAAAAGTTGACCGAACACTCTAAGATATTGGCAAAACGGTATTGCTCCAAAAGTCTTTAACCAAAGCCAATTCCCAGATTACTATCAACACTACACCTTTTTAGCGAAACATTATAAAGGAGGCACTTATGAAAGAGTCAGAAATTCATTTGGGAGATTTAGCGGTGGAAATACTGCTGCATTGGAGAAGCATGATTATTTTTATGCTTATTGCAGGTGCCTTGGGAGGACTCTTCAGTTATATAGGATCAGCTCGCAGCTGTCAGGAGCAAGCTGTCATAATTGAAGAGCTCAAGAAAAAAAGACAAGAAAAACAACAGTTAGAAGAGTTATGGCAAGAAAAGCAGTTATCAAACGATGAAACGGCCCTGAAAACCGCTGCAGGTGAACTCTTGAGCAGTTATGGGATCATGCTCAATGAACAGCAAACAAATAATGTAGATTATGTACTGAATTATGAAAAAAACTATTATAGCCAATTGGAGTATCAAAAACAATCTGTTTTAATGCAGATAGATCCAAATAATGTCCAGAGAGGAGAAATGACTATATTAATCATTTCTGATGATTTGGAAAAATCCTATAATATTGAAAGAATATATGAGGATATTGTGTGTAGCGCAGAATTGCTTGAAGAAATGGGAAGGCAGTCTGGGTTAGAGACAAAATACATTAATGAAATTTATTCGCTTACCCGAAGCGCTTCTGACAGTCAGACAAGCGGAGATACCTTTAAAATAACAATTTCCCATTACGATAAAGAATTGTGTCTAAGATTTATGCAAAATATCTTAGATTATATAGATTCAAAGCGTGCTTTAATAGAAAAAAAGCGAGGCCCCCATGAAGTAATCAATATAGAGCAGGCAATAGCCACGATATCAGTCAAAAGCATCGCAAATGCACAAGCCTCTGTTGCGCAAAATATTTTGGACATCAAAACGAATATTTTAAACAGAAAGTCTTCTTTCACCAATGAAGAGTGGTATTATTATAACTTATTAACGATAGGAAAATTAATAGGGAGTCCATACGGCTCCCCCGAAGATCCTTGGGCTGCCGTTTATATGGAAACCCTTGAAACGACTGCCGATTATGATGCGGCTGTCACTCCAAAATTCAACATAGTATATGTGTTGGGCGGCATGATTCTTTTTTCATTTACTTATGCATTCTTGATATTTATGAAATATGTGCTGAACAATAAGATAAAATCTACGGATCAATTTGATGAATTATACAAGATTCCACAGTTAGGACATATTCCGACAAGCGGCAGCGAAAAGAAGCCATTGGATTTTATAGATAAGGGAATTCTGGCCTTCCGCAACCGGAATAAAAGAAGATTTACTCAAAATGAAGCTGTTAACCTAGCTGCAGCAGCGGTAAAAATGGCTGCTCGCAAAGATCAGCTAGATACAATTTGCCTTATTGGATGCACATTTAATGATACGGCTTTAAGCATTTGCAAAGACATTCAAGACAATTTGGCAAAGGATGGAATTAATGTGTATATTCTCGACAATGTGCTATATAACGCGCAGACAATGGAAAAATTGAGCGAACTCAAGGGAGCGGTTTTAGCAGAAACGGCCGGTAACGCTTTATATACAGAAATTGCACAAGAATTAGAGCTGTTAAAGAGACAGCAAATCAATATATTAGGGGGAATGATATTAGAATAAAACAGTTTTTTCGATCCAATACGGCATTTGGGGGCATGCCCAAAATGCCTATTTCCATTTTTCCTATGGATAAAGAATGAAAGCTGTGAAAATAGCGCCTGCTGCTAGGAGAAGTTTTTCTCTGGTATACATTTTTGTGACAACTTCCCTTTGGAAGGAGCGGCTTGCCACGGAGGATCTATCAGTTACCATTCGTGAATATGGCGTTTTTATACTACTTACATTATCATCGCAACTAATTTTATATGAGGATAGATTTGTATTGAAATTTATATCCGGAAACAGCTCACTGACCTCTTACTGCATTGCCACCAACGGCGCAGCTGAACTTGTTTCACCGGCTGCGGCATAGAGGGGGATACACTGCGGATATGCCAACAGCTGCGGGACATGCTGGAAAAGGAAAGCCTCGCGGTGCATGTCCTTGGCGATATGCTTTATAATGTGGAAGGCATGGAAAAGATACGCGCCGCAAAAGGGGTTGTGCTGGTCGAGACTGCAGATGTCTCTCCGTATGCGGAGGTAGCGAGGGAAATAGAGCTGTCGAAGAGGCAGGGGGCGGGGATTCTGGGGGATCATCATGCTCCCTATACGCCGGCAAGCTCTTATTGTTGGAGATCAGATCACTCCAGACCTTGGACCGTCATTTATTTATTCCCCGGAGACATTAATCCTCAACCAATGAAATCAGCTCATCCGCTGTCGCTATCTGCTCCTAAGCCTCCTCCCTTGTTGCGATATAAAAGCTCACGCAAATAGAGGGCGCAATATTGATGGAAAAGCAGGCGTTACGCTATTTGCGGAAATCGTTCAGGAGCTGCAGCTACTGGAGCAACAAGACATCACGATGCTGAGACCAGCGAGGAATCGTTTGCGTTTACTGCGGTCTTTTGAACCGAAGATATTGTATCGCCCTTTGGTTTATGATACGATATCCTCAAAACAACTTTCTTCCGCAAGACAGAACGAAGAGGAGTCATTTGCATGGAAAATAAAGTAAGGCTTCCCATAGGCATTGAGAATTTCAAGGAAATCCGAACAGAAGGCTTTTATTATGCAGACAAGACGGGACTGATTCAAGAGCTTTTGGACAACTGGGGGAAGGTGAATCTCTTTACCCGACCCAGAAGATTCGGCAAGTCCTTGAACATGAACATGCTGCAGTATTTTTTTGAATACGGTTGCGACGGCCGCCTTTTTGATGGGCTGGAGATAAGCAGAAAAAAGGAATACTGCAAAAAGTATATGGGCAACTACCCTGTGATATCCATAACCTTAAAGGGCGTAAGCGCCATGGATTACGGCACTGCCAGAGATATGCTGTGCTCCGTCATAAGGCACGAGGCGATGCGCTTTCAGTTTCTTGCGAAAAGCGAAAGGCTTTCCGGCGAAGAAGCGGCGCAATACCAAAAGCTGATAAGAGCAGATACTGATCAGGGCCGGGCTGCTGCTTTGACAGATGAAGCGCTTATGAACAGCTTATACGTCCTCTGCTCTCTTCTCCACAAGCACTACGGCCAGAAAGTTCTTCTATTGATTGACGAGTATGATGTCCCACTGGACAAGGCGCAGCAGTCCGGTTATTACGATAAAATGCTCGTCATGCTCCGCAACCTGCTAGGTCAGGTATTAAAGACAAATGACAGCCTCTATTTTGCAGTACTGACAGGCTGCCTGCGGATCGCAAAGGAAAGCATCTTCACGGGGTTAAATAATCTAAAAGTCTTCTCCATTACAGATGTTCGCTTCAGCGGACAGTTCGGCTTCACTGACAGAGATGTCAGGACGCTTCTGGAATATTACGGACTTGAAAAACGCTTTGAGGATGTACGAGAGTGGTACGATGGTTATCGATTCGGCAACACAGAGATTTATTGTCCATGGGATGTGATCAACTATACAGATCTCCTGCTCTCCGAGCCTGATGCCCAGCCTCGTCCGTTCTGGGTCAATACCAGCGGAAACGACATCATACGGCGTTTCATAAGCATGGCGACACCGGGGACAAGAAGGGAAATTGAATGCATGGTGGACGGGGGAAGCATTTCCCGGAAGCTCAATCAGGAGTTGACCTATCGGGATCTGTACGGAGATATCGACAATCTATGGAGCGTGCTCTTCACCACTGGCTATCTTACCCAGCGAGGGCAGATTGGGGACGGGGCCTACAATCTGACAATTCCTAATAGGGAGATCCGCCAGATATTTGCGGAGCAGATCCTGAAATGGTTTCAGGGGGAAGTGCGCCGGGACACCGCCAGACTGGACGCCTTCTGTGAGGCATTTCTCAAGGGGGACGCAGAAACCGCAGAAAAGTTGTTCTGTGCTTATCTGGCAAAGACCATTAGCATCCGAGATACAGGAGGCAGAAAGGAAAGAAAAGAAAGCTTTTATCATGGTATTCTGTTGGGACTGTTCAGCTATTGGGAGGGCTGGATCGTCATCTCCAATGCCGAGTCGGGAGAGGGCTACAGCGACATTCTGATCGAGAATGAAACGGGCACTCTAGGCATTGTGATCGAGATCAAGTATGCTGGGGACGGCAACCTGAAAAAGGGGTGTCAGGAAGCACTGGCGCAAATAGTGAGGCTTGGGTATGAGGATCGACTGCGGCAAGATGGCATGGAGACCATCCTTAGGTATGGGATTGCTTGCTACAAAAAAAAGTGCATGATTTGTCTGGCTGATCCTTTCCTTGTACACAATCCATGAATCTGGCCATAACGGAATCTAAGCTGGCCAAACAGAAAAATGGCCTGAAAGCGATCGGCCTTATCGGCTGCAAAGACAAGGCATCCCATTGCTTGGGGGAATCATTGCGGAATAAATTTGACAAGTACTTTCCCGCCTTCTGCAGGCAAAAGAAGCCGGATGTAAAAATACAAGGCTTCCCAGCGGAATCGTCCATTTTGAAGAAATCCAAAAGAACGATTTCACTCTGCAGATAAGGCGGGACTGCTAAAAAGAGCTTCCGTCTTTCAGGCCAGCGTCGTGAATCCTCACAGATTCTCCAGCGCCTTCAGCACCAGATCCTCATCATCATCGAACATATGGGAATACCTGTCAAAGATGGTTTTCTGCGTATCCCCCGACACTTTCTCTATCACCGGCAGAGGAACTCCCTTTCTCATGAGATTGCTGATGAATGTATGCCGAAAGCTGTGGCAGGTACAGTGGGGAATTTCCAGCTTCCTGCAGACTGAGGCCAGACGGCCGATGTATGTATCGTAGGTGTCGGTGAAGATTCTGTCTGCTCTGCTTCCCTCCCAGACCTGAAAGCCGTCCTTGTACAGCCCTACAACAGCCGGGCTCAGGGGGATCTTGCGGTTTTTCTTATTCTTTGTGGTGTCCTTTGGCGTGCCGTCCCGCAGAATTGTTTTGCTGATGTTCAGCCGCATTCTTTCATGCTTCCTATTTCTTGTCCCATCACTCTCTTTCCCTATCCCGTCACTCTCTGCCGCAGCACTGCAGGCAGCATCCCCTTCCTGACCGCACATTCCGCTCTTCTCTCCTGCCCCGTGCTTCTGATAGGGAACGAGCACTTCAAAATCCGCCCATGTCAGCGCCATGCACTCTCCGATTCTGATCCCGGTATAGTATAAAATGTTCAGCATAAACCGGAAATTGCGGTCCCTGCTGTAAACGCCGTCTAAATACCCGTCTATCTTATTCCACTCTTCTCTTGTCACGATTCTGATCCTATCGGTTTTTCCTGCCTTCACGTTGTCCGCCCTTGCCAAGGGATGTTCGCTGATCAGACGTTTCCTATAGGTCAGGTTGATAAGCTTGCGGAACGTGGCGTTTAAAGTATTGATCGTCTCATCCTTATATTTCTCCCGGCATCTGGCAAACACATCTTCGTACATCTCCTCTGTTATATCATCTATGCGAGTATTCAGGGGAATAAACTCCCCCAGCATCTTTACATAGTAGGATGCATTCAGCATCGTAGCCTTGCTGTAGTTCTGAGCCTTGGCCTTATTCTTCCACAGCTCATAGGATTCCTGAAGGGTTATCTCCCTATTTTCCTCGCTCCCTCTGCTGTTTCTCCGTTTCAGAAGCGCCAGCTCCGTTCTCGCTTCATCCAGAGTCAAAAGGCCATATTTCCATTTTGCCTTATAATCATTTTTCTGTTTCTCGGCATTGTAGGTCTTGTAATTGTATTTGATGTCGTATCTCTTGGTACTTGTATTGTAGTAAATATTTCTATCCTCCGTCTTGATCCTCTTTTGTCCTGCCATGGGTTTTCTCCTTTGTATCTTTTGTTTTTCATTTTACTACAAAATCTATACAAAAGTCACTTGAAAAAAACAATAATGTAAAATGCCGGGCAAAAACATTTCTCTTTCCCTTCGTTTGTGGTAAACTAAATCTAAAAGCAGTTGTTTTGAATCGATGCTTCCCGCATTCTGCAGCCGAAAGGAGCCGGATATATGCAAAACAAGGCAAAACTTCCCATCGGAATCGAGAATTTTGAGGAAATCCGAACCGAAGGATTTTACTATGTGGACAAGACGGGACTGATCAAAGAGCTTCTGGACAACTGGGGAAAAGTGAACTTGTTTACCCGCCCCAGAAGGTTCGGCAAATCCCTGAACATGAATATGCTACAATATTTTTTTGAATATGGCTGCGATGCCTCCCTCTTTCAGGGTCTGGCAATCAGCCGGGAACATGATTACTGTAAAAGGTACATGGGGAGCTTTCCCGTGATATCCATAACCTTAAAAGGGGCGGGTGCCGGAGATTACGGCACCGCCCGGGATATGCTATGTTCCGTGGTCAGGCACGAAGCCATGCGCTTTCCGTTCCTCTCTAGCAGCTCCAAGCTTTCCTGCGAAGAAAAAAATCAATACAGAAAATTAGCAGAGACCGATGCAGCAAAGGGACATCAGTCCGGGCTGACGGACGAAGCCCTCATCAACAGCCTCTATGTCCTCTGCGCGCTGCTGCATAAGCACTATGGTCAAAAAGTCATTCTGCTCATTGATGAATATGACGTGCCGCTGGACAAGGCCCAGCAATTCGGCTACTATGACGAAATGCTTCTTCTGCTCCGGAGCCTGTTTGCCCAGGCCTTGAAGAGCAATGGCAGCCTATATTTTGCTGTTCTCACCGGCTGCCTCAGGATAGCCAGAGAAAGCATTTTTACCGGATTGAACAATATGAATGTTTTCTCCATCACAGATGTCTTCTGCTGCACACAGTTCGGCTTCACCGCCGAGGAGGTGAGGACATTGTTGGCCTATTACGGCTTTGAAAAAAGCTTTGAGACCGTCAGGGAATGGTATGACGGGTATCGCTTCGGTGATGCGGAGATATACTGCCCTTGGGATGTGATCAATTACGCAAGGCTGCTGCGTTCGGAACCGGATGCATCGCCCAGAGCGTTCTGGGTCAATACCAGCGGAAACGATATCATCCGGCATTTCTTGGAAAAGGCTACACAAGGCACAAAACGGGAGCTGGAGGCTCTGGTAGACGGCGGATGTACCCTCCGGGGCATTGACCAGAATCTGACCTACAGGGATTTGTACAAAAGTATCGACAACCTATGGAGCGTGCTTTTTATGACCGGCTATCTGACCCAGAGGGGAAAGACGGCGGAGGGACTCTATCGGCTGACCATACCTAATCAGGAAATCCGGCAGGTATTCGTTCAGCAGATACTGGAATGGTTCTGCGACGAGGCCGGCAGAGACGGTTCTGCATTGGACGACTTCTGTGAGGCATTCCTTCAGGCCGATAGGGAAACTGCAGAAAGAATGCTGAATATGTATCTAAGCAAAACCATAAGCATCCGGGATACGGGAGGACGCAGCGGAAGGCGGGAGAGCTTCTATCATGGCGTTCTGCTGGGGCTTTTGAGCCATAGGGAGGAATGGGCGGTCATCTCCAACGCAGAATCCGGCGACGGATACAGCGACATTCTCATCGAAGATGAGTCCAGAGCCGTCGGCATGGTAATTGAGCTCAAATATTCCGAGGACGGGGATCTGGAGAAGAGCTGCAGGGAAGCTCTGAGACAGATAGAGCAGCTGAAATATGAGACTCGCCTATGGCAGGACGGCATGGAGACAATCTTTAAATACGGAATTGCGTGTCATAAAAAAAGATGTCAGATACTCCTGCAAAGGGACTGATCACAATGCAGGAACCCAATAAAACGGCTCCTTTTTGGAAAGAATCAGATTCTCAGGATTCTTATCAAAAAGGAGCCGTTTTATCTTCATATCTCCCCTTTCGTTCACCGTTATAATATCTATTTCATTATTTTCTCTGTACTGCTTCAATATTGTATCAAAACTGGAGAATACCGCTAATATGATCCGGTGTTTGCCCTCTCTGTGGACGTTGTCAAATCCCTCCCCCTTACTACGAATTCCATACGAAACCCTGCCGAAATATACGAATCCCCGCCCTCCCCGGACCCTCCGGAGGCCCCCTGCGCCCGGCCCCGGGCGCAGGGGGCCTTTCGGGCGGCGAAAATTGGGAAGGCAGGGGCCATGGAGGGCTGCCGTCCCCTCTCACCACGTGGTCCATGGCCCGTGTACGGCCCGGACGTTCAGTGGAGGTAATGGAAATGAGGAACATACCGTTTTCCCCGCCGGACATCACCGAGGCGGAGGTCTCCGCGGTGGCGGACGCCATGCGCAGCGGCTGGATCACCACGGGCGCAAGAACGAAGGAGCTGGAGGGGAAGGTGGCCTCCGCCTGCGGCTGCGCCGGGGCCGTGTGCCTGAACTCGGCCACCGCATGTCTGGAGATGGCCCTGCGGCTGCTGGGCATCGGGCCCGGCGACGAGGTCATCACCAGCGCCTACACGTACACGGCCTCCGCAAGCCCCGCGGTACACGTGGGGGCGAGGCTGGTGCTGGCGGACACCGCCCCGGGCTCCTACGAGATGGACTACGGGCAGCTGGAAGCCCTTATCACGGAACGGACCAAGGCCGTCATCCCGGTGGACCTGGGGGGCGTCATGTGCGACTACGGCAGGATATTTGAAATCGTCCGGCAGAAGAGCAGCCTGTTCAGGCCCGCCAACGCCCTCCAGGAGGCCATCGGCCGGGTGGCGGTCATCGCTGACGC
>RAZA01000109.1 GCA_003612485.1 bacterium D16-50
GTTATTCATCAGATATGACTTTGTAACTTGTTAACTATATAGCTCTTGTAGCTATATCATTATTATACTAGTGAGGGAAATGAATAGTGGAATTTAAAACAAATGATTTATTAATGCGAACTGTGACTGAAAACGACATTAAGGAGATTGCAAGAATGTGGGAATACCCACATGAAACAACGATAAAAAGCATTTTTTAAATTCCAAAAGTTAAACGGGTTGTGAGTTGTAAAATATAGTTTATCCCATGGTTCTTTAGTGATAAGAAATACATGGTGCTAGTACCATGTAAACTATGTTATTAAGGAAAAGGGTGTTCTTGGTGCCAAAACGGCGCCATGTAAAAGGATAGCGGAGAGATTGTTGTGCAGATTGAAGTGGAGGATATAATAATGCATGATATACAAATTAAAACAGAACGATTGTTGTTGCGCCCTCTTAAAATTACTGATGCAGAAGATGTGTTTGAATGGGTTAGTGATGAAAGAGTTTCAAGGTATATGGTTTACACCACTTATACTAACATTGAACAAGTAAGAAAGTGGCTTGCTTTTGTGGAGAATGATGCAAGCACATATAATTTTGGATTTGAGCGTATGTTAGATGGAAAGCTAATCGGTAGCGGTGATATTGGATTCAACCCCTCAAAAGGCAGTTGGGGATTTGGTTATAATTTCCGATATGATTGTTGGGGTATGGGATATGCTACAGAAGCGGCAAAGGCAATGATAAACTATGCCCGTACAAATTTTGGGGCACGAAAATTTGCTTCCTCACATTGTGAACCCAATATTGCTTCGGGAAATGTTATGAGGAAGTGCGGATTGCACTTTGTGGGATATGGAAAGTTTGAAAAACTGGATGGAAGTGTGAAAATGCGTTCGATGGAATATGAGGGAGAGATATAATACAAATTTTCTTAGTGATTTTATAGAGGGAGCGAAGATTTTCCTTTAGTGATAAAAAATGCATGGTGCTAGCACTATGTAATATGAGTTAATAAAGGGAAAGTCGATATTTTGCCACTGGCTCTATTTTGGCTCTAAAATTTTTTGGAACAGTAAAAATGAGGTAGTAAAAATAATGGCGGTACTGGAAAATCGGGAAAAAAGAGATAGGGTATACGGCTTTTACAGGATATTATGGAGATTCTAAGGGGCATAAATGAAAAATAGAGAAATCTTTGGAGCGATAAGAACTGTGGGACGTGAATGGTTGCAATTTCCGTGTATTTTGTATTGCTGTTATTGTGACGCGTCATATACGGTGATATAATTGATAATTAGTGTCTGCTTTTTAAGTCTGTAAACCATTGATTTTACTGACTTTTCAGCATATTTATGATAAAATAACT
>RAZA01000110.1 GCA_003612485.1 bacterium D16-50
CTATAAATGAGCAAATTTAAAAAATTGCACAATAAGCCTATGCCACTAAAGCTTTAACCCGCTCAAAGCCAATGCGCCTTGCACCACACTGGTAGACAAAATGGATCCGCTCTTCCTGGATATGGCTGTAAATATAAGCATAGCCGTCTTTGAAGGACATGGTTTCCTCGCCGCCAGTACATGCAAGCAGATGGGCCAGCGACATCAGCAGCCAGTACCTCCTGATCCCCTGCGATGAGCGAACCTGGTATCTGTCAAACGCCAGTTTGTCCTTTGATTGGCGGAAGAACACTTCCACCGGCCACCGTTCCACATATATGTCCAGAATCTCCCGGATGCTTAAAGAGACATCCGTGCTGATGAAGGCCCGCAAGGCCTTGGGGACATGGAACGCGTCCTTCGGATAGCTGATCAGTACCACGGCATCTTCAATGCCGTTGAGGCTTCCTTCATACCGGTAGACATAATAGCTCCGGCTGCCAACGGTCACGAGGCTGACAGCAGCATCTGTCTTCCGTAAATGAAGGGCGAACTCGCCTACCTTCTGCTTTATACCGCAGGGGTACAGCACCCGGTTCGTCTTCAGCGCGCCAATGGTATAGAAGCCCTTTTTGACAAAGGCATCCATGATGTCGCCGCATGTATACCAGCTGTCGCAGAGGAAATAGGAAACAACCGGTGGTACGGGCAATTCGTCCGCAATGTCCTGTACAATCTTCACCTTCGATTTGGACTTGTCGTACATGACGATGGCATAATTGAGGACAATGCCATTGCAGGAGAGCATAACGGCTACGGCCTGATGCCCATAGTCCTGCTTCCCCTTGAGATGGGACTGGTGGAAATACGCATCTTCAATCGGGTGCAGAGCCCGTGACGAAGGTTTTGTCTTTGACGAGATAGTGTCATCCACAATGCAGAATACAGGCTTTCCAGACTGTTTGGCTTCCTTATAGATGAACTGGATGACAGTGCTCTTGAGTATGTCTTCCAGCATGGCGTCATCCCATTTTCCTTTATTAAGGAAATGCGCAACCGTGGTACGGTGGCAGGGGCTGTACTTTTCAAAATCGATAGTCTTCCCATGATATCCAAGGGAAAAGACGGATATCAGTATGGCCATGATATGTTTCATGACGGTCTGGGGAAAGACACGGCATAAATTTAAGTTCTTAAAGCAGTTGTAAAGTAGCGTTGAATGGTATATACTGTTTTCTATAAGACATCATCCTTTGCAGGTTATTGTTTTCTTAGCAGATACAGTATACACCCAAAAAGGTATGGTGTCTTTAGTTTTAAAGTATTTATAGCAGTTTTGGTAAAAATTCAAATTTGCTCATTTATAGTT
>RAZA01000111.1 GCA_003612485.1 bacterium D16-50
TCTTTGGTGGGTGTGATTTGGCACGCCTAAATAGCAGAAGCATAGATTTCCCTTCAAACCCGTTTTGAGTTTGGAGGCATTTTTTGTTTGTAAGTAGTAGCTTTTATTTTCATATGCTTTACTGGGGCTGGGTGGATTATCTGATAATAAAAATCCCCGTCAGCACATGGGAGCTTTATGATTTAAAAATAGAAGCCAAAAATCAACATAATAAAATTAAATTCTCCACAAACCGTAGAGGTGTGACAGCCTCTGCGGTTTTTCTTTTGTCGTTTTTTGTAAGAACACGCTGTAAGGCTGTTTTGGGTATCGGCTGCCGCTCACCGCCTGCCAATCTGGATTTTTAACAAAAAATTCAGATTGGAGGAAAGGAATATGGAGGGTAACCGCCCAAAAAGAAGAAAGGATAAGTATAATCCTTATAATATATACGAAAAGGACAAGCATTATTACATTTCATTTAAAGACGGACAAGGAGCTTTACATAAACTGGAAATCAGCAGGGCATTGTATGACACGTTTGATTCATTTGAATTAGATGATCTGGTGTATCTCAACGTAGTGGACAGGCATATTGAGCAGTCCGAGGTATGGGAAGCGACTTTGAATGTGAGGGCAGTAGAAAAGCCGGAGAGCATAGAAGAAGTCGTGCTGAAAAAGATTCAGATTGAGGCATTACATACAGCAATGAAAACATTGCCGGAAATGCAGCGTCGCAGGATGCAGTTATATTATTTTGAGGGCATGACCTATGAGCAGATAGCAAAAAAGGAAGGCTGTACGAAAATGCCAGTCAAGCGTTCCATTGAGGCTGCTGTTGAACGTCTGAAAAAAGAATTGAAAAAAATTTAAAATCAGGTAGCTACTTTTTGCGTTTAAGTGAGGAAACAGGTGAGGGAGATAAAAAATCCCTTGCCTGTTTTCCGTTTTGCGGTGAATGGGTTTGTACCATGAAAATTTCATACCCATTCACCAAGCACATTCCTGTTGTTATCGTGATGAGCGTAAGCCACGTTAGCAGGTACGCCATGAGCTGGATGGGGATAAAAGCAGCGGAATCGCACAGACAGAAAGAAAATGGTTTGCGGCTGTCCTATCCCCATCTAAGGAGCGGGAAATACCGGGCTATAACTACCAGTTTGCTACTGATAGGGCGATAACAGGCAGCAGGGACAATGATACTCCCGTCCAGTCACAAGTCGAGCGTTAGAAGCGTCGCAACAAATGAGGGCGGCTCCGGGCGATCCCCGGAGGGGTGCGAATCCCGTGGAACTGGCCAGCAGCCAGTCGTTTGGTGACTTCCCTTGTGTTTCATAACGCAATATG
>RAZA01000112.1 GCA_003612485.1 bacterium D16-50
GTCTTTCTTCCTCAGGGACAGCTCCGCCGCCAGAAAACTCACGATCCCCTGAGCGGTCTTCTCGGCGTGGGCCGCCGTCAGGATGATGGGCGTATCCTTTGTGGAGTCCATAAAGCCGTTTTCCAGCAGAAATGCAGGCATCGTGGTATGCTTGATCACGTAAAACCCGTTGGCAATGACCTTGCTGCTTCGGTTGCCGACGAGCCCTGTGCTGCCCACCACCGCATCATAGAGCCGCTGGGCCTTGGCCCGCATCTGCGCGTCATTGTAATAGTACACCACCGTGCCGCCTCCGGATCCGCCGCCTATCCCTGCATTGTGGTGGACGGATATGTAGATGTCCGCCTTTGCGTTGTTGGCCGTCTTGACACGGTTCGCAAGGCTGATATCCTTGGCTCCGGTAGTATCGTCCACCCGCAGGACGCTGCAGTCATATGCCCCCAGCAGCTCCTGCACCCGGTCAGCGATCCTGTCATTGAGATACCATTCCTTCGTCTGGGCCGGGTCTATGCTCCGCAGGCACCTCTTCCCTGCAGTGCCCATGCCGTGCCCTGCGTCCAGCGCTATGGTCTTCTTAGCCATACTTGTTCTCCTCCTCTTCTCTCCCTATTGATTATTCCTGCGCCTCAAGCTCAGGCAGTCCCTTGAGGGACGTGAGCAGGGACGCAACGCCTGCAAGGGCCGCCGTCCCCGCCACTGTCCCCCAGTCCACCGCCGTGATGGTGGCAGCTGCCGGAAGCATGGCCACAGCCGTCTGCGCCATGGTCTTCAGCGCCCTTATCCCTGCACGTTTTGTCCATTCGATCCAGTCTCTCTTCTTCATAATCTTTCCTCTCTTTCTTGTAGTCTACATTGCCAGCAATGCACCTATGGCGATCCCCACCACGGTGCTGACTATGGACGTGACCAGCGCCGTCACGGCCGCCGTCTTGATCCTCTTGTGGGTCTCCGCGGGCTCGTTCTCCAGCTTCTCCAGCCGCTCGCCCTGCCTTACCTGCTCCTGCATGATATGCTCCGTGCTGAGGGCGATCCGCTCCACGGAGACCACCAGCTGCTGGATGGACTTGCTCTCCTCTTCCTGACTGTCCATCCGGTGCTTCAGGGATCTGATCTCATGCGCATGCCCCTCGATCTTCACTGCAATCTCTTCAGTGGTCATTACGCTCCTCCTTTCATCTTGACATAGGATTTGGTTCTCAGGGGCCGTCTCTAATCATGAGCCTTATTCCTCCTCTCAGTGATTTTTGTGCAAAAATAAACACATACCAGCACCAGATCGATTCTGATGCTCATATGCGTTCATTTTTGAGCTAAACACGGGT
>RAZA01000113.1 GCA_003612485.1 bacterium D16-50
TGTTTGATACTCTGCAAGAACCTTGAAAATTTAATATTTTACAGTAGATTTTTTGTAAAAGACTTCATTGCCTTGGAATATGTTGATGTACTTCTGGCTTATTTCTATGCCAACACCGGATTTTGCGCATAATTCCCTAAGCCCTTTCGGAACCCAAAGAGCTTTCTGAAGTTTAAGGCTGCTATTTTACTTCCAAAAAAGAATTTACCCCGTTGTTTACCTCTTGGAAGTTTGTCAAGATGGTAATTCTTTCGGATATTGGCCGGAATGGTTTCTACACCATTTCTCAACCTTGCTAAATTGCTGAATTCCTCACCTTGCATATATCTCTGGCTTTTTGCTCTGTTGGATGCATTTTTTGAGGTAATAAAAGTGGCAACTTTTTTATAAATCTTGGGGCGGCACTGATCCTGATATGGACAGCCGACACAATGATTCCGGTCAAATGAGACTCTGCATTGCCTTGTTGTTTTGGTATAAGACTGGCTTGCCGGTTCATGACCCGCGGCGCATTTCAGAAGACGGGTTCCATCTTCATTGAATTCGAAATCAGCCAAAGCATCCGGTGCTTCTTTGCCAATTAGTGCGGTAGTTACCAGTTTCACATTCTTTTCTTTCGCGAGAGCTATATTGTCCTGGCCATCATAACCGCCATCTGTAACCAGAATGATTTCTTCTTCAGACTTTTCCATTGCTGAAAGAGATTCCTGAAGGAAATGACTGTCCGTATGAGTGTTTTTATCAAACTGATAATCCGTCACTACAGAGCCATTCCTGCCAACCGTTTCTTCGATGTTTGCGGCATATCCTCTGTATGACTTGCCGGATTTGTTTCTGTAAGCGGCATCCGGATCGGAGGGATTTTGAAGTGCCGATGAATTCATGGCGCCATCTTCCTTGGTCCTCAGACGACGTTTATCATTTTCAACAACTGTCTGGTCAGAAAGGCATCTGGCAAAAAGCTGGTATTCTGTCGTTTCTTCAAAATCTGTTTTGCACAGTTCCAGCAAGCAGTCACTGTCTGCCAGCAAGGTTTGAATAATTGCTTCCATGTCATCATTTCTCTGATGATAGAAGATACGGTTATAATCATTCTGGTCTGCGTAATGCTTTAGCGGCTCAGGAACCATATCTGGCTGCTTCTTTGTAAGATAAACAACCAGTTTGGATATACAGGTGTAGATCAGTTCCATACGGCTCAGAAAACGAATGTTGGATTCTATCATCATGGAATCCATACGGCGTATGCGTCCATTCAGTTTCATTATCTTA
>RAZA01000114.1 GCA_003612485.1 bacterium D16-50
GGCGGGACTTCGGGACATTTTGTCCCAAAGAAAGGAGGCTTGAAATGCCCTATGTGAATGTACCTAACGACCTATCGAAAATCAAGACAAAGATTGCTTTCAATCTGACAAAACGCCAGCTTGTGTGTTTCGGCGGCGCGGCCCTTGTGGGAGTCCCCTCCTACCTGCTGGCCCGGAACGCGCTGGGGAACACGGCGGCGCTGTTTCTGATGCTGGGCATCATGCTCCCGGCGTTCCTGCTGGCGATGTATGAGAAAGACGGCCTGCCGCTGGAAAAGGTGGTAAAGAACATCATCCGGGCCAAATACCTGCGGCCCGGGGTGAGGCCCTACAAGACCGGGAATATCTACGCGCCCTTTACCGGGCAGGACGGGGCGGGAAAGGAGGAACCGAATGAAAAGCAGAAACAACCAGCGTGGCCCCAAAGGGGCTAAAGGCCGGGCGGCCTTATCCGCCCAGCAGTCCATCCCCTATGTGGCGATGCACCCGGACGGGGTGTGCCAGCTCTCCGGCGGGCTCTACACAAAGACCGTGGAATATGAGGACATCAATTATTCCGTGGCATCCACCGAGGATCAGTCCGCGATATTCAGCGGGTGGAGCTCGTTCCTCAACTACTTCGACAGCGCGCTCCCCGTCCAGCTCTCCTTTATCAACCGCCGCTCCCACTCCACCAGCCGCTACCATGTGAACATCCCCGCCCAGGCGGATGATTTTGACAGCATCCGGGGCGAGTTCGTGGGGATGCTCAAACGGCAGATTGCCCGCTCCAACAACGGGATTGAACGCTCCAAATATATCACCTTTGGCGTGCCCGCCGAGGGCATCGCCGCCGCCCGGCCCCGGCTTGACCGGGTGGAGGCGGACGTGATGGGCAACCTCCACCGGCTGGGCGTTCCCTCGTCCCCTCTGGACGGGCGGGAGCGGCTGGCCCTCTTACACGGGCAGATGCACCCCGGACGGCGGGAGCCGTTCCGCTTTTCATGGGGCGATATTTCCAAAACGGGCATGGGTACAAAGGACTTCATCACCCCCAGCGGCGGCTTTGACTTTAGGGGCTCCCGGTTCTTTAAGGTGGGCGGCTTTTGGGGCGCGGCGTCCTATCTCCAGATTTTGGCGTCCGAGCTCTCCGACCGCCTTTTGCGGGAGGTTCTGGAGCTGGATGCGGAGCTCACCGTCACCATGCACATCCAGACCGTTGACCAGTTAAAGGCGATAAAGACCATCAAGGGGAA
>RAZA01000115.1 GCA_003612485.1 bacterium D16-50
GGCGGGACTTCGGGACATTTTGTCCCAAAGAAAGGAGGCTTGAAATGCCCTATGTGAATGTACCTAACGACTTATCCAAAATCAAGACAAAGATTGCTTTCAATCTGACGAAACGCCAGCTTGTGTGCTTTGGCGGCGCGGCCCTTGTGGGAGTCCCCTCCTACCTGCTGGCCCGGAATACCTTTGGGAACACGGCGGCGCTGTTTCTGATGCTGGGCATCATGCTCCCGGCGTTCCTGCTGGCGATGTATGAAAAGGACGGCCTGCCGCTGGAAAAGGTGGTGAAGAACATCATCCGGGCCAAGTACCTGCGGCCCGGGGTGAGGCCCTACAAGACCGGGAACATCTACGCGCCCTTTACCGGGCAGGCGGGAAAGGAGGCAGTGAATGGAAAACCGAAAAAACAAAAGAAAGAATAAGGCGGCGTTGTCCGCCCAGCAGTCCATCCCCTATGTGGCGATGCACCCGGACGGGGTGTGCCAGCTCCCCGGCGGGCTCTACACAAAGACCGTGGAATATGAGGACATCAATTATTCCGTGGCATCCACCGAGGATCAGTCCGCGATATTCAGCGGGTGGAGCTCGTTCCTCAACTACTTCGACAGCGCGCTCCCCGTCCAGCTCTCCTTTATCAACCGCCGCTCCCACTCCACCAGCCGCTACCATGTGAACATCCCCGCCCAGGCGGACGATTTTGACAGCATCCGGGGCGAGTTCGTGGGGATGCTCAAACGCCAGATTGCCCGGAGCAACAACGGGATTGAACGCTCCAAATATATCACCTTTGGCGTGCCCGCCGAGGGGATTGCCGCCGCCCGCCCCCGGCTTGACCGGGTGGAGGCGGACGTGATGGGCAACCTCCACCGGCTGGGCGTGCCCTCGTCCCCTCTGGACGGGCGGGAGCGGCTGGCCCTCCTGCATGGGCAGATGCACCCCGGGCGGCGGGAGCCGTTCCGCTTTTCGTGGGCGGATATTTCCAGAACGGGGATGGGGACAAAGGACTTCATCACCCCCAGCGGGGGCTTTGACTTCCGGGGCTCCCGGTTCTTCCGGGTGGGCGGCTTTTGGGGCGCGGCGTCCTATCTTCAGATTTTGGCGTCCGAGCTTTCTGACCGCCTTTTGCGGGAAATTCTGGAGCTGGACGCGGAGCTCACCGTCACCATGCACATCCAGACCGTTGACCAGTTAAAGGCGATAAAGACCATCAAGGGGAA
>RAZA01000116.1 GCA_003612485.1 bacterium D16-50
AACCGGTTGATCGTTGTCGTTCTCCATCTCGATGGTGTACTTAAACTCTTCACCTACTTCGGGGTACTCCTTGCTGGGAGTCTTGGTGACGGTTATCTTGGTGTTATCAATGCCGGAACCAGCATCCTCCTCCCAAACGGCAAAGATCGTTTTGGTCGGTGAATCCTTGGTCAGCGTTAAAAAACTGCCGCTGGTATACTGGGCATCTTGTGCCGTAGCCGAATCGGACCAGCCCTTAAACTTATACCCCGTGCGAACCGGAGTCGTCTCATTGATGGCAAAGGTCATCTGGCCCTCTTTTGAGACACGTTTGTCAGCCCATACCGTAAGCCCGCCATTTGTGTCAAAAGAACCTCCATTACTGTCGTAGTTCAGGGTATACGTATTCTCGACAACGTCTCCGCTGACTTTGATGTAAACCGTAATGGGCATCGACCTATTTATAATGTATGCGTTTTGCCCATTTGTAGTTGTAGGTATCTTGAACTCAGGCGTCACAGTGACCTGCGTTATCCCTGCCTTCAGTCCCGTAACCTTGATACCCACGCCCTTCATTGTAGTATTTCCTACATCGTCAGCAGTGGTCTGGCTCTCAACCTGATAAGCCTCAACGGTGGCAATAGACGTGTCATACCCGCCGACAGAAATATGGTCAATACTCTCAGCGTAAAAATCATACGTATACGTATAATAACCCTGATAGACCTTACACGTATTCACAATACCTACTCCGATGCCTGACCTTTCTCCATAGTAGGTGTCGAATCGGTTAGAAGCATTATTGCCCCTGCCCCATGTAGCTTTTCCTGTATTAAGATCATAAGTCACCGAACGACTCACGCTGCCTAATGACGTGCTTCCTGCAGACTCGCCGTTGACATTTGTAACGGTATAGTCGAAGTTCAGGTTCATGTTCCAAGTTCCCAATGAATAATGGGGATACTTGGCGTCCACACCTACCGAGATCTTCGTTGTACCGCTCTTTGTTCCGGGCGTGAAGGTAATAGACAGCCTGCCTCCGTCAGTCGTATACGATGCAGAAGCAACATCCGGATTTGTACTGGTGATATGAACCCAGCTATAACCCGTCACATCAACTGAGCCCTCCCAGTTTCCGGTAGGCCATACATTCGGCGTCCCACTGTCCGTAACGGATCCGCCGTCCAGCGTTATTGT
>RAZA01000117.1 GCA_003612485.1 bacterium D16-50
TATAGTAAAATACTACTAAGGGAAAGAAATTTTCATTTGAAGTTTCTGCAGAATACGAAAGCATTAAAAAAAGCAACCCGGTTAGGAGTTGCTTTACTTTCTGTGATTAATCACCAGTTATCAAAGATATCATCAATTTCGTCCGACTTTTCTTGCGTCAGGTCTCCATCTGCAACAGCCTGCTCTCCAGTCTTGACACCCTCCGAGCCATACACTGTCTGACCTTTCCCTATTTCAGGGTCTTCTACAGAATCAATCTCTTTCACGACCCCGTCATTTACTGCTGCATCAATGTCAATGTTACCATTTGCATCTGTGTAGTTATCCATTACCTCTTTAGCGTACCCCAGATATACCCAGTAGTTGCCGCATCTGGCTACAGAGATGTACTGGAGACCGGGGGCTGTCATCGCCGCCCAGTGACCCGGGCTTGCTTTCCATGCCGCATATATTTCTGCAACCGAAGCCTGACCATATCCAATATTCTCTACATTGGCACCGCTTCTTACCACTACATCATGGGAGTAGTTAGATACAAGGTTCTTGGCGCTCTCCAGTGCATTGGAGTCCAGTGTCCCATCAGCACTTACAGTCGAAAGCCCCATTGCTTGTCTATCGGCGTTAAGCAAAGCGAGAAACTCACTGTTAACCAGCTGGGCGTCGGTTGCCGTGTCATCAGTTTCAGCCTCTGTTCCGGGGGCTGTATCCTGATTAGCTGTCTGACCAGCAGCGGAACTCTGATTGCCCGCTGTCTGCGTTGTAGTTGCGGGCTTCTCCGCCACGATGTAGCTGTTGCTTACAAATACGGTTTCACCATTCAGCTCAATCTGATACCAACCTATTTCTTCGCACTGCCCTGTCACGGTGACTTCCTGACCGTAAGCCAATCGTCCAACCTTTTCTCCATCCGTTGACGGTTGGTTTCTCACATTAACACTGGACTTGGCATACATTGTACCCGACATCTCGTTGATGGTGTAAGGAGAATCTGCTGTTTCTTCCCCTATGGTTGTCCCAGCCTGGTTTGCCTCGTCTGTCTGGTCTGCACTGCCGGACTGCCCGGTCTGCGTCACGCTGCCGCTTTCATCGGCATTCCCGCCAGAGGATGCCTCC
>RAZA01000118.1 GCA_003612485.1 bacterium D16-50
GGGGAGATCTACAACGAGGCGAAAGTCCAGTGGGAGAACGGAAGCACCAGTGGAAACACCACCATAGAGGCAGTGGGGGCGCCTGAGCCGATGGAGCCTGAAAAGCCTACTCCTGAAGAGGTAGATAAGCTTGTCAAGGGAAAGGCCCGAGCAGCTGTGGAGGTGTACTGCCAGCCAGGACCTCATAAGGTAGGCTATTTTGACTGCGATAAGCCTGGTCGGATTCAGATCGGTGAAGTATCAAACGAAGATGGCAGCTATACCTGCGATGTGACATTTATTGCACAGAAGTTTGCGGAAGGGTACAGCGCTCTAAAGAGTAAAGAGCATAAGTTGGTGGAAGGTGAAGGCGACAAGATCATCACTTTGCACTGGAATGCGGAAACAAATACTTGGGAGCTAGCGGCCAGAACAAGTACGGTGGTAGTCTTCTATGTGGAATGCGAGGAATCGTCCACGCCTGAACCCGTGGTGACGCCCGAACCCGTGGTGACGCCTGAGCCGGAGGGTACGCCCGAGCCGGTGGTAACACCTGAACCCGTGGTAACGCCCGAACCTGTGGTGACACCTGAGCCGGAGGGTACGCCCGAGCCGGTGGTGACGCCCGAACCCGTGGTGACGCCTGAGCCGGTGGTGACGCCTGAGCCGGAGGGTACGCCCGAGCCGGTGGTAACACCTGAACCCGTGGTGACACCTGAGCCGGAGGGTACGCCCGAGCCGGTGGTGACGCCTGAACCCGTGGTAACACCCGAACCCGTGGTGACGCCTGAGCCTACAGTAGCGCCTACAGCAGAACCTACAGTAGCGCCTACGGCGGAGCCTACAGCAGAACCTACAGCTGCGCCTACGCCTGAACCGGCACCCGGACCTGATGCGGATCCTGGCCCGGCACCCGGACCCGATGTGGATCCTGGCCCGGCACCCGGACCCGATGTGGATCCTGACCCGGCGCCCGGACCTGACGAGGAGCCTATACCTGAACCGGAAGTGCCCGTAGCGCCGCCCGTTCCGGCAGCACAGAATCCTGAGCC
>RAZA01000011.1 GCA_003612485.1 bacterium D16-50
CCACGGCAGGGTAGCCAAGCCCGGCAGGGATAAGCGCTGAAGGCATCTAAGCGCGAAGCCCTCCCCGAGAATAGGTGTCCAAGTGGCGACACGTGAGCCCCCCCGGAGAGGACGGGGTAGATAGGTGCGGGGTGCAGGCGCGGCGACGCGCACAGCTGACGCACACTAATAGGGCGAGAGCTTAACCAGATGAGGAGGCGCGCATGCCGCGCGCCCGTGTCCGGGCTGCTGTCTTGGCTGTACGGTGTTCGGTTTTGAGGGTGCAAACCATCAAAATATTTTTTGGCCCAGTGGCTCAGTTGGTTAGAGCGCCGCCCTGTCACGGCGGAGGTCGTCGGTTCGAGTCCGATCTGGGTCGTTTACTTTCTAAAGTAAAAATGGAATATAGGGGGTCTTAGCTCAGCTGGGAGAGCATCTGCCTTACAAGCAGAGGGTCATAGGTTCGAGCCCTATAGGCCCCATTTGATGTAAGGATAATGTATATCGTGCCGATGTGGCTCAATTGGCAGAGCAGCTGATTTGTAATCAGCAGGTTATCGGTTCGAGTCCGATCATCGGCTTATGGATGGGTTCCCGAGTGGCCAAAGGGGACAGACTGTAAATCTGCTGCAAATTGCTTCGGTGGTTCGAATCCACCCCCATCCACTTCTTCCGACAGTAGTATTTGAGAGAGGAAGAGCATATAATATATTAATTGAATATCGCGGGGTGGAGCAGTCTGGAAGCTCGTCGGGCTCATAACCCGAAGGTCACAGGTTCAAATCCTGTCCCCGCTACTCAAGGTGTATTAGCCTTAATGCCCAGATAGCTCAGTTGGTAGAGCAGAGGACTGAAAATCCTCGTGTCACTGGTTCGATTCCGGTTCTGGGCATTTTTTATTTTTTAGAGTGGAGTTGGAGAAATTTTGTAGTTGTATTTATATATGCTCTTATGTTTTTGGAAGAAAATCTGAAGAAAATGACAAGAAAATGAAAAGAAAGCATCGGAAGGTATTTTTTAGCCTTTTGGTGCTGTTTTTTTGTAAAAATACATGATATAATGAATTGTAATGCTGTCTATGCTGTTCGGCATGTCAGGAGGACTGGGAAGAGACATAGCTGGGCAGGCTGTGATGATTTTTTTGGGGAGTCAGTATAGAAGATGGGAGAGAGATTTGTAAGATATCGCACGGAGAGACAAGCCAGAAAATGGCAGAGGAGGCTGGAGCGCTATCGAGTGATCCAGAAGCAGATCAGGGAGGAAGCGCCGGACATTCTCAGATCAAAGAATTTTAATCATATGAAGAGACATATTCAGCATGGGAACGTAAGCGTGAATGCCCATGTGATGAATGTGGCCAGATACAGCATCGCTATCAGCGAAAGGCTGCATATTGCGTGCAGCAAAAGAGACCTGATCAGGGGTGCGCTGTTACATGACTATTTTCTTTATGACTGGCATATACCGGACAAGGAGAATCCGCATAGACTGCACGGATTCTATCATCCGGGCGTGGCGCTGAGGAATGCTTCCAAGGAGTACGAGCTCACGGAGCGGGAGAAGAATATCATCAGGAGACATATGTGGCCCCTGACGGTGGTTCCGCCTAGATGCAGGGAGGCATGGATCGTGACCACAGCAGACAAATGGTGTTCTTTTATGGAAACCTTGCATATGCTTAGGGGGCATGGCATTGTCCTTCAAAGACATGACGACGAGGAATATATCGGAGACGGACGGAATTGGAGCACTTATTCAAACAGCTGAGGAAATATGCAGATGGGGACATGTACCCTTATCATATGCCCGGCCACAAGCGGCAGGCATGGGGGGCGCTTCCCCAACAATTATATGAGTTAGACATCACGGAGATAGAGGGATTCGACAATCTTCATCAGGCGGAGGGGATATTGCAGGAACTCCAAAAGAAGGCTGCCCGGATCTATGGTGCGGACGAAAGCTTCTATCTTGTTAACGGAAGTACTTGCGGAATTCTGTGTGCGGTGAGCAGCGCGCTTCCTTCGGGGGGACATATTCTGATGAATCGCAACTGTCATAGATCGGCATATCATGGGGCATATTTGAGAAATCTCACCATATCTTATCTTTGGCCTGCCTATATGAAGGAATATGATATTTATGATGCCGTCACGGCGGAACAGATTCGGGAGGCTCTTGAGCAGGAGCCGGACATAGGAGCCGTGCTCATCGTGTCACCTACCTATGAGGGCAGGGTGGCAGACGTGAAGGCGATAGCCGAGACGGTACATGCCAAGGGGATTCCCTTGATCGTGGATGAGGCGCATGGAGCCCATCTGGGATTGGCAGAGGGTTTTTGGCCGAACAGCTGTCAGGCCGGTGCGGATCTGGTGATTCATAGCGTGCATAAGACGCTCCCTTCTCTGACACAGACGGCGCTTCTCCATGTAAAAGGGGAAAGGATCAATAGGGCGCTGGTGAAACGCTTCCTGCATATTTACCAGTCCAGCAGCCCATCCTATCTGTTGATGGCCAGCATTGACAACGCTCTGGAGTTTGTGGAGCTTGACGGTAGTAAAGCATTTGAAAGCTTTGCCGCAAGTTACGGAAGAATGATGAGGCATCTTGGCGGGTGCAGACATTTACACTTTCTGCAGGCTACTCAGCCGGGAGGAGGATCGGAGCAGCACAACCGACAGCAAAAAAAGATGTCGGATCAAGAAGCATCAAAACAGAGAGAGCTTGCGGATCAGAATCCAAAGCAGGAGCAAAAAAAACTGCCAAGGGGCAGAGGGCCGGATAGACAAGACATAGGGAAGCTCTTGATATCCGTGAAAGGAACCGGTCTTACGGGACATCAGCTTTATGAAACTTTGTTGGAAAAGTACCATCTTCAGACGGAGATGGCAGCTGAATCCTATGTGCTTGCCATGTTCACGTTAAATGACGGCGAAGAGGCCTATGAGCGCATGACACATGCGCTGCTGGAGATTGACGGGAGCCTGCCGGATTCTTTGGAAGTGGGAGGCTCGGATGAAGGGACAGAGGCGCAGTCTGAAAATTCCGGCATAGATGGGTCTGCAAAACCATGGGGAGAGGCGGCGATTCCGCTTGCTCAGGCCTGGGATATGGCGGGGGAAGAGGTTTTGCTGGAGAATGGCATAGGGCGGTGTGCAGGTGAGTTCGTCAATCTATATCCTCCCGGAACACCTCTTCTGGTTCCCGGCGAAATAATAACCAAAGAGCTGTGGGGGAAGATACGCCGGGCGCGGGAGCAGGGGCTGACAGTGCAGGGAATTCACATATATAAGAACAAGAGTTCCGACGCAAAAATGGGCTCTGAGGATGAGGCTTACGAAAGCAGTGTCTGCGGAGAAGAGATCTATGTGAAGGTGATATAGGGCATTTAACACGGCCCTGAAAATATAAGAGTAGGAGAGAGTATTATGAGAAAGACAAAGATTATTTGTACCATTGGACCTGCAAGCGACAGTGTGGAATGTCTGCAGCAGCTGATGCTGGCGGGCATGAACGTGGCAAGATTCAATTTTTCCCATGGAACCCATGAGGAGCAGAAGATAAAATATGAGAAGGTGCTGGAGGCCAGAGAAAAGGTAGGTCTGCCGGTAGCCACGCTTTTGGATACCAAGGGGCCGGAGATCCGGCTGAGGGATTTTGAGGGAGGCAAAGCGGAGCTTGTGGCAGGGCAGCAATTCGTTCTGACCACAGAGGAGCTTCTCGGAACGTGCCAGAAGGCCACGATCACATATAAGAACCTGAAAAACGATGTGGACAGAGGAACCACCATCCTGATCGACGACGGTCTCATAGAGATGACCGTGGAGGAAATCAGAGGAGAGGAGATCGTGTGTACGGTGGTGAACGGGGGCTTTGTGTCTAACCACAAGGGAGTGAACGTTCCGGGAGCCGTTCTGTCCATGCCCTATATCAGTGATACGGACAGAGAGGATATTCTGTTCGGCATTGAAATGGGATACGATTTCCTTGCGGCATCCTTTGCCAGATGCAAGGAGGACATTCTGGAGGTCCGCAGGATTCTGGAGGAGCATGGCAGCAGGATGAAGATCATTGCTAAGATCGAGAACATGCAGGGCATTCAGAATCTGGAGGAGATATTGGACGCCTCCGACGGTATCATGGTGGCCAGAGGAGACATGGGGGTGGAGATTCCCATGGAAGAGGTGCCTATTCTGCAGAAGAGGATGATCAAGCTTGCCAACGACAAGGGCAAACATGTGATAACGGCCACCCAGATGCTGGAATCCATGATCAAGAATCCCAGACCTACCAGAGCGGAGGCCACAGACATCGCCAACGCCATTTATGACGGAACCACTGCCATCATGCTTTCCGGAGAGAGCGCGGCAGGGAAATATCCCGTGGAGGCAGTGCGGACTATGGCGAGAATTGCGGAGAGCGCCGAAAAAGATATCGACTACTATGAGAGAATGTGTCATGGAGGGAAGGCCGGGGAGGCAGATATCACCACCGCCATCGCCTACGCTACCTGCTCTGCTGCCATGGACGTTGGCGCGGCGGCCATCATCACGGTTACGCTGTCGGGATTTACAGCAGAGGCCATATCCAGATTCAAGCCCGCATGTCCTATCATCGGCTGCGCGGCCAATGAGAGGGTGTGCAGGCAGCTGAATCTCCTATGGGGCGTGAACCCTTTGCAGGTGAGCAAAGAAGAGACCACGGATGCGCTTTTTGATGCGGCCGTGTCGGAGGCAAAGAAGGCCGGCTATGTGAAGGCCGGCGATGTGGCGGTGATCACAGCCGGAATACCTTTGGGGAAAGCCGGAACCACCAATATGATCCATGTAGTTGAGGTGGAATGAGGCCATGGGCAGGATTATATGCCTTATGGGGAGGAGCGCCACAGGCAAGGACACCATCTTCAAGAGACTGGCGCAGGATCCGCAGCTGGGGCTGTGCAGGATCGTTCCATATACCACCAGACCTATCCGGGAGGGCGAGAAGGATGGGGTGGATTATTTTTTCACCCATGAAGATGTTTTTCAGGCCCTCCGGTCATCGGGGAGGATCATAGAGGAAAGAGCGTACCATACCATACATGGCCTATGGCGCTATTTTACCGTGAATGATGGTCAGCTGCAGGATGAAGAGAAGGATTATATTACGATAGGCACGCTGGAGGCCTATCGGAAGCTGCAGGATCATTTCGGCAGTGACAAGCTGATTCCGGTGATGATAGAGCTGGAGGACGGGGTTCGCCTCCAGCGGGCGCTGGATAGAGAGCGGGCGCAGGAAGTCCCTAAGTATGAGGAGATGTGCCGGCGGTTTCTGGCGGACTGTCAGGACTTTTCTCAGGAGAAGGTAAGGGAGGCAGGCATTGCCAGAACATTTTGCAATGATGATCTGGAGAAGTGTCTGATGGAGATCAGAGAATATCTTACGGAAAAAGGACATTTTCACAAATAGGGTGTTCTGTAAAATAGGATTGATGGGACATAAGGCCGGATTAATCGAATATGGAACCGGATTGATCAGGCATAAACCGGATTGACAAAAAGGAATAGGAGGAGGCAGGCATATGGAAATCAAGGTGGGACAAGTGAAGCAGAGCACCCCGGTGGAGCAGACCCAGAGCACCCAGCCCACCGACGGGAGCTTCAAGTTCATGCTTGCCAGCCATATCGAGGAATCAGAGCTGCAGACCAGACTGCAGGGACTCATGGAAGAGATCACCATGCAGGGAGACAGACTGGCCAAGCGCCGGGACGTGAAGGACATGAAGCATTATAGGAGTCTTGTGAAGGCCTTCATGAACGAGGTGGTGACTCATTCCCATGCCTTTTCCAGAGAAAATTTTCTGGATCGCAGGGGGCGGCATAGGGTGTACGGCATCATCCGGCTGGTGGACGAGAATCTGGATCAGCTGGCGCAGGAGCTTATGAAGGATGAGCAGGATCATCTGGAGATCCTGAATAAGATCGGGGAGATCCGGGGGCTGCTGCTGGACATTTTCACATAATATTGCACGGCGCCTGACAGAAGGCTGCAGGGCAGGGAGACCACAAGAGGAGGAATGGCATTATGGCGGGATTTCAGGATATTTATGGGCAGGAACAGATCAGGGAGCATCTGCAGAATGCGCTTTCTACCGGGAAGGTGTCTCATGCGTATATCCTAAACGGGGAGAAGTCTTCAGGGAAGGAATTTATTGCAAAAGTGTTCGCCATGGCTCTGCAGTGTGAGGAGGATGGGAAGGAGCCTTGTCAGAAATGTCATTCCTGCAGGCAGGCCCTTTCAGGCAACCACCCGGACATCATACGGGTCATTCATGAGAAGCCCAACACCATCAGCGTGGACGACATCCGCACGCAGGTGAACGGGGATGTGGCCATCAAGCCCTACAGCGGAAAGTACAAGGTGTACATTCTGAGCGAGGCAGAAAAGATGACGGCGCAGGCTCAGAACGCGCTGCTCAAGACTCTTGAGGAGCCGCCGGAATACGCGGTGATCATGCTGCTGACCTCCAATGTGAACGCCCTGCTGCCCACCATCGTCAGCCGCTGTGTGACGCTGGACATGAAGCCGGTGCCGGACGAGGTCGTGCGGCGGTTCCTCTGCGGACAGATGCAGGTGCCGGATTATAAGGCGGAGGTCTGCGTGGCTTTTGCCAGAGGCAATATCGGCAAGGCGAAGGCGCTGGCCTCCAGCGAGGATTTTGAGAAGGTGAAGGCGGAGGCCCTTTCTCTGCTGAAATACATACAGGAGATGGATCTGAACGAGATCATAGCCGCCGTGAAGAAGATCACGGAATACAAGCTGGAAGTAAGCGATTATTTGGATATCTGCGTGATCTGGTATCGGGACGCGCTGCTGTTCAAAGCCACCAGCGACGTAAACCATCTGATCTTCAGGGAAGAGCTGCAGGCGCTTCGGAGGACGGCCCAGAGGAGCAGCTATGAGGGTATCGAGAACATTATTAAGGCGCTGGACACTGCAAAGAGGAGGCTGGATGCCAATGTGAATTTTGAGCTGGTGATGCAGATGCTTTTGATGACCATTCAGGAGAATAGTTGAAATTTTTAACACGATCTGTCCCTTGACATTTTTGGTGTGGTCGTTTAACCTAAAAGAGGATATCCGCTAGAGTTTTCTTGTACAAGGGCATTATTGTTGAACAAAAGCATCAAAGGAGGAATCAAAATGAAGTTTTTCAAGAAGAAGGGCGTAGCATTGCTTGTGGCAGGCGGAGTGGTATTGGCTAGCTCGTTGGGAGCATATGCCTGTGATAGAACCATGGGCTGTGAGGCAACCGCAAAGACGGTGGAATGCACTCTTGCTATGTGGCCTGAGGCAGGTGGTACCCACACGGTAATGGAAGAGGGAAAGGTCAAGATCTGTACTATAACATATGGAAAAGCAATGCATAAGGTAAATTGTACAGGATGTGGATATTCCTATCCTGATGAAACGAGAACGTGCAAAACGCTTCATAGCTATGAGGGATGTATTGATACGTTTGGTCAATGCAAGTATTAAGTCATAAAGAGTCGGTTCTGAGGAGATTTGTAAGCAGGGTTCAGCCCATCGGTTTTTGCAGAACTGGTGGCTGGACCTTGTTTTATGTCAGGGCACACTTTGTCGGGATTGAGAGAAGAGAGAACTTTGGGTGAAAGAGGAACGATCATGAAGAAAGAATTCAAGCGTCGAGTCATAAGCCTATTTGGCATTCTGGCGGTTCTATGGAGCGCTGTCGGCTGCGGCAATGAAGAGACAGCCGGTGACGGAGTCTGGCAGCGGAAGGAGAGGGTGGAGCATGATCTGACATCCGGCGGGTGGAAGGAGCCTGAGGAGACAGCGGACAGCAGTGAGCCTTGGCAGGCCACTGATTATTGGGAATGCCTCAGTCCGGGAACGGCCGTGGAGGGTATGCGGTACGCGGGACGTATGCATACAGCGAATGGGTCGGAGGTTCTTTTGCTGGAAAGATTTGTGGCAGATCGGGCAGGGGCCGGGGCACAGAAGTATTTTTTGACTTGTCTGGACACGCTGACCATGGAGGCAGAGATAAGGGAGCTTTCCTTTTCGGCGGAGGCAGAGGGAGGACAAGAGGCGGATGCAGGGCGGGAAGATCTGCAAATGCTGGCTGCAGAGCTGAATAAGGATCTGAATGAGAGAAGGCTGTTCATTACCGGAATGTCTGGGAATGGCGATGAAATTTGTATATTTGCGCATCAGTGGGATCAGGAAGCCGAGAGTACCGTCCATTATTATGTCCTATGGATGGATAGGCAGGGGAATTTGGCAAGTGCGGTGGATCTGCTGCCGGAGATAAAGCGTTCAGGGATGGAGCAGGGAGATGTTCTGCCTGACGGCATTGTATGTGACAAGGAGGGACGTTTCTATATAGGCGAGGAGAAGATAGGGCTTTTTGACAGCAATGGCAAGTTTCTGAAGCTGATAGAGGCTTCAGACGGCTCGGGAAATCAGGTCTTCTGTACCGGACGGCTTCCTGACGGGAGACTGGTATTTGAACACAATACAGCGGGGGGCGGCGTCGCAATATTCTGTCTGGAGGGACTGGAGGAGAAGGTGCTCTATCAGGGCAGCGGATCAATCTCGGCCCATAGGAATTTCAGCGCCTTCGGAGAAATTCTCTACATGGAGAGCGGAAAGCTGCTGCGGTGGGATGCGGCGGGAGGGGGCAGCGAGGTCCTTTACAGCGACAGCGGACTTGCCGCTCTGGGCATGGATTGCGATGAAATCATAGAGAATTCCGCCGAAGAAGTTGTGCTTTTGTATTTTGACGGCAACACGTCCTTTGCTTTTCGTCTCCGGCTTGGAGCCGACATGCCCGTGACGGATATTACCGTCTTTGCGGTGAGCGGGAGTGGGAAGCTGGAGGCGGCGGCCAAGGAGTACTGCTGGAGGCATCCCGGTGTAAGGATACAAGTGGAGAACAGAAAGGAAGGAGAGGATTTCGAGGCGGCTATGGTTCGGCTGACCGGGCAGCTGTCTCAGGGGAAGGGGCCGGACATGTTTTTGCTGCCGATAGCGCAGCTGGAGTCGTTTTCGGAGCAGGGGATTCTTGCGGACTTGTCCGGAGTCCTGACGGAGGAGATGGAAGCTTGGATATTCCCCAAGGTGCTGCAGGGAGGCATGGTGGGCGGGAAGCTTTATGGCATCGTGGATGCAGTTTCCGTGAATACGGTTATAGTGTCGGAGAAGATATGGCAGGAGGAGACTTGGACTGCGCAGGATGTGATGCGGCTGACTGAGGAAAACGGATATACAAGGGTGTTTGGCAGGCAGTCGCCGGCTGCCCTGCTGTATAGCCTTGTGGCGAAAGATGTGGCAGCAGGGAACTCCGATCTGGTAGACCTATCGGGAAGACGGTGCAGCTTTGACTCAGAGGAGTTCATTGAACTGCTGGAATTCTGCAAGAAATATGGGACTTCGCCGGAGGATAGGAGAGATGTTTCCCTTCAGGAGGAGAGGGAGGAGGCAATAAGGGACGTGAAGGAGGGCAGGACGCTGGCCTATTGCAGCAATGGGAGCCTGATGAATCTCAGCAGTGATATGGCGGCTTTCGGAGATGGGTATAGATGTGTGGGCTATCCCACGGACGGGGATTACGGCAGCTACGTGGAATATTATGATTGCTATGGGGTGAATGCGGACTCCCCGAACAAGGAGGCCGCCTACGATTTTCTGCGCTATGTTCTTGGGGAAAGGAACCAGCGGAAGACGGGGATCACTACCATCAGAAAGGATATTCTCTGCAACAATGTTGCGGACGGCGCGCAGCCCGGAGAATCTCCGGTATTCTGGTGCGACCGCCGAACTGTGACACCTCTTGAGGGACGGTCTGACGGAAGCTCTTTTCTGCCGGAATATCTGGAGATACTGGAGAAGGGAGGCTGGACGTCGGCCTGGGCGGACACGCTGGGAATGATCATCAGCGAGGAGGCTGCGTCCTATTTCAGCGGAGACAAGACTGCGGAGGCTGCGGCGGAGGTGATTCAGAGAAGGGCCCAGATTTACCTGAATGAGTGATGGAACGGCGCGGCTTGAGGGCCGCGCCTTTTTACAGCGGAATTTGTGTCCGTACAAGGCTGTCTCCGGGTTTCCCGGTGCAATTGGAAGGGCGCTGCAGGCTGCAGCTCTCTTCGGTTGGTGCTTGCGCATTTTAGGTATGCGTGATAAGATAGATGCATGAAAAGTCGGGAGGATACGCTTTTTCGGAGCCTCCTGCAGGACGGAGGTCTGTAACATGGACGGGATGAACGGGTATACGCAAAATATGGGGCAGCCGGACACAGGAACCGGCGGCTATGGGGGCAATGCCGGTCAGCAGGGCGCAGGGACCAACTACTATATGGGATACGGGCAGTCTGGCTTCGGCGTGGACGCTTGGGGGCAGCCCATGTATAGAATGCCCACTCCGGAGGAGGAAGTGAAGGCAGCCAGAAAGCATTTTTCAAAGCTGGGGCTGATGTTTCTCTTGGGAACCATAGTGATATTCGTTGTGCAGATTGCCGCATCCCTGATCTATCTGCTGAAGCCGGAATGGGTGTGGAATCCAAACATCACCCTGATGATGTCCATGCTGCCCATGTATCTCATAGGAATGCCGGTACTGATCTTCTTGGTGAAGCAGGTTCCTGCGGAGCGGGTGGAGAAGCATTCCATGAAGGCGGGAAGCTTTGTCGTGGCGGCCATTATGTGCTTCGCCATCGTATATATCTCCAATATAGCGGGCAATATCATGACATGGATCATCGGTATGCTGAAGGGCAGTCTGGTGCAGAATGAGATCGCCAATGTGACTACGTCGGTGAGTATCTGGATGGTGGTGATCTACATGGTGCTCTGTGCGCCGTTCATGGAGGAGTATGTGTTTCGGAAGCTGATTGTGGATAGGACGGTGCGGTACGGGCAGGGGGCCGCAGTGCTCATGTCCGGCCTGATGTTCGGCTTATTTCACGGCAATTTGAACCAGTTCATGTATGCCTTCACGCTGGGGATGTTTTTGGCCTTCCTTTATGTGAAGACGGGAAAGCTGAAGATCACCATCGCTCTCCATATGATGATCAACTTCGTGGGCGGCGTTGTAAGCGTCAAGCTGGTGGATTTGATTGATCTGGACGAATACTTCAGGGTGGTGTCGGAGGGCGGGGAACTGTCGGCCATGATGTCCTATATGATGGATCATATTGGCGGATGGATAGCCTATTTCCTCTTCATACTGTTTGTGTTCGGCATTATGATCGCAGGAGGAGTGCTGCTGATTGTTTTTCTGGTAAAAAAGAGGTTTACCCTGAACAGAGGCACTGTGGTGCTGCCCAAGGGAAAGCGCTTCAGTACAATGCTTCTGAATGTGGGTATGATACTCTACAGTATTTTCTGGATAGGAATGATATTCTGGCAGATGTTCGGCAGCGATATCATGAGTTTTATAAGAGGATGAGGCGGGAACATGTATACCTTTGAAAGCAGAATCAGGTACAGCGAGACTGACAGTGGAGGGAAGCTTACCATGGCTTCCCTTATCAATTATTTTCAGGACAGTTCTACCTTCCAGTCGGAGGATCTGGGACTGGGAGTGGCATATATGAGAGAGCGGCGTCTGGTGTGGGTGCTGTCCGCATGGCAGATCGTGGTGCGCCGCTATCCCGGATTGTGCGAGAAAGTGACGGTGGGGACACAGCCCTACGATATGAAGGGATTTCTGGGGTACCGCAACTTTGCCATGCTGGATGAGACAGGGGAGTATATTGCGAAGGCAAACTCCCTATGGAGTCTGCTGAATGCGGACACCGGAAAGCCCGTGGCCGTGCCGGAGGAGATGCTGGAGGGATATGGGCTGGGGGAAAGGCTGGACATGGAATATGCCCCTCGGAAGATAGCGTTTCCTGAGGGCGGGGAGGCCGGAGACCCTGTGACAGTGAGGAAGCACCATCTGGACACCAACTGCCATGTGAACAATCAACAGTTTATCAGCATTGCCATGGACTGCCTGCCGGAGGATTTTCAGGTGGGACAGGTTCGGGCGGAATATAAACGTCAGGCGTTTCTGGACGATGTGCTGGTGCCCCGGGTGGCGGAGGAGGGGGACAGAACGCTGGTGGCGCTGGAGGATGCGCAGGGAAAGCCCTATGCAGTGACGGAGTTTCTGCGGATGGGGGTTTGCAATAAGAAGGAACATTAGAAGGGACAAAGGGAGGGCAAGGGAATGATTCGTTTGGGCGAGAGGCAGGAGCTTGAGATCGTGAAGAAAGTGGAGTTCGGCGTATATCTGGCGGATCCGTCGGAGGACTGGGAGGAGAGGATTCTTCTGCCGGCGAAGCAGGTGCCGGAGGGGAGCGCCGTGGGAGATAAGGTTGATGTCTTCGTCTATCGGGATTCCAGAGACCGGATGATAGCTACGGTGCGGGAACCCAAGCTCATGATGGGGCAGGTGGCGGAGCTGACCGTGGCCCAGATGGGCAAGATAGGGGCGTTTCTGGACTGGGGGCTGGAGAAGGATCTGCTCCTTCCCTTCAAGCAGCAGAGAGGCAGGCTCGAAGAGGGGGACAAGGTGCTGGTGGCTCTCTATATCGACAAGAGCGACAGACTCTGCGCCACGATGAATGTGTACGAGAATCTGCGAACGGACAGTCCCTACAAGCCGGATGACAGAGTGGTGGGGAGGGTCTATGAGATCAGCGACAATTTCGGGGCCTTTGTGGCGGTGGACAACTTGTATTCTGCGCTGATCCCCAAGAGGGAGATGTATGGAAGGATAGAACTGGGCACAGACGTCAGCGCCCGCGTGGCTCAGGTGCGGGAGGACGGCAGGCTGTCCCTGAGCGTTCGGGAGAAGGCCTATCTGCAGATGGACAAGGATGCGGAGGAGCTGCTGGCCATCATAGACAGTTATGCAGGCGTACTGCCTTTCAACGACAAAGCTTCCCCGGAGATCATTAAGAGGGAAACCAACATGAGCAAGAACGAGTTCAAGCGCGCGGTGGGAAGGCTGCTGAAGGAGGGGAAGATCGAGATCGGAGAGAAGGTCATCAGGAGGCGGTAGTCGCCAGAGAGGATCCGGGGCACGATTATTAAGAAAAAAGAAAATTCTGTGAACGGATGGAAAAAGGCATAGAACTGTGCTACAATAAGTGAGAGCGGAAGGCTTCTGGCGCAGAGGCGGAATTTATATCAGGAGGTAGGGTTTTAATGGATATTGCAGGATTGTCAACGGCATTGTCGAATGTTTCGCTGCAGTCTCAGGTCAGTGTTGCGGTGCTGAACAAGGCCATGGACACCAGCGAGGCGCTGGGGAACGGAATGGTAGAGATGATGGATGCCGCTATGGAGTTGAGCGTGAATCCCAATTTGGGCGCAAATTTTGACATGCGTGTCTGAGGGGGGAGCGTTTAAGGCGAAAAGCTGCCTGAGGAATGTGCTTCAGGCGGTTTTTTTGTGAAAATTCATAGATGCCTATTGCTTTTTAGCCGAGTTTTCTGTACATTTGTAATGTAGAGTTTCTATTTGCAGTCAGAAGTGACACCAAAAAAGCATTCTTATACAAAATCCAGATTGTCCGGCGAAAAGGGAGAGGTATTCTATGATATCAAATCAGATTCTGCAGAACACAATTGATGGACTCAAGAGTATTACAAGGGTAGAATTCTGCGTCATGGACGTGGACGGTAAAGAGGCTGCCTCTACGACAGATATGTACAGCAATGCGCAGGTGGTGGCGGAATTCGTAGCTTCTCCTGCGGATTCTCAAGTGATACAAAGTTACCAGTTTTTCAAGATCTATGACGAGCAGCAGTTAGAGTACGTTCTGGTGGCAGGGGGAACCGGGGAGGATGTATACGTCATTGGGAAGATGGCGGCATTCCAGATTCAGAACCTGCTGGTGGCGTATAAGGAGCGCTTCGACAAAGACAATTTCATCAAGAATCTGCTGTTGGACAATCTGCTGTTGGTGGATATATATAATAGGTCAAAGAAGCTGCATATTCAGACCGATGTGCCCAGAGTGGTCATGGTGACAGAGTGTGGCAGAGGAAGGGAGAGCAACATTCTGGAGCTGACCAGAACCTATTTCAATGGAAGCAGCAGGGACTTTGCCACAGAGGTGGACGAAGCCAGCGTGATTGTAGTGAAGGAGCTGGCGGAGGGCGATACTCTGGAGGAGATCGACAGGACGGCCAAACAGCTTTGGGCGTTTCTGAAGAAGGAGGGCATTTTGGACGTCCGCATAGCCTATGGGACGGTGGTTCAGGAGATCAAGGAGGTGAGCCGTTCCTATAAGGAGGCCAAGATGGCTCTGGACGTGGGGAGGATCTTTTTTGATGAGAGAGAGATCATAGCCTACAGCGAACTGGGGATAGGGCGCCTGATCTATCAGCTGCCAATTCCGCTGTGCAGGATGTTCATTCAGGAGATTTTCGGGGGGCGGAGCCCGGATGATTTTGATGAGGAGACATTAACTACGATCCATAAATTTTTTGAGAACAGTCTGAATGTATCAGAGACGTCCAGACAGCTTTTTATCCATAGGAACACCTTGGTGTACCGGCTGGACAAGCTGCAGAAAAGCACAGGTCTGGATCTGAGGATTTTTGAGGATGCCATTACCTTCAAGATCGCTCTGATGGTGGTAAAATATATGAAGTATATGGAGAATTCCAGCTATTGAGTCCGGTGCAGCCAAGGGATTCAATTGCCGGAGTTTCGGTCGTTGTGCTGAGTGGAGGAAGAAAATGACCAACAAGCTGCTGGCCATAAAGAAACGGGAACAGTTTATAGAGGAAAATGGAATCATATATCTGGAGAATGTGAGCAAGGTTTATTCCAAGGGTTCTCCCGCCATCAATGGGATGACTCTCGGAATCGGGAAAGGGGAGTTCGTGTTCATCGTGGGGGACAGCGGATCGGGAAAGTCTACCTTGATCAGGCTCCTGCTGCGGGAGCTGGTGGCTTCCAGCGGCAGCGTCTACGTCATGGGGAGCGATCTTGCGAAGCTGAAGCATAGGCAGGTGCCCAAGTTCCGCCGTAATCTGGGGGTGGTGTTTCAGGACTTCCGCCTGCTGAACGATAGGAATGTGTATGAGAATGTGGCGTTCGCCCAGAGGATCATAGAGGTCCCCTCCAAGGACATCAGAAGGAACGTGCCTTCGATTCTGGCTACTGTGGGGCTTGCAGGAAAATACAAGGCGAAGACGAAGCAGCTGTCAGGAGGGGAGCAGCAGAGGGTGGCGCTGGCCAGAGCGCTGGTGAACAAGCCCTCCATCCTTTTGGCAGACGAGCCTACCGGCAATCTGGACCCCAAGAATTCCTGGGAGATCATGACGCTTTTGGAGGAAATCAACAAGAGCGGAACCACAGTGGTGGTGGTCACCCACAATAGGGAGATCGTCAATGCTATGCATAAGCGTGTAGTCACCATGAAGAAGGGCGTGATCATCAGCGACGAAGAGGGAGGCGAGTACATCGATGAAGATTAGCACATTGCTCTATACCATCAAACAAGGCTTCGCCAATATCTTCCGCAATAAATGGTATTCACTGGCTTCCGTGGCCACCATAGCCGCATGTCTGTTTCTGTTCGGCCTATTCTATGCGGTGGTGATGAACTTCCGCAGCATCGTGATGAAGGCGGAGGAGGGCGTGTCGGTGACAGTGTTCTTCCACAATGAGCATGACTATTTCTGCGAGAGCCATGAGCCGGGGCAGATTGCCACCGAGGCCCGGATAGAGGAGATCGGTCAGATGATAGCCTCCCGCACGGAGGTGCTGGACGTGGTGTTCACCTCCGACGAGGAGACCTGGCAGAATTTCGCCAGAGATTTCTTCGGGGAGGAGTATGAAAAGTTCGCCATTGGGTTTCTGGACAATCCCTTGAAGGGCGATAATACTTATGAGATCTTTCTCAAGGATGTGTCCATGCAGAACACGCTGGTCACATGGCTGGAATCCATCCCGGAAGTGCGGAAGGTGAATTATTCCGAGCTGACCGCAGATACTTTGAGCGGAGCGAATCTGCTGATCGCCTATGTGTCTGTGGGAATCATAGTGATTCTGCTGGCAGTGAGCATTTTCCTCATCAGCAATACAGTTGCCATCGGCATTTCCGTCCGATCCGAGGAGATCAACATCATGAAGTATATCGGCGCCACCGATTTCTTCGTCAGGGCGCCCTTCGTGCTGGAGGGTATGCTGATCGGGCTTCTGGGGGCGGCGCTGCCTCTGTGCCTGATATACAATATATATAATTATGCTCTGGCGTATATCATGGAGCAGTTTTCGATTCTGAGCGGATTTCTGGCGTTTCTGCCGGTGGATGAGGTGTTCCGGGTGCTGATTCCGGTGTCCGTAATAGTGGGCGTAGGCATCGGATTTTTGGGAAGCGTCACCACGGTGAGAAAGCATCTGCATGTATAGGCTCTCATGGGCGGGAGCATCAGGCTATGGCAAGGGGAATGTTCCATGAAAGAAAGGCGTTTCGCAGGAAGCGCAGGGGTATCGGTATGAAAAGAAAGACGTTGAATCGGGTAGTATGTTCGATAATGACATTGGGGCTTCTGTGCTTCTGTAATCCGGCTGTGTCCATGGACGCAGCCGCTTCAAGCTTGTCCTCCATCACATCGGACAGCATAAAGGAGAAGGAGAACCAGATCTCTCAGATAAGGGGAGAGAAGGACAACCTGCAGGACAGTCTCAGCAGTCTGAAGGACATTAAGAAGAATCTGGAGATTCAGAAGGCGGGCCTGAAGGAGTACTTAAAGCAGCTGGATGAGAGTCTTGCGCTGATCATGAGCAACATTGCGGAGCTGAAGGAAAAGATCAGCGTCAAGGAGGGGGAGATTCAGGAGACCGAGGAGGAGCTGGAGTCGGCGCTGGCCAGAGAGGAGAGCCAGCGGGAGGCCATGGCCGTCCACATCAGACTGGTCTACGAGCGGGGAAGCACCAGTATGGTGGAGATGCTTCTGAAGGCCAAGAACTTCGGGGATTTCCTGAATCGGGCAGACCGTGTGGAGAAGCTGGTGGCCTACGATCAGGAAATGTTGGAAGCCTACAAGATGGTCACGGAATATGTGGAACTCTGCAAGGAGGAGCTGGAGCTGGAAAAGGAGATTTTGGATGAGACCAAAGCCACTGTTGAGGCCGAGCAGAAGAATCTGGAGGAGCTTATAGAGCAGAAGACCCAGGACATCCTCCGGTATGAGACGGACATCAGCAGCAAGGAGAAGGCCATAAAGGAGTACGAGGAACAGATCAGGATTCAGGAGGAGGAGATTAAGCTTTTAGAGGCCGCGGTGGCTGAGGAGCGCAAAAAGCTGCTGGCCAGCAACGGTCCGGTCATCTCCTACGACGGAGGAATGTTCAAGTTCCCGCTGGCATCATTGACTGCCGTCAGCGACGAGTATGGCTGGAGAATCAATCCTATTTCCGGCAGGGAGGAGTTCCACAACGGAGTGGATCTGGCGGCGCCGGGGGGAACGGACATCTATGCCGCCTATGACGGGATAGTAGTGGCGGCGGCCTATAACGATTCCATGGGCAATTATGTGATGATAAATCATGGGGACGGATTATATACTATTTATATGCACGCTTCTGCGCTGTACGTGAAGAAGGACGATGTGGTGGCCAGAGGGGAGACCATCGCCGCAGTGGGAACTACCGGCTATTCCACGGGAAATCATCTGCACTTCACCGTGAGGCTAAACGGGAATTATGTATCTCCCTGGGAATATCTGAAGCAGTAGGGGCCGGAGTGGTTTAAAAAGTCCGGAGTCTGGAAGGTACGGACGGTTCGGAAGGCGTCCGGGGAACCGTATCAGAATAGGAGGTAATTTCGATATGGATGAGAACAGGGGCAACGGCGGCGCTACCGCCTATTTTGACAACATCTCAGGAGGGTCGGGGACAGGGGCTGCAAACAACTCTCAGTATTACGGGATGCCGCCCGTTCAGCCGCCCGGAAATTCAGGGGGGGAAAGAGGCAGCGGAAAGGGATTGTTTGTTGGAGGGCTGATCACCGGATTGGCTGCGGCCTTGCTGATAGTGGGAATCTGCTATCTGGGACTGTATGTACAGAATGCCGTCGACGATAGGCAGAACGGGGCCTCAGAGGTGTCCTTGGGGCAGGGCAGCGTCATAGACGAGGATGTGCTGGCAAAGATGCAGGCGCTGGAGAAGACGATCAACCAGTATTTTTATCTGCACGAGGTCACCGACGCGGAGCTGCAAAACGGCATCTATAAAGGGATGCTTCGGGCGTTGGGGGATCCCTATTCCGAGTATTATACCCCGGAGGAGCTTGCATCCTTGATGCAGAGTACGGAAGGTGTGTATTTCGGCATCGGCGCGTATATGGAGCAGGACAAGGCGACAACGCTGCCGAAGATTACTGGAACCATCGCCGGATCGCCGTCGGAAGAAGTGGACATACGGCCCAATGACCTAATATATGAGGTGGACGGGGTACCCACCTATGGGATGAGCCTGACGGATGTGACATCCATGATCAAGGGTCCCGAAAATACGGAGGTGGTTCTCACCCTGATCAGGAAAAACGAGTCAGATTATGTAGAAGTAGTTGTTACCCGCAGGAAGGTTGAGTCCCCCACAGTGACTTATGAGATGAAAGAGAACGGAATGGCTTATATTCAGGTCACCGAGTTCGATGAGGTCACGATCAAGCAGTTCTCCAATGCTCTTTCGGACGCAAGGGAGGACGGCATGAAGGGCATGATTCTGGATCTGCGGGCGAATCCCGGCGGAAGCCTCAATGCGGTGGTGGAAATGCTGCGGATGATTCTCCCTGAGGGAATGATCGTGTATACGGAGGACAAGAACGGAAACCGCTCGGAGTATACCTGCGACGGAAAGAAGGAGCTGGAGGTGCCGCTGGTGGTTTTGGTGGACGGGAATTCAGCCAGCGCGTCTGAGATCATGGCAGGGGCCATCAAGGACTACGGTCTGGGCACTCTGGTGGGAACCACTACCTTCGGAAAGGGTATCGTGCAGCAGATCATCCCCTTCCGGGACGGCTCTGCGGTGAAAGTTACCATCAGTTCTTATTTCACTCCCAAGGGCAATAATATACATGGCATCGGCGTAGAGCCCGATATAGTGTGCGAGTTTGACGGGGAGGCATACTATGGCAGCGAGGACCGTCCCGACAACCAGTTGGAAAAGGCGAAGGAAGTGCTGAAGGGAATGCTGAAGTGACGGATAGGATGTGCTTTTTTGCGGCGGAATGTTCGCAGGGGCCAAGCGCCTGACGAAAAGGACGGATCTGACAGTGTATCCGCTGGAATAAAATATAAAGAATCGTGGAAACCGGCGGAGGCTTGGCGGTGGCAGGGCAGGAGGGAAAGGATGGGCATTTTTGCGAGAAGGGCAGCCGTGAGACAGCTTGATGAGAAACTGGAGCGTATTCAGAACAATTTTGAGAACAATTATAAGGATGCGGCCCAGCTGAACTTAAGGGAGTTTGAGGAGCTGTTTCATAGGATGTGTCAGGAGGGCAGCCTTTCGGAGAGGCAGAGGATCTACTATAGCGATAAGCTGGAGGAGCTGGGAGGAAGGATGAAGAACTTCACCCATAAGGATCAGAAGCCTACGTGGACTTGATAAAAAAGGGGCACGGTGAGAAAAAAGACCATGTCCCGCTGTGCTGAGGAATACCGGAGCGGACATAAAACTTCCGCTCCGGCTTTTTTAATTATATAGAATTCCAAGATCCAACCGCACTTCTTTGCGTTCCAGATCCCGATTCTGATAACAGCAGGCGTCGAAGCCGATCAGAGTGAAGCCTTCCTGCATATAGAAGGCAATGGCCTCTGTATTGCAGGATTGAGTCTCCAAAATCAAGGCTCTCCGATTCTCCCGCTGAACCTGTTCCTTTGCCAGCCCCATCAGGGCATGGGCGATCCCCTGCCTACGGTAATCCTCATGTACCCATAGTTCCGTGACCATCAGACGGTTAGACCATTCCTCCGGGCAGGTCTCGATACACGCAATCATTTCACCCTCTTTTACGATGCCCCATGCATAGGCCTTCTCCCAGTGCTCCTGATACAGCTTGTCCGGAAAATCATATTCCTCGGGAACATGGCTCACGGGCTCCGGGAAGGGCTTTTTTTCCAGTGTCACCTGAAACCCCTTGGGGGTCTGCTCTATTGCCACATCGTAATATTCTGTGGCAGTATACCTCATAGGGATAGGGGTGCCCTGCCATTTTTCTTTGGGCAGGGGGATTATGTCATAGGTATTTCTTTCTGTATTGAATTGGCGCATCTCTTTTCCTTTCTGCCGATCTCTTTTATAATCTCTGACATGCTTTTGCTTTTTTATAGAATATGTTAAACACAAACAGCTATAAAGTCAAGGTTTTCAGGGTAGTCTCTAAACTGTGGAACCGCTTTCTCCCTAAGATACTTGTGATGACAGATATAGGAACAAATTTTCGGAACAAATGTTCTAAAAATTGCTGTTTGCATCTATACAAATAAATTGCTGTATGGTATAATACCGAAACAGAAGGGCGTTGTTTCGGCTTTTGATTCCATGTGCGCCGGGGCGCACTGTTTCGGCTTATTCGAGGTTCTTTCCCCGATGAGATAAGGTGTTTTCAATTGAGTTATGGAGGTGACATTTGTGCAAAATGAACAAAAGGCATTCAAGCTTCATTCCGAATACAAACCCACCGGTGATCAGCCTGCGGCCATAGAAGCTCTTGTGAAAGGTTTCAAGGAAGGCAATCAGTTCCAGACTCTGCTGGGCGTCACGGGTTCGGGCAAAACCTTTACCATGGCAAACGTCATCGCCGCCCTGAACAAGCCCACCTTGGTCATAGCCCACAACAAGACTCTGGCAGGCCAGCTCTACGGTGAGTTCAAGGAATTTTTCCCGGAAAATGCGGTAGAATACTTTGTGTCCTACTACGATTATTATCAGCCGGAGGCTTATGTGCCCTCTTCGGACACTTATATTGCAAAGGACTCCTCCATCAACGATGAGATAGACAAGCTGCGCTTGTCGGCCACTGCATCCTTGACGGAGCGCAGGGACGTGGTGGTGGTGGCCAGCGTGTCTTGTATCTATGGGCTGGGCAGCCCGGATGAATACAAAGACATGATTGTATCTCTGCGCCCGGGTATGGTGAAGGATAGGGATCAGGTGCTGCGGGAGCTGGTGGACATTCAATACACCCGCAACGAGATGGACATGCACAGAGGATGTTTTCGTGTGCATGGGGACGTGATAGAAGTCTATCCGGCTCAAGGGGGAGACTACTTCATCAGGATTGAGTTCTTCGGGGACGAGATCGACCGGATCGCGGAGGTGGAGCCTCTGTCCGGCCGGGTTCATGCGGTGCTGAACCATATTGCCATTTTCCCCGCCTCCCATTATGTGGTCTCTCAGGAGAAGATCAAGAAGGCCTGCAACGATATCGAGAGGGAGATGGAGGAGCGGGTGCGGTTTTTCAAGGGGGAGGACAAGCTTATCGAAGCCCAGCGTATTGCGGAGAGGACGAATTTTGATATCGAGATGCTGCGGGAGACGGGCTTCTGCTCCGGCATCGAGAATTATTCCAGACATTTGAACGGAATGCCTGCGGGAGCTCCGCCTCTGACTTTGATGGACTTTTTCGGAGACGACTTTTTGATAATTATAGATGAGTCCCATATGACCATTCCTCAGATCAGGGGGATGTACGCAGGGGACAGATCCAGAAAGAACACTTTGGTGGACTATGGATTCAGACTGCCTTCAGCCTTGGACAACAGACCTTTGAATTTCGAGGAATTTGAGACCCACATCGACCAGATGATGTTCGTTTCCGCCACGCCTTCCGATTATGAGGCGGAACATGAGCTGTTTCGGACGGAACAGATCATACGACCCACGGGACTGCTGGATCCGGAGGTGGATGTGCGGCCCGTGGAAGGACAGATCGATGATCTGATCGGGGAGATCCGGAAGGAGACGGACAAGCACAACAAGGTGCTGATCACTACCCTGACAAAGAGGATGGCGGAGGATCTCACCGGCTATATGAGGGATGTGGGCATCCGGGTGCGGTATATGCATTCGGACATTGACACGCTGGAGCGTGCGGAGATCATCCGGGACATGCGTCTGGATGTGTTCGACGTACTGGTGGGAATCAACCTGCTGAGAGAGGGCTTGGATATTCCCGAAATCTCGCTGGTGGCCATACTGGATGCAGACAAGGAGGGCTTTCTGCGAAGCGCAACCTCCCTGATCCAGACCATCGGGCGGGCGGCCAGAAATGCCGAGGGGCATGTGATTATGTATGCGGATACCATCACCGATTCCATGCGCATGGCGTTGGACGAGACCAGCCGGCGGCGGGAGATTCAGCAGAAGTACAATGAGGAGCATGGCATCACACCCCAGACCATCAAGAAGGCTGTCCGGGAGTTGATCTCCATCTCCAAGGCCATCGCCAAGGAGGAGCTGCGGTTTGAAAAGGATCCGGAATCCATGAACCGCAAGGAGCTGGAGAAGCTGATTTCGGAGATTCAGAAGAAGATGCAGAAGGCGGCGGCGGATCTGAACTTTGAGGCGGCGGCGGAGCTGAGGGATAAGATGCTGGAGCTGAAAAAGTCCCTTCAGGAGCTTGAGGCGAAGGAGAAAGATGCCCAATGAGGGCGCTGCAAAGGACAAGATAAGGAAATCGGCAAAAGCGGAGGCTTAGGCTGCCGCCTTTGGGGATAACCGGAGCAGAAGGGGAGTATGAGGTGAAAGCAGGAAAGCAGGTTCTGCGAGTTCTATACATTGTAATGGGCATCGTCTTTTTGCCGGTGGTGTTTTGTGTGATCTTTATTGGCAACCGCATGAACTATAATCAGGGGCTGAAGCTGACGGCGCTGTTTCCCAATTATGTCTTGTTTCTGCTGGCACTGCTTGGGGCAGCGGGGATCTGCCTGCTTGCCCTTTGGGCAAAACGGATACGGCTGACGCCCAAGACAAATCTCATCGTAAACATTGTGCTGGCGGTGTCTTTTCTGATCTTGTTTTTCATAAATGTCCGCATTGCAAAGGAGATTGCCTTCCGTCTCCCCTGGGATGTGGGGGTAGTGGACGTGGAGGCCAGAAAGCTTGCGGAGGGGATTCCTCTGGGCTATAATGTGTATTTTTCCATGTATTCAAACAATGTCCCCATGGTCTATTTCCTGAAGCAGCTCTATGTCGAAGCCAGAGAGCTGGGAACCTATCCCTATGTGTATGAGTTTGTGTGGCTGGAGGTAAATTGCGCCCTGATTTCGCTGGGAGGATTCTTTTGCTGCCTCACGGTGAAGCGGCTGACAAAAGAAATCCTGCCCACTGTTTTAGCCTTTCTGCTGTATCTGGCCTTGGCGGGGATATCGCCCTGGAAGATATCGCCCTACACGGACACCTACGGCATGGCTTTTCCCATTATGTGTATTTATTTCTATCTCTGCTATAGGGATGCTCAAAGGATTGGAGAGAAGTATGTGTTTATGGCGCTTTCCATGATAGGCGGCGCGGCAGGAGGGCTTTTGAAGCCCAGCGGGTATATTGTGGTCATGGCAGTTTTGGGGGTGGAGCTTATCAGCCTTTTGACTGCCCGGGGGAGAGGCTGGAAGTATTTTTTGGCAGAGGTGGGTTTGGCGGCGGCGCTGCTTCTGGCAAGGCAGGCATATGTGGATCACATGATGGAGGATATAGGGCTGGATTTTAACCCGGAGATTGAGGCCAGCTGGCAGAATTACTTCTACATGGGCCTCAATGAGGAAAGCACCGGCAGCTATCATCCCGGCGACGCGGGGATCATCGGAGAATTCCAGACAGACAAAAATGCCAGAAACCAAGTGGCTCTGGAGCGGGCCTTTGCCCGGATGGAGGAGAGAGGACTTTTCGGCAGCATCTACTATTGGCTGAGAAAGATGACCATGGTATTCAATGACGGAACCTTCGGATGGCGGGGGGAGGTCTGGATCAATGAACCATATCCGGAGGGGCTGGCAGGAAACGATGGGCTGACTGTATTTCTCAGGGACTTATTCTGGCCTGAGGGAAACCATGTGGGCAGATATAATACCCTTTCCCAGCTGGCATGGATATTCTGTATATTCGGCATTTCCGGTATCTGTCTTTGTCCCGAAGGGCAGAGGGAGAAATATGCCGTGACTGTGGCAAGCTTTTTGGGAATCTTTTTTTACCAGATGCTTTTTGAGGCCCGGGCCAGATATCTGCTGGTATTCTTTCCCCTGCTGGCGGCGCTTTCCGTATGCGGCATGTGGCAGTACGTCCGTCTGACGGCGAAAGGCTTGGAGGGGTGGCGGCTTGCAAGGCAGAAAATACAAACAGTACTGAAATAGGAGGAGATTTATTTTGGAAGAGATCAAGAAGATGCGCCCCAGAGAGTACATCAAGATCCGAGGCGCCAATGAGCATAACCTGAAGAATATCGATTTGGACATTCCCAGAAACGAGATGGTAGTTCTGACAGGCATGTCAGGATCCGGCAAGTCTTCGCTGGCCTTCGACACCATCTATGCGGAGGGCCAGCGTCGGTATATGGAGTCTCTGTCCTCCTACGCCAGAATGTTTTTGGGACAGATGGAGAAACCTAATGTGGAGCGGATCGAGGGGCTTTCCCCTGCCATCTCCATAGATCAGAAATCCACCAATAGGAATCCCCGGTCTACAGTGGGAACCGTCACGGAGATTTATGATTATTTCCGTCTGCTTTATGCCAGAATAGGAATTCCGCACTGTCCCAATTGCGGAAGGGAGATATCCAAGCAGACGGTGGATCAGATGGTGGATCAGATCATGGAGCTGCCGGAGGGTACAAAGCTGCAGCTGCTGGCCCCGGTGGTCAGAGGGCGCAAGGGCGAACACGCCAAGGTGCTGGACAGAGCCAGAAAGAGCGGCTATGTGCGTGTGCGCGTAGACGGCAGTATGTACGAGCTGACGGAAGAGATCTCTTTGGAGAAGAATATTAAGCACAACATTGACATCGTGGTGGATAGGCTGGCGGTGAAGAAGGGAATGGAGCGCCGTCTGGCAGATTCTATAGAAAATGTGCTGAATCTTGCGGACAATCTGCTGGTGGTGGACATCATAGGGGGTGAGCCTATGACCTTCAGCCAGAGCTTTTCCTGCCCGGACTGCGGCATAGGCATCAGTGAGATCGAGCCAAGAAGCTTCTCCTTCAACAATCCTTTCGGAGCCTGCCCCATGTGTTCGGGACTGGGCTATAAGATGGAATTCGACATCGACCTGATGATCCCGGATCAGCGTCTCAGCATCAGCGAGGGGGCTATTTCCGTCATGGGCTGGCAGTCCTGCGGCGAAAAAAACAGCTTTACCAACGCGCTGCTGCAGGCGCTGTGCAAAGAATATCATTTCGATCTGGATACCCCCTTCGGTGAATATCCGGAGGAAGTGAAAAATATTCTGATCCATGGAACGGACGGCAAAGAGGTGGAGGTACATTATCAGGGGCAGAGGGGAAAGGGCGTCTATCCCATGGCCTTCGAGGGTCTGGTGCGGAATGTGGAGAGGAAGTATAGGGAGACTTTTTCCGAGACCATGAAGCAGGAATACGAAAGCTTCATGCGGATCACGCCCTGCAAGGAATGCAAGGGAATGCGCCTGAAGAAGGAAGCGCTGGCGGTGACAGTCTGCGGAAAGAACATCCATGAGATCACTTCGGTGTCCATTCGGGAGCTTCACGGTTTCTTGAAGGACTTGGAACTCACCAGCCAGCAGATGCTCATAGGAGAGCGCATCATCAGGGAAATTCGGGCCAGAGTAGGCTTTCTGGTGGATGTTGGGCTGGAATACCTCTCCCTGTCCAGAGGGACGGGCAGCTTGTCGGGAGGGGAGGCCCAGAGGATCCGCCTTGCCACTCAGATCGGCTCCGGGCTGGTGGGAGTCTGCTACATTCTGGACGAGCCCAGCATCGGACTCCATCAGAGGGACAACGACAAGCTGCTGAACACTCTGCAGAGCCTGAAGAATCTGGGGAATACCCTGATCGTGGTGGAGCATGACGAGGATACCATGCTGGCCGCTGATTACGTGGTGGATATCGGGCCGGGAGCCGGCTCCCACGGCGGGGAGGTGGTGGCCTGCGGCACGGCGGAGGAGATCATGAAGGTGCCGGGATCCGTTACCGGAAAATATCTCAGCGGAGAGCTGAAGATCCCTGTGCCAAAGGAAAGGAGAAAGCCCGGAGGAGCCCTGAAGGTGGTGGGGGCCAGAGAGAACAATTTGAAAAACATTGACGTGGAGATCCCGCTGGGGATCATGACCTGCGTCACGGGGGTGTCGGGCTCCGGGAAGAGCTCTCTGGTCAACGAGATTCTTTATAAGCATCTGGCCAGAGACTTAAACCGCGCCAGATGTATTCCCGGAAGGCATAGGGATATTCTGGGGCTGGAGCAGCTGGACAAGGTCATAGCCATTGACCAGTCTCCTATAGGGCGGACACCTAGATCCAATCCCGCCACCTACACGGGAGTTTTCGATCAGATCAGGGATCTTTTCGCCTCTACGGCGGATGCCAAGACCAAAGGCTACGGTAAGGGGCGTTTCAGCTTCAATGTGAAGGGAGGCCGCTGTGAGGCCTGCAGCGGCGACGGCATCATCAAGATCGAGATGCACTTCCTGCCGGATGTGTATGTCCCCTGCGAGGTCTGCGGCGGCAAGCGCTACAATAGGGAGACCTTGGACGTAAAGTACAAAGGAAAGAATATATTCGACGTACTTGACATGACCGTGGAGGAAGCGCTGCCGTTTTTTGAAAATCTTCCCTCCATCCGGCGCAAGATCGAGACGCTGAACGACGTGGGCCTCTCCTATATCAAGCTGGGGCAGCCCTCCACTACTTTGTCCGGGGGAGAGGCACAGCGCATAAAGCTGGCTACGGAGCTTTCCAAGCGCAGCACGGGCAGGACCATCTACATTCTGGACGAGCCTACCACGGGGCTGCACTTTGCGGACGTACACAAGCTGGTGGACATTCTCCATAGGCTTGCGGACGGAGGCAATACGGTGGTGGTTATAGAGCATAATCTGGATGTGATCAAGGCGGCGGACTATATCATCGACATGGGGCCTGAGGGCGGGGACCGGGGAGGCACTGTCATTGCCAGAGGAACCCCGGAGGAAATCGCTGAAAATCCGGCGTCCTATACGGGGATCTATGTGAAGCGGATGCTGGAACGGGATCGGGACAGGGCCTGAAACAATAGGAGCTCACAAGAATTTTCTGGAAACATGGAGAAAGACCTAAAGAAGCCAAGCTTATATGCCGAAAAAATATAAGAATGCATATAATGGCCCTGCCGTGAAATACCTGCGGCAGGTTTAGGTTTTTTATTAAAATTTTCATAAACCCCTATGAAAATGGATTTGTTTCGGTTATAATACGGAATGTATGACCTTGTTTCGGTATTATGGACAAGGAGAGCTTTGGTGGAATCCATTAGAAGGGGGCATCGTATGCAGTGTACAGATATCGGGATTGATTTGGGTACGGCCAGCATTTTAGTATACATCAGAGGAAAGGGCGTTGTTCTGAAGGAGCCCTCCGTAGTAGCATTCGACAGAGATACCAACAAGATCAAGGCCATCGGGGAGGACGCGAGGCTGATGCTGGGCAGAACCCCCGGCAACATCGTTGCGGTAAGGCCTCTGCGCCAAGGAGTCATCTCCGACTATTCCGTGACGGAGAAGATGATGAAATATTTCATCCAGAAGGCATTGGGCAGGAGAACCTTCAGAAAGCCCCGGATTGCGGTGTGTGTTCCCAGCGGAGTCACCGAGGTGGAGAAGAAGGCTGTGGAGGATGCTACCTATCAGGCAGGCGCAAGGCAGGTGGACATCATTGAAGAGCCCATTGCGGCAGCTATCGGCGCGGGCATCGATATCGCGAAGCCCTGCGGGAACATGATCGTGGACATCGGCGGCGGCACGTCGGATATCGCAGTGATTTCCCTTGGCGGCACGGTGGTAAGCGCTTCCATCAAGGTTGCAGGGGATGATTTCGACGAAGCCATTGTACGGTATATGCGTAAGAAGCACAATCTTCTGATCGGTGAGCGAACAGCAGAGGATCTCAAGATCAAGATCGGTTCGGCCTACAAGAGGCCGGAGATTGACTATATGGACGTCAGAGGCCGGAATCTGGTGACGGGCCTGCCTAAGACGGTGAAGGTATCCTCCGAGGAGACGGAGGAGGCGCTGAGGGAAATCACGGCGCAGGTGGTGGAGACTATCCACAGCGTTCTGGAAAAGACGCCGCCGGAGCTTGCGGCGGACATTGCGGACAGAGGGATCGTTCTCACTGGAGGCGGCAGCCTGCTGAGAGGGCTCGAGGAGCTGATTTCCGCCAAGACGGGCATCAACACCATGACGGCGGAGGATCCCATGACGGCGGTGGCCGTGGGAACCGGCAGATATGTGGAGTTTCTGTCCGGCTATAACGAGAGATAGGGCGGCATGAGAAGGAGGCAGTAAATGCTAAAGGGACTATACACTGCGTACACAGGCATGATCAATGAGCAGCACAGAATGGATACCATGACCAACAATCTTGCCAATGTGTCCACGGTAGGATATAAAAAAGAGGGGGCTACCAGCCAGTCTTTCGACAGCATTCTGACCGTGAAGCTCAAGGATACTTCCATAGGAAAGACCCTTGCGGAGCGCATGGGCAGGAACAATCCGGGTGTGAAGATCGGTGAGAACTATACGGATTTCACTCAGGGTTCTTTCCGGATCACGGACAATACCTATGATCTGGCGCTGGCGGGGGAAGGTTTTTTTGCCATAGAGTTCACTAATAAGGCGGGGGAAACCTCCACCATGTACACCAGAGGGGGGCAGTTTACCCTGAACAAGGAGGGGTATCTGGTGACGGAGGACGGAGATTATGTTCTCGACGTCCAGAACCGGAGGATTCAGGTGGACACCACGCAAGAGGCACGGATCACCAATGACGGGATCATCTCTCAGAACGGCAGAAACGTGGCCAGAATACAGGTGGCCGACTTCGAGGACTATAATTATCTGGAAAAGTACGGCGAGACCTATTATAGACCGGTGGAAGGCGCCAGACTCACCACGGGCACGGCGGCCATTAAATCGGGCTATCTGGAGATGGCCAATGTTCAGGTGGTGTCCGAGATGGTGAATCTGATCGCCATCACAAGACAGTATGAGAGCAATCAGAAGATTATACAGACCTACGACGGCACTCTGGAGACGGCAGTAACCCAGATCGGCAGAGTGTAATATAGTTAAAATGGACCTAGTATGAAGCCATAGGAAGAATAGATTGAGGCCACACAAAGAAAGGACATGAATTATGGTACGCAGCTTATGGACAGCCGCAACCGGCATGGTTGCGCAGCAGACGAATATCGACACGATAGCAAACAATTTGTCCAACGTAAATACGCAGGGCTATAAGACGCAGGCAAATGAGTTCAAGACTCTGCTGTATCAGACGCTGCAGACAAGGACCACCAGCGCCAACGGAGAGCAGAAGCCTACCAGCGCGCAAGTTGGACTGGGTGTTCGCAATTCCGCCATCTCTACAATCTTCAGGCAGGGGCCTCTTATGGGAACGGACAATACTACGGACTTTGCCATTGACGGCAAGGGTTTCTTTGCGGTGCGCGGAGCTGACGGCAATACATACTATACCCGCAACGGCAACTTCAAGTTCGCTCTGGCTACCAACGGCAATATGCTGGCTACCTCCGACGGTCTGCCTGTTATGAGCAGCGCGGGCCAGCCCATTATATTGGGCAGTAATTATATTCTTTCCAATATCAGCGTGAACAAGGACGGGCAGCTGTGCTATCCCGACGAAAAGAACAATCTGCAGCCCATAGGGATCAATATCGCGCTGTACCAGTTCAACAATCCCAACGGTCTGGACCGGCTGGAGGACAGCTTGTATGCCCAGACGGCTGCCAGCGGCCAGCCCATGAATGAGGCGGTGAACAATGGTCTGGAGAAGAGTCATGTGATTCAGAGCTATCTGGAGGGCTCCAATGTGCAGGTGGTGGACGAGATGGTGAACATGATCGTGGCGCAGAGGGCCTATGAACTGAATTCCAAGGCTATCACGGCATCCGACGAGATGCTGCAGCAGGCCAACAATCTGAGGAGATAAAGGCATAAGGAGAGCATGAGATGATAGATTACAGTGATGTGGCTTCCATGTATGGCAGCACCTATGCCAATGCGGCGAACCAGACGGCGAACAAGCTCCAGAACACATTGGACGGTGTGAAGGGCACGGCCTCTAAGGATGAGCTGATGGACGCCTGCAGGCAGTTCGAGGCGTATTTCGTGGAGCAGATGTTCAAGTCCATGATGAAGACGGTTCCCTCAGAAGGAAATACATCAAACTATACATCCACCATGATGGACTATTATAAGGATCAGATGGTTCAGAGCATGGCGGAGGAGAGCACGGCGCAGGGGGGCTTCGGGCTGGCCCAGATGCTGTACGAGCAGATGAAGCGCAACTACGGCGTATCGGAGATTCCCGAAGGCGTCGAGTAGGCTGAGACTTACTTTTAGATAAACATAGTGGGAAATGGGACAAGGTTGCTTAGGATCAGAGCAGCCTTGTTGTGATTTTGTGCAAAAGCATCCGCTTAGGGGAAATGGAATGGACACGATCAATGGATATGTAGAGCATATTGTCTTTCAGAACAGCGAGAACGGATATACGGTGCTGAATCTGACTACAGAGGAAGGGGAGATCACCTGCGTAGGTGTGTGTCAGGGCCTGACGCAGGGGGAGAGCATCTCTGCACAGGGAGAGTACATGTCCCATCCTGTGTACGGGAGTCAGTTCAAGATCGGCAGCTATCAGGTGGTGATGCCCAAGGACAGCGTGGGCATGGAAAGATATCTGGCATCCGGAGCCATAAAGGGCATCGGAGGGGCGCTGGCGGCCAGAATCGTAAAGCGTTTCGGGGACGATACTTTCCGGATCATCGAAGAGGAGCCGGAGAGGCTGACGGAGGTGAAGGGCATCAGCGAGCGCAAGGCCAAGGAGATCGCCATTCAGATGGAGGAGAAGAAGGATCTTCGGGATGCTTTCGTGTTTCTGCAGCAGTATGGCATTTCCAATGCCATGGCAGTGAAAATTTACAATGCCTATGGGATGAACTTATATGGGATACTTCGGGAAAATCCTTACCGTCTGGCAGAGGACATCAGCGGCATAGGCTTCAAGATGGCGGATGAGCTGGCAGCGAAGATCGGTATTCAGGGGGATTCCGACTACCGCATACGGAGCGGCATTTATTATTGCCTGATGCAGGCAGTGGGGGAGGGCAACTGCTATCTGCCCATGGATATGCTGCTGGAGAGGGCGGAGGCGCTGCTGGGGGTGGATAAGGAGAGCATACGCCCTCAGGCGGACAATCTGATGATGGACAAAAAGCTGGTCATCAAGGGAGAGTGCGTGTTTGCGGCCGCCTATTACTATGCGGAGCTCAACTGTGCCCGGATGCTGCAGGATCTGAATATTTCCTTTGTGCCGGAGGAGGTTCCGCTTCAGGAGAGCATGGACAGGACGGCCCGTAAGCTGGAGAATCTGGCCGCGGGCCTGAAGATGGAGCTGGACGGACTGCAGCTGGAGGCGGTGACGGAGTGCGTTCAGAACGGCTTGTTCATTCTGTCCGGAGGACCCGGAACGGGCAAGACCACCACCATAAATATGATCATACGATATTTTGAGGCCGAAGGGCAGGATATTCTTCTTGGAGCGCCCACGGGCAGGGCGGCAAAGCGCATGACCGAGGCCACCGGGTTCGAGGCCAGAACCATACATAGGATGCTGGAGCTGAACAGCGCGCTGTCGGACGAAGATTCCCGCAAGGTTCGCTTTGAGAGGAACGAGGAAAATCCTCTGGAGGCGGACGTGGTCATCATAGACGAGATGAGCATGGTGGACATCCAGCTGTTTCAGGCTCTGCTGAAGGCCATTGCCCCGGGGACCCGTCTGGTGCTGGTGGGGGATGTGAACCAGCTGCCCAGCGTGGGGCCGGGTCAGGTGCTGAGGGATCTGATTGCCAGTCGGTGCTTTCCTATGGTGGAGCTGAAGAAAATATTCAGGCAGGCGGACGGAAGTGATATTGTAGTGAATGCGCACCGGATCAATGAGGGGAAACAGATTCGGCTCAACAACAAGTCCAGAGATTTTTTTCTGCTGGAGAGAAACGACATAAATGTCATATATAAACATATGATTCAGCTGATTCAAGAGAAGCTTCCGCCCTATGTGCAGGCGTCCCCCCACGATATTCAGGTGCTTACCCCCATGCGGAAGGGAGGATTGGGCTGCGAGACGCTCAACGGCATTCTGCAGAGATATCTGAACCCTCCGGATTCCCGCAAGAAGGAACATGTCAGCGGGGATACCGTGTACCGGGAGGGGGACAAGGTGATGCAGGTGAAGAACAATTATCAGCTGGAATGGGAGATCGTCAGCAAATACGGGATTCCTATAGACAAGGGAGTGGGCGTGTTCAACGGGGACATGGGAAGGATCCTGGAGATCAATGAGGCGGCGTCCTGTCTTACGGTGGAATATGACGAAGCAAGGAGAGTTAATTATCCCTTTTCCCTTTTGGAGGAGCTGGAGCTGTCTTATGCAGTGACTATCCACAAGTCTCAGGGCAGCGAATATCCTGCGGTGATACTGCCTCTGCTGGGCGGTCCCCGGATGCTCTTCAACCGGAATCTGCTGTACACGGCCATCACCAGAGCAAAGAGCTGCGTTACCATTCTGGGCAGCAGCGACACGGTGCGGGAAATGATTGACAATGCCAGCGAGAGCCGCAGGTTTACGGCGCTTGCGGCCAGAGCGCGGGAGCTTTATGCACAATCATGAAGAAAAGAGAGTAGGAATGTAAAGGTAAAGGGGGCATCCCTGCAGGGCTTTGCCCGGAGCGCTGAAGGAGAGGATTTCGTTTGGAGGGTGCGTGGAGAGAAAAATCATGAGGATATTGGCCGGAGGGAAAAAGGCGGCAGCGCGAAGCTATGAGGGGCTGTGCCAGCTCCTGTTTCCCCTGCGGTGCCCCGTCTGTGACGGGATCGTGTGGCCTTGGGGGGAGAAGGCATGTCTGGAATGTCTAGAGCAGCTGAAGATGGCCGTGCCCCCCTGGTGCATGAAGTGCGGGAAGAAGCTTCCGGCTCAGGGAGAGTACTGCCCGGACTGCAGGAAAAAAAGTCATGAGTTCATACGGGGAAGAGGGCTTTATGAGTACGGAAGCGCGGCAATGCCCATATACCGGTTTAAATATGGGGGCCGTCAGGAATATGCGGGGTTTTTCGGGGAGCAGATGGCGGAATATCTGGGAGATTTCATCAGGGGAGTGGGGCCGGACGCTCTGGTTCCCATACCGCTGCACAGAAAGAGGCTGGCTGCAAGGGGCTATAATCAGGCGGAGCTGCTGGCAAAAGTGCTGGGCAGGCAGCTGGGGCTGCCGGTAAGCAGCGGTTTCCTTGTCAGGGAGAAAAATACCAGGCCGCTCAAATATGAAAATCCCGGAGATAGGCAAAATAATTTGAAAAAGGCTTTTAATATAGCCCAAAATGATGTAAAATTAAAGCGGGTAGTTTTGATTGACGATATTTATACCACGGGCAGCACGGTAGACGAGGCGGCGAGGACTCTTAAGGCCGCAGGAGTACAGGAGGTCTACTTTGCCGTACTGGCCTGCGGGGCGGCATTCTATGCAAATTAAAATCACAGAAAAGAGAGGACGCTATGAACGTAAGAAATTGCAGAAGCTGTGGGAATATCTTCAACTATGTGGTTGGACAGGTGATATGCCCTGCATGCCGTGAAAAAATGGAGCAGAAGTTTCAGGAGGTAAAGGAGTACATCCGGAGCCATAAGGGGGTGGGCATCAATGAGGTGGCCGAGGCATGTGACGTTGATGTGGCGCAGATCCGCCAGTGGCTGAAAGATGACCGGCTTGAGGTCACGGAGGACTCTGCAATCTATCTGACCTGCGAGGCCTGCGGGTTCCCTATCCGCAGCGGTAGATTTTGCGAGAAGTGCGCCGGTAACATGAGCCGCGGCTTTCAGGAGCTGCTGAAGGAGAACAAGGCGGCTCAGACCAAACCGGCCAAGGATGACGGGCAGGGGCCCAAGATGAGATTCCTGAAGTAGGACAGAGCCTCATAAGCTTCACGGCGCGGAGGAGGCCTTGCGAGGATTGGAGGATTTGCTCCCGCCGGAAGACGCGGCATGGGAGCAGGGAGAGATATTATGCTCAATGAAGAACGAGTGATCCTGATGACCAGAATGGTCTCATATGAAAAAAACGAGGGCAAAAAGAACGTGAAGGTGGGAAATTACTTCCGCAGCGATTATATTGCGGTGCAGATTCTGAAGTCGGTGATCTGTGCCACCATCGCATTCTGCATTATATTCGGACTCTACCTTCTGTGCAATTTGGAGGAACTGATGCAGGAGATTTACACTATGGATCTGTTCGCCTATGCAAAAAACATATTGACCTATTATGTGGCGGCTGTGGTTGGCTATGGGGCGGTGACATATGTGGCTTGTTCCTGGAAGTATTCAAGAGCGAAGAGAAGCCTGAAGAACTATTATCATAATTTAAAAAAGCTGAATTCCCTTTATTCTGAGACGAAATAAGGGAGTTTGGGCTGGAGGACAGAATGACGGTTTTACTGGAAATGAAACAGAAATTGAGGCTGATATACAGCAAGTATGAGGTGCTGATCCTGCCTGTGGCCAAGTTTCTATTGGCTTTCGTCACACTGAACGCGCTGAACGGCAAAATGGGCTATATGACCCAGCTGGATGACATGGTGATCGTGCTGATTGTGGCACTGACATGCTCCTTCCTGCCTACGGGGATGCTGGTGGTGTTTGCCACGCTGTTCAGTCTGGCGCATATGTATGCGCTTTCCATGGAAGTGGCGCTGGTGGGGCTCTGCGTATATCTGGTGATGTACCTGCTGTTCTTTCGGTTCAGCCCCAAGGATTCCATCGTGGTGGTTCTCACGCCGCTGCTGTGCGGCATGAAGATCCCCTATGTAGTTCCCATTGCCGTGGGGCTGCTGTGCGGGCCCTCCTCCGTAGTGTCTGTGGGCTGTGGAGTGGCGGTCTACTACTTGCTGGAGGTAGTGGTAGGCGTCTCCCCCAACATCAAGACCATGGGGGAGGATGAAGACGCTATCATGAACAAGATACGCATGGTGGTGGAGGCCCTTGTGGGCAACAAGGCGATGGTGGTGGTGATCGCCGCCTTTGCGGTGACGGTGCTGGTGGTGTATGTGATCCGCAGGCTGTCTATAGACTATGCATGGATCATCGCCATACTGGCGGGGGCCATGACGGACATAGCGGCTCTGCTCATAGGGGATATGCTCTATGATGTGAACATCTCGGTGGGCGGAGCGCTGCTGGGAACGCTTTTGGCCGTTGCCGTAGCGGTAGTGATACAATTTCTGCGGTTCTGCGTGGACTATAAGCGCACGGAGAAAGTGCAGTTCGAGGACGACGAGTATTATTATTACGTGAAGGCCGTTCCGAAGATGTCAGTGACGGTGCCTACGAGAACCGTAAAGAAGATCAATTCCCAGCGGGTTCGCAGCGCGTCGCAGGATTCCCGGAGCGCCGAGAGAAAGCCTGCCGCGAAGAGCGCCGACCGGGGAGCAGGGGCCGGTGGCCGTTCGGTTACCACGGAGAGAACAAGCTACGGCAGGAACGGCTCTCAAAGGGGAAGCTATAGCAGCGCCCGGGAGCGCAGCGGCCAGAAGGGCGGCAGAAACACCGCAGGGAGAAGCGTCACCATAGGGAGCACCGACAATACCAGAGCAGAGGCAGACGACAACAGTACAGACCAGACAAGTGAATGGCTGTAATTCAAAAAGAAGCAGGGCAGAACGAAGATGCAATGGTTAGAGACGGCAGAACAGTATATCAGGGATATTCCCACATATGCGGACACGATTGACATAAGCGATGTATTTGAGATATTCATCATCGCCTTTATGGTGTATTATATTTTGGCATGGATGAAGACCACCAGATCCTGGAAGATGGTCAGAGGACTGCTGTTTATTTTTCTGTTCCTGCTGATTCTGGATCTGATGGACATGACCACGATCGTGTGGATTTTCCAGAACGTGCTGGGCTTCATCGTTACGGCCCTGATCGTGGTGATGCAGCCGGAGCTGCGCCATGCGCTGGAGGAATTGGGCAATAAGAATTTCCTGCCCAGTATCGGATTTTTAGATTCCTCCAGAGGGCAGGACAGTTCTTTCTCCGAGAAGACCGTCAACGAGATCGCCAAGGCGTGCTCGGAGATGGGGAGAGCCAAGACAGGGGCGCTGATCGTGATCGAGAGGAAAGAGGTGCTCAAGGAGTATGAGCGCACGGGTATTGAGGTGGACGGTCTGGTGACCAGCCAGCTGCTGATCAATATTTTTGAACATAACACACCGCTTCATGACGGAGCTGTGATTATCAGAGGGAATCGGGTGACATATGCCACCTGCTACCTGCCGCTGTCCGACAATCCGGGCCTGAGCAAGGAGCTGGGAACCAGACATAGGGCGGGAGTCGGTATCTCGGAAGCCACGGACTCTCTCACGGTGATCGTTTCCGAGGAGACGGGGGGGATCAGCGTGGCCCATGAGGGAGAGCTGGAAAGAAATTTGAGTTTGGATGGCCTGAAGGAAAAAATGCGCGAGATCATGAATATGAATAGTGAGGAAGACACGAAGCGCAGGCATAGGCGTAAAAGAAAGGGACAAGAAGAAGCTGAAAAGTAAGCTTTCAAATTCTGACCGTGATCGGTATGTGCGCTGAAGCGTGCAGAGGAGTATAAGGATGAAGAAGAAGTTGTTGAGAAATCTGGGCCTCAAGCTGCTTTCTGTGATGATCGCCGTGGTTCTGTGGTTTGTGGTGGTCATGACCAACAATCCCAAGGACACCAAGACTTTCTATGATGTTCCGGTGAAGCTGGTCAATGTGGAGCTGCTGGCAAAAGAGGGCAAGGTTTATGAGGTTCTGGATGGCACGGATCTGGTCAGAGTCACTGTGGAGATGCCCAGAAACAGGATGGGCGAGCTGACCAAGGAAGATATCGTGGCGGAAGCCGATGTGAGCAAGCTTACAGAGATCAACACGGTTCCCATCACCTGCTCCGTGATCAACCCCGATCTGAACATAAGCGACATAAAGTGCAGCCGGGACGCGGTGCGCCTCAGTGTGGAGGAAGAGGCCAAAAAGTGGCTGAATGTACAGGCTATTCCGTTAGGCAACGTGGGAGAGGGATACGTGGTGGACAGCATAGACAAGAGTCCTACGAGAATACAGATTGTGGGACCTAAGTCAGCCGTGGACAAGGTGAGCAGCGTGGTGGCGGAAGTGGATGTGACCAACGCCATATCCAATGTGACGGTGAATGTGGAACCGCTGTTCTATGATGCGGAGGGGAATCTGCTGCATCTGCCCAGCGTGACCAAAAACGAAGACAATATACATGTGGAAGTGAAGGTTCTGGCAACGAAGGAGGTTCCTCTGGAGCTGAGCTACATGGGTCAGCCGGCGGAAGGGTATCTGGTTACGGGCCGGATTGATATCGATCCGCCTACGGTATTGGTGGCCGGTACACTGAACTCTCTGGTGGGGGTAAACAAGATCACCATACCTGCGGAGGAGATCGATATCACCGGGGCTACGGAGGACTATACCACCAGTGTGAGCATCAGGAAGCATCTTCCCGACAATCTGAAGCTGGTGGAGGTGGAGGGAAGCAACGGCAGGGCCAACGTTACCGTGGGTATTGAGCCCGAGGCGGAAAGGACACTGACCATAGCGGAGAGAAATATCAGCATAGAATCCCTTCCGGAGGGCTTTGAGGCAGACTTCGAGCAGGAGGCCGGGCCCTATCGGCTGACGATCTCCGGCCTGAATAGTGATATTTCCGGAATTGATCAGGGCGAAGTGAGAGGAACAGTGAACGTGGCGGCATGGATGGAGAGCGAGAACATGAGCCAGCTGGCGGCCGGAACCTATCGGCTGCCGGTGAGCTTCGAGTTTCCGGAGGAGATAAGGATGGAGAATGAATTGTTCGTCAGGCTGACGATCGTGGAAGTGGAGGAAGAGTAGCAATGGGCAGATTATTCGGAACGGATGGTGTGAGGGGGATCGCGAACGAGGAGCTTACGCCCCTGCTTGCCATGCAGCTGGGGCAGGCGGGAGCCTATGTACTGACGAAGGAGAAGGCGCATAAGCCCACTATCATGGTAGGGTGCGACACGCGTATATCCGGCGATATGCTGGCGAACGCATTGATGGCGGGAGCTTGTTCCGTAGGCGCTAACTGTGTCTATGTGGGGGTGATTCCCACTCCTGCGGTGGCGTTTCTGACACAGAAGTACAAGGTGGATGCAGGGGTGGTGATTTCCGCCTCCCACAATCCGGTGGAGTTCAATGGAATCAAGTTCTTCGACGGCAATGGCTACAAGCTGCCTGATGAGCTGGAGGACGAGATTGAAGGCTTGATCAGGGACGGTATGACAGGGGTGAATTTCCCCACGGGTCCTGCGGTGGGCAAGGTGAAGTATCGCACGGACGCCAGAGAAGAATACATCAATCATGCCATTCAGGCGGTTCCGGTGGAATTGAACGGCATGAAGATAGTGGTGGACTGTGCCGAGGGAGCGGCCTATTACACTTCAGTGGAGGCGCTGAAGGAGCTGGGGGCAGGCATTGTGGCCATCCACAACAATCCTGACGGCACCAATATCAATGCCAACTGCGGCTCTACCCATATGGAGGAGCTTCAGGCCAGAGTAGTATACGAAAAGGCTCATATAGGTCTGGCATTCGACGGGGATGCGGACAGACTGCTGGCAGTGGACGAGAACGGCAGAATCGTGGACGGAGATCAGATCATGGCTATCGTGGGCAACCATATGAAGAGCCATGGGAAGCTGAAGAAGGATACCATCGTGGCCACGGTCATGAGCAATCTGGGATTTTTCCTGATGGGGAAGGAAAACGGACTGACCATAGAACAGACCAAGGTAGGCGACCGCTATGTGCTGGAGCGCATGAAGGAAATCGGCGCAAGTCTGGGAGGCGAGCAGTCAGGGCATATCATCTTTTTGGATGAGAACACCACGGGGGACGGTCTGCTCAGCGCCCTGCACCTGCTTCAGGTCATGGTGGACACGGGCAAGAGCCTTTCCGAGCTGGCCCAGATTATGGAGGTGCTGCCGCAGGCGCTGGTAAATGCCAAGGTGGCTAACCACAAGAAAGAGAAGTACATGGAATACCCGGTGATCGCGGAAGCCATCCGGAAACTGGAGGCGGAGTTTGCCGGTGAGGGCAGAGTGCTGATCAGGCCTTCCGGTACGGAGCCTCTGGTGCGCGTCATGATAGAGGGCAAGAATCAGCAGGTCATCAGTGAGGAGGCCGAAAAGCTGGCCAACCTGATTCAGGATGTGATGTTCTGAGAAAGAGCATGCATAAGGTATGCCCACGGAAGTTGTGGGAAGAGGATCGGGTTCATAGGGCCGCAGGGGCGCGGGATAATCCGAGGGCATAGGATAGGTCCAAATAAGAAGGTAAGAGGGTAATGAATGGATTGGAGGAAGGGTAAATGGTAAGCCAGAAGGTTACGATCAAGAATCCTACCGGGCTGCATCTGAGGCCGGCGGGGATATTGTGCAAGGAAGCCATGCAGTTCAAGGCCTTGATCACGTTTTCTTTTAAGGGAAACACCGCAAATGCCAAAAGCGTGCTGAGCGTGCTGGGTGCATGTATTAAGTGCGGTGATGAGATCGAGTTCGTCTGTGAGGGGGAGGACGAGCAGGAAGCTTTGAAGGCATTGGTCGGCGTGGTCGAGAGCGGATTGGGAGAATGAACCGAGAGATTGGGGAAGGAACCCAAAGGATGAGAACCTGATTAGCGAAAGGAATAAAAGGAGCCGGGGATCTATGGTGATGCCCCGGCTCTTTTTTGCTTGAAAAGAGAAGTCAGCGGAAAGTAAAGGAATCGTCTTCCTGTACCACACATATCATGGTCTTGCCCGTGTTGAGCGTTATCTCGTTGCCGTATTCGTCGTAGAACTTTGTGGCGCCATAGTCGCTGGTCTTTTCCCAGGTCACGGGAATGCCCTTTCCATTGGTGAAGAACCATCCTGCCTTGGCGGTATCCTGACACTGAAGGGCCAGATATCCTTCCCCCAGATCCTCATAGCTGATGTACTGGACCAAAATATTCTTGAAGGTGAGCTGCTCCCCGGTAGCCTCGTCGATGTGAGGGCCGTCGGTGCCGCCGGATAGGTATTGTGAACGGTAGTAGAGACCATCGTCCTCGTTGTATTCAAAGTAGCACCGGGTCAGAGGATAGCAGCCCGACATATCGATGTAAACGGCGCTTTTGGCGCTGCTGTCATATTGATCCAAGGTATTGGGGTGCAGTTTGCTGGAGAACTGGAAATGAGGAGTGTCAGCCATGTTCCTATAATTCAGAGAATAGCCCTTGTCACCGATGATACGCTTCAGGCCTGCGCCGGTGGCGTAAGCATTGTGGGGAGCGTTGCGGTCCGTGGAGCGGAAAAATGCGGGATCGTCTGTTCCCAGAATGCCGTCGATGTTCTCCGTAGTAGGCTGGGCGATGAGGTCGTCTATAAAGAACGGCCCTCCAAGATGAACCAGAAAGGCATCCCATTCAAAGGCCCAATATGCGTAATAGGTGCGCAGGCTCCGGACATTTCCGATCTTGTCGAGGGACTGCCAATCTTCATAGACTGCCATCATTCTGGTCATGCGGTATTCTACATTGGCCTCATAGAGTATGGAGGCCTCAGAAAGGCTGTAGTGGGGAAGGGCGTTTATTTCGTTGGGAATCACTACTGCGATGGGGCGGGTGGCAGCCACGCCTGCGTCCACCCATTCATTGGTGAGGCGGCTTCTGACCATGCCCTCTCTGGGCGGCTGGGAGTCATCCTCCACGACTATGTTCGGCGGCGGCGTCTCGGAGACGGGCAGCTGGGGCGCGGAAACGGAGGGTTGTGTGGACCCTGCGCTGGACTCCTGCGAAGGGGAATCGGAAGGCCCGTCCTTGGAGCCGCAGGCAGAAAGCGCCGCCAATATGGCTGAAAGCAGGATCAAGAATTTTATTTTGTTCATCATAAGCTCTCCTATGGTAAAAAATGTTACATGACCTTATTCTACCATAAAAAAAGGCATCAGTCATCGTGCGGGCAGAAAATTAAGAAATATTTATTATCATTGCCATTTCAGGCTAAAAATTGTATACTGGAAAAAAGAGATAAAAAGAGGGCACCAAAGAGAAGAGACGGAACCGGATGAGGAGAACATAGTCATGAGTTTGCTGAGCGTGATAGTGCCTTGCTATAATGAAGAGGAAAATATAGCTCTTTTCTATGAGGAGCTTATAAGGAATACGGGTTTTCTTGCGGAGCACCATATGGAGCTGGAGGTAGTCTATGTGGACGACGGCTCCAGGGACGGAACCGTTTCGGAGGTGAAGAAGCTTCGGGAGAAGGACGAAAGAGTGCATCTGGTCTCTTTTTCGAGGAACTTCGGCAAGGAGGCGGCAATGTTTGCCGGGCTGGAAAACTGCGACGGCGAGTACGTGGTGATAATGGATGTGGATCTGCAGGATCCCCCTTCCCTGCTGCCGGAAATGTTTTCATATATGAGGGAAGGCTATGATTCCGTAGCTACCAGACGGGTCACCAGAAAAGGAGAGCCGCCCATCAGAAGCTTTTTTGCCAGAATGTTCTATCGGCTCATGCGGCGGATCTCGAAGACAGAGATCGTGGACGGAGCCAGAGATTACCGCCTGATGACCAGACAGATGGTGGATGCTATCTTGTCCATGCGGGAGTACAACCGATTCACCAAGGGGATATTCGGCTGGGTGGGCTTTCGCACGAAATGGATGGAGTATGAGAACGTGGAGCGGGCCAGAGGGGAGACGAAGTGGAACTTCTGGAAGCTTTTTCTCTATTCGCTGGACGGAATCGCCGCTTTTTCCACGGTGCCTTTGATGTTTGCCTCGGTGGTGGGGGTGTTTTTCTGTGTGGTGGCATTTTTGATGATCCTTTTCATCATTGTGCGGAAACTGATTTTCGGTGATCCTGTTTCGGGATGGCCCTCTCTGGTATGCATTATTCTGATGACCAGCGGTGTGCAGTTTTTCTGCACCGGTATTCTTGGGCAGTATCTGGCCAAGACCTATATGGAGGTGAAAAACCGCCCCATCTATCTGGTAAGGGAGAAGCTGTAGCGAAAGTCTTAACGACTTCTTAGCGGTCGCAGGTCTTTTAAAAATCAGATATATATGGTAAAATTATTGTATTCATAGCGGTAAAGAAGCAGCAGTCAACATAAGAAAGGGGAATTCATATGGAGATTACTGCTATGAGGGATTGCGAGTTGGAGAGGTATATAACTGAGATTATGCTGGATATCGGGGTGCCGGCACATTTGAAGGGATATCAATTCCTGCGGGAGGCGATTCTGCTGTCGGGAAGAGATATGGAAGTAGTCACTAGCGTGACGAAGCTGTTGTACCCCACCATTGCCAGAAGGTTCAAGACGACAGACCAAAAGGTGGAGCGCGCCATACGGAATGCCATCGAAGTTTCGTGGGGCAGGGGAAATGTACAGACCTTTGAGAAGATGTTCGGATATTCCGCATCGTCGGGCAGGACCAGACCTACCAACAGTGAATATATCGCTCGGATCGCGGATAAAGTTCGCCTCGACATTAAAGCAATGTAGTTTTTTGTAGGTGAGAACATAAGAAAACAAGAGATAAATATGCTTCTTACTGCGTGAATGGAGAGCAGCCGTATAAAAATGCGGCTGCTTTTGTGGACGTTGGGAATGAGTTGTGATATAATGTCCGCAAAGAGCAGGACCGGCGCCCTTAAAAGGCAGTCGTCCGACCTTCTGGAACGGTGCGTCTGGAAAGCGCCTCGGCAGGCAGAGCCTGCCGCAGGATTTGGGGACATGACGTGGAAAGATACAGATTTAGCGATTGGCTCATCACATTGGAAATCATCATAATCGGGCTGGCCGAGGCGGCGCATTTGTGCGGCTTGTTTTTTGGCTGGCCTTTTTCCCGGTGCACATTGCTCCTCGGGGGACTGGTGCTGGCGGCAGGGGTTGTGGGCATATGTTTCTGGGCCGTGAGGCAAAAGAGCGGCAGCGTGGGGCGAAGGAGAAAAGCACCTTTGGGGCGGGACAAGCCCATGGGAGCGGAGAGAGCCGTGGGAGGTTTAGAGCTTTTCTTATATGCACTGTTCCTTCTTCTGGTCTTGTCCCAGCTTATTTTCATTCGGATAGGGGATACTGTCTATATGGAGCGGGACATGACCGTGGAGACGGTGGGCAGCTTTCTGGCGGCTGACGGAATCTATCGGGTGAATCCTATGACCGGTCTTCCCTATCAGGTCGGAATGCCGCTGCGTCTCAAGATACTGTGCCTGCCTACGCTCTACGGCAGTCTATGCAGGGCCACGGGCTTTGATCCTGTCACGGTGGTGCGGTTCATCGTGCCGGAGATTACGCTGATCAGCAGCTACGCCGCGTTTTCCGCTCTGGGGCATTGTCTGTTTCCTCAGGACAGAAAGAGGCATGCCTGTTTTCTGGCAGTGGCTGCGCTTCTTATATGGACGGGCATCTATGGTTATGGAACGGAAGGGTTTAACCTGCTGTGCTATGGCTGGCGGGGGGAGGCTATCCGCAACTGCGTGCTCATTCCCTGGCTGGTATCGCTGCTCCTGCGCAGAAAATGGCCGGGCGTCGTTCTGTGCATTCTGGCGGAGGCCTGCATGGTCTGGACATTGTATGGGGGCGGGGTCTGCGCGGCCCTGACGCTGGGCATGGCCGGTGCAGGGCTGTGCTGCAGGGCATATTCCGGGAAGGAGCATGGGAAATGACGGAGCTGATGAGGAAGGCCTGGCTGGGGTGGGCAGAGTATACCGACCACGGAAAGCTGGCGGCATTGTTGCTGGCCTCGCTGCTTTTTTTGTGGTTCGGCAGAAAAAAAGCGGAGCAGAGGACATTGCGGCTCTACGCCACCGTGATGACAGTCTGCTGCATTTTCCCTCCGGGAGCCGCGGTCCTCATGGCTTACCAGACCAAATTCTATGATTACATGTGGATCTGGAGTCTGGTGCCTATGACGGCAGTGACGGCCTGGGGGATCGTGCTGGCATTAGAAGGGCTTTGGCCGGACTTTAGGCCGGGACAGTGGCGCAGAGGGCTGCCCGCAGGAGCGATACTGCTGGGAGCGGTTCTGCTGTGCGGCTCTTTGGGGCGTCCGGTCTGGAGCGACAAGGGACAGGCAGCGGAAAGAAGTCATGCCTACAGCGTGCTGGACGAGCTGGAGGAGGTATGGCAGGAGGAGAGGCTGTGCCTCTGGGCCCCTCAAAGGATCATGGAATATGCCAGAGAGGCGAATCCGGAGATACTTCTGCCTTATGGCAGGAATATGTGGGACACTTCTCTGAACGGTTATGCCTATGATGTGTATGATGAAAATATCGTAGAAATGTACCTATGGATGGAGGGGCTTGAAGGGACAAGCTTAAGGGCATCCGGCAACGAGGCCGGTGCCGAGGATTGGACGGAAGGCCGGATGCCGGAGGATAGGACACCGGAAGGCGGCGAGCCTGAAGACCCCGCACCGGAGGCGGCCGCAGCTTCCGGGGGCAGTGCGGATACAGTTTATGCGCCGAAGGTTTACGGGGGATATGCGGTGGACGCCGGAGTGACATGTATATTGCTCCCTGAGGGAACGGAGCAGGGAATTTTACGGGAGTTGGAGAAAACGTTGCAGGTTGAGGCACGGAAGCTGGAGGGCTATTGGATGCTTTATGGATGGACTGATTAGTGTTATTGTGCCGGTATATAATGTAGAAAAATATATTGTGGAGACCATGGAGTGCGTGGAAGCCCAGACCTATGGGGACTGGGAGCTGCTTCTGGTGGAAGACGGCAGCAGTGACGGGACTGGTGAGAAGATCCTGCGCCACGTGGAGGAAAAGGGAGAGTCCCGAATCCGGCTGATCAGGCAGCCTTCCAACATGGGAGCGGCCATGGCCAGAAACAGGGGACTTGCGGAGGCGAGAGGAAGGTATATTGCTTATCTGGACGCCGACGATCTGTGGGTGCCGGAAAAGCTGGAGAGGGAGCTGAGGTTCTTGCAGGAGAAGGATGCAGCATTCGTCTTTACGGGCTATGAATTCGCGGACCACCAGGGCAGGGGCACGGGAAAAGTGGTTCATGTGCCTGAGACCTTGAGCTATCGGCAGGCATTGAGCAATACCACGATCTTCACCACCACGGTGATGTTCGACACCGAAAAGATTCCTAAAGAAGAGCTGGAGATGCCCAGAGTGAAAAGCGAGGACACCGCATTGTGGTTCAGGGTGCTTAGAAATGGGTATACTGCCTATGGATTGAATGAGAATCTGGTGAAGTACCGCAGATCGGGCAAGTCGCTTTCCTCCAATAAGCTGGAGGCTGTACGCAGGATTTGGAATCTGTACCGAAAATCGGAAGGTTTAGGCTTCTGGGAGAGCGCATACCATTTCTGCTTCTGGGCGGTGAGGGCCGTTAGAAGAAGAATATAGCAGGGGCAGCATCTGCGCTGGGGCGGATAGGGCTTTTGAGGATAAGGGGAGGATTCCGCGTTGAGGACAAGTACAAACGAAAAAAGGATAAGACATCGGGAGGGCTTCAAGAGGCTGATCAATATGGGACTCTCGGCCATATGTCTGGGACTGGAGATCGGGATTTTCGCGCATCACTGGCTGGTGGACTTTCAGTTCAGTCTGGTGGGCGACCTGACTAACGTGTTCTGGTTCAAGGGACATGTGCTGGAGATAGCCATCTACGGCAGTATTCTGCTGCTGCTTTCCGTCATGTACGGGGGCATGCGTCTGGGCTACCTGAAAAATGCGGAGATTATATTTTCGCAGGTCTTTTCCACGCTTATGGCAAACATTTTGATCTATGCGGAGCTGTCGGTGATGGCCTTCCAGCTTTTCGTGCCTCATGTATTCATCACAATGATGATCGAACAGACGCTAGTCATAATCATATACATCAATGTGGCCAATAGGCTTTACCGATTCATTTTTCCGCCCCGGAGACTGCTGCTGATCCATGGAGACCGATCTATTGAAGGTATCTGCAGTAAATTCGAGAGCCGCGCGGACAAATATCTGATCACCAAGACCGTGCATGTGAAGGAGGGCGCCGAAGCCATCTGCAGGATGATTCTGGAGTCCTATGAGAGGGATGAGTGCAATGCCGTGGTGATAGGTGATATTTCCGTGGAGGAGAGGACGCCTCTGATAAAGTTCTGTTACGGGCAGTCCATTCGGGTATACCTGCTGCCTAAGATTTCGGATGTGATATTGATGGGGGCGGAAGAACTGCATGTATTCGACAGTCCCATGCTTTTGACCAGAGAATACAGCCTTTCCATAGAACAGCGCTTTATCAAGAGATTCATGGATATTTGTCTGTCGCTGCTGCTGTTATTGATCGCTTCGCCCATTATGCTGGTCACGGCTATAGTAATCAAGCTGTATGACGGGGGGCCGGTTCTCTATAAGCAGGTTCGCTGCACCAGAAATCAGAGAGAATTCTATATCATGAAATTCCGCAGCATGAAGACGGATGCGGAGAAGGACGGGGTGGCAAGGCTGGCCAGCAAAAATGACAGCCGTGTCACTCCTATAGGGAAGGTGATCCGGAAGTGCAGGATCGATGAGCTGCCCCAGCTGGTGAACATCCTGAGGGGGGACATGTCCTTCATCGGTCCGAGGCCGGAGAGACCGGAGATTATCGCCCAGTACATGGAGGTGATGCCGGAGTTCGCCTACCGCATGAAGGTGAAGGCGGGCCTGGCAGGCTTTGCGCAGGTCTACGGCAAATATAATACTACGCCCTATGACAAGCTGAAGCTGGATCTCACCTATATCGAGAACTATACCGTATGGCTGGATATCAAGCTTATGCTTTTGACGCTGAAGATCCTATTCTGGCCGGACAGCACGGAAGGGATAGACGGCGAGCAGATCACGGCGCTGAGGGAAGAGAAGGAGAGGCAGCGGGCCCTGAATGGCAGAGGGGATGAAGAGTAGCCGCCGGGCGGAGGAGCCTATGAGGGGATATCGGACGTGTCAGGGATGAGGGCAGTATAAGCGACTGTCAGGAGAAAAAGATCTTGTGAGATTTTGGGCGGATAGAATCGGTAGGAATTAAAGAGGGATAATAGGCGGAGGCTCCGCTCTGCGGGGCTTTTGGCGGGATATATATGGAGGAGACGGATATGTGGAAGGGGCATTATGGCAGGGAGCCTTTTGACCTGCGGCTGACCATGCTGCGGATGCTTTATAAGCTGCCGCTGATTCTGGGGCTTACCCTTCTGGGAAGTCTGGTGCTGGGGGGAGGATATTATGCAAAGAATGTTCTGCTCCGTGGGGAGAGCATGTACAGCGCTGCCTCCCGCTACCGCATAGAATATGCGGTGGAGGAGGAGAAGGACGTGGGCACGGTATATATCAACCAGATGAGCTGGAACACTTACCTTCGGTCGGATATGTTTCTGGAAAGTTTGAAAGAAAAACTGACAGATATGTCAAATGATATAGAACTGGGAGAAATAGATGTTTCCCGGTTGGGGGATTCGCTTGAGGCGGTAGTGGAGTCGGACCTGAGGCTGCTGACTGTCGTGGTCTCCACAAAGAGTCCGGAAAGGAGCGTGCAGATTGCCGAGGCTGTGGAGGCGGTCTTGACGGGAGGCTTTGCGGAGGAGATCCGAGAGATCGAAACAATAAAGGTAATAGAGGCAGGAAATAGCGCGAACGAAGTGGTTCCCGACGTGAGGGTGGGGAGGGCGTTTGCCCTGAGCGCGGTGCTGTCCTGCTTTTTTGCGGTGTTGATTCTGCTGCTGAAGGAGACCGGGGACGACGGCGTCTGGCTGCCTTCGACTCTGTGGAAGAGGTACGGCCTGAGGGCAGCGGGCACTTTGGAGAGCAAGGAGCTTCGGGAGAACATGGGGTATTTTTTCTCCCAGAGCAGTGGGGCCGTGGCTGTGTGCGGCTGTCAGGAGGACATAGATACCTCGAAGGTGTTGGAAAGCCTTAAGCTAAAATGCCCTGAGACGGTAAGCGGGGAGTGGTTTGCAGTGCCGGAAGCCCCCTTCGGTGAAGGCGTATGTCATAAGCTTCGGGAGGCGAAGGGTATTTTGCTGGTGGTGCGGGCCGGGAGTCATACGGGCAGGCGGCTGGAGCGAGTGCTGGAGTATCTGGAGCAGCAGGACTGTCAGGTGACGGCGGCGCTGCTCTGGGACGCGGACGAGAGGCTGATTCGCAGATATTATTTTCTCAGGGGCACAGACCGTCCATGAGGACATGAAAAGGCATATCATGGGGCAGGCGGCTTATGATGGAGGGCATCATAGGAAGGCGGATCATGGGAAAGGATAGTCTATGAAGGTTCAGGTGCTGGCTTCGGTGATGAACGAGGAGCCGAAAGCGCTGGCAGGCAGGATGATGCTGGAGTCGGACGCGGTGATCATCAATCAGTGCGATAGGTTGGACTATGAGGAGGTAGAGTGGAAAGGGCATCGTCTCAGGTTCTGCTCCTTTCCGGAGAGAGGAGTGGGCAGGAGCCGCAACGAGGCCATTCTGCGGGCAGATGGGGATATCTGCCTTTTTTCGGATGGGGATATCGTCTACGAGCCGGGGTACAGCGAGGCCATTGCGGCGGAATTTATCCGCAGACCTGATGCAGATATGATACTTTTCAATGTTATGGTGGAAGAAGAGCGCCGCACATATTGGATCACAGAGCGAAAGAGGGTTCATTGGTACAACTGCGGCAGGTATGGGGCGGTGAGCTTCGCAGTGCGCAGGGAGAGCCTGCTTTCCTCCAGAGTAATGTTTTCTCTGCTGTTTGGCGGCGGAGCAAGGTACAGCAACGGGGAGGACAGCCTTTTTCTCAAGGAGTTCATGGACAAGGGGTACAAGGTGTATACAGCGCCTGTGACCATTGCCAGAGAGATCGGGGGGGATTCCACCTGGTTCAAGGGGTATGACGAGAAATTCTTCCGGGACAGAGGAGTGCTGTACCGGCAGCTTTACGGCAGGCTCCATGGCCTGATGGCGCTGCGTTTTTTGCTTGCCCATAGGGAGAAGCTTTGTGGGGAAGTGCCGCTTAAGCAGGCTTACCGATGGATGATGGGAGCTGGGAAGAACTGTCGGTCTGCGCAATAGGGAGATGGCCGGGAGAAAAGGGTATGGCCGATCTGCATGACGGCCGGGAGGCAGTATGGAGTGGAGCGCTTTGGTCTATGTGGCGCTGGCGGCGGCAGTGGTGGCGCTGGGGCTTTGCGTGGAGAATAAGGAATATGTGCAGGCTGCCGTGGAGGGCGGCAGGGCGTTTGGATGCCGGCCTACGGAGAGGCGGCAGGCGAGGAATAGGATAGCGGCCATAGGAATCTACTGCCTTTTGACAGGAGTGTCAGCTTGCAGGATCGCTGTGGGCAATGATTATTGGGTGTACCGGGACAATTTCAAGCTGATCGCACAAGAGCGGCATGTGGCATCGGAATTTGGCTTCAACTATATTGTGAAATGGCTGCAGGAGCTTTTCGGCTATGACAATTATCTGCCGGTTTTCGCCTTTTTTTCCATAATAACAGTGTTTTTTTTCGTGAAGGCTCTGTTGGACCAAGGGAGCCGTTTCGCGTTCTCCCTCTACCTGCTGATGATGGGAGGATATTATTTCAACAGCCTTAACTCGGTGAGATACTATCTCGCTCTTGCCATTGCGCTTTATTCTATGAAATATGTGCTGCGGGGCGAATATGGGAAATTTCTGCTGTGGATCTTGGCGGGGGCCATGTTCCACAAGTCGATTCTATTGGTGGTTCCGGTGTATCTTGCCGCCCGGTTTCTGGCGGCGGTTCGTTTAAAAAAATGGCATTATGGGCTGGGGGGGCTTTTTCTTCTGTCTTTGATATTCGGGCAGCAGCTGTATAGGGAGATTATTTTCTACTTCTACCCATATTATCGGGATTCCATGTTTGACGACGGACAACTGTCCTATGCCAATATACTGAAATGTGTGGGCGCTCTGGGGCTTTGCGTCCTATGCTGGCGCGGGAGTCTGGCCGGCAAACAGAGGGAGGACGGCGCCGGGAAGACTTTTGGGGGAAGGCTTCTGGCCAGAAGGTTCTATTTTTTTCTGAACTTGTTCGGACTGGTGGTGTACTGCTGCGGGTCCTTTATTCCCGAAGTGTCCAGAGTGGGGTATTATATGATTGTCTCCCAGATTTTTCTGCTGCCGGAGTTGCTGGGAGAGATGTCCTGCAGATGGCTGCGCAGGCTCTGCACCGCAGGGGTGGCCGCTGCTTTCGGCGCATATTTTGTCCTGATGCTTCGGGGAATGTACGCGGTGGACGTGAGGCTGCTGCCCTATCTGAACTGGATCTTTAATTAGCATGAGGGCTTTCAAAAGAAAGAAGGTCTGCGGAAGGCCGCAGCCGGGAGGAGAGCATGAAGGTATTGTGGCTGTGCAACATGATGCTGCCGGTGATAGCCGGACATATGGGGCAGGAGGGAACCAACAAGGAGGGCTGGGTCAGCGGCATGGCAGAGGCAGTGCTGGCGGACCAGAGCGGAAACGGCATCGTTCTTTCTGTGGCCTTTCCCATGCAGAGTATGCCGGAGGGAGCGGAGGGCGCCTGCTGTCAGGGAAGAATATCTCAGGAGGGGATGGCGGCCTTTGATTATTATGGCTTCTTGGAGGATGTTAGAAATCCCGAAAAATATGATGAAGGTCTGGAACAAATCCTGAAAAATATCGTCGATAGAGTGAAGCCGGATATCGTGCATTGTTTCGGCACGGAGTATCCTCATACGCTTGCCATGTGCAGAATTTTTCCGCGCAAGGACAGGCTGCTGTTGGGGCTTCAGGGGCTCTGCACTTTGTATGCGGAGGCATATTTTGCAGATCTGCCCAAAAAGGTCGTAGGTTCTGTGACCTTCAGGGACTGGCTGAAAAGAGACAGCATCCGGCAGCAGAAGGAAAAGTTCACCTGCCGGGGGCGCATGGAGAGGGAGGCCGTCGCATTGGCGGGGAATGTCACCGGGCGTACCCAATGGGACAAGGCCGGCGCATATGCCTGGAATCCCGAGGCCAAATATCATTTCATGAACGAAAGCCTTCGGAGGGAATTTTATGGGCCGGTGTGGCAGAAGGAAAAGACAGTTTCCCATTCTATATTTTTGAGTCAGGGGGATTATCCTCTGAAGGGTCTTCACTATATGCTGCTTGCGCTGCCAAAGATCCTGAAGGTATATCCTGACGTAAAGGTGTATGTAGCAGGCAACAGCATCGTGGAGTACGGCACCTGGAAGCAGAAGCTGAAGATATCCGCCTATGGGAAGTATCTGCGCAGGCTGATTTCCCAGAACTGTCTGGAGGGCAAGGTAGTCTTTCTGGGAAAGCTGGATGCGGGACAGATGCGGGACAGATATCTTCAGAGCAGCCTTTTCGTGTGCTGCTCCGCCATGGAGAATTCTCCTAACTCTTTGGGAGAGGCCATGCTTTTAGGTATGCCCTGTGTCAGCGGGGCGGTGGGAGGCATTGCAAGCATCTTCAGAGGCGGAGAGGACGGGATCCTTTATGAGGGGGCTCCGGCGGAGGAGAACGAGAGCCAAGCTGCAGCAGAAGGCTGCGGTCCGGACAGCCCGGAGGAAAGCAGGGGCGCAGGCAGGGGGAAGAATTCTGAGGGCGGCAAGAGGCCGGAGGGAAACGGAGGGCCAAAAGGAGCAAAAGGCAGGCTGGAAGCGGTGGCCGGAAATCTTGCAGCGGCTGTCCTTGGGATGTGGCAGGATCCGCAGAAGGCGGGGGAATACTGCCGCAATGCCAGAAGCCATGCGCTGGAGACCCATGACAGAGAGAAAAATTACCGGAGACTGGTGGAGATATATGAAGAGATCCTTTAACGTAGTGTTTGTGTCCAATTACATCAATCATCATCAGATACCCTTCTGCAACGCCATGTTCCGCCTGCTGGAGGGACGCTTTCTTTTTATACAGACAGAGGTCATGGAAGAGGAACGGGTGCGCATGGGCTGGCATGAGAAGCAGAGGCCGGCCTATGTGAAGTGTTTCTACGAGGAGGAGGAATTCTGCCGGAAGGAGATCTGCGACTGCGATATTTTGCTGTTCGGAGGAACGGATGAGGAGTGTTACGTTAGAGAGAGGCTGGAAGCGGGCAGGCCCATTGTGCGGTATAGCGAGAGGCTATACAAGACTGGGCAGTGGAAGGCCGTGTCCCCCAGAGGACTGAGAAAAAAATATCAGGATCATACCAGATACCGCAGGGGGCCGGTTTACCTACTCTGCTCGGGAGCGTATGTCGCAGGCGACTTCCGCATTGTGGGGGCCTATCCGGACAAGATGTACTGCTGGGGATATTTCCCGGAGACCAGACGCTATGACTTGGACAAGCTGATGGAGGAGAAGGGACATAAAGGGGCGGAACCGAGCAAAGACAAGTGCGTCGCTTGGGAGCGGACGGGGGACGGTCGTACCGTGCCCGGACAGCAGGAAAGCGGCGGGGAAATAGGGAACGGAAGAACTCCCGCTTTGCTGTGGGCGGCCAGAATGATTCATTGGAAGCATCCGGAGCTGGCGGTGGAGACAGCCAGACATTTAAAGGAGAAGGGGCTTTCCTTTCACATGAACATCATCGGAGATGGGGAGCTGCGCCCGAGGATGGAGGAGCTGGCAGAGCGCTACGGGCTGGGGGAACTGGTGAGCTTTTGCGGCTTTCAGTCTCCGGAGGCGGTGCGGCAGTATATGGAAAAGTCGGATATCTTTCTTTTTACCAGCGACAGGCAGGAGGGCTGGGGGGCGGTGGCCAATGAGGCCATGAACAGCGGCTGCGCTCTTGTGGCAGGACATATGATCGGTGCGGTTCCCTTTCTGGTGAAAAACGGCGAGAACGGTTTTGTCTATGAGGAGGGAAAGCCTGAGCAGCTCTTTGCCCTGACGGAGACATTGGTGAGGGACAAGGATCTGTGCAGGAGAATGGGCAGAAGCGCCTATGAGACCATAGTGGGGGCATGGAACGCGGAATATGCAGCGGAGAGCCTGATTAAGCTGATGGAGAGGATTCTGGAGAGATCCGGGGAGGACGTTAACCTTTGCAGGGCGGAGGACGATCTGAGGCTGTTGCCCTGTGCCCCTGCGCCGGTGCTCTGGGAACAGAGCGCCCGCAGACAGACAAGGCGGGAGTGGAAAGAGAGGAATCGGAAATGAGCAGGAATCCATTGATTACGGTCATTGTGCCGGTCTATAACATTCTTGACTATCTGCCCAGATGCGTGCATTCCATCACTGCCCAGACCTACGGCAATCTTGAGATCATCTTGGTAGACGACGGATCTACGGACGGCACGGGAGAGCTGTGCGACAGGCTGGCTCAGGAGGATGGGCGTATCAGCGTATACCATAAGGAAAACGGAGGCTCTTCCTCCGCGCGGAATCTGGCGCTGGAAAAGGCAGGGGGGGAGTATGTGGGGTTCGTGGACAGCGACGACTATATAGACCCTCATATGTATCAGCGCCTGATGGAGGCCATAGGGACGTTTCAGGTGTCTGCGGCCCAGATCGGAAGGGACGAGACGGATGAAAAGGGGAATCTTCTGCCTGATATCTGTGTGCCGCCCAAGGAAGCGGCAGTCATAGACAGCAGCGATTTTTTGAAGGAGCTGCTGCTCCATAGGGGCGACTGCTCTTTCTGCACCAAGCTGATACGGCGTGAGCTGTTTCCCAAGGATGCATTTCCGGTGGGAAAGCTAAACGAAGACTTTAATCTCCTGATCCGGATGCTGCCCCAAATAGGCAGGCTGGCATCTCTGCCGGAGCAGGATTATCATGTATTTTATAGAATTGGGAGCAATTCCCGGAAGGCGGAAAAATCTAATTTCTCGCCGGTTTTTGGGGACTGTGTGGACAATGCGGACATGGTGGGGGAAATTGTAAAGAGAGACTATCCCCGGCTTGGGGACGTGGCGTTTCGGTTCGGCATTTTTCAGCGGCTGGAGTATTTGCTGCATATTCCCATAGCACAGATGCGGCGGGACAATGCCATGTATCGCAGAATAGTCGCATACATGCGGAAAAACTGGGCCAGATCCATGAGAAATCCGATTTTGACTAAAAAAAACAAAGTATATCATACCTTATTTGCCATAGCGCCCAAAGGCATCAGGCAGCTGCACAGTGTACTGCGCCGGTGATAGGCGGGGATGAAAAGCGGGCATACGGTGCAGGCCAAAGCAAGGCCTATAACACCAAAGTAGCAGGGCACAACGGCACAAGAACATGGCGCAGCTTTAGCGCCGGGCGGAAAAGCCGACAGACAAGGTCGGAACAAGGGCAGATATGCGGCCTGCCGATACAGCCAGAATCTACCGGTTTCTTGCGGAATAAATTCATGTTATACTGTGGCATGGCGATGAGGAAGAGTGAGGGCATTAAACAGAGCGGGCTGTATTTTCACAGTTCGTTTCCCCTGAGACGTACTGGGGGAAGCTTGTTGGAAACAAGAGGGTTTGTTAGTAGCAGGCGGAGGAGAGTGTTTATGAAGAAGCGTATGAAGCATATATTGGGAGTGGCGCTGGCGGGTATCCTGCTCTGCGCAGATATCCAGTGGCCTGCGCCCAAGACGGCTGCGGCACAAGAATGGTCTGAGGGGGCCGGTAGAGAGAGCGAGGCGCAGAAGTCGGATTATGGTTTGGACATGCTGCCGTCGGGAGCGGGCACGCAGGAAGGCGGGGCAGTGTCGGAGACGGGGCAGCCGGGAGCCGGAGCGGGCACACAAGAAAGCGGCACAGCATCGGAGACGGGGCAGCCGGAGGCAGGAGCGGGCACACAGGAAAGCGGCACAGCATCAGAGACGGGGCAGCCGGGAGCCGGAGCGGGGACGCAGGAAGGCGGGGCAGTGTCGGAGACGGGCCAGCCGGGAGCCGGAGCGGGCGTGCAGGAAAGCGGTACAGCGCCGGGTATGGGGCAGCCGGGAGCCGGAGCGGGGACGCAGGAGAGCGGGGCAGTGTCGGAGACGGGCCAGCCGGGAGTCGGAGCGGGCGTGCAGGAAAGCGGTACAGCGCCGGGTATGGGGCAGCCGGGAGCCGGAGCCGACTCTCAGGAGAGCGCTGGGGCAGCAGGAACGGGTCAGCAGGGCGATGCAGGCGCCGGGAATACATATGGCGCAGGCCGGCGGACTTCGGAGAATGCCGACGAGGAGACGGCCGAATGGATCCGGCTGGCAGGGGAGGCTCTGACAGAACTTGCCGCAGAGAGGGACATTCTGGCTACGGTATACCTCAGCGATGAGTATCCCATTCGCCGGGAGCCTTCTTATGACAGCGAGGCGGCGGTGACTGTTCTCAGCGGTCAGACGGTGAATATTCTGGATATTTATGTGGACGAGGAGCCTCAGGTCTGGGAATACGTGAGACTGGACTTTGAGGGGCGGGAGATATACGGCTATGTTCCCAGAACTTATCTGGCCTGTGCGGATTCCCGGTTTCTGGCATGGGAGGAGCAGTATGGACTGAATCTGGACGCGGAGACCTATGTTGTAGATGAGAACGGGAATAAGGTCTATTCGGATATTCAACAGTTTCCCGAAAGCTACCGACCGGCGCTTCTGGAGCTGAAAAAGAAACATCCCAATTGGATATTTGCCAAGCTGAACACCACGCTTGACTGGGAGACGACGATTCGTAACGAGCTGAAGGACGGGAAGAGTCTGGTGTATTATACCTTTCCGGACTGGGCCAAGGAAGGGCCGTATGACGAAGGCACATGGTACTATGCCTCGGAAGCCGTTCTGAAACAGCAGATGGATCCCCGGAACGGCCTCACGGAGAAGGGAATCTTTCAGTTTGAGCAGCTGACCTTCAATAAAGAGTACCATACGGAGGCGGCGGTGAAGGCGTTCCTGAACAACACCTTTATGCATGACGGGCAGGTGGCGCCGGGGACGGACATGACCTATGCCACGATCTTCTGGGCGATTGCCAAGGAGGAGGGCAGAGAGGTCAGTCCCTTCCATCTGGTGGCCAGAGTGATTCAGGAGCAGGGACATCAGGGGACTTCCCCCATGATCTCCGGCACCTGCAAGGGCTACGAGGGATACTATAATTATTTTAACGTGGGAGCCACGGGAAAAACGCAGGCGGAAGTGCTTAAGACCGGATTGGAGTATGCGAAGAAGCATGGATGGAAGGGGGCATACTATTCCATTCTGGGCGGCGCGGATTTCATTTCCGCCAATTATATCAAGAAGGGTCAGGACACTTTGTACCTGCAGAAGTTCAATGTAAACCCCAACGGCACCTATCCCGTTTACACCCACCAGTATATGCAGAATATATCGGCACCCTCTTCGGAAGGCGCAAATATCAAGAAGCTTTACGAGACCGCAGGCGCGCTGGAAAATTCCTTTGTGTTCAAGATTCCGGTGTATGAAAATATGCCCCCGGAGGCCTGCGGCGAACCCAAGGTGAGCACGAATGTGGTTGTGACCCCGCCCAAGGGCTATGGCGACACTACGCTGTGGCTGGACGGCGTGGCCTATACGGGGGAGCTGCGGAACGGCAACCTGATCGTGACAGCGCCTGACGGGAAGGCAAAGACGGCGGTTCTCTATAAATATGACGGAAGCGGGATTCCTACGGGCATGTATCTCTGGAGCCTGAGCTATAATGGGACGGCATACACCGCCACACCTGAGACGGGGCTGGAGGATTTGCTGACCTATCACGGCTTTTCTATCCGGATTACCGGAAAGAGCGGGCTGAGGTTCAAGACGGGCATTTCCGCATCTTTACGGGCAGCGCTTACTGCAGCCGGAGTAAACGGATATAGGCTGAAGGAATACGGCACTTTGATCATGAACGATGCCAATAGGGCGCAGTATCCAATGATAAAGGGAGGGCAGAAGATTGTGGAAAGTCTGGCCTATGGTCTGGACTCAAGCGGCAGACTGCAGGATGTGATCTTTGAGACCGTAGCCGGGAGGCATCGGTATACCTCCGTTTTGGTGGGGATACCTGCCAGCCAGTACAAGACCCAGTATGCCTTCAGAGGCTATGCGGTGCTGGAGAAGAACGGCACGCAGGTGATTGTATATGGCCCTGTTGTGGTTAGGAATATCTATGGTCTGGCGAAGCAGCTGATCGAAAAGGGAAGCTATGAGCCAGGAACAGACGCATATGCCTTTTTGCAGAAGCTGATCAGTGACGCGGATGCCTTCGATAAGCCTACCGTGAGCAGCGGGAATGCGGCCAGATAAGCATCGTAGGAAAGCTTTAGGCGAAAGATTCGGCATAAAGGGAAACTGTGAGGGCAGAAGGAAACAGAACGGTTTTTCGTTTTTTGGACGAATGGGAGGAATTATGAAAAAGATCAAGTTATTGTATATAGTATTATGCATGGGGGCCGCGGTGGCTCTTGCAGGCTGCGGGGACGGGACCGATGAGCTGGGGAATTCCGGGGAGAGCGGATTCACCATGGTGGAGCCTACCGACTTGTCGGGGATGGTTTCCGGCACAATGGAGGAGTCTCAGGGAAAGGCCCCGGAGGCCGATGGGGCTGCTCAGGGCATAGGGATATCTTATATTACCGGTCAGCTCACGGAGGAAGAGGAGACTGCGGTGCTGGAGGCTATGAAAACGCTGCACCAGAATCTGGAGATAGAAGATTATATTGGAGAAGGCATCCATCTGGTCAGCAGCGAGGTGTGGTTCGAGAGTATGGCCGCCCGGCTTTTTGAGGGATGCCGCAGCTATACGCTGGAGGAGGACGGCAAGGTCTTGCTCTCCGTGCAGGTGGGCTATGATATCGCCGGAAACCCCTATGCCAATATATGTTATCAGGGAGAGGAAGGAAAGCTCCTGCTTCTGAAGCAGGCTGCCGGGGTGACGTGGCTGATGGAAACCACGGTGGCGGACGGAAGGTATGAGGGGGCATTCAATATATGGCAGTTTGACACGGTGCAGGGAAAAATAGAAAGACAGCAGGGAACCTATGCGCAGGGCATACTGGTAGGGGAATATACCAAATCAGTGTATGACAAGGCGCAAGGGGGGGCTTTCGAGCTGTGGAACAATCGTGAAAACTTCGCCTATGAGACGAATACGATGGTGTATGATGAGCAGGGAGAGATTATCCCCACACCCTCGCCTGAGCCTACGCCGCAGCCTACCAAGAGGCCTGCAGTCACGTCCACGCCGACGCCCACACAAGCGCCTACGCCGGCTCCTACACCCGAGCCGCCTGCAAAGGAGCCGGATCCGCAACCGGAGCCGGAACCTGAACCTCAGCCTACGCCGGCACCTACACAAGCGCCTACGCAAGGGGACAATGATGCGGATTGGTCAGAGGATTTGATGTAAAGAGCTTTTTCGCTTGCGGATTCCCCAAGGATGTTATATACTGAGTGCAATGCTTGTTTGCAAGGGGAGGACGGCCTTGATGAAAAAGGAGAGAAGTTTCCTGAGGATACCTATGAACCGTATTATCGCGCTGGTGCTGATGGACATAATGGCGATACTGATATCTTCGTTCGCTGCTTTATATCTGCGCTTTGAATTCAGCTTCAGGGAGATTCCCAAGGAGTATCTGAACCGGTATGAGAGGATCATTCCATATACGGTGGGCTTCACGCTGCTTTTCTTCTTGATCTGGAGGCTGTACAAAAGCGTGTGGCGGTATGCCAGCGCTACGGAATTGCTCAATATCTCCTTTGCTACCAGCAGCGCGGCTCTGGCTCAGATGATCCTATGTCATTTCACCGGATGGAATATGCCCAGAAGCTACCACGTGCTTTTTTGGATTTTTTTGTTCGGCATGACATGCGTGATCAGGTTCAGTTACCGTATTCTGCGGATCCTGAATTCCAAGAGGCAGAACATTTTGGGTGGGAAGCCCGGAGTGCATGTGATGATCATCGGGGCGGGCGCGGCGGCAAACATGATCTTGAAGGAGATAGAGGTCAGCCAGTACATCAATCTGAAGGTTAGATGCATCATCGATGATCAGCCGGGCTGTCACGGCAAGCTTCTGCGGGGGATTCCTATCGTAGGGGGCAGGGACAAGATTGTGGACGCGGCGGCGCAGTATAGAATTGATGAGATTATCTTCGCAATTCCTTCCGCCAGCAGGCAGACCCGGAAGGAAATACTGGATATCTGCAAGGAGACGGGATGTAAGCTTCGGACCATACCGGGAACCTACCAGCTGATCAATGGGGAGGTCTCGGTGTCTGCCTTGAAGGAAGTGGAGATAGAAGATCTGCTGGGCCGGGAGCCGATCAGGACGAATATAGACGAGATCATAGATTATGTAAGCAATTCCGTGGTTATGGTTACGGGAGGCGGAGGCTCTATCGGCAGTGAGCTTTGCCGGCAGATCGCCGGACATCATCCGAAGCGATTGGTTATCGTGGACATCTATGAGAATAATGCCTATGATATTCAGCAGGAGCTGCGCAGGAAATATCCGGGGCTGGATCTGGTGGTGCTGATCGCTTCGGTTCGCAATACCAACCGCATGGAGCAGATATTTGAGACCTACCGCCCGGAGATTGTCTACCATGCGGCGGCCCATAAGCATGTTCCGCTGATGGAGGACAGTCCCAATGAGGCGGTGAAAAACAATGTGCTTGGAACCTGGAAGGTAGTGCAGGCGGCGGACAAATGGAAGGTTCGGCGGTTCGTGCTGATCTCCACGGACAAGGCGGTGAACCCCACCAATATCATGGGGGCTACTAAGCGTATCTGTGAGATGATCATACAGACATACAACAACCACTCCGAAACGGAGTTTGTAGCGGTGCGCTTCGGCAATGTGCTGGGCAGCAACGGCAGCGTGATTCCGCTGTTCAAGCGTCAGATTGCTGAGGGAGGTCCCGTGACGGTAACGGACGCCAATATGGTGCGGTATTTTATGACCATCCCGGAGGCGGTCTCTCTGGTGCTGCAGGCGGGAGCCTATGCCAAGGGCGGCGAGATCTTCGTGCTGGACATGGGTGAGCCGGTGAAAATCATGGAGCTGGCCCAGAACCTGATCAAGCTGTCAGGCTTTAGGGTGGGCGAGGACATTGAAATCAAGATCACGGGACTGCGCCCAGGGGAGAAGCTGTACGAGGAGATGCTGATGGCGGAAGAGGGCATGAAGGACACCGCCAACAAGATGATCCATATCGGCCAGCCCATCCAGATTGACGAGGAGAAATTCATGAAGCAGCTGGAGGAGCTGAAGGAATATGTGGTGAGAGAGCCGGAGGACATCCGGGAATATGTGAGAAAGATCGCGCCTACATATGTGCCGAAGGAGTAGGCGGGGATGCGGATATGGCATGGGGGGAAACCAAGAAAAATCGTAGCAAGAAATGAAATGAGTATATAAAGAATATGGAAGAGAAGACACCCTCTGGATTTATGGCTGCATAGGAACGCAGTCTTGAATTCAGAGGGTGTTTGTTGGCATCGCCGAAAAGTTCTTGGCAGGAATGTTCAGAATGAAGGATGGAGGAATGCAGATTGAAAAATAATCAAACAAGCTATTGTACTACATTCAAAAGAATGATACAATAGTCGAAAAAGGGATGTCCGAGGGGAATGTAAAGGATAATGAGAATTTATGGACGAAATTTGGATAGGAATAAGGGCAGTGATTGTCTCGATGTCCGTGGCCCAAATTCCAAGTATAAAAAATATAAGGATCCCGTTGGCAGAAGTAGAAGGGAGATGCTCGGAAGTAGTATAAGGTATGGGAGCATATTCTGTGCTTGGAGCATGTTGATCTTTTTTGCGGTTCAGGTGGATAATGAATATCTAAGCCAATGCAAAGGATGTTTTTCGGGACTTGTTCATAGGTTTGTGGTATTAGGGCATGAATGGGGGATCAGTCATGATTTCTTATATGATACGCTGGGGGGATATTCAAGTGTTCTGCTGACGGTGGTAGGAATGATCGTGACCGGATGGCTGAGCCTTTCGGATCGTTTGGAGAAGAAGGTGTATGGAATTCGCAGAAAGGAGTTGTTTGGAAGGAATTGGCTGGGGAGATGGCTGGTGGATTCTTTTATAGGTGTGTTCACTACCCCTGCGTGGATGATGTACGCGCTGATTCGTAAATACTGCTTTACGGCCTATTTCATTATGGTATTGATATTTGTTCAATTTTTGGTAAGCAACCTATTGCTTGCGATGACTTATAGCAGAGGCGGGGATCTCAGAAGGCTTATCAAAAAAATAAAACGTAGCGGGACCAAATCTAAGGGAGCGACCGGCTTTGAGACTTTTGGTGAATTGCTGGATAGGATCGAGGCATCCTTGGAGGAAAATACGGACTGGAATGAAGTCAATGCCCTTTTTCTGTCTTGTGTAAGGAAGGTAGGACGGAAAAAAGGGGAGCAGAAGCTGTATAGGATCAGCAGGGATTTTGTGACAAGGGTCTATGCTAAAAGAAATGAAGATAGGATAGTGGATTTAGCGGTGCTGTATATTAAGGAAGTGGATAAGGGCTTTGAGGCGGGTGGTGAGAAAGGGACAAAGCTGGTGTATTGGGCATTGTTGGATAGTCTATATCAAAATTGCGAGGAAGAGCAGATAGCGTCTTATCTGGGCAGGCTGACGGATATGCTTTCTTTGAACGATGGGTTATATGGTATTGAGGTAAATTTTCCGGTAGTTTGGATTGAAGAAATATTTGCTATGGTGGCTGTGCAGACGGAATACTGGCTGCAGAAAAATAATAGTAGATTGAGGTGTTTTGGGGAAACCTTCGGTAAGATTATACAGATGGGAGAAATGGCGTATGTAGATGAAGGAAGGGGAAAGATGCTTTTGGAATTCATCGATGTTCGCCAATTTGCGCTTAGGGAAGTGGATGGAACAATGCGGCAGTGTTTTTTCCTTTTGAGGGACAGATACCTGAAGGCAGAGACGCCAGATCATCTAGATAGTCTGCTCTGGGGCATTTGGGAACTGCAACAATGAAAGAAGGGAGAAGGAGCATGGATGATATGGTGTGCAGAGCGATAACATTCATCAATTACAACATGCCAATCAGAGATGGCGCAGATAAGTGGGAAGGGTTTGAGAAATACTTTACCACAGGGTTTTTTGATTTCATGTACACAAAACGGGTGCCGTGCCAATATGAGCATGACCAGTTGCGGGAATTATGGAATTACGGAGTTGAATGTATCGCCAGAGGAGAGGGGTGTTACGCTCACCAAAGTGTTTTTTGCTTTAGTCAGGATAGTTGGAACGGTGGCATATCGGATGTAGAATTTTGGAATCCGAATGAATATAGAGATATGCTGTTGACCTTTGTTGTTTTTATTCAGACGAAAGATTATATTATTGGCGTTGAAAAGATGGGGGCGCAATGTGAGCAATTTAATGAGGCGGCGCGCAAAAGGCTGGAAGGGAAAGGCCTAGCGTATACATACGGAACTGTAGACAAAAACGATTTCGTAGTTTGTATTCGGAGCAAGGATTATAAAAAGGCGGTAGACGCAATCATGGCTCTTCATGATGCTGGTAGTTCTGTGGTGTACAGTTATTCTGTTTTTGGGATATCGGAAGTGCGGCAGCAGCATATGAGTGAGGAGGAGTACGCAGAGCTTAATTGTCAAGAGATAGACTCTATAAGTCTGAAAGGGGTTACCAACAGCGTCAAGCTAGAGGAAAACGCTTTTTATCCATTGAATCAAAAGTACTTCAGCTTCTGCAAGAAGCTTGTTGAGAAACTGTATGATGGAAGGATAGCATCGGAGCAAGGGCCGGATTATAAGATTTATGATATTTTAGGCGACAATGATTTTCGGCTGATTGCTCGAATGGTTCCATTAGGAAATCTGATCAGGCAGCTAGGAAAGGGAGGATTGTTAAGCTACTATGGAAAGTACACGCAGTTTACGTTTTTTTCTACACATCTTGTTTTGAATACGCGGGATCTGAATAGGGAAACCCAGATGATTTCCATCAGTGATGATGAAATGGATAGGGGAAACGCAGCTCTGAAGAAAGAGTACAAGACAGAACAGTGCGAAATGCTGAAAAATAAACTGAATTGCGTGATGGAAAAGATGAAGGAAACGGAGGTGATGGAACGACGGTATGTTGAGAGGTTGACGGCTGCTTGTCAGGGGGGTTACCAGCTTCTGCAGTCATTGACGGCAATGGAGGCAGCGCCTACTAAAAAATATGATTTTTTTTCCATGTATTATCCGCTGAAAATGCTGGTAAATATTCTGGAAGAGGTATGCGATAAGAAAGGAGAGGTTAAAGGGCTGGCTGAGGATGATTGGCTGTATGATTTTATTCACAAGATCAGCATGACTCTGCACGGGACGCTGAGAACGGATATCCAGTTTTTTCAGATAAGGGACTTTAATGCGACTCTGCATTATGCGCCGGCTAAACTGAGGGCATATTATACTTTGTTTGTGTTTGTACTTTCTGCACATGTCAAGGAGGTGAGCTCGGAGAAAGCGGAAGCGAAAAGGCACGGTTATATTTTCTGCCCTGGAATGTTCAAGGATGTTGCAGTAAGACAATTGAGACGCCGACCCGAGAATAAGAGACGGCTGATGCTCATCACGGTGCCGGAGCGGTATCTATATTCTCCTAAGAATTTATCTATTATCTTGACGCACGAGGTGGGGCATCTGGCGGGAGAGAGACTGAGAAAGAGGAATGAAAGGCACTCTGTCTTTTTGAAATGTAGTTTTTATGTTTTATGTATGGAACTGACGAAGACTGTTGCATATAAAGTAGAAGGGGGGATGGATGTTAATGCTAGGAAGATGATACATAAAAACATTTGGGCTTTTTACGATGGCGAGCTGTATGAGCATTTGAGGCGAGTGAACGATGGTCTGGAAAGAGTAGAAAAAAACAAGAAATATATGTATTATTCAGAAGAGTCCATAAAACGTATCGGAACTGTATTTAAAAAAGTATATGATTCATATGGACATAGGTATTGCGTGAGCCATGGAAGATCGTTGGAGGAGGGGATTAGAAAAGTATACAAAAGCGCTGATAAAAAGCAGGGGGAGGCAGAATATGAATTGACGACTACATGTATTCAAAATACATTTCGTTTTTGTGAATTGTTGGTTGATGATATGAAAGAAATATTTAAACTGTACAATACGTCTATATTGCCGGATCTATTGCATTTCCTTCACTACTTGTTGTCCGAGCCCATATCTGATATATTGGCCATACTGGTTTTAGGGCTCACGCCGGATGAGTACCTGCAGTCCATAGCAGATGAATTATTAACAAACAGAACAGATCAACAGTTCGGTCAGGGGATCAGGAAGGTGCGAATTGCGCTTGTCATTCATGTGATGGAGCAGTTGCAGAAAATATATCGTAATACGAAACAAGTCAAGGATATACTTCGGGACTGGCAAAGGGTATATATGAGAAAGATACCTTGCTATAAACAGCAAGATCTAACGATGTATTCTCTGGCTCTGGAAGCGTTCGATTATCAGGCGCATCTTTGGGACATGATAGAAAACATTGACAAGTACCAAGGTCCGATTGATCAGGAAAAAAAGACAATTGTAGAGAAAAGATTCGACTTTTTAGATGACACACAAATATTTTGTGAAATGGTCGGATACCTTAAATCATGCGGCGAAGAATATCTTAAACAAATAATAGAAAATAAAAGATGCAGAGACAGTAGGAAGATTCTCCGTGCCTCGTTCCAAAAGTGCGCAGGCAATTCGCCCGTGGAAATGATGGTTCAAGTAGATGCCTTTTTGCATGATTTTGAAAAAATATGGAAAGATGAATATTTTTAAGATGTCGGAGCAAGATGATATTGTTCTACAATAGGGGGCAGGCTAAGTAAGTCTATGCAGTATTTTGGCGGTTTTCTGGCAAAAAAGCTTGCAAAATCTCAGGGGAAATGCTATAATCACGAAGAGGTTAGGAGTGTATTGAAGGGGGTTATGGCTAGAGTAAAGGGAGGTTTGTGAAAGGAAGGTTGATGAAAAAGAATGGTTTGTCAACCCTCTTGAATGACACAGAAGGGTATGTTAGCATACCGCTGTGGGAGCAGGAAGATAATAAGAGTACTTATTATGATCATTGGCTTGACGTGCAGGGGGTAATATCAGAGCGTTCTATGGAAGAAGCAGAAAAGGCTTTTGAGAAGAAATACTGCATCAAGCTGTGAACTGCTTGGGCTATTATAGCTGAAGAGCAGCAATTGCTGTAGCTGGGATTGTGTTATGCGAGAGGGATAGGGGGCCGTGCCATCATGGATAGGCGCAAATGAGGCGTATATTTATGGTGGCTCGTGCTATGCTATGGAAGAGCCAAGATGGGTGGAATGGGAGACTCAGAAGGGGCTCTTTTTCTATGGGGTTTTTCTCAAGGGACGTAGAGAAGAGGCAGACCCAGCTTATGACGCTTGAATTTTGATACTGCCTGAATTAGGTATATAAATTCAAAAAATAACTTGCGTTTGTTAGAATGCTTGTGATATACTTTGGATTACAGAATCACGTTTAGGGCAGAGAGGGAGTATTCTCTTTTACAAATGATAAAGCTGCCTTTAATGTGATTCTTCGTGATTGAAGAAAGATCTGCTGGAGATTTGACGGTTGTCCAATGAAAATGATGGGCAAGTATAGAAAACGGCGGGCAGAACGTACAATAAGCTATAAGCGCTGAACCTACACATGGGCAAAGGAACAAAGGCGCTGGCAAGGGGAGGATCGGTGAAGAGCGATAAGACGATGGTGAGAAAAGAGAGGCTGGCGGGGGCGATTTGTTCAAGAAGGACTTTGTATGTACTGTGTTTCATGGCACTGAATCTTATTGAGTTTCTTCGTGCCAGCCAAACGGGCGACATTTGGCAAGTGGCCGTAAACTGCACGGGATTTGTGGTCATGATAATGATCGCCAGCGCGTATCCGCTGAAGGAGTTTTGTACGATACCCAACGGTATTTACACGGTGGCGTGTGTGGCAGTTATGGCAGCCGTATATTTTCATTGGCAGCAGCATGTGGGTGAATATCTTCTATGGCAAGTCGAGACGGCCATTATCAACATCTGGTGGATCGGTATCATAGTGAAACATTTGTTCAAAAAGATAGTGGTGGATAAGACGATGGGCTTTCGGCCGGGTGTGCTGGGATGGCTGTGGATTGCCATGAGCATGTTGATGATCGCATCGGTCAGCCAGCGGCTGTGGCCGCTGTGGTATCTGCTGATGTTCGGCGCTTTCTATCTTACAAAATACCGAGCGGAGGATCGGAAGGTGCTGTGGGACGGAATGATCAATGGCACGCTGATTTCTTTTTTCTGTATCCAGATCTATGCGTATGGGTTTCGGCCTTATGATGAGGTGCGGTATCAGGGAGCCTATGCGAACTGCAATACCATGGCGCTGTACTATTTAATTATCTACGTGATATGTCTATATAAGCTCCATATTCTGGAGCTGAGGAAGGCTCATTGGGGCCGAAAGCTCTTTTATCTGGTTGGAGCAGGCGGAATGCTGTCTTTCCAGATATTTACCATGGGAAGGACTGCATGGGCAGGGGCAGTCGTTGTCACTATTTTGTATGGAATTCTGGTAATAAAGAATCTGTGGGGTAAGAAATGGCATCAAGTGCTATATAGGGGAGTGGGGCTGGTTGTGGCATTGGCAGTGACTTTTCTGCCTGTATTTTATTCGATACGATGGCTGCCTACTATATTGCATCATCCTATTTGGTATGATGGAGAGTATTACGAAGGAAAGGTTCATTCCTTTGATCCGGCAGATTCCGAGAAGTATATTGAGCTTGAGGAGTTTCTGGAAGTGTTGTTAGGAAGGATTGCCGGCACGTTGAAGATTTTCGGAAAGCTGGATCCGCTTATGCTCAAGGCTTACGCTGCCGATGATGAAATGCGGGTGATTGAGCCCATAGATGTCCCATGGACAGATGATCAGGGGATTGAGTCAAGGCTGGCAATTTACAAGGCGTATCTTGAAGATATGACGTGGTATGGAAATACACCAGATAAGGGATTTTATAAGTTGGGAGATACAGGATACCATTCTTGGCATGCTCAGAATGTCTGGATTCAGATTGGGTATTATTTTGGAATACCGGCGGGTATACTATTGGTGGCTTTGACAATCGTGATGCTGTGGCATCACGGGAAGAACTTGAAAAAGGGGAAAGAGAATCCCTATGCCATTATTCCGTTTTTTGTCTGTGTTCTGTTCACAGTGTATGGCGTGACGGAGGTGGTCTGGTATCCGGGGCAGCTGATCATGCTTTTGATCTTCTTTGTGCAGCATCCTCAGCTGGGAGATGGAGATGAGGCGGAAATGCTTGCGGATCAAGGAGGGGCTGCGGCAACCACAGAGTAGGAAGGTGTAGAAGCATATGTGGACATGAGGGAATGTGGAGTGATATGCATGAGAAAAATGTCGTATATGCTAGACAAAGGGAATAATGCGGAGCAGGAAAGGATTTCTGCAGAGGTTGGACAAAAAAGGGGTTGCATCTTCGGAAGATAAATGCTAGAATAAGTTGAATTACTTGGAAACTATTTGTTTGTTTTTGACTTTTTGCAACTTTCGGGCGGCGAAAATTGGGAAGGCAGGAAATTTTGTCAGCGAGATTACTGATTCGACCAGATGCAGACATGTTCACCTATGTATATCAACAAACCGGCAAAACTTTGGGGATTTCATAAAATGAAGAGACCGAATTTTAAAAAAGCTATGGGCATAGCAGGGATCGTTGTCGGCGTGACCGCCATGATATGTATAGCATATAACAAGGCTGAGAAAAGATGCTTCAAAAATGCTGCTGGAGAAAACAAAAAGCCCAAAACGACCATATACGAAAAGTATGTGAAACGGATACTGGATATACTTATTGCTTTGTTCGGAATTATAATCGCAGCTCCAATACTTTTCATCCAAGGGATTATTATATTCATTGATGACCCTGGTTCTATCGTATTTTCCCAAAAAAGAATCGGCATCCATAAAACATATTTCAAGATACACAAAGCAAGGACAATGCGTTTGGATACACCCGACATTCCGACACATGAGCTGAAGGAGCCGGACAAGTATCTTCTGCGCAGCGGAAGGTTTCTCCGCAGGCATAGCTTAGATGAGCTCTTCCAGCTTTTTGATATTTTGAGAGGCTCAATGAGCGTGGTGGGACCTCGCCCCGCACTATGGAATCAAGATGACCTGATTGCCGAAAGGGATGCGTACGGTGCCAACGATATCAAGCCGGGCCTCACGGGCTGGGCTCAGATCAACGGAAGGGACGAGCTGACGATTTCGGACAAGGCCCGGCTGGACGGAGTTTATACCCGCGAATTAAAAAAGAGCAGCTTGACGGGCTTTGTCATGGACTGCAGATGTCTATGGGGAACTGCAGCTTCTGTGTTAAAGGCGGAAGGAATTGCGGAAGGCGGTATCAGTAAACCGACCAGAGGAATGGGCATGAGAAATAAAATAGACATAGAAAAAGCCGCCTGCGAAAAGAGGCTGTTGGGAAATACAGGAATAGGAATGACTGTGCTGGGATTCGGATGTGCCAGCGTCTGGGGAAAGCGGCTTATATCGGACGATGAAGCAACAATGCTTTTTGAGAGGGCCTATGAACTGGGCATTCGATACTTTGATACGGGCTATAGCTACGGCATTGCCGAGGAAAGAATTGGAAACATTTTAAAAAAATCAACAATTGTCGATAGGGATGAAATCATCATATCTTCAAAGTTTGGCACCAAGCTCGTCAACGGCAAATACATTCATGACTGGTCCCCTCAATGGATGCGAAGCAGTGTGGAGATCAGCTTAAGCAGAATGGGAATTTCCTATCTTGATCTGTTGATGTGTCATGGGCCTCAGATAGCGGATATGACAGAAACGTTTTTAGATGCCATGCGCAGCTTGAAAAAAGATGGGCTTGTAAAAGCTATTGGAATCAATACTTTTGATACCGAAGTGATTGCGTATGTAAGGGACACAAAATGCTTTGATTTTGTGATGCTTGATTACAATATCATGAGACAAGATAGAGAAAAAATAATCCAAGAGCTTTACGAAGGTGGAATTGGTGTCATCGCAGGCGCGCCGTTGGCAGAATCTCTCTATTCAAACCGAATCTTCAAAGTGAAGCATTTAAAAGATATCTGGTATCTGGCAAGGGCCGTGGTCAATCATAGGGACAAGCTGGCCCAGAGAAGAGACTTCAGCTTCATCAATAAAGTCCCTGACATGTCAGGGACTCAGGCCGCATTGCGATATGTGCTGGACAACAAATGCATCACTTCAGCCGTATTCGGAACAACCACACTATCGCACTTGGAAGAAAATGTGGGTGCTCTGGACAAAAGCATCCCGCAGGATGTGCTGCAGAAAATAAAAGCTCAAGGACGCAGACAATGAATATCAAGAAGATCATGAAGACAGCAGGAATCGCAGGCGCATGTGGGACGGCCGCCATAATGACATATATAGCTTACACATCCCCCAAAAAAACTGCCCTGAGAAAAAACTGCGTTAAGAAAAAGATATTGGTAGTGTGTCAGTACTATCATCCGGAACCTTTCCGGATAAAGGACATCTGCGAAGAGTTGGTTCGTAGGGGGCATGAAGTGCAAGTGGTCACCGGATATCCCAATTACCCGGAGGGACAGCTCTATGACGGATACGGCAAAGGCAAGAGGATCGATGAGATCATCAACGGAGTAAAGGTTCATCGTTGCTACACCATTCCCCGGCAGACGGGAATCCTCAATCGTTTACTCAATTATTATAGCTATGCGTTTTCTGCTTCGTCCTATGTCCTTGGCAGCAAGTGCAGGGCATCCGATGGCACGAATTTTGACGAGGTATTCTGTAACCAGCTGTCGCCGGTTATGATGACGGTTCCGGCTATTGTCTATAAAAAAAGATACGGAGTTCCTATTGTGATGTACTGCCTCGATTTGTGGCCGGAAAGCCTGATTGTCGGCGGTATTAAAAGAGACTCTTTTATCTATAAACATTTTTACCGGGTCAGCAAGAGAATATATGGGCAGATGGATAGGATCTTGGTTACAAGCCGAATGTTTCAGGATTATTTGTCAAAAAACTTCAGGATAGAAAATGAAAGGATTGAGTACCTGCCGCAATACGCGGAAGACATTTTCGAGCCATTGGCTCACGAAAGAGTGGACGGGATATTTCACTTCATGCTGGCAGGAAATATAGGAACCGCTCAAAGCATCGAAACTGTCTTAGGTGCAGCAGAGCGACTACAGCATGAGCCTATCAAATTCCACATCATCGGCGGGGGAACTGAACTGAAGAGACTCAAAAAACTCAAAAAGGAAAAGGGATTGCATAATGTGGTGTTCTATGGCAGGCGTCCTCTGAGCGATATGCCCGGGTTCTATGAAATGGCAGATGCAATGCTCGTCACCTTGCTGGCAGATCCTGCCTTAAGAGCGACACTTCCGGGAAAGGTTCAGAGCTATATGGCTGCAGGAAAGCCCATAATCGGGGCCGCAGATGGGGAAATAGCATCCGTCATTAAAGAAGCTAGATGCGGATTCTGCGGAGGGGCGAAAGATGATGCTGCCCTTGCAGAAAATATTATGAGATTTGTTCACGCAGACAATAAGCCTGAAATGGGAATAAATGCAAGACGCTTCTATGAGGCCAACTTTGAAAAAGGTATCTTTATGGACAAACTTGAGCGGGAACTGGATCGGGCGCTGAGTATGGCTTGAAAGATGATTAACCCATGACAAAGGCGACACATTATCCAAGATACAGACCGCCGGACGGAGAGTTCGATTCTGATCAGATTACATTATCCATCTATAACCAGATCAGGGGACAAGCAAAGTCCTGCCCCGGTGCCTTTTTCTAAATGGACTATAATGCCAGAACAACCAGAATATATGTCTGGAAAGCATACATTTCACTCAAAAAATAGGTTACGGAGACTTCATATGAAAATACGACATTTTTATTGCTTCGATACGAAGGCAAGTACAAATATGCATTCGGACGCGTTAGATAGGAATAATTGGGAAGTTCTGCGCGCATATGAGGACGGGGGGGCATTTTCGCTGGAGCGCACCAGAGAAGACTACATAAAAAACTGTGAAGGAAGTCAAAGCTATAAAGAAACTGCCCAGAAAATAAGCCATATTGTTCAGAAGAATAAATGGAACACGGTAGTCTCATTAGGGGTCGGAAAAGCTGTCCTTGAATATCAGCTCAAGAAAATGTCGCCGCAGCTGACGATAGAATGTACAGATTTTACGAAGCAAAGCCTAGACATGTTGGGCAAGATGTTCGTTGAATGTGACCGATTTAGCGTCTTTGATATAGCAAATGATGATTTTTCTGTATATAGGGATATGGATGCGGTGATTATGCACCGCATTTCAACGGAATTCACAAGAACGCAATGGAAGGCCATATTTCACAAGATGCATGACGCCGGCATTAAAAACGTGCTTTTCATACCAACCGAGCTATTGACGATAAAATCGGCCATAAAAGAAAAGCTCCACTATGTTGCCAATATCATACGGCATAAGAAAAATATTTTTTGCGGATGGATGTATACCAGAAATGAGTTTTTGAATTTTTTTAGGGGGAACGATAAAAACCATCCTTTGTATGAAATAACCCACAGCGTCAGATACGGCAATACAGAAATGTTTGAATTAAAGATAATTAAATAGCATTATCTCCCGCAAGGGACTGAAAGGATGAATCGTGGATCAGATTTATTGTACTTTGTTTGACTCAAACTATATGGACAAGGGGCTCGTATTGTATGATTCCATGTGCGACTTTATAGGAGACTTCAAGTTATATATATTTGCGTTTGATGATCTATGCTACAGCATTCTGTCGAAAATGCACTTAAAAAACGCTACACTTATTCCGCTGAAGGATCTGGAGACAGAAGAATTGTTAAAAGCAAAACAAGAGAGAACGCCTGCGGAGTACTGTTGGACATGTGCTGCATGGACAATCAAGCATGTGCTGGATTGCTTTCAGGAAGATATCTGCACCTATATAGATGCGGACATGATGTTTTTTTCCTCACCGCAGCCTATTTTCGATGATCTGAGAGCAAAAGAATGCTCCATTATAATCGTTCCCCATCGGTTCAAGAACGAAAAAGAGGAAAGAAAGGCCCATGACACCGTAGGTTCCTACTGCGTAGAATTCAATACGTTCATAAACAATGAACAAGGACGAGCCGCCTTGGATTGGTGGGCAGACAGATGTCTGGAATGGTGCTTTTATGCGGTTCCGGGAACTACCGAATGGTATGGAGATCAAAAATACCTGAATGTTTTCCCCCAAAAGTTCAAAGGAGTGTACATATGCGATCACATAGGCATAGGGCTTGCACCGTGGAACAATATGCTTGTGGATTATGTCAAAGACTGCCCCCTGAAAATAAAGGAAAAGAAAAGCGGCAAGGTTTTTCCTTTGATCCTTTATCATTTTGAAAATGTGTCTTTTTTAAGCAGACACATTTTACATGTCTCTTCCGGGCTGAAGTCCAAAGAATTACATAAATGTATTTACGATGAATACGTAGACCGTATCTTGAAAAAACGCAGGCTTTTAAAAGAGGAGCATGGTTTTGCCGTGCCCAAGAATCGAAGAATTGTTACAAGGAATGTTTTCATGAAAATATACCAGACCTACATCGGCCCTCTAAAACGAATCAAGAGAATCTCGGACTTGTATTGGATCAAGGAGGAGTGATCATGGTACCTATTAATTCTTTAATGCGCAGCTTTCGGCTTCATCAAGCCGAATATGAGGAAAAGGCATTGGAAGTCCTGCGCAGCGGGTGGTATGTCTTAGGGAAAGAAGTCGCACAGTTTGAAGAAGAATTCGCAGCATTGGCAGGCACAAAATACAGTATCGGTGTTGACAACGGACTGAACGCCATCGTGTTAGGGATCAAGGCTCTGGGCATAGGCGAAGGTGATGAAGTGATCGTAGCGGCCAACACTTATATCGCCACCGTACTCGGCGTGTCGCTCAACAAAGCCACTCCCGTTTTTGTGGATGCCGATGAATACCATAATATAGATCCTGCCAAAATTGAAAGCGCAATTACAGAGAAGACAAAAGCCGTATTAGTCACCCACTTTTACGGACAAGCTTGTCAGATGAAGCAGATCAAAGAAATATGCGATGGAAACAATATCTACTTACTTGAGGATTGTGCACAAGCACATATGGCGGAAAGTTATGGGAAACAAGTGGGTTCTTGGGGAATTATGGGTTTTTTCAGTTTCTATCCCACGAAAAATATGGGCGGTTTTGGCGATGGCGGAGCAATTACTACAGACTGTGAAGAACTGAGTACAAAGCTTAGAGCGCTTCGCAATTACGGCAGCACGCAGAGGTACAAAAATGATTACGAGGGTCACAACGCCAGACTGGATGAGCTTCAAGCCGGTTTGCTCAGGATCAAAATCAAACATGGGCAGGAAATCACAAATGAACGAATACGGATTGCGGGCAGATATATGTCGGAAATCCATAATCCTAAGATAGAACTGCCCATGACCGCATCCAAGTGTACGCATGTATATCATCTTTTTGTCGTGCAGGCAGCTGACAGAGACCGTTTCAGAACCTATATGGCGGAACAAGGAGTTTCTACTGACGTACACTACCCTACTCCCCCATACCTTGCAAGGCCCTATGCTCCTCTGGGATATGGCAGGGAAGACTTTCCTATAACGAAGCGGCTGTATTCAAAGATCGTTTCAATTCCTATCTTCAACGGAATGACCGATGAGGAACAGCAAATTGTAATTGACGCGATAAATCATTATCAATAAGGCGGAATGTTTACATGACATTAAAAGAGAAGTGTCCGATTGTGGAGTTCAAGGATTTCGGCGATGAAAGGGGCAGGCTTGTCGTAGTTGAAGGCAGACATTCCATACCCTTCGACATTGCCAGAGTGTTCTATATATACGGCTCGGATTCAACGGTAATAAGGGGACAGCACGCAAATCGCAATTCGGAATTCGTATTGATCAACGTAGCCGGAAAGAGCAAGGTTCGAGTCACAGACACACATGAAGAATTTGTGGCCAGACTCGACAAGCCCAGAACCGGAATCTATATTCCGGCAATGATCTGGAAGGAAATGTATGATTTCTCGGAAGACTCTGTTCTGCTGGTGCTTGCGAGCACGCATTACGATGGCGGAGAATACATAAGGGATTATGCCAAATATTCAGAGATTATGAAAAAGAAAAGCTGAATCAAGGGATGGTACTGCCATGAGAATATTACAGATAGAAGACTTTTTCCACCCGGATGCAGGATATCAGGTAAATGTTCTATCAAAATATCTGACAAAAGCGGGACATGAGGTGATAATCCTCACCTCAGAAATGCTTAAGGTTCCGGAAAGCTTGACAAGCTTTTTCGGCCGTTCCGATTTAGAGGAAAAGGATAGAGAGTTTGAACGCTGCAACAAGGTCAAGATAGTCAGGGTTCCCTTAAGATGTTTTGCAGGCAATCGGTTTATCTATACAAGAATGATTTACAAGAAGATCCGGCAGCTTGCCCCTGATCTCCTATATGTGCACGGCAACGATACTTATATCGGAATGACGATCCTTAGGAAGCCCTTTAAGTATGATTGCGCGATCGTAAGCGACAGCCATATGTTGAAGATGGCATCGGCCAATAAGCTGCATGTTCCGTTTTGCTGGTGGTACAAGACCTTCGTCACTCCGTCAATCCAAAAAAACAACATCCCCATCATCAGGACGCAGGACGACTGCTATGTTCAATCGGAATTGGGGATTCCTTTGGAGCAAAGCCCCTATATCCCGCTAGGATCCGATACCATGCTGTTTAGGCCAAGCCCAGAGAAAAGACAAGAATTCCGGAGGGAAAACGGCATTTCAGAAGATGCATTTGTAGTTATCTATGCAGGAAAACTGGATGAAGCCAAAGGAGGCGATCTTTTGGCAGATGGGGTTGCGGAAAAAATAAACAGCCGTAGGCAAATCGTATTTCTGATCGTCGGAAATACAAACGGAGAATACGGAATGAAAATAGAGGCCAAGCTCAAGGCCTCCAAAAACTCTGTACTGCGTTTTCCTACGCAAAAATATACGAATTTGGCCAGCTTTTTTCAGGCCAGCGATTTGGCGTTATTCCCAAAGCAATGCAGCCTAAGTTTTTATGATGCCCAAGCCTGCGGCTTGCCGGTCGTTTTTGAAGATAACAATATAAATACGGACAGATCCAAAGCCGGCACCGCCTTTACGTTCCGTAAGGACAATGTTTCTGATTTCCGAGCCAAAATAGAATACTGCGCCGCATTGAATCCTGCCGAGTATGCGCTGATTGCTCAAAGGGCGCAGGCATTTATCGACAAGGAATATAGCTATGAGGACACCGCAAAAAAATACTTGCATGTAATGACAGAGGCGAAGAAGCATTTCGATGAAGTGAAGAGAAAGGATCGGGAAAGATAAAATGGTAAACGTTATCGGAATGGGATACATCGGACTGCCGACGGCACTTATGCTGGCAAGCCATGGGATCGAGGTCGTGGGAACAGACTACAACAAAAAATTGATCAATACATTAAACTCCGGGCAAACTACCTTTAAGGAAAGCGGATTGGATCAGCTTTTTCGCAAAGCGGTGGAAGCCGGAATCAAATTTAGTACGAATTATCAGATTACGGATACATATATCATATCCGTTCCTACGCCATATGACAAATTCAGCAAGAAGGTTGACGCAAGTTATGTCGTTGCTGCAATAAAGTCGGTTTTGGACGTTGCGAATCAGGGGGCGGCCATTGTTATCGAGTCAACCGTCTCTCCGGGTACGATCGATAAGTACATTCGTCCTATCATCAACGAGAAAGCATCACAAACCGGCAATGAATTTCACTTGGTTCATGCTCCGGAAAGAATCATACCGGGGAATATGGTATATGAGCTGATCCACAATAACCGCACTGTCGGCGCAGATATCAAAAAAGTCGGAGAACGCATCAAAGAATTGTATGGATCCTTTTGCAGGGGGGAGATTGTTGTAACGGATATTAAAACCGCCGAAATGACAAAGGTCGTCGAAAACACCTTCAGAGCAGTCAATATTGCCTTTGCCAACGAACTGGCTAAAATATGCAGGCATGACGATATGGACGTCTATGAAATTATCAGAATATGCAATATGCATCCTCGGGTCAACATATTGCAGCCGGGACCAGGCGTAGGCGGGCACTGCATCTCTGTAGACCCTTGGTTCTTGGTTGGCGACTATCCCTCTTTGGCAAAGGTTATTGATGAGGCGATGAAAACAAATGACAGCATGCCGGATTTCGTGCTTTGCAGAATCCACGAGATCATGGATGAGACGCACATTCTCGATAAGCAGCGGGTGGGATTATATGGATTGACCTATAAAGAAAATGTTGACGATTGCAGGGAATCTCCTACGCTGCAGCTGCTGGAAAGCCAGCAAAGGCACCTTGCAGAGCCGTTAAAAGTTTACGATCCCATGATTGCCGAAGACATTGTGCCCAATCAGTATCACGATCTGGACTCCTTCGTAAATGATGTAGACATGATAGTGATTATGGTAAGACATGAAGAGATTATACAACAACGCAAAAAATTGGAGGGAAAAGTCATTTTAGACTGTCACAACATACTTGACATGGACGGAGTGTATCATTTATAGGTGCTGATCCGCAGCAACAGCATTGTCATAGGAGAATTGCATAATGAATAAATCCTTAAATACTGCGGTTCGTATAGGGGGCCATATCGTAGGAAACAAATCCTTTTTATATATAGAATTTCTTTTAATTGCAGCTCTTTCGACTTATTTCTATACCAATCAATTTGTAATGCAAGCTTTGATCGGAATAGAAATTGTGATTTTAGTCTATTTTTTTATCAGAAAGAACTGGGTCGATTATATAGGGCACTATATTTTTTTCTGCGGAATCAGCCTTGAGTTTGCGGATTTGCTGCAGGTGGATGAATTTTATTCCTTTAAGGAAACCCGGCTGTTTGGCCTGAATCTGGGGGTATGGGCGCTGGTTCCGATTACATTGTCGATGCTGGCAAAGGGCTATCCCTTGGGACAGATCAAATCTAAGCTAAAGTCTTTGTATACATTCATCAGGCAATATATTTTGATCTTGGCAATAGCTATTGCCATGGGCGTTTTGATGTTTATCGTCAACGACAATAATGTAGGTTATTTATTGGATTGGAAATACTTTTTTATAAGCCAGTTTTATCTGGTTGCCGTTCAGCCTATTATGCTGATCCTGATCATCAGCACAGCGGTATGTAAGTGTGAGGACTATCATAAATTAGAGGACTATTTTGAATGCACGCTTGTGGGAATTGTTTTTTGCATGGTGGTCTCTGTGTTAACAAAAAACTGGGGAGACTATGGAGGCATAAGCACATTGGTCGTCGGAAACAGTGTGCGCTGGATCCCGATTTTATTGATTTTGCCACTGTATAAAGAATATAAGAATCAAAAGAAAATATGGATTTGGGCTCTCATAGGGATGCTGCTTTCTCTCACATATAATGCTACGGGAAAAACGGTGCTTATATATGGAATGATACCTTTTCTTTTTTTCATACATATTATCAAAAATAGGGACAATGTGAAAATCGCTTTCTATCTATTGGCGGCACCGGTCATTCTGATGGCCGGTATATTTATCGTTAAGTATTTGCTTGACAACAGTCATCTGTTTTATGTCAAGTTTCGGCAGGCAGTTAGCTTGATAAAGTATATGTTGGGAATCACGCAGGCTTCTTTTGTAAGCGACTCTCCCAAAGTCAGAATCTATGAGATATACAACATAGCTTTAGAGTATGCCAATAAACCCTGGCTGCTTTTGTTCGGAAAGGGTCTGGCATCAACTGCCAGAAACTACATGGATCTCCATTATGTGGGAAGCGCTTTTTCCGAAGCAGAATGGAATGCGGGGCTTTTCTGCACTATGCATGAGACTTTTTCTAAATTGTTTTTGTCCAACGGATTATATGGCATCGTCTTTTTTGTCACTACCATCGCCCACTGTATAAAGGGATGGTTCTCGTCACCATGGATCGTGCTGGGATTGTACTGGTTCGTTATCTCATATTCTTACAGCGCCACAATGACATCTATTGGTTTGAGTTGTCTGGTATACGGATTAGCAAAGGCGGATATCAAAAAATGAAAAAAATCGGAATTATAACATACCCCCAGATAGAGGCAGGAAAGGGCAGATTTTTGCAGGCATATGCATTGTATAGCGCTGTCATTGAAATGGGATATGAGGCAGAGATCATAAATTATCAGCCTGAGATGTTCTACAGAAAAAGAAGCGCAGGTTATTTCCTCCGGCGAATCTTACATGACCCTAAACTATTGTGCCAATATCTCGCAAAGGCAAAACGAAAGAGGTTTGAAGTCCAAAAAGCAAAACTGCTTGGCAGCTCCCCGGAGAGCTATAAAACATTTATAGATAAAAATATGCATTATGACACCGGCGCAATTGTCAGTGAAGATGCATTGTTTGAAATCGGGTCAAAGTACGATGCACTTGTCTGTGGGAGTGACCAAATATGGAACCCGCGTTATTTTGGCATGAGCGAGGTTTATTATCTGCATTTTGTCAAGGATGAAAAGAAAATTGCATACGCAGCAAGTATAGGAACATTGCAGCTGCAGCAAAACGAAATTGATTTTCTGGCAGATCACATAAGAAAAATCAAATATCCTTCAGTGCGGGAAGTATCGGCACAGAAATTTCTTAGAAACACCTGCGGAATCAACGTGGATGCCGTATGTGATCCTACCTTTTTATTGCCCAGAGCCTGGTGGAATTCCTTGTCCAAAAGCTTTGACTCAAATGAATATATCTTGGTGTTTTTGTTTGATGATAATGAAGAACCCCGCAAATTTGCAAAAAGATTAGCATCCCTATATGGGCTGCGCATTGTGACGATAGTAGAACGAAAAAAGGATTTAAAAAGTAAGGGCAAAAAAGTCGTGGATGCCAATCCTCCCGAATTTATAGGGTACTTCAGGAACGCAAAATATGTCATTACCCAGTCGTTTCACGGCACGGTGCTGAGTCTGATTTATAATAAGGAGTTTTTTGTGTTCGACAGACAGTGCGATAAAGAAGATCTGATGCTGAGAATAGAGGATTTATTAGATATTTACAATCTAAAAAACCGCATGATGACAACACACAAGGAAGATATCGCAAAAAAGATAGATTATACAGCGGTAAACAAAATAATGGAGGCCCAAAGAAAAAACGGTCTATGTTTTTTGAAAAAAGCATTGTTTGAGGCAACAGAAAGTACATGAAAGACCAAAAAAAGGCAGGTGTGCTAATTTCATATTTGACGATAGGCATGAACATTCTGGTTCAGCTATTTTATACCCCGATGATGCTGCAGCTTCTTGGACAAGAAGAATACGGAGTGTATACATTGTCCTCCGGCATAATAAGCTATCTTTCCTTGTTTGACTTAGGCTTAAGCAGCACATACCTGAAATTCTATTTTAAATATAAAAAGGAGAATGACAGTGAAAAGATCGCTATACTAAACGGGACATTTTTTAAGGTCTTTTTCATATTATCTTTTTTGGTAACGATATCCGGCATATCTCTTGCCGTCAATATCAGCAATTTTTTCGAGCATTCTCTGACGGCAAATGAGGTCGGCAGAGCCAGAATTGTAATGCTGATCTTGACGGCAAGCATGGCTCTTACGTTGATGTCAAATGTCTGGACGGCGATCATCATTGCAAACGAGAAATTTGTCAGCCAGAAAGGACTCGGGTTGTTTAAGATTATCTTTTCGCCTTTTATCGCCGTCCCGCTGATGCTGAAGGGGTATGGAGCCGTTTCAACCGCAATCGCTTCATTGGCCGTGTCCATACTATCGTTAACATACAGTTTCCTATATTGCAAGAGAAGGATTGGCTGTGAGATGAACTTAAGGGGAAATCACAAGGGACTTTTATTTGAGATGTTCGGATTTTCCTTTTTCATATTTTTAAATGACATCATTTCGCAGATAAATTGGAATATCGACAAGGTCTTACTGGGATATTTCAGAGGAACCGTGGAGACCGCCATATATGGGCTCGGCTCTCAGATAGATACGATCTATAGGAGCCTTTCTACCAGTATCTCCTCCGTATTTGTGCCCACTGTCAATAGGATCATCAATGAGGAGGAGCGTTCCGCAAAGATTTCCGAATTATTTGTCAAGGTCGGTCGCCTTCAGTACATGATTATATTTCCTATTTTGGAGGGCTTTCTGTTCTATGGGCAGAAATTCATAGAGCTATGGGCGGGAAAAGAATACGCCGGTTCCTATATGGTGGCGCTTCTTCTGATGCTTCCCGCTACAGTGCCCCTGATACAAAATATCGGAATCGACATACAGCGGGCAAAAAACAAGCATAAATTCCGTTCGATTATTTACTCGGTCATGGCTGTGATCAACATTGTCATCAGCATACCTTTGTGCATACGATGGGGCGCGGCCGGAAGCGCAGCCGGAACCTTTTTTTCCTTGGCCATCGGAAACGGGCTTATCATGAATGTGTATTATGCCAAACATCTGAGCTTGGACATAAAGAGTTTCTGGCTCGAAATATGGAGGCTGACCAAAGCGATGATTCTGCCTACGCTTACAGCAATTCTTTCCGTCAAATTCATCAAAACAGCAAGCGTAAGCGCATTTATAGTAGGTCTTGCGGCATTCATTCTCAGCTACCTATTTTCAATCATTGTTTTTGGACTGAATAAAAATGAGAAAATGTACCTCAAAGATGTCATAAGAAAGATAATAGGCAGGTGAAATCATGGTTGAATTAAGCAAGAACTGCTGCGGATGTACATGCTGCGCCGAAGTATGTCCTCAGGGAGCCGTTAGGATGGCTCAGGATGAGGGGGGATTCTTATATCCTAAAATAGATACAGCCAAGTGTATAGACTGCAGACTGTGCGAACAGAAATGTCCCCTGAGAAAACCTCAGAATACCGGAAACGCAAAGCCGCCGACCTATGCTGCCCTTAGCAGAGAGGCGGGAGTGCGTGTCAAAAGTTCTTCCGGCGGATTGTTCTACATGTTTGCATCCTCTGTTATCAGAAAAGGCGGTGTGGTCTTTGGAGCTGCACTGTCTGATGATAGGAAAACCGTATTTCATACATATGCAGAGTCCTATGATGATTTGGCAAAACTGCAGGGCAGCAAATATGTTCAAAGCGATCTGTCGGATATATTTAAAAAAGTGCATTTTTATTTGAATCACGGACGCTGGGTGCTGTTTACGGGGACAATGTGCCAGATAGAAGGACTGCGGAGTTATCTAGGCAAAGAATACGACAAACTCATTTTGATCGATGTCATTTGTCACGGGGTTCCGTCTCCGCTTATATGGGGCCATTATGTCCATTGTAAGGAGGCATCCTACAGCTGCAAAGTGCAAGAGGTATACTTCCGTGACAAGACCGACGGCTGGAAATGCTTTGGCATGAAGCTCCTATTTGCAAACGGCCAATGCTATCGGTCTGTCTGGCAGAAGGATGCCTATGGAAAACTTTTTACTGCTAACAAGATATTCCGGGATTCCTGCGAAGACTGTAGGTTCAAGACCGTGGAGAAAAATTGCGATCTTTCCATCGGTGATCTGTGGGGTGCGGAATATATGGCAAACGAGCTTGACGACGATATGGGAGTTTCTCTTTTGATGATACACAGCAAAAAGGGCATGGACCTGCTGGAAAGCATAAGGGATAGCCTAGAGATCAGGGAAATCGACTTTGATGCAGCGGTAAACAATAATCCCTATATCCTTAAGTCCATCAAAAAGGGTTCCGGAAAAGCGAAACAAAGAATATACAAAGAAATCCGTGCCGGAAAAGACATCGAAACCATCGCCTCAAAATATGCAAAGAATTTTAATTTGAAAAAATATATGATTGCTTTGTTAGATAGAATTGGGCTGTTGGGAACCATATTGAACCACAGAAACAATAGGAGCAGGAAAAATGGGTGACAGCTGTAAGCCGAAGGTTTTATATATAGAGTTAATGGATAACAATAGGGGAAACTTAACCGTTGATCTCAGATATATCAGAATATTGTCGAGGATCACAAATTTAACAGTTGCATCTCCCCTCGGGTGGTACAAAAGCCTTGACAAAAAAATCAAGAATATTGAGTATGCCAGACGCAACAGCGATGCAATTATTGATTATTTCAGAAACGGAATAACCAACATCAGAGAATTATTTCAGCTGGACAAGCAATTTCATTTTGACTTTATTTTCTGCGCATCCTATGAAACATATCTGCATGCTTTGGTTCCGTTGGGAATACCTGATACGAAACGGCGTGTATACATATGCAACCATAATAACATTGATCTGATGGACAGAAAAAAGATTAAGCAGATGGCATTTCGCCTATATAAAAATAAAGTGCAGCATATCGTGTTTGAGGAATTCATGAAAATGCATTTGGCAAGCAAGTACCACATTGCAATAGAAAATGTGCATAAACTGACATATCCCATAGACGAACAATGTAGCAGCGGCGAAAAAATATATGACTGTGTGGGAATAAGCAATAGCAATAACGAGAGCTGGGTCAGAGACATGGTTGCCTTGCAAAGGGACACAAAGCTGCTTACGGTTCATAATCTCAAGGTGATACTGAGATCAAAAGAGATCACTTATGAGGACAGCAATTTGATTGTCATTAACGGCTATTTGGAAAAACACGAATATGAAAACTATATATCCGGCGCAAAGATGATACTGCTGCCCTACCCGGATTCATTTCAGCATAGGATGAGCGGCGCTTTGGTAGATGCCTTGATGAACCGAGTGAAAGTATGCGGAACTCTGATACCGGTTTTCAAGCATTATGAGGAACTGTACCCGCATATATGCAAGACAATAAACAGTTGTGATGATCTTATCGAAGCGCTGCTTCGCACAAGCAGTCAGGATGAGGAAAATCAGGATTTTGACAAGTTTATGTTCGACCATTCTGATGCCACAATAGAAGAGGAATTCAAGAATATGTTCTGCAAAAACGGAGCCGGTAAATAGATTGTAAACAGTCAGGCGGAAAGAAGATAAGATTATGAAAAGAGTATTGTTGGTCTTTGGCACAAGACCGGAAGCAATCAAAATGTGTCCTTTGGCGAATGAATTGAAAAAGCGTTCTGGTTTAGAGTCCTTTGTATGTGTAACGGGACAGCACAAAGAAATGTTGAATCAAGTTCTTACGGCATTTGATATAGTGCCCGACTATAATCTCTCTATTATGAAGGAAAAGCAGACCCTATTTGACATCACGCTGAATGTAGTGAATGGAATAAAAAGCGTGCTGGAAGAGTTAAAGCCGGACGTGGTATTAGTGCATGGCGATACTACTACTACCTTTGCCGCCGCCCTGAGCAGTTTCTATCTCCAGATTCCGGTGGGCCATGTAGAAGCGGGCCTTAGAACCTACAACATCCAAAGCCCTTATCCGGAAGAGTTCAACCGTCAGGCAGTAGGTGTCATCAGCACATTTCATTTTGCGCCTACACAGCTGTCCAAGGCAAATCTCCTTCGGGAAGGAAAATGCGAAAGCAATATATTCGTCACTGGCAATACGGCTATAGACGCACTGAAAACTACCGTGTACACCAACTATACCCATCCTGAGCTGGAATGGTGCAAGGGGGGCCGTATGATTCTCATCACTGCACATAGAAGAGAAAATCTGGGAGACCCCATGCACAATATGTTCAGAGCGATACGGCGCGTTCTGGACGAGCATGATGATGTAAAGGCTGTTTACCCCATACATCTTAATCCTCTAGTCCGCCAAGCTGCCGAAGATATTTTCGGAGAATCCTCCACAAGCGGCAAAGAAGAGCGCCTTCACCTGATCGAACCGTTGGATGTGCTTGACTTTCACAATTTCATGAAGGCATCTTATTTGATCCTTACGGATTCCGGCGGTATACAGGAGGAGGCCCCCTCCCTCGGAAAGCCTGTTCTTGTCATGCGAGATACCACCGAGAGACCGGAGGGGATCGAAGCCGGCACGCTGAAGCTGGTGGGCACGGATGAGGACACGATTTACCGTGCCTTCACCGAGCTGCTTGAGGATTCCGCCGCTTATAGCGCCATGGCATGCGCCTCCAATCCCTATGGTGACGGCCATGCTTGTGAACGAATTGCGGATATCCTAGAATTCGGATGCGAAGCCTTCTGGCGGAATATATAAGTTCCGGAACGGTTCAATCAGCATTAAGGAATAGGGCAGCATTTGCCGCTGTCAATATTATGCGGAGGAAAAGCACATGAACGAAAAAGAAATTCGTCTTAAAGATCTGTTCATTGAAATATTATTAAAGTGGCGAGGCATCATCGCATCCATGCTTATCATGGGCATACTCATAGGCACAGCCGGTTATTTACGCGCCGTCCTCAGCATCCGGCCGCTGAACCTACGAATGGAAACGCTGGCGGAATGGCTGGAAGAAAGGCAAGCCGAAAGAAGCTTCGGAAAAAATGAATGGCTGGAACAGAAACTGAGAAGATCCGCCGATCTGACAACGGAGATTCAGGAATACCAAAAGGCAGGGGCATCCGATCCGGCTGAGGCAGTGCGGCAGCTGTTAAGCGACAATGGCATTATACTGAGTGAGAAGCAGCTGGACAATGTGAACTATATGCTGTACTATGAAAAGCTTTACCAGAATAGGCTCGCCAGTCAGGAACAATCTATCCTGCTGAAGATCGATCCCGACAAGGTGCAGCGGGCAGAAGCGACCTTTCTCGTCACTTCAGATGACCCGGATAGGGACTACCGCATCGAGTCCCTCTACGAGGACATGGTCCTCAGTGCGGAGCTGCTGGACAGGCTGGGCAGGCAGGCAGGAGTATCCGCAAACCACATAGCCGAAATAATCTCCGTGTCAAGGAATTCCGCCGATGCGAAAGAGGGAAGCAACGCCTTCAGGGTGACACTCTCCCACTACGATGACGAAATGTGCCAGAAGCTCCTGCAGACCGTCATTGACTATATCGACTCAAAGCATAGCTCTCTGACAGAGAAATGGGGCTCCCATGACATCACGGTTCTGGATCAATGGATGGGGAGCATCTCGGATAAGGCTGTCCTGAATGCGCAGACTTCTGCAGAAAAGGGCATTCTGGATTCCAGAAGCACAATCTTCAACAGCCAAAACGCCTTTTCCGAGGAGGAATGGTATTATTACAGCCTGCTGACCAGCGGGAAGCTGGCTGGGAACCCCCGGGAGACGCATGCGAGGGTGCTGGCGTCAGCCATAGATCCTGAAGATATCACCACAGTCATCTCTGCAGGTATATCGCCTTCCCCCAGAGTCAATGCAAGATACATACTGCTAGGTATGATTTTGGGAGCATTCGTTTATGTGTTTTGGACTTTTGTCAGATATGTCTTGGGAGACAAGCTTCAGGCTGCAGACCTGCTGGATGAACTGTACGGCATCCAGCAGCTGGGATGCATTCCCGACGAGGGCAGTAAAAAGAGACTATTCGGCTTTATGGACCAATGGATTCTGGCACTCCGCTATCGGAACCGGCGTAAGCTCAGCCAAACCGAAGCCTTGAAGCTAACTGCGGCCATGGTAAAAATGGCGGCCCAAAGGGAGCAGACGAATGAAATCTGTTTCATCGGCTGCGGCATAGAGGGGAATACACTGCGGATCTGCTGGCAGCTTCGGGACATGCTGGAAAAGGAAAACCTTGCAGTGCATGTCCTTGGCGATATGCTTTATAACGTGGAAGGCATGGAAAAGATACGCGCCGCAAAAGGGGTTGTGCTGGTGGAAACGGAAGGCGTCTCTCTCTATGCTGAGATAGCGAGGGAGATAGAGATGTTAAAAAGACAAGGCGCGGGGGTCATTGGGGGGATCATTGTAGAGTGACCCCATAAGCTCAATAGAATCCATAGCAACTGCATAAGAGAGAGCATATAGAAACGAAATCTATATGCTCTATTTTGATTGCAATTGACAATTTCTGGAATGCCCATCCTCTCCCACTGATTGCATTGTAAGTTTGCAGCCCATCAAAACGAGCTCCATACTTAGCCCCAAATCATATGAGATACTATTTTTACGGGTGTTGAAACTTTCTTTTTCAAAAGGCGCCTCCCTAATGCAGTATAAACAGTTGCCAAAATTTAACAGAATAAAACAAAGCCTTACGCAAATTATAGAATTTGCATAAGACTTTGTATATAGCATCTCGATGTACGTTCAGATTCTGCGATAAACGACAATATGCGACACTATTCGTCAAAATTATAATTTCATTTTAACCACATACTCAGTATAGCGTTTTGCAACGTTCTTCCGCTCTCTTTCTGATATCACAATTTCTTCATTACCTCCCAAGCGCTTTATGTGTCTAGCATTCACAACCTGCTGTCTGTTCAGACGTATGAATTCGTCTTCAAGCAAAAGATATATCTGCTTCAACGGCATTCTAAGGATATATTCATTACCGTCCACACTATATATCCCTATATCGTCACCTAAAGCCTCAATGTATAAGATGTCCTTTAACAATATATAATAGTACCTTCCGTCTCCTTCCAATGCAATGCCGATTCGTTCTCTATTACTGTTGATCGCACTAATGAGGGCTTCTTGTATCTCTTTCCGAGTGTCTGACAAATACAGATACCGAAAAGGCTGGGCCTTATATGCTTCCTTCAGATAGGTTCCGTTTTCTGCAACAAAAATGAGCTTGCTGTTTTTATATTTCTTTTTTAGTTTATAAACAGCATCCAGTTCAGTTTGTACAGAACTCTTCAGCATATGGAAAATAATGTCCTGCTTTTTTGTTTGTTCTAAAATATCTTTTATATTTTCATATACGCTGAATGATGCAGGTATATGGCATGTCTCCAAAACAGATCTGACGTTCTCCACAAAAAGACTGTTCTTTTTTTCGATTCCATTGCATATTGCCACTTGCACTTCTGAGCCATCCATGACAGTATATGTATTTCCCTTCAAACGCCGACATCTGATTATTTCTTTAGGCTGCATAAATAATTCCCCTTTTGTATATTTACATTGTATCCAGAGAGTCTTTTTATGGCAGGCTCCTTTATGTAAAAACACTGCATTTTCTATAATCTGAGTAGATGTAGCTTCTGTATTTCTTGTCAAAGCCAATATGCCCACGCCTTTTTCTTCTAATTATAGGTCATATACGAATTTTTGTACATGAAATATTGATATTCGCTGTGTTTTTGCGATAAACGATTTCATAAGAGCCTTTTTACCGGAAGCCTTTATTAGATAACCCCTTTTTTGGCCCGTATCCATACGAAAACTCCCCAAAAATATACGAATTCCTCCATATCAAATCCCCAATAGCGCGTATTTTATTCCCTTTATTGCTTTTCCGTTTTCGGGCGGCGAAAGTGGGAAGGCGGAGCCGAGACCGCCAGAGAGGGGGATCCCATGTCGTATCTGATAGTCGTGGCGCACCCGGACGACGAGGTGCTGGGTGCGGGCGCCACCATGCACAAGCTGTCCCAGACCGGCAGGGAGGTGGGCGTCTGCGTCCTCTCGGGGCAGGCGGAGGCGAGGGCGGGCCGCCCCGCCGACAGCGAGCTGGCGGCGGACATGGGCTCATGCCTGAGGCTGCTGGGGGTGTCCCGCACCTATGCGGGCGGCTTCCCCAACATCATGCTGAACACGGTGCCCCATCTGGAGCTGGTCAGGTTCATAGAGGCGGCCATGGAGGACTCGCGGGCGGAGGTGGTCATCACCCACCACCCGGCGGACCTGAACAACGACCACCTCCACACCTCGCTGGCCTGTCAGGAGGCGGCGCGGCTCTTCCAGCGCCGGCCCTCCCGGACGCCCCTGAGGGAGCTGCTGTACATGGAGGTGCCCTCGGCCACGGAATGGTCCCTGAACGCGGGGATGGCCGGCTTCAGGCCGGACACCTTCGTGGAGGTGGGGGCGGAGGGCGTGGAGAGGAAGCTGGAGGCGCTCGCCCGGTATAGGGGGGTGATGCGGGGCTACCCGCACCCCCGCAGCAGGGAGGGCATCTTCGGGCTGGCGGCGTATAGGGGGATGCAGTCCGGCTGCCTGTACGCCGAGGCCTTCCAGACGGCCCTGAGGCGGGTCACGGCGGTATGAGCGCCCCGGGAGGGCGCGCTGCACCGGGGCGCCGCCGCGGAACATACTCTTGGACGGGCCCGCCGGGGCGGGCGCCGGACGGAAGGAGGGCACATGAACATCGCATTCACCACCTGCGTGCGGCTGGGCAGGAGCTGCATAGAAGCGATCTACGACCTGGGGGGCAGGCTGGAGCTCATGGTCACGCTGAGGGACGACCTCGCCAGAGGGAAGTCGGGGCGGGCCTATCTGGACGACCTGGCCCGGGAGCACGGCGTGCCCCTGCTGAAGGTGGGCCACATCAACGACCCGGAGGTGCCGGAGGCGCTGGCCCGCCACCACATCGACTGGCTGTTCATCATAGGCTGGTCCCAGATAGCCGGGGAGGCGGTCCTGGAGGCCCCCGCCCGGGGGTGCATCGGCATGCACCCCACGCTGCTCCCCGAGGGCAGGGGGCGGGCGTCGGTCCCCTGGGCCATCCTGAAGGGGCTGGACAGGACCGGCGTGACCATGTTCCGGCTGGACTCCGGGGTGGACACGGGGGACATCATCGCCCAGGGGGAGATCCCCATGGACCCCCGGACCGTGACGGCGACGGAGCTGTACGCCCGGGTGGAGGAGATGCACGTCCGGCTGGTCCGGGAGAACTGGGGGGCCATCGTGGGCGGCTCCGTGCGCCTGGTGAGGCAGGACGGGACGCGGGCTACGGTGTGGCCGGGGAGGCGGCCGGAGGACGGGGAGCTGCTCCCGTCCATGACCATGGAGGAGGCGGACCGGATGGTGCGGGCGGTGACGCGCCCGTACCCGGGGGCCTTCTACCTCCAGGGGGGCAGGAAGGTCACGGTATGGCGCGCGGCGGTGTCCAGAGACCATGCGGAGGGGGCCCTGCGGCTGGCCGACGGCTTCCTGGTCCCTCTGGAATACGAGGCCCGGGACACGGGGGGTGCCGGGGCATGAGCGGCAGGGGCATCCAGCCGGCAGCCAAGAGGCTCTTCGACGTCGCCGCATCCCTGCTGCTGCTGGCGCTGTGCCTCCCCCTGCTTCTGGCGGCGGCCGCGCTGGTGAAGCTGACGTCCCCCGGACCCGTGCTCTTCCAGCAGGAGCGCCCCGGCCTCGGCGGCAGGGTGTTCCGCATCTACAAGCTCCGGACCATGAGGACCGGCTCCGAGAGGATGGTGAAGGGGCAGGAGGTGGGCCGGGATGACCCGAGGGTCACTCCAGCAGGGCGTCTCCTGCGCAGGACCAAGGTGGACGAGCTACCCCAGCTGCTCAACGTCCTGAAGGGGGACATGAGCCTGGTGGGGCCCAGGCCGGAGCGGCTGGCCTCGCTGGAGGACTACGACGCAGAGACCGCCCGCCGGCTGGACATGCTGCCGGGCATGACCGGGCTGGCCCAGGTCAGCGGGAACATCTGCCTGCCCCTGGAGGAGCGGTACAGGCTGGACGTCTACTACGTGGACCACTTCAGCCTCAGTCTGGACATAAGGATCCTACTGCGGACCGTGGGCGTGGTGCTGCTGGGGGAGGGCAGGTACGCAGGGCGACCTTTGGTGCATACCGGCGAAGGAGCCGGCCAGAGCGGTGCCCGCCACCCGGGCCCGTAAGCGAACTTACAACGTGCATAGGGAGGCAATGACATGAAGAGAGTTCTGATCACCGGGGCAGGCAGCTACATCGGGACCTCCTTCGGGAGATGGGCCGCGGAGAGGTGTCCCGGCATCTCCACCGAGACTCTGGACATGAGGGGCGAGGCATGGAGGCAAACGGACTTCCGTGGATATGACTCGGTCTTCCATGTGGCAGGCATCGCCCATGCCGATGTGGGGAAGGCCTCCCGGGAGGATAGGCGCCTCTACTATCGGGTCAACACAGACCTGGCCATAGAGTGCGCCTCGAAGGCAAAGGCGGAAGGCGTGGGGCAGTTCATCTTCATGAGCAGCATTATCGTGTACGGCGAGAGCGCCGGGATCGGCAGACGGAAGGTGATCACAGAGGACACCCCCCTCTCCCCGGCAAATTTCTACGGGGACAGCAAGGCGAGGGCGGAGGAAGGGCTCCGGGGGCTGCGCAGCGACAGCTTCAGGGTCGTTGTCCTCCGCCCGCCCATGATCTACGGCCCCGGCTCGAAGGGGAACTACCCGATCTTGTCCATGCTGGCCCGGAAGCTCCCTGCCTTCCCCGACATACGCAACGAGCGGAGCATGTTGTACGTGGGGAACCTATGCAGGTTCGTCAGCCTAATGATCCTGAACAGCGAGGACGGTGTCTTCTTCCCTCAGAACGCGGAATACGTGGAGACCAGCCGGATGGTGCGGGCCATAGCCGGGGCCCACGGCAGGAGGATCCTCCTCACCCGGGCCCTCAACCTGCCCATGAAGGCGCTGGGGAGGCTGGGGGGGAAGGCCGGGGGGATGGTGGACAAGGCCTTCGGGAGCATCGTGTACGAGAAGGGCATGAGCGCATATAGGGAGGACTATCAGGAGTATGGCTTCGAGGAGTCCGTGCGGCTGACCGAGGGAGGGGCATAGGATGGAACAGCACATACTGGTGGTCTCCCAGTACTTCCACCCCGAGGAGTTCCGCATCAACGACATCTGCAGGGAGTGGGTACAGAGGGGGCATAGGGTCACGGTGGTGACGGGGATCCCCAATTACCCTCAGGGCCGTTTCTACAAGGGGTACGGCCTATTCCGGGGACGGCGGGAGGAATACGGCGGCGTCAATGTCATGAGGCTGCCCATCGTCCCCAGAGGCAGGGGGGCAGCGATGCTGGCGCTGAACTACCTGTCGTTCGTGGCCTCAGGCTTCCTCTGGAAATCCTTCACCGGGCTAAAGGCGGACAAGGTCTTCATCTTCGAGGTCTCCCCTCTGACACAAGCCCTGGTGGGGGTCTGGTACGCAAAGAGGCGGGGGGTGCCCTGCGCCATATACGTGCAGGACCTATGGCCGGAGAATCTGAAGGCAGTGGGGGGGATCCACAATAGGCACATCCTCGGCGCGGTGGACAAGATGGCGGACTACATCTATAGGAACTGCAGCAGGATCCTCGCCACCTCCCCCAGCTTTGTCAGTAGGCTCGAGGAGCGCCGCAGCGCGTGGGAGGCCGGCAGGAGCAAGGTGGCCTACTGGCCCCAGTACGCAGAGGGCTTCTACCGGCCTGCGGAGAGGATGCCCCTGCCCGACATGCCATGCAGCGGGCGGTTCAGGGTCGCCTTCACCGGGAACATCGGGTACTCTCAGGGGCTGGACATCCTGCCCAGAGCCGCGGCCCTGCTCAGGCAGGCGGGAGTCCCATGCGAGTTTGTGGTCATAGGGGATGGACGGTATAGGGAGGGGCTGCTGGGGGAGATCGAAAACCGCGGCGTCGGGGAGATGTTCCGCCTGCCGGGGCGGAAACGGCCGGAGGAGATACCCGGCTATCTGGCCTGGTGCGACGCGGCATTCATATCCTTCGCGGAGAGCCCCCTCTTCGGCATGACGATTCCCGCGAAGCTGCAGTCCTACATGGCCTGCGGCATGCCCATTCTGGCGGCGGCCACCGGGGAGACCCGGCGCATCGTCCGGGAGGCACGGTGCGGGGCGTGCTGCGACGTAGGGGACGGGCAGGCGCTGGCCGGGATCATCACGGAGATGGCCCATGCGGATCCGGAGCGGCTGTCCGACATGTCCCGGAACGCGCTGGGCTACTGCAGGGAGCACTTCGGGAAGGACATGCTGATGGCACGGATGGAAGAGATGCTGGCGGAATGAGCCCGGCTGACCCAAAGGCCGGTGCCCTGCCGCCGCAGACAAGACGGGAGGGTTTGGGATAGTCAGGAAGATACGAGTCTCAAGAGACCGGGCATACCGGATATGCACCAGCTGTATGATGGACACTTCGGACTCATACGACTTGCTGTTACGCATATGACATGCGGATCTTTTTTTGGCCTTCCGCTTCATTATCCCCAACTTCCCTCCTACTGTCTTACATGGATGCCTGATTACCCGTACTGGCCGTAGTTGATGAAAGCGCCGATGTGGGAGAAACGGTGAGTTAGAGAGGGTTCGGCTGGGAGTGTAAAAGCAATGATGGGGCTAATGTGGCCAGAATGCCGGAACACATCAGAAACAGTATCGGCTTAGAGGCCATGGAAAGGGTAAGAAGGATCTATCCGGAGAACTGCTATAGGATTGAGGCTGCTTTTATTGTGACCATGTCACATTTTGCTCAATAGAGTGTGAACCAGAGTCGGGAAACGAGGCTTAAATGAAAGTTTTACTGATTAACGAAGCGTGTGGATTTGGCAGTACCGGAAAGATTTGCACTGATATCGCAAAAGAATTAAGAGGTATAGGGCATGACGTTAAAGTAGCTTATGGCAGATTTTCTTATACAGCGAAAACAAATGAAAATGATTATATAAGAATTGGTAATAGCAGAACAGTTTTTCTTCACGCATTAATAACAAGATTATATGATGCTCATGGCTATGGAAGTAAAAGCGCAACAAAAAAATTTTTAGAGTGGGCCGATAGCTTTGAACCGGATATGATATGGCTTCATAACCTCCATGGCTATTATATAAACCTTGAGCTACTTTTCCGGTGGATAAAAATGCGACCGAAGCTCAAAATTCAGTGGACATTACATGATTGCTGGGCATTCACGGGACATTGTGCATATTTTACGATGGCAAAGTGCGATAAATGGAAGGGCAGATGTGGAAAGTGTCCTAATAAAAGGGACTATCCTGCAAGTTGGTGGATAGATCGATCCGAAAAAAATTATCGTCAAAAAAAAGAGCTATTTTGCGGAATACCCAATATGCTGATCATCACGCCGTCAGAGTGGTTGGCAAGCTTAGTGAGACAGAGCTTTTTGGCAGAATACCCCATAGAAGTCAGGTACAATACGGTTGATGAAAATATTTTTAAGCCTACCAAGAGTGATTTCAGGAAAAAGTATGGTTTGAATGGCAAAAAAATCATCCTAGGTGTCGCAAATATATGGGATAAAAGAAAAGGACTTGACGACTTCATTAAACTCTCAAAAATGCTTGATGAAAAGTATGCCATTGTTTTGATAGGGCTTTCTCCGAAACAAATGAAGAAAATTCCAAGTACAATTATTGGAATCCACAGAGTTGCAGACGCAAGAGAATTGGCGGCAATTTATTCAACTTCCGATGTATACGTAAATGCAAGCAAAGAAGAAACTTTTGGCATGACAACACTAGAAGCTATCAAATGCGGAGCAAAAACAATCGTCTATGACTCTACAGCGGGTGCGGAACTGGCAAATAAATATGACGGAATTGCTGTCCCGGAAGGTGTGGAGAATCTTTATCAAGCCATTATAGAGCTGAACCGACAGTGCTAAAGCTTAGTCATAAAAGCAGATTGAGGTATTGATAAAACTATGAAAAAATTGCTTATGTTTGTGTATAACGATCTTAATACAGATGCCAGAGTACAGCGTGCAGCGACGGCTTTGAGTGATTATGCAGAAATCGAAGTGCTGTCTATAGGAAAGCCTTTTAACGCAAAGTCATATAAAAATCACGTTTTGAATGCAAAATGCAAAAATCACATGTTGCGCTATTTTGAAATTGTCTGGAAGGTTCTGGTATACGCAAGGAAAGCACAAGGACATGTGTTTTATGGACACGACTTTTATTCAGCTCTTCCGCTTTTGATAATAAAAATATTTATGCCTTCTTATAAAACGGTGTATGATGCCCATGAATTATATTTGCCGGAAAAAAATTTGCCTTTTGGTCTGAGAAATTACTTTTTTCACATATGGGAAAAAATGATTATAAAAAAAGTAACCGTATTGATTGCTGCCCAGACAGAGCGGGCCAATATTATGAAAACGTTTTATCATTTGAAACAAGCGCCTATCGTGGTGCGAAATATATCCAAACTTCCCGATGCGGATAAAGTCTCGAATCCAGAGATCGAAAGGGTTTGTGAAGAGTTTTTTAAAAAACCCGGCATCACAGTTGGATACGCAGGAGTAATTGATCTTAGCCGAGGCCTAGAAGAATTACTGAAGGCTGTTGACTCTTTAAAAGGAACTCATAAGGTGTTTCTTGTGGGAAATGGTGCTGACAGTCAGATCTTAAGGGAAAAAGCTGCAGAGTATAATAGGACAGATATTTTACAGATAGATGCATTACCTTATGATCAGTTGTCGGCTGTTATGAAAAGGTGTGACATTGGTTTTGTGTACTATCCGACAGACACCCTAAACAATAAGTATTGTGCCTCAAACAAAATATATGAATATGCAAGCATAGGCATTCCCATGGCTTCCAATGACAACCCGACAGTAAAGGGAATATTGGAAAAGTGGGAAATAGGAGCTTCCGGAAATGATTTAGCTGAAGTTATACAGAAGGTATCAGGCAACTTGGATATCTACAAAAACAATATCCTTACATTTAATCTAAATTACACTTGGGAAAGAGAGCAGGCTGTTTTGATTCAAGGCTTAAAGAGCATATTGCTTTAAGGGGCAATGGGATGCATATACAAATTAAAAACTGGGACTTTATAATCTCCAGAATAACAGTAAAGTTATACATTAAAAAAATTTGGGAACATATGGGCGGATCTCCCATGCCGATACCCAAAAACAAAATAGCGTATAAGGATCTTCGTTCACTGATTGATATTCAAGACGTGGATACTTCATCAATATGTGAAAATGAAACAAAGCATCTCGTTAAGATGTATCTGGAACATCGATTCGACTTATTGGGAAGCGGCTGGAAATGCGTAAATATTATAAAGAGACCTCAGACAAGTGCATATAACGAAATAGATTGGCATCGAGACTTTATTTCCGGATATGTGTGGAAAATCCCCTTGAATAGGGCAGAAATTCCACAGGGCGCAGACATAAAGACCGTGTGGGAATTGTCCAGAATGCAGCATTTGCTCCAGTTAAGTACATTTGCCATAAAATATAAGGAGCTAAGAAAGCAGGCGATACATGAATATAAGAATATTGTGGAAGATTTCATTGCTCACAATGTATTCCCGTTAGGAATTAATTGGACATCTGCCATGGATGTTGCTATCCGCAGTGTAAATATGCTGCTCGCATATGATATATTCTGCCAGCTTGACGAGTTTGGCATATTGGGAGAAGCCTTCAAGAACAAGTTAGTGAAAAGCCTTCAAGAACATGAAGCATTCATTTTAAGAAATCTGGAATGCGATTTGCTTCATGGCAGGAACAATAATCATTATCTTTCTAATCTGCTTGGGCTATTAGTTATTGAAGCATATTTGGATATAGATCAAAAGGTATGGGCCTTTGCTGTTGAAGAAATATCCAGAGAAATGAAAAAACAATATTACAAAGACGGAAGCAACTTTGAGGGATCTACTTCTTACCATAGATTAAGCACAGAAATACTTGTGTTGGCGGCAGCATTTATAGGGAGGATGGAAGGGAATATTCCAAAAGACATGCTTGACACCCTAAATAAAGCAAGCCATTTTACACATTCTGTAACAAAGCTGAACGGCAGAATTGCACAAATTGGGGACAATGACAGCGGACATATCATCAAGCTCTCTCCTGCCGGAGTTTTTTTGTCAGGAAAGGATGCCGCAGAAAAATATGTGAATCTAAAAGATCTTCAAGATGAAGAGTATTTTGATGAGGATATCTTGGATCATGGAGCATTACTGGCAGAGATAGGCGGTTTGATTGATAACAGAATTATCGCAAAGGAAAAGATAAAATATCCTTTGGAGAGTTCCTTTGTAAAGGCCATCTCGAAATCAGAAGAAATGCATTATGAAGGTATTACTGATTCTGAGAGAGAGATTGGGTATCAAAACAATAAAATATTGGAGGAATTTGAGCATCAAGTTTCTACGGAAATCAGTCTTGTAAATATAAACGCCGGATTGGATACCAGCTCATGGAAAAGCTATCCCGACTTTGGGCTCTATTATTATAAAACCGATTTATTTGATCTCTTTTTTAAACTAAAAGGATGTGCCAAAAAAGTAACGGGACATATACATGATGATATTCTGCATATTGAGCTGAATGTAAAGGGAGAAGATATACTTGTAGATCCCGGCACCTATACTTATTCTGCAGACAAAACACAAAGGAATAATTTCAGATCTTGTCGTGCTCATATTGTGCCCTTTCACAAAGAGCCGGGCTGTATTTTTAAGAATCTGTTTCAAGTTGTCGAACTTATAGAATGCGAATTATTACAGCTTAGCAAAAACACAATTTCGGTTTTAATATCAAATGGACAATTACTGCATTACCGCTCCATCAGGATCGAACCGGACAAGATTATTATTGTGGATAAAAGCAATCAACCATTTGTACCAAACTTCAAAAATTATCAATTCTTTTCAAATGGTTATGGAAAAATGATGAAAGCTGATGAAAGCAAATCTGTGTCAATAACCAGCAAAAAAATAAAGTAAACGAGGTACGTTATGAACAGAGTGAATGTAATTGGAATGGGATATATCGGCTTGCCCACGGCTTTAGCCCTAGTAAACGGAGGTGTGGAAGTTGTGGGAACAGATTATAATGAAAGCTTGATTCAGTCCCTGCAAGAGGGACGGATAACATTCAAAGAAAAAGGTCTGGAAGAAATGTTTCAAGCTGCCATAAAAAGAGGCATTCTATTTTCTACGCAGTATGAAAGGACAAATACATACATTATTTCTGTTCCTACGCCATATGTAAAAGAGACAAAAAGGATTGATGCAAAATATGTTATAAGTGCTGTTGAGCAGGTGTTGGCAATATGTGAACGAGGAACAATTCTGGTAATAGAATCGACCATATCTCCCGGAACCATCGATAAACATATTCGTCCGATTGTAATAGAAAAAGGCTTTGAAATCGGAAAAGATATCCATATAGTGCATGCTCCGGAAAGAATCCTTCCCGGAAATATGCTATATGAGCTTCAGCATAATGCGCGGACAATTGGTGCGGACAGCAGGGAAATCGGTGAAAAAATAAAGGAACTATATCAGAGTTTTTGCAGAGCGGAAATTACTATTACAGATATAAAATCGGCAGAAATGACAAAGGTGGTCGAAAATACTTATAGGGATATCAATATTGCATTTGCAAATGAATTGGCGAAGATATGCAGGGCTGCGGGAGTCGATGTCTATGAGATCATACAGATTGCCAACAAACATCCAAGGGTGAATATCCTATCTCCAGGTCCTGGTGTCGGCGGACATTGCATATCGGTTGACCCATGGTTTTTGGTTGGTGATTACCCAGAATTAACAAAACTAATCTCTGCGGCAAGGGAAGTAAATGATAAAATGCCGGATTATGTTTTGGATAGGATTCTGGAAGTTATGCAGGAAGCAAACCTGAATGACTATTCTAAGGTAGGATTATATGGCCTGACTTATAAAGAGGATGTGGATGATATTCGTGAAAGTCCCACACTACAGTTGCTATCCTATATGAAAGGCAGAGGCTTGTCGGGCTTTAGAGTATACGATCCCTATATATCAAATGATATTGTGGAAAATCAGGTACATGGGTTAGATACATTTTTAGATCAAATCGAATTAGTTGTAATTATGGTGGGGCATAAGGAAATAAAAGAACACCTATATAAATTAGAAAATGTAAAAATTTTGGATACAAGGAGAGTAGGCTGTGGCAAGCAATGCTATTATCTCTAAAACAAAAATTGAGAAACCGAAAACAGATAATATGAAATGGCTGCCATTGATATTGATCGAATCATATCTCATCCTGACTTTGTTGATCTATCAATTTGGGCTGTTTAAATGGGATACGCAGAACACTTTCAAATTTTGGATTTACATTATTCTATACCACATTGCATTTATAGCGGGTTATATATGGATAGCCCGAAAAAGCGCAAATTGTGAAAATATATATGCAAATAACATAATCAAAAAAATCAATCCAATTTTTGGGGCACTCTTGCTGCTTTATGTCATTTATGTGGTGATTCTTTACAAGAACACTACCGGATATGATTATTCCAATATAACAAGTCTGTTTTCTGAGGTAGCGAAAGCACTGGAAAACCCAGGGAAGCAATACTATGAAGCAAACGAAAGACTGAAAACATATGGGGGGCAAAAAATAATAACTGCAGTATCAGGGATATTTTCGGTGTTTTTTTACAGTCTGATCCCTTTGGCAACCTATTGGTGGGATAGGCTTTCAAAAGTTTATAAAGCTTTGTTTTACGCAATCATATTACTAAATGTCTCTGTCAATGTCAGTGTCGGAAAAAATAGCGGAATTTTTATAATGTTGTTTTATTTTATGTCATCCTTTCTTTTGGTTGTTGTCATAAAAGGCAAAGAACAAATAAAAACCAGAAAATCATTTATCTTTTTCATAGGCTTACTTTGCATTTTCTCATTTTGGTTTTTTAGTCGAGGCATGGAAACGAGAATTGGGTCTGTAGTCACTGACGCGAATATTAGAAATGAAATTCAACTAGCAGAAATACAAGCAAATCAGGCTCAAACAGACAAGACACAATCAAATCAAAATGTGCCGTCAAAAGAAACAGAGAGATCGGATATAGCAAAAATAGCGCCAGAAAAAAGGTACACAAACCTAAACATGCCGTTATCGGCCGAGAATCTGTTTTATGGTGTAGATAATTATTTGACAAACGGATATTTTATGTTTTCTTTAGCCTTATCCGAACCGGTGGAATGGTGCTATGGATTGGGCAGTTCTGATTTTTTGCGAAGCAATGCCCGTTCCGTTTTAGGGATCAATGTATCCTCCAAGATGCTGGAAAGTAAGCTCACAGAAAAATATTCTGGATTGAATTATTTTTCTTCGATATATACAAGCTTGGCAAACGATTTGCACTTTGTTGGCATCATTGTCTTTATGCTGCTTGCAGGTATGCTTACAGCTTATATTTGGAGGGATGCATATTTCAATAAAAATACCGTGGCATATTTGCTCCTGCCTCTGTTAGCAATTTTTTATTTATACTTTCCTGTCGGAAATATACTAGGAAACAATATCACTATGTTTTTTGCTTTTTTTGAATTACTCTTTCTTTACATAGGCGCTAAATATCTTATCAAAAAAAGAATACGGGAGGAAGATAGAAATGATTAATGTGGCATGCCCGAATCTAGGGCTCGAAGAAAAAAGTGCAGTGAATGAAGTGATTGACAGTGGAATGATTGCATGCGGAAATATTACCACTGATTTCGAGAAACGCTTTGCCGGTTATATTGGCGCAAATCATGGCATTGCTACTACATCAGGAACAACTGCTTTGGAAGTGGCCCTTAGGGCTCTGGGACTGGGACAAGGAGATAAGATTTTAACAACCGCATATTCTTTTATTGCTACTACAAATGCCATTCTATATGTGGGTGCCACCCCGATCTTTGCGGATATCGAGGAGGACAGCTTTAACATATCACCGGAAGAAATCGAAAAAAAGCTGTGCGAGCATCCGGATATCAAGGCGCTTTTGATAGTACATTTATTCGGAAGACCTTGTAATATGGATCGTATTATGGAAATTGTCAGCAAGCATCATTTAATCCTAATCGAAGATTGCGCTCAGGCCCATGGCGCAAAATGGAAGGGTAAAACCGTAGGCACCTTTGGCCATGCAGCGGCATACAGTTTTTACCCTACTAAAAACATGACCACCGGGGAAGGCGGCATTGTCCTGACAAATGATGATAAGGTTGCGGAAACTGCAAGAATGCTGATTAACCATGGAATGAGAATCAGATACCACCATGAAATAATAGGATATAATTATAGAATGACCAATGTTTCAGCTTCTATCGGACTATGTCAGCTGAATAAATTGGACTCAATGAATGAAGCTCGAAAAACAAACGCAAGGGCATATGATAAAGGACTTGCAAACGCAAATATCATCTTGCCAAAGGCAGCTGAAGGGCATGTTTATCATCAGTATACTATTCGGGTCATAAATAATTTAAGAGATAGCTTTGTTCAATATCTGGGCGAAAACAATATTGGCTGTGGAATCTTCTATCCATTGACAATACCCGAGCAAAAATGCTATGAGCCTTATGGTTTCCCTAGGGAATATAAAGTCGCAGATAGCATCAAGCATCAGGTGGTTTCACTGCCGATACATCCGAAGCTGAAGGAAGAAGAGGTAACAACTGTAATAGATGCAATCAACAATTTCAAGGCATAAGGACGGAAAAATGGAAAGAGATTATTTCGTACATGATACGGCAATCGTTTCTGATGGCGCAGTGATCGGAAAAGGAAGCAAGATATGGGTCAATAGCCAGATCAGAGAAAATGTCGTTATCGGATCGAATGTTATTATCAGCAAGGACACCTATATTGATGCTACGGTGGTAATAGGAAACAATGTAAAAATTCAAAATGGAGTGTCCGTCTTTCACGGAGTAACCATAGAAGATGATGTTTTTGTCGGGCCTAACGTGACTTTTACCAACGATATGTTCCCCAGAGCCTTTAGCGAAGACTGGAAGGTTTATGAGACCAGAGTGTGCAAAGGGGCATCTATCGGGGCAAACTCTACTGTTGTATGCGGCAATGTCATAGGAGAATATGCTATGGTGGGGGCAGGAAGCGTCGTTACAAAAGATGTTCCCCCTCATGCACTGGTGGTGGGAAATCCTGCAAAGATGATCGGTTATGTATGTAAATGCGGCGCAAAAATAGAGAACGGAAAGTGCCCTAAGTGCGGAGAAGAATGGAAAGGAACAAGGAAATGAAAATAGCATTGATAGGATTCGGCTATTGGGGGCCTAATTTGGCCAGAAATATCAGGAGCATTGGTGATGACACATTATACGGCATTTCAGAAATGAATGTAAACCGGCTGGATACTGCAAGGTCGATATATGGGGATGCAATAAAATATACCACAAATTATATGGATTTTCTGATTGAGAAGGAGGTTGACGCAGTAGCTATAGCAACCCAAACGGCATATAGCTTTCAAATAGCAATAGATGCATTAGAGCATGGAAAACATATTTTTATCGAGAAGCCGATTGCCTCAACAGTAGAACGTGCGAAAATTATTCAGGAAGAAGCAATGAAGCGAAATCTGGTCGTGCATTGCGATCATATCATGCTCTATCATCCGGTTATCCGTTTTATAAAAGGGATGCTTGACTGCGGCGAACTGGGAGATCTGATGTATATCGATATATCCCGCATTAATCTAGGGCCTATTCGTCAAGATGTCAATGCCCTTTTGGATTTGGCCGTTCATGACATCGCAGTGATTGATTATCTGTCAGGCGGGCAGGTGGCAAACAAAGTATCGGCCATAGGACAAGCATGTTTTGGACAGCAGGAAACTCTTACCTACCTGACAATTAAATATCCGACTTTTATGGCGCATATTAAGTCCAGCTGGGTCTCTCCCATAAAAGAGAGGCGGAGTGTTTTTGCTGGAACAAAAAAAATGGTGGTATTTGATGATGTAGCAGCGGACAAGCTGATTATCTATGACCATGGATTCGAGGTGAAAAGAAGTTCACAGTATGGGGATTATGAATACAAGACTAGACTGGGAGACATCTATCTTCCGCACATTCCTCAAGAAGATGCTTTAAGAAATAGCATCGAGCATTTTATTGGCTGCGTCATTAAAGGAGAAGAATCCCTTTCCGGCACGGAGCATTCTATCAAGGTGATGAAAATTCTAGAAGAGGCTTTAAATCAGATAAAGGAACAATCGTGAATATAGGAGGTTCAGAAATGAAGCAGACCAAAAACAGAATTTTTATTGGCCTCAGCGAGACAAGCGGGTATTATGGAAGGTTATACGAAGGCTTGGTTCAAGCCGGAACCGATTGTTTTTTTGCTCCCATAGCTCCCAATAAACATCAGTATGGCTATCGGCTGAAAACAAATATCTTGGTAAGAGCTTGTCAGGCCACAATTGTAAGATCTGCTTCTTCAGCTAATATACTTTTAAAAGCGCTGTGGCGAGGGAGCCATGAGTGCCTTAAGCTTTGCCTGCTCGTTTGGGCGCTTTTTAGATTCGACATTTTCATATTTAACGGAGGAAATTGTTTTTGGGGCGTAAAAGATATTTGGATATATAAGCTGCTTAAAAAAAGGCTGGTCTTTATATGTTTAGGTTCCCTGACTCGCTTGCCCTTTACGGACGGAAGTTTTGTGACCGGCATTTATACGGGAAAGAAACCTTCCATAGAAGACTTCGTTTCAGAGTCAATCAAACGGCAAAAGAAGGTGGATATTATAGAGAAATATACAGATATTTTCATAAATTTACCTTCGCAGGCACAGCTTAATAGAAAGAAATATGTTTCGTTATGCAATATCGGGATTCCGGTGGGTCGGATGCCGGAGGATACTTGCCACAGAAAAGCAAAAAGTGCGGAATGCACAGTAAAAATACTGCATGCACCATCTTATATAGGATGCAGAGGCACTTATGAATTCAAAAAAATCTTGGACGAGCTCAAAGAAGAGGGGCTTTCGTTTCAATACACCGAAGTCAGTGGTGTGAAGAACGAAGAATTAATGAAGCAGCTGCAAGAATGCGATTTCCTGATAGATGAACTGTACAGCGATACACCTATGGCAACGTTAGCAGAAGAGGCTGCTTTTTATGGAAAGCCAAGCGTAGTAGCTGGATATTTCGCAGAAAAATATGTAAATTATTATGAAAAAGATTTGATTCCTCCAAGCTTGTATGTTACGCCGGAAAACATCAAACAAGCGATCAGGAAAATGATAGAGGATAAGGAATTTAGGGAAGAATTAGGGAAAAAGGCTCAGCTGTTTGTCAAAAAAAATTGTACCAGCCAAGTGGTTGCAGAAAAAATCAGCCGTGTTATTGCGGGAGATATACCTGAGACATGGATTATGAATCCCGGCGGTATTGACAATCTTTATGGGTATGGGTTAAGCAGAGAGAGTATAAAAGAAATCGTTTCTGAGATAGTGAAGATTGGCGGAAAAAAGAAACTGGAAAAAGCTAATAATTCCCGTGCATTAGAAGCAATAAACCGATTTAGCGATATGGTGAGATAAGTGTCTGATAATTCATTTGTTAAAAAGTTTATAAAAAACGTAACCGGATTTTCTGTTGGTACATTTGTGAATTTTGGGTTGGGAATTCTCATCCTTCCTATTAGTACTTATGTTTTTAAGCCTGAGGATTTGGGAAGCATAAATCTTTTTATCACGTATTATATGTTTTTCACATACTTTTGTTATTTAGGTTTAGATCAGGCGTTTGTGCGGTTTTATCATGAAACAAACTTGCCGTCTGAACGAAGAAAACTTTTTTCCTATTGCCTAAAATATTCCTTGATCATCACGGGAGGAGCCTTTGTTTTTATCTGTTTTTTAACATCATACCTTTCCGAAGAAATTTTGGGGTACAGCAATATCTATATTGGCATATGCCTTGGGATTTCTCTGACGGGTCAGGTGATCTTGCGGTATTGTAATCTGTTAAAGCGCATGGAATGTAATATTGTAGCATTTACAGTTCAGGCTCTATTGATGGGAATCGGCCTAAAGGCTTCGTATGTTCTGGCAGGCATATGGAAGGATGATGCACTGACTGCAATTGTGGTGATCTCTGTTTACAACCTTTTCACTGCGCTTGTTTTCATATTTTATGAGAGAAAGGAAATTTCCTTTACAAACAGACCTGATAGATTGTTTCAAAAATCACTGTTTCAGTATAGTATTCCGCTGGTGCCGATCACGCTTGTATCTTGGCTTAATTCTTCATTGCCACAGTTATTATTGAATAAGCTCGCTGATATTTCCTCTGTGGGAATCTATACGAATGCGGCCAATTTAGCTGCTATGGTATCCATTGTGAAAGAAGGATTTGCAAATTACTGGATGCCTTTTGTGTATGAGAATTACAAGACAGAACAAGAGAAAATGGCGCAGATCCATCATATCATTACGTTTATTACTATTTTGACGGGCCTTTTATTGATAATGGCAACAGATATTATTTATTTTTTCATAGGAAAAAGTTATCAATCAGGAAAGGTCATTTTTCCTATTTTGATCATTTCTCCGATTTTACTGACGATCCTGAATGTCACGGACTCCATAGGTATATCCATTGCCAAGAAAAATCATCTTCAGTTAATCGCATATACCATCAGCGCTATTGTAAATATCGGATTAAGCGCACTGTTGATGCCTCTATATGGAATACTGGGCGCTGCGGCTGCAACGGCTCTGTCAAGCGCCGCTCTGTTGGGCTGCATGACAGTGTTCGGAAGAAAATATTACCGTTTTGTTCATAGCTATAAAAAAATGATCTTGGGAATTTTGCTGTTGGTTTGCGCAGCTATTCTCAACGGCGCATTGGTCAATCAGTTTTTTGTCAGATATGGTCTATTGATCGTCCTGATCGTTGTATTAATTATTGTGTATCGTTCTGAATGTATTCGTATTGCGGAATTTATCAGGATTGAATATAGAAAGCGAAAAAAACAGTAGGGGGTGTATGTATTATGAAACAAGTGGTGATCAACCAAGGAAACGCTTCCGTAGCAAATGTCAGTAAGCCTATCGTTCAGGATAATAGCATTTTGGTCAGGGTAGTCAACTCTTGTATATCAGCAGGAACCGAAATGAGCAGCGTAAAATCCAGCGGAACTCCATTATGGAAAAAAGCCATAGAAAGCCCTGCCAAAGTAAAGCTGGCAGTGGAAATGGCTACAACGAAGGGAATCGGACAGACAGTTGATTTTGTAAAGGGAAAAGCTGAAGAGGCGATTGCTGTCGGATACTCCAATGCAGGAATCGTCGAGGAGGTCGGGAAAAACATAAAAGATATACGCATAGGCGACCGAGTGGCATGTGCAGGCGCTCGATATGCGTTTCATGCAGAATATGTCACTGTTCCCAGAAATTTGGTAGTAAAGATTCCGGATTCCGTCAGTTTTGAAGACGCAAGCACAGCAACCGTAGGGGCCATTGCTATGCAGGGCATCAGGCGCCTAGCTCCTGCCATCGGTGAAACATTTGTTGTTATAGGACTGGGCATCATAGGACAGCTGACGGTACAAATATTAAAAGCAAACGGGTGTCGCGTGATCGGCACGGACATTAGCAAGGCGCATATTTTACAAGCCGAAAAATCAGGATTGGATTTTGGATTCATATCCGATCATGAATGCATGAAAAAAGTCCAGCAGACCACAAATAGGAATGGAGCCGATGGCGTTGTGGTGACAGCAGCCTCGGCATCCAGTGAAATTCTTTCAACTGCCTTTCAAATGTGCAGAAAAAAAGGAAGGGTCGTTTTAGTTGGTGACGTAGGGTTAAACATAAAAAGAAATGATATTTACCCGAAAGAACTGGATTTTTATATATCTACCTCATATGGACCAGGCAGGTACGACAAAGAATATGAGGAAGATGGCCATGACTACCCTATTGCATATGTACGTTGGACCGAAAATAGGAACATGGAAGCTTTTTTGCAGTTGATAGGAGAAAAAAAAGTAAATATTCAGCAAATGATCAGCAAGATCTATCCTATTGATGATGCAAAAAAGGCATACGATGACTTAAAAAATCCCGATGATATGCGGTGCGTTGTTCTGTTTGAATATCCGAAAAAGCAGGAAGAAGCATCCCATAATATTATATATCATCCGGGGAAAGGAATTGCCGGAAAGATCAATGTGGCGTTGATTGGAGCAGGAAATTTTGCAAAAGCAACGCACCTGCCCAATTTGATGAGCCTAGATGAATATTATCATCTGAGAGCAGTTATGACCAGAGATGGGGTCAACGGAATGAATACCGCCAAACGATTTTGCGCGGATTATGCCACCTCTGACTATCAGGATATTTTGAAAGACGACACTATTGATCTGGTTCTCATCACTACACCGCATAACCTGCACAAAGAAATGGTTATGCAGGCTCTGAGTTCCGGAAAAAATGTATTTGTCGAGAAGCCGCTTTGCCTCACCAGAGAAGAGCTATGTGATATAAAAGCGTTTTATCAGCACAGCGAGGCTGCTCACAAGCCAGTATTGATGACGGGATTTAATCGCAGGTTCTCGAAGCATGCTGTTGCAATCAGAAAGAAGCTGGAAACAGTTACAGAACCCATTATTATCAATTATAGGATGAATGCCGGCTATATCCCTCTGGATGATTGGGTTCATAGTGACATAGGGGGAGGAAGGAACGTCGGAGAGGCTTGTCATATTTATGACCTATTTGCTTTTCTGACCGACTCCAAGGCAATATCGGTGCAGGCACAGGGGATAGGCAAGAGCTCATATTATTCGCCAACTGATAATTTTTCCGCTAATATACTGTTTGAAAATGGGTCTGTGGCAAATCTTATATATACGGCAATGGGAAGCAAAGATGTGCCCAAGGAATTGATGGAAATCTATGTAGACGGAAAAATAATTTCCTTGAACGACTACAAAGAAATTGTTGGACATGGAATAAAGATAGACTCTATGAAGACAAGGGATAGCGAAAAGGGGCAGAAGGAAGAGCTGATTGCACTGTCAAAATGCCTTTTGGAGCAAAGCAAATGGCCGATTTCATTGGAAGAGCAAATGCAGGCAATGAATATAGCATTTGATGTGGAGCAGCAAATACGTAGATGATTCTGCAGGTATAGAATGAGAAGCTTGGAAGTAAGTTTCCGAATTTTGACTGGCATGTGTAAAGCGCATAGGGGTATAAAATGAAAAAAACAATTATTAAAAACGGAGAAGAACTGCAAATTTGTTCAAAATGCATTTATGATGAAACCGTTTCGGGAATCTCCTTCGACGAAGATGGGGTTTGCAATTATTGCCATACAATGGAAAGGTTCCAGGAGGAGTATAAGACAGGAACTCCGGAAGGAGAAAAGAAATTATCAGATATTATTGCTCAAATAAAAAAAGACGGAAAAGGCAAAAAATATGATTGCGTCATTGGTGTGTCCGGAGGGACTGATTCCAGCTATTTGATTGCGAAACTAGTCGAATGGGGCCTGCGGCCTTTAGCGGTTCATTATGACAATACATGGAATACTGCAATTGCAACGGAAAATATCAAGAAGGTCTTGGACAAATTAAATGTGGATCTTTATACATACGTAATCGACAACAAAGAAGCCGATGATATTTTTCTGTCGTTTATCAAAGCAGGAGTTCCTGAGCTGGATGCATCGACAGATCTTGCCATAGCAGAATTAATGTATCGGGCAGCGGCAAAATATAAGGTCAAATATATATTTGAGGGTCATTCCTATATTACGGAAGGAATCGCTCCTCTGAGCAATATGTATTTCGACGGTAAATATATTCAATCAATCCATAAAAAGTTCGGGAAGCTTCCTATGCAGACGTATCCGCTGATGACCTTTGGCCATTTTATGAAGTGGACTGTCTTCAAGCAAATCAAGAAAATAAGGCCATTCTGGTATATTAATTATTCCAAAGAAGAGGCCAGGGAATACTTAGAGAAGGAGTTTGGCTGGCAATATTACGGCGGACACCATCTTGAAAACAGAATAGTAGCTATGCAGCATAGCTACTATAACTATCGTAAATATGGAATAGATAACAGGAATTTAAGCTTGGCGGCAGGAGTGCGGTCAGGGCTGCTGGATAGGGAAGCGGCCATTGATGAGTTTTATAATCATGAGCCCTATTTGGAGGATGGGCTTTTGGACTACTTTAAAGAACGCATGCATTTAACAGACGAAGAGTTCGAGAGTTTGATGAAAACACCGAATAAAAGATACACTGAATATCTGACCTACAAGAAAAGATTTCAAAGGATGAGGCCATTGTTCTACATTTTGGCAAAGGCTAATCTAGTTCCCATGAGCTTTTATGTAAAATATACCGCAAAGGACAAGGTAGAATAAGATGCTTGTTATTGTAGACTATGGTTTGGGCAACTTGGGATCCGTGTACAACATGATTAAAAAGGTAGGCGGAAGTTCCATCATATCAAGCGATCCAAAAGTGATTTCTCAGGCCGACAAGGTGATTTTGCCTGGTGTAGGGAAATTTGATGCCGGAATGACGAAAATTGAAGAACATGGTCTTTTGGATGTCTTAAACAAAAAGGCAAATGAGGACAAAATACCCGTTTTGGGAATCTGCCTTGGCATGCAGCTTTTGACGGAAAGGAGCGAGGAGGGCAATAAGAAAGGACTGGGATGGATCAAGGCCGATACAGTGCGTTTTGATTTTCCCAAAGAATCCGGGATAAAAATACCCCATATGGGATGGAACTATGTGGAAAAGGCAGCGAATACACCTTTGCTTTCCGGCTTTGACGAGACGTTTAGATATTATTTTGTGCACTCATATTATGTAAAGCCTAAATTACCAGAGAATGTATTATTGAAGACAAATTATGGAATTGAATTTGCATCAGCCATATATAAGGATAATGTTTTCGGAGTACAATTTCATCCTGAAAAAAGCCATAAATTCGGGAAAAGATTGCTAACTAATTTTTTGGCGTTATAGGACAAGGAAAAATGATAAAGACAAGAATCATACCATGCTTATTGCTACGTGAGGGGGCATTGGTAAAAACAGTTAAATTTGGGAAATTTCAATATGTAGGTGACCCCTTAAATACCTGCAGAATCTTCAACGAATTGGAAGTCGATGAAATGATGATTCTGGATATCATGGCCAGCAGGCATAATAGGGAACCTGACTATGACTTGCTGCAAAAATTGACCAGCGAGTGCTTTATGCCCTTGTCCTATGGGGGCGGGATAAAAAGCATTATGCAGGCAAAGAAAATCTTTTCAATGGGATTTGAAAAAATCGTAATTAACAGCAGCTTATTCAACGGCCTTAATTTGCTCAAAGAAATAGCAGATGTATATGGCTCACAAAGCCTGATCGTTTCTATCGACATTAAAAAGAATCTATTCGGAAAATATGATATATACTCCAACTCCGGTTCTAAAAAAGAAGAGGCAAAACTGCTGGATTGGGTCGAAAAGGTAGAATCTGCCGGGGCAGGAGAAATTCTGTTGACCAATATTTCACGGGAAGGAACATGGAGCGGATTTGATACGGAAATCATAAAAAAAGTATCCGAGAAAACAATGATACCCGTAGTGGCCCACGGCGGTGCAGGATGTGAAAAGGATATCAAAGAAGCTGTTCGGTATGGCGGAGCTTCTGCTGTTGCATTAGGAAGCATGGTGGTCTTTCAAAACAAGGATATGGGAGTTTTGATTAACTATAACAACAATTATGATATATAACAATGCCGGGGTGATCCTATGGATTTTTATGACGAATTAAATGCAAAATTGCGGAAAAAAAGAGAGGATATGAAAGAAAAGTATCATAGGGTCCTTCCGACAAATGAACTTTTTTTTGATAGATGGGAAAAGGCAAAATACCTAAATGCCGGGGAAGGAACAACTATTTATGATACTTCGATTATAATGGGTGATGTGAAAATAGGTAAATATGTGTGGATTGGCCCCTATACGCTATTGGAGGGAAGCAATGCGGCACTATCCATCGGAAACCATGTATCTATTGATGCAGGTGTTATGATATATACCCATGATTCAACGAAATTCTATGTTTCCGGGGGGAAAAATGCTTTTGAGAAAGGAAATGTCTCTATCGGAGATAATACAGTCATCGGAAGCATGAGCATGATTTCCTGCGGCGTTGCTATAGGCAGGCATTGTGTTATCGGAGCACATAGCTTTGTTAATTGCAGTATTCCTGATTATTCCATTGCCGCAGGCATCCCTGCAAAAATCATTGGTAAAGTAGTCATGGATAAGGAAGGAAATGTTCATTTTGTTTACAGCGAAAAAAATGATAGGGAGGAAAAGCGGCATGAATGTACCGATAATTAAACCTTATATTACCGAAAAGGAAGGTCAGGAAGTAGAACGAGTGCTGCGGTCAGGATGGCTTGCGCAAGGGAAAAAAGTAGCTGAATTTGAGCAGAAAGTAGCTGCATATGAGGGAACAAAATATGCCATAGCAACAACATCGTGTACGACTGCGCTCCATCTGGTTTTGGCCGCTTTGGATTTAAAGGCCGGTTATGATGTTTTGGTTCCCTCTTTTACATTTGTCGCCACAGCTAATTCTGTAGAATATACAGGCGCTACACCCGTTCTGGTAGATGTTTGTAAGGAAACTTTTTGTATTGATACAGATTGGCTGGAACTGTTTATTGAAGATCATTATTGTGCAGGTGAGGAGGGATATGTAAACAAAAAAAGCGGAAATATTCTGTGGGGTGTTATACCTGTAAATGAATTTGGACTATGCTGCAACATATATGAAGTCATAAGAATATCCAAAAAATATAGGCTCACGATTGTGGAGGACAGCGCTTGTGCATTGGGAGCAAGCATCAACGGCGTCCATGAAGGGGCATTCGGTAATATCTCTTGTCTAAGTTTTCATCCAAGAAAATCGATCACCACCGGAGAAGGCGGTATGATTTTGTGTGATGATATAGAAATAGCAGAAAAAATCAGGCGGCTGAGGAGCCATAGCGCATCTGTCTCAGAAGTAAAGAGAGATTCGGGAAAGGGATATTTATTACCGGAATTTAATGAATTAGGTTACAACTACAGAATGACAGATATTCAGGGAGCTTTGGGCGTAGTTCAAATGGATCATATTGACTATATTATTAGTCAGCGCCGGAAATGGGCAAAACGCTATAATGAATTGATAAACAAGAAAGTAGGTTATTTAACGCCACCCTGCGAGCCTGAAGGTTTTTGTCATACTTATCAATCTTATGTCTGTATGGTGGACCAAGAGAAGCTTGGAGTAAAATCGATCGAAGAGGCAAATGCTTGGCGCAATCGCTTGATGGATAATCTGGAAGCAAGCGGTATATCTACGCGTCAAGGAACTCATGCCGTCCATACTCTAGGATATTATAGAAATAAGTATGGTTATAGGCATTATGACCTTGAGAACGCATACGCATGCGATAGGCTAAGCATTGCCCTCCCGCTATACGTTACAATGGAGCAGGAAGAACAAGATTATGTAATAGATAAGCTGGTGGAATTTGGCTGAATATACTTTTGAGGAGGCAAGACGTGGGGACACGATTTTGTTTGAAAAAACTATATAGAGAAAATCCCTATATTTTTATACCGATCTACAAATTACATCATAGCAAAGAACGAAGGAAATATCTTAGATTTCTGGACCAATCCGAGAGATGGTCAGAAGATCAAATGTGCGTCTGGCAGTTTAAAAAAATCAAAGAAACCGTGGAATACGCATATTCTCATGTGGAATTTTATCGCAATAAATATAAAGCTGTCGGCTATGAAAATGGTGACCTAAAGGACTGGAAAGATTATTACAGTCTCCCTTGTGTCAGCAAGACTGAAATCAAAAATAATCCTGATCTGTTTTTGTCAGATGAGTATAGGACTTCCGGAAAATATAGGGTGTCCTATACAAGCGGTTCTACAGATAAACCGCTAAAATTCTATATGCCTTTTGAAGCACAGTTTAAAGAAGAAGCTTTCTTTGAATATTATTGGGCAAAGTATGGGTATCGGTTTGGAGAGCGGGCGGTGGTTTTCAGGGGACACCAGACGATAGATTCTGAGAAAGAAACATTTTACAAATATGATAGAATGCAAAATTTTAAATTATTTGATTCTAGATATGTTTCCGACGAAAGGTATCTATGGAAATATGACAAGCAGATAAAATCTTTTAAGGCAGATACGCTTTTTGCGTATCCCTCTTCTGCTTATATGTTGGCAAAAGCTTATGAAAAAAGCGGAATTACCCCCCCTAGATTCAAAAAGATTTTTCTTGGATCAGAAAACACATATGAAGACCAATTGCGGTATATAGAAGAAATGTTCAAGGGAGAAGCTGCATATCACTATGGTCACTCAGAAGGTGTATTGCTGGCAATAAAGTATAGGGACAATCATTTTTTGGGATTTCTACCTCAATATGGTCACATTGATGAATACGATGAAACCGGCAAAAGGTACGGGGATAATGAATTGGGGCAGATTATAGGCACCGGATTTTCAAAAACCATGCCATTTATAAGGTATAAAACGGAAGACTATGCCATTTTTTCCGGATATAAATCAAAGGATTTTATGAAAAATTGCACTTCAGTGGAACGGATTGAAGGGAGAAAGCATGAATTTGTCGTGACAAAAGACAAACGCAGAGTGTCCTTGTGCAGTATTGCCGGCGCACATATGAGCGAAATGACGCTTGTCAGTGATATGCAATATGAGCAGAAAGAAATAGGAAAGCTAATCGTGAAGGTGACGCTGCTTCCTGACACGGATGCGGCAAAGGCAAAAAAAGCAATCTCAGAAAAACTGGAGGCTTTTTTTGAAAATACCGTTGAAGTAGAGACCGTTATCGTTCCTGAAATAAAATATTCGTCAAATGGGAAAAAAATCATGTTAAAGCAGGCATTGCCGCTATAATTCATACAATAATAAGAACAGAGAGGGCTATACTATGCTATCCATCAAGGGAAAAACCGTTTTAGTTACCGGAGGCGCCGGCTTTATAGGCAGTCATTTGTGCGACACCTTGCTTGAAAAGGGTGCCGGAAAAGTAGTTTGTCTGGATAACTTTTTCTTAGGGAAAATGGAAAATCTTCAGGAGGCAACATCACACGAAAATTTTGTCTTGTATCATGATGATGCTCGAAATTTCGGAACTGTTCAAGCAATTCTGGGAAAGGAACAAGTTGATGTAGTTTTTAATTTAGCTACAATTGCATTAAACTATTCGTTCTTTAACCCCTTTGATGCCTATATGGTGAATGTGGAGATTGCAAATACTTTACTGGAATTATTAAAAATGGAGCAATATAGAACATTGATTCATGTTTCATCCTCTGAAGCATATGGCAGCGCAAAATATTCACCTATGGATGAAAACCATCCGACAGACCCCACCACACCATATGCTGCGGGAAAAGCGGCAGCAGATTTGATGATTCACAGCTTTTCCAAGGTTCTTGATTTGGATATTTCAATTATTAGACCCTTCAATAATTTTGGGCCTAGGCAAAATGCAGAAGGCCCATTGGCGGCTATTATACCTGCAACCGCACGAAAAATCCGCCAAGGCGAGACACCTATGATCGAGGGGACAGGCGAACAGACCAGAGACTTTATCTATGTGAAGGATACGGTAAGGGCTCTGGTAGCGGCCTATGAAAATGAAGACAGTAGGGGGAAAATTATTAATATTGGAAGCGGCAGCGACATTTCCATCAATTACTTAATGAAAAAAATATGTGACTATTTAGGGTATGACGGTGAAATAGAACGAAGAGAATCCAGAAAAAGCGATGTTCAGAAACTATGCGCATCTTCAGACCGAGCCAAAAAATATCTTGGGTTTACTCCAGAGTATACTTTCGAGGAGGCTTTAAAGGAAACGTTAGATTGGTACATTAAGCATGCAAAATTATAGGATTCATATGTTTGAATAATGCATAATGCCACTGAAAAAGAGGTGAATGTCTATGCTGACTCTGGGAACAACTGTGCCATCCTTTCATTTATCTGAAAAAAAGAAATATCTATTTTTAATAGGACTTGGAATCCTTTCTGTCGCAATATTATTTTTATCGGTACATAACGGAATTGATTATCATCTGATAAAAAGCTTTATGGGAGGGCGAGTTCAATGGCTGAACGGGTTTCTGACAGAAGTATTCAATGGTATGCCGCCATCTTTGGACACAATTGAAGATCACGATTTAAGCTACTACTTGTATCTGAGCTATCTGGGCAAATTTTTAGGAATCAGAGATGCCGAACAATTATTCTTAGTTGTCCAAATGCTTGCATGGGGAACAGTTTTGTTGCTATATCCCGCAATATGGTATTATTTGACCAAAACATGGGTAGTAGGTCTTTTGACTCCTATAGCCACGGTTATGATTTTGCGCCCGATGCTTTGGACTTACTGCAATGATTCTTACTGGTCTATGGCATGGACTGTGCTGATGGGCATTCCGTTGATTGCTGCCTATGAAAAAGACTGTGGAAAAAATAGAAGCTTTTTCTCGGGGGGGGTAATTTGTCTCGTCATCGCATTAGGAAACGTGCCAAGAGGGCATTCCTCTATGGGGATTGCGTTGGTTTTTCTTGCGGTGCTTATAAAATCATTTATGGCAAGATATAGAGATATTAGAAAAATTAGTGTTCGAGTGTTCCTTAGCATTTTAATCATACTGTTCTTTTATCGATGCTTTACAAATGTTGTGCCTGATATGTATACATATTTCAGAGATGATTACGGCAAAATGGAGAATATGCCGGCATGGCATACATTGTATGTAGGGCTTGGATGGGATGAAAATAAATATGGCATTACATGGAATGATGCATGCGGAACCGAAGCTGCTCAAAAGATTGATCCCGATGTAATACCCAATTCTAAAGAATATCATGAAATAATAAAACAAATATATTTGTCTCTGATCAAGGAAGATCCTTTATACATACTGCAAAGCTACATCAGGAAATTAATTGCGTGTATAAAAGTCAATATCAATTATATTTGGAAAAGTCCCTATTTTCTGCATAAAGGGACGGCTGTTTTATTGACGGGGATTCTGTTGCTACTCAATAAATTTGTACTGAAAAGGCAAAGCCAGTTCAAAGCGTATTATATTTTAATATTTGGAGCATTTTTCTGCGGAATACAGTCATTGATATTTCCCATGATTGCAACCATTGCGGATCAGTACCTGACAGGATCATTTGCTGCAGGAGATTTATTGCTTTTTATATTGTTTGTAATAGGTACATCAAATTTCTGCAATGCAATTCAGGAAAGAAAACAGACAAAACGTAAAAAAGTTCCTTAAAGGGGGAGCGCAAGTCGTATATGAAGAAAATAATGATAGTATTTGGGACAAGGCCGGAAGCAATCAAGATGTGTCCTTTAGTAAAGGAGTTAAAAGCACGTAATACCCTGCAGACGATCGTCTGTGTAACAGGTCAGCATAGACAGATGCTGGATCAAGTACTGGAAGCATTTCAGGTATCCCCAGATTATGATTTATCCATCATGAAAGAGCGGCAGACATTATTTGATGTTACTGGAATGATTCTAAATGGTATACGAAAGGTACTGGAACAGAATAAGCCAGATGTTGTGCTGGTTCATGGAGACACCACAACTACATTCGCAGCTGCACTTGCCTGCTTTTATTTACAGATTCCCGTAGGACATGTGGAGGCAGGACTAAGAACATATGATATCTATTCACCGTATCCGGAAGAGTTCAACCGACAAGCAGTTAGCATTATTGCAAAGTACAATTTTGCGCCTACAGAATGGAGCAAGAGAAATTTACTTGCAGAAGGAAAGAACGCAGAGACAATTTTTGTAACCGGAAATACTGCGATAGACGCGTTGAAGACAACTGTCCGAAAAGATTATTGCCACCCGGAATTGGACTGGGCAAGAGGCAGCCGCCTGATCTTAATCACCGCACATCGAAGAGAAAATCTCGGCGAGCCCATGAGACATATGTTTTGCGCAATACGGAGAGTCTGTGATGAACATGCGGATATTAAGGCTATTTATCCTATTCATATGAATCCGGCTGTACGAGAAACAGCCAATGCCGTTTTGGGCGGAGACGATAGGATCCATATCATTGAACCGTTGGAAGTAATGGATTTTCATAATTTTTTAGCAAGAGCATATCTTGTTTTGACTGATTCCGGAGGCATTCAGGAAGAAGCTCCCTCCCTTGGAAAGCCGGTTCTCGTGATGAGGGACACAACGGAACGCCCGGAAGGGGTGGATGCTGGGACGCTCAAGCTGGTGGGCACCGACGAGGAGACTATTTATCAGAGTTTTAAATTATTGCTGGAAAACGAAACGGAATATCAGAAAATGAGTCAGGCAAGCAATCCTTATGGGGACGGATATGCCAGTGTGCGGATTGCCGATGTGCTGGAAAGGGCTTAAAGAGGAGCCTTTTTTTACCAAATCCACAAACTTTTTGCACTACGGTAAACATCTTTGCTTTTCAAAATGGCTGTCACTAATCTACTAGTGACAGCCATTTTGTATGTTCTTTAACTGTCCATGGTGCAGCTGGTACAAAGCCCCTCCATCATAGACGGCGATATGCAATTCAATCCTATTCCACAATAACCCCGCCTAACACCTGAATATTCTGCCGGCTCAGCAGACACAATTCCTCTACGATTTCGTCATATAAAGTGGCACCAGCGGTTTCGACCAGCACTACATAGTCCATTTCTTGAAGTTTTTCCATTGCCTCTGCGTCATAAAGAACATTGTTCAAAATTTCAACTGTAATGTTTTCTTCTTTTAATCTATCCCGAATCTGCTCGCAGAGCGCTTGTGCGCGTCTTGTCAAATCACATCCGGCCAGACAAATATGATTTAAGTTTCTCTTTTGAAGCACCATCTTTATCGAAACAGTCGCTAAGTTTAGAGATTCTTCAGAACCGAATCTCCTTTGGCAATGATAGCGCAACCTGACAACCCATCGATCAAGCACGCTAAAAATTCGTTTCTTCGGTGTCGATGTAATTAGCCCAAGCTGAGAAATGTGGTAAAGCTGCTGCAGATTGTCCGTACTGCGTATCCTATTGTTCATTATATAAAGCACCAAAATCCCAAAGGCGACTGTGGCGCCGAAAAGTATCATACCTAAAATTATATATTTACTGCTGGGTCTTGGGCGCATAATATGTTCCGCCGTGTTCTGCGTTTTGGGATTATTATCTGTGTCATCGCCCGCTTTTCCCCGCAATGCAGAACCTGCAGCAGAATTTTCTGCTTTTGCAGCTTCCCACATATACTCATAATACTGTAATTCTGCGTCAGAGAGTGCATTTTTTGCCCTAATATAATTACCTTCTGCCGCAAGAATCTCCATAGCAGAATTTTGCTGCTGCGATAGAATATAGGTATTTACGGTTTCGCCCTGAGACCGCCTGAGCAAAACGATATCATGTTCACCTATACAATCGCTCAATTTGCTATGCAATTGTTCTACATATTGAACTATGGCATCTGCCATTGCATGGCAAGTCTCTGTATCCCCATGCACAAGCTGTACCCTTACTATGTTGCTCTCTTGTTGGTGATCATAGGTTGGCTGTTCCAAGAAAATCAGCCCCTCTACATCATCTATATTACATTGAGCTTTCACGTAATCACATGCTGCTATATCGACCAAATTGTCTTCATATACCTTTTGGATGTTATATGTTCTCTTCAGATCATCCGATTCGACCCAAAAAGTCAATTCCGCTCGCTGTACATGAAACGGGTCTATTTGCATCAAAGCTGAATTCTGCCGATATGCCAATTTTTCTTCGTACAGTCTTCGATACAAAATTGCGGTGGACACGCTGTTTTTCTGCTCTTTACTCAGTTTTTCTTCCAACACAGATACTGCGCCTTTTTCCTCTTGTTCGTTCAGCAAAGCCCTTTGTGTATTGACATTTTGGATAGAACGCACATAACTGAATCCGCCAAACGATATTCCTCCTATCAGCATAGCAATTAACAGAACCCGCCAATGTGACAGTATTTCTACCATCAAATCCCACAAACTAACTTGACGTTCCTCCATCATCGTATTTTCCCTATCCACTCTTTGATTTCCTCCACACTTTTTTACACAAAATCAGGCTCTTGGAGCCATGTCAATCATAACAGCCGATTGCATCAGGAAATCCTGCAACCCTTATCCTACGGTCTTCTTTCAAGTCATTTTTTGATAAGATCATGTTCTGACATTCTTTTACATAACTTGCTGCCTTATCAAGAGAAATCGGCAAAGAAGATTTAACCGGTATAAGTCTACCTGATTCTCCTTTGACAGTGGTAGTCACTATGCGTGATGGCGTCTTTGATTCTTGTTCCACGAAATTGACTCCTTTAGGACAGCCGTTGCCGCTAATATTCCGTTCACCCTTCTCGTTCACATCCACTTTTATTCTGCAGCCATTTGGGCATAGAACGCAAAAAATATCTGTTTTCTGTGGTATGCCTTTAATAGCATTCATTGTCACCGGATCCTGAAATTCAATTAAGTTCTGCATTTTGATAAATAATGCCGCATTTTGCCCGGCCGCATATCCCTCTGCGGAGACACGATCCACTAAATCATGAACATATCTGGAATTTCCGCATAAAAACACACCATCTAGGGACGTCTGAAGATAAGAATCTGTTTTAACGTTTTCGGTTCCGTCACAAAGCTCAGCTCCCGCTGCCGACAAGATTTCGTTTTCGGGAATTAGCCCTACAGACAAAATAAGCGTATCACAATCAATGATCTGTGCCGTTTCTTTTTTTACGCTTAAATTATCATCGACTTCACATATTTCAACAGCCTGAACGCGTTCTCTGCCGATAATTTTGGAAACGGTATGGCCGGTATACAAAGGAATATCAAAATCCAATAGACATTGTCTGATATTGCGGGATAATCCTCCAGAGTCTTTCATGATTTCTATAACAGCAGCGACCTCCGCGCCTTCAAGGCATAGTCGTCTGGCCATAATCAGTCCGATATCTCCTGATCCGAGAATCACGACCCTTTTTCCCGGCATAACGTTTTCTATATTCACCAGCCTTTGGGCTAATCCGGCAGTAAATATTCCGGCGGGTCTGGTTCCGGGAATCATCAGCATTCCTCGAGTCTTTTCTCTGCACCCCGTTGCAAACACAATACTGTTTGCCCCGACCCACTTAAGTCCTTCGGAATTTTGAATTTGAATTTGATATTCGTCATTGTGTTTTTTTACGCCTATAACGTTTGTGGATCTGCTTATGTGAAGCCGTGGGTTATCATAAATTTCAGATATTGATCTTACGGCATACTCTGGTCCGGTCATCGAGGCCTTATATTTATTAAGACCAAATCCATCATGTATGCACTGCCGCAGTATTCCGCCCAGTTCCTTATTGCGGTCAATCAGCCAAACACTATCGGCTCCTGCATCCAATGCGCCTTGTGCTGCCGCTATTCCCGCTGCTCCGCCGCCAACAACTATTATTTTTTTCATTTTACTCTACCTGTATAATATTTTGATTCTTCACTCCGGTAAACAATATCCTCCGGCTTATACCCGTATTCGTTTATAAGAATCTCCGTCAGATTCGCAAGACATACGCCGCCCTGACACCTTCCGGTCATGCATCTCGTTCTGTTCTTGATCCCTGCAATCGTAACCGTTCCCAGCGGATTTTCAATTGCGTCTTTGATTTCTTTTTTGGTTACGCCCTCACACCGACACACTACCTCACCGTATTCCGGGCATTGATTAATAAGACGCTCTTTTTCCGAATCCGGCAAATCCCTAAATCGCATGGGCGCTTTTCTTTTCCCGATAAAGGTTCCGGTTTCCGTTAACGGAATCCATTGATTGACAAGGCTGCACACATGCCTTGCTATGGGAATAGATGAGGTTAATCCCGGAGACTCGATGCCGATCAAATTGATAAGATGTGTTCCTTCTTCAGCGCAAATAGTAAAGTCCCTGAATCCTCCTTCTGCTTCCGGCGCTTGTTTGGAGCGGATTCCCGTGTACTGTCCAATGACATATTTTCTCTTTATGTCCGGTATGAGCTGACTGGCTTCATCAAGAAGCCTATCTATTACATCCCTAGTGCTTTCATAATCATCGCAATCATCAATGTATTCGGCGCTTGGGCCGAGAATCACAGTTCCGTCGCTTGTGGGAGTGACGTGGATGCCCAAGCCGCCGATTCCCTTTCTCGGAGCCGGATACACCGGAATATCGATCAGATCTGATATACGCTTGTCCAAAATCAGATACTGCCCGCGACAAGGGTATATATGATATTTATTTATTCCAAACAGCTGGGAAACTTTGTCCGAATATAACCCGGCGCTATTGATAACGTATCTCGCGGTTATGGTCTCTTTTAGACCGTTATTAAAGAAAAGCTTATAGCTATCGCCTTCCTTGTTTACGCCGGTCAGTTCATGGTTAAAAAGGAATTCCACCCCATTTTCATGGGCATTTTCAGCAAGGGCAATTGTATACAGAAAGGGGTTGATAATTGCCGTGTTGGAAGAGAACATTGCGCCTATACCCTTGACATAGGGGGCCTTTCTATCCAATTCCTCTGCAGTTAGCATAAAAAGACCCTTGCAGCCGTTTCTCTCTCCTTGGCGATAGAGGCCCTGCAGAGTCTCAAGGTCGTTTTTATCAAAGGCCACAAGCAATTTTCCGGTTTTGAAATAGGGAACATCCAATTCTTGACAATATTCTTCAAAATGGAGATTTCCTTCTACACAGAATTTTGCCATCAGACTGTCTGGTTTGTTGTTAAAGCCTGCATGTACTACGGCAGAATTCCTTCCGCTGGTTCCGCAAGCCACATCGGGTTCTTTTTCAGCAACAGCAACTTTTAAGCGGTATTTTGAAAGTTCTCTGGCAATGGCGCAGCCCACTGCGCCACCGCCAATAATTACGATATCGTAAGTATTATCCATTATTTCTCCACCATCCGAAGCTCTGTGTCCAGAACGCCCTCGTCAACCTTTTTCTTTATGCATTTAAGGCGGGTGCATTTCCAGCCCTTGAATATCTCTTCGTCCAACCCGATTTCTTTATAGTGGTTCATCAGCTCGTCCGCTCCCTTTTCGATATTCCATTCGGGCTGATAATAATCTGCCAACCGGGTCAGAATCTTCTCCGAGGAAACCCTATAGCTGCGAGAATCCGTGTGCTCGCCCGTAAATGTAAGTGAAGTTCCGGGAACGTATTTTTGGGCAGTCTCCGCAAGCATTCTTACGGTAAAATTGTTGTCGCTGGTTCCTACATTGAACGCCTCATTCCTGATCAATTCTTTGGGTGCCTTGATACATGCTAGAAATGCGGCGCAAATATCTTTCACATGTGTCATGGGTCTCCAGGGAGCGCCGTCACTTTTGATCTCAATTCTGTTTTCTACAAAAGCATATGCCACAAACTGATTGAACACGATATCCAGTCTTTGGTTGGGGCTTGCGCCATAGGCTGTAGCCGGGCGAAGATATGCAATTGTAAAATCATCCGAGCACATGTCATGTAATACACATTCGCTGTTCCATTTTGCTTTGGCATATGCTGTAATGGGATTTTTCTTTCCGGCTTCATCTATTTCTTTGGTCGTATCACTGATCCCATACACACTCTGCGATGATGTGAAAATAAACCTTTTGACCCCTGCCTCCTTGGCGCATTCCGCCAGCTTAATTGTACCCTTATAATTGATGTCTTCTGTAAGAGACTCGTTCAATTCTCCAAGGGGATCATTCGATAAGCCGGCAAGATGCAGCACGCAATCGATACCTTTTAAATCTTCAACGGTAACATCCCGTATGTCTTTCTTGATCTGCTTTGCAAGCTTCTGTTCCGTGGGCAAAAGTAAGCAGTCGTCATAATAGCCAATGTCGTAACCCACAACATTGTAACCTGCTTCAGCCAAGATAGGTACTAAAACATTTCCAATGTATCCGAGATTGCCTGTCACCATAATGTTTTTTAATTCCATGTTCGTTCCTCCTTATATGAACATAATAGTATGAATATAGCCCTTTGCTCTGCAATGGCTTATTTCTGGATAAACATATTTCAGCGAAAAAATTCGTTAATCTGTTTTCTGCAAATACTGATTTCCGGCATGCCATCTTGCTGCATTTTATAAAATTCAACAATATTGTAGAGCATCTTATCTATTGTGAGCAGCGGCTTCCAGTCCAACCGGCTTACTGACTTGCCGATGTCCAATCCGAGAGTTTGAGATTCAGCCACATCAAATGCATTACCGATTTTGTATTCTGTATTTTGATAATGCTCCTTCATTTTATTAACTACCCACAGAACGTCTTTGATCCCATCTCTCGTAGGTCCGATATTCCATGCCTCGGAATATTCGTCCGGCTTCTCATACAACAGCCGTCCGATTGTCAGATAGCCATTCAATGCGTCCAGCATTGATTGCCAAGGCCTTGTCTGGTGCGGATTTCTTAGTTCCACCGGCTTGCCATTTGCGATAGAGTTCAATATCGAGGGAATCAATCGGGATTGTACATGGTCTCCTCCGCCAAGTACATTGCTGGCTCTTACGGTGGCTACTCCAATATACCTTTCCTTTGTCTGTAAATAAGAACGTTTATATGTATCGGCAATGTATTCCATGCATGTTTTGCTGCTGGAATATGGATCGATGCCTCCGAGAGGATCTGTCTCAACATAGACAGCCCCGTCCCCTTTGTTTTCATAAACCTTGTCCGTTGTGACTACTACCACACTTTTTACGCTGTCACATTTCCGAACACACTCAAACAGATTCACTGTACCCATGACATTTGTTTCATACGCATATCGCGGATCGTCGAAGCAATCTTTCACTATGGCTTGTGCAGCAAGATGCAGTACAATCTCTGGTCTGGCATCCATGACAGCTTTTTCTAAGCCTACATAATCTCGCACATCACCATCTATATGCTGCATGTTCAAGTCGCTTATGATGCTTTCAAACATGCTTCCTTCCGGCGCTTTCAGCGCATATCCGGTAGCATTGGCACCCAGCTCGCTTAGGACGGCACTTAACCAAGCGCCTTTATAGCCGGTGTCTCCTGTTATAAATACTCTTTTCCCCTTATAAAACTCTTTATTGCGTATATTTGCATCCATGATCGGTTTCGTCTCCTCTCATTATTGTGCTTGAAAATTTTGATTCAGGCGATTTAAATGCACATCATCATAAACAATGCCGCTCTTCCATGAAGGCTATTTTCTCAATACCTTCTCGGAAATCCACCAGCGGCTCCCACCCGATGTCCCGTTTTAATGAGGCTATGTCTGCAGATAAATTCATAATGGGGTTCTGGGGATACGGAATTTCTCCAAATCCTAATTCAGCCTCCGGCGCCACCACATCTCTAATAATTTCTATATATTCCCTTAATTGGCGCGATTGTCCAAACGCAACATTATAAATTACATTTTCCTGAATCCCCCCTTTCTTACCAGCAAGGTAAAAGGCCCTTCCCGCATCTTCTGCCCATAAATAGTCCCATTTTTGCTCGGACAATGTAAAGGCACAATGTTCTCCCTTCCGCAGCTTACGTATGGTGGAGGATATCATAGAATTCTCCCGGTCATATTTCCCATATACACTGAAAATACGTATCCAGACACATATCATATTATATTTCTGGGCCAGTATTCCGGCTAAGTGTCCTCCCGCAAGGTGAATGATACCGTCTGCGCGCACCGGCGCACAAATAATATCCGGTGACATTTTTCCATCATTGATAATTCCGTATTCGGACTGGGAACCTGCTCCCACAAATTTTTTGCAGCCCAATTCTGATGCCGCCTTTACGGCATTCAGTATTGTCTGGAGATTCATGCATTTAAGCAGTATGTCATCATAAGATTCCTCATAAGTGGCAGTTCTGGGCCATGCTAAATGATAAAATACATCGCATTTTTCATTGATCAATTTCGGGAGTTTCTCATACTTGTCCAAATTACAATACAGTTTTTTGATTCTTCCATCGCTGGGAATCCTATTTTCCTTCTCGGTATTTTCCCTCAAAACAGCATAGATTCGTTCTGTCTGGGGATCCTTGATCGCTTCCTCTATTAAAGCCACTCCAATCATACTGGTGGCGCCTGTGATAACCATTCTCTTCATTTGGCACCTACGTTCTTTCGGCTCTCATGAATTTCTCCGGTTTATCTTCCTCGCTCAAAAACGGAGCCAGATCGTCAAATTCAGCGGCCTTTAAGCTTCCGTCCGGCATCACCTTCGATGCGATTCTGGGAGCCAATGGTCCAAATTGTTCCAGCATTACCTCACAGATCACCGGGCCGTCCATGTGGAGTACTTCCATGATCTTCGCATTCAGATCATCTCCATAGGAAATTCTGACGGAAGGAATTCCGTATGCTGCCGCAACCTTACAATAATCCGGAGTCTGCACACCGCTGTCAGGGCCCACTCCCAAGAATCTGTCATTCATGTAATTGTGCTGATTATGCCGTATCAGCATATAGCCATTATTCTGGTATACAAACAATTTTACTGGAAGGTTATAGTACCTTAGCGTGGCAAATTCCTGAATGTTCATGGAAACGCTTCCGTCTCCCGACAGCGCTATCACCGGCTTCCCGCTGCCGCAGCATCCTATTGCACCTGCCCAGAATCCCATGCAGGATAAGCCGCCTGATATGAGGTATCTCTGCCCTCTTTTTACCTCCCACGTCTGAGACACTACATTGCACACGCTTCCAGTATCAACCACTATGGCAGAGTCCTCGGGAACAATCTGAGTAAGAACATCCGTAAAATAGTAAGAATTCATAGGATCGCAGCAGGCATAATGCGCTTCTACTACCGGATACTTTTCTTGTAGTCTGCGGCAGTACGAAACCCATTCCCCACATTGTGGTGCGCTTATCTGGTTCAGCCTTTTTGCGAAGGCCTCTGTTGTCATGCAAAACTTTACATTGATGGGGACATCCTGCTTGTCCAATTCCCGCTGATCTATGTCAACTTGTATTTTATAAGCGTCCGCGCCCAGTCTATCAGGATAATATCCGATAGATGAAACAGAAAGTCTTGAGCCCAAGGTCAGAATAACATCTGCCTGCTGCAAAGCAAAATGTGCAGCCCTTTGCCCATAGGCACCTATCCGTCCTACATAGCATGGATTATCATTTTCTATCCGGTCAATTCCCATTCTGGTAGTAACGACAGGAATTTTTAGCTGATCTGTGATGGCGCGTAATACTTCAAAGGCTATTCCGCCGCCTGCAATAATCAAAGGTCGTTTCGCCTCTTCGAGTTTTCCCAGTGCGCAGTCTATAAGCGCTTCATCTGATTCGGGACAAACAGATTTGTCCTCTGCAAAGCCTTCCATAACTTCCGGAATCTGCTTATTCTGGATATCAACGGGGACATCTATCCAGACAGGCCCCCTTCTCCCCTCCATCGCCGCATGGTAAGCTTTCTCCATGTGGAAACGGATGGTTTCCGGCTTCATAACCGCTGCAAAGTACTTCGTAATAGAAGATACCATCGGTTCCAGATTCAAGCTTTGTGTTCCGTGCTGCCTTATGCCGGTGCTGATTTCATATTGAAGAAGCTTTGAGCTTGCCTGCCCCGAGATAACAAATAGCGGGCTTGAATCTACATATGCCTCTGCAACGCCAGTGATTGCATTGGTGGCGCCTGGCCCTATGGTTACAAGTGCCACTCCCGGAATTCCTCTGGTACGTCCGTACAAATCAGCGGCCATAGTTGCGGCTTGTTCATGATGTGTACATATAGCCTTTATCTTGTCATTCCTGCACAGTGCATCCGTAAGCCACATGGCAGAGCTGCCGGATACCATGTATGTAGTATCTATTCCTTTGCTTTGAAGAAAAGTAAAAATGTACTCAGAAACGGTCATAACGTCATCACCTCTTTATGCTTTCTTTCAGTTTAAGTTCATTAATCGCTCATACAAGTCTCTGTCTATCAAGGGTTCCTGATCCTGATTGGGCTTCCCGAACTCCAGCTTGGGCACTACATATGTATTTTCAAAAATTTTTATCTCAATTAATGCAGGCCCATCGCTTATAAGCATTTCTTCACTTTGCTCTGTCATGTCCAGCTGATCTATGGAAATGCTGGGTATTCCATAAGCTTCAGCGACTTTTGCAAAGTCGGGGGCTGTGTATCCGCCTACTTCGGTGGTTTCATGAAAACGTGCCCCCAGATACATTTCTTGAAAATGGCGAATCATTCCTAATGAATGATTATTAAATACTATGATTTTTACCGGTATTTTTTCTCTCGCCAAAAACTGTAATTCTTGAATATTCATTTGCATTCCGCCATCGCCACATATACAGAAAACCTTTTTCTTGTCATTGGTTCCATAATATGCTCCGATGGCTGAGGGCAAAGCATGTCCCATGGCCCCCATCCCGCCGCTGAAAAGCACGGTCTGCTTATTTTTCAATTGAAACGATTGTGCTACCCATACTTGGTTCTGTCCTACATCCGTTGTGATAATCGTATTTTCAGGTATCAGCGCGCTTAATTTCCGGATATATTCATTGGGGAGCTGATGATCATAATTCTCCAATTCGCTACGAATCGTATCACAGACAGAAAGCCATTGAGAGAAATCCTTGGCTGCATTTACTTCGTTGAGAGCTTCCAAGGCTTCTTTTGCATCCATACAAAAGGACTCTTCCGCTTCGTGAACTTTATAGCATAGTTCACCTTCATCAATATCTATCCTCAAAATTCTGGCATTCGGCGCAAAATTTTCTCTTTTGACGCCGATTTGTCTGATATCCATTCTGGAGCCTATTGAGATCACCAGATCGCTTTTTGCGGCAATAAAATTGGCTGCCCTCATCCCATATGCACCTAAAAAACCATAACACAGAGGATTTTCTCCAAAGACATCAAAGGCAATCATGCTGGTAAGACAAGGAATTTTCAATTTTGCAACTGCAGATATAGCTTGTTCTTTCAGATCATACAGCTTTACTGCATTTCCAAGAACAACGCAGGGGCGCTCTGATTCATTCAGTAATTCTGCAAGTCGATTGCCATAAGCCTCTTTGAGGCTATCCTGATGATCTTGCTCATCTGTATACCCTTCAAGCTCCTCCGGATTGATCTGCATCCGCAGGACATCCATAGGCAAATCCAGCAACACAGGGCCGCGACGCCCTTTCATTGCAATGGAATAAGCTTTTTCCAAATAGAAACGAATTTTATCGGCAGATTCTACATAAGCACAATACTTTGTCAGCGGGGCTACAACAGATATGATATCCGATTCCTGAAACCCTCTTTGCCTGATGCCCATGCTTCCCTTGCGCTCATATGTATTGACATTTCCTGTCAACATAATTACGGGTATGGAGTCATAATAGGCATGTCCGATACCGGTGATCAGATTCGTTGCCCCCGGACCTCCTGTAGAATAAGCGATGCCGGGTTTCATGGATATTTCAGCATATGCCGCGGCTGCAAATGCCGCAGCCTGCTCATGGTATACCACATGGGCATGAACCTCTTCCCTTTTGTGAAGCGCGTCAACAAAATAGGAGATAGATCCGCCCGGATATCCAAAGACATCTGTGATCCCCTTTTTTATGATAAAATCTACGATATAATCTGTTACCTGCATCTGGCCCCTCGCTTTCTTCAACATATTCTCAGTCCGTTTTTATCTACCGTTGCTATACAGACAGAATATGGACACTTTGTTTTAATTTCGTTCACGATCTCGTCCACATAGATGGGGCCTAAAATAAGGATGGTGTTCACGGGTTCTTCTGTCAGCTTCTCTGCACCATATATTGGCACATGCGTAGCCGGAGAATAACGATTTTGCTTGAATTCTGCATTATCAATTATATAAGAGATTTTATTGCCGATTTGAGACACCGATAAAACCGTAAAGGTAAAATGCCCCGCGCACCACACTGCAATCTTTTCCCCATTTTTGGTTTTTTCATATACAAAGGCCCTGACTTTGCTTGTCAGCGCAGCTACATCAGCCCATTTTTCTTCCAGACGATAGATATCTCTCTTTTTGACAATGGCATATATATAGATATCCGCTACTTCGCCATGTTCCATTACATCAAAACCATTCTTTTGAAGCAGGAACCGTAGCGTATTTTGACTATAATAGGCAATGTGCTCGTTGGTTATGTCATAAAATCCTCCGGGTTCTAAAAGATGCTCCATACTTGGAACCATTACAAGTCCTACGCCGCCATCCACAAGATTGTTATATATACAGCGGAACATGGCGTTAGGTTCTGGCAATCTTGCCGGATAAGCAAAAGAGACAAATGCATCAAAGGGAGCTTCTTTCAAGCGCATCTTTGGGGAACCCATAAAACCTTGAAATACATTTACTCCTTCTTTCTCTCTCGCTATTTTTACAAATTCCGGATTATTCTCTATACCATACTCCTGAATATGATATTCCGTCATTTCTTTTAATGTTTTTAAGAAACCGCCTTTTCCCGCGCCTACCTCAAGAATTTTCTTTCCCTGCAGCTTATATGTTTCGATGAGATGTTGATATTGTCTTTGGCGTAATTCAACCAAGACTTTGCATCTTTCTCCGGCCCTCGTAGAGTCCCTATAATACGGCACTGGTTCGCAATCATACTGAACCAGCCCGCATCCGCTGCACTGGCATAACCTGAATTCAGCAGGCTTATCATGTTCTAATTCATCTTTTCGGGGAAGGTTCTGGGCTGAAGCCGGCATGTTTGAAAAAACATACAGAGGTGGCTCCATTAACGGCGCATCGCATACTATACATTTTTTAGTCATACTTTTTTCCCTTCATCACACATTGCATCTAACGGTCTCGATACATATTCCTTGAAGCTTTGCAGTCTCTTATCCTTGTCTGAGGTGATCGGTCCATCCGCTGTTCCCACCGGCCATCGGATCCCTAAGTCAGGATCATTCCACCTGATTCCGTCCGATAAATCCAGATATGTTTTTGCTCCATATTTGCAGTCAATGATGGAATCCTCTAATGCAAAAGTGCCTATGGCACAGTTCTCTGAAGCATAAATTATTTTGTGATCCATTTCGTTCAATTCAAATAACACCCATTTTCCGAACGTCATGCTATTTCTATCTATATCTACAGCCGCACACCAAATGTTTCCCTTTAAACAACTGAGCATTCTGGGCTGGGGATGTTTTCTTTGAAAGTGAAGTCCGCGCAGTACGCCCTCTTTGCTGTTTATATAGACCTCTTCAAATATCTCAAATTTTATGCCCTGCACATAAAGCTTCTCTGATGAATAGCACTTGACAATGCCGCCTCTATTGTCATTTGCAGAGAATGGCGTAATAATCTTTGCGCCCTGAATATCTGTTTCTTCAAATTCTAGCATTTTCTTATATGGACCTCCTATCTGCCCAGTAAAAGCGCAAATTCTTTCCATTGAGACAGCTTTCTCAATATTGGAAATCAACGGTTGGTCATTGTTTCCATTTTATCCACGGCGCACATCCGGATGCTATATATTTTTCGAGAGTATCTTTTTCGCGAACATTATCCATACACTGCCAAAAACCGCGATGCGAATAAGACATCAATTCCCCTTTCTTTGCCAGTTCTTCCATAGGCTCCTTTTCAAAAACAGTATTGTCATCTTTCAAATAGTCAAAAATATTTGGATTTAACACCATATAGCCCGCGTTAATTGCTGTTCCGTCTCGCTGACTTTTTTCTCTAAATAGTTTCACAGCATTGTCGGCGCCTATATCCAGCACACCCTTTTGCTGTTCTGCAATCACTGATGTAAGTGTCGCTGTTTTTCCATGTGCAAAATGAAATTTCAGCAGTTCTTGCACATTCACATCGCAGACGCCATCGCCATAAGTCATCATAAAGGGCTCATTTTCAATATATGGCTGTATCCGCTTAATTCTTCCCCCGGTCATTGTATGTAATCCAGTATCGACAATGGTTACCTTCCAGTGTTCACAATGATTATCATGTATCAATACTTCACTTTTTCCCTCAAGATAATTGAAAGTCACATCACTGGTGTAAAGAAGGTAATTTGCAAACCAGTCCTTGATTATATGCTGTTTATATCCGGCACATATAATGAATTCATCAAACCCATAATAAGAATATTCCTTCATAATATGCCACAGTATCGGCTTGCCACCGATCTCTATCATGGGCTTAGGCTTATACTGTGATTCTTCTGATATTCGCGTTCCAAGTCCCCCTGCCAGCAATACAACCTTCATCATTCGCCTCCTTGTAAATTTGCAACTGTACTGTCTGCTTCGATTCCGAAAACCTCAGGATCCACTATTATAGTTTCAAATCCCTTGGATAGATTAAATTTTCGCAATAATTTCCTGACGACCAAATAAGATAAATCAGGAATAAGATTTATGCCGAAGCCGGAATAACCCGTTGATTTCCATTGTTTCCGAAGTTCTTTATTTGCTAAATACCCTGCTACATGATTAGCAGTGATTCTTTTGTGTAATCTACGGCAATCCGATTCTTCAATACCTGCTTTATTCAGATCTGATATAAACTGCGAATCATAGGATTGTTCATTTATTGCCTGATCGCTCCAGGTTGCTTCGTCACCGCCCAAAACCCAGACTTCCTTCGTAAAGAAGCTTTTTCCCTGCTGCATGGCGCGTACCGACCGAAAAGTCGAGTGGTTTGAATTGATTGCTTCCTCCGTAAATATCTTTGCTCCCTCTTTCTCGCTCTGCAGAGCCAGCTTATGCAATACAACACAAGAAGTCTGAAATTTTAAATTTGAATGGTCATGCATCAGGCATTTGTAAATCTGCTTATTGGTTAAGTTCACAAATTCTCCATAGGGCACGGGATAGAGCTTGCCTTCAGCGTTAATCGCTTTTGTCCTTTCACATATTAATCTTGTCTTCAGATTCACATATGCACAGCTGCTATCTTGCAGAAGCTCCACTAAATAGTTCACCAAACCCCGTCTTAGATAATCGTCATCTCCCGGCATAAAGAAATATATTCCTTTAGCCATATGAAGCAACAGCTTAAGATTACCTGCGCAGCCGATATTTTCATTATTTTGATTGATTACCAGCCAAGGATGCCTGCCTTCAATAGAGTGTAAGAAATCGCTTGTTCCATCTGGTGAAGCGTTATTTGAAATAATCACTTCGACAAGACCTTCCTCTATTTTTTCCATCTCTTTGACAAAATACTCATATTGACGCCGGATATGGCTTTCTCTCTTATAAGTAGCCATACAGATTGACAAAAGAGGCTCTTTGTTCATTTGATATATTCTCCCAACTATTGATGCTATGGCTATATGCTATTTTTTGAACTTGTGGCAGAAAAACACTTTGCCCAATCTTACCAAAGCAGCTGTTCCTGGTATATGAAACAAAAGGGCAGCGCCAACGTAGATTCCTATCCCCATTATTACTTGTAAGATCAACAGAGGCAGCTTAGGCAGCTGTATAAAATTTAGTCCCATCACTGTCAGCATCATTACCGTAGCCGCAATGATGCTGGGCATCACATCACCCAATTGTTCTGTAAACGGATATTTAAAAAATTCTTTGGATTTCTGCATATCTATCATGCTGCAAACGGGCGAAAGAACACAAAAACTTGCGGCGACAGCCAATGGAGAATGCCATATAATCATAAAAGCCACTAACAAGGAAACTCCGATTATTTTTTTTGCTATTTCATTTTTTAGATAAATATCGCTTCTGCCGATAGCGCTGTATGCTTGTAGATTAATTGTCGAAAGCGGTGTAAAGACATATCCCAGACAAAATAAGCGCATATAAGGGACACAGTTGGCCCACTTGTCGGTGAGCAAAACTGCGATTAAGTTATCTGCAACCCCCAAAAGTCCCAAAAGCAGCGGTGAGATAATAAGGGCTCCTAGACATAGAGATTTCCTCATCGCATCTTTGATTCCGTTTTCCTTTGAGGACAAATGTGCAAACTCAGGCAACAGTATTGTGTTCATTGTTGCATTGATGTTATTTATGACTAAAGTAGGATATGTTTTCCCCTGATTATAATATCCGACGCTTGTATTATTATATGCTTTTCCGACAATCAGTGTCTGCGCTTCAATGTATAAATTATTTAAAAAAGATGATACCATTAGCTTCAGACCAAATTTATACATTTGCCAGAATTTTTCATCATATTTCGGCATGCACAACTTTATCTTAGTTATGGGCATCATAATAACGCACACAATAATCTGAAAGGAGAACTGTTGAAAGATCAGGGCGCGCACCCCCATATTAGATAGAGCGGCAATATATCCGATAACACCGGAAACAGCGACGCTTCCAGCATTGGCAAAGCAGAGCTCCTTATATTTTCCTCCTCTGACAATAATGCTGTTTTGAATAGCATTGATGCTGCCGGGCAGCAAAACCAAGGACATAAATCTGATGTTCCATATCAAGTCAGGCATATTATAGAAATCTGCTATGAGAGGAGCCGATGCATAAAAGAGCATGTATAAAACTGCCGCCACACTTAAGTTGGCCGCTAATATATTTGCAGTATCTCTATTGTCTATGCTTTTTTCCCGGATCAGCGCTGTCGCAAGGCCTTGTTGCACAAAAGTCTGCGCAACATTCACAAAAACCATGATGATTGCCAATTCTCCGAAGTCTTCCGGCACCAGAATTCGTGCCAAAATTATATTGATCAGAGCCAGACCTATTTGATAAAAACAACGCTCCAGATACTTCCATATGAAATTATTTACTATGTGCTTATCGGACATTTATTGTTCATAGCCTCATTTTTATGCAATAATCGTCTATTTCTCGCCGTTGGAAACCTTTGATTTGTTTGACAAATGCATAATTCTACAAATGCCATCAAGACTATACCGACATTGTCGAAAAGCGTAATACCTGCGATTCCCATAAATATGGTCAGGGCTGCTAATACGACGGCGGTAATCACCTTTTTTTGATATGCTGTCACAAATTGGTGCAATAAATATGTTGCAGTTATGATTGCGCCTACTATTCCTGTGTCGTGCAGTGCCAGAACATACTGGGAGTCTCCTAAAAACTCTCCTTCTAAGACTGTGCTTCCTACTCCCATTAGGAAATGCTGTTTAAACACGTTTAATGCTTCATCGGCAACTCCTCCTTCTCCAAATCGCCCCTGCAAAAATGTGCCGTCCAGAATAGTGCCTGCATAATATCTAAGCTGTCCTCCGATTTTCAAATAACTGCTCAATATCAGCACGGCCAAAAATCCAAGCGGGATACTGAAAATCATGATCATATTTCTTCTCTTCACAAGATAATATTCTTTTCTTCTCCACCAATGGGCCGCTGTCAGCCACATTATGAGAGCTAAGGGCGCTCCCATCATAAACGTCTTACCTGTTGTCATAATCCCGCAGCCGAGAGCCAGGATCATAATGCTGAAGTCTCTCCTATAATGTCGAACACAGTAATTATCCAATGCGACAATACATGCAAACAGCATAAAGTAGCCCGCAGGAAATACATTGTTGAACGATCCCAACAACCGTTCCATACTCCCAAGCTCATAAAGCTCTTTCAGTGCTCCGGTGGTTTCTTTTCCCCATAGCTGGTATGACCATATGTGGGAAGTCCGGCTAATATATTGACAGACCATAATAAAGGCATTGGCGGGGACTATCACATAGATTGCTCTTTTGATAGTATCCGTCTCACAGTAGGATGCTAACAGCATTAATGCCAAGACACATCTGACCTGCCCCAAAAAACTGATGATATTTGCGCTCCCGCCGTAAAAAACAATTGAAATGAATGTTGAGGCAGATAACACCATACAAAACAGCAACATGAATACGTTTATTTTTTTGTTGACAATCTCTTTAGAGTGGAATAGTACTATTAAAAACAACACCATAATTCCCGGCAAATCATAAGACACCCGCATTGTGCCGAATTCTATAGTCGGACTGACAAATATCAGTACAATGTAACAGAACAGTCCCCATTGTAGTTTTTTTGTTCCCGCCAATAAATTGACCACTAATAAAAGAACCCCAAGATACATACTCATACTTTAAACTTTTCCTCACCCTTTAGAACGCTCAACATCAATTTCTAGTATTCTGCTGTGCCTTGGTTCTCTGCCAAACAATTCCAGATCTTTTCATGTTCTATAAAAACCTTTGATATGTCGTAATTTTTTAACGCATAATCATATGCATTTTGGGCCATTTTACGTGTGCCGTCCACATTCATAATGCAATTTATTAAGGCTTCTTCTATCTGTTCAATTGATTTGGATTCTATTAAAATGCCCCTATTTTCGTCTAGCATTTCTGGTATGGCACCGACTTTGGTTGCTATGATAGGCTTCTTCAATGCCATTGCTTCTATTATTACATTAGGAAAACCTTCTGTATGACTAGGTAATATAAAGACGGAGCTGCTGTTCATGATCTCCATTACCTTTTCATGTGGCAGTTCTCCGGCTATAACGATATTATCTACTTTTACTAAGGAATCCAAATATGCTTTATATTGTTCTTGTACCGGCCCGATCAGTCTTAGACAATAATCCGGAAACTGCTTTCCGATATTGTTCCATGCAGAAACCAATTCCTCCACTCCCTTGGTAGGAATGTTCCACCCCACAAACACGATTTCCTTTTTGGCATCGGAAGCAAGCTTAGGCAGCTTATGCAGATCAATCGGATTAGGCAGCTTGACGATATTGATATGAGGCAGCTCCCTTTTTGCTGCAGCATAAGAATTTTGATCAAGAACCACCACCGTGGATGCCAGTCTCATAGCCCTGACCAATAAGCGCCGCTCCCACCCTTTTCCTTCCAGTATTTGACTGGTTCTGCCCATGTGGATATGATAGACTGACGGTATTTTTCTTTTGCCGGCTGCTTTCAATAGGACAAGATCTCTTATGATTGCCAATTGTCCGCTTGTCGTCATATGTATTACGTCGATTTTCTCCTTTTTTATCAAGCGAACCAATTCCCTTTTCTTCCTAAGCATGTCAATGCCTGATCCGATAATTCTATCCCACATGTTTCGGCCTTCAGAAATACTTTTAGAGGGAGAAATATTAATGATCGTATATTCTAAAGTCTTTCGGTGATCGTCTGCAAAGCTGCACATCAGGCTCAGCCACTTAGAGATTCCGCCAAATGGCGGAGGAGCCGGTGCGATGAAACAAACCTTTAACAATTGTTTATTCATCTTTTCCCTCTTATTGTTGAATTGCTATTGGCCTAGGTATCAATTCGCTCCTTTTGCCGGGCAATGCACTGCCTCCAAAGATTTGTGCTTGCCTTTGTATCAAAACAATAAAAATGTCATATTTTCATGTGAAGTCTCCGTAACCTAATCTTCTCGATTTAAATGCATGCTTTCAAGCTTTGCGTTCATCAGGCAGTCAGCTGCCCAGGCCTCCGGCTGGCCTTCCGGCTGTACACGCAGGAGGATGATTTCCTTCCCGTCTCCGCAGATTACCCTTTTTCCTCCTTCCAGAGACGTGTCGGCCAGCGATGCTCTCCAGACATATATCTTGGTTCTCCTGCCGTTAAAGTCCATGTTAAAAAAGGCACCGGGGTAAGGCTTTGCCTGCCCTCTGATCTGATTATAAATGGATAATGCATCCTGACCAAAGTCAAACTCACCGTCCGACGGTCTGCGTCTTGGATAATGTGTCGCCTTCGAGTCGTCTTGTTTGATGCCCTTCAGGATCCCGTTCGTCCAGTTCACCAGATGGAGGCGGATGCTCTTCACAGCCGCTGCGGCGACCTTGTCATACACGGTCTTTACATCGTCGTATGTCTCTATGGAAAAGCGTTCCTGCGCATATATTTCCCCCGTGTCGTATTTTTCTTCCATACGAAAGAAGGTATCTCCCCACTCCTTCTCGCCCGTGATAATGGCCCAGTTGACACAAGCCGCACCGCGCCCTCTGGGCAGGGGTGCCGGATGCTCACCGATGCAGGCGATTCTAGGGATGCCAAGCACCTCTGGCCCGAACTTCTGTGACCAGCCGGACTGTATAATGATGTCTGCCTCACATGACCGTAGAAAATCAACGCATCCTGCCTCGTTGACATTGCTGCAGTAATAGATATTCAATGCATATTTCCCTGCCAGATCCACATACGAGTCATAGTTGGCTTTTCCGACGGCAGCTTCCGGCTTCAGATTCACAATGCCCACAAGCTCGATCTGCTTCAGTCTTTCGTCCTCGCACATCGCTTCGATCAGGGCTCTGCCCACGCTCGTGCAAGCTATCAGCACTACTCTTCCCATAAATATTGCTCCTTACTACCTCATCAATATTTTTTGCGCAATAAACCCTTCCGCGTATTCCACCTTGTTCGCATATCCCCAGACCTTGTTGCGCTGTATGTTGGTCTCAAACAAGGAGTTGAACCTATTGTGGTCTCCCGTATACTGGCACAAGGCTTCTTTCTTCTTTCTTATGTAGTCAGATATGTCGAAAAAGCAGGTGGGCGCAAAAGGATGAGGCAGGACATATAGGTTGCTCTGGTATAGGAAAACGTTATCGCAGTGTCTGGCCGCCGTGATGCATATCTTAGAAGCAGCGATATGATCCTGATTCAAATCATCCGTATAATGCATGAACACCGTATCTATATGGTGTTTGTAAATGACATCCTCTACCCGCTGCATGATTTCTGTGCTGTAAAAGAGCTGGCAGCACTCTGTCGGCTCAAAGTCTGTTATCTCATTGATTCCCAGAACCTCACAGGCCTTTGCGCTCTCTTTGACGCTTGTTTCATATAGGACATGGATGTTCATCTGGCTGAATTTAGTGACATTATTTGTGAGAGTCAGCTTATACACATTTTTGCCCTCTGCTGCAAGCTTTGCAGCAGTTCCGCCGCATCCCAGCTCTGCATCGTCATAGTGTGCGCCCACAATAAGTATATTCTGCATTGTCTGTCGTCCTTCCGTCTGTGGTATAAGCGTTGTACTAGCTCATCTCTGGCTACATTAAAGGAACTGTCAGATATTAAACCGGCTAACTATTCTTACGTATTCAGAAACTCCAAATTCTCGACTACGCCACTTCTCCACATATTCTCTTGCTCTTTGTCCCATTGCTGCACAAGAATCTATATCTTCGTATAACTCAGTAATTGCTTCGGCCAGCAGCTTTGCATCGCCAGCTCTGCAGAATTTGCCAATTTTATTATCTTCAATAATCTCCTGCAGATCGGTATGCTCATCGAAGCTCGCAACCACGGCCGATCCAGCGGCCATAATACTGCATGTTTTGCTCGGCATCACACTGCCGCCATAACCTTTCTTGCACGAGACTATACCTACATTTCCTAAGCTGTACACATATGATGCTTTTTCGTATGGAAGAAGGTCATGAATTGATATGTTGGGGCGCTTTTCTCTTTCGATCCTTATCCTATATTCCTCCTGCAGAACCCCTTGTCCAAAAATGATGAACTTAATTGCACTATTTTCTTCCAATAATCTGGCTGCATCCAGAATGACATCTATATTCTGAACTTGTCCCAGATTTCCGGCATATACGACATAGAATCCATCCCTATCAAGTCCATATTCATCAAACAGATAGTTGTCCTTTCGGCTGATCGGGACGACCTTCTCTGTCTCGACCCAGTTGTAGACGACCTCTATTTTATCCTTGGCGACTCCCTTTTCTAAAAGCAGCTGCCTCATATTCTCAGATATAACGATTATTTTATCTGCGTTTCTATATGTGAAATTCTCCACGTTCCGGCCGATTTTCCAGATCAGGGATCCCTGCTTTGTCATTCCGGCATTTACCATAGAATCGGGAAATACATCCTGAAGATTGTACACAAAAGGAATTTTTTTCAGCTTTTTGATGACTGCCGCCATCGCCCCCTGCGTGGGAGGGGTGCTCTGGACAAAAATCATGTCGGCGCTCATGTGGACTGCCTTCAGTAGGAACATAGCGTTCATAAGAACATACCTTATTGCCCGCAGAATAGGGTTCCTGCCTTCTCTATAAAGCCGCATCCTGATAATCTTAAGTTTTCCGTTGACCCGAACTTCCCTTTGATGTCTCTTATAATAGTTTCTTGTCTCTCTATCTACTCCCCGGGTCGGAACCGGTACAAATAGGGCCGTATCCCATCCGTGCTCTGCAAAGCCCTCGTATATATTCCGGGGCAGATAGATACTTGCGGCTTTCTCCGGTTCATAGTATGCATTGAACGCTAGTATTTTCAATTTGACACCTGCCTATATATTCTGGCGGCTGCTGAACCGAACCTGTCGTCTGATCTGGGCATAGCCTTTCCTATCAGACATATGCTCAAGGCGCCTTTACCACGGCGTATCCGGAGACTACCGTTTCCCCATGCTGGTTTCTGGCCACAGTATCCAATTTCAAAATGTGCTTATCCTCGTTGATGATCTCAGTTATCTCCACGCTTGCCGTAACAGTGTCGCCTATGCGGACCGGCTTCACGAACCTGCTCATTTGCTCCATGTAGACCGTTCCCGGCCCTGGCATCCTCATTGCGATGACGTTCGATATAAGGCCGACTGCCAGTAGACCATGTGCGATTCTTCCCTTAAAAATGCTCTTTTCCGCCTCTATGCAATCTATATGGATTGGGTTCATATCCCCCGTGATTCCGGCAAACAGATATACATCGCTTTCCGAAATCGTCTTTGAAAACTGTCCGGCCATTCCGATCTTATATTTGCCCACCATTCTCGCCTCCCATATATCTGTGGAGCACATACATGCTTCCATGGATCGTGAATCCGAGTCGGATCCATGCCTTCTGGACGGCTAGATTGTTCAACTGTGTCCCTGCTATAACGCCTCTGATCTCGGGGTGGTCTCTCTGGATCCATGATATCCCCTCGTGGATCATGCTGGTGTACACTCCGTGTCCCCTGCTGTCGCCTGATACGGCAGACAGCACAAGATGTCCAATGTCACTGTCAGGGTATGTCTTCCCAGTCGTAAAACCCGCCGCTTGTCCAGCCAGCTCTGCCACTATCACCTTTTCGGCGAAGCCGTGGAATGAGTTCTCGATCCACCTCTCATAATATTTGTCACAGAGCTCAGCATTCAGATGCTTATCTGAATGAAAACGGTCGATTTGGAAGGACTCCCCTGCGATTGTCTTCAAGGCCTCCACATCGCCACTGACTGCATCTCTGAGGATGCAGCCATGCTTCATCTGCGGCAGTTCCTTCTCTGTATCAAAGAAATATTCCGTCAATGTATCAGCGAGGTAATACCCATTCTGGAGTAATGTGTTCAAAGTGTCTTTGTCTGAGGCTGGAACCTTGGCTGTGACATGCGCAATTCCTTGTGCTGCAGCATTTTCCTCCATCTGCGCTATCAGCCGAGCATCTAAAGCACAGCCTTCTTCCAGAAGCAAATTGCCCATTCCCATCTGAAATATTTCAGTATTAAACTGATCCTTTACGATTGTCATTGGATTCTCCGTTATTCCTATACACGTTTTTCTGCGCAATTATTGTCCAAATCGACTTAAATAAAATCTTCATATCCAGAGTAAGTGAAACATGCTCCGCATAGTATACGTCCGCGCTGAAACGCTGTTCCAAAGTGGACGAATTCCTATAATATGCCTGACTAAGGCCCGTTATGCCCGGCAGAACTGACAGCTTTTGCTTGTCCCTTTCCGAGTAGATGTCCATGGCATCCGGAAGGTCGGGCCTTGGCCCGATAAAGCTCATATTCCCTGCCAGCACGTTCATGATCTGGGGGATTTCATCTATGGATGTCTTCCGCAGCAGCCTGCCGACGGGCGTGACTCTATCGTCGGCCATGGAGTTAAAGGTGGAGCCGTCTGAATTGCGGTAATCTGGCGCATTTGTCTTCATACTGCGAAACTTATACATTCGGAAAATCTTTCCGTCCTTCCCCAGACGGTCGGCAGCGTAAAAAACCGGTCCCTGGTCATCAAGGAGGATCATGGCTGCCACGATAATGAGCAGTATAAGGAAAAAGGGGAAGCCCAGCACTGCAAATATAATGTCAAAGAGCCGTTTCCATATTTTTTTGTACATCCTATTTTCCCTCAAAATTGATCCCATTGCGTAGCCAAAGGGCGAAAGCATCACAAGCTGCTTAACGTTTTCCTCATTTCGTCTATCACATACTCCACATCATCGTCGTCGAGGCAGGTGTTCAGGGGCAGGGTGACCTCGTTCTCGTACTGCCTGTAGGCATTGGGGTAGTCACCGATCCGGAACCCCAGGTTCCTGTATGCGGTCATCATGGGCAGGGGCTTGTAGTGGACATTGGCGGCTATCCCGGCCTCTGCCAGGGCCCGGATCATCCCGTTGCGCCCCTCCTCGCCGCAGCCGGGGACCCGCACCATGTACAGGTGCCCGCTGGA
>RAZA01000119.1 GCA_003612485.1 bacterium D16-50
GAGGCTGTAAATTTTTCTGTGTCTATGGGAAAAAATCCTTCCAGTAAGATTCAGATATGTACAACAGGTTGTCGAATTATGGGATTGATTTTGGTGTCGATTTATCTTTCTGATTATAGTATTACCAATTTCCATGGTTCTATACAGGAATGTCAGACTTTTTTGCACCAAAAATAAAGCATCCTGACTGCTTTTTTCGTGGGCTCTGCCCACACCCGGCCTCTGGAATAAGATTGGGTTTTGCGGCAATACTATAGATGCCGACGGAATAAGGCTGGGGACAGCAGCACTTCTCCACTGTGCGCTGCCCCAGGCTTTCCTTTTTATGGTTTTACAGATATTGTGTCAGCCGCTCTCCGTAGAGGACGGTGAGTTGGCCAATCACCTGGTCCCAGTTGCGGTAGCGCTGGGTCCATTTCTTTGTCACGTTCAGGCTTGCCAGATAGAGCATCTTTTCCAGCGAGCTGTCGCTTGGGAATACGCTTTTTGTCTTTGTCACTTTCCGGTACTGCCGGTTCAGCCCTTCTATAACATTCGTGGTATACATTATGCGCCTGACTTCATCGGGGAACTGGAAGAAAGGGCTGACGTCTTCCCAGTTGTTCTCCCAGTTGCTGACGGCATAGGGATATTTTTTTCCCCATTTCTCCCGGATGTCCACCAGCGCGTCCAGGCCTGCCTTCTCGCTCGGGGCATTGTACACTGCCTTGAAGTCAGACGAGAACTTCTTCAGGTCGCTGTAGTTCACATATTTGAACGAGTTGCGCAGCATGTGGATGACGCAGCGCTGGATCTGAGCCTGAGGGAACACGGCGCTGATTGCCTCCTTGAAGCCTGGCAGGCCGTCCACGCAGAAGAACAGTACGTCCTGCACGCCGCGGTTCTTCAAATCGCTTAACATCCCCATCCAGAACTTTGAGCTTTCATTTGCCCCTACCGTGATGCTGAGTATCTCCTTGTACCCCTCGGTCGTGACGCCCAGCACCACATAGGCCGCCCGGCTGAGGATTCGGCCGTCCTCCCTG
>RAZA01000120.1 GCA_003612485.1 bacterium D16-50
GCAATGAAGTCTTTTACAAAAAATCTACTGTAAAATATTAAATTTTCAAGGTTCTTGCAGAGTATCAAACATAGAAAACACTATGTTTTGACCCCAGCATCATGTCATAGAGGGCATCGAACAGTTCCAGCGCCCCTAATCCGTATAACATCATCTGCGGGTTCCATTCCGCATCCACCGCCACGCCCTTCCCGTATTTCAGGTCAATGACAGTCAGCACCTTGTCAGCGACTATCAGTAAATCCCCGGTGCCGAAACCCTCCGGCACATAGGCGGAGTAGTCCAGCCGCTGCTCGACCAGCACCACCGGGTCGCTGCATTCCTGCCTTGCCAGCTCCACCTGCTCCATCGCAAAGGCCGCATATCCGTCCGTGCATTCCTCCATCTCGTCACAGTGGTAATCCGACACCGGGCGCTTTGACCTCCGCTTTAATGCCTTTTTCAGCTTATGCTCCGCAAGGGCGTGGGCGGCGGTGCCTTCCTCGGCATAGACACTACCGCCGGACTCTTCCTGAAACTGCTCCTCCAGCCGTGCGGAAGGCGTGCAGGAGAGCCACCGCTTGGACGAGGATGCGGAAAGAAGCGCGTGTCTCCCCATCACAGCACCTGCGCTTCCTGCATCAGCGCCGGGTAGTCCTCCGGCTTCACCGCCGAGAGCTTTGCCGCGCCGTACTTCTGCAAAAGTTCCTTGATCTCCTTCGACTTGCCCTCCTGGGTCTTCTGCGCCATCAATGCACGGATGCCCTCCAGCGTGGCGGGTTGTTCCTGTGCCGCAGATTCCGACTGTGCCTTTGCCGCATCCTGCTTCTGTGCTTTTTCCGTAACTGACGGCTGTGCTTTCACAGTTCTCTCCTTCGTGCCGCCCTCCGCTTTGGCAAGACCGCGCAGACCTTCCGCCACGATGGAGAACCCTTCCGCGATCCTCATTAATTCACTTCCCATTTACATTCCCTCCTCGTATAATAAGTTTATAGCCAGTCAGAACAGGCTATAGACTTATTCTTTTTGTGATATAGATGCAGGA
>RAZA01000121.1 GCA_003612485.1 bacterium D16-50
ACAAAGAGGGTGGAGGGGATAGCTGACTCCACCCTGCAGCGGTATGCGGAGATCAACCGGGCGTTGATCAATTACCTTGGCAAACCGCTGGAAGAGATAGGAACGTATGACATTAGGTTTTATCTTTCCGTCCGGCGTCAGATCGGCAAAGTGAGCAACCGAACGCTGGATGGGATGAGGCGGTGCTACTCCAGCTTTTTCAGCTGGTTAGCGGCGGAAGGGCTGATATCCCATAACCCGTGTACCGCACTTGCCCAGATTAAATGCCGTAAGGTGATCAAGAAACCTTATTCGGCGGCGGAAATGGAGCGCATTCGCAAGGCGTGCGGAAATATCCGGGATTTGGCACTTGTAGATTTCTTATACGCCAGCGGCTGCAGGGTATCGGAGGTGTCTCGACTGAATATCTCGGACGTAGACTTTGAGCGGCTGGAATGCGTGGTATTGGGCAAGGGAAACAAGGAGAGAAGGGTATATCTGACAGAAGTGGCGGCTATGCATCTGCAGGAATACATTAACAGCAGGAGTGACTGCTGTGAGGCTCTGTTTGTTGGGCGTGGGAAGAGGCTAGGGAAAAACGGGATAGAGGCGGTCATTAAGAAGCTGGGGAAGGCGGCAGGTGTTGACAATGCCCATCCCCACCGATACCGCAGGACGCTGGCCACGAACTTATTAGATAGGGGGATGAACATCCAAGACGTAGCGGCGATTCTGGGCCATGCCGACCTAAAGACTACCCAGATTTATTGCTATATCAGTCAGGCTAATGTAATGTCTGCATACCGCAAGTATGCGGCGTAGACCGTAATGTAACCTAACATAGGAATTGCTTTGACTCCGGAAATGCACCGGAGTTTTTGGCGTGGGAAAGATCATGCTGTCAGAGGAGTGGGCGAATGAAGATGGCGGATGAGCCTTTATGCACTAAACACGGGTTTGGTGCAGCTGCATATACCACATATCTCCGCCAAAAGCGAGGCGGCTTTGGTTGCCGATCTGGACGCTGTGGCAGATGCTGACGG
>RAZA01000122.1 GCA_003612485.1 bacterium D16-50
CCGTCAGCATCTGCCACAGCGTCCAGATCGGCAACCAAAGCCGCCTCGCTTTTGGCGGAGATATGTGGTATATGCAGCTGCACCAAACCCGTGTTTAGTGCATAAAGGCTCATCCGCCATCTTCATTCGCCCACTCCTCTGACAGCATGATCTTTCCCACGCCAAAAACTCCGGTGCATTTCCGGAGTCAAAGTAATCCTATATATAGTTACGTTACGGTCTATGCCGCATACTTACGGTATGCGGTCTTTACATTGGCCTGACTGATATAGCAGTATATCTGTGTGGTCTTTAAGTCAGCGTGGCCTAATATCGCCGCCACGTCTTGGATGTTCATGCCTCGGTCAAGTAGATTGGTAGCCAACGTCCGTCTGTATCGGTGAGGATGGGCATTCTCTACGCCTGCCGACTTCCCCAGCTTCTTTACGACTGCCTCTATCCCATTCTTGCCCAGCCGTTGCCCCCGTCCAACAAACAGAGCCTCGCAGCAGTCACTCCTGCTGTTGATGTATTCCTGCAGATGCATGGCCGCCACCTCCGTCAGGTACACCTTCCGCTCCTTGTTTCCCTTGCCCAGTACCACGCACTCCATCCTCTCAAAGTCTATGTCCGAGATGGTCAACCGAGAGACTTCCGATACCCTGCAACCCGTACAGTAAAGGAAATCCACTAAAGCCAAATCCCGGATATTTCCGCAGGCCTTGCGAATGCGCTCCATTTCCGCCGCCGAATAAGGCTTCTTGACCACTTTACGGCATTTAATCTGAGCAAGTGCGGCGCACGGATTATGGGATATCAGCCCTTCCGCCGCCAGCCACCCGAAAAAGCTGGAGTAGCACCGTCTCATCCCGTCCAGCGTCCGGTTGCTCACCTTTCCGACCTGACGCCGGACGGAGAGGTAGAACCTAATGTCATACGTGCCTATCTCCTCCAGCGGTTTGCCAAGGTAATTGATCAACGCCCGGTTGATCTCCGCATACCGCTGCAGGGTGGAGTCAGCTATCCCCTCCACCCTCTTTGT
>RAZA01000123.1 GCA_003612485.1 bacterium D16-50
GAGACTGTAAATTTTTCTGTGTCTATGGAGGAAAAATCCTTCCGATAAGATTCAGATATGTACCGTATTCTGTCGAATTATTAGCTTGAATTTGGTGTCGATTTATCTTTCTGATTATAGTATTACCAATCTCCATGGTCTTATACAGGAATGTCTGATTTTTTGCACCAAAAATAAAGCATCCCGATTGCTCTTTTCCGTGGGCTCTGCCCACACCCGGCCTCTGGAATAAGATTGGGCTTTCCGGCAATACTATAGATGCCGACGGAATAAGGCTGGGGACAGCGGCACTTTTCCATAGCGCCCTGCCCCAGGCTTTCCTTTTCTACAGGTATTGTGTCAGCCGCTCCCCGTAGAGGACTGTCAGCTGGCTGAGTACCTGGTCCCAGTTGCGGTAACGCTGCGTCCATTTCTTCGCTACATTCTGGCTTGCCAGATAGAGCATCTTTTCCAGTGAGCTGTCACTGGGGAACACACTTTTTGTCTTTGTCACTTTCCGGTACTGGCGGTTCAGCCCTTCAATCACGTTTGTCGTGTACATTATGCGCCTGACCTCGTCAGGGAACTGGAAGAAGGCGCTTACATCCTCCCAATTGTTCTCCCAGTTGCTGACGGCATAAGGATATTTCTTTCCCCATTTATCGCGGATATCGGCCAGCGCATCCAGGCCTGCTTTCTCGTTTGGGGCGTTGTACACTGCCTTGAAGTCAGAAGAGGATTTCTTCAGGTCGCTGTAGTTCACATATTTGAACGAGTTGCGCAGCATGTGGATGACGCAGCGCTGGATCTGGGCCTGTGGGAACACGGCGCCTATCGCCTCCTTGAAGCCTGGCAGGCCGTCCACGCAGAAGAACAGCACGTCCTGCACCCCGCGGTTCTTCAGGTCGTTGAGCATCCCCATCCAGAACTTGGAGCTCTCGTTGGCCCCTACCGTGATGCTGAGTATCTCCTTGTACCCTTCCGTCGTGACGCCCAGCACCACATAGGCCGCCCGGCTCAGTATCCTCCCGTCCTCCCTG
>RAZA01000124.1 GCA_003612485.1 bacterium D16-50
CCGTCAGCATCTGCCACAGCGTCCAGATCGGCAACCAAAGCCGCCTCGCTTTTGGCGGAGATATGTGGTATGTGAAGCTGCACCATACCCGTGTTTAGCGCATAAGGGGGCTATCCGCCATCTCCATCCTCCACCCCTCTGACAGCATAATCTTTCCCACGCCAAAAACTCCGGTACATTCCCGGAGTCAAAGCAGTACCTATGGTTACATTATGGTCTATGCCGCATACTTACGGTATGCGGTCTTTACATTGGCCTGACTGATATAGCAGTATATCTGTGTGGTCTTTAAGTCAGCGTGGCCTAATATCGCCGCCACGTCTTGGATGTTCATGCCTCGGTCAAGCAGATTGGTTGCCAACGTCCGGCGGTATCGGTGGGGATGGGCATTCTCTACGCCTGCCGACTTCCCCAGCTTCTTTACGATTGCCTCTATCCCATTCTTGCCCAGCCGTTGCCCACGTCCAACAAACAGAGCCTCGCAGCAGTCACCTCTGCTGTTGATGTATTCCTGCAGATGCATGGCCGCCACCTCCGACAGATACACCTTCCGTTCCTTGTTTCCTTTGCCCAGCACCACGCATTCCATCCTTTCAAAGTCTACGTCCGAGATATTCAGCCGAGACACCTCCGATACCCTGCAGCCGCTGGCGTATAGGAAATCTACAAGCGCCAAATCCCTGATACTTCCGCAGGCCTTGCGAATGCGCTCCATTTCCGCCGCCGAATAAGGTTTTTTGATCACCTTACGGCATTTAATCTGGGCAAGTGCGGCGCACGGATTATGGGATATCAGACCTTCCGCTGCCAACCACCCGAAAAAGCTGGAGTAGCACCGCCTCATCCCGTCCAGCGTCCGGTTGCTCACTTTGCCGATCTGGCGCCGGACGGAAAGGTAGAACCTAATGTCATACGTCCCTATCTCTTCCAGCGGTTTGCCAAGGTAGTTGATCAACGCCCGGTTGATCTCCGCATACCGCTGCAGGGTGGAGTCAGCTATCCCCTCCACCCTCTTTGT
>RAZA01000125.1 GCA_003612485.1 bacterium D16-50
TTCTGCACGGAGTCGGTGATTTACGGTATGAAGATGCCGGACAGCCCGGGATAGGGGCAGGGGAGGCCCTTGTGCAGGTGGAGGCGGCGGGGATATGCGGCTCCGATGTCCAGAGGGTGTTCGCCACCGGCGCCCATGTGCATCCCATTGTCATCGGCCATGAGTTCTCTGGAAGGGTCGTGGGGGTGGGAGCGGAAGGGGATGCCGGATGGCTGGGGCGGCGGGTGGGGGTCTACCCGCTGATACCCTGCGGGGGATGCCCGTGCTGCAGAAGGGGGCAGTACGAGCTGTGCAGGGCCTACGGCTATCTGGGCTCCCGGAGGGACGGGGGGTTTGCGGAGTATGCGGCGGTGCCGGTCCGGAACCTGGTGGGGCTCCCGGCGTCGGTGTCCCCAGAGGCGGCAGCGATGCTGGAGCCCATGGCAGTGGCTGTCCACGCCATGAGGCGTGCCATGCCGGACAGGGCCCATACCGTGGCGGTGTGCGGGCTGGGGACCATAGGGCTGCTGCTGGCCATGTTCCTGCGTGAGGCAGGGGTGGGGCGGGTGCTGGCCATAGGCAACAAGGACCTCCAGAGACGGGAGGCCGTAGGGATGGGCCTGCCGGAGGACTGTTTCTTCGACAGCAGGGGAGGGCCGGCGTCCCGGTGGGTCATGGAGAGGACCAAGGGGCTGGGAGCGGACGTCTTTTTCGAGTGCGTGGGCAGGGACGAGACGGTGGCGGAGGCTGTGCAGGGGACGGCCCCGGGGGGCAGGGTCTGTCTGGTGGGGAACCCGGTCTCGGCCATGAGGCTGGAAAAGGATGTGTACTGGAAGATCCTGCGCAGCCAGCTGACGGTGACGGGGACATGGAATTCCGCCTTTGGCGGCTTTACCGCGGGAGGCATGGCAGGGGAGGATGACTGGGGGTATGTGCTGGAACGGCTGTCAGGAGGGGCCGTCAGCCCGGAAAGCCTGATCTCCCACAGGCTGCCCTTGGAGGGGCTTATGGACGGGCTGCGAATCATGAAAGAGAA
>RAZA01000126.1 GCA_003612485.1 bacterium D16-50
GGCTCAGGATTCTGTGCTGCCGGAACGGGCGGCGCTACGGGCACTTCCGGTTCAGGTATAGGCTCCTCGTCGGGTCCAGGTGCCGGCTCAGGATCCGCATCGGGTCCGGGTGCCGGCTCAGGTGTAGGTGCTGCCGTGGGCTCAGGCGTAGGTGCTGCCGTGGGCTCAGGCGTAGGTGCTGCCGTGGGCTCAGGCGTAGGTGCTGCCGTGGGCTCGGGCGTAGGTGCTGCCGTGGGCTCAGGATCTGTTACGTCAGTAGGATCCGTCGGGTTGGTGGGATCTGTTCCCTCACCGGGATCCGTCGGGTTGGTGGGATCTGTTCCCTCAACGGGGTCCGTCGGATTGGTGGGATCTGTTCCCTCAACCGGATCCGTCGGATTGGTGGGATCTGTTCCCTCAACGGGATCCGTCGGATTGGTGGGATCTGTTCCCTCAACCGGATCCGTCGGATTGGTGGGATCTGTTCCCTCAACCGGGTCCGTCGGATTGGTGGGGTCTGTTCCCTCAACCGGGTCCGTCGGATTGGTGGGGTCTGTTCCCTCAACCGGGTCCGTCGGATTGGTGGGATCTGTTCCCTCAACCGGGTCCGTCGGATTGGTGGGATCTGTTCCCTCAACGGGGTCCGTCGGATTGGTGGGATCTGTTCCCTCAACCGGGTCCGTCGGATTGGTGGGATCTGTTCCCTCAACCGGGTCCGTCGGATTGGTGGGGTCTGTTCCCTCAACCGGGTCCGTCGGATTGGTGGGGTCTGTTCCCTCAACCGGGTCCGTCGGATTGGTGGGGTCTGTTCCCTCAACCGGGTCCGTCGGATTGGTGGGGTCTGTTCCCTCAACCGGGTCCGTCGGATTGGTAGGGTCTGTTCCCTCGACGGGGTCCGTCGGATTGGTAGGGTCTGTTCCCTCGACGGGGTCCGTCGGATTGGTAGGGTCTGTTCCCTCGACGGGGTCCGTCGGATTGGTGGGGTCTGTTCCCTCAACCGGGTCCGTCGGATTGGTGGGGTCTGTTCCCTCAAC
>RAZA01000127.1 GCA_003612485.1 bacterium D16-50
TCCGGCTCCGGGAGCGGTTCGGGGACGGGCTCCGGGGAGGGCTCCGCAAGGGCCATCAAATCGGCCACGGTGACGGCGTTCAAGAAGTACACATTTTCCGTCTCCCTCTGGCGGTCAATCACCAGATAGAACACGGACTCGTCCGCCGCCATGATAGTGAAAAATTCCTTGCCGTCCTGGTCGGTGGCGTTATCCACCATCGTCCCCTGCCCGTCCGGGGTAAAGGGGTTGGGCTCGGGTTCCGGCTCCGGCGCAGGCGTGGGCTCCACGGGGTCAAGCCCCTCCCACTCCGGGCCGCCCGTACCGTCCTCCCATTCCTCGCCGCCCCCGGCGTAGGCCGTGGTGGTGATGCCGCACAGCAAAAAAGCGGCGCACAGAGCCGCCGCCACTACACGATATTTTTTCAGTTTCATTCCGCGTCCTCCTTTTCCGGCCCGGCGGACTTCGGGACATTTTGTCCCAAAGTGTCCCCGGCCTTGATGCGCTGGAGCACCAGCGGGAGCTCCTCAAGGGAAATGCTCATGCCCCGCACGATGTCCACGATTTCCTCGTTTTCGGCCTCCTTGTGTTTCTGTTCCAGCTCTTTCAGCCGGGCCTGCTGGTCGCTGATTTTGGCCTTGACCTTTTCTATCTCGGCCATGATTTTTGCGCTCTTGCTAATCGCCATTGAAAACCTCCTTTTCATGGTAAACGCCCGTAGGCGTAGAAGTGGGCCTGCCAGTAACTGCTGTTTAAGTTGGCGTAGCTGATAGGGTCGCCACAGTGCAGCATCATCCCGTCCCCCACATAGATGCCACAGTGGGAGACTCCCGGGGTGTCATAGGTTCCCTTGAAGAAAACAAGGTCGCCGGGGCGGGGGGAGCTGGTGCGGGTGCAGATGTTGTAAAGCCCCTGGGCCCCCAGCCGCCCCACGTTCCAGCCGGAATGATTGACTACCCACGAAACAAAGCCGGAGCAGTCAAAGGACGTGGCCGGGGAGCTCCCGCCCCATACATAGGGATA
>RAZA01000128.1 GCA_003612485.1 bacterium D16-50
ACAAGCAAGCCCGTGTACGGCTACCTCATGGACGAGGACGAAAATTTCATCATTGACGAGGAAGCCGCCCCGGTAGTAAGGCAGATTTACAGCTTATGCCTTGCGGGGAATGGACCGACCAAGATAGCCCGTATGCTTACCGAGCAGGAAATCCCCACGCCGGGAACGCTGGAATACCGCCGGACGGGAAGCACACGCCGCTACCACCCCGGCTACGAGTGCAAGTGGGCGGCGAACACCGTGGTGCATATCCTTGAAAACCGGGAATACACGGGCTGCCTTGTGAACTTCAAGACCGAGAAAGTGTCCTATAAGGTGAAGCAGAGCAAAGAGAACCCCGTGGAAAAACAGGCAATCTTTGAGAACCACCACGAAGCAATCATTGACCGGGAAACATGGGAGCGTGTGCAGGAGCTACGCAAGCAGCGCAAACGCCCCAACCGCTATGATGAAGTGGGCTTGTTCTCCGGCATACTCTTTTGTGCCGATTGCGGCAGCGTCATGTACCAGCAGAGATACCAGACGGACAAACGGCGGCAGGACTGCTACATATGCGGCAGCTACAAGAAGCGCACGGCAGACTGTACGGCTCACTTTATCCGCACCGACCTGTTGACCGCCGGAGTGACCGAGAACTTACGGAAAGTCACCAGCTACGCCGCCAAGCATGAAGCCCGGTTTATGAAGCTGTTGACCGAGCAGACCGAGGACGGAAGCAAACGCCGCAACGCCGCCAAGAAGAAAGAGCTGGAAGCGGCAGAAAAACGGATTGCGGAACTCTCCGCTATCTTCAAGCGACTGTATGAGGACAGCGTGACCGGGCGCATATCGGACGAGCGTTTCACGGAGCTTTCGGCAGACTACGAAGCCGAGCAAAAGGAACTGAAAGAGAAAGCCGCCGCCTTGCAGAGCGAGCTTTCCAAGACGCTGGAAGCCACGGCAAACGCTGAAAAGTTTATGAAAGTGGTACGCAAGTACACCAGCTTTGAGGA
>RAZA01000012.1 GCA_003612485.1 bacterium D16-50
CAACCTGTTGTACATATCTGAATCTTACTGGAAGGATTTTTTCCCATAGACACAGAAAAATTTACAGCCTCAATTGGAATGGTAACGGTCAGCGGCTTTATAGAACTTTCCTGTCACCGCTGGATTCAGCTCTCGGCGGCGTCTGCCGGAGGCTCAGCCCAGCTGTGGCAGGGCATTGCCTGTTTTTCCCGTTGTTTGTTATGCTGCCTATACCTATGGTTTCCTGATGTCGCCCAGCAGCTTCTCCGGGTCATGCTCTACACCTTTTGTGAGAATCGTATAAAATATCCTTAGTATCTTGCAGGCTACCGCCACTACCGACTGCATCTTTTTGAGCGGGTTCTCTTTCCTCGTTCGGTAATACTCGTGTATCTCCCGAAACTCTGCATTCTTCCCCACCAGCGATACCGCGGCCTCATACAGTACATATCTCAGACGTTTCCGCCCACGGCAGCTGATCCGGCTTTCCCCATTATGTATCCCGAGAAGAACCTGCGCGCCTATCCCGGTACGGTCCGCGGCACGGCCGAATGGGATTCTACCTATAAGGTCAGGGTAAATGTTGAGAAGGCAATCAACCATTTCAAGGACAGTTTCTGTGTTGCCGGGCGTAAAACACAGAATGAAAAAACGCTTCATGCCGACCTGCTTCTCGCCGGGATTGCCCAGCTTATTACTGTAATGGTGGCTGATAAACTGCACAGGCATCAATATGTCCGCAGTTTAAAACCTTTGATTGCATAACCTTACATACCGCATACCGTTTCACGGGCAGATATCCTTATCTGTTTTGTTTTCATGTCTTAAAATCCTTGTTATCCACATCCATCTCCTGTAAGTCCGGCTCAACCGGGCCTTTGCCCTATTGGAATCAAGATTTTGAGCTTGTTCCGCAATTACCTAGGATTCCGTGCAAAAAAATAGCAGGAAATCTTTTCAGATTTCCTGCGTGGGTGTGCCGCTGGTAGGCGGCGAATTATTCAGTTTTTTGATAGGCTGCCAGTTCGACAAACTGGAATTTGTTCTATTCTGCGAGCTGAATTTTCACTGTATATGGGAAAAATCCAATTCAGACAATATATTTTATTAAAGACCTTTTACTGCTCTAGTCGCAATAAAGCACGGTACGTTATGTTCATGCAAATTCCCCTCACCATTTGTATCTTCATATAAATCCGTCAGTCTGAATCCGGCCTTCAATTGACCACCAATTTGTTCTTCCAACGTATGGGAAAATTGTATGCCATCATTGTTTTTCATGGAAATCTCATACAGTTTCTTATCTTTCAAGGGATTATATGGAAGCGCGTATGCGATTGTGGTTTCTGTTTCATCAAAAAGATAATTGATGCCTACATCAAATCCGCCAATCAATACGCCGCCCTTCTTCAAAATACGATAACATTCCCTAAAAATCGGTTCAACTTCTTCCACATAACAATTAGAAACTGGATGAAAAATTATGTCAAAGCTTTCATCTTCAAATGGCAATGGTTTTGTCATATCGCCTTGAATGACCTTAATAGAATATCCTTCTCTATCAGCTACCTGCCGTTCGCTTTTACATTGTTCCTTAGAATAATCCAGTACTGTACATTCTGCTCCTAATGCCACAAAAACAGGCATCTGTTGACCGCCGCCCGAAGCCAGGCCAAACACCTTTTTACCCTTCAGATTTCCAAACCATTCATGAGGTACGGGCTTCGTTGGCGTCAAAACCACATCCCATTTGCCTTTCGCTGCTTCAATATAAATTTCATGTGAAATCGGCTGTCCCCAAATCCATCCTTTTTTACACCAAGAATCAATAACTTCTGAATTAATTGTTTGATAATCGTTCATGATAACTCCTCCTAAATAAAAACTAACTCACGTTCAAATCCCGATTGTGATTTGATGATTTTTAAGGGAAACAAAATCGCATAAAACATTATAACTCAAAACATATGGGAATTGTAAACTGATTGAAATGTTTTCAAAAAATTAATGAAAAGAGGACAGATAAAATGAATATGATTTACGCAACATACAATATCCACCATAACAGCATTGACGTATATACTCATGCTGGCTATTTCTTGAGGATAGACTGTGGCAAAGCGGAGGAAGGCTTGAAAACCACTCCCTGTTCTGAATGTGCCTTGAACGCTTTGGCAATAGATGAGCCGTTTGAATATGCGAGATATACTATACCTTGAGGGAAATATGCAGATGTGGGTGGATGCGGAAGACAGCCTTGAACTGTGGTAGTTCCCGAATTCGGGGGGAATTAAATCACTTCAAAATCTTTGTAGTCGGGTTTGTCAAGTAAAATGTGTAAGTTTTTATATTTTCCCTTACCGGCAGTTTTATGGCTGCCGGTTTTGTACGTCAGAATCAGTATTGTTCGTATTTCATTATGCGTGCCTGCATCTTTTCATCCATTGCAAGCTGGTTACGTACCATTGCCCAGTTTGCAATAGGACGGCCATTCCATTTCTTATATAATTCTACAATCCGAAGGTAGAAGGCCTTACGCACGGCATCCTCGTTGGGGAACGCCCCTTTCTTCGTGACCTTGCGGAAGCTGGAATTGACTGATTCTATGGCGTTTATTGTATACATCACCTTCCTCACCGCGCTTCCGTAACTGTAAAGCCGGGCACCGTGCTGCCAGTTGCGCACCCACACATCCACCGCGCCGGGATACTGGCCCCATGCCTGCTTAAAACGCTCAGATTCCGCTTCCGCCGCTTTCAGGCTGGGGGCGCCGTATACCTTCTTCAGTTGCGCTGTATATGCCTTGTAATCTTTTGACGGGATGTATCTGATGGAACTGCGGATCAGATGCACGATGCAGCGCTGTTCAGCCACATCTTTAAAGATGCTCCTTGCCCCTTCCTCCAGCCCTGACACGCCATCCATGCTGATGAACAGCACATCCTCCACGCCCCTTGCCCGGATCTCGTCAAATATCTGCATCCTGTAATGTTTCCCCCCGGACTCCCCGGTCCAAAGCCCCAGCACATCCTTTATCCCATTCACATCATAACCCAGGACCACATAGACTGCACAGTTTTTCGTCTCCGTTTCTTTGCGGATGGTAACATAAATACAGTCTACAAAGAGAAATGTGTAGAACTTTCTTAGAGGCCGGTCCTGCCATTCTTCCGCTGTTTCGATCACCCGGTCTGTGATTGTTGAGATGGTCCCATGGGAAATATCAAATCCGTATATGTCTTCTACAGTATCGGCGATGTCGCGCTGGCTCATGCCTCTCGCATACATGGACAGTACCTTGTCCTCAGTCCCGCTTACATCCTTTGTGCGTTTGGGGATTGCTTTCGGCCCAAAGCTGCCGTTACGGTTCCTGGGTACGGAAACGTCCAGCTTTCCATAGGTACTATTGACAGATTTATGGGAATAGCCGTTACGTCTGTTGGCAGTATCCTTTTCCCCGCGTTCATTGTTTCCATATCCCAGATGGGAATCCATTTCCCCCTGAAGCATGGCTTCAAACATCGGGCCGAAGATATCCCTGATGGCATCCTGCATTTCTTCCCTTGTCTGCGGCTGGTATTCCTCCATAATTGCCTGCGCAATTCCTGCTCCTTTTGTGTTCTGTCTGTTTCTTCGTGCCATAAGTGCTGTACCCATCCTTTTTCTTCATCCTTTCTTCGAGTGTAGCACGCCTTACACAGAAAAATAAAGTGTGTAGTTAGATTTGCTGTATTTCTAACTTACACACTTTATTTTACACTCCCGAAATTTTATAACTGCATACATATTTCTTAAAAGATGATAGACCTTATCTCTTTTAATTGTTCTTCTGATGTACACGCATAAAGTACTTGTGCTGATGTCTTTTCTCTATGCACACTAATTACCTCATCACTGCTATTTCCATAAAACGTAGGCCACTTTGCAAGATTGTATCGCTTTAGTGTAAATTTTCTCTCAATTTTCTCTATTTGTTGAAATGTACACATGAAACTACCCTTACTGTTGTATGGCAAACAAAACAATGCCTGCCAATAAGCCATTACATACAAAAATTCCTCCAAAGTTTCACTGTCTAATACATCACATACAGAAGCACCATCTGAGTAGCGACGATATACTGGCGGATTGTCTGATTCCATCTTTTCCATATCAATATACCAATACAATGGATCGTTCATTGATTTATAAAAGCAAAGGTAGTCACCATAGATTAAAAAATCAAGTTTTCCTGGTGAGCATAAACAATAACCCGTTTGATTTAAGCCAGGATGTTTTCCTAATTGACGATAATATTCCACCAAAACAGTTGGCAGTTTACCAAACTTTTTAACCGCCTTTGCAATTACTCCCTTAGAATAGCCAATATCACCATCAATATGGTATAGCTTTCTAATTTCCATAAAATCCATAACATTAACACTCCTCTTTCTTAATTTCTTATACACTTTATTATTAATCCAGATTTGTCGTTTTGTACTGGGGAAAATTATACCATGCCCAATTATGAAAAACAATCCGCGTTCTACGTTCGTTCCGACTATCCAGACGGTCAAGGGACGAGTAGTATTTTTTCGCATAGTGCGCGAAAAAATACTACTCTCAAACCCTTGACCGTCTGGATTTTTGCCGCTGCCATTTCGCCGCCGAAAACGGGGACCAGGATACCGGAGCCGGGAGAAGGGACCATCTATAAAGGGATGGGGATATAGGAAAGCCAGAACTGTACGGTGGTCATACTGCGGATGAAGCATCGACGGATGAGGTGGTCGGTAAAAGGAGCGGATAATCTGGCAAAGGTCTTGCACCGTAAAGAGAACCGGGAACTGGTGGAAACCATAGACAGATGCACAGATGGCCTTATTTTCACAATGCAGATGCAGGAAATCATAGGAACGTTGAGTGCTGCCAAGGCACCAAAGAAAGATGGGAAAGGAAATATATATGCGGACATGATAAACCATCATATGCCAATGCTTGATGCTATGCAGACAGCATCAAGGAAAGCATTTAAGAGGTCATTTGGCTATTAGCAGGAACGAAAGAAAATATCCTGAAGAAGCAGCATATAAGATGTCATTCAGAAAACAGTAGGAAAGTTGCCAATGAACACTTGACACAAACTGCTCAACACGACAAACGCATGAGTAAATAAAATGTGAACAAACTGCTCCATTATCCGTTATAATGGAAATAAAAACGGAGATGGTGATATGGAGCAGTTACTGGAATGGATGGAGATCATCGAGGATGTCAGGCAGCACAGAAAAGTACGCCACAGTATAAAGGATATTTTGGTCATTGTGCTTTTTGCAACACTTGCCAATGCGGACACATGGGAGCAGATCGCAGATTTTGCACTGTGGAACGAGGGGTATCTGAGACAGTATATCGAATTGAAGAATGGAGTTCCGTCTCACGATACCATACAGCGCGTTATGGGGATGATACGCCCGGAGAATCTGCAGCAGCTTCAGCGGAAATGGCAGGGATTGCTGGACAGCAATGAAGGGGAAAAGCTGAAAAAAATCATCTGTGTGGATGGGAAAACCATGCGTTCCAATAAAAGGGAAGGGACAAAACCATGCCATATCGTTTCTGTCTGGAGCAGGGAAGACGGATACTGTCTGGGGCAGAAAGCAGTGGAAGAAAAAAGTAATGAGATCACGGCAATCCCCAAAGTGCTGGAAAGCATAGAGATAAAAGGGCAGGTTGTAACCATTGATGCGATGGGGACGCAGACGGCAGTCGCGGAAACAATCCGGAAGAGGCATGCAGATTATGTGCTGGCAGTAAAGGGAAACCAGGGAAATCTGGAAACGGACATACGCCAGTATTTTGAAGATCAGCAGATATGTGAAGAACTAAAGAAAGGGAGCGGGTATAAAAAAACAACAGAGAAAGGGCACGGTCAGATAGAGATAAGGGAGTACTACCAAACGGAAGAGACGGCGTGGATGTACCAGAAAAAACAGTGGAAGGGGCTGAAAAGCATAGGGATGGAGAAGAAAACCATCCGGAAGGGAGAAACAGAGAAAGAGGAATACCGGTATTATATCAGCAGCCTTTGTGAAGACATCGAACTGTTCAGCCGGGCAGTACGGGGACACTGGGCAGTGGAAAGTATGCATTGGCATCTGGATGTGACATTTAAGGAGGATGCAAATACCACACTGGATAAAACAGCAGCGCAGAACCAGAACATCATCCGAAAATGGTGTCTGAGCATGTTGAAACTGATAGAGATAAGGGGAACGAAGATGTCACTAAGAAGGAAGCGGTTTAACATAAGCTTTGCACCGGCACAGTTTATCGAAGAACTGATGAAAATTTAAAAATCCGCAATTTAGGATTTGAGTGGGAGTAAACATTCATGCGTTTGTCGTGAACTGCTCAAAGCAGATTCTTGCAATGAGGGTGTTTCTATGCTATAATACTACGATACTATATTTATGGATCGGGCAATATTTGGAGATATTAAAAGGGTGCGAAGTGCATGGTTTGGCAGAGTCTGGACGTACCTTTTAGGGAAGGGAGATGGATGTCCATGGAGCAGCTGGCGATTTTTGGGGGGACTCCCGTTAGGGAGGATCGTATATTTTACGGAAGGCAGTGCATAGAGCAGGATGATATAGAGGCTGTGGTGGAGACATTGAAGGGGGACTTGATCACCTGCGGCCCCAAGGTGGAGGCGCTGGAGACCCAGCTGTGTCAGGTCACCGGAGCAAAATACGCGGTTGTTGTGGCCAACGGCACGGCGGCCCTGCATCTGGCGGCTCTGGCGGCAGGGTTCGGGGAAGGGGATGAGGTGATAGTCAGCTCCATTACCTTTGCGGCTTCCGCCAACTGTGTGCTTTACTGCGGGGCAAAGCCTATGTTTGCGGATATCAGACCGGATACCTACAATATTGATCCGGAGTCTGTGCGTCGTCTGATCACACCGCGTACCAGAGGCATTGTGGCGGTGGACTTTACCGGGCAGGCGGTGGAGCATGACGCGCTCAGGGAGATTTGCAGGGAGCATGGGCTGGTCATGATTGAGGACGCTGCCCATGCCATCGGTACAAAGTACAAAGGGCAGCCCATCGGGAGCATTGCGGACATGACCTGCTTCAGCTTCCATCCCGTGAAGACGGTAACGGGAGGAGAGGGCGGAGCTATAACTACCAATGACGAGGCGCTGTACCGCCGCCTGCTGCGGGTGCGCACCCACGGTATCACCCGGAGTATGGATGAGATGGCGCATCCTACGGACGCCAAATGGTACAATGAGCAGGTGGAGCTGGGCTATAATTACCGCATGACGGACTTTCAGGCGGCGCTTCTGCTGAGCCAGCTGCACAAGCTGCCTAAGTTTGCCGCAAGGCGAAAAGAGATTGTGGAGCGGTATGACAGAGCATTTTCGCAGATGCCGGAGCTTGTGGTGCAGAAGGAGATCCCGGAGTCCGATACCACCAGACATTTGTATATATTGAGACTGAATCCGGATAGACTTAAATGTGACAGGAGGCAGTTCTTTGACGCGATGTATGCGGAGAACACTTGCCCTCAGGTACATTATCTGCCGGTTTATTGGCATTCTTATTATGAAAAGCTGGGCTACGAGAGGGGGCTCTGCCCCAATGCAGAGAAGCTTTATGAGGAAATCATGAGCATTCCGCTCTATTACGGCTTGTCGGATGAGGATGTGGAGGATGTGATCAGGGCCGTAAAGAAAGTGGTGGCCTATTATAGAGCGTAAGCTTGGCAGGACCAGAGGGCAGGGCGACGAGATCCATCAGGGCAGATGTATGTCCGATGAGCACCAAAGCAAGAGACGGCTTTGGGGGAGACAAGGCGGCATGGGGGACGTGATATGGGGAGTGAAAAAAAGGCTCGGACGGAAACGAAGAGGAACCGCATAATCGACTGGGCGGTGTTCGCCGTGCTGCTGGGGGCAGCATCGGCGGTCACCTTCCTGCTGTTCTACCGCCAGACACTGGGAAATTCCCAATGGTATCCTTCGGATATGGAGGCGTATATTCTGGAAATGCAGGGGCTGGAGAGCAAATACAGCTTTCCATACCCTGTGTTTTTTAAGTTTGCCGCACTGCTTCATCTCTTTATGGGGCCGGAGCTGTCTGTGGCTTTGGCCACCATGCTGCTGAACAGTCTGGGGATGGTGCTGACAAAGCTTGCCTTCAATCATATTGCTCTGGAAAAGCTGGAAAATGCCCTTGGCCGGGAAAGACAGCTACAAGAGAGGGAGGGCGAAGGCAGAGGGGCTATGGCGGGGGGCCGCAGTTTGAGCTGGCTGGCCGGGATTCTCATAAGTCTGGCCGCCGTGTCCCTATTTTTTATCTCTATGCTCTATCCCCCCAAAGGACATTATCTTCCGGGCATTCGATTCAGGTATGTGGGGGTGTTTTCTGCGAACCCGTTTCACAATGCTACTTATATGGCGGCCAGACCGTTTACCATTCTTGCCTTTCTGTGGTTTGCAAAGCTGCTGCCTATTTATGAAAGGGGGCCTCGGAGTCGGCGCGCCCTTTCGGAAGCCGGAAAGGCGAAGGGCGTGCAGTCGGCGCAAGCCTTGGAGTCAGCGGGAGGTCAGGGCCCGGCCATAAGTGACTATATATTTTTCTCCATATTTCTGTTGGTGGCTACCATGACCAAGCCCAGCTTCACTCTGGTGATGGTCAGCGCTGCCGGATTGCTTATGCTCTGCCGTCTGTTTCGGTCCCGTTTCCGCAATTTCGTTCCCACAGTGCTTCTGGGTCTTTGCTTCGTCCCTACCTTTTTAGATCTCCTATATCAGTATAGTGGGGTATTCGTGCCCCAAGAGGGGCAGGAAAGGGGCGTGGGCTTCTGCCTCGGAGAAGTCTGGGCCGCCTACTGTGACAGCATTCCTCTGGCGGTCTGCCTGGCTGTGGGGTTCCCGCTCTTGGTGCTGGTTCTGAACTATAAGGAGTGGAAGAGAGACTCGCTTTTTAGGTTTTCGTGGCTGCTGTATCTGGCAGGCTTGGCAGAGGCGTTTCTCCTTTATGAGAAGGGCTTCCGCAAGTGGGATTTTAATTTTTCATGGGGATATATGTGCGGCGTCTTTTTCTGCCATTTCGGCGCATTGGCGCTGCTGCTTCAGGTCACTGCCGCAAGGGTGGGAATGATAAGAAGGAAGGCAGGGCGCAGGGAGGCTTCAGGAGCGGAAGTGCGGGAAGGGGAATCCAGGGCGTGCCGGGTTTCGGAGTCTGAGAGTGCCACAAGATGGGCATTCGCCCTTCTTGCCTTGCAATGGTTGGCGTATCTGTGGCATGTGCTCTGCGGAATTGCCTATTTTGCATCGCTTATGAGTGGGGCAACTTATTATTAGGGGGCGGATAGATCCGCCGGGCCATGGCATATGGGCGGGGACATAAAACGAAGGGAAGGAGCCTGCCGGACAAGGATAGACGGGGAGAAGGAATCAGGAAAAACCGGATTCGGGGGTTGAGGAGAAGGCGGTTATGGACAGATATGTGGATGAAGGGGCGGGGATCTTTCTGAGGCCCATGACCCATGACGATACGGAATTGATAATAAGATGGCGCAACAGCGAGGCCGTCAGGAGGAATTTCATCTACCAGAAGCCCTTTACCAGAGAAGGGCATGAGAACTGGATCAGAACCATGATAGATACCAAAAAGGCTGTGCAGCTGATGATCTGCGAGATTGCATCGGGCAGAGCCGTAGGAAGCGTGTATATCAGGGATATAGACCGGGAGCACAATAAGGCGGAGTACGGTATCTTCATAGGGGAGGCGGAAGCCAGAGGCAGAGGGATAGGCACTGGGGCGGCGAAGCTGATGCTGCGGTACTGCTTTCAGGAGGAAAAGCTGCATAGGGTGTACTTGCGTGCTCTGGCGGGAAATGACAGGGCGGTTCGCAGCTATGAGAAGGCAGGGTTCGTGAAGGAGGCATGTCTTAAGGATGATGTGTTTCTAAACGGGAAATATTGTGATATCATATGGATGGCGGCCATTGCCCCTGCCGGAGAATGCCGGAGGCGCTAGGGGGGACGGGCAGCGTAGGAAAGCCGAAACCTGATGTGCACGGGCAGGCATAGGAAAGCCGGAGCCTGATGTGCACGGGCAGGCATAGGAAAGCCGGAGCCTGATGTGCACGGGCAGGCATAGGAAAGCCGGAACCTGATGTGTACAAGAAGGAGACGGAAGACAGAGAATGAGAGGAAGCATATGGAAGTGATAGGCAGGAATGGGCTTCAGGAAAAGGTCATGGGCGGCATGGGGGGCGGGAAAAGGAAAAAGGTCAGCTTCGTGATCCCCTGCTACCGTTCGGAGCAGTCCCTTCCCCATGTGGTGGCGGAGATCAGGGAAAAGATGGGGCAGATGGACAAGTATGAATATGATGTATTTCTGGTCAACGATTCTTCGCCGGACGGCACCTTCGGGGTGATCCGCAGGCTCTGCCAGGAGGATAGGAATATCAAGGGCATAGACTTCGCCAAAAATTTCGGGCAGCATTCTGCGCTGATGGCAGGGCTTAGGCATTCCGACGGGGATTACGTGGTGTGTCTGGACGATGACGGGCAGACGCCTGCGGACGAGGTGGACAGGCTGCTGGACAAGCTGGAGGAAGGCTTTGACGCAGTGTATGCCAAGTATGACCATAAGCAGCACTCCACATTCCGGAATCTGGGCAGCAAGCTCAATGAGCGCATGACCCGGATGATGCTGGGGAAGCCGGCGCAGCTGTATGTTTCCAGCTATTTCGCCGTGAAGCGTTTCGTGGTGGAGGACATGGTGCGGTATGAGAATTCTTATCCCTATGTCATAGGTCTGGTGCTGCGGGCCACCAAGAATATCGCCAATGTGACCGTGAATCATCGGGAGAGGGAGACGGGGGTCTCCGGCTATAATCTAAAGAAGCTGGTGGGGCTATGGTTCAACGGCTTTACGGCATTTTCGGTGAAGCCTTTGCGGATCGCCACCGCTCTGGGGGGAGGCAGTGCAGTCATCGGCTTCCTGTATGGTATATATACCATAGTGAAGCGTGTGCTGAATCCTGACGTGCCCATGGGCTTCAGCTCGCTGATGTCCGCATTGGTGTTTTTCGGCGGCATGATCATGCTGATGCTGGGACTTATCGGAGAATATATCGGACGCATCTATATCAGCCTGAACAATTCGCCCCAGTATGTAATCCGGGAAAAGATCAATCTGGAGGAGGAATAGGGAAAGGGAGCTTTTATGAAGAAATTTTGCGAATGGTGGAGAGCCGAGGCAGGACATGCCATGGAGCGGAGGTATGTCACCCTCATAAAGTCGCTGCTTCTGGGGATTCTTCCTCTGGTGTGCTGTCTGGTATACTGCGGGGTGCAGGGGAGGAGTCTGGGGGAGGTCTATCCGCCCTGCTCCGAATGGAACGACGAATTGTTCTATTATAAGCAGGTGGAAGGCATCGTAAACTATGGGTATCCCCAAGGGTATTTCGGGTTCAATGAGAGCCACGCCCTGAAGCTTTCCTTTGCGGCCTGGAGCCCCGTTCTGGTGTTTCCATGGATTCTCTGGGGGCTTGTGTTCGGGTGGAATCTGATGTCGCCTATGTTCTGCAACATTGCGCTGATGACTCTGTGCTGTATTCTGTTTGTCTGGATGGTGCGGCCTACATGGAAGCAGACAGGGATTCTATCCCTGCTTTTTTGTCTGTATAGGCCTTTCGTGCGGTACATGCTATCGGTGATGCCGGAGATCATCTGCTTCAGCATGCTGATTGTCTTCTATGGGCTGGCTGTGAACTACCTGCGGCGGGAGAAGGCCTATAAGCTTGTACTGCTCTTTCTGATGTCCGGCGTTATGACGCTGATGCGGCCCTATCTGCTGCTTTTTATGCTGCTGCCCGCATGGTTCTGGTTCCGCAGAAGCAGGTGGAAAGGGGCGGCGGGCTCTCTGGCGGTGATAGGGGCGGTGGTGGGACTATACGCCTGCATCAAGCATTATCTGGGGGCGGAATATTTTGCGCCGCTGTTCTTTACGGACTGGGTGACAGCGTTCTTTGAGCAGGGGCTGTTCGGCGGGATCCGGTATACGGCGGGAAAGCTCTATTACATGGGAAAGGACTTTTGGGGGCATACCCTGCAGGGCCTGCGCACGGGGCTGGCCTCAGGGGCGTTCTTTGCAGGGTTTCTGGTATGTACGGGGGTGCTGGCAGGCCAGAGTGCCGCAGATCTATACAAAATCCGCAGGGATAGGAAGAGGGCGGCGGAAGCCGCGCAGGGGGAGCGCCCGAAGAATGTGCTGGTTCATATTGAGGCTCATCTTGCATTCAGCTGCGTCGCAATGTTTTTTGCGCTTCTTTTGATGTATAAGCTCACGGAGGGCAGCAAGCATCTGCTGACTTTCATGGCGGCTGCTGTGTTTGTGATTTCGCTGATGGAGACCAGATTTTACAAGAAAGCGGTGCTGGTGGGCGTTGCATTCGCGTATCTCTATTCCTATATGGCGGTGAACCCCTACGACTATCAGGTGCCTTTTGTGCAGGAGGAGAGAAAGGCCGATGTGGAGCGGTGGCAGGAGCTTCTGGGTGAGCGGCTGTCATTGGAAGAGGAGTCACCTGGCTTTGAGAATGTGGTTATTTGGGTGTTCAAGGATACGGTGGACGGCATTTCCGCAAATACGGTCTGGCAGCTGCTGTACGCCCTGCCGGAGGGGTTCGGCGTCAGCTGCTGCATGCCGGAGTATGTGGCGGAGAACTTCGATGAATTAAAGAGCCGCTACTTGTTTACGGCAGCGGCAGGAGAGATCGACGGGCTGTGCGCGCAGGCGGGATTCGAGAAGGTAGGGGAGGCCGGAGGTATGGTGCTCTATCAGCGGTTCAGCGAACCAGATTGATGATTCGGCAGCCGATCCGGAATCGGCACCTTGCGTTGGGATGTACTTGATCCTCCAGATATTCGCCCTGATTGTCATGGGTGATGCCGAGATCATAGTAATTGTCCAGCAAATCCGTGTTCAGCTCCCGGGCCAGAGATTTGACCGCATCGGCATAATCCGAAAGCTGCCCGCCCACGCTGCTGTGCAGCTGGGTTCCGTCCTGAAAGAGGGAGGAGAAGGTGGGGGAGCATAGGATGATCTGGGCGTCCGGTGAGGCATGGGAGCGGATGGACTGTACTGCAGTCCGGATGGCGCCGCAGTAGGTGTCTATGGCATAAGGATCCGAGGACGCCACGGGATAGCCGCAAAAATAGTCATTGAGTCCATAGTTGATGATGAAGCAGGGGACGGAGCCCTCTTTGGGCGGATTGTCCAGATAGGTCCGGACCCCCTGATAGACCTGAGTGTCCGGGGGCAGGAGGGACAGATCCCCTTGGAAGAAGGCTTCCACAATGCCGGGCAGGGAGATGATACACTTTTCGCCCATGGCAGCGGAATTGCCGCCATAGCCGCAGTTGTAGACGGCGGCCCCCGTGAGGCCGGCGGCTACCCCCGGAATGGAGGCGGAGTCCGTATAGTTGCCGATGACGCTGTCCCCGAAGAAGACCAGGTGATACCCGGAAAGATCCGGATAGTCAAAAGGGGCGGTCCGCAGCCGCAGGGTCAGTGCCGACAGCTCTCTTGCAGCCGTCTGGGCGTTTTGCTCTGTCACCAGATATGCATGGGCAGAGTCGCTGTGGAGCATGACGGTAAGGGATAGGGCCTCGTTGAGCTGCCACGGATTTTCGTAGTTGGAAGGGTTTGCGATGAGCCATTCCTCCGCGCCGTAGAAATAGCAGTTCACGCCTGCCATATGGGGGGCGGCGGTCAGATAGGCGCGGTAGGCTGAAAGCAGCTCTTCGTAATCCTCGGAGGATAGCTGCTGCCAATACTCCGCGGAGGGGTATGCGAGAATGACCTCAAAGACTACAGAGGGGTAGAGGGAGGTTATCTGCTCTAACTCTTCGGGAGAGATCAGGTCGGGGCGTATGCCCAGATAGGCCGTGGTGACGGTGTTGCCGCACCGGGCGATTTTTTTCATGTACTTGTTCAGCACGGAAGGACTGGGAATGCAGTAGGAGGCCTTGAACAGAGTCATGGCCCTATAATGGGCGAAATCCTCCTCATGATAGGGATCCGTGGGGTACATAGACAGAAATACGGTGTCGAATTCCGTAGAAGATATTTTTTTAAAATCATCCCTCTGTCTGGGGGGGACGGCCAATAGCCAAAAAAGGAGAAAAGCCCCGATGATCCCAAGGACGGCGGCGATGAAAAATCCTATCAGTCTGCGGTTTCGCAGAGTCGTTTTCATATGCAATAAAGTTACCTTTCTGTGATTAAATACCAGTTGACAGTGATTTAAATGTACCATATTTCCTCCTGCGCCTCAAGTAAATTATTGCATAATGGCATTTCTTGGGGTACAATATGGAAAAACGGAAATAAAAAGGCATAAGGAAGGCGTAAAGGCAGCTTTCGGAGGCGGTGCCAAGGGCCCAGATAGACAGGGCTGATCTGCGCCGAAAAAGCCCGGAGAAAACGCCGCTTTTGCGGCGACAGAGGCTTGTGACGAGGGGCGGCATGATAGGAAGGGAGTAGGGTTCATGAAGGCGAAAAAGAGGAGGAAAGCTCTTGAGGGAAAAAGAATCTATATATGCCATACCTATTATCATGTATATGTCACCTTTCTGAAGGAGCTGAAGCGCAGGAGGGAGCAGGGGGCAGCCGCGGGAAAAGCGGATTTGGTGCTGTCCCGGATGTCCAATGACTTTGAGGAGCTGGGAAGCCGGGTAGAAAGCACGGGGCTGTTTGGCAGGGTGATGGAGTTTGACGAGAAGCGGGAGGATTTCTTTCCGGAGCTGGCCGGATGGCGGAAGGGCCGGGGCGGTTTTTTGGGGAAATTATATTGCCGTATCCGCTTCACCAAGGAGTATGGGCGGCTGCAGGAGCCTTTTGTGCCGGTGGATTTTAGGGAGTATGGGGATGTGTATGTGTACTGCGACTCGGATCCCATAGGCTATTATCTGAATCAGAACCGGATTTATTATCATGCTCTGGAGGACGGGCTGAACTGCCTGAAGAATTTCGACGCGGCCAGATACGACAATAGGGGGAATTTTAAGCTGAAGGCGTTTCTCTCCATGTATCTGAATCTGATATTTGTGCAGAACGGATACGGGAAGTACTGTCTGGACATGGAGGTGAACGATATCTCCGCCATCCGCTATCCTTGTCCCAGATACATTGAGCAGTCCAGACAAGAGCTGGTGGATGAGCTGGAGGAGGGGGACAAGGATCTGATCCTGCAGGCCTTCATCCGGGACAAGGCGGGTCTGGAGCGGCAGATTCAGGAGAGCGGAGAGGTGGGGGACAAGATATTGATCCTCACGGATCCGCTGTGTACTCTTGAAGTGCGGGAGCGGATCTTCCGGGATATCATAAGGATGTTTGAACCCGAGGGAACCATATTTATAAAACCCCATCCCAGAGATGAGCTGGACTACCGCAGTCTATTTGCGGAGTATCCCCAGTTTGACGCCACGGTGCCTATGGAGATGCTGAATTTCTTTCCCGGCCTGCGCTTCAAGAAGGCGGTGGCGGTGCTGACGGAGATCAAGGCTATCCGGTTTGCGGATCAGGTAGTGCGGCTGGGGGAGGATTTCATGGATGCCTACGAGGATCCTCAGATCCATAGACAGAACGAGCAGATATAAGCAGACAAGGCCCTCGGCAGTGCCGAGGGCCGGCATGGGATAGGGCGGAGTCGGCCTAAGGAGGCGAAAGGGAGGCGGCAGGTGGTACAGATAGTCAAGAAGCTGCGTGTTTTACTGGATAGGAAACAAAAAAGGGCTATGGCAGGCCTGATGGTGCTGATGATCATCGGAGCCTTTCTGCAGACTGCCGGGGTGGGAATGCTGGTGCAGTCGGTGAATGTGGTCATCGATCCTCAGGTGCTGGAAAAGAGCGCTCTGGCAAGGGGCTTTTATGATTTTCTGGGGTGCAGGGACTTCAAGAGTTTTTCCATTACGGTGATGGCCCTTCTGGTGGCGGTTTTTGCGGCCAAGAACGCCTTTTTGTTCATACAGCAGAAGCTCACCTTTGCCTTCGTCTACACCAATCAGTTCGCCACCTCTGAGCGGATGATGCGGAATTATCTTCGCAGAGGGTATGAATTCTACCTGAATGCGGATACCGCGGTGGTTCAGAGGAGCATCACTTCGGACGTAAACAATATGTACGCACTGATTCTGGCGCTGCTGCAGCTGCTGTCGGACGGGGTTATGTCCTTGTTCGTGGTGGGGTACTGCCTGATGACCAACGGGGTCATGACGGTGCTGCTGGCGGTGTCGCTCTTGGCGCTGATGACCGTGATCAAGGGGGTGCTCAAGCCCGTCATGTACAAGGCGGGGAAGGACAATCAGGATTATTACAGCGGACTATTCAAATGGATATCCCAGACCGTGCAGGGAATCAAGGCCATCAAGATCGCCTGCAAGGAGCAGTATTTCGTGGACGAGTACCGCAAGTGCGGCAGGGGCTATGTGAACGCGGTGCAGCGCTACAGCTTATACAACAATGTGCCCAAGCTTCTGATCGAGACGGTCTGTATCGCCGTGATGATGGGGTATATGATCGCGCTGACGGTTATGGGAACCGCCACGGATAACATGCTGGAGGTGCTGGCCACTCTGGCCGCAGCCGCCTTCGTGCTGCTGCCCGCGGTGAACCGCATCAACAACCAGATCAATTCCATCGCTTATTTCGAGCCGTTTTTCATGGGGGTCAGCGATAACCTGCAGGACGAGATCAAGGACAGCAGCGTGGACATGTCCTTTGCGGCGGAGGGGGAAGAGAAGCTGCCCCTGAGGGAATGCATAGAGCTGAGGGATATTGTATACGCTTATCCCAATACGGACAAGCTCATATTCGACCATGCCCAGCTTACGGTGCCCATCGGCGCCTCTGTGGGCATCATGGGGACTTCCGGTGCGGGAAAGAGTACCATAGTGGACATTCTGCTGGGACTTTTAGAGGTAAGGGAAGGCAGGATTCTGGCGGACGGGATAGAGGTGAAAACTCATTATCGCAGCTGGCTGAAAAATATAGGCTATATTCCCCAGATGATATTTATGCTGGACGATACCATCCGCAGGAACGTGGCTTTTGGAGTTCATGATGAGAACATCGACGAGGACAGGGTGTGGGAGGTCTTAAAGGAGGCGAAGCTGGACGAGTTCGTGCGGTCTCTGCCGGAGGGGCTGGAAACGGGCATCGGAGAGCGCGGGATCCGGCTGTCGGGAGGCCAGCGGCAGCGCATCGGGATCGCCAGAGCCTTGTATTATGATCCGGAGGTATTGATTTTGGACGAGGCTACCTCGGCCCTTGACAATGACACGGAGAGCGCCATCATGGAGTCTATCAACGGCCTTCAGGGAAGGAAGACATTGGTGATCATAGCCCATCGGCTTCGGACCATAGAAAAGTGCGATGTGGTGTACCGGGTGGAGGACGGGAAGGCAGTGCGGTGCGATTAGAAGGCGCCGCGGGCTGGAGAGAGGAATGTGTCAGGAAGCCATTGGGGCATATGGGAGGGCGGAATGCGGTTGAGCGTGATAGTTCCCGTTTATAATATGGCGGGGGAGGGAAAACTGAAATTCTGCATGGATTCTCTGGTGAATCAGACCATTGACGACTATGAGATCATTGCGGTAGACGATGCATCCACGGATGATTCTCTGAAGGTTCTGCAAGAGTACGAGGAAAGATTTCCGGAAAAGGTGCGGGTGTTTTCTTATGCCGTCAACAAGCGGCAGGGCGGCGCCAAGAACAGAGGCCTCAGGGAGGCCAAGGGAGATTGGATCGGCTTCATAGACAGCGACGACTGGGTGACGCCGGAGTATTATGAGAAGCTGCTGGCCAGAGCTCAGGAGACCGGGGCGGATATGGTGGGATGTGATTACAGTCTGGTGAAAGAGCAGTGTTTCAGGGTGGGGAAGGTGGTCCGGAACAATTCCGAAGGACAGACGGGAGAGCTGGACAAGGAACGGCACAGAAGCCTTTTTATGCGGCCCGGAAGTATGGTTCTGAAGATATACAAGGCCAGCGTGCTGCGGGAAAACAGTCTGGGGTTTCCTGAGGGGATGTTTTACGAGGACAATTGTGCGGGCTCCGTGTGGTCCGCATATTTTAGCCGCTTCGAGAGGGTGGAGGAACCTTTGTATTTCTACTATCAGCATCAATCCTCCACGGTGCATCATATCACGGAGGAGAAATGTCTGGATCGTATGCGGGCAGCCATAAGACTCTATGAAGAATGCACGGAGAGGGGGCTTTCGGAGGAGTACGGCAGGGAACTGGAATATAGGTTCACGGAGCTGTATTATGTAATCACCTTGTTTTCCTATATGCAGGGAATAAAGAGGCCGAGGCTTTCCTTTGTGAGAAAGCTGCGGCAGGGAATGGCGGAGAAATTTCCGGATTTCCAGAAGAATGCTTATTATAGGGAATACACCGGGCAGGAGGAGCAGGCGCTGATCGCCATGCAGCAGAAGTCGGACTTAAGGTTTTATCTGTACTATAGGCTGAAGCTCCTTGTGAGGCGGCTGAGGAAGTAGGGAACAGGCAGTGAGAAGGCAGGCGGTATGAAAAGCTGGAAATGTGATATGCGGGCCATATGTTGATGCGGAAGCGGGACAGTTTTGAGGCAAGGGCTCAGAGCGTCGACTGGCGCAGTGTGAGAGGAGGTACGGCTATGAACAGTGTGGCGATCATTACGGCCAGAGGAGGCAGCAAGCGGATTCCCCGGAAGAATATAAAGGAATTCTGCGGAAAGCCTATTCTGGCATATTCCATTGAGGCGGCGCTTCAGGCGGGGGTGTTCCATAAGGTGATGGTGTCTACGGAGGATGAGGAGATTGCGGATACGGCCAGACGCTACGGCGCGGAGGTTCCTTTTTTGCGCAGCGAGAACACCTCCGGCGATTTTGCTACCACCAATGACGTGCTGCTGGAGGTGTTGGAGGAATATGAGAAGCGGGGCCAGAGCTTTGAGCTGGGGTGCTGTATCTACCCCACTGCGCCCTTTGTCACGGCCCGGAAGCTGGCGGATGCGGTGGAGCAGCTTCTGTACAGCGATGCGGACACGCTGATTCCCGTGGTTCGTTTTTCTTATCCGCCCCAGCGGGCCATGCTGGTGCGGGACGGAAGGCTGGTATTCGGCCATCCTGAATTTCTGGACAGCCGTTCGCAGGATCTGGAGCCCCATTATCATGATGTGGGCCAGTTCTATGTGTTCAGGACGGAGGCTTTTCGGAGGAACAGGAAGCTGATGCTGGGGAACATACTGCCGCTGGTAGTTCCGGAGACGGAGGTACAGGATATAGATACCCTGACGGATTGGGAGATTGCGGAGATCAAGTATAGGAGACTGGCACGGTAGGCCTCCGGAGGGGGTCTAAGATATGGAGGAGCGAGGCATGGCGGGGACGAGGATTGCCCTTTTGTCGAATGTGAATATGGATTTCGTCATACGGCTGCTGCAGAAGCAGGTGCAGGTCTGCGGGGGAGAGGGATATGGCAATGAGCTGGGGGCCATGATAAATCCTGCCTCCTCCTACCATGCCTTCGGACCGGACATTACCTTTTTGGTGATGGATCTGATGGAAGTGCTGGGACATGATCTGGAACCTGAGGCGGCAGAGGAGAAGATCCACGGATGGTTCCGGGAGCTGGAGAGCGCTTTGAGGCCGGAGGGAATCTACTATGTCTCCGACGCCTATCTCTGGGGGCCGGAGCTTTCGGTGACAGCCGACGCAGGGCGGAAGGCGGCGCTGGAACAGCTGTGGCAGAAGAGGCTGGAGGGGCTGAGGGACGCCCATGGAAACGTGAGATTGCTTGCCTATCATCATATGGTGGAGGAGATGGGCGGGGAGAATGCTTTCTCGACAAAGATGTGGTATATGGGGAAAATTCTGCTGGGCAACGAGGCTCAGAAGAGACTGTGCGGGCTGATTTTGGAGCAGGTGAGGCTGGAGGGGCAGGTTCCCAAAAAAGTGCTGCTGCTGGATCTGGACAATACTCTGTGGGGAGGCCTGGCAGGGGAAAGCGACCATACTCCTCTGGAGCTTTCCGAGGAGCACGGCGGTCTGGCTTATAAGGATCTCCAAAGGGTTCTGCTGCAGATGCAGAAGCAGGGAGTGGTGCTGGGGATCGTGTCCAAAAACAACGAGGAGGATGCGCTGGAGATCATCGCCGGGCATCCTCATATGGTTCTGCGGCCTTGGGCATTTGCCGCAAGGCGCATCAACTGGAGGCCTAAGCACGAGAACATCAGGGAGATTGCTCAGGAGCTGAATCTGGGTCTGGATTCTTTCGTGTTCTGGGACGATTCTCCTCAGGAGAGACAGCTGGTGAAGGAGCTGCTGCCGCAGGTGGAGGTTCCGGACTTCCCGGAGAGGAAGGAGGAGCTTGCCTCTGCCATGGCGGCTATTTATAGACGGTATTTCGCGAGGCCCGTGGTGACCAGAGAGGATAGAGAGAGAACGGAGCAGTATACGGCCAATGCTGCCAGAAAACAGCTGGAGGCATCGGCGGGAGGCTTTGAGGAGTATCTGAGGCAGCTTGAGATCAAGGCCGTGCGTGTGAGGCCGGAAAGGCATTTGGAACGCCTGACGCAGCTGATGAACAAGACGAACCAGTTCAATTTAACCACCAATAGATATACATCCGGGCAGCTTGCGGAGCTTTTGTCGGATGCGGACAAGAGGGTCTATCTGTACAGCGTGTCGGATCGGTTCGGGGACTGCGGCGTGACTGCGGCGGCGGTGGCTGACTGCGGCAAAACCGTGCCGGTGCTGACGGACTTTGTCATGAGCTGCCGCATTATGGGGAAGAATATTGAATACGCCCTTGCGGAGGACATTGAGAGGGATCTGAGGGGGCAGGGATACCAAAGCCTCAGGGGGCTCTATATTCCCACGGCGAAAAATAAGCCTGTGGAAGGGCTCTATGAGAGTCTGGGCTATAGGCGGATCCATGAGGAGGACGGCCTGAGGGAGCCGGAGCAGCAGGGGCAGAGCGGGAACAGCGGGGGGCAGGGGACGGAGCCTTCCGGACAGTGGGGCCGGAGGGTATACGAACTTGAGCTTGCCAAGAGTCCCTCCAGAATGTATTATGTAAGGATGGGGGACGAGACGTAAGGGCGGCAAGGGACTATATGCGCCGCAGGACTGGGAGGTTTGGGATGAAGGAAAAGATTATCGCTTTGATTGAGGCCGCTCTGGAGGTTCCTTCCGGCACCATAACGGAGGACACCATGATCGCGGAGGTGGAGGAGTGGGACTCTCTGGCCCATGTGATGATCATCGGTGAGCTGGAGGAGAAGCTGGGATTATCCATTCCGCTGGAGGAAGCGGTAGACCTGACTGGAGTGAGGGAGCTGCTGGAGAAATGCGGGCTTTAAACGAGACTTCGGAGAGGGCCGGCCGCTGGAGCAGAGAGTGAGGAGGATATATGGGCGTAACGCTGCGGGACATAAGGGAGAGCGATCTGGAGAACATCATGGCATGGCGCATGGCTCCGGAGATCACCAGATACATGAATACCAACCCCAGACTGACCATGGAAAAGCAGAGGGAGTGGCTGGCATCCGTAAGGAGGAATACGGATGTGAAGTACTGGCTGATTCAGGTTGACGGACAGCCTGCGGGAGTGATCAACCTCACGGGCCTGAATGATCCGGAGGGCAATCTGGGCTGGGCCTATTATGTGGGGGAGAAGCGGCTGCGCAGTATGGGGACGGCCCTTTCTCTGGAGATGAGCATGTATGACCATGGGCTGGACGAGAGGGGAAAGACGGCGGTTTACAGTGATGTGTTCAGTCTGAACAAGGGTGTGATCCAGCTCCATAGGCTCTGCGGCTGCGAGATTGTGGAGGAGAGGAAGAACCATGTGTGCAAGGAGGGGGTCTGGTATGACGTGACCTTTATGCGCATGACGGCGAAGCGCTGGCTGGAGATCAGGGGAACAAAAAAATACCAAAAAATTACATTCGGATAGGTGGATGCGGCTAACGGAATGTCTGTGGAAGGAGGCAGAATGAACAGAGAGATCAAGATAGGCGGGCGCGCGGTGGGGGAAAAGGCGCCCACATTCATCGTGGCAGAGATGTCCGCAAACCACAACATGGATTACGGGCGGGCAGTGGAGATCATACATGCGGCCAAGGAAGCGGGAGCGGATGCGGTAAAGATCCAGACCTACAAGGCGGATACCATCACGCTGGACTGTGACGCCCCCTGCTTTCAGATCACTCAGGGGACGCTGTGGGACGGGATCACGCTGCATAAGCTTTATGAGACAGCATATACTCCATGGGAATGGCAGGGGAAGCTGAAGGAGACGGCCCGGAATCTGGGACTGGAATTCTTCTCGTCCCCTTTTGACTTTACCAGCGTGGATTTTCTGGAAGAGCTGGGCGTGCCGGCATATAAGGTGGCTTCCTTTGAGATAACGGACATTCCTTTGATCAGAAAGATTGCCGGGCTGGGGAAGCCCGTCATCTTGGCTACGGGAGTTGCCGGACTGGCGGATATCGATCTGGCGGTCCGCACCTGCAGGGAGGCGGGAAACGAGGATGTGATTCTTCTGAAATGCACCTCGGCCTATCCCACGCCCTATGGGGACGTGAATCTGAGGACCATGCCCTCTATGGGGGAGACCTTTGACTGCGTGGCAGGTCTGTCCGATCATACCATGGGCGGCGCGGTGGCAGTGGGTGCAGTGGCGCTGGGCGCTTGCATGGTGGAAAAGCATCTTACTTTGAAGCGGTCGGACGGAGGGCCGGACTCAGCCTTTTCTATGGAGCCGGAAGAATTCAAGAGGATGGTTGATGATATTAGAGTAGTAGAAAAGGCTCTGGGCAGAGTAACCTATGATCTGACTCCCGGACAGACCAGAGAGCGGGAGCATTCCAGATCTCTCTTTGTGGCGCAGGATATGAGGGCAGGGGAGATTTTCACCCCGGAGAACTTAAGGAGCGTGAGGCCGGCCAACGGACTCCACACCAAGCACTATGAGGAGGTGCTGGGCCGGCGGGCCGCGGCGGACGTAAAGGCGGGGACGCCTATGAGCTGGGAGCTGGTTGACTTCGGGAATCGATGAGGGCTTCGGAAAAGGGATAGAAAGATGGTTTGGATTCGCTGTGACGGGAACGCACGGATAGGGGCGGGGCATATGATGCGGTGCATGGCCATTGCAGGGGAGCTGGCGCGGCTGCAGGGCGGGACGGAGGAGATCCGCTTCGTGTGCGCGGATGAAGAGTCAGGGGCGCTGGCTGCGGACAACGGCTTTCGGAGTCATGTGCTGGGCACGGACTATCGGGATATGGAATCGGAGCTTCCATGGTGGGAGCAGCAGCTGGGGAAGTTCAGTACTGCCCGGACCACGGGCCCAAAAGAGACGCTGTCCGTAGGAGCCGCGGGCCGGGGCTCTGGGGGAGCCGGAAGGCCGGCGGTGCTGGTGGACAGCTATCATGTGACGGATTCTTACCTGCAGGCATTGGGCCGAAGGGCCTATGTCATAGTGATGGACGATATGGGGACACATCGTTATCCCGGGGACTGTGTGGTGAATTATAATGCCCCTGCTCAGGAGACGGCGTATGAGGAGCTGTACCGAGGAACCGGCGCCAAGCTGCTTATAGGCAGCAGGTATGTGCCGCTGAGAAGGCAGTTTTGGGACAAGGGCGAAAAGGGGCAGAACCATATAAGAAGCGCCGCCGAGGAGCCGGTGAGGGATGTGCTGATCACGGCAGGAGGCGGGGACAGCGAGAACATCGCAGGAAGGATATTGGAGAGAATATACAGCCGGGAGTTTTTTTTTCATGTGGTGTCGGGGCGTTTTCATCCCTGCTTCCGGGAGCTGGAGGCTGTGGGCAGGGCCCATGACAACATCCGCGTTCATCACGATGTGAAGGACATGGCGGCGCTGATGGGGCGGTGTCAGGCGGCGGTTACGGCAGGGGGCTCCACGATATATGAGCTGGCGGCGCTTGGCGTGCCCTTCATATGCTTTTCCTGCGCGGAAAATCAGGAGGCCCTCACGGAATATGTGGGAAGGCGGCAGGTGGGAGGCTTCGCAGGGGCGTGGCATAAAAACCGGGAAGAGACTCTGGAAACTTCGGGAAGGCTTTTTGGGGAGCTGGCGGCATGCGCTAAGCTGCGCGGCGGCTACAGCGCGGCAGGCAGGAAGATGACCGATGGGAAAGGGGCCTGGCGGCTGGCCTGCGAGATTGCGGATAGGACATGATGGCAGAGGGAAAGGCTATGGGAAGGAGATCTGGCAGACAGTCAATTGTATATGGCATTCTGGGGGTACTGCTGTTCGGGGTTCTCTACCTGAATGGCTTTCAGGGCGGCAGTCAGGAGCAGCGTCCGGCAGAGATCGTGACCTTCGGGGACAGCGTCTTCGGGCTGGTGCGGGACGAGACGGCGATTCCTGCCCAGCTGGAGAAGCTGCTGGGCAAAAAGGTTTACAACGCCGCGCTGGGGGGGACGGCCATGGCGCGGCAGGAACAGGACAGACGGCTTGACTATCCCAAGGGCGCCCTTTCTCTGACAGGGCTGACGGAGTCGCTTCTGGCGGGGGACTTCGGACCCCAGCAGACTGTCAGAATGCGGGAGAGCGCTACGGATTATTTCCCTGAGGTGATTGACGGGCTGCAGCAGGTGGATTTTTCACAAGTGGATACGGTATTGATCCAATACGGGGTCAATGACTATCATGTTGGCACAGAAATAGACAATCCTGAGGATCCTTATGATGTATATACCTTTCTGGGGGCGCTGAGGACGGCGGTGCGTTCTCTGCGGGAGATCAATCCGGCGCTGAGGATCGTGATGGTGACGCCTACCTATGCATGGCTTATTTATTCGGATCCTCCCCTGACCTATCAGGAGGCGGATCAGGGCGGGGGGACTCTGGATGAATATGTGGATGCCGCTATAGGGGCGGCTAAGGAGCTGGACATAGAGGTCATAGATGTATATTATGACTTTTATCCCCATGAGAACTGGGAGGACTGGAGGCTGTACACCACGGACGGGCTCCATCCCAACGAGGAGGGGCGCAGGAAGCTGGCAGAGTATATAGCGGAGGCGCTGGAGGAGCGCTAGGAGGGGACGGATGAAGCAATTGGAATCGCCCACAAGGGCTTTTGAAGCGCTGTATCATAAGATTCGCCGGGAATGGAAGATTGCCTTTTTGACTTGTTTTCTGCTGGGGCTTCTGGTTCACATGCCGATTTTGACCGCGGACATTCCCAATCATGACGGGCTGGACAGCATGTATTTTGACCAGAATATGATCACTTCGGGCAGGTGGTTTCTGACTGTAGCCTGCGGAATTTCCTCCTATTATACTTTGCCTTGGCTCATAGGCATTCTGGGGCTGCTCTATCTGGGCTGCGCCGCAGCGGCGCTGTGCGAGCTTTTGGAGATCCGCAGGCCATGGGCCGCGGCGGCCTGCGGCGGGCTGCTTTCCGCGTTCCCTGCCTTGGCGTCCACCTATGCCTATGTTTTCACTCTGGACGGCTATATGCTGGCCATTCTTTTGGCGGTGCTGGCCGTGCTGTTTGTGAAGAAAGGGCGTTGGGGATTCCTGCCGGGGGCAGTATGCCTTGCCCTGAGCATGGGGATCTATCAGGCCTATCTGTCCTTTGCCATATTGCTGTCCCTCTTCTCGGTATTGAGGATTTTTGCCGGGGAGGAAAAGGCGGATGCGGGAAGGGGAGCGGCTCTTGCAGGAGGCCTGCGGCAGGGGCTGCGCTACCTCTACATGGGGGTGCTGGGGGCCGGGGGCTATTACGGTATTCTGCAGGCGCTGCTTCTGATTCAGGGAAAGGAGCTGGCAGGCTATCAGGGGATCGACGGGATGGTCTCAGGAACTGCGGGGGGAACAGGGCTTTTTTCTGCAGCCGCGGGAATGTATAGGGACTTTTTGGGCTTCACCTTCCACGGAAACGTGCTGTTCCAGAATGCCTTTTCCGCAGGGGCCGGTATTTTGCTGGCGGCTTCCGGCGCGGCAGGGGCGTTTTTTGCGCTTCGGAGAAGAAAAAACTGGAAGAATCCGGCGAATTTCGTTATAATGGTTGGGGCGGCAGCGGCTCTGCCTGCTGCCACCAATGTGGTATTGCTGATCTCCCCTTCCGTGACCTACCATCTGCTGATGCGGTATCAGTGGGTGCTTTACCTGATCGGCATGGTGGCGCTGGCCGGAAATATCCGGCAGGAGGACTTGGCAAAAAGAGGCTTCCGGCCGGGGATTTTGGCAGAGTGGGCGGCGTGCCTTGGGGCATGGACGCTGATTTTCTGTTTCTGCATCACGGACAATATCGCCTATTCCAATCTCCAGAAGCGGTATGAGAAGACATACGCCTATTGCATCCGTCTGCTGGACAGGATAGAGCAGACGGAAGGGTACTATCCGGGGATTCCTATCGCCATGGTAGGCGTGGTGGGGGACGAGCAGTATCCGGCCACAGACCTAACTCTGGATGTGACTTCCAATATGATCGGCATGAGCGGGGACAGCCTGCTGTACAGAGGGGACAACTACCGGGAATTCATCAGGAACTATCTGGGAGCGACCCTGAACATACTGCCTGCGGAGGCCATGGCCCAGATGTATTATTCCGAAGAATACACGGCTATGGAGAGCTTTCCGGGCAGAGATTCCATCCGGATCATAGACGGAATCCTATATGTGAAGACGGAGAATGTGACAAGGTGAGCAGGAGGCACCTGCCGCCCAGAGACGCCTTGGGGAGAAGGCTCGATGAAAAGAGAAAGGATGGCCGCCCATGCGGTCAGAGGGTACGGATATGGCGCTTTTATCCATTGTGCTGCCGGCATACAACGAGGAGCAGAACATTGCCAACACTGTGAAGGTGCTGTCGGAGCTTCTGGACGAGAAGGGCATAGAGTATGAACTGGTGTTTATAAGCGACGGCTCCGGCGACGGCACCTTTCGGGAAATACAGAAGGCTGCGGCGGAGAACCCCCGTGTCAGAGGCGCCGAATTCTCCCGGAACTTCGGGAAAGAGCCGGCCATTTTTGCTGGACTGTCCATGGCAGGCGGGGACGCGGTTGTGGTTATGGACTGCGACCTGCAGCATCCTCCGGAGACTATACTAAAGATGTGGGAGCTTTGGCAGGACGGCGCTCAGGTGGTGGAGGGCGTAAAGCAGGACAGGGGGAAGGAAAAGCTCAGCTACAAGCTGTCTGCCGGACTGTTTTACAAGGTCATGAGCAAACTCATCAAGATAGATATGAACGCCTCCTCGGATTATAAGCTTCTGGACCGCAAGGTGGTGGACGTGCTGCTGACCCTGCCGGAGAGGAACACCTTTTTCAGGGCGCTTAGCTTCTGGACGGGCTTTCGCAGGGAGACCGTCTACTATGAGGTGCAGGAGAGGCAGTTCGGAGAGAGCAAATGGTCTCTTTTCAGCCTGATGAAGTATGCCGTCACCAATGTGACGTCTTTCAGCACGCTGCCGCTGCAGATAGTGACGGTGGTGGGGCTGGTGTCCATCTTGTTCAGTGTGGTGCTTTTCGCCCAGACGCTGGTGAAGTATCTGTCCGGGACGGCGGTGGAAGGGTTCACCACGGTGATTCTGCTCCTTCTGATCATAGGAGGATTCCTGATGCTGGGACTGGGAATCATCGGCCATTATATCGCCAGAATCTATGAGGAAGTGAAGGGGCGGCCCAAGTACATCATCAGCAAAGTGACGGAGAATGTGCAGGGGAATGCCGTGGGAGCATGGAAGTAGAGGGGCGGATATATAGCAGGGATATATAGACATAGGAAACAGAGCCTGCCGGAGCGGGCAAAGAGTCATAAGCCTGAAGGCAGGAAGCTTTCGGACGTATTGAAAGGGAGGGATTGACAATGATTACTTTCAACAAGCCGCCATATGCGGAAAAGGCCATGGAGTATATTCAGGACTGCGTGAAGAGCCAGAAGATCTGCGGGGACGGCGCGTATACGAAGAAGTGCAGCGAATGGCTGGAAAAGAAGACAGGCACCGCAAAATGCCTGCTGACAACCTCCTGCACCCATGCTACGGAGCTGGCGGCGCTGCTGCTGCCCGATATCGGTCCCGGGGACGAGGTCATCATGCCGGCCTTTACCTTCGTGTCCACTGCGGACGCCTTCGTGCTGCGGGGGGCCACTCCCGTGTTCGTGGACATCAGGCCCGATACCATGAACATTGATGAAAAGCTCATAGAGGACGCGGTGACGGACAGGACCAAGGCCATCGTCCCGGTGCATTACGCGGGGGTTTCCTGCGAGATGGACGCCATCATGGAGATAGCCGGAAGGCATGGTCTGGCGGTGGTGGAGGACGCCGCTCAGGGAATCATGTCCACCTACAAGAACAAGGCTCTGGGCACCATAGGGGACTTTGGGTGCTTCAGCTTCCATGAGACCAAAAACTACAGCATGGGGGAGGGCGGCGCGCTGCTGATCAGGGATCCTAAGGATGTGGAGGAAGCGGAGATCATCCGGGAGAAGGGAACCAACCGCAGCAAGTATTACCGGGGTCAGGTGGACAAGTATACTTGGATCAACTATGGCTCCTCCTACCTGCCCAGCGACATGAATGCGGCTTATCTGTACGCCCAGCTGGAGATCGCGGAGGAGATCAACAATGCGCGGCTGTCCATATGGAGACAGTACTATGAGAACCTGAAGCCTCTGGCGGAGGAAAACAGGATCCAGCTGCCCACGGTTCCGGAGGGCTGTGTTCACAACGGGCATATGTTCTATATCAAGACGGCGGACATCGAGGAGAGGACCAAGCTCATCGATTATCTGAAGGAGAACGGCATTCATGCGGTATTCCATTACATTCCCCTTCACACTGCTCCCGCGGGGCAGAAGTTCGGGCGTTTCCACGGTGAGGACAGGCATACTACCAGGGAGAGCGAGCGCCTGCTGCGGCTGCCCATGTATTATGGTCTTTCGGAGGATGAGGTGGAATATATCTGCAGTCATGTAAGGAAATTCTATGGGTGATTTAAAGGGGTTTACAATGGGCCGGTTCCGGCAGGGAAGTATTTTCCGGCATGTGGCTGCCGTTACGGAAAGGGTGATTTTCATAGGTTTCACCGCCCAGATCGGTCTGGGCGCGGTGTGGATGTGCATCAATTTTGACAAGGTGCAGGATTTTGGCTGGGGGAATCTGGGGAGGACGGAGCCGGAGGGTGTGATCTATACGCTGTACAGCTTTCTGGGAGGGATTCCTCAGCTTCTGTATCTGGCCCAGCTGGCCTTTGCCCTTTTTGCAGGTTACCGCTTTCTGAGCGCGGCGGGGAGACTGCCCGCACGCTCCGGGCGTCCCTTCGGGCAGAAACCGGCATTTTATTTCTGGGGCAGCTTGTGCCTGCTCACCTTTCCCTTTGCCATGCAGTGTCATCTGGCGGTGCTGCCGTATTCCGCTATGGGGTCCTTGTTTCTGCTGATGCTTTCCTTCTTGCTGGAGGCTGTCTTCGGAGGGGGAGGCAAGAAGGCCTTGGGACGGATGCGCATGGGCCGTCTTTCGCTGGCGGTGGTCTGCGGCGTGCTGGCAGTGATTCTGGCGCTGGAGGCAGGGGCTGAGGAGCGGGACGCCATTTGGGGGAGAGGCGCGGGCGCGGCCATGGCCAGCCGAATGGCCTGGCCCAGCGTATGGAACGACAGGGGATACTGGTCGGAGGAGCTGCGGGAGCTGACGAGTGAAGAAGAACTGTGGCAGGCCACGTATTGTCCGGGCAATATGGAGATCGTTCTGGAAGCCATAGAGGAGCGGGCAGGAGATGGGGCACAGGAAGCCTATAGAGAGATGGCGCAAACCGCGTGGAGACTCCGCAGGCCCATGATCCTGCGCCAGATAGCCTGGGACGCGCTGGGATACGCGGCGTTTCCGCTGATCTTCCCCATACAGCTGGAGGGAAGGATGTATGACTCCTACACCGGCAGAAATTATGAGGTCATGAGAGAACATGCGCCTGCGCTGACGGGACATTATGTAAGGTACTGCTGCTGGTGGTTTGCCTGCTGTCTGGGGCTGGCCGCTCTTTTGTCTCTGGTTCGGCTCCTGCAGGGAGGCATCGGGAGGCCGCAGATACTTGGGGCAGGGCTATGTGCTTTGATAGGAGCTCTCTTGTCGCTTGCCTATACCATGAGAGGCGCAGGACTGATGGACTATAGGTGTACCGTGGCGCTTTCGCAGCTCTGGCTGGCCTGGGCCGTTCTGGGCGCGGGAGGCGCCGTGGATGGTTCAGGCGCCGGCGGGGCCTAAGGACGGAGCCGGTGTCAGAGGCATGTGGCGGCGAAAAGACCGGTGTCTGTAGGCAGCGGTCTGCAAGCCGTACCGGAGACCATGGGAGCCGGGCGGCTTGGTATAAAGGAGAAAGGCGCATGGCCAGAGGGATATGGGAGAGTATGGGAATGAGAGTGGCAGGAGGGCGAACAAAAGATCGTCACGGGAGCATTTGGCTTTGGGCGGGGATATGCATGATGGTTTTGACTGTGGTGCCCGGCATGATCTTGGGTGAGGACGGAATCATTACTTATCACGATCAGCTGGATTCTGAGGCCATAGGCTATCTTTTGCAGGCCAGACATTTATTTTCGGGGGATAAGATACCGGAATTTATGGGCGGGTCTCTGAAGACGGCAATTACCATGCCGGCTCCTATCTGTGTTCTGCTTTTTTTGGGAGGAAACGTTTGGGGGGCGCTGACGGTGATGCAGCTTGTGGGCAGGCTCATAGGATTTGTGGGAATGTACCTGCTGTCCAAGGAGCTTACAGGCCATGCTTGGATCGGAGGGCTGGCAGGTGCGCTGTACGGGCTGCTTCCGTATCTGCCGGTGTACGGGCTGTCCCAGTATGGAATTGGGCTGCTGGTCTGGTGCGCCCTGCAGCTGAGAAAAGGAAAATACAAGGCTTTTTCTTATGGTTATACCATATTGTTCGGTCTGGCGTCCTCTCTGGTATTGTCCGGTGCGGGATTGCTTGGGCTGGGGGGGCTGATGCTTCTTTGGGATCTGTGCCGGAAAAGGAAGGTGGGGTATTTTTTGTGGGCATGGCTTGCATTGCTGTGCGTCTATATGGCGGAAAATTTTCAGCTTCTGGCTCAGGTACTGGGATTGGGGCAGCAGCCTGCCTCCCACAAGGCAGAACTTGTGATTCATGGAGACTCCTTTTGGGAGGCTTTGAGGCGGGGAACCTTTGTGGGGGTGCAGAACGGCGAGGGATATCATGAATTGCTTCTATTGGCAATGCTGGCTGTGGTTTTGGCGGTGCTTCTGGCATTCTGGGCCCAGGGCAGGAGGTCTCAGGGGAAACATGGATCCGGAGAAAGCCTGAGTCCTGCATTGGTCTTGGATTTGAAGTATATGGGCATCTGTCTGGGCTGCGGTCTGCTTTTGGCGCTGTTGTCTGCGCTTTGGGACTGCAGCGCGCTGGTAGGGCTGCGCAGGGCTCTGGGGACGGTGGGGGCTTTTCAGGCAGATAGGATCTTATGGGTCGCCCCCTGCCTATGGCATCTTGCCTTCGCCTGCGGCCTTGGGGCATTGTGGGAGCAGCAAAAGTCATGTGCAGGACTTGGAAGACTGGCGGCCAACGGCGGCCTGCTGCTTATGGGCGTTGCGGCAGGGGCTACGGGGGTCCGGCTGCTGTTGGGCGGGGATATAAAGTCCAATGTCCAGAAGCTGCGGGATCCCCAGTATGGTATGATGAGCTTTAGTGATTACTATGCAATAGGCGTTCTGGAACAAGTCAGGGATTTTCTGGAGGAACAGACGGGGATGAGGCAGGAGGAGTACCGTGTGGTCAGTCTGGGGATTGATCCTGCTGCAGCATATTATCATGGTTTTTATTGCCTTGACGGCTATTCCAACAACTATTCTCTTGCCCATAAGCAGGCGTTTCGGGAAGTTCTGAGGCCGGAGCTGGAAAAGAGCGAATATCTTCGGGTACTCTTCGATGAGTGGGGAAACCGCTGCTATCTGTTCAGCTCGGAATGCCCGGGTTATTATACGATAGAAAAGCACGGCTTCTTTTTTCAGGACTATCAGCTGAATGCAGCGGCGCTTCAGGACATGGGCTGCGACTGGATCCTTTCCGCCGCGTATATAGGGAATGCGGAGAGTCAGGGGCTGGTGCTTATGAACGAGGCTCCCTTTGAGACAAAGGACAGCTATTATGGGATCTATGTGTACGGCTTTGCAGACCGGTCAGGGAAAATGTCATTGAAGTAACCCCGAAGGGGATCGGTGAGAGAGTGGCGGCCCGTTCCTGGGCTGACAAATGGAAAGGAGAGTCAGATATGATCGAGATACTGGAGGAAACCACCAAGGAACCCATCAGTCTGATGGGCCGGCGGGCAGGAGTCTGCTGGGGAGCGGACATTGCGGACGCTGAGAGAAATTACAAGAGGGGGCTTGAGTGCATCCGGTCGGGTCATCATCGGGTGATGGAATATGTGAATGTGGAGATGATTCTGGACGGTTATTCCGCCAGAGTCATACGGGAGTGGTACACGCATATCGGCGGCGCGCCCACCAGACTGCAGGCCAGCACCCGTTACATCAACTACAAGGATTTCTCCTATGTGGTTCCGCCTGCGGTGGCTAAGAATCCGGAGGCGGAGAAGCTGTATAGGGCCGCCATGGAGACCATCGCAAGAACCTGCGCCAGTCTGGAGGGCGAATGCGGGGTTCCCAGAGAGGACGCTGCCATGCTCCTGCCCTTGGGCATGTCGACCCGAATCGTGGACAAGCGCAATGTGCGCAATCTCATCGAAATGTCCCATCAGAGGCTCTGCACCAGAGCATACTGGGAATATAGGGAGCTGATGGGAGATATCTGCACTGCCCTTGGCGCCTATTCTGAGGAATGGCGGTATCTGGTGGAGAACTTTTTCCGGCCTAAGTGCGATGTGTCCGGATATTGTACGGAAAAGAAAAGCTGTGGGAGAAAGCCGGGAAGTCCGCAGGTCTAATTTTCGGAGAAGGGCTAAAGTATTTCATCCCCATGCCGATAATCATAATAAGCAAAGGAAATGAAACAGTTTCGGAACAAAAATACGCAAACGCTTTTTTCTTAAAGAGCGCATAGGCGCGGCATCGGAACTGAAAATGAAGATTCTGGCTTTGGGAAGGGAGGGATTTGGCGTGCGTATAGAGGCATATAATCAGATCCATCAGCTATATCAGACGAACAAGGTGAACAAGACGAAGCAAGCTGCAAATGCCGCTCACACGGAACAGCTGCAGTTCAGCAATCTGGGAAAAGATATCGGGGCCGCGCAGGCTGCTATTTCCGCTGCTCCCGACATCAGAGAGGATCTGGTGGCATCGATCAAGAGCAGAATGGAGAACGGCACTTACAGCGTGGATAACGGGACCTTTGCCGAGAAGCTGATGCGCAAGGCCAGCGAGATAGTATAAGGCATAAATGCAGGGGCCCCAAGGGGCCTGCGGAACTGGAATAGGAGGAAGCCCCGTGGCCAGTTTAATGGAGAACCTGATAGAGGTGCTTTGCCAAGAGAGCGATGAGTACGAGGGACTTCTGGACTTATCCCAGAAAAAGACGCAGATCATAGCAAGCGCCGATTTGGAAGAATTACAGAGAATCACGGATGATGAACAAGAGTTGGTTGACAGACTCAACCGTCTGGAAAAGAAAAGGGTTGAAGTCACCAAGGATATCGCCAACGTATTAAACAGGGATGTTGAAAAGATGAAGCTCTCCAAGCTGATCGAGATGCTGGCGGAGAGGCCCAAGGAGCAGGCCCGGCTGGCACATGCCCATGATAGGCTGCGGCGTGCGGTTCAGAGGCTGCAGCGGGCAAACGAACAGAATAGGGAGCTGCTGGAGGAAGCTCTGGGGATGGTGGAATTCGAGATGAATCTGCTGCAGGCCGCCAAGTCTGCCCCGGAGACCGCAAACTATACCAGAACCGCCTATAATTCCGGCGCGCAGATGGGTGCGAACAGCGGTAATTTTGATGCGAAACAGTGAATAATACGTTGAGGTGAATATCATGTCTTTGATGAGCAGTTTATATGTAGGAACGTCCGGACTGCGGACGGGTCAGAATGCGCTGAACACAACAGCGCATAATCTTTCTAATATGGACACTGCAGGCTATGTAAGGCAGCAGGTGCAGCAGTCCTCTAAAAGCTATCTTACGCTTTCGATAGATGTCAAGTCCGTTGCCAACAAGCAGACGGGCTTGGGTGTCGATTATGCCAGAGTAAAACATATCAGAGATCACTTTTTAGACAAGATATACCGCAGGGAATCCGGGCGCAGCATGTTCTATCAGGTGTCAACCGAGGTCATGGAGGAGGTGGAGAGCCAGCTGGGCGAGATGAACGGTCAGGCATTTCAGGCCACCCTCACGGATTTCTGGACTTCCGTTCAGGAGCTTGCGAAGGATCCGGCCAGTTCCGTGACTCAGGGGCTTCTGGTCCAGAGGGCCGAGGAGTTCCTTCAGAGAGCGGGAGCGGTGTATGACGGATTTTCCGCTTATCAGGACAATCTGAATGCCCAGATCAAGCAGCAGGTGTCGAAGATCAACAACTACGGGAAGCAAATACTGGCCCTGAACGACACCATCAGCGCTATCGAGGCAGGCGGTATAGAGCGCGCCAACGATCTGCGGGACACCAGAGACCAGATATTGGATGAACTGGCGCAGATGGCGAACATAAATTACGGCGAAGACGTTAACGGCGCAGTCTGGGTGCAGGTAGAGGGCGTAGACTTCGTGAAGGGCCCCAGATGCTTTGAGATAGAGCTGCACACGGATATCGAGACGGGATTCCATACGCCGTTCTGGCCTATGAATTCCACCTATAGGACGCTGCCGGACGGCACCAGAGAGTATCTCAATATAGAGGGTGCGGAGGTGTTCAATTTCAGCAGGGAGGTTTCCTCCGAGCTGAACACGGACATCGGCGGCCTGAGGGCCATGCTTCTGGCCAGAGGCGACCATAGGGCTGACTATACCGATATGGCGGAAGGCAAGTACAGCAATGTTTCGGAATCCGTTCTGATGAACATGCAGGCGGAATTCGACCAGCTGATCCATAATGTGGCCATCAAGGTGAACGAGATTCTCGCCACGGCGGCAGGGGTGACCAAGGGAGATCTGACGCTGGCAGACGGCACCGTTCTGAAGGACGTAAGCTACTGCAAGTCGGATCCGGGCGGATACATGCGCAAGGATGACGGCAGCCCCATTCAGATGTTCGCCAAGATCAATTCGGACGGATACCGGAAGGTGACAGGGCAGGACGGCTCGGAGTACTGGGTATACAATCCTGAGGTTCTGGACGGGGAGGGAGGCAAGCCGGAGACGGAGACTCTCTACAGCGTGAAGAATCTGAGAATCGATCCGGAACTGATGCAGAAACCTTCCATGCTGGGCTTCCGTCTGGAGGACGGGTCCGAGGATAAGGCTACGGCGGAGGCGCTGAAGAACGCTTTCATGGAAGAAGAATACACCCTGAACCCCAATGTGAAGAAGAAGTCCAGCTTTATCGACTACTATGATGATCTGGTGGGGCAGATCGCCAATTCGGGTTATGTGTTCAGAACCATCTACGAGAATCAGGAGGGCACGGTAGAGTCCATCGATGCCGCCAGAGAACAGGTAATCGGGGTATCCTCCGACGAGGAGCTGTCCAATATGGTGAAGTTCCAGAATGCATACAATGCATCCAGCCGTTACATCAATGTAATTGACGAGATGCTGGAGCATCTGCTGAGCTCCCTTGCATAACATATGGACATACATGAGAGATAGAACTGGAATAAGTCTCGAAACGGAAGCGCCCGGAAGAAAAATACAGACGCAGTGCGGCTGGATTTCCTTCCCTGAGAGGGCGCAGGAGTGAAGAGATAGAACTGGAATAAGTCTCGAAACGGAAGCGCCCGGAAGGAAAGACAGACGCAGTGCGGCTGGATTTCCTTCCCTGAGAGGGGCGCAGGAGTGAAGAGACGGAAACTGGAATAGGAGGCGCACAAATGCCATCGCAGTTTTTTGGATTGAACATAGCATATACGGGGCTTCTGGCCAGCAATGCGGCCATGAACACCACATCCAACAACATCGCTAACGTACAGACGGAAGGGTACAGCAGGCAGCAGGTGTCCCAGCAGGCGGCAAATGCCCTGAGGGTGTTCCAGACCTACGGCTGTGCAGGGGCAGGCGTTGAGACGCTGGCCATCGAGCGGGTGCGGGATCAATTTTATGATTTCAGATATTGGAACAACAACCAAAGAGTAGGGGAGTTCGGTCAGAAGCAGTATTATATGCAGCAGATCGAGGCATATTTTGACGATAATGGCAAGAATGCAGGATTTAAGACCGTGTTTGACCAGATGATGATCGGAGGGCTTCAGGAGCTGATGAAGAACCCTGACGATACCGCTTCCAAGAAGCAGTTCATAGGCACCGCCGAGGCTTTGGCAGAATATTTCAAGGGAACGGCGGGCAATCTGGAGAAGCTGCAGAAGGATGTAAACCAAGAGATCAAGGTGAAGGTGGACGAGATCAATTCCATTGCCAGCGAGATTGCCACCCTGAATAAGCAGATCAATACCATTGAGCTCTCCGGTATGAAGGCCAACGAGCTGAGAGACAGGAGAGAGCTTTTGGTGGATCAGCTCTCCGAGATCGTGGATGTGGAGATCAAGGAAATCCCTATTCTGGACAACAACAATATGTCCCGGGAGACGGGAGCCAACAGATATATGGTCAAGATTGCCGGCGGGCAGACGCTGGTGGACGGCAACGAGTACAACAGTCTGGAGTGCAGATCCAGAGAGAACTATGAAAAGGTGAATCAGACGGATGTGGACGGTCTTTATGACGTCTACTGGAAGGACGGACAGAAATTCAACCTTCATAACGCTGCCATGGGCGGCGCTCTGAAGGGGCTGGTGGACTTAAGGGACGGCAACAACGGTGAGAGCTTCAAGGGCGAGATCACCGGCGTGGGATCCACCACGGTGAACGGAGAAGTCCACGATACCGTTACCATACAGGTGGGGCAGCATTACCTGACGGATCTGAACCGATGCAATCTGTCAGATCAGGGAGGCGTCATCAATCTGGGGGGCAAGGAGTTCTACTATGATTCCTGGGAATACAGCGTCACCTATGACGCGAACAATGAGCCGGTGTATTCCTACACCTTCACTCTTTCCAACGGGGATCTGAACGGCACCCAGAGGCTTACCAATGACAGAGTGGGTATGCCGGCCAGCATTGGGACAGCCGTGTCCTATCAGGGAGTGCCCTACTATATGGCGCAGATGAACGAGTGGGTGAGAGTGTTCTCCCAGAAGGTCAACGACATACTGCTTGGGGGCGTGGCCGGGGAAAATCCGGGAACCGAGCTGTTTACGGCCGACCAGTCTACTTCGGATGCCCAGTATCTTTTCAGGGAGAACAGATACGATCAGGAATCCTATGAGGCCTATCAGGAAAGGGTGAACAAGCTGGTGGCGGAGGAAAAGAAAAAGGTAGAGGATGCAGGCGGCACATGGGACGCTACCTTGGAGGCTGCCGCCAGAGCGCAGGCCGAGAAGGACGCGGTGCTGAAGGTGTCCGTGGGCAAAAATGCTACCAACGTGAGCTATTATCTGATGGAGGCCAGAAATTTTGCCGTCTCCTCTACCGTAAATAAGGATCCGGACCGTCTGGCCACCAGAAAGAAGGCTGAGGACGGGGTGGAGCAGAACGATCTGCTGGAGGATCTGAAGGCCGTGGCCACAGACAAGGACAAGATGAGCTTCCGGGGAAGTTCCGCATCGGAGTTCCTTCAGTGCATCCTTTCGGACGTGGCTCTGAATACCCGAAAGGCGGAGACCTTCTATCAAAGTTTCAAAGAAGTGGCCTATACAGTGGATACCCAGAGGCTCTCCATCTCCGGCGTGGACGAGGACGAGGAGGCCTTGAATCTGGTGAAGTTCCAGCAGGGCTACAATCTGGCCTGCCAGATGATACAGACCTTGTCGGAGATCTATGACAGATTGATTCTCCAGACCGGCGTTTAAAAAAAGAGGTCGTCCGGCTTCAGGCAGCTAGAGGGCTGCAGGAACCGGGAGAGGATGGAACCGCGGTATGACATGGACGTCAGGTACGAACGGAAAAATGATTTGTATCAGGAAAGGAAAGCTTAGATGAGAATCACAAATAAGATCATGCAGCGCAACAATCTCTCCAACATCAACACCAATAAGATCTATGAGGACAGACTGAGTACCCAGATGTCCACCGAGAAGAAAATCAACCGCCCCTCCGACGATCCGGTGGTGGCTATCAGAGCGCTCCGTCTGCGCAGCAATGTGACGGAGATCACCCAGTACTACAGCAAGAACATTCCCGATGCGGAGAGCTGGCTCAATGTGACGGAGGATTCCCTGACCAATCTGTCGGGGGTTCTCACCAAGATGATCGAGCAGTGTACCACGGGATCTAACGGTACGTCCAAGACCTCCCTTACTACCAAGAATCGTCAGATTATTTTAGAGCAGCTGCAAAAGCTTGGGGAGGAGGTATATTCCACGGGGGACGCGGACTATGCGGGCAGATATGTCTTTACCGGCTACCGCACGGATACGCCGCTGAGTTTTACCACGGCGAACAAGACCAGATACGAGATCACCGAGCAGCTGGACAGCAGCGCCGTAGACAAAGTGACCAAGGTGGACACGGGAGAGCTTTTGAATATCAACACCAGTAACTATGGTCAGCCGCCATTCGATCAGGTGACGGATCAGGACATCAGCGCTTCGGAATGCTACCGTATCCGTCTGGCTTACAATGCCTGCTCCGATTATACCAGAGCCGCCGCAGGGGCCAAGCCTACCATAGAGTTTCTGGACACATCCGCAGGGCTGCCGGGGACAACGGTTACCTGGACGGGAACGGACATTGAGGTGGTGAACAGTTATGACAAGACCACTCTGACTGTGACAGACCCTGCTACGGGAGCCCAGAAGCAGGTGGATCCCTATACCTATGCTTCCATGAACGATGATGCCATAGTTTATCTTCCGGATACCGGAGAAGTCCTTTTGGGAAAGAACCGTTATGAGTCGCTTATGAAGGCGAAGGACATAGAGGGGAGCCCCGCCAATGAAGGGGAGATCCGGGTGACCTATGAGAAGGACGACTGGCTCAAGGGCGACCTGCGGCCGGAGCATTACTTCGCCTGCAAGACCTTTGATGCGGACAACACGGCAGATGCCTCCGTTTCCTACAATGAGGACTATCTTGACAATACGGCAAAGCGGCAGTCTATCGAGTACGATATAGGGTTCAACCAGACCATTCAGGTGAATTCCACTGCTGACGAATGCTTCAATCACGGAATCGGCAGAGAAGTGGACGATATCATGAGGGCCATGCAGGACGTGCTGAAGCTGGAGGCCGTCAAGACGGATATCGAGAGCGCTTTGAGTAATGTGGACGAGAACGACGCTCAGGCCAAGAAGATTCTGCAGAATCAGCTGGAGGCAGTGGAGAAAGGGCTTACACTGGCCAAGGAGAAGGAACAGAGGCTGTTTGAGAAGGGAATCACCTCCTTCCAGAAACATCTGGATGCCGCGAATCTAAGCCTTACCAGCTGCGGCGCCAGAAGCAGCAAGCTGGAGCTGGTGAAGAATCGTACACAGAATCAGAAGACTACCTTTGAGACTCTGAAGAGTGAGAACGAGGATATTGATATCACGGAGGTCATCGTGGGCCTGACCGCAGCGGAGCTTACCTACAATGCATCTTTGATGGCCACCGGAAAAGTGGCGCAGACCACGCTTTTGAACTATATCTAAAGTTGATTTGGCCGGAAGTGGCGCGATACCCTGCAGCTTCGCTGTACAACAGATTCTTGTCAGCCGGCGGCGGGGTATCTTTATATAGAATAGGTCAAGAAACGCTTGGGAGCGTGGGCAAAAGATATGGTGATGCAGGGATGTGTCGGCGCGGGGACAGGAAAGCGGAAGCGGGATTGCGATATATCGATCGTTATATATGGCGCAGGATTGCGCGGATAGGAGCGGTATGAAGATTAAGACAAAGTTTTTTGGCGAGATAGAGATCTCGGATGACAAGATCATAACTTTCGAGAACGGAATCATCGGATTCCCGGAGCTGAGGCGATTCGCTTTGCTTCATGATGAGGAAAAGGGGGTGGATGTGGGAATCCGTTTCCTTCAATCGGTGGAGGAGCCCGGATTCTCCATGCCGGTGATGAATCCGCTGGTGGTGAAGCCGGATTATGATCCGGAGGTGGAGGACGAGCTGCTGGCCAGCGCAGGGAACCTCAGCGGAGAGAATATGCTGGTGCTGGTGTCGGTATCCATTCCCGGAGACCTGACCAAAATGAGCGTGAACCTGCAGGGGCCCTTCATTATCAATGCGGAGGAGCACAAAGGCTGTCAGGTCATCGTGGAGAACGGGGGGTATCCCGTGAAATTCCCCATCTACGATATTCTGCAGGCCGGAAAGGCAGGTGCGTAGCATGCTGGCATTGTCGAGGAAGAAAAACGAAGCGATCATCATCAACAATAATGTGGAGGTCACCATCCTTGAAGTGAAGGGCGATCAGGTAAAGGTGGGCATCACCGCCCCCAAGGATGTTCCCATATACCGTAAGGAGGTCTATCTTCAGATTCAGGAGGCCAACAAGGAGGCGGTGAGTGCTGACGGCATGGAGGCGCTGAAGACGCTGCTGGGGTAAGATTCCCCGCGGCTGTTGCCGGAGAGGGCTTGTTGCCCTGCTCCTGCATGGATGCCTGATGGGACGAACGGCGAGGGAAGCGTAACGAATCGGAAGATATTTTTAGGATACGCTGTTAATTTTCGGAAGAGAAATTCCGATAAATCAAGTAAGAAATCTTATTGTGAGAGAAGAATCATAATGTGAGAGGAATTACAGTGTAGGAAAAGAACCGCAGTGTAAAAAAGAATCACAATATGAAGAAAGCTCACATGTGAGAAAAACTCACAGGATGAAAAGCAGGATGCTTTTCATTGGCAAATAGTTTCATAATAATGCAAGGAGGCGTATAGAAATGACAATTGAACCTATTTCGAGCGTAATGACAGTACAAGCACAAGGGACTGTGGCTCCCAGACCTCAGCCGCCGGTACAGGCGGAGAAGCCGGAGACCAGCGGCTCCAGCGCTGCACCGGCTGCAGAGTATGTGGACAGAACCACCAGTGTGGTGGAGAATTCTCAGGAAAAGGGAAATGCGGGCGGCGGTGAGCAGGGCAAGGAGCAGCAGACGAACAACGACAAGATTCGTAAAGCAGTGGAAACCCTGAACAAGAAGCTGGCCAACTCCGAGGCTGTGTTCGGAATCCATGAGGATACGAACCGCGTCACCATCAAGATCGTTGATAAGAACACCAAAGAAGTGATCAAAGAGCTGCCCCCTGAGAAAACGCTGGACATGATTGCCAGAGTTTGGGAGCTGGCAGGGATTCTTGTGGACGAGAGGCGGTAGAGCGGAGGGAGGATTTCGCCGCAGAGGCCCAGCATGTGGCGGAGAGTGCCGGATTTGCCGTGAAATAGGCGGAAGATGTCCAAGGAGGCGCTTGGCGCGGCTCCTTGAGCAGGCAATGGTATGTTGAAGGAGGACGAGACATGGCAATGAGATTGAGCGGCTTGATGTCCGGTATGGATACGGAAAGCATCATAGCCCAGATGGTGGAAGCCAAGAAGACAAAGGTGACAAAGGCGGTAAAGGCCCAGAAGTCGCTGAAATACAAACAGGATGCGTGGAAGACCTTAAATACGCAGATCATGGGACTCTACAACAAGTCTCTGAGCACCATGCGTTTTCAGAGCGCCTATATGAAAAAGACAACGAAGGTGTCAAATAGCAGCGTGGTATCCGTCATTACGGGTGAGAACGCCATGAACGGCGTACAGAGCCTGAAGGTGGAAAAGCTGGCGAAGTCTGCGTTTTTGACCGGCAGCAAGGTGGGAAAGGTAGTAGACGAGTTCGGTGACGAGAAGAATGCCACCGGCAGCAATACGCTGGGAGATCTGGGATTGGCGGAAGGCGGCGTGGGATATATCAACGTGTCGCTGGAAAACGGCAAGACCAGCAGGATCGCTGTCAACAGCAACACCACCATAAACGACTTTGTAGGAAAGCTGCGGGACGCCGGCATCAATGCCAACTTCGACGAAAACAACAGCAGATTCTATATCACGGGCAAGACATCCGGCAGCGAGGGGAATTTCGACATCAGTTCCAATGACATTGTGGGTCTGGACGCATTGCAGGCTCTGGGGTTGGATTACGGTATATCCAATGTTGACAACAGCAAAAGAGAAGATGTGATCGGCCTCAGAGAGACCGCGCTTCTGGAGAGCCTGAAGAAGGAGCGATCCGGTTTGCTGAACGAACGTGACGCCATGATGGAGAAGCTGAAAAAGTACGCGTCACAGCTGGAGGCCGCAGAGGATGAGGACGGCAATAAGTATCTGGCGGATCTGAAGGACAAAGACGGCAATCCGGTGAAGGTAGAGGATCTGACCGTGGATGATCTGACTGAGGAGAACCTGAAGCTTCTTGACAAGGCGATGATTGAAATCTGTAATGCAGAGGGTACTTCGGAAGAAATGGAGAATGATCTCCGCGGATGGATGTTTGAATGGGATGACAATAAAAAGGCTCTGGACGAGGTGAACGGCCAGCTGGTCATAGACGCAAACGGTGATGTGCAGGATCTCAGCGCAGATGCCAAGAAGAAGATTGCGGACAAGGTGGACGCAGTCCTGACCAGACCTACGGGAGATGAGCTGGAAGCGCTCAAGAAGCGCAAGACCGAGGGGACGGACGCCGTGATCTACTTAAACGGCGAGAGGTATGAATCCTCCAAGAACTCTTTTGAGATCAACGGCTTGACCTTGACGGTGAACTCTACCACGGCGGAGAACGAGGAAGTAACCATCACCACGCAGGACGACACAGACGGCGTATATGACCTTATCAAGGGATTTTTGAAAGATTATAATGCGCTGATCAATCAGATGGATAAGCTGTACAATGCAGACTCCGCCAAGGGCTATGAGCCTCTTACCGACGAGGAGAAGGAGGCCATGTCGGAATCCCAGATCGAGGAATGGGAGGGAAAGATCAAGGATTCGATCCTGCGCAAGGACGGTTCTTTGAACACCATTGCCAGCGCCATGAAGAGAATTATGATGGAGGGCGTGGTGGTAAACGGGGAAAAGATGTACCTATCCAATTTCGGCATCGGTACCTTAAACTATTTCACTGCCGCGGAGAACGAGAAGAATGCCTATCATATCGACGGAGATCCTGACGATGAGCACACCTCCGGAAATGCGGATAAGCTGAAGTCCATGATCGCCAACGACCCTGATACGGTGGTGGCATTCTTTACCAAGCTGACCGAGAATCTGCGTTCCGAAATGTTCGATATCATGAAGGGTACTGATTACAGCTCTGCTTTTACTGCATACGATGACAAGAAGATGCAGAAGGAGTATGACGAGTACACCACAAAGATAAAAGAATTGGAAGATAAGCTTGCAGATTACGAGGATAAGTGGTATGCTAAATTTGCGGCGATGGAGACGGCATTGGCCAAGATGCAGAACAATGCCAGCGCCGTGACATCCTTGCTGGGCGGTTGATGACAAGGAGGGATTGGACGGCAAATCATTTGTCGGAAATGCAGGAAAGCATACGTGCGGAGAGCGCACGGCCCCCATGGAGTTCATCAGCGCCGAGCATGACAAGTTGAAGAAAGGCGAGGTGCGACATGGCATTACCCAATGCGTATGGACAGTACAACAACAGCAAGATTCTGACGGCCTCTCCGGCTGAATTGACGCTGATGCTCTATGAGGGGGCTATCAAGTTCTGCAACATTGCCATTGTGGCGGTGGAGAACAAGGAGATCGAGAGGGCACATATCCATATCCAAAAGGTGGAGCGTATCATCGACTATTTCCGTCAGACTCTGGACATGAGCTATCCGGTGGCGGAGCATTTTGAGAGGGTCTATTCCTATCTGAGCCAGAGGCTGGTGGAGGCCAATGTGAAGAAGGACAAGGAGATTCTGGAAGAGGTGAATATGCACCTGCGCTCTATGCGGGATACCTGGAAGGAAGTCATGAAGAAGGGTAAGGACTAGGGTGTATGACAGGCAATTATCTGACTCTTTTGGAGGAAAGCCTCAGAAGGAAGCTGCAGGTGATGGAGGAGATCCAGAAGTATAATATGCGCCAGCAGGAGATTTTTCAGTCCGGTGAGGTAGATATAGACAAGTTCGATGAGTATGTTTCCGAAAAGGGCGTTTTGATTGATAAGCTGACAGCTCTTGACAGCGGTTTCGAGAAGCTCTATGCCAAGGTGTCGGAGGAATTGCAGGGCAGCCGGGAGCAGTATGCGGATCAGATTCGGACGCTGCAGGGGCTGGTGACGCAGGTCACTGACAGAAGCGTGGACATTCAGGCGCAGGAGGCACGAAACAAGAAGCTGGTGGAGGACTTCTTCCGCAGGGAGAGGGATGGCATCAAGATAGGCCGGAAATCCACCAAGGCGGCAATCGGATATTATAAGACTATGAGCAAGACTGCCGTGGTGGCGCCGCAGTTCATGGACAGCAAGAAATAATAGAGTTCATGGGTATAGAGCCGCCGCACCGACGATGGGAAAATCGAAGGTGCGGCGGTTTTTTGAAGAGGGGAAGGGCTGTCTTAGGGTAAAATACTATAAATATTTGCGTCAATCTCTAATTTTATGGAGATGTCCGTCCGATATATTATCTAAGGAAGTTGACGGGATATGGAGACGGCTGAATCGTCAATGCCGTTGTGCCCCAGAGAAGGGCCGACGGAAAGCCCGGTGATTTCATAAAGGCAAGATGCATGCCGCCGGCAGGACGGCAGTTATTCAAGGAGGAATAAAGATATGGGAATGATAGTAAAGCATAATCTTACGGCCATGAATTCTAATAGAATGCTGGGACTGACCACCAGCTCTCAGGCCAAGGCTACAGAGAAGTTGTCTTCCGGCTACAAGATTAACCGGGCTGCTGATGATGCGGCAGGGCTGGCCATTTCCGAGAAGATGAGGAAGCAGATCAGGGGTCTTACGCAGGCCTCCCTCAATGCGCAGGACGGTATCAGCGCAGTGCAGACGGCGGACGGCGCTTTGAACGAGGTTCATGACATGATCCATAGGCTGGCGGAGCTGACCGTGAAGGCGGCCAACGGAACCTTGTCTGAGACAGACAGAAATGCGGTTCAGAGCGAGGTCAACCAGCTGGTATCCGAGGTGGACAGAGTATCCACCACCACGAAGTTCAATGAGACCTATCTGATGAGGGGCGACAACAACGGAGACGTCGCCAAGCTGACATATACCGATGCGGAGAATGCCTTGCGGACTGATTTCCAGAATATTGTCACTCCCACGCCGGCAGCGGGTGCTTCCATGGTAAACGAGGGAACGGGAATATTCAAGTTGAAGGTAGAGCCGGCGATAGATCCGGATCAGCAGACTCCCATTGACCATTTAGCGGCCACTGCCGGCATAGATTCTTCCATCTGTGACGACGCCGCCAAAGCTGACAATACCACATACTCCTCCAAGACTGTGGGGCCGGTAGGCACCGCTCCGGGAGTGGTCTACATTTTAGTGGAGAAAACTGCAGAGGCAAATCCGGGGGATGGCAAGCTGAGTGTCAGCGAAGTGGTGAAGAATATCAATGACAAGAACAATACGATCAATCCTGACGCCGCTACGCATTACAAGGCATTCGGCAGCATGGATGAAATGATGGCGGCCATCAAGATGGATCATGGCACGGATATTAAGACTGTGACATCCGGCATCAATGAGAATGGCAAGGCGGAGCTTAGAGTTGAGACCTTTGCCGATGTGAATCAGGCCATTGACGTAAGTCTCCATGTGGGCACCGATTCATCTCAGGACAACAAGATTCATATGAACATTGCCCAGCTCAGCGCCAAGGGCTTGGGGCTGAACGGTTTGGATGTAAGCGGTGATACAGGGGATGCGGCTACGGCTGCCATTGATATTGTTTCCGACGCGCTGCAGAAGGTGTCCAACCAGCGCGCGGCTCTGGGTGCCATCCAGAATAGGCTGGAGCATACCATAGCCAATTTGGACAATATCGTGGAGAATACCACTAGCGCAGAGGCTTCCATCCGCGATACGGATATGGCTACCCAGATGGTGGAGTATTCCAACAACCAGATTCTGGCGCAGGCCGGTCAGGCTATGCTGGCCCAGTCCAATCAGGCTACGTCGGGCGTGCTGTCTCTGCTGCAGTAATCGGCAGATTTGGTTCTTTCGGCTTTGGGGTCGCTGCAAGGGGTTTTGGAAGATTGGATTACAATATTTATAAAGCGTATGTAGAGTTAGAAAAGGGGGCTGCGTTTTGCGGCCCTCGTTTATTGTATATCGTTAGAGGACAAAGTGAAGGAAAAATTTCAAAAAAGCCCTAAAGTAATTTAGAATCCTTCCGATATACTTATCAAGTAAAGCAAAAACAGTATTATCTGTTGAAAGCTTACCCCTTGGGAATCCGAAGCAATGCGCACGATTGACGGAGGGTATCCCAGATGATTGGATGCGGTCGGCCGGAACGTGCGAATCCGACGGATAGCACCCACCAATAGCCTCAAGGAAGAGGCAATCTATTTCAAGGAGGAATATGTAATGGTAGTACAACACAATTTAACAGCTATGAACTCTAACAGAATGTTAGGCATTACCACCGGTGCTCAGGCGAAGGCTACCGAGAAGCTGTCATCCGGTTACAAGATCAACCGCGCAGCTGATGATGCGGCAGGTCTGGCTATTTCCGAGAAGATGAGAAAGCAGATCAGAGGTCTGACTCAGGCTTCTTCCAACGCTCAGGACGGTATCAGCGCAGTGCAGACCGCTGAAGGTGCTCTGACGGAAGTTCACGATATGCTGCAGAGAATGAACGAGCTGGCAGTTAAGGCTGCTAACGGCCCTATGTCCGAGAGCGACAGAGAGGCAGTTCAGAGCGAGGTTAACCAGCTGGTTACCGAGATCGACCGTGTATCCAATACCACCAAGTTCAACGAGACCTACTTGCTGAAGGGCAACAACAAGGGCGAGGCTGGAAAGCTGACCTTTAAGGATGCTCAGGGGGCTCTTGGTACTAACAACACTGGTTTGTTCACTACTACAACCAAGGGTGTAAATGATTCCACTGGTATTCTGAAGGCTGGAACTACCACCATCAAGGCAAGTGCTACTGATCTGACGAATCTGAAGACGGCTAACATCGGCTATGATGGAGAAATCCAGAAGCAGATCACCAACAGCACCAAGATCACTGGATATAAGATCAAGGTTGGCAACACCACATACTATGCGATTGATTCTACTTCCACCAATGCAAAGGCTAACGAGCAGGCATCCGTAAGTCAGGTAGTAGACTTCTTGAACGAGAACGGCAAGGCCAATGGCGACAACATGAAGGCATTTGCCAGCATGGATGAGATGATGGCTGCTATAAAGAACGACAATAGCGAGAACATCAAGTCCATCAGCTCCTATGTGACGGATAAGAAGGATGATGGCACTGCTATTACGGGCGACAAGCAGACTTGGCTGAAGGTTGAGACCTTTGCTGACCTGAACAGCGCAGTGGATCTGAGCCTGCATGTAGGCGCTGACTCCTCCGCAGACAACAAGATCAACATGAACATCTCCATGATGAGCGCTAAGGGTCTTGGTATCAACGGACTGATGGTTAACGGCGACAACGGCGACAAGGCTTCTGCTGCCATCGACACCATCTCTGCTGCTCTGCAGAAGGTTTCCAACCAGAGAGCTTCTCTGGGTGCCGTTCAGAACAGACTTGAGCACACCATTGCCAACTTGGATAACGTTGTTGAGAATACCCAGAGCGCTGAGTCCGCTGTTCGTGATACGGATATGGCCACCCAGATGGTTACCTACTCTAACAACCAGATCCTTGCTCAGGCAGGTCAGGCTATGTTGGCACAGTCCAATCAGGCTAATCAGGGTGTTCTGTCCTTGCTCGGCTAATTCTTGTAAGAGTTTAGAGCGAATCGCTTTTTTTGAAATTGAATTGTGTGAATGGAGGGGCTGGTGTGAACCGGCCTCTCTTTCTGTTTATTTTTACAGCAGAAGAAATAATCGCTGGGAGTTAGGTTGAAGCAGGCCGGAAAATGTGCTAATATTTTTAAAAGCGGAGCTGTATGGGCATATCGGGCGTGTATTTTGCTTGAGAAGGAGGGGACATGGCGAGGACAATTGGTATCGGAAGACAGGACTTTGAGAGAATTGTTACAAGAAATATATTTTATGTAGATAAGACCATGTTCATTAAGGAATGGTGGGAGAATGAGGATGATGTGACCTTGATCACTCGCCCGAGACGCTTTGGCAAGACTTTAAATATGAGTATGCTGCAGCAGTTTTTTTCGGTTGACTATGCTGATAGGAGAGATTTGTTCGAGGGGCTTTCCGTTTGGAAAGAGAAAAAGTACCGTGACTTGCAGGGCACGTATCCGGTGATCAGCATTTCGTTAGCAAATGTGAAAGAGGCAAACTTTGCGGCCGCCAGAAAGAAGATTTGCCAGCTGCTGACGGATATATTTTCGGATTATGCATTTCTGCTTAACAGCGAGGTATTAGAGGAGGAAGACAAGACATTTTTCAGACGAATCAATGTGAATATGGATGATATGGAGGCTTCTATATCTCTGCACAATCTTTGCAGGTATCTGAACCGTTATTACAAAAATAAAGTAATAATTCTGCTGGATGAATATGACACGCCTATGCAGGAGGCCTATGTACATGGTTATTGGCAGGATTTGGCAGAGTTCGTCAAGGGGTTATTTCATGCGACATTTATAACGAATCCCTATATGGAGCGGGCGATAATGACGGGAATTACCAGAATTAGCAAAGAATCGATATTTTCAGATATGAACAATCTGGAGGTGGTAACTACTACGTCAAATAAATATGCGGAAGCTTTTGGATTCACAGAGTCAGAAGTGCTTGCTGCATTGGAAGAATACGGCCTGACGGATAGGATGCAGGATGTGAAGAGCTGGTATGATGGATTTGTTTTTGGCAAGAGGGGAGATATCTATAATCCTTGGTCTATTTTGAATTTTTTAGATAAAGGCAGGCTCGCTGCATATTGGGCGAATACGAGTTCCAATGGTCTTGTGTCGAAGCTGGTTCAGGAGGGAAGCAGAGAACTTAAGACGATAATGGAAGGTTTGCTGGAGGGAAAAGTCTTTCAGGCAAAAGTTGACGAGCAGATTATCTTTGATCAGCTGGAGAAAGATGAAAACGCTGTCTGGGGCCTCCTCTTGGCGGGGGCTATTTAAAGGTGGAGGAGTGTTTATTCGATGAAGACAGAGGAGAAGATGAATATAGGCTGTCCTTGACTAATAAGGAAGTCAGGGTCATGTTTAAGAAGATAATAAGGGGCTGGTTTGCAGGAATTTCTGCGGCATACAATGATTTTTTAAAGGCATTGCTGCTTGGGGATGTGGAGGCTATGAATCTGTATATGAACAGAGTGGCGCTTGCTACTTTCAGCAGTTTTGATGCAGGAAGGAAGCCCTCAGATCAAGCGGAGCCGGAGCGGTTTTATCATGGCTTTGTATTGGGACTGATGGTGGAATTGGAAGAAAATTACATGATTACATCTAATCGGGAAGCTGGGTTTGGCAGGTACGATATCATGCTGGAGCCTAAAGAAGGCATGTGGGATGTGAAAACAAACACTGGTTGTCTGGATGCAATCATTATTGAGTTTAAGGTATTTAATCCTCGAAGTGAAAAAAATCTGGAGGATACCGTACAGACCGCTTTGAGACAGATTGAAGAAATGAGGTATGATGAGGCCTTGAAGGCGAAAGGGCTTCCGGCCGAGCGTATTAGAAGATATGGATTCGCATTCCGGGGGAAGGAAGTGCTGATCGGATAGGAATGGCCCAAGGAGGGGTAAACGTCTTGAAAGGAAAAAATCCCAGAAAACAGATTATACTGAGCATCTCCATTTTGGTCTCCGGCAGGGAGGAGACAGTGGGGAAATGCCTTGATTCGCTGGAAACGCTTCGGCGGAAGGTGCCCTGCGAACTGATTCTCACGGATACGGGCTGCGCGCCGCAGCTGTGGGAACGGCTGCGGCAGAGGGCGGATAAGGCTTTGCAGTTTGCATGGTGTGATGACTTTGCCGCTGCCAGAAATGCGGGGCTGGAGGCGGCGCAGGGGCAATGGTTCATGTTCATGGATGATGACGAGTGGTTTGAAAGCACTGCCCGGATAGAGAAATTCTTCTTAAGCGGCGAGTATCGCAGGTATGAATCGGCTTCCTATGTACAGAGGAATTATGGGGACAAGGCGGGCACCTGCTGGGGGGATATCTATCTGACCCGCATGACCAGAAGGAGGCCGGATACCCGTTTCTATTATCCCATTCATGAGTCCCTGCGTCCGCTTCTGGATCCGGAAAAGTATCTGGACGATTATGTACACCACTATGGGAATGTCCCGGAGGATCGGGAGGCATGGATGGCGAAACGGCATAGGAATCTGAAGCTTCTGCTGCCTGCCATAGAGGCTGATCCTCACTGCATGAAGCATTATCTGCAGGCGGTGGCGGAGTATTATGTGTGCGGCGAGCGGGAAGCGGCCGGAGAGATAGCCGACAAAGGAGTCGCCAATATGGATCCCGCTATGGGCGTGGAGAACCTCGGGCATTTCGACGGGCTGTGCGCCGCGTCGGTGCGGATCAGTCAGGAAAGAGACCGGATGGACGATGCAGTGGGAAAAGGACGGAAATATCTGGAGAAGGCGGCTGTCTGCGACTTGGCCAAAGCGTCCATATGCTGCGATCTCACAATTGCCTATGGAATACTGGGGCAATGGGGAGAGTGCCTGAGATATGCGGGAACCTATCTGCAGTGGAGAAAGTATTTCGCAGGGCATAAGGCAGAACGCATCCGGCAGGAGACGCTGCTGCTGGACGACTGCTTCTGCGATGCCAGAGCCAGAAGGGCGGCGGGATGGGGATTTGCCGCATCCATATTCCTTGGGAAAGCCGGGGAGGGAGAGGCGCTGCTGGAAAAGGAATCTCTGGACTGGTGGCTGGAGACGGTGCAGGACTGGTATATCTTGGCATCCCGGTCGCTGAGGGAGAAATGGCAGGGAGACTTCGGACGTCTTATGCCTGCTATAGGGGAAGGGGGGCATGGAGCGCCCCGGCAGCAGGCCGACGGATGGGAAAAGGGGGGGCAGTATTCCCGTATGAGACAGCTGTACGGAATATTGACCAGAGAGGAGCCGGAGGATTCCGCGCCCGCAGCACCAGCCGTCACGCCGGAAATGGCGGCTTTGGCGGAGCAGCTTAAGGAAAGGGTCAGGCAGCTGATCGGCCAGAACCAGCTGGAGGCTGCGCTGGGGGCAGTCAGGCAGCTGAAGGAGTACTTTCCGGAGGATGAGGAGCTTGCTGCGCTGGAAGCACAGTGCGTGAGATAACGGACATGGCCATCGGCACCAGATAGGTGTAAAACATGAAAAAGGCATCGGAAGGGTATTAGGGAGAGCAAAACAGTGAGCAAGAATAGGTATGGCGGAAATTATCTGAAAGGCAGCGGTTTTGGAAAGGGCTTTGCAAAGGAGGATCTGAGGTGGAAGTATAGGCCGAAGCAGGTTCTTCTGAGCATCTCCATTCTGGTTTCGGGACGGAAGGAAAACATGGAAAGATGCGTGGCGGCACTGGATAGGCTGCGCGGCAGGGTGCCCTGTGAGCTGATTCTCACGGACACCGGTTGTCCCGCGGAGCAGCAGGAGTGGCTGAAGCAGAAAGCGGATAAGGTACTTTGGTTTACATGGTGCGACGATTTTGCCGCGGCAAGAAACGTGGGCCTTCAGGCGGCCAGCGGGGAATGGTTCATGTTCATGGACGATGACGAGTGGTTTGAAGATACGGCTGGAATCGAGGAATTCTTTCTGAGCGGAGAGTATAAGCGGTATCAGTCGGCTTCCTATATCGTGAGAAACTATGTGAATCAGGAGGGCACCGTTTGGAGGGACACCCATCTCACCCGCATGACCAGAAGGCGGCCGGACTCCCGCTTTTTTTATCCCATTCATGAGTCCTTGTGGCCCCTTTTGGACCCCCAAAAGAATCTGGAGGACTATGCCCATCATTACGGTTATGCCTATGTGGATCAGGAAGCGGCCATGGCCAAGCGCAGAAGAAACCTGAAGATTCTCCTGCCGGCTATAGAAGGGGATCCCCACTGCATGAAGCATTACCTGCAGGCGGTGGCGGAGTATTATTCTATGGACGAGTACGGGCCTGCCTATGAGATCGCAGACAGAGGAATCGCCAGCTGTGAGCCTGACAGAGAGGAGAATGCGCCTCATATAGACGGTCTGTATGGTGCAGCGGTGAGGATGCGCCTGAGGGGAGGGCTGGGCTCGGAAGCTGCCCGCATAGGACGGGAGTATCTGGAGCATGCGCCCATATCCGATCTGGCGAGGGCTTCCATAAGCGGCGATCTGGCCATAGCGTTTGGGGAGCTGGGGCAAAGTGAGCTGAGCAGGCAGTATCTGCAGGATTATCTGAAGTGGAAGGAGTATTTTGCGCGGAACAAGGAGGCATGGCTGAAGCAGGAGACAGTGGTTCTGGACAGCTGTTTCGAGAACTTCCAGTATAGGAAGGCTTGCGGCTGGGGACTGGCGGCGGCGCTTTCTCTGAAGGACGGGGACTGGGCCGAGGCGCTTCTGTCGAGAGAACCCTTGGAGTGGTGGATGGATGCAGTCCGGGGATGGTATACCTTAGCCTCTGAAGAGAATAGGGAACAGTGGCAGATCGATTTTCAGGAGTTGGCGGAAGGCTTAGAAACGGAGGAGACGTCCGAAGAGAAGGGCTTAGGTCTCAGGACAGATATCTGGGACGGGCGAGAGGGAGGCTATGCCCATATCATGCAGCTCTATGAGATTCTGGTCATGCCGGAGCCGCAAAGCGCTCAGGAAGAACTGACCGAAGAAAAAGGAACCGCAGAGAGAGAGATGGAGGCTCTGGCTGCTGCGCTGAAGGAGAAGGTCAGAGGCATGATTCAGCAGGGACAGCAGCAGGCAGCCCTTGAGACGATCCGACAGCTGCAGGGGTATTTTCCGGAGGACAAGGAGCTGGGGGAGCTGGAGGCGAAGTGCCGGGGGGAAGGTATGATAAATGGGTAGGATGGGGTGGAAAATATTTTTCTTGGAATTAGGAGTATTTTTATAACTGGTAGGAGATAATAGAGAAAATTGTAAATAATCTATTGTATTAGATTGTGATTAATGATATGATGTAAAACAAATCGCTTTTTATAGCGGTGAAGTCTCGACAAATAATGCGACATTACAATGTGAGTATGTTGGTTGTTAGAGGGAGCTTCCGGAAAGGACGTATAGGAACATGGAGGGAGATAAGGTGAACACAGATTCGGGCAAAGAGAGAAAAACATTAGAGCATCTGGTGCCTGCAGGTCAGGAAAGCAACTTGCTTTCAAAAAAGCAGAAGAGGAAACTGCCAAGAGAGGGTATGTATTCGGAAGCTACGAAGATTTATAGCCCGGTAAGCAGAGGTTTCTAATAGAACAACCATTCAAGACTAAGCCTTGTAGTATAGAAAAACTATATACAAGGTTTTTTTATCTAAAAAAGAAAGAACATATGATACCGCATAGGCGGTCTGGGGGAATGGTAATGAACAAGAACTCGAAGGATTTTGTAGGAATGCTGATTACGCTAAAGAAGCGTATGATGTGTATTAATGTTGACGATACAAATGATTACCAATATTTAATGTTTGGGCACTACGACGGGATGGATATCCATTGCACGAATCAATGGTATCAATTGCGTCCGAAGGGGGTTGAAAAATACGGCGGGAATGTAGATATTAGTGATTCTTTGTGGGATAAGTATACATTAAAGCTATATTTTCCCCCAAAGAAATATTGTGAGGAGCTGGAACGGAAAGGATTTGGGTATGATATATGGCAGAAGCTGGGGTGCTTTCAGGAAAACAGAGATTACTGTAATGATGTCTTAAGACATTTTCCGTTTGTTTCTGTTGCTATGATCAACCTTTCTAAAAAGTGTGTAGAAGAGGGAGAATTAATTAATGAGCTGGAAAAGATAATTTACGATGCTGTAAGTAAAGAATTGAAGATTGATCTGAGCAGTATTCATTGTGCGATTATGCCGTCTATGGGATATGCAGATTTTGTTCTGTTGTTCTTGAGCGATAACTTGACTAAAGTGATCACGGTTTTGGATTATTTGCGGCAAGTAGCAAAGAAAGATAAGCGCGACACCTATGCTGTCCTTTCTAATAGTTATGCTATTTCCGGTTTTGCTAAGGTTGGATTGGAGAAACTTAAGGGAGAAGGGAGGCAAGAGGGGAGAGACGTTAATCTATCAATTCGAGTGAATTTGAGGGATGGGGTATCCGCTGAGCAATTTGAGAAATACTTTAGCGAGCAGATAAAGATGATTCTGAAGGAAAGCCCTCAGCAGAAAACGGTAAAGAACCCTGATTTGTATCAGGTGTTCGGGAATTCTGACTGTCTGATATTATCAGATATGTCGTTTGATTTTTTTATTCCCCTTTTTTATGATGGGAAACTTTTGAACCCGGAGCATGAATTGTTTCGAGATTATGTTCGTCATACTCGCTCATCAATAAGAGTAAAGATTACCGGAAAGGGAACAAATTACGCTAACTCTAATTCTGGAAAAGGAGCCCAAGAAAAGTATCAAGAGGAATTTCAGAAATTGATAGGGTGTTTGAGGAAATATGCCAAAGATCAAAATATGCCTATGCGTACAATAAATGGGCTGCAAAACGTTATGAAGACATATCTGAATCTGGTGCAGTTCTCCCATTGCTTTGATATAGAAAGGATTATAGGAGATGCTTTTAAGGCGGTAAAAAATAATGTTGAAAAGACAATGGAGATGATTAAAGAAGGTGAGGAGGAGACGGTATTTTGGTATTCTGAGCAGATTATGGTTGCTCTCAGGATATTTAGGGATAAGACTGAAGAATATTTGGCGGATATGCTTCGATCAGATCGCTTGTTCATCGAAGGGCAGTCCCTTTCCCATCCTTCTATAGGCTCGGCAACAAAACTGCTCTTTTTCTACAATAAGTTTCTGGATGATGTTGCGGAAAAACTGCTGGATAATGAGGAAAGGGAAAAAGGAAATCGATATACCTTCGTGGTGACGAGTGGGGGCTGCGATGTGACAACGGCCTGCGATGTGTTTTCTTATATAGATCCTTCAGAAGCGGGAAATCATTCTTTGATAATCATTTCAGTGCCGGAAATGAGCCTATATGATATTAGAGGCACCATGTTTCGAGTTTTACACGAATGTTTCCATTTTTGTGGAGAGAGAAAACGGAATGTTCGGCTGCAGGCCCTGCGTAAGAGTGTTTCGGTGAACGTGGCATTGACAATCTGTGAAGGGCTTAGGAAGAGTTTGGAGATGCATTTCACGGTTCGGATTTTGGGTTCTCTTCAGAAGAAAATTCCGAAGGCAGAGTGGGAGAGAGCAAAGTACAAGGGATTAAAAATTATTCAAAAGGAAATGGAACATCTGGTTTCTTTGTGTGCAGACAGACTGTGCAAGGAGCTGGAGGAGAAAATTTGTCTGCAAGATTGTCCTGACATGCTTTATGGTAGAAAACTGTATTCTCATGTTGCTGAAACATTGAAAAGAGAAATTCTGATGTTAGATGAGCTCAATGCGGAGGAATGTTTTTTGCGATATGTTTATAATAAATTTTTCATATGCCAAAAACAAGTGGCAGAAGAAATTATTTTGTATTTTAAGAATATAAACATACCGTTTTCCAAGGCAGATATTTTGAAGGAAACAGCAGAACATAAACTATGCATGGAAAGTATGAACAGATTTGACCAGTCGGAGATACAGCTGATTTATTCCTTATTTCGAGCTATTGCAGGAGAAGTTGTTTTTGAAAAGACAAGAGTAGAGATAGGGAAAGAAGAGGAATTAACCGTAGATGATATCATAGATATTTTGGCTTCTTTATTCAAGGAGTGCTTTGCTGACTGTATGGCGGCAAAGATGCTGAAGCTGTCCATGGAGGATTTTGTATTGTGTTTTATTTATGAAACATGGAATGGGAACTATGTTTTTTCTGACCATCTGCGAATGGCTGTTGAACTGAAGGTGTTGTATGGCATAGAAGGAAAGATGACAGATAAACATCGTGAAAATATAGAAAACAAAATGTTGCACTGGGAAGAACAAGGTTTTTGCTATGAAAGGGAAGAGGGATACGTGGATGAGGTGTGCCGAAAAATAGACGGTGTTCTGAAGGAATACAATGAAGGTGGATATGTGGGCATAGAGCCGTTGGAACAATATCTGGCAGAATGCCTGAAATTCTATGACGAAGGCAAATTTAGGGAGGAGGCTGCTCTTGGCGAATTGGCAGGCATGAGTTCTTGTGATGACATACATAAATTATTGGATGAAGTACAAGGAAAGTGGAAAAATATGGCAATAGACAGAAAGGATTGTGATCAGTGAAGCTGGAAGATGTTCTGGAAAAAGATATTTTGGAGTTGAATGAAAATAATCTGCAAGAATTTAGGGAGAAATATAGGGCAGGGAAAATAACATGGGTTTTGGGGGCAGGGGTCAGTGTTCCGGTGGGGCTGCCCCAATGGGGGACGCTTTTGGCTAAAATATGGGCAAGGCTGTCGGAAATGGGCTATGAGGTAGACGGTGATGAAATAGGAAGGGAGCCCGCTGATGCGGCGTCTTTTAATGCGAAGTATGAAAGACGGGATAAGTATGCGTTTGCTAAGGCATATCAAGAAAACCTAGAGCGTATCAGAGATGTGAAGGGCTATCACGAAAAGGTAGAAAAAGCTTATGGTGGAGGATATAAAAGAATTCTTTCGCAGACCAATTTACTGGAGGTTGCTGAGTATGTGTGGAACTATATAGGAGATTTTATAGAAGACTTCCAAAGAGAAGATAGAGATTTCCAAAAGTGCCTTCAGATGCAGGTGCTGAAAGCGCTTGTCCGAAGTTCATTGAGTGTGGATGTGGATAGGGAGGAGTTGAAAGTAAAACTGTCTGAACAAGTGGTGGGTGTGCTGGCTCAAAAGCTTGCAAAAGACAAGAAAGGGACTGTGATTACATATAATTATGATGATGTACTGGAATTTTGCCTGCAGGAAATAGGCGGATTAACAGATGCAGATGTAAGGGTAATATGTGATGTTGATGGGGACAAAGAATCTGCAGAAAATAAGATAAATATTCATCATCCTCATGGGGCGGTGAAGGTGGTGGGATGTGATTTGGGGAAGGAGTCAGAGGCGATTATATTGACGGAATCCAGCTATTATGCGATGGAGAAACATGTGTATATATGGGAGAACTCGGTGCAGGCAAAAGCGTTGGTAGAGACAAGCTGTGTATTTATAGGCTTTTCTGGAGAAGATTACAATTTCCGAAGAATCATTAAGCATTCTAAGCCTCAGCGCAGGGAAGAGATGCCTAAGCATTATATTTTTTTGTGCATTGACGACTTAGTGAAAAGTGTATATGGAGAAGAAGGAGAGAAGCATTGTGAGGAAAGGGGCAATCATGGCGGTCTCAAGATTAGAAATCATTCAGGGCAAAATAAGGATGGGCTGAGGATGGATGCAGCTTCTGAAGAAGAGTTTATATATGAAAAGATTCAACTGATCAATATGCTGTATATGCGTTACAACTATTGGAAAAGACATGGCATTGTACCGATCTGGAGTACGTTTGAGGAATTGCCTACAATGATTAAGGGTTCTGCATGTAGTTTGAGGCCGGGCACAGCGGTTTTATCCACGGTACCCGGCCATACAAGAGACTGAAATTGATATTTAGTCCTCGTCGTCCAGATCCTCGTCGTCTGAGGTTGCCAGCAGATCGGTCCGCAGCCAGTCGCTGTCCGGCCTTGCCACCAGCCTGCTGTTGGTGTATGCCAGATTCAGCGGAAGGATGGTCTGCCCCTGATAGGAGCCCGATACCTGACGCTCCACCACCAGAGCCAGATCTACACGGTCTTCGTCCATCAAGGCCAGCGGCAACAGCAAAGACCCTCGGTTTTTTGTGGGATAATACATAGGGATAGCCGTCTTGTAGTTCCATTCAACCCGTTTCTGGGCGAGGTTCACGGCGTCCTGAATCCGGTTTTTCAGACGGTTCAATATTCGGGAATTATTTTGTATCTTGTTTCCCAGCTCAGTAAAATATGCTTTCTTCAGGTTGTCCATGGATTTGTGGTAGACGTCTTCTATTTTTATGCCGTTTATGTCCAAAAAGTCTGCGGGGCAGTTCTCCAGCAAAAAATCCAGAGGCAGACGGTTGGTACGCTCCGTGAGAATATGGGTATAGTCGCATGACAAATCACCCGTAGAGCTGTCGTAGAGCATGTTTTCTATTTTGTTCTCAAAATAGTTCGCTCTTTCCGGCAGAGGGTTGAACAGTCTGACCAGATTCTTGCCGATATCTTCTCCCGCTACGGCAAAGGCAAGGAGATACCAAAACTGATTGGCGTTGGATCGAGGGTTCTGCTTGAACAGCGCATAGATATATTCATATTTTTTGTCCACCAGTCCCGTATTGAAAGCGGCGTACTCCCCCTGAGACATGTGCTCCGTATCAGTGGCAAACAGTACCTTTTCTTCAAGAACCAGCCGCCCGAAAGTATAGGCCAGATAGTTTTTCAGTATGGGGAACTGCTCTTTGCTTGGAGCGGGCTGACTGCCGTAGTACCATTTTTCGGGCAAGGCCAGCTCGGATAGGGCTTTGATCTTTTCATCGTGGATGAAGGCCCAGTTAAAGAGCCGTGTGTTCTTTGTGGGATCCTTTTCTCTCCGGGAGGCAGCGTTTTGCTCGGCTTGGGGTGCTGCGCCGCGGCGTATGCCGTGCTGGTTTGTCCGGGGATAAGGATACTGCCCGGCGCGGTTTGCAGCGTACCGGCTTGTATCGCATTGGTCTGACGGGGGCGCGTAGCCATAATTGCCCTGCTCTCCGCTTTGTAAGAGCATAGCGCTTTGACTGACAAAACATGTATTTGCAGCATCAATGTCTTCGGCGGTCAGAATGCTCTTGGGACGCACATAGCATATGGGCGTTTTTCCCTCCGGCTGCTCGTCTCTGAAATCAAGGATATTTTGAAACGAGTTCAGAAAGGTTCTAAGCTTAAGAAAGCCGAATTGCTTATACTGTATGCCTGCACTGTTAAGAGGCGCCCCCATACGGGCGAAATCCACCCATGCATCAGGGGCGGTCTGCAGACTGCGAACCACCTGCAAAACATTTTTTGCCATTTCTGCGGATGCCTTTTCCGTCGGAATATCCGATCCGGTATAAGGTTCGGCGGTTCGGCTGATCTGAGCAGCGCCGCACTGCTGGGCAGAAGTCCGGACGGGCTGGATGTGGTTTTGGCCGGAGAGGTTCGCGGCTTCCGGGCATATTGGGGATGGATCTATAGGGGCGGAGTCCTTGTCTGACAGGCCGTTTTTGGGGCGTACATAGCATATGGGCGGTTTTCCCTCCGGCACCTCATCTTTGAACATCAGGATATCTTGGAACGAATTCAAAAAAGGCCTGAGCTTGGGGAAACCAAATTGCTTGTACTGTATGCCTGCATTACTCAGGGGCGCTCCTATCCGGGCGAAATCCACCCAGTCTGCAGGATCCTGCTGCAGGCTGCGGATGACCTGAAGAATTATTTCGGACGCCTCGGTCCTTTCTTGATTGTCCATGCTGTGATCTCCTTTTTTATGACTTTGTATGTGTACGCCGCCGCAAACCGTTGGCGGTGGGGCGCTTTGCCGGAACTTATTTCTATATTTTACCATGGCGCCTGAGAAAAGTCTATAATGCCGGAATAGATGGATGAAAAATGCAGTTTTTTCCACTTGAGATTCCCTGAGGATTTTTGAATTCAGGTAGACAGAACGGCAACGATCTGTTATAATCTAAAAATATAAAGCACAGAATCGATATCGCACTGTCAGTATAGGCTGGCCAGAGGAGAACTGGCGGAGTAGGCTTTCAGTGCGGTTTTTGTGCCGCAGTGGTCAGGGGCCAAAGCTGCCCGGCTATCTACTTAAAGCAAAGAGGAGGAACGGGATGAAGAACTTAAAAATTAGGGCGAAGCTGTTGGTGACATTCATGCTCATCATCGTGCTGTTCTGCGGGACGGTAGCCATCGCAATCTATGGGCTGCAGCGGAATGCCGCCAAGTACACGGAATTTTACAATGTGGGCTATCAGGTCACTAACAAAGTGATGAATATGCGCAGAGGGCTGCAGATTATCGTGAAGGATGTGGCCTTCGTTACCATCGAGAGCAATGCAGACAAGGTGCAGGAGTATCGGGATGATATTGAGAAGGAACTTAAGCTTCTGGAAGAAAACGCTACCTGGCTGGGAGAGAAGTTTACAAGCAATCCCGAGCTGTTGAACGAGTTCTATGCGAACATACAAGCGGCCGTAAACATGCAGGAGTCCGTTATCAAGATGTCTGAAACGGATATGAAAACGGCACAGCAAATGCTGCTGGAAGAATACCAGCCTATGCTGACCAAGGCTGTGGATAGTCTGATCAAAATCAGCAATGAGGTGGAAGCAGGAGCTGACAGTGATTACAATGAGACTGTAGAACTTCAGGATCTGCTGGTGGCAGCTCAGCTGGCTATGGCCGGAGGAGCGTTGGTTATCACCATAGTCCTTTCTCTCTACCTGACCCGTTCCATCACGAAGCCCCTCAGGGAGCTGGAGAAGGCAGCAGGCAAGATTGTGAACGGCCAATTCGATATCTCGGTTACATATAAGTCCAGAGATGAGCTGGGCAACCTTGCCGACGCGTTCAGGAATATGGCGGTGGTGCTGGAAACGGTGATTTCCGATGCGTCCAGACTTCTGAGCGAGATGGCCAACGGCAATTTCGACGTGCGCACCAAGGCGGAGGAACGCTATGTGGGAAGCCTTCAGGGGCTGCTGCAGTCTATCCGCAAGCTGAATCGTGATCTGAGCATGACGCTGGGCCAGATCAACAACAGCGCAGATCAGGTGGCGTCGGGTTCCGGTCAGGTGTCCAACGGCGCGCAGGCGCTGGCGCAGGGCGCTACCGAGCAGGCTGCCTCCGTTGAAGAGCTTGCTGCTACCATCACTAATATCTCCCATCAGGTTAAGAGTACTGCCGATAATGCCCTTGAGGCGAAGGCCCAGTCGGGCACTGCAAGCAACGAGGTGGAAGAGTGCAATAGGCAGATGCAGGACATGATGGCTGCAATGGAAGAGATTACCCGTACTTCCAACGAAATCGACAAGATCATCAAGACCATAGAGGACATTGCTTTCCAGACCAACATCCTTGCGCTGAACGCTGCCGTGGAGGCGGCCAGAGCAGGCACTGCAGGCAAGGGCTTCGCAGTGGTGGCGGAGGAGGTCCGTACCCTTGCAGGCAAGAGCTCCGCAGCGTCCAAGAATACGGCAGAGCTGATCGAGAGCTCCATCAAGGCCGTGAGCAGAGGCACCCAGATCGCGGGATCTACTGCGGAATCCTTGGTGAGGGTGGTAGATCAGGTTCGCACGGTATCCGACAATGTGGATAAGATTGCCAATGCGGCGGAGGAGCAGGCAGGCGCAATCGAGCAGGTGACGCTGGGCGTGGATCAGATCTCCAGCGTGGTACAGACCAACTCCGCTACTTCGGAGGAAAGCGCGGCTGCCAGTCAGGAGCTTTCGGAGCAGGCCGAAAAGCTCAAGGGCCTTGTGGCGAAGTTTATCCTTCGGGCGGAATATGCCATGGGAAGCGCCGATGTAAAATCCAGCTTCAACAGCGGGAGCTTCGACAGCATAGATCTGGACTGACGGCAGAGAAAAGGAAGAAGAAAGTTTCTTGACAATTCATAGGCGCCGTGTTACCCTAATACATAGGATACACTCATGGGGCGATACGGCGCACCAAATAAAACCATAGGAGGTGATTGGCATGACAGTTTCAAGTAAATATTCATCGGATGTCGTGCAGGTCTTTTATGGTTTTGGCAATAGGCGTCTCCTTTTCTGATCATGGAACCGGATCAAATGTGTATCCGGTGTTCGTGGGTAAAAGAATAGGCAGCTGCCGATGACTGGGACAAGTTGTGTATTGATTGAAACGCATCCGACATGGGTGCGTTTTTTGATGGAATTAGACTTCGGCAGATATCTGTTTTGGCAGGCACCCTTTGGGGTGCTTTTTTGATGTGGGCCATGTGCTGAAGGCTGCAGTTCCATGAGTGTTCCGTCCGTTTGGGCAGCTGCTGAAATCTGCAGAAAGGGAAGAAGGAAGAAGATTTGAAGAGATTGAAAAGCATTATGGCATCCATGGACTACAATACGAGCTCGTACACGGAGATGTATAACGGGAGAATCCTGATATACGATCCCAGATGTCCGGGGGCTCCGCCGTTCATGGATGAGAATCCGACCTACTATAGTGAGAACATTGGTTTTGAGATTCGGGTGAGCCGCAGGCTTGCTCTGGACAAACCGACGGTTACGGTAATCATCCCCGGCGAAATGCTGGTGGGAAAAGCGAGAGGAGATATGCCATTGAAGAGACTGAAGTATTATATGCAGCATATGGAGAATGATACGACCGCTTATAAGGAGATGTATGAGGGAGAGATGGTGATGAATTTTCCGGCGTCGCCTACCGGCCATGTCATGGAACCTGAGATTCAACATGATCCGTCCTACTGGTATCAGGATATGGCCATGGAGGTGGAAGAAAACCACAAGTTGGCGAAGGATAAGCCCAGTCTCACGTGGTATGTTCCGGCAGAGCGGCTTGGGGTTCCGGGAACCTCCGCAGGGGAGTCCCCGGCCTATGCAGAGGCGGCGGCAGACTTCTGCCTCAGGGAATTTGGGCGGTACATCGATGAACTGAACCAGGAGCTGTACAACAGAAGCCGACCGGACTATGAGAACGGAAAATATGATCTGTGCAGCTGCGGCGGTGAGGTGCTTGCGCGCAACGGGGCCTATTTTGCCCTTCATGCCCAAAAGGATTATGTCAACGGATCCGGGATCAAGGTACACCTGCTGGATGACGGGCTCTCCCGGCCTCCCAGAATGTGCCTATGTCTGAAACTGCAGGTGCAGCTGCCCCGGAAGAAGCTGAAGAAGGCCATGCGCATGCTGTGCAGGGATCTGCCGGAGACGGTGGAGCGGTTCGTTGGGGAGTTCGATCAGGAAGGGCTGAATCAGGCTCTGGAGCTTGCTGAGAAGCAGGCGTGTATCCGCAGCTGGCTTGCCGAAAACGGTTTCTGTGCCTTCGTGGCCAACGGAAGTATTTTGCCCAGAGAGAAAGGGACGGATCTGCCCATGAAGGGGGCGGTGCCCTTTCAGTCTCCCTTGGAGGACGAGGTGGAGATCTGCGGTATCCGGGGCATGGGGATACGAAAAGGAGTCACCGTGATTACCGGAGGCGGCTATTCGGGAAAATCCACGCTTCTGGACGCCGTTTCGGCAGGAATCTACAACCATGTCCAAGGGGACGGGCGGGAGCTGTGCATCACTGATGATACTGCCGTCACCATATCTGCAGAGGACGGGCGGAGCGTGAAATGTGTCAACATATCGCCGTTCATCAAATGGCTGCCGCAGGGGAATGCAGGGAACTTCTCTACGGAGCATGCCTCCGGATCCACCTCTCAGGCCGCAAACATCGCGGAGGCCGTGGACGGCGGGGCGGGCCTTTTGGTCATAGATGAGGACAGAAGCGCCACCAATTTTATGATTCGGGACGGCATGATGAAGGAACTGATCGCAAAGGAGCCCATTACCCCCTTTACGGATCGGGTGAGGGAATTAAGCCGGAATTTGGGTGTGAGCACCATACTTGTCATTGGAGGCAGCGGGGAATATCTGTCGGTGGCGGACAGGGTATATCTTATGGAGGATTTTTGTATCAGCGATGTGACCCAGAGAGCCAGAGACATCTGCCGTCGGCATGGCGGGGCGTGCTGCGGTTTTGAGGAAAAGACAGAGAACCCTCCCGCTGCAGACTGGGCCCAGAGGCGGAAGCTGTATGCAGAAGGCTTCACTTCCTACCCTCAGGGCTGCGGCAGCGAGAGGCTGCAGGTGCTGGATATGGGCTTCATTGTGATCGGGGACGAGAGAATTGATATAAGGGGCCTGACGGACATAGCTTCCCCCTGCCAGCTTGAGGCGCTGGCGTTCATGCTTCGGTATCTGGAGATCAGAAACAATGAGCAGGAGATTTCCCTCAAGAAGATTGTAGATGAGCTGTATGACCGAATCCAAAGGGAAGGACTGGATTTTCTCTACTCATCCTATTTTACCACCTGCGGGAGATTTCTGGAGCTTCCCAGAAAACAAGAGCTGTTGGCCCTGATCAATCGGATGAGAAAGCTGCGCTTCGAGGGGCCTGCATAGTACAAAGGGCCTCAGGGAGGTCAAGGGTGCCGCTGCCTTATTGTTCCGCCATGTGATTGAAGTAGTTCAGCGCGTCCGTAAAGCGCTGGGCTACTTTTTTTCTGCCCTCCAGATTCAGGTGCAGATTGTCGCTGAGGTATTCTGAAGCATTGTCCTCGTTGACAGTGCCATATAGATGATCCACGAAAGTCACGCTTCTGACGTTGCAGGACTGACTCTGCCAGATCACGTACATGCTGAGGCCGCCCTCGCCATAGTCTTTGATGTCGCTGCTAATGTATTCACCGTCATCGTCTATTCCAAAGGCATAGGTTGGAGACATGACAATGATGCGGATATGGGGGAAGGCGGCGCGGAGAAGCTCGATGCTTGCCTCCAGATTGCCTGCAAATGTCTGGATGTCCGTGTCGTTGGCAAAGAGGACAGTCTTGTGCCCGGCCAGATAATCGCTGGCATCATACATGATAGTAATGACGTCCACGTCATCGAAGTTGATGCCCTTCAAGGTATTGTATACCTCCATGGCTTCCGGAGGGGCGTCAGCGCCCAAGGTTTTAACGCCGTCAAGATATTTTTGATCCACGGCGTCCTCCACCATCAGCTGGCAGAGCCAGTATAGATTGAAGATGTCCATAGGATAGTCCACTGTGTCCAGAGTGTAGTTGAGGGCGGCCAGATAGCTTCCGCTGACGGAGCAGTTGTAGACGGTGGCTCCGGTAAGGCCCTGAATCATATTTACCACATTGTCTGAGGATTCCCTATCGTCCGAAAAGGGAGAGTTGCCTAAAAACAGTATGGTGGTGTCCTCGGCGTAGTTTTTATATACGGGCTGATGCTCGGAATCCATGAGCGGCAGCATGAGGTCGTACATGGAGGTGTCCTTGCTGCCAAGGCCGTTCTTGAACAGTTCGTCCAGATCCACCACCTTTCCCCAGGTCAGGAATTTATAGACCAGCCCCAGAATCAATACGGCAAATAATGCCAAAAGGGTTATAATGAAGATTTTGTGCATGCTGATGCCGGAGGAATCCTCGTCTTCATCCGGTTCCGGCTCTTGGGCAGCCGTATCCTCTTCCGCGGAAGGATTGCTCAAGTCTATAATGGAAATGTCCGGTACTATATTTACATGCTGTTCCTGAGATTTGCTGCGGGCAGCTTTTTTGTTTTTCATAGGGCGCTCCGTTCTTTTTAGATGTTTTGTCTACAGTTGTTTTGCGCGCGGCTGTTTTGTCCATGGTCGTTTTGCTTATGGTTCCCCTTTAGCAAAGGATTCTGCCTTGGCGCGGCAAGGTATATTTTGGCATTTTTTGTCTAGGACCATGTTGCTTATTTTACTATCAAGGAATCGGAAAGTCCATAATATTAAAGCAAGTTTAAAAGATTTTAAGAAATTATGAAGAAATACGCTATTTGCTTGAAGAAGTGAAAATGCAATGCTATAATGTTACAGAATTGTTAATTCTTGTTTACATGTGCGGTAGTTCTCGGATGTGCGGAGCCTTCGGAGGCTTTGGGACATACGTGGAACCATGGTTTAGATGCCCGCTGCGGCGAGCAGATAGGAGTTATAGATGAAAAAACATTTCAGCCATACGAAGAGGCCTGTCCCCGCAAAGGGAAGATATGCGGACTATGACGAGAGAGATTATGATAAAAACGAGTATGATTGGGACAGTGTGGAGGAAGAGACTGTTGGGGGCGGAAATGTAGAAGGTGAATACGGCAGCGGTACATATTATAGTTCCGATGAGGCGGCTGAAGGCATAGGATATGGGGAGTCTGACGAATATGCCGACGAAGGCGCGGAGGATGAAGAGTACTTGGAGTCTGATGAATATGCCGACGAAGGCGCGGAGGATGAAGAGTACTTGGAGTCTGATGAATATGCCGACGAAGGCGCGGAGGATGAAGAGTACTTGGAGTCTGACGAATATGCCGACGAAGGCGCGGAGGATGAAGAGTACTTGGAGTCTGATGAATATGCCGACGAAGGCGCGGAGGATGAAGAGTACTTGGAGTCTGACGAATATGCCGACGAAGGCGCGGAGGATGAAGAGTACTTGGAGTCTGACGAGTATGCCGGCGAAGGCGCAGAGGATGAAGCGTACTTGGAGTCTGACGAGTATGCCGACGAAGGCGCGGAGGATGAAGAGTACTTGGAGTCTGACGAGTATGCCGACGAAGGCGCAGAGGACGAAGAGTATTACGAGGATGAGGAATACTATGAACAGGAAGAGTATTCCCGAGGCGGTGAGGTTCAAGAGGGCTATTACGAATCAGGAGGCTATACGGAGGAGGGAATATTCAGCGAAAGGCGCTATGAACCGCAGGAAGATCCGGAGGGATACTCAGAGGAGTTTGCGCAGGAGGAGCCTGAGGAAGACTTTGAGGCGGAATTTTACGAGACTATCGATTATGATGCGGAGGAGAAAAAGGGGGCTGTCTCCGGCAGACAGGGCGGCAGCTTTGGCAAGGCAGGCTTTTGGGCCAAGCTTGTCCGGATTTTCGGGGATATGGATGTCATGGACCGTGTCATGGCGGCAGCCGGAGCAGGCGTGCTGGTGCTGGCAGTGGTCATAGGAGTCATGTTCTTCAATGCCCAGACGGTGAAAAAACAAGTGTCCGATTTCTCCGGCGTCGGAAAGGAACTGGAGGGCATTACCGTGATCGGAGAGCGGGGAATTATGGCAGTGGCCAACGCCGAGACGGCCAGATTGGACGCTGCGGTAATCCCTGAACCGGAACCCACGGAGGAACCCAAGAAGGATTATGATGAGAAGGACTATGCCAGACAAGTCTCCGTGGAACCGGATTTCACGTCCATCCAGAAGGATTTGAAGATCAAGTTCATCAATGAGAAGACGAACAAGCTGGTGGCAAACGTGCCGTTCTCGGTATCTGTGGTGGATCCTGACGGGGGAAGTTACATCTGGTCCGATGATGACATGGATGGAATTATAACAAAGAAGGATCTGAAGCCGGGAAATTATAAGGTGACTCTGGAGGCATTGACGGATGCCAAATATGCCAATTATACGCTGTCCTCTCTTACCCGCACGGTGGAGGTAAAGAAGGAGATCGTTTATAATAAAGTGGATGTGTCCCATGAGGTAAAGACGGAGAAGGAAGTGGATGCGACCAAGGAGGACACAAAGAAAAACGAGACTACCGTGGAATCGGCTTTACAAGATACGGTGGCATGGGTGGAGAGCAAGGTTCTGGAATCCATCTATAATGAGGTGTCCAAAAGTACCATACCGGATCCCCTGACGCTTGCCGTTGGCAGCGGGATGCGGAGCGCCCTGCTGACGCTTGTGGACGAGACGAGCCCGGATGCCTCGGCGGAGAGCTCGGAGATGCCGTCCACAGCGGACCCGGATACGTCCCCTGATGCGGGGGCATCCGAGCCGTCTACGCCGGAATCCCAGCCTACGGACACGCCGGAAAATCCTACGCCTCAACCTACGGAGGCGCCTACACCGGGACCCACAGAGGCGCCTACGCCTACACCGGAACCTACACAAACGGCCACGCCCACCCCGAGCCCCACACCAAGCTTGTCTCCAAGCCCGACGCCTGTTCCTGCAAAGGGAACGTTGACGGTAAACAATACGTCTTTGACCGGAGTGGCGGGAGCAGTGCTGCAGACTAAGGCAGTGGCTTCCGGTTTCACTGCTGGCAGGGAGCTGGTATACGCCGTAAGCTCCAGCGCGGAGGCAGTGGCGAAGGCGACGGTGGATGCAGCAGGAAATGTCAGTGTTACTGCTGTAGGCCCGGGAACGGCTGTGGTCACTGTCACGGCGAATTATAAGGACGGAGATTCGACTACGGCAGCCACGGCTTCCATTGCGGTGACGGTAGGGGGCAAGAAGACCATGACTCTGAGCAGTACCGCCGCGACCGTGTATCTGGGAGTGCCGGTGACCATAAAGGCAGAGATAGCTAATGCCCTTTCGGCGGACTTGGCGGTGACGGCAGTGTCCTCCGATACCAATGTGGCTGTGGTGTCTGTGGACAAGAAAAACGTGACCATCACCGGCGTGACTCTGGGAACGGCCACTGTCACCGTGAAATACATGGAGAACAACGAGGAGGTCAGCGCCGCCTGCACGGTCACCGTAAAGCCTCATCCCACTCAGGACAAGAGCAGTCAGCTGAAGGATAAGGACGGGGCGCAGCTCTATGTGCTTGAAAACAATGTATACAGAGAGGCCGTTTATGCAGATTACTATACTGCCGAAAAGTTTTTCCTGAAGGGTGCGGCAAAATATACGGGATGGCAGACCATCGGGGACAAGGTGTACTACTTTACTGCCGAAGGCAATCCGGTGACCGGCGAGCAGGTCATTCAGGGGGCGAAGTACAATTTTGCCAGCGACGGCTCTCTGGTGGTAGGAAGCGGCACCCTGGGCATCGACGTGTCCAAGTGGAACGGAAACATCAATTGGGAGGCGGTAAAGAATTCCGGCATTTCCTATGTGATCATTCGCTGCGGCTACAGAGGCTCGGCTCAGGGCGTGCTCATAGAGGATCCCAAGTTTCAGGCCAACATCAAGGGGGCCAGTGCGGCGGGACTCAAGGTGGGAATCTATTTCTTCTCTCAGGCCGTGGATGAAGTGGAAGCGGTGGAGGAGGCCTCCATGGTGCTGGGCCAGATCAAGGGATACACCATATCCTATCCTGTCTTTATCGATGTGGAGGCCAGCGGCGGCAGAGGTGACGCCATAGACAAGGACACAAGAACGGCGGTGTGCAGGGCGTTCTGCCAGACCATCCAGAACGGCGGCTATACCGCAGGGGTTTATTCCAACAAGTTCTGGCTAGAGAACAAAATCGACACCAAGAGTCTGGGAGCCTATAAGATCTGGCTGGCGCAGTATGCCGCGGCGCCTACTTATGCCGGAAGATATGACTTATGGCAGTACAGATCCACGGGCAGCGTCAGCGGAATCAGCGGAAACGTGGATATGAACATCAGTTATCTGGGATACTAAGGATGGCCGGGCATTCCCTACAAAAAGTGTTTGGAAAATTACGGCAGATATGCTATACTAGTGATTGTATGATCTCGGTTCCGCAAAAGAGGTCGAAGCCCCAAGATGCTTTTGCAGGGGGCGGCTGCCATAATCCGGATAGAAGGGATGCCCGCCGAATATGGGCAGGAGGAATGATATGAGGACTTATCTTGTGACAGGAGGCGCTGGCTTTATCGGCTCAAATTACATTCACTATATGTTTCGCAAGTACGGGGATCAGATTCGTATCATCAATGTGGATCTGTTGACCTATGCCGGAAATCTGGAGAACCTTAAGGACTTGGAAAACAAGCCCAATTATACCTTTGTCAAGGCCGATATCTGCGACAAGGAGGCAATCTCGCGGGTTTTTGCGGAGAATGATATCGATAGGGTGGTGCATTTTGCGGCGGAGAGCCATGTGGACCGCAGCATCCGGAATCCGGAGGTGTTTGTCCAGACCAACGTGCTGGGCACCGCGGTGATGCTCAATTGCGCAAAGGCCGCATGGGAGCTGCCGGAGGGAGGCTTCAAGGAGGGGAAGAAATTCCTGCACGTGTCCACGGATGAGGTGTACGGTTCCCTGCCGGACGACGAGAATGCTTTCTTTTATGAGACCACGCCCTATGATCCCCACAGTCCCTATTCGGCAAGCAAGGCCGGAGCGGACATGCTGGTAAAGTCCTATATGGACACCTACCATTTCCCGGCCAACATCACCAACTGTTCCAACAATTACGGGCCTTATCAGTTTCCGGAGAAGCTGATTCCCCTGATCATCAACAATGCGCTGCAGGGCAGGAAGCTTCCGGTGTACGGAGACGGAAAGAATGTAAGGGACTGGCTGTATGTGGAAGATCATGCCAAGGCCATTGATATGGTGCAGGAGCAGGGCAGACTGTTTGAGACTTATAATATCGGGGGCCATAATGAAAAGCGCAATATCGATATCATCCACATCATCATCGACACGCTGCAGGAGATGCTGCCGGAGGGGGATCCCAGAAAGGCCCTTGTGACCAGAGACCTGATCAGCTATGTGGAGGACCGGAAGGGGCATGACCGCAGGTACGCCATTGCGCCCGACAAGATCAAAAAGGAAATCGGATGGCAGCCGGAGACCATGTTCAAGGAGGGTATCAGAAAGACAATCCAGTGGTTCTTTGAGCATGAGGAATGGATGAAAAATGTGACCAGCGGAGACTATCAGAAATACTATACGGAAATGTATGGGAAGTAGGATCAGTTAAACAAGCAGGAAATAAATAAATGGGGACGGTTCTGCCGTTCCCATTCAGTGTACCGGAAAGAAGTGCGCAGCCCCCATTCATAAGGCGGCGCCGGAACAGAACGGAGGAGCAATCATGAAGGGAATCATTCTCGCAGGGGGATCGGGCACCAGGCTGTATCCTCTGACGCAGGCCATTTCCAAGCAGATCATGCCTGTGTACGACAAACCGATGATTTATTATCCCTTGTCAACACTTATGCTGGCGGGGATTCGCGATGTACTCATTATCTCCACGCCCAGAGACCTTCCGGTATTTCAGGAGCTGCTGGGGGAGGGGGGACAGCTTGGAATGACATTTTCCTATGCGGTGCAGGAGTACCCCAGAGGCCTTGCGGATGCTTTTCTGATTGGAGCGGATTTCATCGGCAGGGACAAGGTGGCTCTGGTGCTGGGGGACAATATCTTTTACGGGCAGAGTTTTTCCGCCGTGCTGAAGAGAGTGGCCGCCAGAGACAAGGGGGCTACCATATTCGGGTACTATGTCCGTGACCCCAGAGAGTACGGCGTGGTGGAGTTCGACGACAACGGCAAAGCGCTGTCCATAGAGGAGAAGCCGGAGAATCCAAAGAGTAATTACGCGGTGCCGGGGCTCTATTTCTATGATAATGAGGTGGTGGAGATCGCCCGGAACGTGAAGCCCTCTGCCAGAGGAGAGATCGAGATCACCAGCATCAACAATGAATACCTGCGCAGGAACGCTCTTCATGTGGAGACTCTGGGCAGGGGATTTGCATGGCTGGATACGGGAAATCATGACGCGCTGCTGGACGCGGCGGATTTTGTTGCCGCCTTCCAGAAGCGACAGGGACTGTATATCTCCTGCATAGAGGAGATTGCGTTCAGAAGGGGCTTTATCGATAAGGAGCAGCTTCTCAGGCTGGCGGAGCCCTTGATGAAGACGAACTACGGAAAATATTTGGAAGAGGTAGCCAATGGACTCTAGACTGTTCAAGATTGCGATGCTGTCCTCTCTGGCCATGATTCTGGTGGTGTCTGTGCTGGTGCTGTATACCAATGGGGGCAGGGGCTCTGGCATCGGCGGGTCTTTAGCGGCTACAGCGCCGCCGGAAGAGGAGCAAGGTACTTTGTCAGGACCCGATGAACATGGGGTGATCAATGGGCAGATAGGGAATGATCTGTCCGCCTTTCTGCGGGACAGTACTTTTTTCGATCAGGAGATCAGCCCTATTCTGGAGGCGGCGAAGGACAATGCCACAAGGCTTTCTCTGGTGGTGACTTCTGTGGAGAAGGATCTGCGCATACAGATCGTGGACTCTCAGGGGGATCCGGTCACGGGGGAAAGCTTCTTTGTGAAGCTGGAAGGGCTGGGGGAGTACAAGGATCTGGACAAGGACGGTGTCATCTATATCGGCGGTCTGCCCGCGGGAGAGTACTATGTAGAGCTGATGCCCATGGAGGGCTATAGAGTGCCGTCCAACGAGACCCGCATCAGGGTAAAGGAGCGGGTGGAATATGTGGCTATAGACGATATCTCCCTTCTGCTGAAGACAGAGGAGGATATCGATGCGGAGGCTGAGGATACGGCGGTAGCGGACGCCCTGACGGACGCGGACAAGACGGAGATTCAGGACATTCAGAAAACTACGGCTAATTCAAAGGTGGGCATCGACGTGTCCAAATGGAACGGGGACATCGACTGGGACAAGGTAAAGAACGCAGGTGTGGAATTTGCCATCGTCCGGGCGGGCTATCGGGGCTCCGTCACGGGAAGTCTGGTGGAGGATCCTTATTTTGCTGCAAATATGAGGGGAGCTGCCGCCAGCGGCATGCCGGTGGGAGTGTATTTCTTCACGCAGGCCGTGAACGAGGTGGAGGCCGTGGAGGAGGCTTCCGCAGTGCTTCGGCTGGTAAGGGAGTATGAGCTGGACTACCCGATATTTATCGACACTGAGGGCGCAGGCGGAAACGGGCGGGCGGACGGGCTGGACGTGGCGGCCCGGACTCAGGTGTGCGAGGCGTTCTGCCGTACCATAGAGAATGCGGGGTATGAGGCCGGGGTTTACGGCAGCCGCAATTGGTACAACAACCGTCTGGAGACCAGCAAGCTGGAGAATTATTGCATTTGGCTTGCAGAATATAGGAGCGAGCCCATCTATCAAGGGTATTACCAGATATGGCAGTACACTTCCAAGGGGAGCATAGACGGGATATCCGGGAATGTGGATATGAACATCAGTTATCTGGGGCGGTAGCGCGGGCAGGTGAAGGACGAAACAGCCAGAGGATAGAAGAAAAGGCAAGGAAAGCTGGAAGGATAGGCAGAAGCTGCGAGGAGTCAGGGAAGAGCCAAAAGAAGAGAAGAAAAGGCAGAAGGAACGCAGGGAAGGATAGGCAGAAGCTGCGAGGAGTCAGGGAAGAGCCGGAAGAAGAGAGGAAAAGGCAGAAGGAACGCAGGGAAGGATAGGCAGAAACTGCGAGGAGTCAGGGAAGAGCCGGAAGAAGAGGGAAAAAGACAAGGAGATCTGAGGAAGGACGGAGAAAAGATAGAGAAGGAGAGTGACTTGGGATGGGTAAGATTAATGTGGAAACATGTGAAATTGAGGGGCTGAAGGTGGTCACGCCTGCGGTGTACGGCGACGAGAGAGGATATTTCTACGAGTCTTATCAGTATGAAGATTACAAGGCGGCGGGGATTCCGCAGATATTCGTGCAGGATAATCAGTCCTCCGGGAGACGGGGGGTGCTCAGAGGGCTTCATTTCCAGAAGCAGTTTCCTCAGGACAAGCTGGTGAGGGCCATTCGGGGCGAGGTGTTCGATGTGGCGGTGGATCTGAGGAAGGGCTCGCCTACATTCGGCAAGTGGTTCGGCGTTCTGCTTTCCGAGGAGAATAAGAAGCAGTTTTTTGTGCCTAAGAATTTTGCCCATGGATATTTAGTGCTTTCTGACTATGCGGAGTTCTGCTACAAGTGTACGGAGTTCTATCATCCGGGGGATGAGGGAGGCCTTCTGTACAATGATCCTGCCATCGGGGTGGAATGGCCCATTCCGGAGGGCATGGAGCTGATCATGGTGGAAAGGGACAAGAACTGGGGCGGTCTGGACAGTTTGAGCTTGTGAAGAGCCCAATAGCTGGGGGAGATACGGCAAGGAGTAAGGGTGATATGAAAATCAGCAAGAAAGGCGGAATCGCCATTTTTTCATCTATAGGAATCTTGATGGCGGCAGTGATCATCCTTCATCACAATCCCGGCCCCAGTGCGGATCCGCTGGAGGAGCTGGTGAAGAAGGTATTGTCCTGCGGCGTGATTCTGGTGTCCTGCCTCATTTTTGCAAAAGAGTATGATAAGTTCACCACTCTTCCCGTGGAACTGTTCCAGAGCAGACATTTGATCTGGAAGCTGGCAAAGAATGATTTCAAGAAGAGGTATGCAGGCTCCTATATGGGAGCTCTCTGGGCCATGGTGCAGCCGGTGGTGACGGTGGCCATGTACTATATTGTATTCGATAAAATCATGGGAAATACCGGCAGAGGTACTGAGGACATGCCTTTCGTTCTATTTCTCACAGCAGGGCTGGTGCCCTGGTTCTATTTCAGCGAGGCATTGAACAATGGCACCAACGCGCTGCGGGAATATAATTACCTCGTGAAGAAGGTGGTGTTCAAGATCAGTATTTTGCCCATCATCAAAATCATCGCCGCCACCTTTATACATGTATTTTTTGCGGCGGTGCTTTTGGTGGTGGCGGCAATCTATGGGTATTATCCTACCATTTATACCATTCAGCTGGTTTATTACAGCTTCTGTCTATTCATTTTCGTTTTGGCCCTGAGCTATACCACATGCTCTATCGTGGTTTTTTTCAAGGATCTGGCACAGATCATCAATATCGTGCTTCAGATCGGCATGTGGGCAACACCGATTCTGTGGGATATCAATTCCGTACATGAGAAGTGGGTGATACTGCTGAAGCTGAACCCGTTAGTCTATATCGTAAACGGCTATCGCAGCGCTATCTGTGAGAGGGAATGGTTCTTTCAGGATTTCTTCTCCACCATGTATTTCTGGATTGTGACGGTGGTGCTGTTCGGAATAGGAGGAGCCGTCTTCAAGAGGCTGAAGGTACATTTCGCAGATGTGCTGTAGAGGCAGGGCGAAATCGGAACAGAGCAAAAGAGGTAGCCGATGGGCTGCAGGAGTTAAGGCGGAATTCATGGAGAGAGATAAAAGATGATTAAATGGAAAGAAACGATTAAGACAGTGTTGAAATGGAAAGTGGATTTGCGGGTTATGGCGGTGTTAGCGGCTATAGGGCTGGTGTTGGTATTGGTTCCTCTGATCCGGCTTTCTACATATTCGGCACCTTGGTATGATGACTATAATTATGCCAAAGATGCCAGAAATTTTCTGCTGGAGGAGCGCAGCCTGAAGAGCGCGTATGAAGGAGCGGTATATTGCACGAAGACAAACTGGTATGCATGGCAGGGAACATTTTCTTCCATTATGTTCATGTCGCTCTCGCCCATGATATGGGGAGAGGAATATTATTTTTTGGGTCCATTGTTTTTGATTTTCCTGATGCCCGTCTCTGTGTGCGTATTGGGAAAGGTGTTTCTTAGGAATGTGTTAAAGGTAGATAGGGCCTCGGCGGTCATAGTATGTTCTGTGGCTGCCGGAGCCTGCGTTATGCTGATGCACAGTGCTCAGGACGGCTTTTTCTGGTACAATGCAGGTGTCCATTATCTGGGAATGCATTCTTTTTTGCTTTTGCTGACGGCTGCATGGATCAAGCTGCTGGCAGGGGGGAGAAAGATATCCTATATTTTTACGGTATTGTGGACCATGCTGGGGGCGCTTCTGGCCGGAGGGGCAAATTATGTGACTGCCCTTCAAGGGGGGATGGTGCTCATGGTGCTCATGGTGTTTGGCATGTTATTGCGGAATAGGCGTGTCTTGCTGATGCTCCCCTCTGTGGCCATATACGGATACGCTTTTTACAAGAACGTAACTGCTCAGGGCAATGCTGTTCGGAAGCGTATTTTTGAGGGGATAGGGAAGGGGATGGATGCTCTGCCTGCAATAGGAAATTCCTTTCTGGAAGCTTTCCGGCATCTGGGACAGTTTACCGGCGTGATGATGCCGGCGGTGATGCTTCTGCTGGTGCCGGTGATTTGGAAGATGGTACGCAAGACAAAGGTTCGTTTTCGGTTTCCCGGTCTGGTGCTATTGGGTTCCTTCTGTCTGTATGCGGCAGGATTTACTCCAAGCCTATATGCTATGAGCACTTCTGGTTTGGCCAGAACTCTGAACGCAGTGAAGCTGACATATCAGATTTTATTGTTAATCAATGAGGTCTATTGGCTGGGGTGGCTTCAGGGCAGGTTGGATCAGTGGGGACAATATGCTCGTCTTGGCTGGCTGAGGGAGGGGCTGGCTGCGAGGGACGGGCGGCGTCAAAGTGTATTCTTCTTTGGGGCGGTGGGAATGCTTATGCTTGGAATTTTTCTTTTGGAGTCCAATCCGGGAAGGTACTATTCCTCCTATGGCGCATATCATTTTGTCCATACCGGAGAGGCCGACAATTTCTATAGGGAGTATCTTGCCAGAGTGGAGACGCTGAAAAACAGCGGGCCTGATGTGGTGCTGGAACCTTATCACTGGAAGCCATGGTTCATATGTGTGGGGGATCTATCGGAGGATCCGGAGGCGGAGCAGAATAGGGCGGTTGCAGGATGGTATTGGAAGGAATCGGTGCGAGTGGCCCCAAGGGAGTGAGCCGGTGCAGCGGGAGGGCGAGAGTCCGGCGTTTCGCAGGCTTGGAGCCATGAAGCCGTCAGAGTCAGAGGTGTTATGGAAGAGAGAACAGTGCGCGTGCAGGAGGTGGACATTCCTGCCATAGAAATCAAGGATCTGGTGAAGATCTATAAGCTTTACGACAGACCCAGAGACCGGGTGAAGGAGGCTCTTGGGTTCGGCGGCAGAAAAGTTCACAAGCTTCACTATGCGCTGAACGGAATCAGTCTGGACATCCATAAGGGGGAGACAGTGGGCATCATCGGCACCAACGGTTCGGGGAAGTCCACCATCCTGAAGATCATCACCGGCGTGCTGAACCCCACCTCCGGCTCCGTGAAGGTGGATGGGCGGATTTCTGCGCTTTTGGAGCTGGGGGCAGGCTTCAATATGGAATACAACGGCATCGAGAACGTATATCTGAACGGAACCATGATGGGATTTTCGGAGAAGGAGATTGATAAGAAGCTGCCGGAGATTCTGGACTTCGCGGACATCGGGGATTATGTGAACCAGCCGGTGAAGACTTATTCCAGCGGTATGTTCGTCAGGCTCGCATTTGCGGTGGCCATCAACATAGAGCCGGAGATTCTCATTGTGGACGAGGCCTTGTCAGTGGGAGATGTGTTCTTTCAGGCCAAGTGCTATCATAAGTTTGAGGAATTCAAAGAGCTGGGAAAAACCATTGTGTTTGTCAGTCATGACTTGAGCAGCATCAGCAGATATTGCGACAGAGTGTTTCTGTTAAACAAAGGGATTCTTCTGGGGCAGGGTGCGCCGAAGGAGATGATAGACGCATATAAACGGGTACTGGTGGGCCAATATGAGCTTCCGGAGGACAAGGATTCGGAGAATTGGCAGGAAAATACAGCGGCGGGACAGGGCCGGGATCAGACTGTGGACAAGGTTTCCCCGGCGGAAAAAGGTTCTCCGGCCGGGGAGGAGGCTTCCGGCGAAGGTGTGGCGGTGGGCGTCAATCCCCATGTGCTGGAGTATGGAACCAAGCAGGCCGAGATTGTGGAATATTATGTCACGGATGACAGAGGGGTGCGCACGGTGGCTGTGCTGAAGGAGAGCAGGTTCACCATCCATATGCGGGTGAGATTCCATGAGCATGTGCCGGGGCCGATCTTTGCCTTTTCCGTCAAGAATGTGCAGGGAACGGAGATTACGGGAACCAATTCCATGATCGAAAAGGCTTTTCTGGAGAGCGGAGAGCCGGGGCAGGTAAAGGACATTGCCTTTTCTCAGAAGATGAGCCTGCAGGGGGGCGATTATCTGCTGTCGCTGGGGGTCACAGGATACAATGGAGATGCTTTTGAGGTGTATCATAGGCTTTATGATGCATTGGACATTACCGTGGTCTCCGACAAAAACACAGTAGGATACTATGACATGGATTCTGTGGTGGAAGTGACGGACGCAGCGTGGAAGGAATGACGCAGCGCGGAAGGAATAGCGCAGCGCGGAAAGAATAGCGCAGCGTGGAAGGAATGACGCAGCGCGGAAGGAATAGCGCAGCGTGGAAGGAATGACGCAGCGTGGAAGGAATGACGCAGCGTGGAAGGAATGACGCAGCGCGGAAAGAATAGCGCAGCGCGGAAGGAATGACGCAGCGTGGAAGGAATGACGCAGCGCGGAAGGAATGACGCAGCGCAAGGGGGAGGATATGCCGCAGGATGGGCGGCGCTTCAATGTCCGCCGGAGGCGGGCCGGGGGTGTGTATATGGGAGAAGCAGTGGAAACAATCGGGAAGGTCAGGCTTGACTATAGCAGATATCCGGGGAGAGATCTGTACTGCGACGGCGCGGTGGAGGACGAGCTTCTGGATATCGTGAGGCGAAGGCAGGCTTCGGAATATCAGAGTGTCATCGAGGAGAGTGGGAGCTGGCCCATTCTGTACCATCTGTCTCCCCTTCGGGAGAATATTATAGATTGGATACCCTTGAGCATAGGAGGGAAGAGGGCCGGGGAGGATGGGCACAGAAGGGCGAAGGTGCTGGAGGTGGGCAGCGGCTGCGGCGCGCTGACAGGCGCTCTGTCCAGAAAGGCCCAGTCCGTGACCTGTGTGGAGCTGTCAAAAAAGCGCAGCCAGATCAACGCTTACAGACACAGAAATCAGGATAATATAACCATCCATGTGGGAAACTTTAAGGACATAGAGCCGGATCTTCCCAAGGATTTTGATTTTATCTTTCTCATAGGAGTCTTTGAGTACGCGCAGGGTTACGTGGGGGGCAGCGAGCCCTATGAGACCTTTTTGAAGCAGCTTCTACCCCATTTGGCGGCAGGCGGCAGGCTTGTCATTGCCATAGAGAACAAATACGGCCTGAAATATTTTGCAGGCTGCAAGGAAGACCATCTGGGAACTTACTTCTCCGGCATCGAGAATTATGGGGCGGGAGGGCAGGTGCGCACCTTCGGCAGAAACGGTTTGGAGCGTATTTTCCGCAGCTGCGGCGTGGAAGAATATCATTTCTACTATCCCTATCCGGACTATAAGTTCATGACTATGCTCTACAGCGATGAATACCTGCCCGGAAAGGGGGAGCTCTCCAACAATCTGCGCAACTTTGACAGAGACAGGATGCTTCTGTTCGATGAGAAGAGTGCCTTTGACGGAATGGGTGAGGAGGGGCTTTTCCCCTTGTTCTCAAATTCCTATTTGGCGGTCATTGGCAGGGACTTCGATGTCAAATATGTGAAATATTCCAATGATAGGCTTCCGGAATACGCCATCCGGACGGAGATCGCCAGAAGCCGATTCGGCGCGGGCTCTCGATTCATGAGCTATCGGGGCGGGGCGGTGGTCAGGAAGTATCCTATGGGGGAGGCTGCGCAGGAGCATATCCGGGGAATGGCAGCGGCCTGCGAGAGTCTGAAGGAGAGGTATGAGGGCAGCGGTCTGGAGATCAATGACTGCAGTCTGGCGGAGGATGAAGACGGGATTCTGGCAGAGTTTCCCTTCGTACAGGGAGTCCCTCTCTCGGAGCTGATGGACGGTTGTCTGGAGAGGAATGATCTGGATGGTTTTTACGGATATTTTCGCAGATATGTGGAGCGGGTGGGCTACCACAGCGAGTATCCGGCAGCGGACTTCGATTTGATCTTCTCAAATATATTGGTGGAGGAGATTCCCGGAGATGAGGAGGGGAAGCCGCCGGAGGAGAAGTGGACGCTGATTGATTATGAGTGGACTTTTGGAAAGCCAATGGACACGAAGGAGCTGGCCTTTCGGGCTGTTCACTGCTATCTGCTGGAGGACGGCAAAAGAAGCAGGCTGGACCTGAACCGGGTGTGTAAGGAGCTTTCCGTCACACAGGAGGAGGCTGAGAGCTTCCGGGAACAGGAGAGGGATTTCCAGAGCTTTGTGACCGGGGGGAAGTCCGCTATGGCGTCCCTGAGGGAAAAAATCGGCGGCAGGGTTATGGTTCCCCAGAAATGGATCGACAAATATCAGGATTCCGGACAGGTGAACCGGGTTCAGATATATGAGGATAGAGGGGATGGCTTCCGGGAGGAGAATTCCTATTTTGTGAAGGACGCCTATGAGGGGGAGAACCGCATTGATCTGGAGCTGCAGGTGGGCAGCGATGTGGAGAGGCTTCGGATCGATCCCGGTATGTTCCACTGTGTGGTGAAGATCATGGAGATGACCCTCAACGGAACCGCAGTGCCGCTGGAGAAAAGAAAGATTCTTGCTGCCAACGGACGTATTCTGCGCTCCGGCGAGAAGGGGATGGAATATTGTCCCAGCATCGTATTTGCAACGGATGACCCTAATATCAGCATATGGCTGGCAGGGCTTGGGCGAACGCCGGAGGGACGTGGGCGAACGCCGGAAAATCGTGGGCGAACGCCGGAGAATTTAAAGCTCGGAGAAAAGGACACTCTGAGAGTGAGGATGGACATCGTGAGGCTGTCTCCCGCCATGGCAAAGGATCTGGCGGAGGGCAAGGAAAAGCGGCGGTTCTGATCTTTGGGCAGACCGTCCACGAATTGCACGAAGGAGCGGCATGGTGAATGTGAAGGGCTTTGTGAAGCGGCAGCTGACAAAAAGAGAGGACAAGCGGTATGAAAGGCTTCTGAGAAGCAGAAGAACCACATACGGACAATGGGTGCAGGCCATAGAGGCCCGGTCTGCGCCGGAACCTATCGATTTGGAGACCCGAAGAGTGCAGAATCAGGCGGGGGATGAGATGGGGGAAGCGCCGCCTAAGTCTGATGAATTCGTGGTGATCTGTGGCAGCAAAGGGTTTTTTTCGGCGGACATGCTTTCTTGTGTAAAGGCCTATCTGGCGCGGCACCCGGAGGCGATGGTACTGTACGGTGACGAAGATGTCTGGGATAGGGGGGATAATCTGAGGCGGGGAAATCCTGAGGAGGAAAATCCTAAGGAGAGGACTCTTAAGGAGAGGAGCCTTCCCTGGTTCAAGCCGGACTGGTCCCCGGATTTGCTGGAGAGCTGTTTTTATTTCGGAAGCGTGGTGATTCTGCGACGGGAACTGTTTCTGCGGGGCGTTCGGGAACCGGAAAGGCAGCACTGTCCGGAAGCTTTCGGAAAAGGCAATGCGGAGACAGAGGGGGATGGAAACTGGCAGCCTCCAAGTTTTTTGGAGCTATGCAGGTCGTGGGACAACGTTTATTGTCTGGGAGGATTTCCTCAGGATCCGCTGCAGGAGGCCCTTTTTTATAAGGTGGGGAATTGGCAGCACTATGAGAAATGGATGCATTCCTGTGTCCGTTTGGCCGGGGGGTTTGAAAAGGGCTCCGGTGCCGTGGCGCATATCCCCCGGATTTTGTTCCATTGTGAGAGTGAAGATGCCCAGAGATTCTTTCTGCAGAAATCGGATTTTTTGGAGAAGCAGGAGGAGGCGCTTCTGGAGGGCTTCCGGTGCAGACTGGATTCTGATCATATATGCATCTCCGTAGTGATACCATCCAAGGATCAGCCGGATGTTCTGGAAAACTGTGTCAGGAGCTGTATTGCGCAGGAAGTGCCGGGGCTGGAGATCATTGTGGTGGACAATGGCAGCAGTGAAGAGAACCGCAGAAGAATTCAGGGGTTTTTGAGGGAAGCGGAGGCTTCCTGCGGCAGGGCGCTTTATCTGTACCGGCCTGAGGAGTTTCATTTTTCCAGGATGTGCAATCTGGGGGCGGCGCAGGCAAAGGGAAGCCTTTTGCTTTTTTTGAATGATGATGTGGAGCTTTGCCGGCCGGGGTGCATACAGCGTCTGGCGGCGTTTGCCCATAGGGCCCATACGGGGGCCGTGGGCCTGAAACTGTACTATCCGGATTCCTGCCGCATCCAGCATGCGGGGGTTACGAATCTTCCCATGGGACCGGTGCATAAGCTGCAGTTTCTGGAGGATGACAGAGAGTATTATTATGGGGCGAATCGGATGCGGCGCAATGTGCTGGCAGTGACGGCGGCCTGTCTTATGGTGGAGCGGAAGAAATATCTGGAGGCCGGAGGAATGGCAGAAGAGCTGAGAGTGGCTTTCAATGATGTGGATTTCTGCTTTCGGCTGTACGAGCTGGGCTATCATAATGTATGCGTCAATGACAGCTATGGCTATCATCATGAATCCTTGAGCCGGGGCGGGGACGACTCCCCGGAGAAGCTGGAGAGGCTTTTGGGTGAGAGGGAGGTTCTCTATGAAAGGCATCCCGCGCTGGAGGGGAAGGATCCCTATTATTCCCGATATCTGAACCATGAAGGGCTGGACACAGGCATACGGCCTGCTTTTTTGACGGCTGCAAACAGAGTCCAGAAGGTTTCGGAAAAGCTGATTTCGCAGAAGAAGGTCTCGGAAGGGAAGGCTTCGGAGAAGGCGGGCGATCTGTCGTTAGAGAAATACCGGCGTGACGATTGCCTGATGGTTCGGGTGGAGGACTGCCGGGGAAGACGTATTCTGGGCTACGGCGTGGTGCTGGGTGACGACAATGCGTGCTACAGCAGGGAGTTGCTGCTGGCCGGAGCCGGAGGGGAAACAGGGGCTGAAGATTCTATAGGGACAAAGCCCTCTCAGGCTGGTCCCCGGACAGTGTATGCCCTGAAGCTTGGGGGGCAGTACCGGCCCGATCTGGAGAAAAATATGGCCGATCAGATCCATGTGGCGCTGGGAGGCTTTGATGTGGAAATAGGGCAGGATGCGGTTCCCGGAGGAAGATACCGGCTTGGGATGGCGGTTCGGAATCGGGTGACGGGGCTTAGACTGGCAAACTGGAGCAACCGGTATGTAGAGCTGTAAAAGGGTTCGGGAAGGATTCGGAAAGAGGCCGGGGCGTCTGTGGTTTGTCTAGTATGTGTTTAGATTCCGGCAGGTGCAAAGGAAGAGGGATTTCGGCGGATATATGAGAATGGAAAAGGCTGCAGGAGGGTTGCAGAGGATGGATTACGAGAAGGCATATGAGCAGGAGCATTTGAAGTGCGCCGATCTGGCGGCACGGGTGGCGGATCTGGAGTCGAAATGCGAGGAGCTGGAGTGGAAACTGAACCGCATCAAAAAAAATCCCCTCTGGAAGGCCGGCAGGCCGGCAAGGGACGCGGTGCATTGGGCGATCCGGCAGAAGGACAGGCTGAAAAACTGCGGCGGCCCCAGAGGAGTGGTGTCCAAGCTGGGGTATAAAAAGCGCGAGAGGGAGGCCATGAAGCAGTTCGGCACATTGAGCTTTCCCGGGCCGGAGCAGGCCAAGAAGGAGCGGGAGACGGTGTTTCCCCGGATGGTGAAGATCAGCATTCTGGTGCCCTTGTGGAACAATGACAGGGACTTTCAGGTGCAGATGCTTGAGTCCGTCATGAATCAGACCTATGGGAACTGGGAGCTTTGTCTTGCGGACGGCTCCGACGAAGCCCACGCCTATATAAAGGAGATCTGCAGGGAGTATGAGGCGAAGGCGGAGGGCAGGATTGTCTATAAGCAGCTGGAGAAAAACGGGGGTATTGCCGGCAACACCAATGCCTGCCTGCAGATGGCTACGGGGGAGTATGTGGGCCTTCTGGATCAGGACGATGTGCTGCATCCCAGCGTGCTGTATGAGTATGTGAAGGCCATCAACGAGCAGGGGGCGGACTACCTCTACTGTGATGAGACCACCTTTAAGGGGAACGATATCAATCATATGCTTACCATGCACTTCAAGCCCGATTATGCGCCGGACAATCTCAGGGCCAACAACTATATCTGCCATTTCAGCGTGTTTGCCAGAAGGCTTCTGGAGGGAGACGAGCTGTTCCGGCCCAAATTCGACGGCAGTCAGGATCACGACATGATTCTTCGGCTCACGGACCGGGCGGAAAAAATCGTCCATGTGCCCAGACTGATGTATTATTGGAGGAGCCATTCGGGCAGCGTGGCCTCCGGCATCGGGGCCAAGCCCTACGCCATAGCGGCGGCCAAGGGGGCGGTGGCGGAGCATCTGCGGGGGCATGGATATGAGCATTTCAAGATCGAGAGCACAAGGGCCTTCGAGACTATTTTCCGGATTCGCTACCAGATCATGGGCACACCGAAGATTTCCGTCATTATACCCAACAAGGATCATGTGGAGGATCTGCGGCGGTGCATAGACTCCGTCAGGCAGAAATCTACCTATGATAATTACGAAATTATCGTGGTAGAAAATAACAGCACCGGGGAAGATATACGGAAGTATTACGGAGAGCTCTTGGGATATGAGTACACTCCGCAGACAGAGGAAGGATCTGCCGGGGCGGAAAGGCACAAAGAAGCTAAGAGCAAAGCGGCGGACAAAAGCGCCCGGGGGGAGTCCCGGAGCAAGGCTGGGGACGGACCTGCCGGTGCAGAAGACCAGAGCACGGAGGCAAAACCGACGTCAGACGGCGGAATTCTGCGCAGCGAAGACGGGAAAATATGCATCGTGACTTATAAGGGCATGTTCAATTATTCCGCAGTGAACAATCTGGGGGTCAAGTATGCCGCCGGGGAATATGTGCTTCTGCTGAACAACGACACGGAAGTCATTACCGTGAACTGGATGGAGGAGCTGCTGATGTACGCCCAGAGGGCCGATGTGGGCGCGGTGGGGGCCAAGCTTTATTATGGGGACAAGACCATCCAGCACGCCGGGGTGGTGATCGGGCTGGGAGCCCATCGGACGGCAGGCCATACCCATTATAAGCAGAGCAGACAGAATCTGGGGTATATGGGGCGGCTCTGCTATGCGCAGGATGTGACGGCGGTGACGGGAGCCTGCCTGCTGGTGAAGAAGAGTCTGTATCTGGCGGCGGGAGGTCTGGATGAAGGATTTGCAGTTTCCCTGAATGATGTGGATCTATGCCTGAAGCTGCGCGGGATGGGGCTTCTGAATGTGTTCACGCCTTTTGCGGAGCTGTTTCACTATGAGTCCGTTTCCAGAGGGCTGGACGACGGCGGGGAGAAGGCGGAGCGCTACAATCGGGAGTCGGAGCGCTTCCGGGAAAAATGGAAGGCGATTCTTGCGGCGGGGGATCCCTATTACAACTCCAACTTTTCTCTGGACAGAAGCGATTTTTCCCTGAAAATACAGAAGTGACCTATGAAAAAGACATGAAAGAGAATTTCTGAATACGGAAGTGATTTTCGGGCGAAAGAGAGAACCGGAATGAAAGGGACGGACAAAAGAAAAGGAAGGGAAAGAAGGGAATGCTGTTCAATTCCGTGATATTTATCGTGCTGTTTTTGCCCATGGCTCTGGCGGGATGGTTTCTGCTGCAGAAATTGGAGAATCCGGCTTATGCAAAGGCGTTTCTTGTGGGAATGTCCCTTTGGTTCTATGGATATTACAATGTATCCTATCTGTGGATCCTGCTGGCAAGTCTGGGGCTTAATTATGGCATCAGCTTGTTGCTTGGGGGATGTCAGGGGATAAGGGGCCGAAGGATATTGCTGGGGGCAGGCCTGCTCGGAAATCTGGGATTGCTGTTCTACTTTAAGTATTTCAACTTCTTTGTGGACAACTGTAATTTCTTTCTGCACGCGGGCATTGAGCTGGAAAAGATCGCATTGCCTTTGGGCATCAGTTTTTTCACCTTTCAGCAGATATCCTTCCTTGTGGAAAGGTATAGGGGGAGCGCCCTCCATTATCCTATATTGGACTATGCTTTTTTCATTAGTTTTTTCCGCAGCTGGTAGCCGGGCCGATTGTGCTCCATGACGAGCTTCTGCCTCAGCTGCAGAAAAGGGAGAATAGACATTTTTCAGCCGCGGGTTTTTATGACGGATTTACTTTGTTTATCTTGGGACTGGCTAAGAAGGTGCTGTTGGCGGACTCTCTGGCGGTGCTGGTGAACGCCGAATTTTGCAACATAGAAGCTCTGGATTCTCTGAGCGCATGGGTGGTGATCTTCTGGTATATGATGGAGCTGTATTTTGATTTCAGCGGATATTGCGACATGGCCAGAGGAATCGGGAGGATGTTTGGATTCCGGCTGCCTGAGAATTTCAACTCGCCCTTCAAAGCTTCTTCCGTCAGGGAGTTTTGGCGCAGATGGCATATGACCTTGTCCCGCTTTCTGTCCCAGTACATCTATTTTCCTCTGGGAGGAAGCCGAAAGGGAAAGGCGAGACAGTGTCCGAACCTCTTGGCGGTATTTTTGGTTAGCGGTATCTGGCATGGCGCAAATTGGACCTTCGTTGTTTGGGGGCTGATGCATGGTCTGGCAGCGGTTTTTGAGACGGCGTTTCCCAAATTGAGATTCCGGTGGGAATGGATGAATAGGCTGGCAACGGCAGTTTTCGTGACGCTTTCCTTTTCGGTTTTTCGCAGCGATTCGCTGGAGATGGCGGGACTTTTGTGGAGAAAGCTGTTTGCGGAGCCCGGCGGCGCCATGTTGATGGGGATCTGCAATACGCTGGTTTATCCCGAAAATAGGGTTTTCATAAAATTTTTGGAGATGAAGGCGCCGGAGCTGCTCAACGGTTTCTTCCTAGTGTGCTTCGCATTGCTTTCCGGAGTGAGCCTTTTGCTGTTACAGGGACGTAAGGCGGAGGAATGGATCGAGAAGAGGGGGCATACGCTTCTGGGTGCATTCTGTCTGGCGACCTTGTTCGTCTGGTCGTTTTTGTCCTTGTCGCAGGTCAGCGTGTTTTTGTATTTCAATTTCTGACGGCCGCTGGGGGGAGAAGAATCCATGAAGGCAAATGCATTGAAAAGACTAATAATTTTCATAGTGGCGGAGCTTGTGGCAGTGGCTGGGGCGGTATGGTTTTTTGACCCTTTTTATCAGTACCATGAGCCTTTTTTTGGGTGGGAGGCGGTGCTGAATGACAGGGACAATCAGATGCCCGGCACGATTCGCAATTTTCAGTATGACAGTGTACTGGCAGGATCCTCGGTGGCGGAGAATTTTGACAGCGCATTTTTGGATGAGGCATATGACTGCCGCACGTTAAAAGTCATCAGGGCATCCGGCTCCATGGCTGATTTGCTGTATTATCTGGAGATGGCGCAGGAGGAGAAGGAGTTAGAAAATGTCTTTTGGTGTCTTGATCTTTTTGCGCTGAATGCCTCTACGGAAGTGACGCTGTATGGAGAGAATACGCCCAGATATCTTCATACGGAGAGCTTTCTTGACGACATTCCCTACTTGTATAACAAGGAGGTATTGCTTGAAAAGATTCCTTTTATGCTGGCCTATGGCCATGAAGGCATGAATACGGGAGGAAATGCCTACAATTGGGCCAGAGGAAAAGAGTTTAGCGCAGCTCGGGCCTTGAGCGCTTACGAGCGTCAGGGGATTACCAAAGACACCGTGATCATGCAGAAGGATCCTGCAGAAAACCGTGAGTTGATTTTGGAGAACATCAGACTTTTGGAAGAACAAATCTCCGCTCATCCCAAAACATGTTATTATGTGCTTTTTCCGCCCTATTCCATGCTGTGGTGGGACTGTGCCTATGTGAACGGGGAGCTGGAGGAGCGCTTCTATATTCTGGAGGAGACGGTTTCCATGCTGCTTCGCCATGAAAATGTAGAGACGTACTTTTTTCAGAATCAGGCCTTCGTCGTATGCGATCTGGACAATTATATGGACATGGTGCATTATTCTCCGGAGATCAACCGGTATATGCTGGAGCGGATGGCAGCAGGGGAGGACAGAGTGACGGAGGAGAACTGGGGCAGGATCATGAATCAGATGCGGGATATGGTGGAGTGGATTGTGCGGGAAGGGATTTATTCGTATTACGGGCAGATGGCAATGAAGGGCCATATGGGGAGCCTGAATAGGATTCTGGCGGGAAGCTGACTGTACCTATCGGGACAATAAATTCGGGCAAAAGAATCAGGGAAAGAATTATGTGGCATTCTTCCCATAATTATGGTAAAATGAAGAAAATTATGGAATCTGTAGGGGTGCGGACGCGGATTCCGGACAGGGGGCATGGGGTCCCGGCATAAAAGGGCCGCGCAGAAAAGAGGAGAAGGAAATGAGCTATATGGACGAGTACCGCTTCTGGCTGGAGGACGACTATTTCGATCAGGGCACGAAGGAGGAGCTGGAGGCCATCAAAGACAATCAGGGGGAGATTGAGGACCGGTTTTACAAGGAGCTGGAGTTCGGCACGGGGGGCCTGAGGGGGGTCATCGGCGCAGGAACCAATAGGATGAATTTATACACTGTCCGCAAGGCCACTCAGGGTCTTGCCAATTTCATATTGAAGAAGGGGACTGAGGGGAAAGGGGTGGCCATCGCCTATGATTCCAGACGGATGTCCCCGGAGTTTGCGGACGAGGCGGCGCTGTGTCTGTCGGCAAACGGCATCAAGGCCTATGTGTTTGACTCCCTGCGGCCTACGCCGGAGCTGTCCTTCGCCCTGCGCACTCTTGGCTGTACTGCAGGCATCGTGGTGACAGCCAGCCATAATCCCCCGGAGTACAACGGCTACAAGGTGTACTGGGAGGACGGCGCTCAGGTCACGGCTCCTTTCGACAAGGAGATCATAGAGGAAGTGAAGGCCATCAAGGACTATCATACCGTGAAGACCATGGCCAAGGCGGAGGCTCTGGAGAAGGGGCTGTATCAGGTCATCGGCAAGGAGATCGACGACGCCTATATGGCAGAGCTTAAGAAGCAGATCATCCATCCTGAGGTCATTGCCGAGGTTGCCGACGATATCAAGATCGTTTACACGCCTCTCTGCGGCACGGGGAATCTGCCTGCAAGGAGGATCCTGAAGGAGCTGGGCTTCAAGCATGTGTATGTGGTGCCTGAGCAGGAGAATCCGGATCCCAATTTCACCACCTTGGATTATCCCAATCCTGAGGATCCCAAGGCATTCACCTACGCTCTGCGTCTGGCCAAGGAAAAGGACGCGGACATCGTTCTGGCCACGGATCCCGATGCGGACCGTCTGGGCGTGTATGCCAAGGATACAAAGACGGGAGAATATGTCTCCTTCACCGGAAACATGTCCGGTATGCTGATTGCGGAATATATTCTGAGGGAGAGGACGGCCACGGGAACCATGCCTGCCAATCCCGCTTTGGTGACCACCATCGTCACCACCAACATGACCCGTCCCATCACCAAGAACTATGGCGTGAAGCTCATTGAGGTGCTCACAGGCTTTAAGTTCATCGGGGAACAGATCAAGCTCTTCGAGAAGAGCGGAAGCAACAACTACGTGTTTGGCTTAGAGGAGAGCTACGGCTGTCTGGCAGGAACCCATGCAAGGGACAAGGACGCCATTGTGGCGGTTATGTGCCTCTGCGAGGTGGCCGCGTACTGCAAGAAGCAGGGAAAGACCCTCTGGGATATGATGCTGGATACTTATGAGAAATATGGGTATTATAAGGAATCCCAGTACACCATCACCCTAAAGGGTATCGACGGCTCCAGACAGATCGCGGAGATCATGGACAAGCTGCGCAAGAACCCGCCCAAGGCTTTCGGAGGGCTTTCGGTGCTGAAGTTCAGGGATTACGAGACGGACAGGGCGGTGGACATGGTCACCGGGGAAGAGGGAAAGACCGGTCTGCCCAAGTCCAACGTGCTTTACTTCGAGCTGCCTGACGACGCCTGGTGCTGTGCCCGTCCTTCCGGCACGGAGCCCAAGATCAAGTTTTACATGGGCGTAAAGGGCGCCAGCCTTGAGGACGCCCAGAATAAGCTTGCACAGCTGACGGAGGACGTAAAGGCGGCGCTGTAAGATCAAGGTGAAAGAATCTTCAGGAGGATCTTGCCAGAGGGGCCCGGAGGCGGGGCCGAAAACGGGAACCGGCATGGGCCCTGAGGCAGGGAATGAGATCGGAGAACAGGATGATAGATCAGAGAACGGGGCGAGTGCGGCGGCAGTCTGCCGGCGGCCCCGTTTTTTTATAATGGGGAAGAAGACAAAGACAAGCCGCACAGCAGCGGAAAAGGCAGCCGCACAGCGGGAGAACTGTGCATCATGAAGAGGAGAGGCCGGTGGAGGAAGAGGCGAATGAAGATTGCAGGAGAGCAGAAGAGGCAGGCGGCAGGAATTAGAGAACAGCTGACGTCCATAGGACGGCTGTGGGCGGGGTTCGCGGAGTTTATAAGGGCACATGCATGGCTGGCAGGCATTCTGGCGGTCATTTTGGGGCTGGTCTACGGGAATCAGGCCTTCAACAATTACTTCTATATTGACAAGGAGATCATGGTCAACGACGCGGGCTCTTTTTATGCATACGGGGACGTGGGACGGTTTGGGATGATCTTTGTCAAGAAGCTTCTGGGGCTGTCCTGGTACAATCCCTATCTGGCGGGAGCGCTGCTTTTGATTACGCTATGGCTGACGGGGATGGGGGGAGCCTATCTCTTTTACTCTCTGGACAAGCGCCTGAAGGCGGCGCCTCTTTTGATATTCATGCTGCTCTTTCTGGTATACCCCACCTATGTGGAACAGTTTCTCTTTCAGTATCAGGCCTTTGAGGTGGCGCTGGGGATCTTGCTTCTGGTGGTTTCGGACTGGCATCTGATGCTGGCTTTGAGGGAAAAGAGCTGGCTGGCATTCCTGCTTTCCCTGCCGCTTGTGGTGATATCCTTTGGCATCTATCAAAGCATGGTTCCCATACAGCTGTGCCTGTATCTGGGCTGCTTTCTCATGCTGCTGTATGGGGAGGAGGCAGAAGGAAAGAAACGGAATGTCTTTGCTGCAGTGGGATGGGTGGTTGCGCACTTCCTGATTGCCTTCGTGGTCTATGAGGTGATAGCGAAGCTGTTTTTCACGCATATGGACTATCTCACGGATCAGGTGGTGTGGAAGGACACGGAGCTGAAGGTGGTCCTTATGTATATCAAGGGCTATATCCGGGATGTGGTGATGGCGGAGGGGATATATTACACGCCGACCTATAATATCTGCTGGATCATAGGGCTGGGGGCTATGGCGCTTCTGTTTCTGCGGCTGAAGCGGAAGTCCGTCTGGTACGGCTTAGGGCTGCTTGGGGTGGTTCTCTCCCCGTTTTTCCTGACTTTCATCATAGGCAGGTTCCAGTTTCCCAGAGTTCAGCTGACGCTTCCTCTGGCCTGCGGGGTGCTGTGGCTGTTCGGCAGCCATGTGCTGCTCATGGAGCTGAAGGCCTTTTGGAAGAAAGGGGCTGCGGCGTTTTTGGCTGCTGCAGGCTGCGCTATGATATTCATGAACGCCATGCCCATGATGAGGCTGTTCTATACCAGAGACGTGATCGGAAAAGCGGACGAGATGACGGCGGCCATGCTGATAGGCGATCTTGACGATGTGATAGCAGTCCATCAGGGCAAGCCGGTGATATTCATAGGCCATAGGCAGGCGCTGGTGAACGCCACATGCTATGAGGAAGAGGTGAACGGCACTTATGTGGTGCTTTCCGCCTTCGGGATCGAGTATATGATGGAGCCGGAGTATTATTACAGCACCCTTAGGCTTCTGGGGTTTTTTGAGACGCTGGGGTTCAAGTTCAGAGGGCCTACCATGGAGATGATGTCCTCCGCCTATGAGGACAGCAAGGACATGGTGGTCTGGCCTCTGGAGGGCTCCATTAAGGAATTCGATGATTATGTAATAGTTAAATTGAGCGCCCCTGAGTATGATAAAGCGGTTCCTTGAGGGCCGCGGAGGAAGGGAAGAAGGACATAACGAAAGCATGGGATGGCGGAGGAAGGGAAGAAGGACACAACGAAAGCTTGGGATGGCGGAGGAAGGGAAGAAGGACACAACGAAAGTTTGGGATGAGGGAATGGGATGGGTGCAGGAATCGGCGGGGCAAATATAAAAAAGACCATATATTATCTGCAGAGGAACGGTGTAAGGAAGACCTGGAACGCGGTTCGGGAGAGACTGGAGGCGAGAAATGCGCCTCCTTACGTCTGGACGCCTCCTTCCAAGGAGGAGCTGGAGCGGCAGAGAGGGCAGTGGAGGCAGGAGGGGCTTTCCGTCTCCTTCAGCATCGTGGTTCCCGCCTATAGGACCAGAGAGGAGTATCTTCTGGAGATGGCAGGATCCGTGCTGAACCAGACCTATCCTCAGTGGGAACTGATATTGGCCGACGCCACGGAGGATGACAGTGTGGAGCGGGCCATGGGAGCCGTACAGGACTCCCGCATCCGCTATGTCCGACTGGAAAAGAATCAGGGGATCGCCCAAAATACCAACAAGGCGCTGGCTCTGGCCACGGGAGAGTATGTGGGACTGCTGGATCATGACGATTTGCTGACGCATGATGCGTTGTATGAGATGGCGGCAGCCATCAATAGGGGGAGAAAAGAGGGCCGGGAGCCGGAAATGCTCTATTCCGACGAGGACAAATGCGACGGAGAGGGAAAGCTTTTCTTTGAGCCTAATAGCAAGGAAGACTTTAATCTGGATCTACTGTTGAGCAACAACTATATCTGTCATTTTCTGGTGATGAAGCGGGAACTGATGCAGTCTCTGGGCTTTCGGCCGGAATATGACGGGGCGCAGGATTTTGATCTGGTCCTGCGGGGGGCGGGGCGGCTTCTGGAGAAAGAGGGGAGTATCGTGCATGTTCCCAAGGTTCTCTACCACTGGAGGAGCCACGCCGCGTCCACGGCGGAGAACCCCAGAAGCAAGCTCTATGCCTACGAGGCGGGACGCAGGGCGATTCAGGACTTTGCGGACGCAAGAGGCTGGCGGGCCAAGGCGGAGGACACCGCCCATGTGGGTTTCTATGTGCTGCGCTACGAAGGGGATATCTTCTTGGAAAGGCCGGACATAGGAGCGGTTGGAGGCAGGCTGCTGCAGAAGGGCAGGGTTGCGGGAGGCAGGCTCACGGAAGAGGGGAAAGTCCTATATGGGGGCCTTCCCAAGGGCTACAGCGGCTATCTCCATAGGGCGGCGCTGCCTCAGGACGCCGCCGCGGTGGACATCCGCAATATCCGGGTGCGCCCGGAATGCCGGGAGCTGTTTGAGAGGGTGGCGGGGGTTCCCTATAGAACTGTTTTGCAGGGGGAGCGCTTCGATGTATCTTACCTGCCCAAGGACTGTGATTATATCGAAATAAGCCTGCGGCTGGGCAGAGCGCTGCGGGAGGCAGGGTATCGGATTTTGTACCTGCCGGAGGCGTGAAGGGAGATCCGCTATGGAAAAGGTGACGGTGGTTATTCCGAATTACAACGGCATTCGGTTCGTCCGGGAATGTCTGGAATCCATACTGTGTCAGGAGGAGGCTCCGGAGTATGGGGTTCTTGTGGTGGACAATGGCTCCGAAGACGGCAGCCCGGAGCTGATTCAGGAAGAGTTCCCTCAGGTGACCCTGATCAGGCTGGACTCCAATACCGGCTTCTGCCATGGGGTGAATGTGGGGATACAGGCGGCGGACACCCCTTATGTGCTGCTGCTGAACAACGACACCAAATCCTGCTCCCATTTGGTGAAGGGGCTCTACGATGCCATAGAGTCCAGACCGAGGGCTTTTTCCGTCAGTGCGAAGATGCTCATGTGGGACAGACCGGATCTGACGGACGACGCAGGGGACAGATACTGCGTCTTGGGCTGGGCCTATTCCAGAGGGAAAGGCCGGCCCGCTTACCGGTATGACACACCGGTAAGGGTTTTTTCCGCCTGCGGAGGGGCAGCAATCTATCGGAAGAGGGTGTTTGAGGAAATAGGTCTTTTTGACGAGGCGCATTTCGCCTATCTGGAGGATCTGGACATAGGATATAGAGCAGCAATCTATGGATATGAAAATTATTATGAGCCGTCGGCTCAGGTGATTCATTACGGAAGCGCCTCCAGCGGATCGAGGTATAACCAATGGAAGACGGAGCAGGCCGCGGCCAACAGCGTGTATGTCATCGCAAAAAACATGCCGCTGCTTCAGGGACTATGGAATCTCCCCTTCTTGTTTTTGGGCTTTTTTATAAAGTTTCTCTTTTTCTGCAGGAAGAGGATGGGATTTTTGTACCTGAAAGGGCTTTGGAAGGGACTGGAAAAATCTTTTTCAAAGCTTGGAAAATCCAGGAAAATCCCCTTCCGCAGAGCGCATCTTCGCTATTATCTGGCCATTCAGGGCCAGCTCTACGTCAATGCTGTAAGGTTTCTTAAGAAATCTTAAGAAAGGACTTCATAAATTCCTAAACTGTACCCTATATAATAAAGTGGCAGGGTATCAATCGGGTGACGCTTATGATAAAGGACAATCAGAAGGTATTCAACCGTTTAATGGTGGTGGCAGACGCCGTCATTACGGCTTCATCCTTTATGTCTGCCTATTATTTCAAATTTTATATTCTGAATAATGGACCGGGGATCGGCGTGCTTCCCGCCAGCGATTATTTTGCGCTGCTGGGCTTCATTGTTCCCGTCTATGTGCTGATGTATTATGCCTGCAGTGTGTATGCGCCTAAGCGCACCGTGCGCAGGAGGTTTGAGATTTACGGAATCATCAAGGCGAACACCATCGGTATACTGACCTTGATCATCATACTTTATATGGTAGTTCGGGAGATCAACTATTCCCGTTCCGTGATGGTGATTTTTTACGGGTTCAATGTCTTTTTGACTTCCTGCTTCAGGCTTGCGCTTCGCAAGGGGCTGCGCACCATACGCAGCAGGGGCTACAATCTCAAGCATATCCTGCTGGTGGGTTATTCCCGGGCGGCGGAGGAGTACATCGACAGGCTCAAGGACAATCCCCAGTGGGGCTACGAGGCTTACGGGATTCTGGACAACAGCATTCCTGCGGGAACTTGTTATAAGGGAGTGCAGGTGCTGGGCAGCCTGACAAATCTGGAGACCATCCTTCCGGAGAACAGGCTGGACGAGATCGCCATCACGCTTCCCCTGCGGGACTATGACTGTCTGGGAGAGATTGTGTCTACCTGCGAGAAATCGGGGGTACACACCAAGTTCATACCAGATTATAATAGCCTAATACCGAGCAAGCCGTATACGGAGGATCTCATGGGGCTTCCGGTGATCAATATCCGGTATGTGCCCCTGACCAACACGGGCAACATCATCATAAAGAGAATCATGGATATCATAGGCTCTCTGGCGGGGATTCTGATTACCTCTCCCGTGATGCTGGCGTCGGCGCTGCTGGTGAAGCTTACCAGTCCGGGGCCGGTGATCTTCAGGCAGGAGAGGGTAGGGCTCCACAACCGTCCCTTCTACATGTACAAGTTCCGCAGCATGGAGCAGCAGGCTCCCGGTGAGGAGAAGAAGGCATGGACCGTCAGGGACGATCCAAGGGTCACTCCGGTAGGGAGGTTCCTGAGGCGCACCAGTCTGGACGAGCTGCCCCAGCTGTTCAACATCCTAAAGGGGGATATGAGTCTGGTGGGGCCGAGGCCTGAAAGGCCGCTTTTTGTGGAGAAGTTTCGGGAGGAGATCCCCAGATACATGGTGAAGCATCAGGTGCGGCCGGGGCTCACGGGATGGGCTCAGGTGAACGGCCTTCGGGGGGACACCTCCATAAGGAAGCGAATAGAGCATGACATTTATTATATAGAGAACTGGACTTTTGGGTTTGACATCAAGATAATATTATTGACCTTTTTTACAGGATTTATCAATAAAAATGCATACTGACAAGGAGAAGGCGTTATGGCGAAAAAAACCAACAGAAGACGGGGAAAATCAGGGAAGGGAAAATATATTCTCTTCGGAGTGGAGGTAGTGATCATTCTGGTCATGGTAGTGGTGCTGTTCAAGGTGATGAACAGCGACGCGGTGGCTGGTCCTCAGGTGACATATCTGGACAAGAATCAGGTCGCGATTCCCTCTCAGGTGCAGGAGCAGACCGAGGAGGGCGGCACCATGCACGGCTATATGAACATTGCCTTGTTCGGTGTGGACGCAACTACGGATAAGCAGCTGTTCGGCGGCAGCCGGAGCGATTCCATCATGATAGCAAACATCAACATGGATACCGGGGACATCAAGCTGGTCAGCGTATACCGTGATACTTATCTGAACGCGGGTACGGATTCCAACGGGAATGAGAACACCTATGCCAAGTGCAATTCCGCCTACAGCTGGGGCGGGGCAGAGCAGGCGGTGAGGATGCTCAATATGAATCTGGACATGGACATCACCAACTTCGTGGCAGTGAGTTACAAGGGACTGAGCAAGGTCATAGACGGCATTGGCGGAATCTATATTGACGTGGACAGCGAGGAGCTGCTTCATATCAACAATTATCAGATCGGCGTGGCAGAGGTGCTCAAGACCGATTATACGCCGGTTAAGGAGACGGGCTATCAGCTGCTCAACGGTATTCAGGCTACGGCATACTGCCGTATCCGCCAGACCAAGGGAGACGATTTCAAGCGTACCGCCCGCCAGAGGGAGGTGCTGAAGGCCATCGAGGCTCAGGCAAAGCAGCTGGATCTGGCTACGCTCACCAAGGTGTTCAATGACTGTATCGGGGACATCTATACCACTATAGACTCCGCCGAGATTCTGAAGCTTATCGGAAGCATTGCAGATTATAGGATTGTGGACGAGGCAGGTTTCCCCAGAGAGGATCTGCGGACGCCGGAGACTCTGGGGGCCAAAGGCAGCTGCGTGGTGCCTACTGATCTGGAATCAAATGTGGTCTGGCTGCATCAGTATCTCTTTGATGATGAGGATTATGTGGTAACAGAAACCGTGAAGGAGTGCAGCGAGCAGATCAAAGAGAATGTGGCGCCTTATATGAAGAACAAATGACCTATAGGGCCATAGGATACAAGATGGGCCATGGATGCGGGCAGTCGTCTGTGGCGCGGCGGTAAAGGGACACGATGCACTGAGAGGCTTATAGGAAGCAGATATATTGAGAGGAGGGCTTTTTGCTCTCCTCTTTTCGCAGAATATACAAAAAGGAGCGCGTAGCTTGGATATCGATGTGATCATACCCGTGTACAGACCGGGGAAGGAGCTTTTTTCTTTGCTGGACAAGCTGGAGAGCCAGTCTCTCCCGATCCATGAGATCATTCTCATGAATACGGAGGAGAAGTTTTTTTGCGAGCTGGTGGGAGACTATGCCGATTTTCGGAAGAAATATCCGAATGTGCAGGTGCATCATTTGAGGAAGGCGGAATTCGACCATGGGGACACCAGACGCAGAGGGGTGGAATATTCCGTGGGAGAGGTGTTTCTGTGCATGACGCAGGACGCCATGCCGGCGGACGCTTATTTGGTGGAAAGGCTGGTGGAAAGCTTGTCGGAGGATGTGGCGGCAGCCTATGCCAGACAGCTTCCGGGACCGGATTCCTCGGAGCTGGAGCGCGCCTCCAGACGGTTCAATTATCCCGAGGCTTCCGCAAAGAAGACTGCGGGAGACATAGAGACTCTGGGGGTCAAGACCTTTTTCTGCTCCAATGTGTGCGCCGCCTACCGCAGGGATGTGTACCGGAAGCTGGGAGGCTTTCCGGAGCGGGCTATTTTCAATGAAGACATGATCTACGCGGCAGGGGCGGTGAAGGCGGGGTATGCCATTGTGTACGCGGCGGAGGCGAGGGTGATTCATTCCCACAACTATACCAACCTGATGCAGCTGCGGCGGAACTTTGATCTGGGCGTGTCTCAGGCCGATCATCCGGAGATCTTTGGCTCGGTGGTCTCCGAGCGCGAGGGGAAGCGGCTGGTGAAAGAGACATGGAGATATCTGCGCAGGGAGAAAAGGCGGCGCAGGTTTCCCGGATTCTGTCTTCAGTGCGGGTTTAAATATGCGGGATATCTGCTGGGCAAGCATTACCGCAGGCTTCCCAGAAGCTGGATTTTAAAAATTACTACAAATAAAGAATATTGGAATCATGTTTTCACAATCACTTCATGAAGTAAACACAATTCCGACACAATTGGCCGTTATACTTAGAATCTATAAAGGAACGAAAAAGAGCTGTTCTCCCAAGGCTGTATGGGGGCAGAGGTCAAATGGATTAACATGAAGTGGCATGAGATTGCCGGATCATTTTTTAAGAAAGGGAGGTAATTATTATGTACGAAAACGAAATCTATTCCAATGCGGATACACAGAGGTATGCTACGTACCAGACTCAGGGCGGTATAGGTCCGGAAGGCGGCAATGGCGGCGGTTCGGAGGAAAAAGGTCAGGGGCGCAGGAAAAAGGGGCGTCTGCGGAAGGTTCTCTTCAGCGCGGGGCTGGGGCTGATGTTCGGTTTGTTTGCGGGCGCAGGCTTTTATGGCGTGAAGATGGGAGCGGAGATGCTGGGGACAAAGATGCTGGAAGGAACCGGTCAGGAGATTGCAGATCAGGATAAGATTTCCGACATTCAAGAGGCTATGGGCCAGATGTCCAAAGTAAATCAGGTGGTTCTGGGCAGGGATGAAGTTACAGAAGTAATAAATGACGTGATACCTGCCATGGTGTCCATTGTGAACAACTACACCACTACGGTTCCTACCTTCTGGGGACAGTCCTATACCAGACAAGGGGCATCGGCAGGATCCGGCATCATCATCGCGCGCAACGAGGAGGAACTGCTTATCGTCACCAACAATCATGTGGTGGACGAGACGGATGAGCTGGAGATTACCTTCATCGACGGCTCCACGGCCAAGGCTGTGATCAAGGGCAAGGATGCGGAGATGGATCTGGCTGTGATATCGGTGCCCTTGGGCAGCCTTAGCGAGGAGACCAAAAATCAAATCGCCGTGGCCGCACTGGGCGACAGCGATGATCTGCGGCTGGGAACCTATGTCTTTGCCATCGGGAATGCGCTCGGCTACGGCCAGACTGTCAGCGACGGCATGATCAGCGGCCTTGACAGAGAAGTCAGGATGGAGGACGGCTCCACGGGAACCTTCCTGCAGACCACAGCCGCCATCAACTCCGGTAATTCCGGCGGCGCGCTGTTCACGCTGGACGGCAAGGTCATCGGCATCAATACGGGAAAGATCGGGGAAACCGGGGTGGAGGGCATGGGATTTGCCATCCCCATCAGCACCGCCAGCCCCATCATCTCCGAGCTTATGGAACGGAAGATCCGCAATGACAAAGTGGATGAGGAGGAGCAGGGATATATGGGCGTCATACTCCAGAATGTCACGAAGGACGTGACGCAGCTGTACGGAATGCCTCAGGGCGCCTTCGTGTACAGCTTGGAGGAGGACTCTCCTGCCCAGAAGGCCGGAATCCATGTAAAGGACGTGATCGTGAAGTTTGACGGGGGGCATATATCCAGCAGAGAGGATCTGCTGAACGATATCCAGTATTATAAGGCCGGAGATACCATATCCGTCACCGTGATGCGTCTGGTGGACGGCAGCTACGAGAGCGTGGAGCTGGAGATCACGCTGGGAAACAAGCCGCAGGAATAAAGAGATGACGGAAGGGATATCCGGAAATCCGCAAGCAAGAGAAGACGGAAGGGTGTTTGGAAGTCCGCAAGCAAGAGAAGACGGAAGGGTGTTTGGAAGTCCGCAAGCAAGAGATAACGGAAGGACGTTCGGAAATCTGTAAGAGAGGGTCCGGGGCAGGATGGTTCTGCCCCGGACTGTTTTTCATGACAATGGAAGAGCCGCAAAGCGTGGATTCTGTTTTTGTGTTTTCGGGACCACAGAAATTTGACGTATAAAAGAACGTATAAAATTCACGAAAACCCTTGAATTATCCGGAAATATGTGCTAACATGAGTATTTGTGATGAATCAAATTCCTTGCTCGCATAGAGTGCGGGCCAGAGACCAAAAGGAGGTAACAAGCATGAACAAGTATGAATTAGCCGTAGTAGTGTCCGCTAAGATCGAAGATGAAGAGAGAGCTGCTGTTGTTGATAAGTGCAAGGCTCTGATCGAGAGATTTAACGGCGTCATCACAGAAGTGGACGACTGGGGCAAGAAGAGGCTGGCTTACGAAATTCAGAAGATGAAAGAGGGATATTACTATTTCATCAGATTCGATGCCGAGAGCACTGTGCCCATCGAGATCGAGAGCCGCGTCCGCATCATGGACAATGTCATCAGATACTTGGTTGTCAGACAGGACTAGGCTTAATTAGAAAGCGAGAATGTGATATGAACAAAGTGATTCTTATGGGTCGTTTGACCAGAGATCCTGAGGTAAGATATTCGCAGGGGGCCAGCCAGACCACGGTGGCCCGTTATTCCATTGCCGTTGACAGACGATTCAAGCGTGAGGGCGAGCCGGACGCGGATTTCTTCAACTGCACCGCCTTCGGGAAGCAGGCTGAATTCGTGGAGAGATATCTGCATAAGGGAACCAAGATCCTTATGAGCGGCAGAGTCCAGAACGACAACTATACCAACAAGGACGGGCAGATGGTCTACAGTGTCCGTATCCTTGCCGAGGAGATCGAGTTCGCTGAGAGCAAGAACGCAGCCGGAGGAAGCACCGGAGGCTATGGCAGCGGCGGAGGTTACGGAAACGGAGGCGGCTATGGGGGCGGCAACACGCCTGCCGGGGCCGGCGGCGCGCCTGCTGGAGACGGATTCATGAACATTCCGGACGGTATCGACGAAGAATTACCATTTTAGACAGATTATGTAGGATAGGAGGTATTGACATGGCATATAATAAGGCAGAGAAATCCGATGCGCCCATGAGGAAAAAGGGCGGTGTCCGCAGGAGAAAGAAAGTCTGCGTGTTCTGCGGCAAAGATAACGTGATCGATTACAAGGATACCAACAAGCTGAAGAGATACGTGTCTGAGAGGGGCAAGATTCTTCCCCGCCGCATCACCGGCAACTGCGCGAAGCATCAGAGAGCGCTGACGGCAGCTATCAAGCGTGCCCGCCATATCGCAATCATGCCCTACGTGCAGGATTGATCAGAGCGCAGCGCTTTGGCCCCGTGAAGGGGTTTTGCAGTTACGAACGCTAAGGATAAGGTCAACCATCCGCAAGGATGGCTGACCTTTTTTCGGATTTTCCCCTTTTTGCAAAACATTTCCTTTTTTGACAAATTAAATTGTGGCATAGTGTTGAAGAGTATGGTAAAATATTGAAGCAGAAGGACATGCCTCCGGCCATGGGACAAGGAGGCTTCCATGAGGTATTCATATGAAGAAGAGGATTAGATTAAAGGGCCGGATCAAGACCTATATTCAATGCTGCATCTATCTGGGCGTGGTTCTCGCCTGCGTGGACGTGGGGGTGTTTGTGCTGGACCTCAGGGCGGGGGCGCTTCTGGGGGCGTTCATGATCGTCTATTTTGCCATAACCTTGTCTCTGTATTTTTACAACAAGCCCATTATCATGAATGAGCTGATCAGCTTCGCTACGGAGTACGGTCAGATACAGAAGAAGCTTCTGCGGGAGCTGGACTTGCCTTACGCTCTGCTGGACGATGACGGAAAAGTCATATGGACCAACATAGCCTTCGAGACCATAGTGCATCAGCCGAAAGGATATCGGAAATCCATCACCTCTCTGTTTCCCACCGTCACCAAGGACCGTCTGCCCGACGACAAGGGGCTGGATGAGGCGCAGTATGAGCTGGAATATGAGGGCAATGAGTACGTGGCCAAGTTCAAGAAGGTCTCTCTGAAGGAGATGGCGGAGAGCAGCGACATGATCGATGCTCAGGACTATGATGGATATCTGATAGCAGTGTATCTGTATGATGAGACCGCATTGCACATAGCCCTGCAGGAGGTGGACGATCAGAGCCTTGCGGTGGGCATGATCTATCTGGACAATTACGACGAGGCGCTGGACAGCGTGGAGGAGGTTCGCCGTTCTTTGCTGATCGCTCTCATTGACAGAAAGGTGAACAAATATATTTCCGGCTTTGACGGTATCTGCAAGAAGCTGGAGAAAGACAAATACCTGATCATTATGCGGAAGCGTTCCATCGCCCAGCTGCAGGAGTCCCGGTTCGAGCTGCTGGAAGAGGTAAAGACGGTGAATATCGGCAACGAGATGGCCGTGACCATCAGCATCGGTATAGGGCTGGACGGTCTGACCTATGCCCAGAACTATGAGTTCGCCCGCAACGCCATAGATCTGGCTCTGGGCAGGGGAGGAGATCAGGCGGTGATCAAGGCGCCGGAGAGCATTACATACTACGGCGGTAAGAGCCAGCAGGTAGAGAAGAACACCCGTGTGAAGGCGAGGGTGAAGGCCCACGCCCTCAGGGAGATCATCACCGGAAAAGATCAGGTGCTGGTGATGGGACATAGGATGCCGGATGCGGACAGCTTCGGGGCTTCGGTGGGCATCTACAGGATCGCCCAGACGCTTGGAAGAAAGGCCCATATCGTTTTAAACGAGGTGATACCCGCCATACAGCCCATGGTGGAGCTGTTCCGGGGAAATCCGGAGTACGAGAGCGATATGATTATCGGCAACCAGCAGGCGGTGGAGATGGCCGGGAACAGCACCGTTCTGGTGGTGGTGGACGTGAACAAGCCCTCTATCACGGAATGTCCCGATCTGCTCCGCTTCTGCAAGTCTGTGGTGGTGCTGGATCATCATAGGCAGGGCACGGAGACCATTGAGAACGCCACTCTGTCCTATGTGGAACCTTATGCGTCCTCAGCCTGCGAAATGGTGTCCGAGATCCTCCAGTATACCTATGACAATATCAAGATCCGGGCGGAGGAAGCGGACTGCATGTATTCCGGCATCATGATAGACACCAACAATTATATGATAAAGACGGGAGTGCGCACCTTTGAGGCCGCGGCCTTCCTGCGGCGCAGCGGCGCGGACGTGACCCGGGTGCGTAAGCTGTTTCGGGAGGACGCTCAGGGGTACAAGGCCAAGGCGGACGCGGTGAGTCAGGCGGAGATCTACAAACAGTATTTTGCCATCTCTATCTGTACGGCTGAGGATCTGCCCAGCCCCACCATCATCGGCGCTCAGGCGGCCAACGAGCTGCTGAACATCCGGGGGGTCAAGGCCAGCTTCGTGCTCACGGACTATCAGGGCAAGATATACATCAGCGCCCGGTCCATAGACGAGATCAATGTGCAGGTGATCATGGAGCGCATGGGAGGCGGAGGGCATCTCAGCACCGCCGCATGCCAGATGGAGGGGGTCAGTATCATCGAGGCCATGGGAGCCCTGAAGAGAACCATTGACAGTATGCTTGAAAACAATGAACTGTGATGCAAGAGGACAAAGGCAAGCTTTGAGAAAGGATTTGAGAGAAGATGAAGATTATATTGGTGCAGGATGAAAAGAAGCTGGGGAAGAAGGGGGATGTCATTGAGGCCAGCGAGGGCTATGCCAGAAACTATCTCCTCCCCAAGAAGATAGGCATTGAGGCCAACGCAAAGAACATGAACGATCTCAAGCTTCAGAAGAACAAGGAGGAGAAGCTTGCAAAGGAGCAGCTGGACGCGGCGAAGGCGCTGGCGGAGCAGCTGGAGTCCAAGCAGGTGGTCCTTAAGATGAAGGCAGGGGAGGGCGGCAGAGCCTTCGGCTCAGTGTCCGCAAAGGAGATCGCGGCGGCCTACAAGGAGCAGAACAGCATAGAGCTGGACAAGAAAAAGATTCAGCTGCCTGAAAGCATCAAGAGCTTCGGCGTCTATGAGGTGGCCGTGAAGCTGCACCCGCAGGTGACGGGAAAGCTCGTGGTGAAGGTTGTAGAGGCCTAGCCGTCCATGGAAGAAAACATTCTGAAAAGGGTTCTGCCCCACAGCATGGAGGCGGAGCAGTCGGTGATCGGTTCCATGATCATGGATAGGGAGGCCATTGTGGTGGCCTCCGAGCTTATCAGCAGCGAGGATTTCTACAATAAGCAGTACGGGGTCTTGTTCGAGACCATGTGCGAGCTGAACGATGCAGGGAGTCCGGTGGATCTGGTGACTCTGCAGAACCGCCTGCAGTCCAAGGATGTGCCTCCGGAGGTCAGCAGTCTGGAATTCGTCAGGGATATTCTGAGCGCGCCTCTGATCACCGCCAATATCAAGCATTATGCGAATATTGTGGCGGAGAAGTCTACGCTGCGCAAGCTGATCCGCCTGAACGAGGAGATTGCCAATGCCTGTTACGGGGGCAAGGAGAGTCTGGAATACATATTGGAGGATACGGAGAAGCGTGTCTTCCAGCTGGTGCAGAAGCGCACCACGGACGCCTACGTGCCCATACGGCAGGTGGTGATGAACGCCATGGACAAGATCGAGGCGGCAGCCAAGAACAAGGGCAGCGTCACGGGCATCCCTACCGGATTTCTGGATCTGGATTACCGGACGGCAGGGCTGCAGCCCTCGGATCTGATCTTGATTGCTGCCAGACCTTCCATGGGGAAGACGGCGCTGATGCTGAATCTGGCCCGGAACGTGGCGTTCAAGAAGAATCTCTGTATGGCGGTCTTCAGTCTGGAAATGAGCAAGGAGCAGCTGGTGAACCGTATGTTCTCCATGGAGTCCAATGTGGACAGCCAGAAGCTGCGCACGGGCCAGCTTAACGATCAGGAGTGGGAGAAACTTATAGAGAGCGCGGGGGTCATCGGCAAGTCCTCCCTGATCATAGACGATACTCCGGGCATCAGCATTGCGGAGCTGCGCTCCAAATGCCGCAAATACAAGCTGGAGCATGGCCTGAGCGTTATCATGATAGACTATCTGCAGCTTATGACGGGAAGCGGCAGAACCGATTCCAGACAGCAGGAGATATCGGATATCTCCCGTTCCCTGAAGTCTCTGGCCAGAGAGCTGAGCGTGCCGGTGATCGCGCTGTCCCAGCTTTCCCGGGCGGTGGAGCAGAGGCCGGACCATAGGCCTATGCTCTCGGATCTGAGGGAATCGGGGGCCATAGAGCAGGATGCGGATGTGGTGATGTTCATCTACCGGGACGAGTATTACAACAAGGATTCGGAGAAGAGGGGAATTACGGAGCTTATCATCGCCAAGCAGAGAAACGGCCCCATCGGTACGGTGGAGCTGGCGTGGATTCCGGAATACCAGAGATTTGCGAATCTGGAGCATAGAAAGATAGACTAGAGGGATAGGATCCGTATGCGGCGGATCATTGTACACGAAAGAGAATGAGTATGAGGGCTCATTCTCTTTTTTATTCATGACAATAGAAGACTCGCGACGCGTGGATTTTATTGTTTGTTTCAGGAGGAAGGATGCCGTGGGGCATATGCGAAAGGAGAGGACATGGACAATTATTTGCTTATTTCGGACGCTGCCAGAGAGGTGAAGGTGGAAAGCCATGTGCTGCGCTATTGGGAGGAGGAACTGCATCTGCCCATTAAGCGCAACGAGCTGGGCCATCGCTACTATACGGAGGAGGATGTGGAGCGATTCAAACAGATCAAGGGAATGAAAGAGAGGGGACTGCAGTTGAAGGCGATTAAGATGATCTTGAAGAACGGGAGGCTGGATGTTTTGTCCACCGGTACGGAGGAGGTGGGCAGGTCCATGGGGGCCATATCTCCAAAAGACGGTCAGGAGCCTCCGGAAACGGAAGAGGAGGCCGGACCGGAGCAGCAGGGGGCAGGGGGGCTGGCCATAGACATTGTTCCGGAAAAGAACAGACAGGAGCTGGAGAGGGAGGCCAAGGAGGACAAGTCCAGAAGGCTCCAGTGGCTGCTGCAGCAGCTTATAAGGCAGACGCTGGAAGAGAATAATGTACAGCTTTGCCGGGAGATCAGAGAGAGCGTGGTAAAGGAGCTGGACTATCAGTTCCGCGTGCAGGAGGAGCGGGAGGAGGCGAGAGACAAGATGCTGGCGGAGCGGGACGAGGAGCATTATAAAAGGATGGACGAGCTGCTCCGCAGGAAGACCCGTCGGCTGCGGAAGGAAAAGGCGGAAAAGACTTCGGAGGGCGACAAGGAGAAGGGGGCGGAGACAAAGAAAAAGCGCTTCTTTTGATGAAGCGCTTTTGTCCATGTATCGTTTGTTCATCTCTCCGACTGCCCTATGTGGGATCTGCTTTATTCGTTGGAGATCGCTCCTACGGGGCACTGTCCGGCGCAAGAACCGCAGTCGATGCACTTATCGGGATCGATCTCGAACTTGCCGTCTCCCATGGAGATCGCTCCTACGGGACACTGTGCTTCACATGCGCCGCAGGCTACGCAGGTATTGTTGATTACGAATGCCATAATTGTTGTCCTCCTTCAGGTTGGTTGGATTTTCATTATTCATTGTAACGCCTTTTTTTGATTCCGTCAATAATTGCTTTCTTTTTATCCAGAAGTTTATCCTTATCCATGGCAGGCACGCCCTTCAGCTTATACTCCATGCCAAGGCTCTCATACTTCTTTTCGCCCATGGTGTGATAAGGAAGCACATCCAGAGCCTTCAGATTGTGGAACTGCCCGATGAAATAGCCTAAGTCAAATAGGTATTTTTCATCATCGGTTATGCCGGGAACCACCACATGGCGTATCCACATGTCCACATGCCTCTCATCCAGATAAGCGGCAAATTTCAGGATGTTCTCGTTGGGCTGCATGGTCAGATCCTTATGCTTTTCCGGATCGATATGCTTGATGTCGAGCATGACCAGATCCGTCAGCTCCATAAGCCGGTCCAGCTTTTCGAGGAAAGCCGGGTTGTTGGGATTGAATGCGATGCCAGAGCTGTCTATGCAAGTATGGATATCCTTTTCCTTAGCCAGCGTGAACAGCTCGATCATAAATTCAACCTGCATCAGGGGCTCTCCGCCGGTGACGGTGAGACCGCCGCCGTTGGCATAGAAGGCCTTATTCTTTTCGTATTGCTCTATAATGTAGGAAGGCTCCATCAAGGTTCCGCCCGTCATTTCCCAAGTGTCGGGGTTGTGACAATAGGCGCAGCGCATGGGACATCCCTGCACGAACACCACGAAGCGGGTGCCGGGGCCGTCCACTGTTCCGAAGCTTTCCAGAGAATGAATTCTTCCTTGCATAAGTTATACCACGCTTTCCGGAGATTTTGTTATGAATAACCCGGGAAGGGATGCTTCCCGGGTCTCAGAATTCATTTTGACTTTAGCGTCATCCGCCGATGCCCCATGGTCCTAAGCAGATTCCAGAACTCTCCTCACAGACAGCATGGACACGGTTCCTTAGATGGCCTCGTGGAAGGTACGGGAGATAACGTCAGCCTGCTGTTCGGGAGTCAGCTTGATGAAGTTGACTGCATATCCGCTTACACGGATGGTCAGCTGGGGATAGTTCTCAGGATGCTTCTGAGCGTCCAGCAGCATATCCCTGTTCAGTACGTTTACGTTCAGATGATGGCCGCCCTTGGTGGCATAGCCGTCAAGCAAGTTAACAAGGTTATCAACCTGTGCAGAATTTGTTGCCATAATTTTGTCCTCCTATTTTTGGTTTCCCATGCGCCCTTCATGCCTTCGGACATTGCCGTGCCTTAGAGGTGCATGCTTGTTTATATACTCCGTTTTTGGAATTATCTATATCTTTTTTTCGGGTGCAGGCTGCTGATAGTCGTCCAGTCCCTGCTCAAGCGTAGGTACACTGCAGGCCAACGGCGTTCTGGAACAGTCCGTGCAGCCCATTGTCTGAACGTTCTTCGATTGCTCGGCATTCTGATCATAGTCCACGTTCACATGGCCGACGCCGCCGGCCATGCCGGCATCCAGCATCTTTACCAGATCGTCAATCATTTTTTTCTCGTCCATAGTGTCTCCTTCTCTCAGAGCTTTTGCAGCATTGCCTCCGGCTCCTTCCGCTGATTCGGCTGGTCTCCCATAGGAACGGAAGGTCATGTCCTATGGGAGGCAGGTCTTATTCGGATTCGGCCTTATTTCAGATCAAGCTCGATGTCGCCGGTGAATACCTTGTCTTCCTTGCCCAGAGCGCCGGGGATGATGGTGAAGGTATTGGAGATACCGTCCTGAGCATCATTGAAAGGCAGCTTGGATACGGAAGCCAGAGATGCTACTGCTCCGTGGGTGTCACGGCCGTGCATAGGGTTAGCTCCGGGAGCGAAAGGCTGGCCCTTCTTACGTCCGTCGGGGGTGTTGCCCGTGGCCTTACCGTAGGTAACATTGGAGGTAATGGTCAGGATGGACGTGGTAGGGATACCGTTCCTATAGGTATGATGTCTCCTGATGGCGGTCATGAAGCGATGCACAACCTCCTGAGCGATGCTGTCAACGCGGTCATCGTCATTGCCGTACTTAGGGAAGTCTCCCGTGGTCTTGAAGTCAACAATGATGCCGTCCTCATCACGGATAGGCTCAACCTTGGCATACTTGATGGCGGAAAGGGAATCGGCCACGATGGACAGTCCCGCAACGCCGGTTGCAAAATAACGCTTTACATCTCTGTCATGGAGCGCCATCTCGGCTCTCTCATAGCAGTACTTGTCATGCATATAGTGGATGATGTTCAGAGTGTTTACATATACATCGGCCTGCCACTCCAGCATGTCGATGAACTTGCTCATAACATCATTGTACTCCAGCACATCGCCGGTAGCGGGACGGTACTTAGGACCTACCTGCTTCTTGGTAACCTCGTCCACACCGCCGTTGAGAGCGTACAGCAGGCACTTAGCCACATTTGCTCTTGCGCCGAAGAACTGCATCTCCTTGCCGATGACCATGGAGGATACGCAGCAGGCGATACCATAGTCATCGCCGTGGTCAACTCTCATCAGATCGTCGTTCTCGTACTGGATGGAAGAGGTCTGGATGGACATCTTCGCGCAATACTTCTTCCAGTTGGCCGGCAGTCTGGTGGACCAGAGCACGGTCAGGTTGGGCTCGGGAGAAGGTCCAAGGTTGGTCAGGGTGTTCAGGTAACGGAAGCTCATCTTGGTTACCATATGTCTGCCGTCCACGCCTACGCCGCCCAGAGACTCGGTTACCCACACGGGATCGCCTGCGAAGATCTGGTTGTACTCAGGGGTACGGGCAAACTTGATCAGGCGCAGCTTCATGATGAAGTGATCCACGAACTCCTGAATCTGCTCCTCGGTGAAGGTGCCGTTCTTCAAATCTCTCTCGGCGTAGCAGTCGAGGAAGGTGGATGTACGTCCAAGGGACATTGCGGCGCCGTTCTGTTCCTTTACAGCGCACAGATATCCGAAGTAAACTGCCTGAATGGCCTCCTGCACATTGGAAGCGGGCTTGGAGATATCGCAGCCGTAGGAAGCAGCCATCTCCTTCATCAGCTTAAGGGCAACCATCTGCTCGGAGATCTCCTCGCGAAGACGGATCACATCATCGGTCATTACCCGGCCGGTGGAATCCTTCTGGGCCTGCTTGTCTTCGATAAGCCTGTCGATGCCGTAGAGGGCAACGCGCCTATAGTCACCGATGATACGGCCGCGGCCGTAAGCGTCAGGAAGGCCGGTGATGATATGGGAAGAACGGCAGGCTCTCATCTCGGCGTTGTATGCATCAAAGCAGCCTGCGTTGTGGGTCTTTCTGTGGGTGGAGAAGAACTCGGAAATCTCGGGGTCTACCTCATAGCCGTTGTCGGAGCAGGCCTTCTCTGCCATGCGGATTCCGCCATAAGGCTGCAGAGACCTCTTGAAGGGCTTGTCGGTCTGGAAGCCGACGATGGTCTCCTTGCTCTTGTCAAGATATCCGGGGCCATGGGAAGTGATGGTGGAGACAACCTTGGTATCCATGTCCAGAACACCGCCCGCTTCTCTCTCCTGCTTCTGCAGATCCAGCACCTGCGCCCACAGATCCTTGGTGTTCTGTGTAGGGCCGGCAAGGAAATCCTCATCGCCGTCATAGGGATGATAGTTCCTCTGGATAAAGTCGCGCACGTTGACTTCTTTATCCCATTTGCCTGCCACGAAATCTGTCCATTCTGGTCTCATTTTGAAATAACCTCCTATTGAAATTTGAATTAGTATAAACCAAAATCACTGCCTCTAATCCTTAAGTTTATTATATGAAAAAGGCCGTGTGGAGTCAAGGTGGGAAAGTGTACTTTTTTCTGTACATTGGCGGATTTCCGGGATTTTTTTGAAGTATTTTCTAAAAAAAGAATACCTTGTCAGATTTTGAGAAAAGATATATACTGAAGGGTAGGCGCCTAAGGGCGCGCCACATCATCATAAAGAGAGGAGAAAGCTATGGACGGCATAACGAAAGAGATGACCATCGGCGAGATTCTGCGGGCAAATCCTGACGTTGCACCCGTGCTGATGGAGGCGGGGATGCATTGTCTTGGATGCCCCTCGGCACAGGGCGAATCCCTGGAAGAGGCCGCAATGGTTCACGGACTGGACATTGATGAATTGATGAAGGCCATCGAGGCGCTGTAAGGCAAGAGAACGCCCCTCCATCCTTTTGGGATGCAGGGGCGTCGCGCTGTTTTCAGGAAAGGGAGCCTCCCAATGCCTGAACCGCGTTGGCGGGTATCAGGGTGTCATAGTGTTCGGAGTAAAACGCGCCGCTTCCGGCAGCGGAGCGCTGGAGGACGCCGTATTCCGACGCAATGTTGCAGGCCTTGTCGAAGGACTCCGAGGCGCTGTCCTGAGCCAGCAGAAGGAGATAGCCTTCCGAGCGCTGGTCCTTGTATAGGGAGCTGCGGCCGTCATAGGCCTTTGCGATGATGGCGGACACGTTCATGACCTGCTGCAGGGAACTCATAAGGAATATCCGCACAACGGGCTTTCCCTCTTCCTCCGCAGACTTGCCGGAATGCTCCCCTGAGGAGGAATCGGAGGCGTCCTGCTCCTTCTGTATTTTCCGGAACAGCTCAAGGACCTCGTCGGAGGCGGCTTCCACGAATCCGGATTCGGGATCCTCGTACTCATTGTCTTCCGTGACCGAGGGGGCAAATCTGGAAAAACGGGTATCCAGCTCTTCGGGATCTTCTACCTTGGTGATGATCAGGACAATGCATTCGGCGTTTAGGGGGATCGCCTCTATCATCAGGGGGATATCCTCCGCCTCGAAGCCGAACTCAAAATTCGCCTGTCGCATCATATCCCGGAACAGGCTCTTGGCCTTTTCCGTTCCGTAAGCCAGCTCGCTGATCTTCAGCTCCCTGCTGGCCAGATCCTCTCTGGTCAGGGTGCAGCGGATCTGGTTCTCGTTTACTTTTTCTATCTTCATACGGCAACCCTTCCTTCTTTGTGGCTGAACTGTATAGTATAATCAAAAAACTTGGATTTTTGTCTTTCAATCATATACTTTCAGTTGCCCCAAGTCAATAGCAGAAACCTGAGTTTAAAAATTTTTAATATCCTTCGTAAGATTTCCCTTGCCAAAACGGTTTAAGAGTGTTATTATCAAAGAAGCAAATGTCTTCGGTACTCTGTACGAGGAAGGAGGCAGCAGTCTAAATATCAGGTTGATTCAGCTTTATTTTTGGAACATTTCGTTCCGCCCCATCCTTTCTATTTTTTGATTGTGTATATCGCATTAATCACATTATATGACAGCAGGGGAAAACTGTCATATGTCTAAGGATGTCTTACAAGCAGCGTGCTGAATGCTTGGTCATAAGTATGTCAACTAATTTTCACAATTATAATTCATTTTAAACCGATTATGCAATGGAAATGATTGCCATTGCAGGTACGGCTGAAGACATTTGCTTTGTCCCAAGGCTTTCCGGTTGATTCATCACAGAGAAAGGTCCTTTTGGCAGGAAGCCGGAAAGACAAAATCGAGACGAGAAGCTGAGATAGGAGGTGCTTTCTTGTATGATGAAAAAAGCGATTTGATGAAGACGGCCAGAGAAGATCTGCTCCTGCAGCTGGAACAGATGAGTCAGAGCGGCGTAGGGCTATATGTGGACGGAAAGAAAGTGCTTCCGGCCGAAGCCGTGTCCAGAGCGGTGAGAGAGGACAGCCCCTATATGGCCGATTACGTGCTGAATGACAAAGGAGCCGTTGAGCAAGTGCGCTTCGACAAAGTGACGCGCCGGTAGAAGTATGCCATGGAAATACCTGCCGCCGCATGCCTGAAAATGGGATTGCCTCTCGTGCTGGCAGCGGCGGCAAAAAAGCAAATTTGCTGGTGACGCTTTCCGATAAATGTGCTATGATGTATTTGGTTGTGTGGATCAGGGAATAGTTACAGTGTGAAGAAAGGTTATGTGAGCAAGGATGAGAAGAAAAGGGATACCGGTAATCGTGGCTCTGGTGCTGATCGTGATCGTGGCCGTGGTGGGCTTTGGCAGCAGACTGCTGGAGAAGTATTCTTACAGCAAAGAAGTGGTGGATCTGGATGAGTATTATGGGGTGGAAGAAGGGGAGCTTGCAATTCTTCTCCAGAATGATATGATTTCCGACAGGGCCTATGTGCGGGACGGCCGGATCTACTTTGAATTGAATACAGTGAAGACCTATTTGAATGAGGGCTTTTATGCGGACAGAAACGAACAGAAAATTCTTTATACCACTGCCAGAGATACGGCCACTGCCGTGTTCGGCGCAAGGGAATACACCGATGGGGCGGGCGGCCATGCCTTGGAATATGAAGCCTGCTTTGCGGAGGGGGACGGAATCTTTCTGGCGGCGGACTATGTGAAGCGCTTTACCAATTATTCATGGCTGGCATTCGAGAGGCATCTTCAGGTCTATACCGAATGGGGTACGAAGCAGACCATGGAGGTGACAAAGGATACGCAGGTTCGTCTGGAAGGGGGGATCAAGAGTCCTATTCTGCGGGAGGCTGAGGCCGGAGAGACTGTTGAGGTGCTTGAGCAGGGGGAGGATTGGAGCCTTGTAAAGACTTCCGACTCCGTCATCGGCTATCTGGAAAACAAACGGCTGGACAACCTTCAGACAGTGACGGAGGAGCCTGTGAGAGATTATGTGGAGGAAGAGTATACATCCGTCCGTCTGCCGCAGAAGGTCAGTCTGGGCTTCCATTCCATCGGGGGAGAGGGAGGAAACTCCACATTGGACGCCATGCTGGCGGACGGGAACTGTATCAATGTGATTGCTCCCACCTGGTTTAGCCTTACGGACAACGAGGGCAATTTCCGCTCCTTCGCATCGGCCTGGTATGTGGAGAGCGCCCATGCAAGAGGGCTGCAGGTATGGGGCGTCTGGGACAATTTCAATTATAGAAACGAGACGGGAGCGGATGTAAGCGCGTATGAGGTGCTTTCCTCCACAACAAAGCGCCAGAAGCTGGTGCAAGACATGGTGGATACCTCGCTGGGGCTGAAGCTGGACGGCATCAATATCGATTTCGAGGGACTGAAGGTGGACTGCGGGGAGCATTATATCCAGTTTCTGAAAGAGCTTTCGGTTCTGTGCAGGGGCAGCGGACTGATCTTGTCGGTGGACAATTATGTGCCTCTCAACTTCAATGATTATTACAGATTGGACATTCAGGGAAAGATATTGGACTATTGCATTATCATGGGATATGACGAGCATTGGCATGGCAGCGGAGATCCCGGCAGCGTGGCCAGTATCGAATACGTGTCCAAGGGTCTGGACAGGACTCTGGAGCAGGTGCCGGCGGAAAAGGTGGTGAATGCGCTTCCCTTCTATATGATCCTCTGGAAGACGGAAGGAACCACTGTGACGGACGAGTATGTGACGCTGAATCATTTGGCGGATTTCCTGCAGAGCCAGAATATAAAGCTACAGTGGGACGAGACCACCTGCCAGAATTACGGGGAATGGAACAGCGGTACGGCGCTGTATCAGATCTGGGCGGAGGACGAGGAATCCATCGCGGTCAAGCTGAATGTGATGAATGCCAGAAACATTGGAGGAGTAGCGGTGTGGAGACTGGGATACGGAACACCGGCGGCATGGGATCTGATCCGGGCATATGGAAGCTTGTAATTTGGCGCATGCGGATGTGATGAGATGAGAAAGCATTTGGCAAGATAAGAAGATATGCGACAAGGTAAGAAGGCATGCGACAAGGTAAGAAGATATGTGACAAGGTAAGAAGGCATGTGACGAGATTAAGAACTTATATGAAAAATGATGAATGATGAAAGCCCGCCCCTGAGATTGGGGCGGGCCGATTTTTTTGTAAATTATTTAGAGGATTGGTTTGTCCTTCTCAAACCATAGCTCACGGCTCCGCTGGCCGCGGCGATGCATACCAGCCAAAGCACCGGACTGTGTGAGCCGGTCTTTGGAACATCATCGTACTCGTCATCGTTTCCCGAGGGTGTGCTGGCTGCGGGAGGCGCTGTAGCGGCAGGTGGCTGGGGAGCTTCGGTGGGAGCGGGTGTAGGCTGCGTCGGGGATGAGCTGAACTTGTCGGGGCTGGTCTCCAGAGAGCCTTGCTGGATCAGCAGGGATCCTGCCTTAAAATCATATAGGTCGTAGAAGGTCTTGGGCAGAGTGTCCGAGGGTGCGTAGAGATGACCTACCGTTCCGTCGCATCCCACGGTGGAAGTGATCTCGTCATTGGCATGAATACGCAGCTCCTGAACATTTTTGTTGAAGTTGCTGGTAGAAGTTCCGTATATATGCGCGTTGGTAACGTTGGCGTTGATGGAGCAGTAAGCGCCGTCCAGAATATTGCATTCATCTACATCCCCCGAATAAATAATGGTGAAGGAGCTGCAGGGGGTGACGCTTAAGTTGCTGAGGCGCACGGAACCTAAATCCAGCACGGGAACCGCTTCACTCTCGTTGTAAACAACCACGATATCACCATCCTTCATGGATTCGTACATATAGTACAGCTCTCTGTGGTAGGCCGCGTCGTCAAAGGTGGATGTGTCGGGAAGATAGCGCCATTCGTTCTTGTCCTCTATATATTTTACGGCATAGGTGACGGGCTCTTCTGCGGCCGCCTTGAGACAGCCTGCTCCGGGCAGCAGGAAAAATACGACAGCAGCTGCCAGCACTGTGGCAATGTGTTTGATTTTCTTCATAAATGAAACCTCCTAGTATAATAATGATATAGCTACAAGAGCTATATAGTTAACAAGTTACAAAGTCATATCTGATGAATAAC
>RAZA01000129.1 GCA_003612485.1 bacterium D16-50
AGTTATTTTATCATAAATATGCTGAAAAGTCAGTAAAATCAATGGTTTACAGACTTAAAAAGCAGACACTACTTAATATGCAGTACTTTTTGTCTTTGCTCTTTACGAACTCCTTTGCATCTCCATGCAATTTAAAAAGGCAAAAATGTCGTTCAATAAACTCTTTATTATGTCTATTATAAGGAATAATTGTCTCTATCTCAAGGTTTCGTTCAATGGCATCATCATAATTTAACGTATAAATATATCTCCATCCTGCATTTAAGAATTTTCTTTTTATAATGGGTAAATCGTTTGTATTTGTAAAATTGTTTTCCATATATTCTACAAACTTGTTATACATTTTTTGTTCAGACAGCTTTTCTGCTTCATCCCAAAAAGCACCTGCAATTTGAAATAAGTTTATCTCCTCAAAATCTTCCTTTCTTTGACCATGATATGCGGAGGTTTCGAGCAATAATTCTGCCATTTTATTCTTCAACTGACGTACATTGGGCACTTTGCCCATTCGTGTTATCGTACCCGAGCTAAAACCAGTTCCCAATATCGGAATCAGATGTTTAGAATCGACCGCCTCCTTCAAAACTGCATTCGCTTTTTCACGTCCTTCTTTTTCCCCAAAAATGTAAATTTCCACCTTTATCCTCCTCGTTTTTTATATGCTTCAAAGCAATTACTAATTTCCCTTTTATTGTTTCACGCCTCATCGAACGCTATGGTGCACAGAAAGGCTGCATGCGTCAAATATATCCATGTCCTGCGCTGCGTCATCCCTCTGTCTTAGGCCCCATGCCATACTTCAGATTCCATTCATAGTAGTGCTCCAGCTGCTTCCTAAACACCTCAATATGTCTCTCACTCTTCCATATGGCGAACAGGTGTGTCATGAAATTGTAGCTGTCTGTCTTCAGGGCGCCCGAATCGACGACCATCACCGTATCATACTCCTCGTTTATGTTCCTTTTCCCTCCATACCAGCGGA
>RAZA01000130.1 GCA_003612485.1 bacterium D16-50
ACGCCTTTTTCCTCATATTCTTTTACGATTTCCCAATCCTGCCTGTATTTTACAAATTCCTTGCAGGCTCCCCGCTGCATGGGGATGTCGTTGTCATGGTTCTCACTGATGTTTACCTGCTTCTTTGTGGAAACTCTGTATAAAGTGTAAACTCTTTTCATTGGCTATATCCTCCCGTAATAAAAATTTCATACGGGATGCACTATATGGAATTTTCAAGGTTCGCTGGCGGCTATCCGCCTGTGCCATTATTATAGGAAGGAACTCTTTCAACCGCAAATGTGCGATTTTGAAATTTATAGTGTCACCCGCAAGGCTTGTCACCTGCAAGGAAGCTCTAAGCCAATCATATCCATCAGGTCATTCTGCACCCGCTCATCATATGCTTTTGATAAAATAGACTGTATCTTATCCATTACCCCGTCCACTGGCTTTGCCGAAAAAGACAAAGTAATCTGGCAGCCGTTTATCTCCTTTTCCATCCTCTGCTGTTCTGCTGACCTCATAATATGCCTCCTTTCCCTCCCTATGTAGCGCAGGGGCAGACAATTCCTGCCCGCCCTGCCGCTTTTTCAAGGTCGCTGTCCGGCTTCACTGCCAACACACAGCTCAAGGCTTACAGCAAGGCAGCGGTCTACCTGTTCCATATCTGCCCGGTTCAGCCGCCCGATATATTCCTGCAAACGCTTTTTATCAATCGTCCGTAACTGCTCCAGAAGCACAAGGGATTCTTCTTTCAGCCCTGCGTATGATTTCACCTTATGGTGTGTGGGCAAATCAGGCTTTTCGCTGATCTTTCCTGACATTGCCGCCACAATCACGGTAGGGCTGTGGTAATTCCCGGTATTGTTCTGGATAATGAGAACAGGGCGGTATCCGCCCTGCTCTGAACCTACCACGGGGTTTAAGTCTGCATAATACATCTCTCCCCGGTATATTCTGCCTAACATATTTTT
>RAZA01000131.1 GCA_003612485.1 bacterium D16-50
CTAAACACGGGTTTGTATTCCATGGTACGGTATATCTACATGGGCGAGTATGATTATACCGTTGTTGATCTAAACGATGTAGCTAAGGATATTTTTGCACGACTGCCCACTACTGGTAAGTTCTACATCGGCAAATGCATCGTCGGATCAAATTACGATTTCATTGCTTGTAATTCAAGTTTGTCATTTGGATTCATATGTTTTTTTAGTTACAACATAGATGGTGTTTATATATATAAAAGGGTGCTCGGAAAAACATACCGTCAGGTTGCTCAGTGGGAAGTAACAGCAATCTAAAATTGGGGCTACTATATCGGATACAGAAAAGAAAACGTGATATTCGCGACATTCGCCCGATTAGTCCAGATTGCGATCGTGGAGGCCGACTCGATATAGATGGCACTGACGCACCCGACGTCAACACTGTTTGATACATGGTGTGGCGCTACCGCATTATATAACGGCCTATACACAGATGGTATCAATAGCCTATAGGCCCCGGCTGGTGATGGTGCCAGATATCCCATGATAAAGACCATCCGGTTCCTTATATAGGCTTTGCTGATTACGATATTGGGAGAGGCCTCAAACCGATTTGTAAATTCGGTGTAGTAGAAGCCCGTATCCGTCCAGCCGCTCCAGACGCCATTGCGCTTGCTGCGCATAAAACAGCGAATTGGATCCCCGTAGGACATTGCTTTTTGCCACTCGTACTTTTCGCTTGTGCGGTATCCTTCAACGTAGTATACTCCGCCTCCGCCAACGGGCCATATTGATACAGCAATATTAAGGCCAAATGTCCTGCGATACCATGTCTCGTCGGTGTCCGTGATGTTGTCCAGATACGCCATCAATTCGTCTTCGTTATTGATGGCAATGTTCGGTATAAGCAATTCTGTCATACCCGTGTTTAG
>RAZA01000132.1 GCA_003612485.1 bacterium D16-50
GTGCTGATACTTTCCAACACATTCAATATCGTGATGGCCGTCTTTGACGTGTCGCAGAGCGTGATTTCCCGCTCTGCCGGGCTGATACAGGGCTCCACGGCGGTTTCGCCGGATATGCTGAACAACCTCCAGACCACGCTGGAGGGGATGGACTTGGGCCCGCTCCTTGGGCTGTGGCTCCAGTCCTCGGTCATCGGGCTCACCATGCAGGCGCTGGGCATCATCATCTTCGTGCTGGTGTACGGAAGAATGATTGAAATATATCTGCTGACCAGCCTTGCGCCCATCCCCGTTGCCACCCTCTCCAACCGGGAGGTGGGCGGCATGGGGCAGAACTACTTAAAATCCCTTTTCGCCGTGGGCTTTCAAGGGATGCTGATTTTAGTCTGCGTCGGCATCTATGCGGTGCTGGTGCAGAACATTGCCGCCGGGGGCGACCCCATCGGCGCGATATGGGGAACCGTGGGCTATACGGTGCTCCTTTGTTTCATGCTGTTCAAGACCGGGACAATCTCCCGCAGCATCTTCGGGGCCCACTGATTTAGCGGCACTTCGGGACATTTTGTCCCAAAGTCCGGGAAAGGAGGCCGGATATGCCGAGGCGTTATAAGCTGGGCCCGGAGGGTGAAATGCGCCGGGCATGGGGCGGCAAGCTCCCGGAAGAATTTACCCAGCAGGATATGCTGGCGTTCATGGCTGATACGGACTTGCTCTTGGGCGGGACGGTATCGGCGGAAACACTGTCCGCGATACACGCGGCAGGCTATGACTATATGGGCGGGGCGGTCATCCCCCGTCCCGGAAAGGAGGATTTATCTATGGCGAACACACAGACGGCGGTTCAGACCGCTGAAATGGCGGAGGCCGCCCAGGAGGAAATGCGCCGTCTGATTTTCGAGGCCCCCATCGCGGA
>RAZA01000133.1 GCA_003612485.1 bacterium D16-50
GCAAGTCGATGAAGAAAAACGCCAGCTTGCCATACGGACAAAGGGTGAGGCGATGTTGTCCGGCAATATCTTCTGCCAGCATTGCGGCGGGAGGATAACAACCACCCACCATAAAGACCATTATTTCCGTAAGGACGGGAGCGAATACCTGAAAGATGTATTGAAGTACCGCTGTTACCATAAGGCGAACAAACTTTGTGAGTGCGATGGGCAGACAAACTACATTGCCGCAAAGGTTGATGAAACAGTCAGCCAGATTATGCGTCAGGTATTTGAGGGCATGGACGGTGCGCCGGAAGAAGAAAAGTACAAGGAAATCTTGAAAAAACAGCAGGCGGCACATACCGCCAGCAGACGGAAAACCGTGTTTGAACTGGACAAAGATAAAAAGCAGTTGGAAGTCTTGCAGCGTGAGATTGGAAAAACACTGTTGGGAGAAAGCCTATATTCACCGGAAGATTTGAAAGAGGCAATCAATGTGGTAAAGATAAGAATTGCAGACAGTGAAGAACGTCTGGAAAAGCTGGACAGCGATATGAACCAGAAGAAAGAGATGGTAGAAGCCATCCTGCCAGCCTACCGCCGCTTTAAGAGCTGGGCAGAGGAATTTGACACGGCGGACTTAGAGCAGAAAAAAATGATTGCCTGCCAGTTGTTCGACCGGATTGAGCTGGGGAAAGATTATAACATTATCATGCACATGAATGTTACCTACCAGCAGTTTTGTTCAGAGTGGAAATCGAAAAACAGCAATCAGGTTACAGCTTGATGATGATATAAAAGTGTGCTTTTCATTGAGCAGAGGCATTATGAGTGTATCCTTGTTGCATATATACAAAATGCAAGTTGATATGGAAAGCACAATACACAAAATTTCCCAAAAATCAAAAAA
>RAZA01000134.1 GCA_003612485.1 bacterium D16-50
CAGACCGCTGAAATGGCGGAGGCCGCCCAGGAGGAAATGCGCCGTCTGATTTTCGAGGCCCCCATCGCGGAGCTGGCAAAACACCAGGGCATCAGCGTGGACGAGGCCGTGGCTCTCCGGGTGGAGCAGAACCTTGCCGCCGCCACTATCCCCATCGAGGTATCGGTGCGGCCCATTGAGCCCCAGGGCAAGCTGATAGGCTTTGCCAGCGTCAACTTCGGCGGCGTGGTGGTGGACGATTTCAAGGTGGTGAACGGGCAGAACGGCATATTTTTGGGTGCGCCCTCAAAACCCGACCCCACCAGCAGATCCGGCTACCGGGCCACGGTGCGTATCAACGACCGGGCCACCCAGGAGAGGCTGAACGCGGCGGGGGTGGAGGCATACCATTCGGCGGTTGAAAAGCTGATTGCCCGGGCCGAGGCGGTGCGCCCCGCGCCCATCCGGGAGCAGATGGACAAGGCGGGAAAGGAGGCCGCGCAGAAAAATGCCGCCCGCTCCGCCCCGGCAAAGGGAAAGGAGGGACGGGATGGCAGATAGCCCGGCTTTGGGACAAAATGTCCCAAACCTTAACCCGGAACCCTCCGGGCTCTACCTCATGGACGGCATCGCGGGCCTGCGCTCCCTGCCGGAGCACTCGGTCGATATGCTCCTGACCGACCCGCCCTACGGCACGACCCGCAACTACTGGGACGTGCCTTTGCCCCTCCCGGAGCTATGGGAGGCGGTGCGCTGGGCGGTCAAGCCCTCCGGGGCGGTGCTGTTCTTCGCGCAGTGCCCCTATGACAAAATCCTCGGCGCGTCCAACCTCTCCATGCTCCGCTATGAGTGGGTGTGGTATAA
>RAZA01000135.1 GCA_003612485.1 bacterium D16-50
CGCCGGTTAAGGCCCAGACGGCCGATGGTACTATGCCGCGAGGCATGGGAGAGCAGGTGGCCGCCGGAACACTGAAACAAAGAAGGGGCACATGGCCCCTGCATACTGGAGACGTCTGGATCACACGATCCGGGCTTATAGCTCAGCCGGTTAGAGCGCACGCCTGATAAGCGTGAGGTCGGTGGTTCGAGTCCACTTAAGCCCATCCCGGAAGGGGCCCGCAGGGGCGCCGGAAGGGGAGCACGCACCTTGAAAACCGAATACCGAAAACCAAGACCACAGCAGATACGATACCAGCGGTCTGCTGTGCACGAGTCAGAAAAGACACGAGAGCAGGAAGGACAGGGCGCGCAGGGATGCGCGCACATGCGCGGCAGGGTCCGCGCGGCCGTGCCGGAGGGCACGGGAGCATCCCCCTTGTATGGAAGGGGGCCCGGAGGCGCCACGCTAGGCGCGCGAAGGGAAGGGTTAAGCAGAGAAAGGCGCAGGGCGGATGCCTTGGCACTGGGAGCCGACGAAGGACGCGGCAAGCTGCGAAAAGCCATGGGGAGCCGCACACGGGCAGTGATCCATGGGTGTCCGAATGGGGAAACCCGGCGGGGGAGCACCCCCGCCGCCGCGGGCCGAACACATAGGCCCGCGGGGGGAACCCGGCGAACTGAAACATCTAAGTAGCCGGAGGAAGAGAAAGAAAAACGTTTCTGGAAAGAGACATCGATTCCGGGAGTAGCGGCGAGCGGAACCGGAGGAGCCCAAACCGGCGTGCTGCGCACGCCGGGGTTCAGGACTGCACACGCGCGCATGAGCCGAGGCGGAACGGCCCTGGGAAGGCCGGCCGTA
>RAZA01000136.1 GCA_003612485.1 bacterium D16-50
GGAGCCTGCAAGGAATTTGTAAAATACAGGCAGGATTGGGAAATCGTAAAAGAATATGAGGAAAAAGGCGTCTCCGGCTTTAAGGTGTCCGCCAAGAACCGTGACGCAATCATTGATTTGCAGGAAGCGGCACTGAACAAGGAATTTGACGTGCTGCTGGTGTTCATGTTTGACCGTATCGGACGAATTGATGACGAAACACCATTTATTGTAGAATGGTTTGTCAAGACAGCGGGCGTTGAAGTGTGGAGCGTGAAAGAAGGCGAGCAGAGATTTGAAACGCACGTTGACAAGCTGACAAATTATATCCGGTTCTGGCAGGCGTCCGGCGAGAGCGAAAAGACTTCCATCCGAATCAAGACCAGAATCCAGCAGTTGAAATTAGACGGACTATATACGGGCGGGGCATTGCCCTATGGATACCGGATCGTGCCGAGCGGAATGAAAAACCGGAAAGGGCAGGAGCTGAAGAAATATGAAATCGACCTTGAGCAGTATGTAGTGTATCGGAAAATTGTTGAAAAGACAATCAACAACGGCACAGGCAGTTATGTCATGGCGCATTTCCTGAACGACCAGGGATATAAGACAGCCAACGGGAAAAAATTTACCAGCAAGTCGATTCTGCGGATACTGTCAGCGTCACTTCCGAGGGGTTGTACCAGTGAGGGCGAAACTTCGGAAGCATTGCAGCGATTAAGGATTATCAGTGACGAAGAAGCAGTAAGGATTGACGAGATTCTGAAACAGCGGGCGCAAGTCGATGAAGAAAAACGCCAGCTTGCCATACGGACAAAGGGTGAGGCGATGTTGTCCGGCAATATCT
>RAZA01000137.1 GCA_003612485.1 bacterium D16-50
TACAATAATTAATGCCCTAAAACAGTTGATTCAACAGCAAGGGTATCATTTATAAAGTTGTAAAGTTGTGTTGAAAATGAAATCAATAAAAATTAGAGTTTGTATAACTGCAATCACATGACAACTGAATAACCGCCGCCACATAGAACGGCACACCAAGACAGGAAATCATAAAAAGGTTTCCTGTTTTTTTGCGTTTATTTTCGGCGTTTTTGAAAAACCGCCGTATTGCCCCACGAAAAGGGAAACAGGACACGCTCTTTGTTTGGCAGTTTTCAATTTTCGGTGGTGTGGGGAATGAAAGGAAAATGAAGAAATTTTTCAAAATTCCCGCCTATTCGGGCTTGTGTGGTTTTGTAAGGAATGAGGGGAAATTTCCGCAAATCACCGTCATTTTTGCTTTGCGTGGTGTTGTAGGTAGTAGGGGGAGAAATACCGCCGCAGAGTTGGCAAAATCCCCGCCCTGTCCGTCGAGGGTATCAGAAAATTCCATGAGATATTTTCACCGGAACGCAACAAACCAGCCACGAAAAGCCGGATAGTAAGTGAACAGACCACACAGCGCAGTTTCTTAGAGCAAGATTCTACCACAGTACCAAATTTCGCCTACCGGCTCATTTTGTCCTATGGGAATCTTGTTGGGGTTGCCACCCCAAGCCCGCCTTTTTGCGGCTTGCGCCGCTTGAAAAAATCCACCCACGAAAGGAGGTTCACAGCCATGAAAAGATACAACACGCCCCACCGCCACCGGGTAATCAAGACACGCTTGACCGAGGAAGAATACGCCGAGTTTTCCGAGCGTGTCACCCTCTGCAAAA
>RAZA01000013.1 GCA_003612485.1 bacterium D16-50
TCTTTTTCTGCACGATATTCAGTTGTCAATTTTCAAGTGGCATCTCATTCATTGAGATTCCGAGAAGTTATTAAAAGCTCCGTTGGATAATGCATAAATAGTATCCGCAAAGAAGTGTGCTGAACAACGTGTTCAAGATTTCTTGCTACTACAGTATAGCTTGGCATATGGTTTTTGTCAACCCCTTTTCAATTCCCTTTCATTATTTTGTTCACTATTTCCAAATTGTCTTGCACACTTATTTTTTTCATGATAAGGTAAATCCAGCATAGGAACAGTGGAGATGGTTTGTTTATGCGTAATCGGAGGTAAAGCTAATGACTATTGACGAAATCCTAAAAAATGAAGAGCGTCAAATATTTGACCGTAAGAGCGTTATGATTGAACCGAAAGCGCTTGCTATATCAGTAGTAGCCTTTGCCAATGCAGATGGTGGGAAGATTGCGATAGGGATCTCTGACAAAAATCGACGAATTGAAGGTGTGGATTATGAAATTGGAAGAGTAAATGAGCTGTTGAGAGTTCCGTTTGATTTTTGCGAACCAACTGTAAAAGCAGACATTGAAAAGGTTCCATGCATAGACTATAAAGGAAGAAAAAATCATGTGCTCGTGATGCATATTGAACCAAGCCCGCAAGTACATGCAAATCAAGCAGATGAAGTCTATTTTCGTGTGGGTGACAAGTCTAAGCTCTTGAAATTTGAAGAACGCCTACAGTTGACATATGACAAGGGGGAACGTTATTTTGAAGATAAATTAGTTCCGGATGCAACCATAGACGATTTAGATATGGAGCAGGTACAAGAATATGTAAAAAAGATTGCATATCGCAAGACACCCATTGAATTTTTAAAACAGAATAATGGTTTTGTTATAGAAAAGGGCGAAAAAATGCAAGTCAGCGCTGCCGCCATTCTTTTATTTGGAAATGAACCGCAGAAATTTTTCCCCCGTGCAAGAGTGCGCTTTATAAGATATGAAGGCACAGAAGAAAAATTTGGTACAGAAATGAATGTAATAAAGGATGTTATATTTAAGGGAACTGTTTTAAGGATAATAAAGGATGCTATTGCTTATTTAGATACGCAAATCAAAGAGAAGACCTATCTGGGGCCAGAGGGTATTTTTGTTACGGAAGAAGAATATCCGAAGTTTGTGCGTCAGGAAGTTATTGTAAATGCAGTCACACATAGGGCATACAGCATTACAGGAACTGATATTCAAATTAAGATGTTTGATAACCGCATTGTTGTTGAGAGTCCGGGGAAATTACCAGGAATGGTCAGAGCAGATAATATCAGGTTTACACATTTCTCGAGGAACCCGAAGATTGCCGAGTTTTTGAAAGCTTACGATTTTGTCAAAGAATATGGTGAAGGTGTAGACCGTATGTGCCAAGAACTGGAGGCAGCAGGCCAGAAATGTCCAGAATACCATACAAATGCATTTATGCTGCAAACGATTGTCTATAATAATAAAGATATAGCCGAAGAGATTATAAATCCAACCATTTATAGCGAAAAACCGTCCTTAGAAGATAAAAAGCTGGATTTAGATATTGAAAAGTTGGAAATTGAAACCTTAAAATCAGCTATTGAAAGGCAAAAATACTTTACCCATACAAAAGAAAATCTGCTAAAGGTTTATAATTCTATTGGAACGAATCAGGTGTTTGGAGCGCCGGAAGTAAAAGAAATATTGGGCTGTACAGTTACAGCTTCCAAAGATGTTATGAAAAAATTGAGAAATATGGGAGTGGTAGCAGAAGTAAAAGGCAAGGGAAAAGGAAAGTATCGGTTTGTCTATGAGAGTGAAATTGGAAAATGAAATTATATATATAAATGTATTTAAAATTGTTTAGCCCGCACGTAGCACAAGCATATGGGAACAAGGAGAGAACAAAATGCCATATATATATGAAATAGAAGTACAGCTGGCCACAACTCAAAAAAAATTTAGTTTACAAGACAAACTTGGCATTGTTCAGGATGCGATACAACGATACAATAACCGTTCATATGAAATGCAAAACCCTAAAACGTTAAAATTACTGGAGATTAACCATGACAGTATGTTTTTGATTCTTGAAAGCTCCCTTCCGCTATATAGTTTGGGGCGAGCTTTAAGGACTTTTTCTGTCATTATCATTAAAGAAATAAAGGATGATGACTTTGTGAATGCTATAACGCCAAATGGTCAATTGTTTTCAACCAGACAATTAAGCAAAAGCGAAAAAGAAATCAACACGGAATTTAGCATCGATTACGCGCAAATAGAGGATTTAGACGTTATTAAAGCCCTTATGGATTATGTTTATAAAAAGCGAGATCCGGATTCAACAGCCTATAGAAAGAAAAAAGCGGCTTTTGAACAAATTAAAAAAATTGCTTTTGATTCTGGTATTATAAACAATATTTCGTGAGTGCAGTTACGTTCGGCTGACTGCTCTTTGTCATCTATGCAAGTGCTGCAGGATTTGCGGTTAATACAGATAACCTCTGGGGGACTTGCGGCAAATATGGAAAGATTCTGCGCATTCTGATAATCGTATCTTTTGGCGATTCTTTTCTGCCTTCAAACTGATTTCATATTGCCTATCCGGCTCTTTGTAGATCTAAAACAGCTTTGCAGACCTTGATCAGCTTTGCAGACCCTAAGCGGTTTTGCAGACCTTGATCAGCTTTGCAGATCATAAACAGTTTCGGAAATCATAAACAACCTCGGATATGCGGCGGCTTCGGCTGCCGTGAGGGGCTTGGACTGTGTCATAGTCTTTGCCTGCTTTTGGATGTACCACGACTCTATGGGGAAACAGCAATATATAACCATATGTTAGCAACCAGTAAAGAGATTTCCCCAGTGGGAAATGGTATCATATCCAATATACTGGAGCGTTTATTATGCTGGGGATTTCGGGCTGCGGCAGAGCAGCCGGAGAAAGGCCTCAAAGACTTAAAAGGGAGGTATGGGCATGAGAGTGAAGAACCCTATATTTAGGGCGGCCATTGCAGGGGGAATGGCTTGCGCGCTTTTGCTTACGGGCTGCGGCCGGGATGAAGAGGGAGCGGCAGGTCAGGCCGGAGGGCCGGCTCAGGAGGCAGACGCAGGCTCCTCAGGAGCAGAGGGCGGCAATAACGCAGCGGAAGGAAGCGGAAGTGCAAAAAATCCATCCGAATCCGGCAAAGACGCCATAGGGGACGGGGAGCAGAACGGAGCCGACGGGCAGACCGGGAGCGGAGACTTTGCCGGGGAGCCGGACAAGGAGGGGGAGGAGGCGCCGGAGAGCATATTGCGCCGTCCCGTGTCGCCGGAGCAGCCCATGTGGATTGTCCACATTGATACATGGAACTATGCGGATCCCCAAAAGATCATTGATTTGATACCTGAGGACATTCTGCCCTATGTGGTATTCAATATTTCTCTTTCCATTTCCTGGGACAGCGAGACCCATGAATGGCTGATGGTGAATGACGGCTATGAGACGGCCAAGTCGTGGCTGCGGACTTGTGCCGACGAGGGCGTGTGGGCCATGATACAGCCGGCCAGCGGGGGACAGTGTCATTTCCCCGACTATGACGCGTCCACTGACTATGAAGATACCTTATATGCTGAATTCTACAGAGATTATCCGAATTTCATAGGCTTTAACTACTGTGAGCAGTTCTGGGGCTTCGAGTCGGCGGATTTTCCCGTCACACCCATAGAGCGCTACGAGCATTTTGCCAAGCTTCTGGAGCTGGGAGACCGATATGGCGGCTATCTGGTGGTGAGCTGGTGCGGCAATCAGTGGAGCCCCGCCATCAACCCCATGGCCATGCTGAAGCAGGTTCCCGCCTTCGAGGAGGCCTGCGGGAAATATACGCAGAATTACATATTATGTGAGAAATATACCCAGACCAGCTATCTGTCGGACATGGAGAGCCTTGTTTTGGGGACATGGCTTTCGGGGTACTGCGGGCAGTTCGGCGTCCGCTATGACGAGTCGGGATGGACGGACGCAGAAGGCGAGGGACAGGAGGAATACCGCCTTTCCACCTCCCTTGCGGTGGATTTCGAGCGGTTCGCTCTAAATGGAATGACGGTGGTGGACGGGCCTGAGCTGATCTGGGTGTCGGATTTCCGGGAGCTGCCCCCTTCGGTGGGAGAGGACGGCTATGCCAAGCGGGGATGGAAGACCCAGCCGGAATTTGAAAATGTGGCCATAGATATGTTCCGCAAGGTTTTAGACGGCACCATCCGGATTCCTAGCCGGGAGGAGGTGGTGGAGCGCACCAAGCTGGTGATCATCAATGATGTGGAGACGGGAAGCATCGATGAAAAATACAGCACGCCTTCCACGCTCTTTGAAGGACTCTACCGCATGGAGGACGACGGAAACCTCAGGGACAATCATTCCTTCTACAAAAGTACGGGACGCTATCCCTCCATTCCGGTGGCATATGGCCTGAGGGATGAGCTTGCAAAGTCCTTTGAGATACGAGTGTATCAGTCGGATCTGGTTCCCCAGTGGCCTCCGGCGGAGCACGGCTGGCATTCCGTGGCAAAGAAGCAGGAGGTCTACAATGAGCTGTTCCCGCAGGAATACACAGGGGACTGCTATGCGGGGCGTCTGGAGAATACTTGGGTGACTTACAATCCTTACAAGGAAGAGAGGACTGCGGAGGGAGAGCTTCCCTGCTTCTACAATACTTGTGAAAAAATAGGGCTGAACTATTCCAGATATACTTCGGCCATCATCAATGAATATGCCGACCACATAGATTTTTATCTGAACAACTACGATGAAAAGGAAGATGTTCTGAGGGAAAATATCATAAAGATCTATGGAAGCTTGGAGGAACCTGCCTTCACCTATAAAGACCGGGGCGCGGAGCAGAGCCCCAGCCAGATTACGTCCAGATGGGAGGACGGCGTCTTCACTCTTACCATCAGGCAGAACGGCCCCTTGGAGCTGAGGGTGGACTGCGCCGGGGCGGCATCGGACCGTGACACACAGTACAAGAGCGCGGAGATTTGCGCGCCCCAGGAGCCGCCCTTTTATGAAGGACCCCGTCAGTACGAGGCAGAATTTTTTGATTCCAAAGACATTGAGGAGATCGTGAAAAACGGCTGCCGCACGGGAGTGGACGGATTTTGGGGACAGGGCTATATGAAGTTCGGAACCAAGAAAACCGCCGCCGTGAGAGACACTGTCCGCACGGACAAGGGCGGCAGTTTTGCCATGAAACTGCGCTATGCAGTGCCGTCTGATGTAAATGGATTGGAGCTGTACGTCAACGGCGAGAAGGTGGCGGCGCTTTCGCTGGCGGCGACAGACTCCTACAGCGATTGGGCGGTCTGTGAGCAGGAGATCCTTCTGCAGGAAGGTGAAAATACCATTGAGCTGAAGGCTTCTGAGGAGCTGGCGGATTCGCTTTATCTTGATAATTTTGTGGTGGAGGGAGACTTCGGTGACGGAGAGTGATCAGGCCGTAGGCAAAAAGCTGCCGGAACAAATATCCAAGACGGAGGGCAGCCTGAGCGAAAGCCATGGGGGAAATTCGCAAAAAACGGAAAGGTATGGAGGAAATTAGGATGCAGACCAAGGAAACGGGAATGTGTGAAGAGGGGCCTAAGGCGCCCAGAGATGCGCAGAAGAAGCGCAGCGGTTTTTATCTTATGCGGGGCAAGGATATTGCAGGCTCGATTCAGCCTGACGGAAGGGGAATCCAGTTCCTGCACATGGACGGGGAGAGAATGATTACCGCTGCCCGGATCGTGGGCAATGTGGCGGAGGAAGGAATGCTGGAGCTGCTGAAGTCGGCGGCAGGCTTCCGCAGGCTGGTGCATAGCATGGGCGTCCGGGTGGAGATGGCCGGGGATTTCTCCTCGGAGGACTGCCCGGAGGTGGATTTCGTGCTCCAAATGTACCCTGGAAAGGACTCCTTTGTGCCCGGAACCCAGATCAAGGCGTCCATACCCACGGACGGCATGGAGTACATGGTGGAGCTGGACGACTATACTTGGTCAGACAACGACAATGTGCCGGGACAGATCCGGTTTGAGTTTTCCGCGGCAGGACAGCTGGCGCAGGTATGGGTGAAGCTTTATCTGCGGGACGGCTTTCAGGCTCCGGAGGAGACGGAGGAGGCTCCGGTGGACTTGGAGGCCCCGGAGTATAGGGAGCTGGTGAAGAAATCCCTGATGCAGGCGGGGAATCCCGCAAGGCTTCAGAAGGCTCTGGTCAAGGCCAGAATGGGAGAAGACACAACAATAGCCTTCATCGGAGGCTCCATCACCCAAGGAGCCGGGGCTATTCCCATCAATACCTCCTGCTATGCGTATAAGACATTTCAGAAGCTGTGCCGTCTGGCGGGGAAGGGCATGGAGGAAAATATTCATTATGTAAAGGCCGGTGTGGGCGGAACCCCTTCGGAGCTGGGGATGCTGCGCTATCACAGAGACGTATGCAGGGATGGCGCCGTGGAGCCTGATATCGTTGTGGTGGAGTTCGCCGTCAATGATCTGGGGGATGAGACGCAGGGGGAGTGCTACGATTCTCTGGTAAGGATGATTCTCGGCGCAAAGAACGCTCCGGCGGTGATTCTGCTGTTCGCCGTGTTCGCCAGCGACTGGAACCTGCAGGAGAGGCTTGCGCCCGTGGGAGAGGCTTATGACCTGCCCATGGTCAGCGTCAGGGATGCGGTGGTGGAGCAGTTTTACAAAAAGCCGGGAGCAGGGAGGCTGTTCGGCAAGAGCCAGTTCTTTTATGACTGCTATCATCCCACCAATCTGGGCCACACCGTAATGGCCGACTGTATCGGATATCTGCTGGAGACAGCGGACGGCATGCCCGAAGGGAAGGACGACCTGAGGCTGGATAGGATCGTTCCTCCGCTGGGCGGGGAGTTTGAGAATGTGCGGCTGTACGACAGAAACAGCAAGGTGCCGGGGATTTCTGTGGACTGTGGCAGCTTTTGCGGGCAGGATCAGGAGCTGCATGCCGTGGAGATGAATATGGATCTGACTCAGACGCCGGAGTTTCCCTACAACTGGATGCATGGACAAAATGGAGACAGTGTCGTAATGTCAGACGGCTCCTCCAAGGCAGCCGATGCTTCCTGCAAGCCAGCCGGCGCTTCAAAAGCAGCCCCCTTTTCCATGGATATCACTTGCACGGCTCTGGTGCTGATCTACAAGGATTCGGGCAGCGGCAGCGTGGGATGCGCGGACGTGTTTGTAGACGGAAAAAAGGTATTGACGGCGGATCCCCATGTGGGCGGATGGACCCACTGCAATCCGGTGATCTGTTTCAGGGGCGGAGAACGCAGGAAATACCATGTGGAAATATCCATGGCGGCGGGAGACGAGGACAAGGAATTCACGATATTGGGCTTCGGCTATGTGGAGTGAGCGGGAATGAGGGCAGGGGCCCTTTGAAAGGGTATCCCAAAAGGGGCCGGCCTTCACCGTAAGAGGGCCCAAGAGCATTTATGATATGCGGACTGGTATGTGCGCTGAAGTGCATGAGGAGGTATGAGCATGGGAATGAAGTGGAGCAAGGACGATATGCCTCTGCTGGTGGTGGAAGAGGGCGGTTATGAGGGCGTCAGAAGAATCGCAGGGAAGGTGGCGGAGGATATAGGGAAGGTGCTGGGCGCAGCGCCGGAGGTGACGGACTTAAAGGGCCTTTCGGAAAAGAGGGCCACCTGCATTATCTTGTGCGCCACTCTGGGAAAAAGCCCTCTGCTGGAGGAGCTGGCGAATAGGGGGCTTGCGGACTTCGAGGGGCTTATGAAGGAGGACGGCAGCACAAAGAGGGAGGTCTACCAGATTCGGAGAATTTTTTCCGAGGGAAAAGACGGCCTGAAGGATTGTCTGAAAAACTGCCTGAAAAATCAAGGGGCAGAAGGAGAGCTGCAGGCTGGCGGCGCTGAGAAGGGGGATGCTTTTCTGGCGGGCGTCCCGGAGAGCGTGTTGCTGATCGCCGGCAGCGACAAGCGGGGGACGATCTACGGCATGTTCGCCTTATCCGAATACATAGGAGTGTCCCCCTTGTGCTACTGGGGAGACGTGGAGCCGGTTCACCGGGACATATTGAATATTGCCGGGGACATAGAGATTCTGTCCAAGGAGCCCAGCGTAAAATACCGGGGATTTTTCATCAACGACGAGTGGCCCTGCTTCGGCAGCTGGGCCGGGGAGCATTTCGGCGGATTCAACGCAGCTGCCTATGAGCATGTATTTGAGCTGCTGCTGCGGATGAAGGGCAATTACTTGTGGCCTGCCATGTGGACCGCTTCCTTTCCTCTGGACGGGCCGGGGAGCATGAATGAGGAGCTGGCTGATATCTACGGTGTGGTCATGGGATATTCCCATCATGAACCTTGCTTAAGGGCCAGCGAGGAATGGGACAAGGTTCGGGGAGAGGGCAGCAGGTACGGCAACCAGTGGAATTTTTATACCAATGAGCAGGGACTCTTGAACTATTGGGAGGACGCCCTGAAGCGCAGCGGCAAATATGAGAACATTATCACCATAGGTATGCGGGGAGAGAGGGATTCTTCCATGTTGGGGCCGGAGGCCACGGTGAAGGAGAATATTGATCTGCTCAAGGATATTATCACCAAGCAGAAGGAACTGATCCATAGGCATGTGGAGCGGGAGAGCGGGGAGATTCCCATGCTGCTGGCGCTGTACAAGGAGGTGGAGCCTTACTTTTACGGTGATGAGAACACGCCGGGACTCAAGGACTGGGAAGGGCTGGAGGGCGTGACCTGCATGTTGTGCGAGGACAATTACGGGTATGTCCGCACCTTGCCCACGGAGGAGATACGGGATCATAAGGGTGGCTTCGGAATGTACTACCATTTTGACTATCATGGGGCTCCCGTTTCCTACGAATGGGTGGACTGCACTCCATACTCCCGGATCTGGGAGCAAATGGGGCAGGTATATGAATACGGAATCAGGGATGTGTGGATCGTGAATGTGGGGGATCTGAAATTCCATGAGGTGCCGCTGAATTATTTTCTGGACATGGCCTATGACTTTGAACGGTGGGGCTACGGCAATCCCCGCAGCTATGAGGAGTATCCCGGACGGTGGGTGGAGCGGACCTTCCCGGAGGCAGCGCCTGCCACTCAGGAAAAGATCGGACAGGTTTTGACAAATTATATCCAAATCAACAGTATGCGCAGGCCGGAGGCCCTTCATGCCGGCATCTATCATCCCTGCCATTATGAGGAGACGGACAGAATGCTGGCCCGTGCCGAGGAGCTGGAGGGTCTGTCCCTTCAGGTTATGGAGGAGCTGGAGGATGGGCGGGCATATTACAGCATGATCCATTATCCCGCCATGGCCAGCATGAATGTGCTGAAGATGCAGCTGTATGCCGGGAAGAATCATCTCTATGCCTCTCAGGGCAGGACGGCGGCAAACCTTTACGGGGAGCTGACGCAGGAATGCATCCTTCTGGACAGAAGGTATGCACAGGAGTGGGGAGCATTCAATGGCGGCAAGTGGAACGGCATGCAGCTGGAGCAGCATATCGGCTTCACAAGATGGAATGATGATGACTATCGCTATCCCGTGATCATGAAGGTGGAGCCGGCCCACTGTCCCAGACTCAGCGTTTCCAGAAAGGATGAGGAGAGGACGGCCACCAAGACCTTCGGCCCTCCTATGACGGTACGGATTCCCGACTTCCAGTATGTGGGCTGTACCAGAGCTGTGCTGGAGATAGCCAACGGAGGATGCGGCTGTCTGCATTACCGGATTTCCGTGGAGGGCGGACCGGAGAGGGAAGGGGGCCTTCCGAAGTGGCTGGAGGTCTCTTCCATGGAGGGACAGGTGGAGACGCTGGAGGAAGTGACGCTTCTGTGCCATAGGGAGCTTCTGCCCGAAGAAACCCAGAAGGTGAGGCTGCTGATAGAGGATGGGGACGCAAGGGTTGCAGTGGAGATTCTGGGAAAAGCGGTGCCCTTTGCGGATCTTGGGAAAGATCAGGACGGGGAGACGAAGCTGCCCGAAATGACGTATCTGGATAGAAACGGCGTGTTTGCCATGGGAGCGGAGCATTTTTGCCGCAAAAACGACACAAAAAAGGGCGGATTTCAGGTTATGGAAGGCTATGGGAAGTTCGGCGGCGGCGTGAAGGTATTCCCCAGCACGGCTGCGTTTGCGGAGGAGGAAGAGAAGCCAAAGCTGTACTACAGTTTCCTTTCAAGAGAGGCGGGAACGTATCGGGTGGAAATTTTCACAGCGCCCTCCAATCCCCTAAAGAGCGGTCAAAGCGTGAATCTTTTGGTGGGGAGGGGAGAGGAAAATCCTATCAAAGCGGAGATTCTGCCCGCTGATTATAAAGGGGGCGACTACTGGGACGGAAGATGGTGCGCCGCTGCCTTGGACCAGCAGCATAGGACCTGCGTGGCTTTGGAGTTTGGAGAGGGCGTGCAGGAGCTGGCTCTGGGGGCGTTGGAGGCCGGAACGGTGATCGAGAAGATCCTGATTTATAAAGAGGGAACTTGTGTGCCCGCATCCTATCTGGGGCCTCAGGAGAGCTTCTATGTAAAGAGAAGGGGCCTTGAGGAAGACAAATAACAAAAGCAGTAAGGAGAAAAAATGAAGACAGAGGCCAATAATCCGATTACGAAGCTTGACTATCCGGACATTGATGTGATCCGGGTGGATGACACTTATTATATGGTCAGCACCACCATGCATTTCATGCCGGGCTGTGAGATCCTGCGCTCTTATGATCTGGCCAATTGGGAGCATGCGGCCTATGTCTATGACAGGCTGGACGGCACGCCGGGGCAGACTCTTGCGGGGGAGGAGAATATCTACGGCAAAGGCATGTGGGCCGCCAGCCTGCGCTTTCATCAAGGGGTTTTCTATGTCTGTTTCGTAGCCAACGACACAAGAAAGACGTATTTGTTCACATCTAAATCCATAGAAGGGCCTTGGGAGAAGCGCTGCATCGAGGGCTTTTATCATGACTGCTCTCTCTTGTTCGATGATGATGGGCGCGTATACATTGCATACGGAAACAGAGAAATCTATATCACGGAGCTGAGGGCCGATCTTGGCGGGCCCCTGAAGGGCGGCCTCCACCGTCTGGCGGTGAGGGACATCACTGACACCTGCCTCGGCTACGAGGGCACCCATTTTGTAAAGATCGGCGGAAAGTATTATATGTTCTTCATTCATTCGCTGGAGGGCCGATGGATGCGGGCGGAGGCATGCTTCATGGCGGATTCTCCGGAAGGGGAATTTACGGGGGGCGACGTCTGCGTCGACGATATGGGGCTTTCGGGACAAGGGGTGGCACAGGGCGGCATCGTGGACACTCCGGAAGGGAAATGGTACGGCATTCTGTTTCAGGACACCGGGGCGGTAGGGAGGATCCCGGTGCTGGTGCCCGTGACATGGGAGGGGTGCCGTCCTGTTTTCGGAGAGGGCGGCAAAATTCCCAAAACCCTTGCTGTGACTTCGGAAAGGCCTGAGCATGTCTATGAACCCTTGGTGTGCAGCGACGACTTCAAGGGGGAAGAGGTGCCGGGGGAGGCGGAGAGAAGAAGGCGTTACGGCTGCTTTGGCCTGAAAAGCCCATGGCAGTTCAACCATGAGCCGGAGCTGTCTTTGCTTCGTCTGGACCGGAAGAGGGGCGTGCTGTGGATGACGACAGACAAGCTCTGCAAGAGACTGACTCAGGCAAAGAATATGCTGACCCAGCGGATGCGCCTGCCGGGATGCTCCGGGGAGGTGACGGTGGATTTCGCCGGCCTTAAGGATGGCGACTATGCGGGGATCTGCGCATTGCAGGGCTGCTATGGAATGGTGGCTGCGGCGAGACGGGGCGGCGCCGATTTTGTGGTGATGGGGAGCGCCCGGAGGACGGAGAACCAGAATCACCGGACCGAAATGGCCGAAAAAGAGTGGGAGGCAGTGGAGATAAAGGGCAGCCAGGTGCGGCTTAGGGTGGAGGTCTGCTTTGGCCCCGGACAGGATCAGGCCCGGTTCTATTATCGTTCCGGGGAGGAATGGAAGAAGATCGGGGAGACCCATAGGCTGTATTTCGGGCTTGACCACTTCACGGGCTGCCGTTTCGGACTGTTCCAATATGCCACGAAGGAAATAGGCGGCAAGGCAGGATTCATGGATTTCGTTTACGGGGATGTGAACGGTAAATGAGGATGATGGGGAGAGAGCGGAATAATCCGAAAAAAGAAAGATGCCTCAAATGTGCCGCCGTGCTGGTTCTGGCGGCGCTGTGCTGCGGAGCCTGCGGGGGCGGCGAGCCGGAGGATGGCGGGCTTCTTATCATGGAGCAGGAATCGGAACAGCTTCGGTATGACTGCGGAGAAGCGTCCATAGGGGATGTGGTGCTGACGAAACGGATCCCTTGTACATATCTGCAGAAGGAGGAGCAGGAGGTGAGCTTTTCCGTCAGCGGCAGGCAGATTGCCAAAGTTGCGGTGCGCCCGGGGGACACCGTGAAGAAGGGACAGCTATTGGCGGAGCTTGCGGAGGATGACGGCGCGGAAAGGATTGAGGAGCTGGAATATCGGATCGCAAGAAACCGCCTGCTGCTGGAGTATGTGGATTTGAACGAGAACAATGAGATATCCGCCAGATGGCTTCAGTTTCTGTACCGGTCGGGAAGGTCGGCGGGGGAGGAAGAGGCGCTGAAGGACTCCATCAGCCGGCTTTGTCAGGACAATGTGTTTCTGCGGCAGGACTATCAGGATGCCATAGAGCTGGACACCATGGAGCTGGAGAGCCTGCATCAGGAGGCTGCCGCCAGCCGGATCTATGCCGGGATAGACGGCACCGTCTCATGGATGAAGGAGAATCTGGAGGGAAGCACCTGCGCCAGAGGCGAGGTGATCATAAGGCTCATAGACGGTTCCGAGGGCTTGTTTGTGGTGAAGGGCACGGACCAGAGGGAACTTTTTAAAGAAGGGGTGCCCGTGGAGATGAGCATCGGTTTAGGACCGGCTGCTGGAAGGTATGAACTGCTGCCCTATGAGATGGAAAAGTGGGATGAGAGGCTTACTTTTTCCCTGACGGAGGAATATGACGGAGTAATCATTGACGTGGGAACCGCAGGAACCTTGACGCTGGTTTTAGACAGCCGGGAAGGGGTGCTTACGGTGCCTGCCCGGGCGGTGCACAGGGCGGATGGGCGTTCCTACGTCTATGTGGTGGGGGAGAGCGGCGTCCGTGAGGTCAGATGGGTGGAAACGGGACTTTTCGGTGATGAGACCGTGGAGATCACGAAGGGTCTGGAGGAGAGAGAGAAGGTTATTTTGAGATGAGGAACGGCAGAAGAATCATTTGTCTGATATTGGTTCTGGCTACGGCATTGTGCGGATGCGGCCCGGAGGCCTCCGATGAAGGGGAGGAGATCGTCCTTTTGGATCCGGTGGGGGATTCCTCGGGATGGGAGGCAGCCGCCCGCCGTAATCTCTATGACGCCGATGTATATTCCGCCACGGTGTATCCCTATACGCAGGAATATTCCTTTGGCGCGGGCGTTGTTTTCCACAGTTTCGGCGCGTATCCCGGGGAAAGGGTGAAAAAGGGAGGAACCTTGGCATTGGGTGACAGCAGCGCCCTGAAGGAGGCCATAGGGGAGAAGGAAGAGCAGATTCTCCGGATGGAGGAAGAATTTCAGGAATACCGGGAGGAGACGCTGGAGGCCATGGAGAAGCCCGCCGGGGAGGCGGAGTACCTGCGCGGCATAGTGGAGAATCTTTTGGAGACGGAGCCGGAGGAGTTCCTGCCCGCCGGCAGCGTGTCGGGGGGCGATGCCGGGGTTCCGAAGGGAAATGCCCCGGATGCAGGAGCCTCGGGGGATCCCGTGAAAAATCCTGCCTACATCCAATGGAAGGAATTCTATGTCCGGTACGAGGGCGACTACCGCATCCTTGCCCATCAGGTGGATATGACGAAGGCCCAGCTGGAGCAGAAGACCGCTCTCTACGAGCTGGATCACCAGCATGCCCTAAGGCAGCTGGAGAGCATGAAGGCGGAACTGAGAAAAATGACTTTGGCATCCTCCATGGAAGGCACCGTGGTGGCGGTGGGGAGCTGGAGAAACGGCAGTCCCGTGGGGGAGAGGGACAAGGTAGCGGCTGTGGGGGATCTGAGCCAAAAGCTGCTGCGTTGCCAATACATCGACAAGCTTACCGTGACAAGGGCCAAGGATGTGTATGCGCTGGTGGACGGTAAACGCTATGAGATTGTCTATGAGCCCATGGACGGGGAGGAGTATGCCAGACGCGCCGCCCTGAAGGAGACCATCTACTCCACCTTCCGGCTGACGGAGGACGCGCAGGACATATCCGTGGGGGATTTTGCAGTGATAACGGTGGTAAATGACATAAGGGAGAACGTGCTTTCCGTTCCCGAGACCGCTTTGCACAAAGAGCCGGGAGGGAGCTTCGTTTATGTGATGAGAGACGGGCAGAGCACTGCGGTCAGCGTGGAGACCGGCATGAGCGACGGGGTCTATAGGGAGATTCTGGGCGGCATTCAGGAGGGAGACAAGGTTCTGGCGGCTCAGGTCATGACGGCGGGGGAGAGCAGGGCATCCGTGGAAAGGGGAAATTTCAACAGTAAGTTCAGCGGCAACGGTTATATGACCTATCTTTCCGTGTCCAAGACGCGCAATTCCGTGAACTACGGCAGAACATATTTTTTGGAATATGCAGTGAGCCTATACCAGCATGTGGAGAAGGGGGATGTGATTGCCCGGATTCGGGTTCAGCCGGATCTGGTGGAGCTGGAGCGGAACCAAGTGAAGCTTGCAAGGCTTCGGGAGCGGCTGGAGATTCTGGAGCGTCAGGAGGCGGAGGAAGGCGGAGCGGATAAAAGCCTCCTTAAGACCATCGCCGCCAGAAGGGAGGAGATCGCCCAAGCAGAGGAGCTCATCGCTGAGATGACGGCGGATTATGCCACCGGCCGGATCGTGGCGCAGGAGAGCGGCATCATCGTCTCTCTGGCGGATTATGTCCCGGAGGATATTCTGGGACGGGACGCGGAGCTGGCGGAGATTGCAGACGAGGACACCTGCTATGTGATTCTGGAAAACAAGAACCAGCTTCTGCAGTACGGCAATTCGGTGAAGGTCTCTTATACCGATAAAAGCGGCGAGGGAGCAATTGTTGACGGGGTGGTAGTAAATCTGTCCGAAGGGGGCCTGAGCAGCGGCCTTAAGTCGGATTATTCCTTGATATCGCTGCCGCCGGAGGCCGTGGGAAGCGTGGCGGCAGCCGTGAGGAGCGAAAACGGCGCGATCATCAGAACCGCTCTTAAGGTGGACGGGGCCATCCGCCATATGAACGGGGTGCTGGTGGTTCCAAAGGAGGCGGTGTGGGAGTCGGGCGGTAAGACCTACGTCTTGGTGGAGGAGGAAGGCGGGGTGGTGGCCCGCAGCTTCATCTCAGGCGGCCATGACGCCTCGCGCTACTGGGTAGTGGACGGGCTTGCGGAAGGAATGACGCTATGTTTAAAATGATGCTGGAAAAACTGCTTTCTAAAAAGTGGATGAGCCTATGCTTGTTTGCGGGGATCCTTCTCTTGGCGGCCACCGCGGTGAGCTTTCCCATGTATAGGAGCGAGGCCTTCGACAGAATGCTCCGGGAGGAATTCAGGAACTATGTGTCCTCGGAAGGCAGGTGGCCTGCCGTGAACAGTCTGGTGCTGATCTCCAAAAAGGACGCGGGCGGCAAGTCCATAGTGCGGGCGGAGGAGCTGATGGGAGAGCTCTGCGGGATGCTGGAGGTCACTCCTCTGGAGACTATATATTATTATAGCTTGGCAAAGGAGGAGGCCCGTTCTCTGATGAACCGGGACGATCTGGGCAAGGTTTCCCTGAGGCTGGGATTTTTGTCCGGTCTGCCGGAGCATGCGAAAATGCTGGCGGGGGAAATGTATTCCGGAGAAGGGGTGTCCGAGGACGGATGTTTGGAGGCGGTGATCAGCCAGTCCTGCATGGTGGAGTCCGACCTGCTGATAGGGGAGACTATCGAGTTTCCGGATCTGGAGACTCCGGAGGGAAAGCCGGTGAGGGTCAGGATCACGGGGGTCTTCGGGGAGGCCGGAGAAAACGATTTCTACTGGCAGAAGAAGCCGGATGAGATGACCTTGGACTGTCTGGTGGAGGAAAAGGCGTTCCGGGAATATTTCACCGGTGACAGGGCCGGAAAAAACATTATTACCGTCAGCTGCTATTCCATGTTTGCATATGAGGATCTGAAGGCGGGGCAGACGGAGAAGCTTGCTCAGGTCACGGACTGGCTGACACAGGAAAGCCCCTACCGCCATGTGGTAGAAGAGCCCGCCTATAGGGAGATACTGGAGGTCTACGAGGGGAAGCGTATGCGGATTCAGGCAACCTTGTTTCTTCTCCAGATTCCGGTGCTGGCGCTGCTGGGAGCCTTTCTGTTCATGATATCGGGACAGATGTATGATATGGAGCGCAGCGACATCTCGGTGATGAAGAGCAGAGGGGCCTCCAGAGGACAGATTCTGAGGCTCTATTTCTACCAAAGCTGCTTTCTGACCGTACTGGGAACCGCCGGGGGGCTGCCCTTGGGGGCTGCTTTCGCCGGGGCGCTGGGATCAGCCAGAAGCTTTCTGGAATTTGATCTGCAAAAGGGGACGTGGCCGGGGGCGGATGCTTTTTGCTCCAAGGAGACGTTTCTGTACGGGGCGGCGGCCATGGGAGCCTGTATTCTGATCATGACTTTGCCTGCCGTGAGGCACAGCAAAATAAGCATCGTGAGCCTGAAGCGGCAGAAGGCGGCAAAGAAACGCTCTTGGTGGGAAATCTGCTTTCTGGATGTGATCTGTCTTGCCGTGGCTCTCTACGGGTACTACACATGGACCAGAAACGGTGGGAACGTGGCGGAGAGCGTTCTGAAGGGGGAGGCCATGGAGCCGCTGCAGTATATGGGCTCATCGCTGTTCATCGTGGGTCTGGGGCTTGGGGCCCTGAGGCTGCAGCCTCTGCTGCTGGGGGCGGTGTACGCTCTAGGGCGGCGGTTCTGGGGGCCGGCCAGCTATATCTCCTTTATGGAGAACAACAAAAACGGCAGAAAACAGCAGTTCATCATGATCTTTTTGATCATGGCCGTCTCTCTGGGCATGTTTCACGCCACCGCCGCCAGAACCATTTTGGAGAACGCTCTGGAGAATAGGGCCTATTTGGACGGGGCGGACTATATCGTCAAGGAGGTCTGGGAGGACAACTCCGGCCTTATGAACGGGGAGGCGGAGGCAGAGTTTCGATATTATGAGCCTGACTTTGACAAATATGCCAGACTGGAGGGGATTTCTTCTTATACAAAGGTGGTCTATGACCCTAAGGCGTATGTGGAGCTGGAGGGAAACAGACGCCAGAACATGGTTCTCATGGGCATTCATACCAAGCAGTTCGGGGAGAGCACGAAAATGCCTCCGGGCTTGACGGAAAAACATTATTATGAATACTTGAACGAACTGGCCCTGCAGCCCGACGGCGTGCTGGCGTCCGCGGATCTTCGGGATGTCTGCGGCTATCGGGTGGGGGACGTGATCACCTACTGCGACGGAAGGAAGAACAAGGCAAAGGGCAAGATCGTGGACTTCTTCACCTACTGGCCGGGCTATGTGCCCTCGGTGCTGGAACGTAATCCCGACGGCAGTGTGAGCAGACAGCTGCGGTCCATGGTGGTGGCGCCCATAGACACCCTTGTGACCAAGTGGGGGACGGTGCCCTATGAGGTGTGGATGAAGGCGGAGGACTCCGGGGACGGGAGAGAATTCTACCGCTGGGTGGATCAGGAGGAGGTGCGGCTGGTCCGCTATGTGGACAGAGGGGCCGATCTGGAGGCAGTGATTGTGGATCCGCTGCTGCAGGGCACCAACGGCATCCTCACCATGGGATTTCTGGTGGTGATTGTCCTCTGCGGGGTGGGATATCTGATCTATTGGATTTTGTCCATCCGTTCCAGAGAGATGTTATTTGGGATCCTGCGCGCCGGAGGTATGCACAAGGGGGAAATCTTTCATATATTATTGAACGAGCAGATTTTCTGCGGCGGATATTCCGTGGCGGCGGGAATTCTTATCGGCAGTCTGACCTGCCGCCTATTTGTTCCCATTCTGCAGAATGCCTACACCGCGGCAGATCAGGTGCTTCCGCTGCGCCTGATCACGGAGGAAGGGGATATGGTGAGGCTTTACGGAGTGGTGGGGGCGGTGCTGGCGCTGTGTCTGCTGGTGCTGCTTGGACTGGTGCGGAAGCTGAATGTGGCGAAGGCCTTGAAGATGGGGGAGGAATAGGGATGAAGCCTGCGATAGAGATCAGCCATGTGTCAAGGCGTTTTTCCGTGGCCGGAGGGGAGTTCTGGGCCCTGAAGGACGTAACCGTGACCATACCGGAAGGGATTCTGGCCATCTTGAAGGGAAGATCCGGATCCGGAAAAACCACCCTTTTAAACATCATCGGGGCGCTGGACGCCCCCAGCGAAGGCACGGTGCGCATAGACGGCCGGGAGATCGGGGGACTGACGGAGAGGCAGAGGGACGACCTGCATAGAAGGCAGATGGGCTTTGTCTTTCAGGCGGTGTCTTTGATTCCCTCCCTGAACGCCTACCAGAACGTGGAATTTTCCCTGCGCATGGCGGGAATCCGGGAGGGGAGAAAGAGGCGGGCGGAGGAATGTCTGAAGCTGGTGGGGCTGGGGAACCGCATGACCCATATGCCGGCCCAGATGTCGGGAGGGGAGCAGCAGAGGGTGGCCATTGCCAGAGCCATGGCGCATAAGCCCCGGATTTTGCTGGCGGACGAGCCCACTGCGGAGCTGGACAGCGCCATGGCGGCGGAGGTCACCAGACTGTTTGCCCAGCTGGCCGAGAAGGAGAAGGTCACGGTGGTGATGACCACCCATGATCTGGGACTTATGGATGCGGGGAGCATGGTCATAGAACTGGAAAACGGGGAGCAGCGATAATGGCGGAGGCGATGATTCAGGCGGAAAGTCTGGTAAAGATCTACAAGACCAAGGAGACGGAGGTTCTGGCTCTTCAGGGGCTGGACCTGCGAGTGGAGCAGGGGGAGCTGACGGCCCTGATCGGAAACAGCGGCAGCGGCAAGTCCACCTTCCTGAACATGATCGGCGGGCTGGACAGGCCCAGCGCCGGCTCTCTTCTGGTGTCCGGCAGGAACCTGTTCACCTTGTCGGAGCGGGAGCTGGTGGCCTACAAAAGGGACACGGTGGGGTTCGTGTGGCAGAACAACGCCAGAAATCTGCTGCCCTATCTGTCGGCGCTGGACAATATACTGCTGCCTATGGGGTTTTCCGGGGGGAAAAGGAAGCGGGAGAGGGCTCTGGAACTTCTGGAGAGGGTGGGCCTTGCCTCCAAGAAGCGCAGCCTGATGAGCGCGCTGTCGGGAGGGGAGCAGCAGAGGGTGGCCATAGCCATCGCTCTGGCCAATGCCCCTAAGCTGCTGCTGGCCGACGAGCCCACCGGAAGCGTGGACTCCAAGACTGCGGAGGCCATCTTTCATATTTTTGCGGAGCTGAACCGGGAGGGGCAGACCATTCTGATCGTGACCCATGACGTGGCGCTCTCCAAGAAGGTCAGGCGTGTGGTGGCCATCCGGGACGGCAAGATCAGCAGCGAGCGCATTCTCCGGGAAAAATATGCGGACCGACTGCGGGAAAGCGACATTGACTGGCGCGCGGAGGAGACACAGGAAGAATATGCTGTCTTAGACAAGGCGGGCCGGGTTCAGATTCCCCGGGAGATGCTGGAACAGCTCCACCTTGGCGACGACAAGGTGAAGCTGGACATGGAAGAAGGAAGGATTATTATAAGCCCTCCCTAAAGAGGGAGGGCAGGTATGTATACAGAATGATTCTGAAGGGACCGTTACTGTATTTTGTCCGCGGGAACGCCGCTGCGCTTCTTGGATCTGTATTCGCTGGGGGTGCAGTGCTTCATCTGCCGGAACAAGCGGTTGAAGGTGGAGATACTGGAATAGCCGGACCGCATGGACACTTCGATGATGGAGAGGGCAGGGTTGGCCAGCAGCTCCTCCGCAGCCTTGAGCCGCCTGAAGTTCAGGTAGTCGTTGAAGGTGAGGTTGGTGTATTGCTTGAAGAGCCTTGAAAAGTGGAACTTGCTGAAGCCCATGCGGGCTGCCATGCTCTCCAGGTTCAGCTCCTCGGAATAATGGAGATTGATGAAATCCAGAAGGTCGTTGAACTTCTTTATATATTCCTTCTGTCTGGACTGGCGCACGTTGGGGAAGAGCTCCTCATCCTGAATGCGGTTGTTGATGAACTTCACAAAAAAGCTCAGCAGCAGGGAATAGATGGTCAGCTCGGCGTATTCGTTCTTGCTGAAGTACTCGTCGGTAATGTCCAGAAGAAGCCGGTATACCTCATCATAGATCTTAGGATAGCCGTCTTTAGTTATGAAGAGGGGCTGCAGCAGAAGCGCCTGAATGCTGGTGCCTCCCTTCAGCTTCGTGATCAGGGAGATGTCGAAAAGGAGGATGAAGCGCCTGCCGCTGTCCGGCGCGATGAGCTTGTGCATCTCTCCCGGAGGGATGAGCAGAAATTCGCCGGGATTGATATGGTAAGAGATCTGATTGATCTCCACGTCATAATGGTTTTCCATGGGCATGATGATCTCCATAGCGGAGTGCCAATGAGTGGCATAATCCTGATTCTGCTCATTGCACCAGATCCGTATGGTGGAATTGTTGTGAAACTGCACGATTTCCTGGGCGTCGGTGACGGTTCGGTCGCCGGCCCAGTCGCTGTTCACATCATAGTAATTAATGGTTCTTTTGTCGTTCTTTGCATTTCCCATTTCTGCTGAATATCTCCTATAGTCAAATTGTACAAATTTTCCAGACAACGCCCTTCGATATCTGTATCAATTAGCCATTTTTCTAAAAATATTATAACATTGCAGAAGGTAAAAGTAAATATCTACAAGAGCTGCAAAGCATTTTCGGAATAAGCGAGCAATATTTGGGCAAAAGATAGCAAAAATTGGGCAGATTCTCCAAGGGGGCAATGCTATAATGAAAACAATCATTGGAATAGTTTCCAGTTTGGGGAGGTGCTTATGAAAGACTCTGTGAAAAAGTGGATTTTATTGGGAGGGCTGGCCGCGGTGGTGGTGGTCTTTTTGGTGGTAAAGAGTCTGAGCGGCGTGGAGGACTTCCATGACAAATATGAGGGCTATGATCTGTCTGAGGACGTGGAGGGCGCAGTCAGGGAGGGAACCTATACCGGATATCTTGGTATGCACGAAAATGCCGCGCATCCTGACAAGGATGTGGAGATCTCTCTGGCGGATTATCTGTCAGGGGAGGACGTGGAGGTCTACGACAGTTTTGAGGGAGTAGAGGACGCTCTGTACACGGGAGAACGCTCCGTTGTCACCTGGGAGGTGGAGGTGCCTGAGGCAGGGCTTTACAATATATATTTGGAATATAGGACGGTTGAGTCCAGAGGCGTGGCCATTGAGAGAGCGCTTTATGTGAACGGGGAGCTGCCCTTCGAGGGGGCGGCCAACATGACATTCGCCAGACTGTGGACGGACGGAAGCCCCGTCAAGGAGGACAATAGGGGCAACGAGGTCCGTCCCCAGCAGGTGGAGGCTTACGGCTGGCAGTCGGGCTACTTCAGGGATTCCATGGGATATATCGTGAAGCCCTATGAATTCTATCTGGAAAAAGGAACCAATACCATCACGCTGGAGGCTGTGAACGAGCCCATGGTGCTGGGCAGGCTGACTGTGGCCGCCGTGGAGGAGGAGCTGCCTTACGAGGGATATCTGGCCGCTTGTACAGGAACCGAGGCCTCGGAGGCTGGCCGCGGCTATGTGGGAGTGGTGCAGGGGGAGGACTCGGTGCTTCGCTCGGAATCCTCTCTGTATGCGAAATACGATAGGGCGTCGCCCAACACCCAGCCCTACAGTGTTACCAAGACTCTTCTGAACTATGTGGGGGGAGATGCGTGGAGCAGTGCGGGGCAATGGATTGAATGGAATGTGGAGGTTCCGGAGGACGGTTTTTATAATCTTACCATAAAGGGCCGCCAGAATTATTCCAGAGGCAGCGTCTCCAGCAGATGTCTGTACATAGACGGTGAGATTCCGTTCAAGGAGATGGAAGAGGTCTCCTTTGAGTATGACAATGACTGGAACTGCATGACCCTTTCCGATCAGGAGGGAAATCCGTACCGGTTCTACCTGACGCAGGGAAACCATACCCTGCGGCTGGAGGTGACGCTTGGCAGGCTGGGAGCCATTCTGGAGCGTCTGGAGGATTCCACCTATAGGCTGAACCAGATGTACAGGAGAATATTGGTCTATACGGGCGCGTCGCCGGACAAATATAGAGACTACAATATTCAGGATATGTACCCTGAGATCATCGAGGCCATGTCCTTGGAGTCCAAGCGTCTCTACAAGATCGTGGACGACATGGTGGATCTGACGGGACAGAAGGCGGAGCATATCGCCGCCGCCCAGACGCTGGCCCAGCAGCTGGAAAGATTTGCAGAGCGCCCGGACAAAATTTCCGTAGAGTTTATAACCTTCAAGGACAATATCACGGCTCTGGGCACTGCCACTCTGAACCTGAGCATATCCAAGCTGGATATAGACTATCTGGTAGTCACCGGCACTGATGCCAAACCGGAAAAGGACGAGGCGGGAATATTTGCCAAGATATGGCATGAGATCAAGTCCTTTGCGGCATCCTATGTGGTCGATTATGACGCGGTGGGTGACGTGTATGACAACAAGGACGAAGTGGTGAAGGTATGGGTGATGACGGGAAGGGATCAGGGAACCATCTTGAAGTCCATGGTGGACGATACCTTTACTCCCCAGACCGGGGTGAAGGTGAATGTGGAGATCGTCAGCCCCAATGCCTTGCTGAACGCCGTGGTGGCGGGCAAGGGGCCCAACGTGGTGCTTTCCGTGGGAGCGGACCAGCCCGTGAACTATGCGCTGCGAAATGCGGCGGAGGATCTGACGCAGTTTCCGGATTATCAGGAGGTGCTGCAGGCCTACACGCCCAGCTCTTACACCCAGTACCGGCTGGAGGACGGTCTGTACGCGCTGCCGGAGACCCAGACCTTCAACGTGATGTTCTATAGGAAGGACATTCTGGAGGAGCTGGAGCTGGAGATTCCCCAGACTTGGCAGGAGCTCATCGAGATGATGCCTACCATACAAGGGAACAACATGTCCGTGGGAATCCCGATTCCCACCGCCAGCGGAAACGCGCCGGATCTGTCCATGTACTTTACTTTGCTGTACCAGTACGGCGGCGATCTGTATAATGAGGCAGGGACAGCCACCGCAGTGGACGAGGAGGCGGCAGTGGCGGCCTTTGCGGACTATACCAAGTATTTTACCGATTATGGAATTCCCCAGAACTATGATTTCGTCAGCCGTTTCCGTTCCGGGGAGATGCCCATCGGCGTCATCACATACACAACCTACAACACGCTGGTGGTGTCGGCCCCTGAGATCAGGGGACTGTGGGATTTCGCTCTGGTTCCGGGGGTGGAAAAGACGGATGAGGACGGAAACAGCTATATAGACAGATCGGACTTCATCAGCGGCACGGCCACCATGATGATCCGCACGGAGAATCAGGAAGTGCGGGACAATGCATGGGAGTTCATGAAATGGTGGGCCTCTGCGGATGCGCAGGTCAGGTTCGGCAGGGAGATGGAGGCGCTGCTGGGTTCCTCCGCCAGATATGCCACAGCCAATCGGGAGGCCTTTGTGCAGCTGGCATGGAACGCCAACGACATAGAGGTTTTGGAGGAGCAGTGGAATCAGACGGTGGGTATCAGGGAGGTTCCCGGAGGGTACTACACGGGAAGGCATCTTGCCAACGCCGTGCGCAGGGTCATCACCACCAAGGCCGACCCCAGAGAGACCATTCTCGACTACTCCATCACCATTGACAGTGAGATCATCAAAAAACGCGCCGAATTCGGCTTGAAGACTCAGTAGGGCAGGGGGGCATGAGCGGTGAAAGAATATATTAGAAAGTATTTCATACTGCGGAAGCATAATTTTAAGGTAGCCGTAAAGAAGGCCAAGAGGAGCAAGATGTGCTATGCCTTTCTGGCGCCCTATGCCATCCTCTTCACGCTGTTTTACATATTGCCGGTGGCGACATCCATCTTTTTCAGCTTCACTTACTACAACATTCTGGAGAGCCCCAGATTCATCGGGCTGCAGAATTACGTGAACCTGCTGCTGCAGGACGATATTTTCCTGATCGGCGTGAAGAACACCTTCCTGATCGCTGTGATCACGGGGCCCTTGGGATATATGGCGTCGTTCCTGTTCGCCTGGCTCATCAATGAGCTGCCCAGATGGATACGAACCATTGCTGTGGTTATATTCTACGCGCCCTCCATCGCCGGCAATCTGTTCATGATATTTACCATCTTCTTCAGAGGAGACACCTACGGCTATATCAATGCTCTGCTGATGGATCTGGGCATTATCGATGCGCCCATCCTCTGGCTGATCAATCCGAAGTATATGCTGCCTATCTGTATGGTGGTCATTCTCTGGATGAGTCTGGGAACAGGCTTCCTTTCCTTCGTGGCCGGTCTGCAGGGTGTGGATAGAGCCCAGTTCGAGGCGGGGTACATGGACGGCGTGAGGAACCGCTGGCAGGAGCTGTGGTACATCACCCTTCCCAACATGAAGCCCATGCTGATGTTCGGCGCAGTCATGACCATCACCCAATCCTTCGGAGTCTGCGACGTGACCATGAACCTCTGCGGATACCCCAGCACGGACTATGCCGCCAGAACGGTTGTGACCCATCTGTTCGACTATGGCTTTTCCAGATTCGAGATGGGATACGCGTCGGCCATAGCCACCATGCTGTTCCTTGTGATGATATTGTGCAACAAAGCGATACAGAGTCTGTTGAGGAGAGTAGGGACTTGATATGAGTAGAGAGAAGAGAGAGTCGTCGGTAAAGCGGCACATGGTAATGAAAATCAGGAAAAGGCAGCCCAATAGGTCCAGAATAGTGGATTTGGTCATATACTTGTTCCTTCTGCTGATGGCGGCGCTGATGGCGTTCCCGCTGGTGTTTGCCATCAACAGCGCATTGAAGCCTCTTGACGAGCTGTTCCGGTTTCCTCCTAAGCTGTTCGCCCAGAATCCCACCATGGACAATTTTCAGGACTTGTTCGTCACCATGGGAAAGTCATGGGTTCCGTTTTCCAGATACATACTGAACACGGTTTTCATAACTGTGGCCGGAACCGTTGGGCATTTGGTCATAGCTTCCATGGGAGCCTTTGTGCTTTCCAAATATGATTTCCCCGGCGGGAAGATGTTCTTCAGAGTCGTGGTGGTAGCCCTCATGTTCAGCGGCTATGTGACGGCCATACCCAATTACCTTATTTTGAATTCGCTGGGATGGATCGACACCTATATGTCCATCATCATTCCCGCGTTCGCAGCGCCCATGGGACTTTTCCTCATGAAGCAGTTCATGGAGGGGCTGCCCATGTCGCTGATCGAGGCCGCCAAGATAGACGGGGCTAACGAGTGGAGGGTGTTTTCCCGCATCGTGATGCCCAATGTGAAGCCTGCATGGCTGACGCTGACGATTCTTTCCGTGCAGAGTCTCTGGAACAACGGGGCCACCACCTTCATCTATTCGGAGGAGAAGAAGACGCTGGTATTCGCCCTGCAGCAGATACAGAGCGGCGGTATCGCAAGAACCGGTCAGGCGGCTGCGGTGGCCGTGATCATGATGGTGGTTCCGGTGGCTACCTTCATTCTGTCGGAGAGTCAGGTGCTGGAAACCATGGCCAGTTCGGGACTGAAGGATTGATAAGGGACGAGGTGGGGTATGAGAAAAGCGAGAAAGAGAATCGGCCTGCTGCTTGCAGGCGTGGTCTTGACTATGAGCCTGCCCATGGCCGCATATGCCAAGGAGGGCTATACCTACAATTACGACTGGTGGATGGATGTGCAGTATTCCCCGGACGCCTACAGTGTGGCGGGGGTGTTCTCCGCCAAGGAGCTTGGGCTGGATACGGTGCTGTCCGCCCCGGAGGGGCTGTTTGTGTATGACCGTTACATTTACATCTGCGACACGGGCAACAACAGAATTCTGGAGCTGGAGAGAGAGGCGCCGGACAGCCTGAAGGTGAAGAGAATCATCGACAGTTTCAAGGGGGGCAGCGGCAGCCAGACCTTCAGCGCTCCCACGGACGTGGCGGTGACGGAGGACGGCTACATATACATCAGCGACAAGAACAATGAGAGGATTCTGAAACTTGACATGGAGCTGAACTATGTCATGGAATTCGGCAAGCCCGATGACGCCACCTTCGACCAGTCCATGAGCTTCAATCCCAAAAAGATCTCCGTGGACAGCGCGGGCAGGGTCTACTGTATTGCCGCCAATGTGAACAAAGGCCTGATGAAGTTCGAGGCGGACGGAGAATACTCCGGGTTCACCGGCGCTTCCAAGGTCACTTTTGACTGGACGGATTATGTCTGGAAGAAGCTGGCCACAAAGGCACAGAGGGAACAGATGGAATCCTTCGTTCCCACGGAGTATGACAATCTATACATGGATGCCGACGGGTTCATATATGTGTGTACCTCCAATGTGTCTTCGGATGAGCTGATGGACGGCGACGCCGCTCCTGTGAGACGGCTGAACATGATGGGGAACAATATTCTGGTGGAAAACGGCAATTACCCGGTAGTCGGTGATCTGTATTTTGAGAGCGGAGGCGGGTTTCAGGGGCCGTCCCTATTCACGGACGTGACGGCAATGGAAAACGATATCTACGTGGTTCTGGACAAGGTGAGGGGAAGGCTGTTTGCATATGACGATCAGGGAAGGCTTCTCTACGCCTTCGGCGGCATCGGCAATATAGACGGGTACTTCCGCAGGCCGGTGGCTCTGGACCACATGGGCCGTGATCTGGTGGTGCTGGACTCTCTGGACGGCAGCGTGACGGTGTTCGTGCCCACTCTCTTCGGGGACCGGATATTCGACGCCATCGATCAGTTCCAGCAGGGAAAGTATTATGAGTCCGGGGAGACCTGGAGAGAGGTGCTTTCCATGAACGGCAATTTTGATCTGGCGTACATCGGCATAGGCAGATCGCTTCTGCGTCAGGAGAGATATCAGGAGGCCATGGAGTATTTTACCCTGAAATGGGATGGTGACAATTATTCCAAGGCGTTCAAGCAATATCGGAAGGAATGGGTGGAGGAGCATATCCTATGGCTCATCGCAGGCTTCTTCCTGGTGCTGTGCGTTCCTCTGGCCATAGGCAAGGTGAAGGCTATCAAGCACGAGATAGACATAGCAGATATCTTCAGGCAGTGCTGAAGGGCTCCGGAACAGATATGATTACAGAATGGAGGCAGGTATGTTAGCTTCGTTGAAAAAGAAGGAAACCTATAGTCGCTATTTCGCTTCACTGAAATTTTCATTATACTGTATCACCCATCCTCTGGACGGCTTCTGGGATCTGACCCATGAGAAGAGAGGCTCCTTGGCCGCGGCCAATACCATCTTGTTTTTGACGCTGCTGGTGAGAATATTGAAGCTCCCTTATACGAGCTTCATGTTTATGATGGTTTATTGGGAGGGAATCAATATTTTCCTATATCTGGCTAGCGTGGTGTTTCCCTTGGCGCTGTGGTGCGTAGGAAACTGGGGGCTGACGACTCTGTTCGACGGCAAGGGGACGCTGAAACAGGTGTATATGGCCACCTGCTATGGGCTGACGCCTTATCCGCTGCTGCAGCTTCCCATGATTTTTCTGAGCAATGTGATCACTGCGGAGGAGGCGGAGTTCTACGTTGTGCTTGGCAGCTTTTCCATGCTGTGGGTGGGGGTGCTGATCGTGGCGGCCATGATGGAGATCCACGAGTATAAGATGGGCAAGACGGTGCTGTTTACCATAGCCACGGTGTTTGCCATGCTGGTGATGGTCTTTATCTTGCTTTTGTTCTTCAGCATGATCAGTCAGGGAGTGTCCTATTTCATTTCCCTCTATAGGGAAATCATATTCCGATTGTGACGTCTTTAAAGGGAATTCTGGATAGATGCCCGACAGACGGGCAGGGAGGTATAAGTTTGGCAGGGAGGTACACGTAATGAAAAAGGACAAAGCGGTAAGAAAGGCGAACGCAAAGGCTGCATTGGCCAAACGGCTCAAGGGTCTCATAGCTCCCGCCCTGATTCTCGCCGTTATCGCGGTCGGCGTGCTGGTGATCACCTTCTGGAGGGAGGAAGAGGAGCCTGCGGAGATCGTGAAGGTGAACGCCTTCGAGGGCAGCGAGGAGCAGTATATTTTGGAGAACGATAAGCTTCTTTTTGTCATGGATGCCAAGACCACTCAGTTTTCCGTTACCGTGAAGGATACGGGGAAGGTGTGGTATTCCAATCCTCAGGAGGCAAATGAAGATCCGTTGGCCTTGGGACAGGAAAAGAGCAAGCTGAAGTCCACGCTTCTTTTGACCTACAGCACCATCAACGGAGTGGACACCCTTTACAACAACTATGACTACAGTATGGAAAAGGGCATATACGAAATCGAGCAAAACGGCGATTCCATCAAGGTAAAGTATTCCCTTGGAGACGTGGAAAAGGAGTTCGTGATTCCCCCCGTGATCCCGGAGGAGAGGATGAACGCCCTGACGGAAGCCATGGACCAGAGCGGAAAGCAGCTGGTTAGGGATTATTATAAAAAGTACGACATCAACAATCTGGGAAAGAATGACGATAAGGAAGTCCTTTTGGCCAACTATCCCATTTTGGAGACGCAGGTGATATATGTCCTGAGGGACGGCGTGAAGGACAGCATCAAGAGCAAGTTTGAGAAGGTCTTTGGGGAAGCGGGCTACGCCTACGAGGAGTATCTGGAGCACAAGGAGCTGGATTTGTCGGAAGCGGTTTCCGATAAGCCTATATTCAATGTGAATATAATCTATCGTCTGGAGGGAGAGGACCTGCTGGTGGAGGTTCCCGTAGGCGAGATGGAATGCAAGAAGGATTATCCCATCTATTCCCTGTGCGTCCTTCCCTATTTCGGAGCGGCGCAGGCGCCGGAAGAGGGCTTTGTGCTGGTGCCGGAGGGCGGCGGCGCAATCATAGACTTCAACAACGGAAAGACCGGCCAGAGCAACTATTATGCCAATGTCTACGGATGGGACATGGGCCAGAACAGAAGCGCGGTGGTTCACGAGACCAGAGCCAGCTTCAATGTGTTCGGTTTGGCCGACTCTGAGGAATCTTTCCTCTGTATTTTGGAAAAGGGAGCGCCCTATGCTTCCATTCAGGCGGATATCAGCGGCAAGACCAACAGCTACAATTATGCCAATGCTGTCTACAATATTCTGTACAGAGAGCAGTACGACATAGCGGACAGATTTACCGGGAGCATGTATGTGTACGAGGAGAACCTTCCTCAGGAGAGCTTGGTGCAGCGGTATCGCTTCATCTCCTCCGACAGCTATGTGGATATGGCGGTGGCATACCGGGAATATCTGCTGAAAGAGTATGAGGGATATATGGCCTTGAAGCAGGATCAGAGCACGCCGATAGGGCTGGAGATTCTGGGAGCTGCGGACAAGGCGAAGCAGGTGCTGGGAATCCCGGTGTCAAAACCTCTGAAGCTGACGACCTACAAGGAGGCCAAGGAGCTGATCGAGGAGCTTCGGGGAGAGGGCATGGATAATCTCTGGGTGAAGTTCAGCGGATGGGCCAACGGCGGAGTGAGACAGAAGCTCTTGAGCAAGGTGAAGCTGGTGTCGCAGCTGGGCTCCAAAAAAGATTTCAAGGCCCTGACCCAGTATGCGGAGGAAAACGGCATCCCGCTGTATTTAAACGGTATTGTGACCTATGCCTACGACAGCGGACTTTTCGACGGTTTTCTGGTATTTAGGGATGCGGCAAAATTCGTCAGCCGGGAGAGCGCGGAGCTTTACTCTTACTCCACGATCACTTACGGACAAGAGACGGGCTATGATCCTTACTATCTGCTGAGAGCAAATCTGGGGGAGGAGATGATGTCCAATCTGGCCGAAAGTGCCGCAGAGTATCACGCCTATGTCTCGCTGGAGGATGTCGGCAGGGATCTGTCATCGGATTTCACCGCAGACAAAACCGTGAGAAGGCAGGAGGCGCTGGAGAACCAGAGAGCGCAGCTGAAGGAGCTGCGGGACAGCGGCATGAGGATCATGATCAACGGGGGCAATGACTATGCAACGCCCTACAGTGACATGGTCACCAATATGGACTTAATCGGTTCCAAATACAGCATTATCGATAGGGCGGTGCCCTTTTACCAGATTGCCATACACGGCTATGTCAATTATACCGGAGATTCCCTGAATCTGGCTCAGAACTGGGAGGAGGAGCTGCTGGCATCGGCAGAGTACGGCGCGGGCCTTTCCTTCACCTTGATGAAGGAGACGGCATTTATCCTTCAGAACACCAAGTACACCAAATACTTCGGCGCGGACTATGCCGCATGGCATGATAGGATGATGGAGATCTATAAGCGCTACGACGAAGAGCTGGGAGGGATCTTTGACCAGAAGATCACGAACCATGAGAGGCTTACGGAGAGCTTGTCCTGTACCACCTATGAGGACGGCACGAAGGTATATGTGAATTATGGGTACTCCGACGTGACGGCTAAGGACGGCACAAAGGTTGGGGCGAGAGACTATAAGGCAGTGCCGTGAGAGGCCAAGGCTCTAGGGAAAGGATGGAAAGGGTTTGGTTATGAAGAAGCAAAATAAGTTAGCGGGCCTTCAGAGGCGGAAGGCCATATCCGGATATTTGTTCATTATGCCTTTCATAGTGGGATTCCTTGCGTTCATGGTAAAGCCTTTTTTTGAATCGCTGTACATGAGCTTCTGCGACATAGAGCTGGGCCCGGGAAAGTTTGACAAGATCTTTGCGGGGCTGGGAAACTATAAATGGGCCTTTACCATCGATGCGGAATTCAACAGACTTTTGGTGGAAGAAACCCAGAAGATGTTCTTCAACGCGCTGGCCGTCATGGTATTCAGCTTTTTCGTGGCATTGATCCTGAACCAGAAGTTCAAGGGAAGGGCCTTTGTGCGCGCTGTGTTCTTCCTGCCGGTGATCCTTTCCTCCGGCGTCATACTGGGGGTGGAATACGACAATTCCCTGATGTCCAGTATGCAGACCGCCATTGAGGAGAATGCAGGGAATGCCAGCATCACCGGGGCCATCCAGAATATACTGGTGACCTCCGGGGTAGGCGTTGCGGCCTTTGAAAAGGTGTTCGAGGTAGTGGAACGGATCTATGACGTGGCTATTTCGTCGGGAATCCAGATCATCATCTTCCTTTCCGGTCTGCAGACCATTCCCGGCAGCATGTATGAGGCGGCTTCCATTGAGGGCTGCACCGCATGGGAGAGTCTCTGGAAGATCACGTTTCCTATGATCAGCCCCTTGTTTTTGGTGAACTGGATCTATACCATAGTGGACTACTGTATGAGATCGGACAATGAGATCATGAACAAGATCAGCGACCAGATGATCACCTATCTGCACTATGGCTATGCCTCCGCCATGTCGTGGATATACTTCCTGATCGTGATTGTGATTATTGCGATTTCCTCATTTATCATTTCAAAGGGGGTTTACTATTATGACTAAGGGAGCTGGAAAGAGAGACGGTTTCTGGGAACGGAACAGAAAATCCGGCGGATATCTGCTGAAAAAGACAACCCTCAATTTTGCATATAAGATCATCAGGATGGTGCTGCTGTTCGGCATGTGCTTTCTGATTCTGCAGCCCATATTCAACAAAATTTCCATCAGCTTCATGGAGGAGAGGGATCTGTATGACGCCACTATCATAGCGGTGCCGGCCCATTTCACCACGGACAACTATAAACTTGCCATGCAGTTTATGGACTTCGGAAAAACCATGCTGAACACGATCTTGGTCTCGCTGACGGTGGCATTGTTGCAGATTGCCATATGCACTCTGGTGGGATACGGCTTTGCCAGATTCCAGTTTCCCCTGAAGAAGTTCTGGTTTGCCTGCGTCATACTGGTGATCATCATACCGCCCCAGACAGTGTCCACCTCCCTCTACCTGCATTTCAGGTATTTTGACATAGCGGGCATCTTGAAGCTGCTCACGGGGGAGGGAATTAACCTAAGAGGATCCGTAGTTCCCTACTATCTGATGAGCGCCACCTGCATGGGGCTGAAGAACGGGCTGTATATCTATATGATCCGTCAGTTCTTCCGCAACATCCCCAAGGAGCTGGAGGAGGCGGCTTATGTGGACGGCTGCGGAACCCTGAAGACCTTTGTCAGGATCATGCTGCCGGACGCCACCCCCATCATCACCTCCTGCTTTCTGTTTTCCTTCGTGTGGCAGTGGACGGACGGCTTCTATTCCAAGACCTTTTTGGGGAACATCAATTTGCTTTCCATGCAGCTTTCCAGAGTGGCAGAGCAGCTGAACCATTATTTGATCTATGTGATGCGTCAGCCTGCCGGAGCCACCATAGGCTATACCAACTGCATCGTGGCCACAGCCACCTTGCTGGTGATCCTCCCCTTGCTGATCATCTATCTCTTTGCCCAGAAGGGCTTTGTGGAGAGCCTGAGCAGTTCGGGATTAAAGATGTAGGGGGCCGTCGCGCAGCGACTGCAAGTGAAGTGCCGAAGGCGCGGAAGAGCAAATTTCATGAGGGTATCTGCGAATGAAATTTGTCTCTTGAAGGAAAGTGCCGAAGGGACTTCACCCTTTAGGGCCGTCGCGCAGCGACTAAGATAGGAGGCTATTTGTTATGGCAGTATTTGCGAAAAATCCCATTATGCCGGGCTTTTACCCGGATCCCTCCATATGTGCGGTGGGCGGGGATTATTATTTGATCAATTCCACCTTTGCCTATTTCCCTGGGCTGCCCATTATGCACAGCAGGGATTTGGCCCATTGGGAGCAGATCGGGAACGCCATGCATCGGGAGTCCCAGCTGCCTCTTGAGGGGGCGGGACATTCGGCGGGACTGTTTGCCCCCACCATCCGTTATCACGGGGGCAGGTTTTATGTGATATGCACCAATGTGTCCCATGGGGGAAATTATGTGGTGACGGCGGAGAATCCTGAGGGCCCCTGGTCCGAGCCCAGCTATATAAAGGGGGCGGAAGGGATTGACCCCAGCTTGTTTTTTGATGATGACGGAAAATGCTATTATATAGGAACCCATCCCAACCCGGAAGGCTGCAAGTACAACGGGGACTGGTATATCTGGATTCAGGAGCTGGATTTGGAGACCATGAGGCTGGTGGGGGAGAAGAAGGATGTGTGGAACGGGGCCATGCGGAACGTGATCTGGCCTGAGGGTCCCCATCTCTACAAAAAAGACGGTTATTATTACATCATGAATGCGGAAGGGGGGACGGGGCCTGACCATGCCGTGACGGTCTGCCGCAGCAGAGATCTCTGGGGGCCTTATGAGAACAATCCCTGCAACCCCATATTGACCCATAGGCATCTGGGGAAGAAGTATCCCATTCGGTATGTGGGCCATGGGGACATGATAGAGACGCCGGAAGGCTCTTGGTACATGGTCATGCTGGCGGTGCGGCCTAAGGAGGGCTATACCACCATGGGAAGGGAGACCTTTCTGGCCAAAGTGGTATGGGAAAACGGCTGGCCCGTGGTGAATCCCGGCATCGGGATGCTCACGGAGGAGGTGGAGGTGGATCTGCTCCGGTGGGATCCTTGTGAGGACAAGGACTCCTACACCTGCAGGACCAACCGGAAGACCTGCGTGCCCGGCAGCGACAGAGAGTATCTGTTTGCCGGGATGGAGGAGCTGGGAGATGAATTCCTATTCCTGCGCAATCCCAAGGGGGACATGTGCCGGCTGGCAAAGGGAGAGGGACTGTATCTGCGGTTCGGTTCCCGGACTCTGAAGGAAATCGCCAGTCCGTCCTTTGTGGCAGTGCGCCAGCAGCATCATGAATTTCAGGTGGAAGCCTTGCTTTGCACGGAGAATCTAAGGGACGGCAGGAAGGCAGGGCTGGCCTTGGTGCAGAGCGACAGATACCAGCTTCGCATGGAGCTGGGAGATGGCCGGGCCGAGGTGATTTTATGCGAGGACGGCACAGACAGACAAGTGGCCGTGGGGCCTGCTCCTGAGGGGGAGATTAGACTGTTTTTGCAGGTGAAAGGACTTTCGGCCACGGCAGGGCTGGAGACGGAAGGGAGGGCGCAGGTTCTGGTGGAGGATTTGGACATCAGAAGCCTTTCTACGGAGGTCTCGGGGGGCTTCGTGGGGTGCTGCGCAGGACTCTATGCGGTGGCCGAAGGTCTGGAAACCGGGGAAGAGGCGCTGTACAAAAGCCTTTCCTATAGAGCGCTGTAGGGACTGCAGCGGTTGTGTGGGTACTATTTTCCGGATTTAATGCCTTGTTTCATGTCACCGGAGCATGTATGGCAATGGGGCAGGCCGGGATTGGTATAGATAAATTTTAGTAGGAGGATGAATATGAAAAGAAAAATGTTTCGTAAATTGTTAGCTTCTCTGCTGGCTGCATCTATGGTAGTAAGCATGGCTGCCTGCGGAAATGAGGATGAGGAATCTAGGGGGGGCGATTCCGCCACACCGTCTAGCGAGACTCCTTCCAGCGAGGCACAGCCTTCGGAGGAGACTCCCAGCGACTCTGCGGAGCCTTCTGAGGAAGAGGATCTGGGCGCTTACACCATCAGAACGGATGCTGACGGCAACAAGATCGATCTGGGCGGAATCCATATCGTTGTTCGTGACTGGTCCACGGATCCCAATGCCGAGGTTACCCAGACTGCTTTTGGGGATGCCCGTGACGCATATAGGGAGTGGCTGCAGGAGACCTATAATTTCACTCTGGAGCAGAAAGCTATCAGTACATGGGAGTCCGTTTCCGAAGATTTCGCCAATTATGTGACTGAGGGCGGCGATGACAATTACTATCTCTTCTTTGTCAAGAAGGGGCCTGAGGCTCAGGCTGCCATGAAGAACGGTCTGATGTATGACCTGAACACCATTGAAGGCCTCGATCTCGGAAACGAGAAGTGGCATCAGGGTGTCAATGAAATGTTCTCTCTGGGCGACAAGACCTATGGTATGCGCTACAATGAGGGTATCGGCGGAAGAGGTGTTTATTTCAACAAGAGAATCCTGAAGGATGCAGGAATCGAGCCGGATGATCTGTACAAGTGGCAGGCTGCCGGAGAATGGACCTGGGAGAAATTCGAGGAGGTCTGCGCCAAGGTACAGCAGGACAATGACAACGACGGCGTGCCTGATGTTTACGGAATGGCATGCAGAGATACCATTTGGTACGAGATCATTGTTCATACCAACAACGGAAACTTCATCGACATGGATGAGAACGGCAATCTGGTGAATGCGCTGGAGACCAGCGAGACCATGGAGGCTCTCAACTGGGCTTTGGATATTTGGACCAAGTATGACGCGCATCTGTCCTATCCCAGTGATGCCAATTGGGACTATTTCCTGACGGCTTACAAGGAGGGCAAGGGCTGCTTCTATCCCGGCGAGCTCTGGAGAGCAAGCGAGCTTACAAGCTCCATGGATGACGAACTGGGATTTGTATGCTTCCCCAAGGGACCCAAGGCTGACGATTATGTGAATCCCGTTGCAGACGATCCTTGCGTCATCCCTGCATGCTATGATGCAGAGAAGGCATGGAAGATCGCTTTCGCATATGATCTGTGGACTGAGCCCGTTCCCGAATTTGAGGATTATGCTACATGGAAGGTCAGCGGATACAATGATTTTGATGATACCGAGTCTGTTGATGACACTGTAAGCTTTTTGATGTCTCATCCGAAGACTACCTACAATGTAATTGTGGGCGAAATCAACCTGGCAGATGACATTTTCTATCAGATCAAGAAGGAGAATACGGCGGCGCAGATTGCAGAGACCGTAAGAAGTGCATGGCAGGCCAAGCTGGATGCGGTGAACAATCAGTAGTTCGGCCTGAGGCCGTATCCGTGAAGCGGCTTCAATGAAGATTTTGTGAAAGGTATTGTGGAGGGGAGCAGTATTTCCGGGTGCTGCTCCCTTTTGCATTTTGCGGAGGGCAAAACCGGTGTCCGCAGGGGAGAAGAATTTGGACAGGGGAAGGAAGTTTGGGATGAAGAAATGTTTTTTTGCCGTGATGACGGCAGCGCTGCTTTTTGGCCTTGGGGCCTGCGGCCAAGAGGAGGGGAAGGATTTGGAATCGGGAGGGGACACACAGATGGAAGGAACACAGACAGAGCAGGTTTCGTCTTCCCAGAGGGATGGGGCAGATTTGGAAGGCGGCTCGGAGGGGACAGGAACTTCGGGGGCAGGGGAAGGAGACAGCCTAAGCGCCGGAGGCGCAGTTTCGGAGGAATCCTTGCAGGACGAGGCTTCTCAGGCCTTGGGGCTGGCGGAACTGTATCAGGAGAATTTTTCCGTAGGGATCGCGCTTCCCAATTATGTATTCAGCCATATTGAGGAGTACCAGCAGGTCATAGTGGATAATTTCAACAGCATCACCTGCGAGAACGAGATGAAGCCTGATTCCCTGCTGGACAAAAAGGCCAGTCAGGCGGATCTGGAGAACACCTATCTGCATGCGGCGGTACATTTCGACAATTGTATGCCCGCCGTGGAGTTTGCGCTGGAGCATGATATGAAGATGCGCTTTCATACTTTGGTCTGGTACAGCCAGACTCCCAAGTGGTTCTTTACCGAGGATTACACGGACGACGGGGAGCTGGTGGGCAGGGAGACCATGCTGGCCCGGATGGAGAATTATATCGCGGATGTGCTGGGATATTTTCAGGAGAATTATCCGGGGCTGATCTATGCGGTGGACGTGGTGAATGAAGCGTTTGATATAGGCAATGGGGACGAGAACGGCATCCGTATGAAAGACAATCGATGGTATGACACAGTTGGGGATGACTTTTATTATCATGCATTTGTCTTTGCCCGCAAATATGCATCCGAGGATATGAAGCTGTTCTATAATGATTATGGATGCATGTATAAGACAGAGCTGATTCTGGAGCGCTTGAAGCAGGCCAAGGAAGAGGGGCTCATAGACGGAATCGGTATGCAGTCCCATCTTTCTGTCAGTGACGACATACGATTTAACTTCATGCTGGCTGCAAAGGCATTCTGTGAGGAGGGCTACGAGGTGCAGGCCACGGAGCTGGACATCGGGGTCAAGGAGAGCAGCAAGGCGGCATTTCGGACTCAGGGGAGCAAGTACAAATCCTTTTTCAGGGTCATGAGAAACCTCCAAGAGGAGGGCTGGCCTATAACGAATGTGACAGTGTGGGGCTTAAATGATGCGCTGTCATGGAGAAAGGATGAGTTTGCGCTGATGTTTGACGAGGATATGGAGCCCAAGCCCGCATATCTGGGAGCCATGCTGGACGAATCGGTGTGGGACGAGTAGGAGCGAGGACATGTGAATAAATCAATTTTCGCAAAGGATAGGTCATGGTATTCGGACGGGCAATAAGATAAACTAAAAAGAAGGAAGTTATAGAAAATGGGTGCAGGAGGAGAGGGGCGGAATCATGAGCGGGTTTGAAACGGGAATGTACCGCAATCTGTTTGCGGAGATCGGAAAGAGTCAGGAAGAGATTGAGAGAAAGCTTCAAAGGGCGGCAGAGATTTTCTTTCATGGGAGCGAGGAGGAGCGGATCTATCATCCGGCAGGGGAGGACATGGGATACCTGGAGGATACGGGGAACCATGACGCCCGGACCGAGGGCATGTCCTACGGCATGATGATGTGCGTGCAGCTGGGCTGGAAGGAGGAGTTCGACCGAATCTGGAAGTGGTCCAGAACCTATATGTATCTGGAGGAGGGGGAGAACGAAGGATATTTCGCATGGAGCTGTGCCACCGACGGAAAGAAGAACGCTTACGGGCCTGCTCCGGACGGGGAAGAATATTACGCTATGGCCTTGTTTTTCGCATCCCATAGGTGGGGAGACGGGGAGGGGATTTTCGAGTATTCAAAAGAGGCCAGAAAGATTCTGCGGGCTTGTATCCATAAGGGGGAGAATGGCAGGCCCGGAGCGCCCATGTGGAATCGGGAGAATAAGCAGATCCTTTTCGTGCCCGGCTGTGGATTTACGGACCCCTCCTATCACCTGCCTCATTTTTATGAGCTTTTCGCCCTCTGGGCAGATCAGGAGGATAGGGAGTTCTGGAAGGAGGCGGCGGATGCCAGCAGGAAATATCTGGCAAAGGCCTGCCATGCCGTCACAGGGATGAACCCGGAGTACGGCGAGTTCGACGGAAGTCCTATGAGCAGGAAGCTGCCCTGGGGGGATAAGCATGACCAATTCTTCAGCGATGCTTATAGGACGGCGGCTAACATCGGCTTGGACTGCGCTTGGTTCGGGAAGGATCAGGGGCATTACGGCGCGCCTCTGCGGCTGATGCGGTTTCTGGGGACGGATCTGGAGGCGGCCCGATGTGTATACGAGGTGGACGGCACGCCGGTGGAGAAGACGGTGCTGCATCCGCTGGGATTGCTGGCGGCCACGGCTCAGGGAGCGCTGGCGGTGGCCATGGACGACGCCGGGGACGGGGAAAGCGACTGGGGCGTGGCAAAACAGTGGGTGGAATGGCTTTGGAACCAGCCTCTGCGCAAGGGCGAAAGGAGATATTATGACAATTGTCTCTATCTGTTCGCCCTGCTTGCTCTGAGCGGAAACTATCGAATTTATTGAGCTATGGAGGAGCTGAGACAATGGAATATGTATATGAGATGCCTGCAGATATGCTTGAAAAAAACCATGCCTGCGGAGAGGTGAAGCGCTTTGAATATGACACAAAGACCTATGAGGAGGGCTCTGACAGAAGCTTGCGCAAGGGGGCATGGGTGTATCTTCCCCATGGCTATGATCAAGGGCGGCAGTATGATGTTCTGTACCTTCTGCACGGCGGGGGAGTGAACGAGGACTGGTGGTTCAAGACCTTTCCGGATACCGTGACGATACTGGACAACATGGTGGCAAAAAAGGTATGCAAGCCTTGTATCATTGTGGCGCCCACCTATTATCGGGGGGAGGATGTGGACAGAAATGCAGAATATATTACGGAGCATTTCTGCCATGAGCTTCGCAGGGATCTGATCCCTGCAGTGGAATCCGCTTTTTCCTCCTATGCGTGTGGGGATGTGTCCGAGGAAAATCTGGTGAGGACCAGAGAGCACCGGGCTTTTGCGGGTCTTTCACTGGGATCAATGACCACGTACAGAGCAGCGTTTTACCGCAATTATGATCTGTTCTCTTGGTACGGGCCTTTTTCCGGGTGCTGCGGCCCTTGGGGCGTCCGGGACAAGGAGGTGGAGCGCATTGGGGAGACGCTTGCTGAAATGGAAAAGAAGGGACTGAAGCTGGACTATCTCTTCTGCTGCAACGGGGATAAAGATATCGCCTATGAGGAGCATAAGGAAATTATGGATAAGGCGGTGCAGGCATGCCCTCAGCTGGTCAAGGGAAAAAATTACGATTTCTTCACCATTCCCGGAGGCGTCCATGATATGAAGGCGTGGCAGCTGCATCTCTATCACGCCCTGCAGATATTTTTTGCAGAATAAAACCCGCAAAGATGGACTTGCCGGAGGGAACGGATTTGGCTTGGAGTACAGTTTGGAAAGGAGGAACAGGACATGGTGACATATGAGGAGACAAAGGCCAGACTGCTGGCGTACACCCGGAACGTTTCTGCCGAGGATTATCCTGAAGGGCTGGCGTACAGCGTGCATCTTGCCTGCAGCATGTCCGGGGAGCAGTACCGCGCGCTTCACGGAAATTACGGGATCTTGTTTGCGGAGGGGGAGATATCCAAGGAGGACACCATTGTTCCGAAGGGGGTGAAAAACCCCCGGATTCTGCGGCTGCCGCAGGGAGTTTTCGGGATTCTGGCGGACAGAGTGGAAGAGGACGGAGGGGAGGAACCCAAGAAAGAGGCGGGCCAAGGGCTTGCCCTGCTTTGGAGGACAAAGGATTTCCGAGAATTCGATGATGCCATAGTTATAGAGAAGAAGGGAGCGGAATGGGAAGCTCTGCAAGAGGCGGCCAGAGACACCGTGCAGGAGTCGTGTTTCGTGGAGGGGGAGCCGGTGACGGGCTGCTGCGTGGAGGTCGGCGCATCCTTCTGCCAGCGGATCGTCCAGCGCTGGACCCAGATACACCATACGGAAATTCGTCTGCCAAAGAAGGTTTGCGTCTGCGGGGAGGAACAGCTGAGGGCAGTGAGGGCGCAGGCCGTGTATTCCGACGGATCCGTGGCCTATAAGAAGGTGCGGTGGAACACGGAGGGCATCGACTGGAAGGTGCCCGGCGTGTATCCTATAACGGGGGAGGTCTTGAACAGAGAATTTTCTTTTCCTTTATTGAAAGGATACGGGGATCCCGTGATTTTTCCTTGGGAGGGGAAATGGTATTTTCTGGGCACCAATGACAATCTGAACGACATAGGCATCTACGTGCGGGAGGCGGACGGCGTGGAGGAGCTTTTTTCCGCGCAGGAACATTTGATTCTGGGGGTTGACGAAGAAAAAGGCTTCGTGCAGACATTCTGGGCTCCGGAATTCCATGTCATAGGCGGAGAGCTTTATATCCTTTTTGCAATAAGCGGAAAGGCGTGGGGGCCTCAATGCCATCTGATGCGGCTGAAAAAGGGCGGACGCATCGTGGAACCGACGGACTGGGAGGAGCCGGTGAAGGTGGTGCGCAGGGACGGCAGCCCTTTAAGCGCAGACGGAATCACATTGGACATGACCTATTTAAGGGCAGGGGGGAATTCTTATATGGTCTGGTCCTACCGGAGGGGGATCGGAACGCCCAAGGACACGGGATCCATGCTCTACATAGCTAGGATAGATGAGGGGACGCCTTGGAGGCTGGCAGGAGATCCGGCGCTGCTTTCGCGGCCTCTCCTTGGCTGGGAGAACGTGAGCGGAACCATCAATAACGAGGGCCCTCACGGCTTCAAGAAGGACGGGCGGGTGTATCTGGCCTATTCAGGGGGCGCGGCCAACGGCTATACCTATGCGCTGGGGCTTTTAACGGCGGATGAGAACGGGGATCTGACCGATGCCGGCGCATGGAAGAAAAGCATGGTTCCGGTACTCTCCTTCTATTCCGTGAAAGGCGAGTACGGTCCCGGGCATAATTCCTTTTTCGTGGATGAAGATGGGAATCTGATGATTGCTTATCACGGAGAGACGGAGCTTAAATCTCACCTGCGCTGCGACGGCGTCAGGAGGGTGCATTTTGACATACAAGGGGAGCCGGTCTTTGATATGTCGGTGGAACGGGATCTGGCTTTAGAGCAAAGAGAAGTCTGTATACTGGTGGAGGTGGATAATGGCAATAGGAAGCTTTGAATTTTTTTCGGACTGTCTGAGGAGGAATGTCTCCTTTCGCATTGTGCTGCCCAACGAAGGGGACGTGTGTGGGGAGGCGGCGCCCATGAAGCTGCTGGTGCTGCTGCACGGGTACTGCGGCTGCAGCGGCGACTGGCTGTGGAACAGCCAGTCGGCGGAGCTGGCCCAGAGATATCATCTATGCATTGTGCTGCCGTCAGGCGAGAACAGCTTCTATCTGGACGGGAAGGCTACGGGCAGAAAGTATGGGACTTATGTAGGACAAGAGCTGATCCGTTATGTGAGGAAGACTTTCGGGCTTTCCGATAGGAGGGAGGACACCTTTATCGGCGGGCTTTCCATGGGAGGTTTCGGGGCCATCCATACGGCTCTGCAGTTTTCAGATACCTTCGGGGGAGCCATGGCGCTGTCCTCGGCTTTGATTGTCTACGGCATGGGGGGCATGAAGGCGGGAGACGATAACGGCGTGGCGAACTATGAGTACTATGATCTTATGTTTGGCGATCTGGATTCCGCCATGGACAGGGATGTGAATCCGGAGAAGCTGGTTATGGACAGAAAAAAACAGGGCGCGGCCATGCCCAGATTCTATCTGGCCTGCGGCGAGCAGGATTTCCTTCTGGAGAAAAACAGAAGGTTCATGGAATTCCTGAAGGAGCAGAAGGTGGAGCATAGCTATACCGAGGGCCCCGGAGGACATGATTTCGGATACTGGAATAAGCATCTTGAGCCGGGAATCCGGTGGCTGCTGGGCATGGAGCCGTAGGGCAGGGAGACTGTTATGAGTAGATTGTGGTATCGCCAGCCGGCAAAGGAGTGGGAGGAGGCTCTTCCGCTGGGAAACGGGCGCATGGGAGCCATGGTGTTCGGCGGCGTGGAGCAGGAGCGGATACAGGTAAATGAGGAAAGTGTCTGGTATGGGGGAGAGACGGACAGAATCAACCCGGACGCGCGTCGTTATCTTGAGGAGATCAGGCGCCGTATTTTTGCGGGAGAGATCGCCGGGGCACAAGAGCTGCTGCAGATGGCCGTGGCGGGTTGTCCTAACAGCATGCGCCCATACCAGACTCTGGGGGATATCCGGCTGGAATTTCCCGGCACGGCAAAGTATGAGCAGTATGAGCGAAGTCTGTATCTTGAGGATGCTCTGTGCCGGACTTCCTTTGTCAGCGGCGGAACCGGATATCTCAGGGAGGCGTTTCTTTCCCATCCTGACGACTGTATGGTGATGAAGCTTTCTGCCCATGGCCCCGGAAAAATAAATCTGAGGGCCAGACTGGAAAGAGGGAGATTCTACGATGGTGTAGGCAGGCTCGGGGAGAAGGGAATCTACCTGCACGGAAATCTTGGCAGCGGCGGCTTTTTTGCTTTCGGCTTACTGGCGCAGGCAAAGGGAGGTTCGGTGCAGGTGATCGGAGAGACTCTGTGCGTCCGGGAGGCGGAGCAGCTGACGCTTTATTTTTGCGGAGAAACCACTGGCAAATATCAGGAACCGGGGAAGCCGGATCCCGTGAATATCCTTAGGGAGGAGATCGCAGGAAAGCTGGAGGCAGCGGCTGAGTGTGCCTATGAACAGCTGCTTGAGCGGCATAGGGAAGATTATAGAAGGTATTATGCCCGTGTTGACTTTTGGCTGGAGGGATGCCGGGAGCATGACGGGCTGCCCACGGACCAGCGGCTTAAAAGCATTTCGGAAGAACCTGAAGACTTGGGGCTGCATAAGCTTTTGTTCGATTACGGGAGATATCTGATGATTTCCTGCAGCAGGCCCGGAGGGCTGCCTGCCACGCTGCAGGGCATTTGGAATCAGAGCTTTTTTCCGCCTTGGGATTCTAAGTATACCATCAATATCAATCTGGAGATGAATTACTGGATTGCGGAGTGCTGCAATCTGTCGGAATGCCATATGCCTTTGTTTGAGCTGATACGGAAGATGAGGGTCAGCGGAAGGCGCGCGGCGGAGAGGATGTACGGCTGCAGGGGGTTCGTGGCGCATCACAACACCGATGTACATGGGGACTGCGCGCCTCAGGATTTATGGTATGCCGGCACGTACTGGGTGATGGGGGCGGCATGGCTGTGTACCCATATCTGGAACCATTATGAATATACGCAGGATAGGGATTTTCTAAAGGAATATTACCCCGTGCTGTGCGAGGCGGCGCTGTTTTTTCTGGATTATCTCACGGAGAAGGACGGCCGGCTTGTCACATGCCCCTCTTGTTCCCCGGAAAACAGCTATCGCCTTCCCGGCGGAGAGAGCGGCGCTGTGACATATGGCGCTGCCATGGACAACCAGATTCTGAGGGATTTGTTCGGTCAATGTCTGCTGGCGGCAAAGGTTCTGGGGGAGTCGGGAGCCGTGGAGGAGGCCGGGATTGCTGACGAGAGGGCATTTTTAGCGCAGGTGCGGGATGCTATGGATAGGCTTGCGCCCATATGCGTCAGCGGCAGGGGAACGATTCAGGAGTGGATAGAGGACTATGAGGAGTGTGAACCGGGGCATCGCCATATTTCCCAGCTCTACGCGCTTCACCCTTCCGGGCAGATCACGGTGGACGGCACGCCCCGGCTGGCAGAGGCCGCCCGCAGGACGCTGGAGCGCCGTTTGGAGCATGGGGGAGGCCATACGGGCTGGAGCCGGGCGTGGATCATCAACCATTATGCAAAGCTGTGGGACGGGGAGGAGGCCTGCCGCAATCTTCAGCTGCTGTTGACGGATTCCGTCTATCCCAATCTGTTCGACCGCCATCCGCCGTTTCAGATCGACGGAAATTTCGGCGCGGCGGCAGCCATGGCCCAGATGCTGATACAGAGCTCCTCCGAGAGAATCGTGGTGCTGCCCGCGCTGCCCTCGGCATGGGCCAGCGGCTGCGTCAGGGGGCTGCGCATCCGGGGAAACTGTGAGGTAGAGCTGTCATGGGAGAATCATGAGCTGAGAGTATGCAGGCTCACGGCTTTTTCCCACATGCATACCAGAGCCCTATACCGTGGAAAAGCTGTGGAAATCCGTATCCCGGCAGGGCATTCGGCGGACATAGCCGGATTGTTTTAAGGCAGGCTCAGGATTTGGTCTGTTCCTTTCGGAAGCGGCCCGGAGTCTGCCCTACGATCTTCCGGAACTGCCTGCAGAAGTGTTCTACATTCTGGTAGCCGGACTGGTAGGAGATCTCAGCGATGCTGTGGTCGGAAAAGGCCAGAAGATCCTTTGCCTTCCGGATTCTGCTGTCGATCACATCATCCATGCAGGAGATGCCGAATTTCTGCTTGTAGAGCAGATGGAGATGCCCCGGGCTGACGTGGAGCCGGTCTGCCATTTCCGACACGTTCCAAGGAAGCTGGGGGGCGTTAACGATCTGCCTGCGCAGGGTCAGCAGGTCGTGATCGTGGGGCGAGGCCGCATGGTGCAGCACATCGCTTTGGAGCTTGAAAAAAAGGATGCGCAGAAGCTGGGAGATGATCAGGTCGTTTGGCTCTATGGGGGAGTCGGCGCAGGCAGTGCCTCCTTCGGGCAGACCGCATGCATTGGGAAAGTAGGGGCTCTGGGCCTGAGGAAGGCGAGAGCTCTCCCAGATCAGCAGCTGGAAGAGGCTGTGGCAATAGGCCGGATCCGATACGAGAAAGGGCCGGGCCGGTTGAGGAAAGCGGCGGATGAAGGGCTCGTCGGATCCGAAACGTATCCAGTCGTTCCCATAGGGCTGCCCGCTGGCCCCGTACCAGATTTTGTGCCGGGGAGGGTAAAGGATGGCGCAGTGGGGAGGATATTCCTCCATGCGCCCGTCCACCCAGAATCTGGCGGGGGTGGTGGTGATCAATAGGAGGTAGCAGTCGTAGCCTTCCGGGATGTCAAATATAAAATCATCGGGATGCTGTGCATCATATCCGGCAAAATAGATGTGGTTCATGGGGCCTCCGTGGTGAAGCGCTGGGCTTCCCCTCAAAAAGCGCTTCCGTTTGGGAGCGGCTTTTGGGGTTTGGGTGATGAAGTGTGTGGGTGGAGCAAGGGTATTGCTGCCTTTATTATACGGGGGAAGGCAGGGGGCTGTAAAGGGGGAACTGCGGAAGAGCTGGAGAGGAATTGAGCAAGGGCCGATGGGGAATTGTGGAAGAGCCGGTGGGGAATTGCGGAAAGACCGATGGGGAGTATGTGGAAAGACCGGCGTGGAATTGCGGAAGAGCTGGAGGGGAATTGAGCAAGGGCTGACGTGGAATTGCGCAAAAGGCCGGTGTGGAGAAGGCAGCAGGGAGATAGGAGAGAGGATTGGATATGGAGAAGAAGTGTATTGTAATTGAGGAAGGGGCAAGGGCGGAGTTCAATAATCATGTGGACTTTTGCATCGGGACGGGCCGGATGGGTCTGGCTTTGACCAAGGAATATCAGGAGCAGCTGAAGCTGGTGCAGGAGGAAATCGGATTCCGGCACATCCGGGGCCATGGACTGTTCTGTGACGATATGGCCATCTATCAGGAGTATGAGGAGGGCGGGGTGAAAAAGGAGGAATATAATTTCACCTACCTTGACCGGGTCATGGACAGCTATCTGGAGCTGGGGCTGCGCCCTTTTTTGGAACTGGGATTCATGCCGGGAAAAATGGCCAGAGGGACGCAGACGGTATTTTACTGGAAGGGAAATACCACACCGCCCAAGGACTATGACGCGTGGTGCCGGATGGTACAAGCATTGCTGCGCCATTTGATGGAGCGCTATGGGAAGGCTGAGGTGGTGCAGTGGCCCGTGGAGGTCTGGAATGAGCCCAATCTGCGGGGATTCTGGGAGAATGCGGACATGGAGGAGTACTTTAAGCTGTTCCACCGCAGCTTTGATGCCGTGAAGGCGGTGGATGCTGGCTTTCGGGTGGGAGGCCCTGCCGTCTGTGGCGGCTCCGATGAGAAGTGGATCCGGGCCTTTCTGGAATATTGCAGCAAGAACCGTATTGCGGTGGACTTTGTCACCAGACATCACTATACTATTGAGCAGCCCGTGGAGGAGGGGCATTACGCTTACTCCCGCCTGATGCGGCCTGAGGACGGATTTGCCAATCTGAGGACATCGAGGGATATAATTGACAGCTTTCCCGAATATAAAGGGCTGCCCATTCACATTACGGAGTTCAATACCTCTTATACGCCCAAGGGAGTCATTCACGATACAAATCTGAATGCGGCGTTTATGGCTCATCAGCTGTCCCGGCTGGGGGATGTGAACGAGTCCTATTCCTATTGGACCTTCGGGGATGTGTTTGAGGAGCTGGGGATTCCCTTCACCCCTTTTCACGGAGGCTTCGGATTGGTGGCGGAGGGCTGCATTCCCAAGCCCACTTTCTGGACTTTCGCTTTTTATAAGAAGCTGCAGGAGAGCGGCGGACAGTGCGTTCACCGGGATGATGATATGGTAGTGATGAGGAACGGCAAAGGCGACTATATGGGAATCCTCTGGAACGTGGCCCGGGAAGGAGGGCAGGAAGAGCCGAAGCGTTTTGCGCTTTCCCTGCCTGCACAGGAGCAGGAATACACGATTCTGAAAAGGACGGTAGATGAAGAGACATGTAATCCGCTGAAGCTCTGGCATGATCTGGGGGAGCCGGCCCACCTGAGCGGAGAACAGAAAAAGCTGCTCCGGGAGGGGGCCAGACCTTATCTGGAGAGCGGCAGGACTGCGGCTTGTGAGGGAAGGCTGTATCTGGAGCTGCAGGTGAAGAAAAACGGATTGGTCTTTTTTGAGGCAAAGGCAAGCAGACTGACGCCTGACAGAGGGTATGATTATGAACGAGTGACGGCGGAATGTGCGCAGATCTGATAAGGCAGGCTGTATGGGTATAGCGGAAATGTTTTTTGGCCGGGGCAAAGCCCCGGCTTATTTTGGAAGATCAAATGGTCAGACGGTGACGACAAGAGCAACAGATAGCCTAAGGGGTGCTTTACCGCTATAATAAGACAAGATTAAGAATCTGCTTTTTCTTCAAAAACTTTATCCTTATCTGGTATTTAAGATTAATTTGTATTAAGCCAGATGTTGTATTTTATAAAAAATTGTAGTATCTTATTTATAATACATACAAATGATTTGCTGTGGAAACGGTGAAGGGTGTGGAATATGGGGCATTTGGCAGTATGCATTTTTAAGTGATAATTTGCTTAAACTGCCATGCTGGCAGAACGAAGAAGCGGCAGTAGCATATGCGGCTGCATTTCGCAAAATTGAAAAATGTCTGTGTTCGTAAATGGTTAAAGGGGGTGAAGGTAAATGAGTCTTGTTATTGCATTTGAGGGTATCGACGGATCCGGAAAGTCCACATTGGCGCGTATGCTGGCCCAAAAGATAAATAAGGAGAAGGTCCAATTCATTGATAAAAACAGCGATAGGCCCATTAGAAAAATATATCGCGAATTGATGAAGAACGACGAATTCATTTCTGATGCATTATCTTTGTTTTTAGGATTAGCAGACTATAAATATACTGAGGAAAGGGTGGAAGATGGAAGCAAAGAGTTCATTATTTATGACAGATGTTTTCTGTCCACTCTGGTTGATGTGATGTCTTTAGGACTTATAAGCAGTGAAGACGTGCCGTTGTATATGGGCATGTTCAGGATGCCTGATATCATTTACTTTATTGATGCGGATGCCCTTCAGGTGCTTCCGGAAAAAAAGGATATTTCAGTTGCTGAAGCCGGCGGTAAGATATCCTCGCCTGCAGAGCTTGTTGACGGCTTTATAGAATACCAAAACAGAAATTATCAGGGCTATTTATCTTTATTTGAGAAGTATGTGGAAACAGAAGTTTTTAGAGTCCGGAGAGACTCTGTGGAATCAAGTCTGGATCAAATATTATGTCATTTTTCTTCTTTTATTAAAAATAGGTTTTCCCAAGAATTTGAAGATGTGTGTCAGGCAGAATAGGATTAGAAAAAAGGAGGTTATATTCTATGAATAAAAACGTGGGGTATCAATGGCTTGTCCGCATGGTAAATGATATTTTGGATGGCAAAAATCAGGGAAAAATAGATGTGGATGACGACTTGTTTTCATATTTAGAAAAAGAGCAGCTGGCCAGCTGGATAAGCTGTCTTTATCCGGATTCTATAAAGCCGGAAAAGCATGGCGGGTATTTAAAAGAGAAAAGAAAAAGGGTTGACCTGAAAATGGAATATGCCGCTAAAATTTCAGAATATATTTTTTCGGAGAAAAAAAGAGCCTTCCTTGTCAAAGGCTTTGTGCTGTCGGACAGCGCATACAAAACGCCCTACGCCAGAGATTTCGGAGATGTGGATTTCTTTTGTGTGAAAGAGGATATCTGCAGCATTTCAAAATATATTGAATCTCTCGGATTCTGCAACAGTACAAAATCCAAGATGTCCCAATGCGTGGCATTTGGAGAGCGACTGAGCTCTATACACTTTGGAAATGACAATGAAAATGAGTTTCACAAAAGTGACGATGATGTCTGGGCAGAGGCAAAGACGGGAGATTATTTCGCCCATGGAGGTTTTGATGACAGACAGACGGAGATGATCTTCGAGGATCCGGCAGCAATTGTCAATAAGGAAATAAACGGCCATAGTTTTCCGGTGCTGAATACAGAATATACTTTTTTGATGCTGGTGTCCAACACCTATAGGAATTTCAATACTCGTTCCGGCCAGATGATCGACTTCAAGATCAGGGATCTGGTTGATCTTATCTTTTTCCTGAAAGCGAACAATGTGGGCTGTCTTACTTTGCCGATGAGGGATTTGTTTATAAAGTTCGGTAAAATGTATGAATTATGCATTGTGCTGAAGTATGCGGACAAAGTCTTTGAGACGAATTACATAAAGCGCTTTATCAGAGACAGCAATTTGGGCGGGGCAGTGGAGGCGGCAGAGCTTTATACTCCTATAGAGGAGACAGAACGATTCGTCTGTGACACGAACTATCGGACGCGGCGTATGGAGGAGAATCTCTGCGCCAGATTAAAGGGACATCTGCAGGGTAAGCTGCCTTCCGAGTATGTACAAAGCCGATATCCTGTCAGCACAACAAGGCTGTTTGAGGAGATTTATGAGCAGGGGCTTTTTATTTGTGCAAGCCATTGTGAAAGGCAGGTTTCGTTCAGGTTCTATTTTGACAGAACGAAGGCAAAGGTTCCTCTTATATTGAGCTTTGACGTGCTCAATCTGTCATACAGAGAGGGAAGCTTTAAATATGCTACGGTGATTGAAATAACGCAGGATCAGATCCGCTTTCAGAGCAATCCTCTGAATATGGACATAAGGGAAGGCGGCAATACTTTTATTCTTCAGGGAGTGATTCCGGAAGACTGCCTATATAAAGGCTGGATGTGTTTTGTGGCGATGGGCTATTATTTCGGGACGGAGTGGACGGATTATGCCTGTCGTCTGGCAGAGCCGGACAAGCCTGCCTGCTACTATATTGGAATTTGACGAAAGGAAACAGCTGTGATGAGAATCTGCAATTTCCTGATGAGACAGTACACAAGGGGCCGCGGAAGGCTGATCCTCGGCTGTATACTGCAGCTGGTCATTTCCGCAGGGGCATTGATCAACGCAGAGATCATGCGAAGGGGGATTTTGGCTATTCGGCAAAAGGACATGGATATGCTTACGAATGCCGGGATTCTGCTGGCCGTGGTCATAATTCTGAATATCGTATGCGCCTTTGCCCAGAAAATGTACCGGCGTCAGGCCGGGCTGCTTTATCAGGAGCAGCTGCAGGCGGATATCCTTTCGGGAGTGCTGGGTTCCGACAATGAGACAAGGGCTGCCCTGCAGGTGGGCGGGATGCTCACCATGATCATCAACAATGCCGAGGCTGCCGTGGAACGCAGTATAAGCTGTATTATGGAATATGCGGCAGGATTTCTGGGCATAGGAGCCTGCGCCATATATATGTTTCTGATTGATTGGAGAATCACGCTGGTGATCATTTTGGTCCAGATTTTGGTCAGGTTTTTGCTGCTTCGGCTGGACAGAGGAATCAGGGAATTCTCGGATAGGGTTATATCCGCTATGAAGGAGAGTAACTCTCTGACAGTGGAGATCCTGAACAATATGCTGACAGTCAGGAACAGCGGCAGAGAGGACTATTTTAACGACCGGGTACAAGACAAGGAAGAGAAGTTGAGCCGGTTAAAGACCGCCCAGCACTTTTTTCGTCTGGGAAAGGATGATTTGGTGTGGGCGGCCACGTCTTTTTCGGAGTATGTGATCATGTACGGGCTGGGCGGAGTGCTGGTTTGTCTGGGAAAAAGTGATGTGTCCGTGGTGCTGGCGCTGGCTTTTGTCATTGGACCTTTTGTAACGGGGGTGAACCGGGTGGGTTATGCATCCAGTGACAGAATAGAGGCTCTTGCCAATATTGATTCCGTCAGCGCCTTTCTTGGAAGCCTCCGGCAGGTCGGCCGGGAAGAGGCATGCGAGGGGGATGGGGCACAGATTTCCGCGGAGGACGGGGAAAAGATCTGTCTGAAGGGCGGGGCGCAGATAGCCCCAAGGCAGGAGCGGGGAGAAAGGGAAGGGTGTGTTATCGGGGATCATTCTATCCGTGTTCGGAAGCTGTATTTTTCCTATGGCGATAGGGAAATTCTGCACGGAATTGATCTGGATATTGCTTCGGGAGAGGCGGTGGAGCTGGTGGGTGCCAGCGGCAGCGGCAAGAGTACGCTGCTTTCTCTGCTGACGGGAGTGCGGAAAAGTTATCCGGGAGTTATCAGGATAGGAGGGCGGGACGCAGCAGCTCAAAGCCTCCGGCAGCTGTCGGAGGCGTATTGCTATATCTCCCAGAAGAGTTCTGTTTTTGCGGGAAGCGTGTGTGAGAATATTGCAATGTCCAGCGTTCCGGACAAAGATCTGTGCAGGAAGATTTTGAAGCTTTTGAATATCTCCCACTGTGAGGAAATGGATCCCTTCCTTCTTTCTCAGGGAGAGAAGCAGAGGGTGAATATCGGCAGAGCATTCTATCGGTACGCAAAAAAGAAGACGGGGATTCTGTTCTGCGATGAGATTTTTTCTAATCTTGACCAGAAAAATGCGGAAGAGATCGCCCGGTCCATGAAGGCTTATTTTCAGGGATGTACCATTGTGTTCGTAGCCCATCAGGACATCAATATCAGTTTTGACAGAATCCTTCGCATGAGGGAAGGAAGGCTGGAGACCATAGAGGGGAGGACGGTATGAAGAGCGGAAATCCTATTCTGAGAGAATTTAACCGCAGTCGGACGGGGCTTTTGCTTTTAAATTTCCTCATGCTGGGTATGGCGGGAGTGGTGCGAACGGTGGGAGTGGGAAATGTGGGGCGGATCACCGGGGAAATGGAAAGGGGAGCTGTTGGCGCCCTGCTGAGTGTGGTGGGAGTGTCCATTGCCCTGATCCTGCTGTCCTATGTGCTGCGGTGGGCTGCCGGAGGACTGTGCATGGGACTGTCCAATCAGCTGGCGGCGCAGCTGCGGGTTCGGCTGGTGAGACATCTGGAAGGTCTGAGCTTTCAGCAGTATGAGTCCAGAGAAAAAGGAAATCTTCAGTCTGTAATCTCCAATGATGTAAATGTGGCTACGGAGGTCATTTATATACTGCATTCCAGAATTCTGACCAATGTGTTTGTATATGTGACATCCGCTGTTTATCTGCTGTGGATCGACCGGATCATGGGGACGGTGATCATCCTTTTTTCCCTGTTTCTGGGGGGGATGAATCATATGATCCTAAATAGGATCAGAGAGCATGAAAAGGGTTCCCGCAAGGCGCTGGGGGAGATTTCCAACACGGTTCAGCACGCCTTTGCGGGCATTGATACCATCAGGGCTTACGGAGGAGAGGAGTTTATTATGACTTCCTTTTCCAGAGGCAAGAAGCGCTATAACGGCAGCTGCCTGAAGACGGAGGTCATTGACTCCTGGCGGCTTACCTTCTATAACATTATATCCAATACCGCATTTTTTGCCGCTATGTTCTTTCTGGGGGCAAAGGGCATTCGGGGGGAAATGGATCTGGAAAAGGTACTGTCCTTTTTGATGATTCTGCGCCAGATCATGACGCCCATGGAGGTGATTCTGCGGTGGATGACCAGTCTGGTTCGGTGCGACGTTTCCTGGGGAAGGATATATGAGGTGCTGGAGGAGCCTGCGGAGGAACGAAGAGAATGGGGGAGGATTCCCGGAGAAGCCCGTAGAGTGGAAGCGAAGGATATGAGCTTTTCCTACGAACGAAAGCGTTCGGGCGGCGGGGAGATTGAGAGCGGAAAGGCAGTGTTTAAGGATCTGGACGTTGGCTTGGCAAAAGGAAGGCTCACCTTGCTGAAGGGAAAGAGCGGCAGCGGCAAGACCACACTGATCAAGCTGCTGTTGGGCCTATACCACGGGGATGAGGGCAGGGAAAAGCTATGTGTGGACGGAAGGGAGGCGCCTTTCGGACAGCTGGGGGTCTCGGCGGCTTTTTCGGAGGCGGAGAGCGCAGTGTTTTGTATGAGTGTATACGATAATCTCAGGATGGGGAATGAGAATGTCACAAAGATGCGATGCAGGGAGCTGTTTGGGGAGCTGGGCTTCGGAGACTGGATAGATTCCCTGCCTCAGGGGCTGGATACCGTGTTGTCCGAGAGCGGGGGAGATGTTTCCGGAGGACAGCGGCAGATATTGGCGGTCATGCGGGCCATCCTGACGGATAGGCCGATTCTGATTCTGGACGAGCCCTTTGCAGCACTGGACAGAGAGCATGGATATCTGCTTGAGGCTTATCTGGAGAAGCTGAAGGAAAAAAGGTTTATCCTGCTTGTTTCTCATAGGGAGGAGTTCTGCCAAAACGGGTGTGAAATAGTGCAATTATAATGAAAAAGGCAAAGCTGCGGTAAAAATGGATCGGATGCAGCTTTGCCTTTTTATTCGTGACAGTTTATTCGTGACAATAGAAGACTTGCGAAACTTGGCTTCTCTTGTTTTCAGGCGTTTTGGGGAAACTCTACCTGAAGGGACACGCATTCCTTTCCGGTCAGCTCCTTGGTTCTTTCGTCAGGCTGTCCCAGACCTGCGCTTATGAGAAATCGATTGCCGCCGGGCTGTTTTTCGCCTTTTTCATCGATGACGTAGAAGGCATCGGGGCAAAGCTGCAGATCTACCTGCCTGCTTTCCTGGCCGGATAGGCGTACTCTGGCGAAGGCACATAGTCTGGGGTTGGGCGGCGCATAGGGGGAATCCAGCGCCTTCACATACACCTGCACCACTTCCTCTATGGCTATGTCGCTTTTATTGGTCACAGTTACAGTCACAGTGGTATGGGTGGGGTCATGTGCCATAATGGCGTTTTCTACCTCTGCGTCTCCGTAGGTGAGACCGTAGCCGAAGGGGTAGAGGGGACGTCCCTGAAAATATCGGTAGGTCCTTCCCTTCATGGAATAGTCTTCAAATGCAGGCAGATCCTCCGTGCTGCTGTAGAAGGTCACGGGCAGCTTGCCGGAGGGGGATATCTCACCGAAAAGCAGTTTTGCGATGGTTCGGCCGCCTCTTGCTCCCGGATACCAGACTTGCACCACAGCGGCGGCATGGTCTTGAAAATAGCGCAGATCCATGGCGCTGCCGGTCATGTTCAGCAGGATGACGGGTTTGCCCGTTTTTATAACGGCCTCTGCCAGCTCCCTCTGAACCAGAGGAAGCAGAAGGTCCAGCTTGTCGCCGGAGGCGTAGCTGTTTCCCGTGTCCCCCTCTTCGCCCTCCAGAGTCTCGTCCAGACCCAGACAGAGGATCACCACATCACTGTTGTTGGCTACGTTCACCGCCTCGCTGATGCGGTCCTGCCTTTGGGCCAGACTTTCCACCTTCTCCCGGAATAGGTGACAGCCCTCGGAATAATAGACTCTGGTATCAGGGGATACATAGTCCTGAATCCCTTCCAGCACGGTAATGTATCTGGAGGAGGTTCCGTGGTAGTTTCCCACCAGAGCGCTCCGGCTGTTGGCATTGGGGCCGATGACCCCGATGGATTTCAGGCTTTCCGCAGAAAGAGGCAGCACACCGTTATTTTTCAGCAATACCACGCTCTCCGCAGTAGCCTTGGCGGCTGCTTCGAGATGCGCAGGACATTCCAGACGGTCAAATCCGATTTTGTCATATTCAGTATCATCAAAAAGACCCAGCAGGAATCGGGTGGTGAAGAGCCTTTCAGCGGCGGTTCCGATCTCTTCCTCGGTGACAAGCCCGTCCTGATAAGCCTTCAGCAGATGGAGATATGTATTGCCGCAGTTGACGTCACAGCCGTTTTTCAGTGCGAGAGCGGCGGATTCCTCTGCGGTGTCCGTCACCATATGCCTTGTGTGGAAATCCCCAATGGCCCAGCAGTCCGACACGAAATGGCCCTGAAAGTTCCACTTTCCCCTTAAGATATCCTGCATCAGAGTCTTGCTGCCGCAGCAGGGTTCCCCGTTGGTTCTGTTGTAGGCGCCCATGACGGCTTCCACTTCGGCCTCTTTTACAAGTGCTTCAAATGCGGGAAGGTAAGTCTCGTATAAGTCCTTTTGGGACACCTGAGCGTTAAATTCATGGCGCAGGGCCTCGGGGCCGGAATGGACCGCAAAATGTTTTGCGCAGGCGGCTGCCGTCATATGCTCACCCTTTCCCTGCATGCCCTGCACGTAGGCCTTGCCCATCTGGGCAGTGAGATAGGGATCCTCCCCGTAGGTCTCATGGCCCCGGCCCCATCTGGGATCGCGGAAAATGTTCACATTCGGGGACCAGAAGGTCAGACCCTTGTAAATGTCCCGATCCCCCTGAGCGCAGCTGGAATTGTACTTTGCCCGTCCCTCCACGGCGGTGATTCTTCCCATTTCTTCCGTCAGCTCCCTATCGAAAGCGGCGGCTATGCCGATGGCCTGAGGAAAGCTGGTGGCAGTCCCTGCCCGGGCCGCACCGTGAAGGCCTTCGTTCCACCAATTGTAGGCAGGTATGCCTAACCGTGGAATGGCCGGTGCGTCATATCTTAATTGAGAGGCTTTTTCCTCCAGTGTCATGCGGCTCACAAGCTCATGAGCCCTTTTTCTTGCTTCTTCTCTGTCTCTCACTTTCTGTCCTCCGCCGATGATTATAAATGCCTGTTTCGGTATTATACCATAAATATGTGCGCTAAAGCGCACATGGAATCAGAAGCCGAAACAGAGCCCTTCTGTTTCGGTATTATACCATGTCCCACAGAGGATATCTTCCCATTATTTGCTGTTTTTTTCTTAAATATTGCTCTATGAGTATGCACTTCTTGCCCTTGACAGCTTCCGCAAAAAAAGGTACAATAACTACTAAAAAGTAGTGCATATGAGCCGCAGGCTTCGGAACTTACAAAGGTTTTGCCGCAGTAAGGGGTGCTGCGGAGGAAATACCAAGGAGGGCGGGGGAATGTTTCAAAAGGGTCAGGTATATGAGAATGTCTATATGATTTTCGTGGATGCGGCAGGACACTCCAATGTGGTCAGGAGCAATCCCAGAGATGTCTCCGATCAGGCCTTCGACCTATTGTACCAGAAGGTGTGGGGGCGTCTGAGGGAGGCGGCGGAAAAGAAGGGCTGCGGGATCGCGGAGGTATGGTCCTGGCTTGGGGACGGGGGAATGTTCGCCGTCCATGACGAGAGGGAGCAGGTGGCTCTGGAGACGGCTCTGATGTTTGCCCGAAGCGTGCTGCAGAAGGATCTGCGGGGGCTGAGGCGGGAGTTTGCAAAGAGGGAAATCAACGGGGAGATTCATCTTCGTATCGCCGTCCACAAGGGGACCATACGCTATACGGATCAGGGGCAGCAGGGACTGATCCATTCGTCGGATATCAACTGGGGAGCCCATCTGGAGGAGGCCACGCCTCAGGATTCCGTGGCCATATCCAAGGATGTCTACGGCATCATGGGCAAGAACAAGCAGGGCTTCGTCCACGGAGGCAGGTTCGAGGAGCGGGAAGTGTATGTGTTCACGCCAAAGGTGGACGCGGCGCTGGTGAGAAGGAACTGGGCGGCTTCTCAAGGGTTCGAGGGGCTGGGCATGGTTCAGGGCTATCTGCAGAGGGTCAGCCAAAGGGACAAGGCCGCCCTGATCAATACTGCCAAGGTGAGGGTGGTGGATTTCGGGACGACCCTTACCACCTGCGCCAATTACTTGTTCTCCACGGAACGCCCGGTATACTATCGCGATGCGGTGATCAGCCTTCTGAATAGGGGCGGAAGCTTTGTCTGCTATATGCTGGAGCCGGGCTCGCCGGGGGCCGCACAGCTTGCGGAGCTTCGGATGGAGGATACGGACGGGAAGCTGGAGTTTTCCATGGATAGGTTCAAAGTCTTCAAGGGCAAGGAGGTGGCGCCTATGGAGGGGTTTCAGGTCTATCAGTACAAGCTGAATTCCAACATGGCCGCCATGTTCATCGATCCGGAATCGGAGGACGGGGTCTGTCTTTATTCTCCCTATCTGAACGGGATGCCCAAGGGCGGCGAGGTTCTCGACCGGGCCGACATGCCTCACTATCTGGTGAGCAGGAAGAAGGGCGGGATGTATGACTATATATGGAACTATGTTTCTGAGTATATGGAAAGTGCAAGGAGAGCTCTGTAAGGCGGCGGACTGTTTGGGAAGGTTGTTTTTGGACATGTCTATTTTTCCGGCGTTTCTTCCGGAAAGAGCAGCAGAATGCGGAAGAACCCATTGTCCGTCTCTGCCATTGCCTCGCCTCCAAGCTTCCGCATCAGTTCCCTTACGATGAAGAGCCCTAAGCCTGAGGAAGCTCTTCCCCGGGCCGGATCGGCCTTGTAGAACCGGTCGAAGATCTGGGATATGTCCATGGGGCGGCTAATAGGAAAAGGATTCTCAAAGATGAGACAGCCGGCAGGGGATATTGTCCGGGACCGGGCCGTAGAACATCGGAGGGGACAGTGGGCGGGCGCTTCCCCGCTGCTCTGCAGGATCCGCAGGCCTCCGCTGCCGTGGAGCAGGGCGTTCTGGATCAGATTCAGAAAAATGCGCCGAAGGGCTTCTTCCTCTCCAAAGACACAGAAATCTTCGCTCTCGAAGGAGACTTCGGGAGCGAATCCTGCCTTTTCAAACTGGGTATAGAAGCCCAGCAGGCACTCTCCCAATAGCGGGAGCGCTTGTATCCTCCGCTGGTTTTCCGGGGCGAGGGTGAAGTCCTCACCGGCCAGCTTGGTGTATAGGAACAGTTTCTCAAGCATATCTTCCAGATCTTCCATGCGGCTTTGGGCCGCGGTCAGACAATGCTTTACTTTGTCGGCGTTCTCGCATTCCATGGCAAGCTGCACATATCCCGAAGCCCCTGTGAGAGGGGTGCGGATATCGTGGGCAAGATTGGTGATGTTCTGCTTCAGGAGTCTTTCTTCCCGCTGATACAGCAGGTGCTCCGCATCCTTGGCGGACAGTATCTGGTTCAGCCGCTTACACAGCGTCAAAAGGCAGCGCTGGCGGCTGCCCGCCGCCAGTTCCATATGGCTGCCCCGACAGATTTGGGCAAGCTGCCCGCAGAGGGACCGGATTTCCCTCCTAAGTCCTAGATAGAGCCATGCCAGACAGAGGCAAATCATGCATAATGTGATCAATAGGATAATCATTGCGGAGTCTCCTTTGTTTCAGAAGGCCGGTCCTTCAAATAACCCGTTTTGACAGAGCTGCTCACCGGAACACCCCGAAGAGCAGCACAATACCTTCTCAGATATCCCGTTTGGACAGAGCCACAGCAGCAGCCACGGAATAGACGGTCAGAAATACCAGACTTATGGCATAGGTCTTCAGATCGCCGGGTCCCGTGTAAAGGGACGGACCATAGCTTAAGTTATAGTAGAGCGTGTATTTTATCCATTCGTTGGCCCCGAACAGTCCCGTGAACTGGGCCACAAGCGTCACTGCCAAGCCGCTGCTCAGCAGCAGAGTGACGACTATGCCGGCGGCAGAGCTTCTGGTGAAGGAGGAGATAAAGATCACCAGAGTCAGGAAGGCGGTGGTGTTCAGCCATGCCCAGCTGAGATAGAACAGGGTCTCGCCGGGCCCGGCCAGAGGGAGCATACCGCCGAAGAACAAGTTCAGCAGCAGGCATAGGCCTAAGAGCAGAAGCAAAATGCATAGGTTCACGAGCGCTGCGAGGAGAGTCTTGCTGCAGATGTATTTCCAGCGGTTCCTATGCAGCGACAAAGTGTTTTTCAGGAATCCGCTGTGAAAGTCCATGTAGACGAAAAGCGCTGTGAAGATTCCCAGAATGCAGGTGTAGGCGCCTCCGTCCATGCAGATCTCCCGGAGCATGTCCAGAGTGTCATACTGCTGCAGGATCTGTGGGCCAAAATCCTCTGCGGTATACAGATAGGCGGTCATGCCCAGGCTTTCGGCAGCGGCCTGCCCCTGAGGAGTGACTACCAGCCATATCATCCAATAACATAGGACGCTGGCGGCCGCCAGAAGGCCCAGACAGATGTAGAGCGACTTGCTTCTGATCAGACGATAAAAATCCATGCGCAGCATATTAAGCATTTTTTTCTTCCCCCTTTCCCATGGTCTGGCCGTCCATGCGGGCCAGAAAATATTCCTCCAGATCCATATGGTGGAAGCCGGAGGAGTAGACCTGCACATGGTTCTCGATGAGCAGCTGGTTCAGCCATGCTCCCTCCTGCAGACCGTAGAGCCGTATGGTCCGGGCGTCCGTCACCTCCGGGAAAAGCTTCGGAGCGCGCTCCAGAATCAGAGCCAGGGCCCGCTTGGCGTCGTCCACCTCGATGCGGAAATAATCCTTGCAGTTTTGAGCCAGTTCTTCCCCGCTGATCTGATCCACCAGACTGCCGTCCTTGATGATGCCGTAATGGGTGGATATCTTGCTCAGCTCCCCTAATATGTGAGAGCTGATGATGAAGGTCTTTCCCTCCTGATTCAGGCGGAGGATCAGCTGGCGTATCTCCCGCACGCCCTCCGGATCCAGTCCGTTGATGGGCTCGTCGAGAATCAATAGATCCGGGTTGCCCAGAAGGGCAAGGGCAATGCCCAGCCTTTGCTTCATGCCCATGGAGAAGCGCTTCACCTTTTTGCTGCCTGCGGCGGCGAGTCCGGTGTCCTCCAGAACTTTATCTACACTGGAATAGTCAGTGAGGCCGATGCATTTGGCCCTCATGACGGCGTTCTGTCTGGCGGTCATGTGGGGATAGAGTCCGGCGGATTCTATCAGGCACCCGATGCGCCTCGCCGCGAAGGCATCGTTGTCTGGCCTGCCAAAGAGCCGGATATCCCCGGACGTAGGGCTTGCAAGCCCGCAGAGCATCTTCAGGGTGGTGGACTTCCCGGCGCCGTTTCTGCCGATGAAGCCGTATATGGAACCCTCCCGTACCCGCATGTCCAGACGGTTTACGGCGGTCTTGTTCTGATACATCTTGGTGAGGGCCATGGTCTCCACAGCGTAGGCCGCGGAACGCTCATGATTTTGGTTCATTCCTATGATCTCCTTTCCGTTTCTCATGATTCCATGTTAAAGGAGAAGCATTCAAAAAGCGCTCAGAAAAGTTTAAGAATTGTTAAAGATTCAGGAGAGCTTGAAGCCCATACCCCATACTGTCTGAATATAAGAATCGGTTCCGCTGTCCTTGAGCTTGGAGCGGATGTTGCTGATATGCACGTTGAGAGTCTTGTCCTCCGCCAGATATTCCTCCCCCCATGCGTATTCATAGATGGTCTGTTTGGAGAAAACCCGCTTGGGATTCCTGATCAGGAGCTCCAGAATCAGGAATTCATGCTTCGTGAGGGATATGTGGGCTCCTGCGGCGGTGAGCTCCTGAGTGTCCGGATTCAGGATCCATTCTTTGTGCCGGTATACATTGTCCTCTAGACAGCCGCTCTGTACGGCCTTTTCTTTTCGGCGCAGCTGCACCTGAATCCGCACCAATAGCTCCGGCAGCTGGAAGGGCTTGCAGAGATAGTCGTCCGCGCCGGAGGAAAGCGCCTCCACCTTGCTGTCCAGTCCGCTTTTTGCAGAAAGCACGATAACGGGGGTTTTTTCGGAAAATAGGGATACAAGCTCTTCTCCCGGAATGCCCGGAAGCATGAGATCCAGCAGAATCAGATCGAATTCTTGTATTGAAAAGAGAAGCTTTGCCTCGCTGCCGGAGAAGGCCTGAGAGCATACATAGTCATGTTCCTCCAGATATTCCCGCAGCATTTGGTTGTTCTGGGCATCGTCTTCTACGATCAGGATATGTTTCATTTTATTTGGTTCCTTTTTTGCTTGGAAGTTCTTCTTAAGGCATAATTATAGGAAAGGCATGGGGGCTTGTCAACAAGATTCACAAAAATCAGTTGCATTCTGGCTTTTTGTCGAATAAAATAGAAGTGTGGCAAATAATACAGCCAGAGGCCTTTGGCGGAAGACAGCCGGGAGGAAACGGAGCTTATGGATACACCGATCATTATTGTCATTGTGGTTTCTGCGGCGGCCATGGCCGCCAGCGCGGCGCTCTATCTGCGCCAGCGGGCAAGGCGGCGCAGGCCGGAGGAGTTCGACCTGATGGAGGGCCGGGATTTTGAGCATTATTGCGCTGAGCTTCTGCGGCGGAGAGGCTTTCAGGAGGTGGAGGTCACCAAGGGCAGCGGAGATTACGGAATCGACATCCTTGCCGAGAAGGATGGGGTGACCTATGCTGTCCAGTGCAAGCGTTATGCCGCCCCCGTGGGGGTCAAGGCGGTTCAGGAGGCCTATGCGGGAAGGGATTATTATGACCGGATGGTGGGGGCAGTGCTGACCAACCAGTATTTTACCCAGCCCGCGGTGGAGGCGGCCAGACGGCTCAAGATACTCCTTTGGGATCGGGGGTATCTGGAGAGTATGATGGAGGAGTAGAGGCCTCCAGCCGCTCCTGCAGGCTCAGGAAGTCCGAGGGGCCGCTGTCCAGATAGAAGCAGTGAAAGTTATAGTCGGAGTAGGCGCTTCCCCAAAGGCTCTTTGCCTTCTGCTGCAGATCCAGAATCTCCAGATATCCCAGATAATATTTCAGATAGTTACAAGGCTCCTGAACGATATAGTGATAGAGGGACTTGATGGCGGCGCTGTCCGTGTAGCCGAAGCGTTCCAGCACCTTGGCGATCTGGCTGTAGGAGGCGCCCTCGTAGTGGATCAGGATGTCCAGAAGACAGTAGAGGGAAAGCTGCATGCTGCGGTTGTGCTTTTCTAACTGTGCGCCGAGAGCAGCCTCTTGCTGTCCATATTCTTGCAGGAGCTGTGCGGCATAGTCATAAGCCAGAAATTCCACATACAACGCCCAGCCCTCCTGATAGCCGCCGTACCAGAGCAGCTCCCGCACCGGGCGCTCTCCCTCGGGGTAGGCATGGCGGTTGTAATAGACGGTCTGGTAGAGATGTCCCGGATAGCCTTCATGGGCAAGGGTGGTGTAGAGATCCAGCCCGCCGGGGGTCTTTTTCTTGTTGATATAGATCGTGTTGGCGTTTGTATCGTCAAGGGGAGCCGTGAGGTAGAAGGCAGGTGCGCAGTAGGCTTCCAGACTGGGGGAGAGCGCTTTTACGGCCGCCTGAGCCGCTTCCCCGGGGATGGGCGGGAAGCTTCCGCCCATTCTCTGCTGAAGGTCCAGCAGCATCTGGGAAGCGTCCTTGTAGGGGAATGAACCGGCCTCCTCGTGGGCATAGCTTTCCGCAAGCAGAGGATGGCTGGCAAGAATGGCCGCGGCCTGATCATATTCGCTGGAAAACCGGTCGGACAAGAGCTTCTGGATTTCGCTTATGGGGCGGTAAGATCCGGTCTCGGAGATCAGAAGCTTTTCATAATAAGCCTTTCCGTCGGGAAGCCCGGCCAGACCGCAGGGCAGGACGGACTGGTCCTCCAGCAGCAGAAGGCCGTCCCCCAGAGCGGCGTAGGCGGGCAGCAGCACGGTCTTCAGAAGCCTATGGTTCTGGGCTATGTAGTTCTGTGCCTGAGTGACGGTGATTTCCCCTTCTTTGACCAATGGCTCCAGCCGCTCCTGAAAGGTGGTCTGGAGGAAATGGGTCTCTGTCTCCAGAGCCTCTTTTGTGAGGATGGAGTCGCACTGCTCCCGGACCTCCTTCAGGAAGGCGGCGGGCATGGAGAGGCCTGCCGCGGCCTTCTCCTGCTCATAGGTCAGCAGAGAGGAAAAGTACTCGTCGGTCTGGCCCAGCAGCGCCAGATAGTCTTCCACGTCCCTCTGGCTGCGGAAGCTGTATTCCGCCAGCAGTATGGGCAGCTGAGACTGGGCTCCTGAGGCGGGGGAAAGAGGCTCGCTGTAGTAGGAGAATGCGCTCATCTCCAGAGAATTGGTCAGGGAGCGGATCAGCAGGCGGCATAGGTAGGCGTCGGACTCGGAAAGATTCTCCGTATGTATGTCCTGCAGCGCGGCCAGAGTGTTCTCCGTTTTGGCCTGACTGTTCAGGGAAGATTCGCTGCGGTAACAGACAAGGGTGGGGGTATAGTCATAGATGCCGAAAGATTTGGGGTCTGCCAGCGTGTAGTGCATACTCAGCGTGTTGGCCTCCATTTCTTTTGTGAAGAGCTCAGTGGTAATATTGGCGAAACGTTTCTGGTCACGCTGGTAGGCGAAGAGGAAAAACGTCATGCCTGTGAAGATCAGCAGAAAGACAGCGCTGAATATCAGTTGTCTGGCGGAAAGCCGGGATTGCTTTTTCAAAATGTCACCTTGGGTTGAAATGTTTTTACAGTATATGACAATGATGGGCCGGTCATGCAGGCCATGGCCGGGAAGGGGAGCCTGATTCGGCGGTTCCGGCGGGGGAAGCTCTTGGCGGAACAATTTGGAGGAAGGGATATGCGTATATTGTTTGCGGAGGACGAGAGGGATCTGAACGATATCGTCACCAGAAAGCTGGAGGCGGGTGGCTACAGCGTGGACAGCTGCTTCAACGGAAGGGAGGCCTTGGACTGTCTGGACTGCGGGGAGTATGACGGCATCATACTGGACATTATGATGCCTGAGGCGGACGGATTTCAGGTTCTGGAAAGCCTCCGGCGGAGAGGAAAGAACACGCCGGTGCTGTTTCTCACCGCCAGAGACTCCGTGGCCGATAGGGTGAAGGGGCTGGATGGCGGCGCCAACGATTATCTGATCAAGCCCTTTTCGCTGGAGGAGCTTATGGCGAGACTGAGGGCCATGACCCGCAGGCCCTTCGGCCTTGCGGACAATGTGCTGAGGGTGGAGGACCTGACTCTGGACAGGACATCCCATGAGGTGCGCAGGGGCGGGGTGGAGATCGGGCTTTCCGCCAAGGAGTACGCGCTGCTGGAATACATGATGTGCAATAGGGGAGTGGTGCTGTCAAGAGAGAAGATAGAGGATCATATCTGGAATTTCGACTATCAAGGGGGCACCAACGCAGTGGACGTATATGTCAGCTATCTGCGGAAAAAGGTGGACGAGGGGCATTCGAGGAAGCTCATCCATACGGTTCGGGGAAGCGGCTATGTGCTGAAATAGAGACAGGGCCTCCCGGCGGGCGGCGGGCCGCAGCGGGGGACGCCCTGCTGTGCCCGTGTCTCCGGAGCGGGCAGACGGGAGAGGGAATGAAGAATATATCCATACGCCTGAAGATTACTCTTTGGTTTTCCGCCGTTCTGACGGCGGTGGTTCTGTTGGCCTTCGTGGGGGTGTTTTTCGTCAGCGACGCGGTGCTTCAGAAAGGCGTTCGGGATGATCTGGTTCTGACGGTTGAGGACAATCTGGATGAAATAGAATATTTCGGCTCTCTGGAGGAGATGGCAGGACGCAGCGACATTGATCTGTACATCGCTTACGCAGGAGGATATCTGGAGATCGATGACGACTTTCTGTATAAGATGAACGGCATCTATACGGGGCTGTACAAGGAGGACGGGACGCTGCTGTACGGAGAGAATCCTCTTGGCAGGGCGGGACTGGAGAAGGCCTTTCTGGATTTGGAGCTGCGGAAGTTTCCGGTGAACGGAGAGGGCTTCTATGTCTATGACCGCAGGCTGAATCAGGAGGGACTGGAGGGCCTATGGCTCCGGGGGGTGGTCTCCAAGCGTCAGGGGGAAGTACAGCAGAACACCATCGTGGGGGTCTCGCTGGTTCTCATGCCCCTGCTGGTGCTGCTGGCCGTTCTGGAGGGCTATGTGATGGCGGGACGGGCGCTGAAGCCGGTGAAAGAAATAGAGAGCGCCGCCAAAGCTATCTGCGAAGGGCGGGATCTGAAAAAAAGGATAACCCTTCTTCCGGGCGGGGACGAGCTGCACCAGCTGGCGGATACCTTCAATGAGATGCTGGAGCGTCTGGACAGCGCCTTCGAGGCGGAACAGAGATTTCTGTCCGACGCCTCTCACGAGCTGCGGACTCCTATGTCCGTCATCGAGGCACAGTGCGAATTTGTTCTGGAAAGCAGGCGCGGCGCGGAGGAATATGAAAGAGCGATTCAGGTCATCCGGCGTCAGAGCAGGAAGATGACCCGGCTTATAACGGCACTTCTGGATTTCACCCGTCTGGAGTGCAGGACGGATTACTATAAGAAGGAGCCCGTGGACATGTCGGAGCTGGTGGCTTCGCTGTGTATGGACATGGCCCTTTTGAAGGAAAAGGGCATTGCGCTCACATGGGACGTGGAGCAAAACATTCGGGTGCAGGGCAGTCAGGAGCTGCTCTCCCGCCTATTGACCAATCTTCTGAGCAATGCATATCAGTACGGAAGAGAGCAGGGGCATATATGGGTCAGGCTCTGTCAGGGACAAGGGATGGTCCGGCTGTCGGTGCGGGATGACGGAGCGGGCATAGCTCCCCAGCAGCAGGAGAAGGTGTTCCGGCGCTTTTATCAGGCGGATGCCTCCCGGTCCAATCAGGGCATGGGGCTGGGGCTGGCCATGGTGAAGGAGATAGCCGTCTTTCACGGGGGCGAGATTCAGGTGGAGAGCAAGGAGGGGGAGGGGAGTGTGTTTACCTTGGTGCTGAAGTCTTTGGGCGGGTAGGCATCGGAAACAGGAGATTATTTTTTGGATTTTAATGTTGCTTTAATCTTTCATAGCTATACTGCTTTTATAAGGTGTAAAAGAGACATAAAAACAGACATAAAAGGAGGCAATGCTATGAATCGTTTTAAGACTTTCTTTTCTTCATTTAGAAATGCCCTTATTTCCATTGTGTGCGCAATGCTTGCAGTGACGGTCATAGGAACCGGCGTTGTTTTGGCAGCAGGGGCAGGCAGGCGCGACGCGGCCATGGACAGGAACACCGCGTTCGGCTATGCTCTTGCGGATGCAGGGCTGTCAGAGCAGGATGTGACGGTCACGAAGCAGAAGCTGCATAAGGATGGAGAAACCCAGCACTATGACATCGAATTTTTCACCGAGAAATACGACTATAGTTATGAGATCGACGCATTCAGCGGCGCGGTGCTGGACGTAAGCATGGAAGCGCTTTTCGACAAACCGCAGGCTTCCTCAGGGATTGGGGCAGGAGATCAGCAAACCGCAGGCCAGCCGGGGCAGGATCAAAGCGGCCAGCAAACCGCAGGTCAGCCGGGGCAGGATCAAAGCGGCCAGCAAACCGCAGGCCAGCCGGGGCAGAATCAAAGCGGTCAGCAAACCGCAGGCCAGCCGGGACAGGATCAAAGCGGCCAGCAAACCGCAGGTCAGCCGGGACAAGATCAGAGCAATCAGCCAACCTCAGGCCAGTCAGGGCAGGATCAGGGCAATCAGCCAAACTCAGGCCAGCAGGGCCTGCTGGATCTGGAAACGGTCAAGGCCTTGGCGCTGGCAGATGCGGGGGTGAAGGCCGATACCGCCGTATTCACGCAGAGCGAGCTGGAATGGGAGGACGGCGTGCAGGTGTACGACCTAGAATTCCGCACCTCCGAAGCAGAGTACGATTATGAGATCAATGCCGTAACCGGGGCCATTATAAGCAAGGATGCGGAGGGGAGATGGAATAATCAGGGAGGCCCGGTGGATCTGGAAGGAGCAAAGGCAGTAGCGCTGGCAGACGCGGGAGTGAAGGCCGCCGATGCCGTATTCAGGAAGAGCGAGCTGGAATGGGAGGACGGTGTAAAAGTATATGACATAGAATTCTACACTTCAGAGGCAGAGTACGATTATGAGATCAATGCATCCACCGGCGCCGTTCTTGACAAAAGTATGGAATTGTTTGAAAACCATGTGCCTTCGGCAGACCTGCAGGGAAGCGCCGGATCCTATATCGGTGTGGATCAGGCCAAGGCCATTGCGGTGAGCAATTCGGGGTTCAAGGCGGAGGATGTAATCTTCACCAAGACCAAGCTGGAGCGAGACAAGGGCAGTGTCCGGTATGAGGTGGAATTCTACAAAGACCGCATGGAATACGAATATTCCATAGATGCCTATACGGGAAGCATATTGGAATATGAAAGCGAATATGATGATTAGAGCAGTTCCCTGAGATGCCGGAGGATGCTGTCCCGGTTGGAGGAGCGGAGAGCTTCAGCGGTATGGATCAGCTGATCCAGCCGGAACGCCTCCCCCCGAGAGATCCAGTAGTCCGCCAGCTTATAGTAGGTGCGGCTCACATCGGTCTGGGTGCTCACGGCGAATTGCATCAGCACGGAGGCCTCCGCCCCGTGACCGGCTTCCAGCAAAGCGTCCGCCCATTTCTGCAGGGTGCGTACAAGCAGGGTATAGTTCTGGTCGTATTCCGATAGGGCGGTGATATTGGCGGTGCCGTACTCCAGCTTCAGCTCCGTGTTGGACCAGCCTGTCAGGTTCACGATCTTCTGGGCAGTCAAGTTTTCCAGAATGTTGATACAGTCCATGACGTCAGGATCATCATTCAGAAGGTGGGTGGGAAAAGCTTCCAGAGGGATATGGATATAGCGGAGGCCGTCCAGAGATTTGCGCCGGACGGAGTTGGCCTGAGACTCCTTTGTCCAGAAATCTGCCTCGTTGATGTTCTTGCGCCTCGCCTGCTTCTTGATGGAGAACGAAATGATGATGGCGAATACGATAAAGCTTGCCAAAAGTCCGAAACTCATATATAATATCCTTTCGTAAAGATAGATTTTGCCGTGGCTTTCAGCCATGTGTATGCCCTTGGGCAGTTAGGAGTCAGCTCATGTTCAATATGAACAATAAGAAGACAAAGCAGAGGGTCTCTGCAGTGATTGTCATTATACTGGTGCTTGCGATGATCATTCCAACTTTATCATATTTATTTTATTAGTTCAAGAGGGGAATCATACGCTGGCGTGCAATGCATCTAAGGATGCGTGACGGGAATCGGGAGGTTGTGCTATGAAATGGTTGAGGAAGGGCTGTTTTTCGGCCTTGGCGCTGACGGTGCTGCTTTTTGCGGCGGGAGCCACGGTCAAGGCGGAGGAGAGCGACACCATCAAAAGAGGGATATTGGCAGGAAGCGTGGATCTGTCCGGCTTAACCGGTCAGGAGGCCGAGGCGGCGGTCAGGGCCTATGTGGAGAGCCTGAAGGATGTGGAGATCACTCTTATGACTTCGGGGGACACGCCTATTACGGTGACTGCAGGGGAGTTCGGGTTGGAGTGGGCCAACACCGAGCTGGTATCGGAGGCTCTTGCAGTGGGTAAGAGCGGCAATGTGATCGAGCGCTATAAGGTCATGAAGGATCTGGAGCATGAGAACTTGGTCTACCCCATTGAGCTGTCCTTTGGCGTGAAGGAGATCAAGGCTGTTCTGGAGGAGAAATGCACCGGATATGATCAGGAGGCCAAGAGCTGGAATCTGGAACGGGTGGACGGAGAGTTCAGGATCGTGGACGGGCATAACGGTTATGCGCTGGACATAGATGCCTCCGTGGAGGAGGTGAATCGGTTTCTGACCGAGGAATGGGATTATGGGGCAGGAACCATTGCGCTGAAGGTGAAGGAGGAGGAACCTAAGGGGAGCAAGGAAGAGCTGGAGCAGGTAAAGGATGTGCTGGGCAGCTATACCACCTACTATTATGACTCTGACGCCGGCAGGGCAGCCAATATCGCCACGGGCAGCGACCATATCAACGGCACGGTTCTCTATCCGGGGGAGGAGTTTTCCACATGTGATGCGGTCATGCCGTTCACTGCGGAGAACGGCTATTACAGCGCGGGCTCTTACGAGGCCGGCAGGCTGGTGAAGAGTCTGGGGGGCGGCGTATGTCAGGTTTCTACCACATTCTATAATGCCGTGCTTCTGGCGGAGCTGGAGGTGGTGGAGAGATTCAACCACTCCATGGTGGTGACTTACGTGGAACCCAGCACGGATGCCGCGGTGAACGGCTCCAAGACCAAGGATTTCATCATAAAGAACAATCTGGAGCATCCCATCTATATCGAGAGCCTGACGGAAGGAAAGAGCATCACCGTCACCATCTACGGCAAGGAGACCAGAGACCCTAATAGGGAGGTTCGTTACGAGAGCAAGGTGCTTGAGGTCATATATCCGCCCGGAGAGCTGATCACGGCGGATCCGGCGAAGCCGCTGGGGGACATCACCGTTTCGGGGGCATTCGTGGGCTATAAGGCACAGCTGTGGAAGGTCGTGACGGAGAACGGCAAAGAGGTGAGCCGCACGCAGGTGAACAGCAGCAGCTATCGTATGGTGCCCAGAACGGCAGTTGTGGGGGTGTCCACGCCGGATCCTGCCGCCTATGAGCAGATTATGGCGGCCATCGGCACCGGAAGCATCGACCATGTGAAGAACGTGACCGCGGCGCTTCTGGCACCGCCTCCTGCTCCTGCAGAGGGAGAAGGCCCAGAGGGAGAAGGCCAGTAGGAGAGGAAGCCTCTATGGAGGGCAGGACTGAATCGGGAACGTTTGACAAAAGCAGCGGGGCCGCCGGAAGGCGCAAAAAAGCCATGAGGGCGGCTCCTGAGATATGAGATAAGGAATTCGTATGAAGACTGGCAAATTGCCGGAGAACGTCTTGAAGCGTTCCGTTTTAAGGCAGATACATACCGGAAGCGAAACGGTGCAGAATGGCGCAGGCATTGGAAGGGACTGCGCCATTTTGGCATTCAGCGGAAAGGAAGGCATCGCTGCCTCCATGCAGGAAGGACTGGTAGCGGCACAGGGAGAGGCTTTTACGGATCCCGCCGCCTCCGAGCCGGCCTTGACCATAGGCACGCTGATACAAAGATGCGCCAACAATCTGGCTGCAGGCGGGGCCAGACCGTCGGCGGCCATGGTGACGCTTCTGTTACCGGAGAGGGCTCAGGAGGCGGAGGTGAAGGCTCTGATGGCCGAGGCGGCGGAAAAATGCAGGGAGCTGTACATGGAAATTCTGGGAGGACAGACCAGAACTACCAAGGGAGCGGATGCCGTCCTTGCGGTGGTGACCGGATTCGGAAGAATGCGGGGAGCGGATCCGGCGGATGCCGTACCGAAGTCCGGGGACTCAAAAGAGCCGCCCTTTGGGGACGGATCCCGGAAGGGGGCCGTCCGGGGAAAAAGAGCGTCTCTGCCGGGGCAGGATGTTGTTCTCAGCAAATGGATCGGTCTGGAGGGGACGGCGCTTTTGGCCAAGGGGAACCGGGCAAGGCTGCTTAAGCGGTATCCGGCCTATCTTGTGGAGGAGGCAGAGGGCTTCGGAAGGTATCTGTCCATAGTGCCGGAGGCTGAAATAGCGGCCGACTTCGGCATAGGGGCCATGCACGACGCGTCGGAGGGCGGAATTCTGGGAGCGCTCTGGGAGCTGGCGGAGGGAGCGGGAGTGGGTCTGTCCATCGATATGCGAAAGCTTCCCCTGCGTCAGGAGACGGTGGAGGTATGCGAGTGCTGCGGCGTGAACCCCTATGAGCTTTTGGCAGGGGGATGCCTGATTATGACCGCGCAGGACGGGCCGGGTCTTGCGGCGGCGCTGGAGCGGGAAGGGATTCCTGCGGCTCTGGTGGGGAAGGTCACGGAGGGCAATGACAGGATATTGATCAACGGGGACGAAATCCGGTACATGGACCGGCCCAAGCGGGACGGGGTTTATGGTTTCTGGGAGAGCCGGGACCTGCTTCCAAGGGAGTAGGCGGCTGTATGCCGTCGGGCAAGCCTAAGGGCTGTAGGAGGCCGGGCAGGCCCGCGGCGGGGTACGGATGATGTTTCACATAGACAAGCAAAGGGAGGTCGTAGAAGTGAGCGGTATGAGAGAGGAATTGTTGAAGGTGATCGAGAAGAACAGCCGAATCGACTTGGGAGAGCTTGCGGTTCTGCTGGGCGTCGAAGAGGCGGAGGCCGCCAATGAGCTGGCGGCGCTGGAGGCGGAGGGCGTTATCTGCGCTTACCATACTCTTGTGGACTGGGAGAAGACGTCCAATGAAAAGGTGACTGCGCTGATCGAGGTGCGGGTGACGCCCCAGAGAGGTCAGGGCTTCGACAGCATTGCGGAGCGCATCTATCGCTATCCTGAGGTCAAGAGTGTCTATCTGATCTCCGGGGGCTATGACCTGATGGTGATATTGGAGGGGAAGTCTCTGAGGGACGTGTCCTCCTTTGTATCCGATAAGCTGAGCACACTGGAATCCGTACTCAGCACGGCAACACATTTCATTTTGAAAAAATACAAGGACTACGGCACTGTGCTTGGCTGGAAAAAAGAAGACGAAAGAGAGATGATCACTCCATGAGAAATCCTTTGGCAGACAAAATAGTAGAGATCAAGCCATCCGGAATCCGAAAGTTCTTCGATATCGCCAGTGAGATGAAGGACGCCATCTCTCTGGGCGTGGGAGAGCCGGATTTTGACACTCCCTGGCATATTCGGGACGAGGGCATTTACTCTCTGGAGAAGGGGCGGACCCATTACACCTCCAACGCAGGCCTGAACGAGCTGCGTGTGGAAATCTGCCGTTATCTGGAGAGGAAGCAGGGAATCCGCTACGAGGATCCCCTGAAGGAGGTGCTGGTCACCGTGGGCGGGTCGGAAGCTATCGACATTGGCTTCCGGGCCATGGTCAATCCCGGGGACGAGGTGCTGATTCCCCAGCCCAGCTTTGTCTCCTATGAGCCCTGCGCGGTGATGGCAGGAGCAAAGCCCGTGATCATCAGCCTGAAGGCGGAGAATGAATTCCGGCTCACAGCCCGGGAGCTGGAGGAAGCCATCACGGAAAAGACCAAGCTCCTTGTACTGCCGTTTCCCAACAACCCCACAGGGGCTATTATGGAGCGGAAGGATCTGGAGGAGATCGCGGAGGTGATCCTGAAACATGACATATATGTCATGTCTGATGAGATATACGCGGAGCTTACTTATAACGGGAAACATGTATCCATTGCCCAGCTTCCCGGCATGAAGGAGCGCACCATACTGATCAACGGTTTTTCCAAGGCCTTCGCCATGACCGGCTGGAGGCTGGGGTATGCCTGCGGGCCGGCGGCGATTATAGAGCAGATGGTCAAGATTCACCAGTTCGCCATCATGTGCGCCCCCACCACCAGCCAGTACGCGGCCATAGAGGCGCTGAAAAACAGCGACGAAGATGTGGCGGAAATGTGTACCGCTTATAACCAGAGGAGAAGGTTTCTGCTGCATGCCTTCAGGGAGATGGGGCTGGAGTGCTTCGAGCCTTACGGAGCTTTCTATATGTTCCCCTGCATCAAAGAGTTCGGCATGACCAGTGAAGAATTTGCCATGAGGTTCCTGAAGGAGGAGAAGGTGGCCGTGGTGCCGGGAACGGCCTTCGGTGACTGCGGAGAGGGGTATCTGCGCATCTCATATGCCTCCTCTCTGGAGAATCTGAGGGAGTCCATGGTTCGGCTTAGCAGGTTCATAGGGCGGCTCAGGGAGGGGCGATAGGGCCCCGGAAGCCCCCGATAGGGAAAGGCGGGCATTATACCACAAGGGTATTCCCAAGAGAGCATTTGGATAAGGTTCCAGATGCTTTTTTGGCGTACACCGGTGAAGGCGTCAAAAGAAGAGGACGGCAGGAAGAGGCAGATTATGGCAATGATCGGAAGCATACAGGAAAAGTACATGAGGGAGGCGCTGAGGCAGGCGAAAAAGGCCTACGTCCTTGGGGAGGTGCCCATCGGCTGCGTCATCGTCCATGAGGGAAGGATCATAGGACGGGGATACAATCGCCGCAACACGGACAAGAACACCCTTGCCCATGCGGAGATCACTGCCATCAGGAAGGCCAGCAAGCAGGTGGGGGACTGGAGATTGGAGGAATGTACCATCTATATTACGCTGGAACCCTGCCAGATGTGCGCCGGGGCCATCATTCAGGCCCGCATTCCGGAGGTGGTCATGGGCTGCATGAACCCAAAGGCGGGCTGCGGCGGTTCCGTCCTGAACATTCTGGAGATGCCTCAGTTCAACCATCAGGCGGCGGTGACCAGAGGTGTTCTGGAGGAGGAGTGCAGCGGGCTGCTGAAGAAGTTCTTTTCGGAGCTTCGGGAGAGGAATAGGATGGAGAAGAAGGCCAGACAATCGGAGGGCTTTGAGGAATAGGGGAGCGGAAGGAATGCAGATCATATTACATCAGCCGGAGATACCGGGGAATACGGGAAACATTGGGCGCACCTGCGTGGCTACGGGCACACCGCTGCATTTGATAGAGCCTCTGGGCTTTTGTCTGGATGAGAAGTCCATCAGGCGGGCGGGAATGGACTACTGGCACAAGCTCAGGGTACATAGATATGTGAACTTTGAGGAATTTCAGGCGGAAAATCCGGGGGCCAAGATTTGGATGGCTACCACCAAGGCCAGACATGCCTATACGGAGGTGAGCTATGGGCCTGACGACTATATCATGTTCGGGAAGGAGAGCGCCGGGATTCCGGAAGAGATTTTGGTGGAACATGAAGAGAGCTGCATCCGCATCCCAATGCTCCCCGCCATCCGTTCCCTGAACCTCAGCAATGCCGTGGCCATCGTGCTGTACGAGGCCCTGCGTCAGAACGGCTTTGAAAGTCTGCAGGCTCAGGGGGAGCTGCATCGGCTGCAGTGGAAGGAGCAGTAGGTCTTTTTTTCTCGGATACATAGACCGATATATACTTTAAGGGTCGGTGTGCGGCGGGCGAAAAAAGGGCGGGGCCGGAAAGGGACTTGCCGGAGCGCGCCAGCGGCGGGGTCAGAAGGGCTTGCCTTGACGGATGCGGCAGAAGGATCTGCGGCATAGATAGGCGGCATGGGCGGCATCGGCTGTAGGGAAGAAAATTGCCACAAGGATGTGGGAGGAAAAATCTATGGATAGAGTGGGCGGAGTATCGCGCTCCTACGGCAGCGACGCAGGGCGCGTGGGAAGCAGGCGCAACGGGCGCAGGGACAATGATCAGGAGCTTTTTAAGCGTCTGGAGACTGAAGAAGAAAAAAATGTGAGACAAGAGGCGAGGGAACGGCCCGGAGCGGGAAAAAACGGGGAAAAGGAGCCGGAGAGGCAGGGCGGGCAGGGGAAGGCCAAGGAGGCCTCCGGTCAGGAGCCCGTGGAGGAGCAGGCCCCTTGGTCCCAGAGCGTGCAGGATTGGCTGGAGAGGCGTCAGAAGGCCAAGGAGGAGGAGATCCGGGGACAGGGTCTGGTGGCCCAGCTTCAGGCCAGAGCGGAAGCCGTCAAGAAGGCCTTCGACCCCAAGCGCAAGAAAAACCTCTATGACGCCACCATGGATCTGACGCTTTTGGAGCAGATAGAGAAGGTGCCGGCCTTAAAGGCCATGCAGTCCAGACTTATGTTCAAGATACGGGCCGTGAAGGCCAGCGGGGCCTCGTCCTCAGAGATCAGGATCGCGGTGAGCAAGTTAAAGAAGGTCTTGGGCAAGGTGAAAGCCAAGGTGAAGGGGCTGCAGAAGGAGGAACTGCTGGAGAGAAGGCGGAAGCTGGCGGAGGAAGCGAAGCGGAAAGCCAAGGAGGAGGCCATCCGGCGGGAGAAGGAGCTGCGGAAGAAGATCCGCAAGGCCAAGGAGCGGAAGGACATCGAGGAGAGCAAGATGGGGATGGGGGCCAACTACGGAGGGCCGTCGGAAGGCCTGGCACCGGAGTTTTCCATGGACGCCTATGGCGGGGCGATTTCTTCCGAGGTGGGCGCCGCCGTAGACATGGCAGTGTCGGATATGACCGTGGCAGAGGGCGGGGCCGCTCCTATGGAAGTGGGCGGAGCCGTGGATCTGGGGCTGTGACGAGCCAAAGCCTCAGGGGGCGGTGCCCTCTGAGGCCTGCCCGCGCTCTGCCGTGAGCCTGCGGAACAGACGCAGAAGAACGATGACGGCAGCAGCAGCCAAGGTGATCTCCGCCACGGGCTGGGCATAGGCCAGTCCGTACAGAGGGAAGAAATAGTTCAGCACATAGAGGGCCGGGATCTCCAGAATGATCTTGCGTAAGATGGCAAACAGAAGGGCCTTCTTTCCCAGTCCGCAGGCCTGAAAAACTCCCACCGCCAGAAAGTCCATGCATAGGAAGGGGAGCGAAAGGCACAGTCCCCTGAGGAACTTGGTGCCGTAGCCTATGATGATTTCGTTTTTCATGAATAGGGAGGTCAGCCCCCCTGCGAAGACATAATATCCCAGAGTGACCGCCGCCAGAAAGGAAAGGGCGATCTTTGCCGTGAAGAGAAAAGTCTTTTTCATGCGCTTCACGTTTCCGCTGGCATAGGTGTAGCTGATCAGGGGCATGATACCCTGAGAGAAGCCCAGAGCGATCTGCAGAGGTATCATGTTGACCTTCTGGACGATTCCCATGGCCGCCACTGCGTCCGGGCCGAAGGAGGCGGTGAAATTGTTGAGCACCGTCATCCCCGTGACGTTGAGGAGGTTCTGGATGGAGGCGGGAATCCCCACGCCGCAGATGCCGAGGAGGATGTCCTTGCGGAAACGCAGCATTTTGGGCCGGATGCACACATAGGTGCGTCCTTTTTTTACGTACAGCAGAATGAAGAAGTATAGGCAGGCGGCGCAGTTGGAGAGGAACGTGGCCAGTCCGGCGCCCGCAGCTCCCATGTCCAGCCCCCAGGGCAAAATAAAGATGGGATCCAGTATGATGTTCAATAGGCACCCGCTCATGGTTCCCAGACTGGAATGGAGGGAAGCGCCCTCCGCCCTTACCAGATAGGCCATGACTACGTTCAGAATTGCGGGGGCAGCGCCGCAGCTGACGGTCCAAAGCATATAGTCGGAAGTGGCGCTGACAGTGTCTGAGTCCGTTCCCAGCATGGCCAGCAGGGGGCTGTTAAACAGAGTGCAGAGCAGAGAGAACAGCAGTCCGCAGAATAGGGCGCAGTAGAAGCCGTAGGCCGAACTGCGGTAAACGGTGTCTGCGTCTTTTCTGCCCAGAGCCCGGCTCATCATGCTGGAGGAGCCCACGCCGAAGAGGTTGTTCACGGCGTTGAAGGCCAGCAGCACCGGCGCGGCCAAGGTCACGGCGGCATTCTGGATGGGGTCATTGAGCATTCCCACGAAATAGGTGTCCGCCAGATTGTAGATGACCATCACCAGAGAGCTGATGATGGTGGGGACGGACAAGGTCATCACTGCCTTGTGGATGGGCATATTTTCAAACAATTCTGTTTTCCGGATGTCTTCCATTGAAATAGCCTCCTTGTATGAGAGGATAACACAGCTGTCCGGCCTATACCACGGCCAGCAGCAGAGGGATGGTCATCACGCATAGGATGGTGGTGAGAATAATGGCGGCGCTGCAGGTGGAGCCGTCGATGCCCTTCTGGTTCCCCAGTATCAAGGGCATGTTTCCGATGGGCATGCCGAACATGATCATGCAGACGGAAAGGATGGCGGTATCGTCGGTGACCAGCCGGAGCAGGGGAAGCATCAGCAGGGGCAGCGCCAATAGCTTTAAAGCCGAGAAGATATACAGCTTAGGACTGGCAAATATGTTTCGCAGATCCGTGTGGGCCAGAGTGAAGCCCACTGCCACCAAGGCCATGGGGGAGGTGACGTTTCCCAGATAGGTTATGGATGTCTTCAGAAAGTCGGGCAGATGGATCTCCAGCAGGATCACGGCCAGAGCCGCCGCGCTGAACAAGGTTCCGGGATTTATCATGGCCTTCAGGGAGGACAGAGAGAACTTTCCGTCCAGCAGGGCCACTCCGTAGGTGTAGAACACGATGGTATAGATCAGCAAAAACTCCGTGACATAGACCACATATTCTTGTCCCAGAATGCTTCCCACCGCGGGGATCCCTATGAAGCCCAGATTGGAGAAGACAAACATCATCTGGAAAATCTTGCGCTGGTCCGGGGCCTTGTGGAAGAAGGGAGACAGAAGCATCCCTGCCAGAATGAATATGGCGAACATCCCTATGGCGATGAGGGCGATGAGGCCCATGGTGCCCAGAGGGATCATTCCCACGGAACCGGCGGCGCTGGATAAGATCAGGCAGGGGTTGAACACATTCACGATCATCTTGGACATTTGGCTGTTGGTGTGACTGTCCATCATTTCCCTTTTCGCCATAAAATATCCGGCTCCTATTATGATAAGGATGGCGAGCATCTGAAAAAACACGGTTAAAATCGACATTTGAATTTCTCCTTGGTCTGGGACGTATTCTCATATTCTATCATATGGGGGTGGAAAAGTCACTATTATTTTGCCGGGGTTCCATGCCTTGGCTCTATGCCTCGCAGGGTTCTGGAACGTCGGGAGAGGCTCACGGGGGAAACAGCTGCCGAATGTGACGGTCAGGGCAATGGACGAATAATTTTTTCCGGATCTGATATACTAACCTCATTCATGCATTTTATGTCATTTTCAGGGAGGTAGCTATGTCTAGGGCGGACGGAGAAAATGCGGGGACGAAGGAAGCGGCGGTGCGGCCCTTCGGACTCCGGGACAAGCTGGGCTATATGTTCGGGGACTTCGGAAACGATTTCAGCTTTATATTTGCCAGCAATTATCTGATGGTATTCTACACAAAGGTGCTGGGCCTGGGGGGCTTTGCGGTGGGGCTGCTCTTCATGGGCGCCAGACTGGTTGACGCCTTCACGGACGTTACCATGGGGCGGATCGTGGATCATGTCCGGCCTGGGTCAGACGGAAGATTCAGGCCCTGGATACGGCGGATGTGCATCCCGGTGGCGGTGTCCAGCAGCATCATGTATCTATATTTCGTGCGTGACTGGCCTTACCCGGTGAAAATGGCCTATGTGGTATTCACTTATCTGCTTTGGAGCAGCTTCTGCTACACGGCTATCAACATTCCCTACGGCTCCATGGCCTCGGTGATCAGTCCGGATGTGAAGGATAGGGCGTCTCTGTCCACATTCCGCAGCATCGGTGCGAGCCTTGCGGGGCTGGTCATAGGAGTGCTGGTTCCGCTGATCGTCTATGAGTCGGATATAGAAGGCAATCAGATCGTTCGTCCCGTGAATTTCACTGTGACGGCGGCGGTGTTCGGCGTGCTGTCAGTGGGCTGCTACGGGCTCTGCTATTTTCTGTGCAGGGAGCGTGTGTTCTTTCACAAAAAGAATGAGAAGAGGGAAGGGGTCTTTAGCATGCTTCGGGGTCTGGGGGGCAATAGGCCGCTGCTGGCGCTGGTATGCGCCGCGCTGGTTCTGCTGCTGGCCAGTCTGTTGAGCCAGACCATGAACAACTATCTTTTTCTGGATTATTTCAAGAATTCCAAGGCACTGGTTGCGGTCAATATTGTAAGCATCGGCAGCGTGCTGATTCTGGCCCCCTTTATTTCCCGGCTGGTTCAAGGCTTCGGAAAGAAGGAGGCGGGGGCGCTGGGGATGCTGGGGGCGGGAGTGGTGTATCTGGCGTTGTTTTTCCTGCGGGTGAGAAGCATTCCCCTATTTATGGCACTGCTTTTTCTGGCTTCCATGGGAGTGGGGCTGTTCAATCTGGTGATCTGGGCGTTTATCACGGACATCATTGACTATCAGGAGATAGCAACGGGAAAAAGGGAGGACGGAACGGTCTACGCGGTCTATTCCTTTGCCAGAAAGGTAGGGCAGGCTCTGGCGGGGGGCGTAGGCGGCATCGTGCTCACTGCCATTGGATATATCTCCGAAGCTCCGGGCCAGACCAAGGAGGTGGCGGAGAAGATCTATACGGTAGCCACATTGGTTCCGGGACTGTGTTATCTGGCGGTCTTTTTCATTCTTCAGTTCGCCTACCCTCTCACCAGAGGAGAGGTGGAGAAGAACACGGCGCTTCTGCGGGAAAAGCGCAAGGGTCAGCAGGAATGAGGACTTATGGAATGATGTCCGGGAGGGAAGTCCATGGAATTTGACAGAAGCGCTCCGGGTGCAGGAGCAGAGGCAAGCTGTAAGCTGGAGAACGGCAAGGCTTTTCTGGAATGGCGCTTTCATGTGAAAGGAGACCTTCTGCAGACGGAAATCCCGGGGGCACAGGCCCGGCGCTTTGGAGCCGGTGAGGGATATACCCAGTCTCCCCGGCCGGTAATCCGCCTTTCCCTTATGGCCGGGGAGGGAAACGTGGTGGCGGAGGGAATGCAGACCGTAGGTGAGGAGGAGCCTCTGAAGACGGTTCTGGTACAGCCCCGCCTCTGGCAGGGGCGCAGGGATCCTTTTTTATATGAAGTGGAGGCGACATTGACGGTTCAGGGGGCATGTCTGGACCGGATATACACGAAGCTGTGCCTGCGGGAGGTTCATGCGGGGGGAGCGGGCGAGATTCTGCTGAACGGCCAGCCTCTGGCGGTGAGGGCAGTGTCCTATTCTCTGCCGGAGGGCGGCTCTGAGACGGAACGCCGGAGGCAGGCGCTTTCGGACTTTCGGACGCTTTTGCAGCTGGGGGCCAACAGCATCTGTGTGGAGAGAAAGGACCAAGGGCCCTTTCTCTCCCGTCTCTGTGACCGTTTCGGCATTTTGATGTTTGAAAGGGGCGGTTTGGAAGGGCAGGATTTGCTTGTCTGTGCATGGGATGGAGCCGTGGAAATAAGCTGGGGGGAGGAAGGCCAGAGGGAAAGGGTGCCTGCCTATCGGGGCGATTCTGACGCCTTCTTTTTGGCCCATAGGAAATGCCCCACTGCGCTTTATTACAAATACAAGGCAAGGTGGAGTGAAGAGCCGTTTGTGTATCTGGCGCCGGAGAGTGTCAGAAGGCTCAGGAGCGGCAATTATACCGTGACCTGCTACAGCAGCTGCGGCAGAGTGGCGCTGTATACGGACGGGGAGCTCTTTGAGTTCCGGAAGGGGGACGGGGAGTTTGTGTTTCAGGAGGTTCCGGCCAGGACCCCCTGCATCATGCTGTCTGCGGAAGGGGACGGCTGCAGCGGGGCGCTGTCCGTCCACAAAAGCTTTGTGAAGTCTATGGACCGGGATGAAGGCAAAATGGCTTCAGATCTTGACAAATATGCTTTCCCATGTTGACATCGGGCCGTATTTCGAGTACCATTTATACATGGGCTGCGGCGAGCTACGGAAGAAAGGGGGCGTTGCGCGTTCCTGCGGCCTGCAGCCGGATCGCGTCGGCTCTTTGACGGCTGTTCCTTAAGGGGGCATGCCGGGAGGAGACTCATGATACTTAATACTTCAAAGATAAAGCTCCCCGGCCTATGGGATGAAATACGGGCATACGAGGGGAAAAAATTTCTCACCAAAAAGGGCCTTCCCTTCACGTACAGCATCAAGGGGGGAGAGCTGTTCACGGATAGGAGGGAACGCTCCATCACCAGAAGCACCTTTGAGAAGGCGTATGAAAAGCTGCGTCTGGATCAGGAGGGGGAGGCTGCCGTGAAAAGGATCGTAGGGCCCAAGACGCTGAACGTATATGGAGCGCCATACGTATGGGCTGTCTTTGTCGGCATCGGACTCATAGAGGAGCCTCTGTACATACAGCAGGAGATGGAGGAGATGCTTTAGGGAGCAACTTTGCTATAAACCAGTGAGATTGCTTGGGTGCGGCGGGGCATCCATGGCAGTTGTAAGGGAAGGGATCTGGAGAATTTGCAAGGCAAGTGACGAAAAGTGGCGCTTGTCTTTTTGGCATCCGCAAAATATTTTTTGCTTTGCCATTGCCGGCGGCCTCGCAGTCGCTTTTAAATACAATATCAGATAGCTGTTTTGCCCAGGGAGGTATGAACATGAGCGAAAAATTTGCATTGTACGGTTTTAATAATCTGACAAAGTCTCTGAGCTTCAATATCTATGATGTATGCTATGCAAAATCTCAGCGGGAACAGAAGGATTATATCGCCTATATCGATAGGCAGTACAATTCCGAACGTCTCACCAAGCTTCTGGTGGACGTGACCAACATGATCGGGGCCAGAGTGCTGAACATTTCCAGTCAGGACTATGAGCCGCAGGGCAGTTCTGTGACCATTCTCATCGCGGACGACAGCAAGATTCCGGTGGGGGACACCACGGTGGCCCATCTGGACAAGAGCCACATCACCGTCCACACCTATCCGGAATACCATCCCGACACTTGTCTGGCCACCTTCCGGGTGGACATCGATGTGGCCACCTGCGGGGAGATCACGCCGCTGTCCACGCTGGATTATCTGATAGGATCCTTTGATTCGGATATCATTACCATGGATTATAGGGTGAGGGGCTTCACCAGAGACGTGAGCGGCCAGAAGCTGTTTATGGATCACCGCATCACCTCCATTCAGGATTTTATCGACAAGGCGACCCTGCGAAGATACGATACGGTGGACATCAATGTGTACGAGGCCAACATTTTCCACACCAAGATGCTCATAAAGGAGATCGATCTGCAGAACTATCTTTTCAACAGCGATGTGTATGAGCTGCCGCCGAAGCTGCGGCTGGAGATCATGGACAACCTCCGCAGGGAAATGATAGAGATCTACAGCGGAAGAAATATATACTAAGTTGGAGGATCCAAAAACCCCTTCCCTGAACTTTGGTGAAAGGGTGCTGAAGGGATGGATCCGGAACTGGAAACAGCAGAAATCCCGAAAGCACCCGGAAGGGTTTTCGGAGAACGAACTAGGATGCGGAACTGGAATAGGAACAAATATGAAAATAGGACGTTATGATCAGGCAAGAGCGCCGATCTTTCAGGCGCTGGAGGAATTTCGTCAGGCGCGGGTAGTCCCCTTCGACGTGCCGGGGCACAAGCGGGGGAGGGGCAACCCGGAGCTGGCGGCGCTGCTGGGGCAGCAGTGCGTGGGAATAGATGTGAATTCCATGAAGCCGCTGGACAATCTCTGTCATCCCGTGTCGGTGATCCGGGAGGCCGAGGAGCTGGCGGCGGAAGCCTTCGGAGCGGCCTATGCTTTTCTGATGGTGGGCGGCACCACATCCTCGGTGCAGAGCATGGTGCTGAGTGTCTGCAAGAAGGGGGACAAGGTGATTCTGCCCCGGAACGTGCATAGAAGCGTGATCAATGCGCTGGTGCTCAACGGGGCCACTCCCATCTACGTGAATCCCGACATGGATAGGGAGCTGGGCATCGCTCTGGGCATGAAGGTACCTCAGGTGGAGAAGACCATTCTGGAGCATCCTGACGCAGTTGCCGTGCTGGTGAACAACCCCACCTATTACGGAATCTGTTCCGACTTAAAGAGTATTGTGAAGCTGGCTCATGCTCACGGTATGAAGGTTCTGGCGGACGAGGCCCACGGGACGCATTTTTATTTCGGGGCGGACATGCCTGTGTCGGCCATGGCAGCGGGGGCGGACATGGCGGCGGTGAGCATGCATAAGTCGGGGGGGAGCCTTACCCAGAGCTCTTTTCTGCTTATGGGGCCCTCTATGAATCCGGGTTATGTGAGACAGATCATCAATCTGACCCAGACCACCAGCGCCTCCTATCTCCTGCTGGCCAGTCTGGACATTTCCCGCAGAAATCTGGCGCTCAGAGGACGGTCGGAGTTTGCCAAGGTGACGGCTCTGGCGGAGTATGCGAGAGGGGAAATCAACCAGATCGGCGGATATTATGCCTATACGTCGGAGCTGATCAACGGGGACAGCATCTTTGACTTCGACAAGACGAAGCTTACCGTCAACACTCTGGGCATAGGGCTTGCGGGGATCGAGGTTTATGACCTGCTCCGGGACGAGTACGACATTCAGATGGAGCTGGGGGACATCGCCAATGTGCTGGCGTATATTTCTATAGGCGATAGGGAGCGGGACATGGAACGGCTGCTGGGGGCGCTGGTGGAGATCCGGCGCAAATACGGCCGGGACAATACGGGAATGTACACTCAGGAATATATCGAGCCCAAGGTGGCGGTGTCCCCCCAGAATGCCTTCTATGCGGAAAAGGAGTCCCTGCCTCTCATGGAGACAAAAGGGCGGGTGTGCAGCGAATTCGTGATGTGCTATCCTCCGGGAATCCCCATTCTGGCGCCGGGGGAGGAGATCACGCCCCAGATACTGGAATATATCGTCTACGCGAAAGAAAAGGGCTGCTCCATGACGGGGCCGGAGGATCCGGGCATAGACCGTCTCAATGTGCTGAAGGAGGAGTGGGTATAGTTTTTTGAAGGGGCGCGGGTTAGACGCGCAGGGTGAGAAGGTACAATGCGTCCGAAGGCGGATGTAATACTGGAATAGGAGGTGCAGGTATGGAATTATGGTTTTCGGAGCCCCATACGCCGGATGTGAAGCTTTCTATCCGGGTGGAGAGGCAGATTTATGGCGGAGAGAGCGACTTTCAGAGGATCGATGTGTTTGAGTCGCCGGAGCTGGGACGTTTCTTGGTGCTGGACGGCTTCGTGATGCTGACGGAGAGAGACGAGTTTATTTACCATGAAATGATAGTCCATGTTCCCATGGCGGTACACCCGGATGTGCGCAGTGTTCTGGTCATCGGAGCAGGAGACGGAGGAGTGGTCAGAGAGCTGGCCAAGTATCCGGAGATAGAGCGGATTGATCTGGCGGAGATCGACGAGCAGGTGGTGGGGGTGTGCAGGGAATATCTGCCCCGTGTATCCTGCAGCATGAATGACGAAAGGCTTCACATCTATTACGAGGACGGATTGAAATTCGTGCGGCGCAAGGAAAACGAATACGATCTGATCATTGTAGACTCTACGGACCCCTTCGGGCCGGGGGAGGGGCTGTTCACCAAGGAATTCTATGGAAGCTGCTACAAGGCCCTTAAGGAGGAGGGGATCATGGTGAACCAGCATGAGAGCCCTTTTTATGAGGCGGACGCCATGGCCTGTATGCGGGCCCATAGGCGTATCGTGGAGAACTTTCCCATAAGCAGGGTGTATCAGGCCCATATTCCGACCTATCCTTCGGGACATTGGCTCTTTGGCTTTGCCTCCAAGAGATATCATCCGGTGCATGATCTGGACGGGGAAAGGTGGCTGGAGAGAGGGCTGGATACGAGGTACTATACCCCCCGACTCCATCAGGGAGCCTTCTGCCTGCCCGCTTATGTGGAGAAGCTGCTGCGGAAGGTGGAGATCCGCTGAGGGATGCGGCATGGTTCATGCAGCGGAAGACAATAACGAAAAAGATCTTTAAAAGATAAGCTAGGGAGGCGGAAAATGTCTAAAATATTGATTATAGGCTGCGGGGGCGTGGCGTCCGTGGCCATTCAGAAATGCGCAAAGAAGGCGGATGTGTTCTCGGAGATCTGCATTGCCAGCCGCACGGTGAGTAAATGCGATGAACTGAAGGCGAAGCTGGAGGGAACTACCGGGGCAAAAATCACCACGGCGCAGGTGGATGCGGACAATGTGGAGGAGCTGAAGGCGCTGATTGGCAGGGAGGCCCCCAAGGCGGTGCTGAACTTGGCGCTGCCCTATCAGGATCTGACCATCATGGATGCCTGCCTTGCCTGCGGGGTGGATTACATCGACACGGCAAATTACGAGGCGGAGGACACGGAGGATCCCAAGTGGCGTGCCATATATGAGAAGCGCTGCAGGGAGGAGGGCTTCACGGCCTATTTTGATTATTCCTGGCAATGGGCCTATAGGGAGCGTTTTGAGAAGGCCGGCATCACGGCCCTTCTGGGCAGCGGCTTTGACCCCGGAGTCACCAGTGTTTTTTCGGCCTATGCCCTGAAGCACTACTTTGACGAAATTCACTACATTGATATCATGGACTGCAACGGGGGCGACCATGGCTATCCCTTTGCCACCAATTTCAATCCTGAGATCAATTTGAGGGAGGTGTCCGCCAATGGCTCCTACTGGGAGAACGGCCATTGGGTGGAGACCGAGCCCATGGAGATCAAGCGGGAGTACGACTTCGCGCAGGTGGGCAGGAAGGACATGTATCTGCTGCACCATGAGGAGATCGAGTCTCTGGCCAAGAACATCCCCGGCGTAAAGAGAATCCGGTTCTTCATGACCTTCGGACAGAGCTATCTGACTCATATGAAATGTCTGGAGAACGTGGGGATGCTGCGGACGGATCCTGTGATGTTCCAAGGCAGGGAGATCGTGCCCATCCAGTTTTTGAAGGCGCTTTTGCCGGATCCGGCGTCCCTTGGTCCCCGCACCGTGGGCAAGACCAATATCGGCTGCATCTTTACGGGAGTGAAGGACGGGAAGGAGAAGAGCATCTATATTTACAATGTCTGCGACCATCAGGAATGTTATCGGGAGCTGGGCTCTCAGGCCATCTCCTACACCACCGGCGTTCCGGCCATGATCGGGGCCATGCTGGTGATGAACGGAACATGGAAGAGGCCGGGGGTGTTCAATGTGGAGGAGTTTGATCCGGATCCCTTCATGGAGGCCCTCAGCCAGTACGGGCTGCCGTGGGTGGTGGAGGAGAACCCGGTGCGGGTGGAGTAGCGTCAGGATTTTGAAGAAGGCGCAGTAAGACGGGGCAGGGGAGCTCCGGCTTGCTGCGCCTTTTTGGCTTAATTTCTTTTTGAGTTCTCATGGATCTCGTGTAAGGTCAAGATACGCTCTTCGATCCTGATTTTATCTTCGGAGGGCAAGGCCTGATATAATTTCCAAAAGTAAAATTCTTTTTCCGATGGCATAACATGGCTGCCTATGGCATTGCAGTTGTCCGTCATACCGAGCAGGTAATCGGCGCTTGTGTGCAATAGGCCGCATAGACTTGTGATGATGGTTCCTTTTGGATCATAAATATTATTTTCATAACGAGACAAGCTTGCCGCCGTGATTCCTAACTGTTCGGCAAGCTCTTTCTGGCTGATATCCAGCTTTTCCCGTAAAAAGACAATTCTTTCGCCTATTGTGTCCACATTATGCCCTCACAGTGATGTGCGAATATAGCAGCGAGTCTTCTTGTGACGAAAGTATTTCGTACACAGAAGGACTTTACCCATTATCATATAACAGAACAGAAATGCTGACATTTAAATTGCTAAAATTATAATTTATTATGTTGAAATTGCTAAAATTATATGTTAATATGAAGAAAAACGGCGATTCATTCGACTCGATTACAAAATAGCAACAATAAAGGATGTCAGAAAGCATGGATGAGAACGTCGAACTTAAAAGAAAATGGAGAAAAATATGAGAATCAAGCTGGCTATTCTGGAAAGTGACGGGGTATATCTCGATCGAATGGTATCTGTTTTCAATGTAAAGTATGGGGACAAACTGGAAATTTATTCGTTTACAGATAGGAATGCGGCATTAGAAGCGCTGAAAACCACTAAGATTGATGTATTTCTGGCAGATGAGTCCTTTGAGGCTAAAGGAGGGGAGCTTCCGCCTGACTGTGGTTTCGGCTATCTGGTGGAGGAGGCGGAAATCGAAAGCTTCAAGGGTGAGACGGCCATATGCAAGTTTCAGAAGGCGGAGGTGATCTACCGCCGGATTCTCGGAATTTTTTCGGAGAATGCAGCGGTGGCGGGTCTGCGTCCGGAGGATGGCGGCAGGGTGCTGGCTTTTTTGTCTGTGGGAGGCGGCGTAGGCGGCTCCTCGGCTGCGGCTGCCTGCGCCATGCGCTTTGCGCAAAAGGGCAAAAGCGCATTGTATCTGAATTTAGAGCGTTTTGGCAGTGCGGATGTCTTCTTTAGCGCAGAGGGCAGCAGCAGTCTCGGCGACGTGATTTATGCGGTTAAGAGTCAAAAAGGCAATCTGGAGATCAGGCTGGAAAGCTCGGTAAAGCGTGACGGCTCGGGCGTGTTTTTCTTTTCTCCTCCAAAGTTGGCGCTGGATACGGCGGAGCTGAACGCTCAGGAAGTCAGACGGATCATTTGTACTTTGAAGAGATCCGGCACATATGATTACATTATTGCGGATTTTGACTTTTCGATGGAAAGGGAACAGCTGGCGGTTTTGGAGGAGTGTGACAGCATTATCTTTGTTGCGGACGGCGCTCAGATGTCCAACGTGAAAATGGAGCGTATGCTGGAGTCTCTGGAGGTGCTGGAGCAGCAGGAGGGCGTAAAACTGCTGATGAGAAGTGGGATTCTGTACAATCGTTTCAGCAGTCAAACCTCTCAGAAGGTAAAGGCAGCGGGAATAAAGGAATACGGAGGCATCAAGCGGTTTGAGGGCTGCGGCGCCCGTCAGCTGCTTCGCCAGCTGATGGATCAGCCCGTGTTTGACGAGCTGGGATAATGAAGTGCAGAGAGACCAAAGACGGGGGAGCAGGGCATGACCTTTGAGGCGGAGCAGCAGTTTATTGCTGACATTAAAAACTATATATCGGACAATTTTCCCTTGAGCAAGCTCAGTGACGAGGAGCTGCAGGAAAAGATCGAGGAGACCTGCGGCAGGATGCTGCAGGGACGGTACATATCTATTGAGCAGCGGGTTTCCGTGGTGGAACAAGTATACAGCTCCATCAGGGGCTTCGGCCTGCTGGACGCCATTATCAAGGATGATACCATCACTGAGGTGATGATCAACGGGCCGGAGAATATCTTTATCGAGCGAAAGGGCCGGCTGCTTCGGCTGGACAAGCAGTTTGAGAGTCAGAGGCGTCTGGAGGATGTGATTCAAAGGATCGTTGGGCTGGCGGGCAGAGAAGTGAATCAGGCCAATCCCATATGCGATACTCGTCTTCCGGACGGTTCCAGAGTGAACGTGGTGCTGCCGCCCGTGGCTCTGTGCGGGCCTACGCTGACGATCCGAAAGTTTTCAAAGACGCCTATGACCATTGAAAAGCTGATTGAACATGGTTCCATCACGGAGGAGATTGCGGACAAGCTGGAGCTGCTGGTGAGGTCGAAATACAATATTTTTATCTGCGGAGGCACGGGTTCCGGGAAAACCACGTTTCTCAATGCATTGTCCAACTACATTCCCAAGGATGAGCGAGTGATTACTATCGAAGACTCCGCAGAGCTGCAGATCGCCGGGGTTGAGAATCTGGTCAGTCTGGAGACGCGCAATGCCAACGCGGCCGGGGCGGGGCAGATTACCATCCGTGATTTGATCAAATCATCCCTGCGAATGCGGCCGGAGCGCATTGTGGTGGGGGAGGTTCGCGGCGGGGAGGCGTTGGACATGCTGCAGGCCATGAACACCGGCCATGACGGTTCTCTGTCCACCGGCCATGCCAATTCCACTCAGGACATGCTGAGCCGTCTGGAGACCATGGTGCTGCAGGGGGCGCAGGGGCTGCCGCTGGAGGCCATCAGACAGCAGATCGCATCGGCCGTTGACATTATCATACATCTGTCCCGGCTCAGGGATAAGTCCAGAAAGACCATGGAAATAACGGAGGTGACGGGCTATGAGGAGGGCAGGATTGTTTTGAACCCGCTGTACATATTTGAGGAGGATGAAACAAGCACGCTGGATAAGGTGTCGGGGGGCCTGAGGAGAACGGAAAACAAGATGAAGAATGTATTCAAGCTGCAGCTGGCGGGGATCAAGAGGGAGATATAAGAGGAAGAGGATGGCAGAAGAGGGAAGAAATAGGAAGGAAAGGGCTGCAGAAGAAAAGATTATAAAGAAAAAGGCTGTAAAGAGAAAGAGGAACAAGGAGGCCCGAGAGCCTCAATATTATCGTTCTGCAACCAATATGCCGACGCTGAATTATAAAGTTTACTACATGGGAGCCTTGGAAAAGATGTTTTATTTTCTTGTGGGCTTTGCGGCAGGGGCTTTCACGGGATATCTGTTCTACGGCGGGCTGGCAAAGGATGAGTACGGCACTCCGACCGCCGTCACATATATGCTGAATGTGCTGCTGTCCGGCGGGGCAGGCATTGCGGCGGGATGCGCCTTTATTCCCATCCGGACGGACATGATATTGAAGGCGCGCGTCAAAAAGCTGAAGGCCCAGTTCAGGGATATGCTGGAGGCCTTCAGTACCTCTCTGGGAGCCGGGAAAAACGTCATGGACTCTTTTCGCTCCGTGTATGACGACCTGAAGGTTCAGTATGAGGAGGACGCCTATATTTTAAGGGAGCTGGAGGTGATTCTGTCCTGCATGGACAACAATGTGGATCTGGAGGCACCCCTTGCGGACTTTGGAGCCAGAAGCGGGGTGGATGACATTGCCGGCTTTGCCAATGTGTTTCGGATATGCTACCGCAAGGGAGGTAATATCAAGGATGTCATCAGAAACACCCATATCATACTCAGCGATAAGATGGAGATCGCCGAGGAGATCGAGACCACCGTCACCGGGGCAAAATCGGAGCAGTACATGATGCTGGTCATGCCGATTCTGCTGATCGGCATGATCAAGACCATGAGCGAGGACTTTGCGGCGAATTTTGCCACGCCTACAGGAATCATTGCCACAACCATAGGCATCGCTATGTTCGTGGCATCCTATCTGATTGGACGGGCTGTGCTGGATATCAAGGTGTGAGGGGCTGGAGGGCGAAAAGATGTTTACTTTGACAAACCTTGTCATATTTGCCGTGGGAGGCGTGTTTTTGGCGGTGTGGCTGTTGCTCTATGTAAAGGGGATGAAGCATGCCGCTTTGTTCGAGGCGCTGGAGGAGAAGGAGTATCCTCTCAAGGAGATCTATTTTGTGGGGTATGAGGCTCTGAACGCCGTAAAGTATGCCTATCGCAGCAAGGGCGACAGAAGGCTGCGAAAGGAGCTTTCCGTTTTGTACGGTGAAAAATATACTGAATATTATCTGAGGGTCATTCATTCCCAGCAGCTGACCTTTGGACTCACATTGACCGTCCTTTCCTTTGCCATGTACGGGCTGGCAGGTGATCCGGCGGCGCTGGCAGTAATGCTTGTCTTTGCGGGCACGGCGTATTATTATTTCGGAACCGTCGCCAGAGAGAAGATTCTGAAACGCTCCGAGGAAATGATGAATGATTTTTCGGAGGTCATCTCCAAGCTGGCGCTGCTGACCAACGCGGGAATGATCTTTCGCGAGGCCTGGGAGGAGGTGGCATATACCGGAGAGGGTGCCCTATATCTTGAGATGCAGACCGGGGTGGAGGAGATGAACAACGGCATAGCGGAGGTGGACATGCTGTTTCGCTTCGGCAGCAGATGCGTGGTTCCGGAAATCAAGAAGTTTGCGTCCACTGCGGTTCAGGGCTTCACGAAAGGCAGCGGTGAGCTTTCCATGATGCTGCAGGAGCAGAGCAGGGAGGTTTGGGGCATGAAGCGGCAGAATGTCAGGCGGCAGGGGGAAAAGGCCTCAGCCAAGCTGATGATTCCCATTATGATCATGTTCATGGGGATTCTTGTCATGGTATTAATCCCGATTTTCACGAATCTGGGAGTTTAATATAATCATTCATAGGGAGGTGAGGGGTATGCTGCAGAGACTGGACTTTTGGCTGTTCGTGGCAAAGCATAGGCTGCGTGAATTTTGGACGGACGAGGATGGAGAGGTGAGTATCGTTACCATGGTCGTGCTGATCGGAATTGCGGTGCTGCTTGCCATTGTGTTCAGGGATCAGATCACGAAATTGATCAAGAGCTTGCTAGATACAATTACTAAAAATGCTACCAAGGCTGTTAATGGCGAGTAAAGCAAGGCGGCGTATGCGCATGGGCTTTCCGGCAGTCCTTTGCCGGGAAGTCTTGCCCTGCGCGGGGAGGAGGCTCTGTCAATAAGGGAACCGGCACAAGGAGTATGGAACTGACAAGCTAGAACTTCGGGCGTCCAAGCTGCCTGAGCTGAACAAGGGCCTTGCAAAAAATGACGGGAAAGTACGGAGCATAGAGACCGGAAAAGCAGATTTCCGCTGTGTTCCGATGAGGATAATAGATGAGAGGTTCCGGGGAGAATGACAGGGGAGCGCTGGTGGTGGAGGCCACCATCGTATTTCCCATATGTCTGCTTATTATCATACTGCTGCTGTATCTGGGCAATGTGTATTATCAGAAGTCCCGGATCGAGGCCATTGTGGTGGAGGCGGTTCTGGACGGTGCGGCCTATAGCGCGGATCCGCTTCTGAAAGCTATAGAAAGCAGTCCCGAAAAGGAGATTCCGGGCATAGGCAAAGTGGATTATCAGCCCTACCGCTATATCGGCGGCATGTTCGGAGGGATGAGAGATATCGAGGCTGCCGTGAGAGCGCAGATCATAAGCAAAATCAGGGCGCTGGATACGGGACTGTTCACAAACATGAGACCCACGGATTATCAAAGGGGGAACAGTCTGAAGGTGAAATACAACAGTGTTTTTGTTGCATCCTCCCTCAGCGTGGATCTGGAATACAAGATCAAGCTTCCCGTCCGCCTGCTGGGGGAAAGGGAGGGATTTACCTTGAAGTTCAGAACCCATACGGAGGTGCCGGTGAGCGATTCGCCGGAGTTCATCCGGAACGTGAATCTGGTGGAGGACATGCTGGAGGTCACCGGCGTCAAGAGGAAGATAACGGAGAAGATCAAGGAGCTGAAAGAGTTCTTTGACAAGCTTTTCAAAAAATAGATTTGGAGGCGCAAAATGCAGCTTTTTCGGAGGAATGACGGCGCAATATCGGTCTTTCTGGTGATGATTCTGGTTCCATGTATGCTGGTGGCCAGCATTTTCGTGGACATCAGCCGGGTGAGTCTGGGCAGGGCCGTGGCGGAATCCTCTGCGGATCTGGCCCTGAACACTTTGATGACTTATTATGACCACGACCTGAGCGAGGCGTATGGGCTTATAGGCTCCTGCCAGAATATCAGCGACTATTTCGACATGGTATCGGAATGCTTCGATCAGGCCCTGCGCTCTCAGGATGTGGAGGATGAGGAGGTGCAGCTGCTGTATCAGCGGGTGATGAAGGAGGTGGGGGGACGGTTTGGCGACGAAACCATATCGGATTTTCTGTTACTGGAGAATGAGGCTGGGGCCTCGGTAAAGCCCATAGAGGGAGCGAATATGCGCAACCCCGCTATTCTGCAAAAGCAGTTGGTGGAATTTATGAAATACAGAGCGCCCATTATCATTGTTCAGGAGCTCATTGAGTTGCTGGCCTCGGAGGAGGAAAAGGGGGGAGTGAAGGATTCGGAGGAGAGCGTCGCCGACAAGCCCATGGTAGAGGCGCAGGAGGAGTATTACAAGGCCCAGGGAGAGCTTTTGGAGGAGGCGAACCGTTCCTACTGGGCATTGCGGGAATATACGAGCATGATCGAGGAGGACAAGTTCACTAAGGATACCCTTCAGGAATATGCCGATAGGATCAATGGATACCCCGGTGAATATAGCGATCTTCATAGGCTTCTGATTGGGAATCTCTATAATACGGAGGGGCTGAAAGAATATACCAGACCCAACGTGACGTTTGAAGAGGATTCGCCATCCGCAGACGAGTCAGATCGGGTAAATGCCGAGAAGGTAGAAGAGCTGCTGGGTGCGCTGGAGAAGGCCGTCGAGGAATTCGACACAAAAAAGGATGCCCTGACAGATGCCGGAAAGGATCTTATGGCCAAGCTGCCGGGGGATGGAGATGATGAATCTTACGCAGTACAGTGGTGGGTTCGGATGAACGCAGCGATCAATGCTCCCGGCGAGAAGGGGCTTAGTAAGCAGGTGGAGAAAGCGGGCGAGAAGATGGCGGATGCCTATGGGAAGGTAGCGGCCATGCTTGAGTGTACCCCTGACTCTGACGTGCCAGTGGACTGGAAGGACAAGGCCAAAGAATCAATGCAGAAGGCGGAGGATAGGCAGAAAATTTATTTGAGCAAGGACAGCGCTGCCGATAATTCTTATGTCAAGACGGTGAGTAGTCTGGAAAGCGTATCGAAAAACCGAGAGAATAAAGCTAAGATAAACGCGTCCGCTATGATAACCGAGAGCTTATCAGGCATAAGCGACAAGCTCAAAGATATCAAGTCACAGATGTCCAAATATATAGAGCAGCTGAACGTTATCATAGAGGGCGACTCGGACAAGAAGGTCCCCGGCATGCAGAGGATCCGGGAGCTTGTGGAGGAATATGGAAAAAAGCTGGATCAATGGGAATCCGAGGCGAAGGGGGCAAAGACGTCTGACGGGCAGAACACGGAGCTGAGCATAGAGCATCAGGAGACCATCGGCAAGATCCGGAACGGGGCAGGCAACGTGGACGGAAACGAGTCGGAGAAGATTGTCCGACAGATCAAGACGGAAGAGATTGATGCGCTGGAGAAGAGGCTTATAAATATCCGAAATCAGCTTCAGGCTGTGTCCGACGCCATTGACAAAATGAAATACGGCGACAGCAAGATAATGGAGATTTCCAGTTTTGGTTCCTTTAAGCAGCAGGCAAAAGCAAAGATCCAAGCGGATGATATACCTCTGGTAAACAAGGACCTGGCAGAGTACATAGCCCAAAAATTTGGGGAGCTTTTTGACCCTGCATCAGGGGAGGTTGTTGTCCTGCAGGACATGTCGGATTTGTCCTATAGCCCGGAACTGTATCATAACAAGGATAGGGATGCGGTTCCGGTACTGTATCATTTTTATTATCAGGTGTTTCAGGAGAAGAAGCCCTCCGATGTGGGACAGCAGAAGAAGGCCATTGACGACAAGAAGGAACAAGCCAAGAAGCAGGAAGAAAGCATAAAGAATGCCAATCGGTATATGGGGCCTAAGGGAAGGGATCTGGGGGCCGGGGAGAAGGCGGACAGAGACGCATTTGAATTAAACATAGGAATACTGGTGAAGCAGATCGCCCGTTTGGCGACCATGGACATAACCGGCATCCGGGATGACATTTACATAGCGGAATATATCATGAATATGTTCAGCTACGGGGCCTTTGAAAACGAGCATTACTATGATCTGGTGAAGGACGCCGGAAAGCTGGGGGATCTGAAGCTGGCAGGCGGTGAATACCGAACCGTGTATGAGCGAGATTACAAGGGAGCCGGGGATCGGGACAAGACCTGGCTCAGCGAAAGGCCTGAGGATGCCTATAACAAGACGCTCACCAATGAAATGATCAACGAGGCCAATAATTATGCCTATCTTGCGGAGATCGAATATATTCTCTTCGGCGCAGACAATGTGAACAGCGTCAAAAAGGCTTATGGGGAAATCTATAAGATTCGGTTCTTTTTAAACTATGCCTCTGCTCTGGCCAATTTTTGGGGCACCAGCACCGGCACCGGCACTGCGGTCAATGCCGTGGCCAACGCCATCGCCCTAGCCACGGCATACATTATCCCTGCGCCCTTGACGAAGCTTGTGCTGATCACCATGCTTGCTATATTTGAGACGGGAAAGGACATGGACCGGCTGCAGGCGGGCTTCCCGGTGGAGCTGTATAAGGCCCACGATGATTGGTGGATCAGTCTGGAAGGAACAGAAAAGCCCACGCTGAATAGTTTTTACAGCGCATTGAGCGGAGCAAATGAAAAGATAGAGGATGCCCATGGGCTGCGGTACAGCGACTATCTGACTTTTTTTCTTTTTCTGGGGCTGAATGACAAGGACACCGCAGAGGGGATCTACCGGCGCATGGCGGACGTGATCGAAAAGAATATGGAGCTGAGGATAGGCGGAGAAAAAGACTCCGAGCAAAAAGCAGCTTATTCTTTAAAGAAGACGCAGGTTTACTTTCAGCTGAACGGAAAGCTGCGGGTGAAGCCGCTGATGCTGACGCTGCCGTATTTCACGGACTATGTGGACAATCCTGCCATGAAGGATGACTGGTGTACCTTTGATGTGGAAGCCATCAGGGGATATTGAAAAACGGCGGTGAATGAAAATGAGGGAGAAGAATGAGAAAGGCGCAATAGTGGTGGAGGCTACGCTCTCCATGACTGCCTTTATGTTTGCGATATTGATCTTATTGTCTATCGCTGACATAGCTTATACCCAGACCAGGATGGCGGTGGCGCTGAACGCCGCATCCAAGGAGATGTCCCAATATTGCTATCTGTATTACAAATTTTCCTTGGACAAATTGAACGCCAAGCTCAGCGAGGGCACGGAGGAGGCGGAAGAGACGGTAGAGGAGACGGTGTCGGGGCTGGGACAGATGATGGATTCTTTCGGAGAAGCGGGCTCCGACTTCGGGGAGAAGGACTTTGCGGGCGCAATAGAGAAGATTGAAGCGGGGGCCACTGCGGCCAATCAGACGGTGAGCAGTCTTGCAGGCAAAATAGCGGAGAATCCCAAGGGCTTTTTGGTGGGGATGGGGAAGCTTGCGGGACGGGAGCTCACCGAGGCGGCAAAGGTGTATTTGGGCCAGATCATGGCGAAGGCTTTCATGGCAAAGAATCTGAAAGCATGGTCTGACGATGATCCGGACGCCTTTCTCCGGAGACTGCATGTGGTGGACGGGATGGACGGACTGGACTTTCAATACACTTCTCTGATGGCTTATGGCGCCTCCAATGAGATACGGCTCACATGTACTTATCAGGTTAGCATAGTCAAGCTGCTGAATATTGATTTTAAATTCACCTTCCGACAGAGCGCCAGAACCCTTGCCTGGGGGAACGGCGCATCGTTGGTGACTCCCCGAAGCATATGGACCAGCATGGGGCCGGGGGATAGGGGCAAATACATCGTGGCTGAGGAGAAAAAGCGCTTTGCCTATACATCGTCCGGCAATGGATACGATGCCTTTGTGAATGCAGGGGGTAAAAATGAATTCGTGACCATCACCTCCATAGATCCTACCAGCGGCAGCTATCAGACCGTGGACGGCATTAAAAATAGGCTGGCAAGTGAATTCAATACCATGTATGCGGGGGTGGCCAAGCTGGAGGATCCGATTACGGTCACCAGCGGCGGTTCGGAAAAAACCGTCTCCTCCGATCCGTCTAACAGAACCTATCGGATCGTGGCGGTATTTCCGGAGGGGACCAGCGATGAATATAAAGCCATGGTGGGGGAGGCAATTGTGAAGCTGCAGGAAAAATATCCGGATGCGGTGATCAGCGTGGATGTGAAAGAGGGCTATGGCTCGCTGTCGGAGAAAAAGGAGGATGGGGATCCCTCAGAGTCTGACAAAACAGCAGGAAAAGACGCAGTGTGAATAGGCTGCCTGCAAGAGGTGGGGAAAAGAATCGATTTCGGCGGAGGGGATGACGGGTATGCTTGGTCTAATGATTTTGTGCGGGCTTCTGGCAAACGCGGCGGGATTTGGACTATTGCTCTGGGAGATCCGGAGCAACCGGGACAGATATAAGGGCTGGGAGGGCAGAAAAATACCGCTGTCGTTTTGGCTGTATGTTTGCGGAATGATTGTTCTGGCCATGGGGCTGACGATTTTTGTATATTCATTTTACAAGGAGAATACATTCTTATTTACCCTCAAGCGCGTCCTTTGGCTTGCGCTGCTCTGGCCCATAGGATATACGGACTTAAAGACCCTCCGCATTCCCAATCGGATGGTGGTGGGCGGGTTTGCCGCAAGGGCTCTGGTGCTGGCGGCGGAGTTTCTTTTCGAGAGGGATGCTCTGAGGGCAGCGGCTCTGGGGGAGGGGATTGCCAGTCTGTCCCTATTTCTGGCGGCCGCCGTTTGCGCTCTTCTCATGAAGAATGCAATCGGAAGCGGGGATAGGAAGCTTTTTCTGGTGATGGGACTGTTTTTGGGATTGGAGGGCACGTGGGGAGCCGTTTTTCTGTCCCTATTGATTTCTTTTGGGACAGCCGTTGTCCTGCTGGTCACGAGAAGGAAGTCCAGAAAGGATGTGATTCCCTTTGGGCCGGCTCTCATGGCCGGTTCTTATCTGTCCATATTTTTGACGGGAATGTGAGGGCGAGAGGATGAAGAATTACAAGCTGTTGGTGCCGGCGGTCTTGGTGGCGCTGTTTGTTCTGGGAATCTATATGGTGGGGGCCAAAAATGCCAAGGAGGAGAGGCAGTTTGCCGGGTATCTTGCGGATGCCAGAAGATTTGCGGCGCAAAAGATAGAGCTGTACGCCAGAGAAAATTATCAGAAGGCTTTGGAGATGCGTCCCTCTTTGGAGCTTTATCTGGAGATCGCAGGGTTTTACCGGGATATGATGGAGGCCCTTGACAAGGCGGCGGAGTGGGGGGAAGCGGCTGTGAGCGCTTATCCTAAGAGCCCGGAGGCCTATGCATTCCTGCTTCAGGTTCATCTGGACACGCAGGATTACATGTCCTTTTTTGCGCTGTATGATGAGATGCACAAGCGCCGTGTGGCATCCCAGAGAGCAGACGCTTTGTATGAGTCCGTGGAGTATGAATACTACATGGAAGGCGAGTATGATAATGTATCGGTTTTTAGCAGCAATCTGGCTCCCGTCTGCAGGAACGGGGACTGGGGATACTGCAACAGCAAGGGCAGAAAAAAGATCGGAACCGTCTATGCGTATGCAGGAGCGTTCAACAACGGAATGGCTCCGGTGATGGACGGAGAGGGGAACGCCTTCTATATTGATCAGGAGGGAAACAAGGTATTTGTGGCGGACATGGCAGAAAGGGTGATGGGGCTGGGCACCATGTCGGCATCCGATATCTATGCGGTGAACAATGGACGGGAATGGAACTTTTATGATAAATCCGACAATTTGATTATGGGCGGCTTTTGGGATGCCTCCGCCATGGCCAACGGTCTGGCGGCCTGCAGGACAAAGGAGGGATGGAAGATCTATGATACATCGGGCAGCGTTGCCATCGACGCCGTATATGACGAGGTTCTGACGGATGAAAAAGGCATGGCCTACAGAAATGACCGTCTTTTTGTACGAATAGGAGACTTCTATAGAATGATCGACGGCTCGGGAAACCAGATAAGCCCAGAGTCTTACGAGGATGCAAAAATTTTTTACGAAGCCACCTATGCGGCGGTAAAGAAGGGCGGGAAGTGGGGCTTTGTGGACAAGGACGGAAACTGGTTCATAGAGCCTGCCTATGAGGATGCAAGAAGCTTTTCCAACGGATATGCGGCCGTTCGGACGGAGGGCAGGTGGGGCTTTGTCAATATGGACAAGGAGCTGTGTATTCCCTGCCGGTTTTCCGAGGCAAAGGACTTCACCGCAAACGGAACCGTGTTGGTGCAGCAGGATCTGGCATGGTCGGTGCTGCTGCTGTATCAGAAAAACTATTAGAAGGAGATCAAGATGACATTCACATTTGAGACCAACGGCAACAGCACCTTTCTGGTATATGCCATGGGGCAGGAGGAGAAGCTGGACACCATGACTCTGGGGATGATCACCAAGAACAAAATCCCGGGAATGGCTTCCGTATTGTTCACCCAGAGGAATGCGGAGCGGTTTTTAAAGTACAATGTGACGGCGAGGGTGACAGTGAGGCAGTTCTTTTCCGGAACGGTGAGCAGACGGAGGCTGCTGGGGATTTTTGCGAGCATTGCGGCGGCGCTGTCCGCGGCGGAGGAATATATGATCGATCCGCGCTCCTTGCTGCTGGATGCGGATTATATCTATGCGGATGTGTCCTCCTGCAGGGCTGAAATGATCTGTCTTCCCGTCATGGATGCCGCAAGCGGGCCGGATGCAGGTCAGTTTTTTAAGAGCATTATGTTTGAAACCCGTTTTGATCAGACGGAGAGCTGCGACTATGTGGCAAGGATTATCAACTACTTAAACAGCGCGCCGATGTTTATTGCGGAGGAATTCGGCCGGCTGGTGCAGGAGCTGCAAGGAACGGCTGGTGAGATGCAGGATCAAAGGCAGACCGCGTCGCTTTCTTGTCAGGGGGGAACTGCAGGTCTGCAGCGCTGTGAGGAGCCGAGAGGGGACGGATATGGGGAGGAAGCCATGGCGCGTCAGCGCCGGGAAGGGCCTGCAGTGCCCGGGCATCAGGAGGAAGCCATGGCGCAGCAGCATCAGGAAGGGCCTGCAGTGTCCGGGCATCAGGAAGGAGCCATGGCACAGCAGTATCGGGAAGGGCTTGCAGTGTCCGGGCATCAGGAGGAAGCCATGGCGCGTCGGCAGCGGGAGCAGCCTTCAGGGGGCGCGAATCCGAAGGAAGCCATAGGGCTGCAGGGGCGCAAAGGCCAGAAGGTAGGAGCATGGTCGGATGGGCAGGAAGGTTCTTGGCCGGTGAGGGAAGTGGCTTCCGAACCTATGCGGCAGCGTTTGCAGGAAGCAGGCGAATCCGTACAAAAGGCGGAGTTGAACCACTCTGGGAAAAGTCGGGCAGAAGGGTTTGCGATTCCCGGACGGAATGACGATTCAGGCTTTGGGGTTCCCGGACAGCAGTCTGGGGGGCCGTCGGCATCGGGATCTAAGGCCAAGGGCAATCGGCGGCAGACAGACGAACAAGAGCCGCAGGAAAAGGGAATGTCCATGTTATATCTGCTGCAGCATTATAGCAAGGAGAATGCGGCGGTATACAAGGCCCAAAAGCAGGCAAGGAAAAATACAGCAAAGACCGCGCCGCCCATGGCTGAACAAGGAATGTCTCCGGCTGTGCAGGCCGGGCCGCGAGCGGAGGCCTTTTCTGCACCGTGGAACGGACAGCAGGCCGAAGCTTCTTTGCCGTCACAGAACCGGCATGCTCCCCGGCTTGGGCAGGAGGCGGTGTCGCAGGAAGAGCCGCAGCATGGAAGGCAGGGATTTCAAGAGACATCCGGCGGCGAGAACTTTGGAGACACGGTTCTGGTGGGAGAGGCTCTCTATGGTGAGAATACTGTGGTGGTGACTCAGGTGCAGGAGGCGTTCAGGCCGTATCTGCTTCGGTGCAGCAGTCAAGAAAAGATAATGCTTGAGAAGCCTGTGTTCCGCATTGGCAAGGAGAGAAGCTATGTGGATTACTGCATCGCAGGCAATGCCACTGTCAGCCGCAGTCATGCGGACATTATTCAAAAGGATGGGCAATTTTACATTGTGGACAATAATTCCACAAACCATACCTATGTGGACGGTGAGATGATACCCAGCAATTCTCAGGTGCCTCTCGTTCACGGGACGAAAATCCGCATTTCCAACGAGGAATTTGAGTTTAAGACATTTTAAAGGTGGCTTATAGATGGATTTTATTGTTTCCGCCAGCACCGACGCGGGCAATGTGAAAACAGTGAATCAAGACTGCATGAATGTGCAGCTGCTGGAAACAAGGGGGCGTCAGCTGGCGTTCGCCGTTGTTTGCGACGGCATGGGCGGGCTGCAGAGGGGAGAACTGGCCGGCGCCAGCGTGCTTCATGGATTCCGCAGATGGAGGGAAGAGCGTCTGCCGATTCTTCTGATGTCCGGATTCTGCGACAATGACATCAGGCATGACTGGAGCTGCATAATCGGAGACTGCAATGAAAAGCTCAAGGATTATGGGCGCAGGAACGGGGTCAGTCTGGGAACCACCGCTACGGTTATGCTGATAACGCAGGAGCGCTATTATGTGGCAAATGTGGGAGATTCCCGGGCCTATGAGATTCGGGGACAGATCAGGCAGATCACGAAGGATCAGACATTGGTGGCCCGTGAAATTGAGCTGGGGCGTCTGAGGCCGGGGCAGGAGGAGACGGATCCCCGCAGAAATGTGCTGCTCCAGTGTATCGGAGCCTCGAAGGAGGTTTATGCGGATTTCTACTTTGGCACTCCGTGCACGGATACGGTATATATGATGTGCAGTGACGGCTTCCGTCATAAGCTTTCGGAGGAGGAGATGCTGACATGGCTGAAACCGGGATCTATGTGCAGCGCGGAGAAAATGCAGTGGAACGAGCGTGCGCTGATCGGTCTTGTGAAGGAACGGGGAGAGCGTGACAATATCACCGTAGTCACCATAAGGACCTATGGCTGAGGGGCCTGAGGATGAAAAATGCTATGCGAATATTTTCGGAGATGATACATTTTCAACAACAAAAGCGCCGGGGTGAGGCTGGAAGGAAAGAGGGCCATCGGAATGCTGTGGAGGAAATTACCTTGGATTTGTCGGCAGAAGCGGAAGCCTTGAAGGAATATGCCCATGAGGTGCGCACGCTGGTGGATATCGGATATTCCGGCAGTCAGGAGATCATCGAGTGAAGGGAGAGACACAGATATGGCGGGATGGACGCAAAGCGAGCTGTTTCTATATGGGGGGATTGCCCTTATGGGGACGGCGTGCGCATTGGGGGCGGTCAGCGCTTTGGTTTTCAGAATCACGGGAAAGAGGCTGAAGAGGAGACTGGAGCAGGACTATGGCAAGCCCCGGCGCTGACCCACGAAGGATAGGAGAATCAAGATGCCGCAGATCATTGCCGGATTATACGAAATAGAAAAAAGGATAGGCGCAGGGGGCGGTGGCATCGTCTACTTGGGCCGTCATATCCGCTTAAACAAACAGATTGTGCTGAAGGCGGACAGGCGCACGCTGAATATCGGTACGGAGGCTCTTCGCAGAGAGGTGGATCTGTTAAAAAAGCTCAGTCATACCTATATACCTCAGGTGTACGACTTCGTTCAGGAGGAGGGCGTGGTGTACACGGTGATGGATTATATTGAGGGGGAGAGTCTTGACAAGCTATTGGCCGATGGGCAGCTGCCTGGTCAGGCCCGGCTGGTGGGATGGGCCTGCCAGCTGCTGGAGGCGCTGATTTATCTGCATAGCCAGCCTCCTTATGGCATATTGCATGGAGACATCAAACCGGCCAATATTATGCTGCGGTCTGACGGCAGCATATGTCTCATCGATTTCAATATTGCTCTGGCGCTGGGGGAGGACGGAGCCGTCAAGGTGGGTTTCAGCCGGGGCTATGCCTCCCCGGAGCATTATGGGGCGGACTATCTGGCGGGGAATCAGGCCGCTGCGGTGGGGTCGGCGTCTGTCTTTAAAAGCAGCCGATTTTTTCGGCTGGGGTCTGGACGAGAGGGTTCGGAAAAGACACTGTCCGGGGACGGCTCGGAAGAGACGGTATTGGCTGACGGCTGCGAAAAGACGGTTTTATTGGCGGAGAAGAAGGCCGGATCTATGTGCAGGCCCACAGCTTCCGGCAGCGTTGCCGACGGGGGCAGGGGGATTTTGCTGGATGTACGATCCGACATTTATAGTTTAGGCGCGACTCTGTATCATGTGCTGTCCGGCCGCAAGCCGCCGCAGGACGCCAGAGAGGTGGAGCCGCTGGGGCCGGAGGTCTGCAGTCTGGCCGTCTCAGCGATTTTGCAGAAAGCCATGGCTCCCCAGCCTCGTGACCGCTATCAGACGGCGGAAGACATGCTGGCGGATTTTTGGCGTCTGCATAGGCAGGATAAGAGGGCGGTAAAGCATAGGCGCAGGATGGCAGGTACGGCTGCGGCACTGGCGGGAGTCTTTCTGGCAGGCGGCTGCTGCGCCTTTATTGGATTGAGGCAGCTGGAGCAGCGGCAGAGCGCATTGGCATTGGCGGAATATTCAGCTAACGCGCTGGCGGAGGGGGACGTGGATGCCGCAGTGCGTCAGGCCTTGGAGGCCATGCCGCGCAAGAAGAGTATTTTTGACGGGCCGGTGACGGCGGAGGCACAGAAAGCGCTGACGGATGCCCTTGGCGTATACGACTTGTCGGAAGGATTTAAGGCATTGAACGCCATCCGTCTTCCCGGCGCGCCCTTCCATGTCTGCGCGTCCCCAAAGGGCACGAGACTGGCCGTGGTGTACGCATATGAGGCGGCGGTATATGAGATAGCGGATCAGAGAAAACTGGCGGCGCTGCCTATACAAAAGTCCGCTCTGTCGGACTGCTTGTTCGTGGATGAGGGACATATCGTATACGCAGGGGCGCAAGGCGTCACGGTCTATGATCTGGAAAGGGGGAAGGCGCTATGGACGGGAGATCCGGCCACTACGCTGGCATTGTCAGGGGATCGCAGGCTGGTGGCGGCGGTGAACAGAGATGAAGATAGAGTAATAGTGTATAGCACCGCCGACGGTGAGAAGGTATGGGAGCGCTCCTTTGACGGGCTGCATCTGAAGGTTCCGGCAAACGACATCTTCGCCGATGCCGAGGACGATATCTTTGCGCTGGATGAAGACGGCGACATGCTGGCTGTCAGCTTTCATAACGGCGGGCTGTATTTGCTGGATCTGCAGGACTCGGAGGAAGACCTGATTTTGTACGAGGAGTCGGATTATAGGCATTTTGAGGGAGGGTTCTGCGGCAGGTATTTCGCATTTACCGCCGAGAAAAGCGATGAGGCAGTGTTCGGGCTGGTGGATGTGCCGGAGGCCTTTTTTGCCGGGGGATTTTCTTCGGCGGAGGGCATGGTTTTGCAGGCGGATGAAAACGGCATTTATCTTGCCGGCGGCGGTCTGCTGACGGAGGTGGAGCTGGATACTCTGGAGGAACGGGAGATCGCCTACACGGCGGGAGGGCGAATCATAGGCTTTTGCGCCGGATCGGAATATACGCTGGTGGCCACGGAGAATCAAGGGTATGCCTTTTATGACAGCGGGGCCCACCGGATGTTTGACGGGAAAGACGCGCATCAGCTGTCCGGTGGGGGCAATGGGGCTTTGGCAACTGATTCTGCGGAAGACGGAAACTATGATTTCGTCATATTGACGGATGCCTATGGGGTGCTGGCAAATCGCAATGAGCCCCTGATACGGCTGATGACGCTGGAGAAGCGTGAGGAGACTCAGCTGATGTCATATGACGCCCGCTACGTCCATGACGAGGCGAGAGTAAGCCTTGACGGCAAAACGGTGATGCTGTTCGGATATCGGAGTTTTCGGATTTATGATATGTCCGGCGCTATGGTGGCGGAGGCGGAGCTGCCGGATGCGGATCACATTTATGACCAGCAGTTTCGGAGAAGCGAGGAAGGCTCTTGGCTTGAAGTGATTTGGTATGACGGAACCAGAAGACGCTACAGTGCGGCGGACGGCTCGCTTTTGTGGGAGGAGACGGGTGAGGCGCCGTCAAAGGATCTGTATGAGGAATTTTTTACGGATCAATATAAGATCGTATCCTCCCTGCATGGGGCACCGGAGGTATATGACCGTGATTCCGGCAGGCTGGTGGCTATACTGGAAAGGGATTCCTACCTCACATATGTGACCCAGCTGGCGGACTATATCGTCACGGAATACATTAGTTCCACGGGGGACAGATACGGGATTCTGCTGGACGATAGGCTGCAGAAGCTGGCCTATCTGCCCAGACTTTGCGATGTGGCCGGGGATAGGCTGATTTTTGATTATCAGTCCGGGAACCTGCGGCAGTGCAAGGTGTATTCTCTTCAGGAGCTGATTGCGCTGGGGGAGGCTCGGCTGGAGGATTAGGCTGGGGAAGTGCCGAGGGGAAATCAGAATGTTATGAAGGGACTGTAAAAAACAAGGAGGATTTGGAGATGGGAGTCGTAAAACGTGGTTTGGCAGTATTGCTGGCAGGGGTGATGATGTTGTCCGGCGTAGCGGTATATGCAGAGGAGACACAAGGGGCGGAGACAGTAATGCTATCAGGAGCATTATTGTCATCAGAGGAGGCATCGCCATCAGAGGAGGCATCGCCATCAGAGGAGGCATCGCCATCAGAGGAGGCATCGTCATCAGAGATGCCATCGCCATCAGAGATGTCATCGTCATCAGAGATGACGATAGAATCTGCAGTAGGGGATGAGGCATTGCCGTCGGAAGCGGAAGAAAATATGGAGGATGGAGAGAGTCCGGAGGAAGCGCTTCCGGGAGGGAATTCGGTTTCCGGGGGTGATGCGGCTGGAAATTTGCCGGGGGATGACTTGCAGATAGATGGGCAGCCGCTCCTTAAAGCGGCCGGCGATATCGCCGGCGGCGTCAATGGGAATATCACATGGACCATCGATGCGTCCGGAAAGCTGACAGTGGACGGGACGGGAGATATTAACAAGGGTCTAGATTGGTGGGGGAATTATCGTGAAACTATAACGTCTGCGGTTGTCAATGTGACGGGGATGACGAATGGAGCGGGCTTATTTTCCAACTGTAGGAGTTTGACAAGTCTGGATGTAAGCGGTTTTGACACGAGCCAGATGACGAATATGGGAGGGATGTTTAGTGGTTGCAGCAGCCTGACAAGTTTGGATGTAAGTGGCTTCGACACAAGTCAGGTGAGAGAGATGGACGGTTTATTTTACGAATGCAACAGTCTGGTAAGCTTGGACTTAAGAAATTTTGACACAAGCCATGTGCCGAATATGACAAATATGTTTTATAGATGCAGTAGTTTGACAAGTTTGGATGTAAGCAGCTTTAACATGAGTCAGGTGACAAGCATGTATGCTATGTTTGCTGGCTGCAGCAATCTGACGAGTTTGGATGTAAGTAGTTTCGACACGAGTCAGGTGACAAGCATGTTCGCTGCATTTTTTAACTGCAGCAACCTGACGAGTCTGGATGTAAGCGGATTTAATACAAGCAATGTGACAAGTATGGGGCTTATGTTTTCCGGATGTAGCAGTCTGGAGAGCTTGGACATAAGTGGCTTTGACACAAGTCAGGTGACGGACATGGAAAGGATGTTTAATAGTTGTGGTAAACTGACGAGTTTGGATGTAAGTAGTTTCGACACGAGTCAGGTGACAAGCATGAAGCAAATGTTTAGTGACTGTAGTGGTTTGATAAGCTTGGACGCAAGTAGCTTTGATACGAGTCAAGTTACGGACATGAGCTATATGTTTTCCAGTTGCAGTGGTTTGACGAGCTTGGATGTAAGCAGCTTTGATACCAGTCAGGTGACGGACATGGGACATATGTTTTCCGGCTGCAGCGGCCTGATGGGCTTGGATCTAAGTGGTTTTACCACAAGTCAGGTGACCAACATGGGATTAATGTTTTCCGGTTGTAGCAGCCTGACGAGCTTAGACCTAAGTAGCTTCTCTACTGGTCAGGTGACGGATATGAAAGCTATGTTTTGGGGTTGCACGGGCCTGACGAGCTTAGACCTAAGCAGCTTCTCTACTGGTAAGGTGACGGATATGGGAACTATATTTTATGGTTGCAGTGGGCTGACGAGCTTAGACCTAAGCGGTTTTGCTACGAGTCAGGTGACGGACATGGGAGCTATGTTTTACGGCTGCAGCGGTTTGACGAGCTTGAATCTAAGTGGTTTTGCTACGAGTCAGGTGACGGACATGGGAGCTATGTTTCAGGATTGCAGCGGCCTGACAAGTTTGGACTTAAGCGGTTTTGCTACGAGTCAGGTGACGGATATGGGATTTATGTTTTCCGGCTGTAGCGGCTTGACGGGCTTAGATGTAAGCGGCTTTGCCACTGGTCAGGTGACGGATATGAAAGCTATGTTTTATGGCTGCAGCGGCCTGATGGGCTTGGATCTAAGCGGTTTTGTTACGAGTCAGGTGATGGACATGGGACATATGTTTTCTGGCTGCAGCGGCTTGACGGGCTTGGATGTAAGCGGCTTTGTCACTGGTCAGGTGACGGATATGGGGTATATGTTTTCTGGCTGCAGCGGTTTGACAGGCTTGGATGTAAGTGGCTTTGCCACTGGTCAGGTGACGGATATGAGGGCTATGTTTCAGGATTGCAGTGGCCTGACAAGTCTGGACTTAAGAGGTTTTACTACAAGTCAGGTGACGAACATGGGATTTATGTTTTCCAGCTGCAGCGGGCTGACGAGCTTGGATGTAAGCAGCTTTGCCACTGGTCAGGTGACGGATATGGTGGCTATGTTCCAGGATTGCAGCGGCCTGAAAAGTCTGGACGTGGGCAGTTTTGCTACGAGTCAGGTGACGAACATGGGATTTATGTTTTCCGGTTGTAGCAGCCTGACGAGCTTGGATGTAAACGGTTTCGATACGAGTAAGGTAATGGACATGGGATGGATGTTTTCCAACGGCAGTGCCCTGACGAGCTTGGATGTAAATAGTTTTGCTACGAGTCAGGTGACGGACATGGGAGGTATGTTTTCCGGCTGCAGCAGGTTGACGAGCTTGGATGTAAGCGGCTTTGACACGAGTCAGGTGACGGATATGGGAGCTATGTTTCAGAATTGCAGCGGGTTGACGAGCTTGGATGTAAGGGGATTTGACACAAGGCAAGTGACGAACATGAGGTATATGTTTTCGGGCTGCAGCGGGTTGACGAGCTTGGATGTAAGTGGCTTTGATACGAGTCAGGTGACGGATATGGGAGCTATGTTTCAGAATTGCAGCGGGTTGACGAGCTTGGATGTAAGCGGCTTCGATACGAGTCAAGTGACGGACATGAACTATATGTTTAGCGGCTGCAGCAGTCTGACGGGCTTGGACATAAGCAGCTTTGACATGAGTCAGGTGACAAATGGGCTAGTCGGTATGTTTGGAGACTGTAATAACCTGAGCATTATTGATTCTCCTATTAATTTAATTGTGTCCGCTTCCCTCCCCTCTGTAGCAAACACCTACTGGTGCCTTCCCGACGGAACAAAGGTCATTGAGCTGCCTCAAAACCTAGATCACAGCGTTCGGCTTACACGCTTAGACATGTCCGACGGTCCGGAGATCACCACTACAACCCCGGAATTGAACATGGACACCGTGATCAGGGTGAAGTACGTGCCCTACTCCTACACGGTGGAGACGGACAATGGGGATGCGGACAACAAAGTCACTTTTTCGATAGTGGAGGGCAGACTGGCGGAGGGACTGCAGATGTACCCGGCCACAGGTGAGATCTACGGCGTGCCCTTGGAGGCGGGCGAGTTTACGGTTACTGTGAAAGCGGAATACAGCAAGCCTGAGTTTAATCCCGCCTATGCCCAGCTGACTCTGATCGTCAAAGAAAATACGGCAGAGAATGTGAGTGCGGCAACGGATGCAGGATACGAGATCATTCAGCCGGTGCAGAACATCAATCTGAGTTCTGGGTCGGGAGGTAGCCAGCTTTTTGTTTCCAGAGGCGAATACGAGGAATTCCAGAATTTGTACCTTGACGGGGACAAGCTGGCGGAGGGGACGGACTACACATCTGAGGCGGGGAGTACACGTATCACGATCTTGAATCAGACCCTGACCAGCAAAAGTGCCGGAACCCATACTCTGGGAATCGAATTCCGTACAAAGGATACCAATGTACTGAAGCGTGCCGCACAGAACTTCGTGGTGACTGGCAGTGTGGATTCTGGCGACGGGGACAAAGATCATGGCGGAGACGGAGGCGCAGGAAACGGTGATACAGACCAAGGCGGAAGCGCCGGAGCTTCTAACGGCAATGCAGACCAAAACGGCGAAAGCAATCTGTCCGGATCAGAGGGGATCGTCTTTGTAACCTATACGGTGCTGCCCGGAGACAGCCTCTGGAGGATCGCCGCAAGATTTTATGGCAGAGGAGAGCTTTGGCGCAAGATCTATGAAGATAATGTCGCCTCAATAAGGGATCCCGGCAGAATCCGTGCGGGGCAGCAGCTGCGGATTTATCTCACGGAGGAAAGAACTTCGACAAGTAATGCAGGAACAGCAGGGACAAGCAATGCCGTCGGCAGTGTCGTTACAGACGGTATGGGCAGAAAGATCTATAGAGTCGCACCGGGTGATAATTTGTGGACGATATCCCGGAAGGTCTATGGCACCGGAGGGCTCTGGGGAAGAATTTATCAGGCAAACCGAACTATGATCATTGATCCTAGATGGCTGTATAGAGGGCAGGTTCTTGTGATTCCTGAGAGGTGACAATTGTAGCCTTGTGTTTTGGGTCCGGTGTCAAATGCAGAAACTTTGACACCGGACTTTCTGTTGCAACAGCAATTGACGCTGGTGTGACAACACCCTATAATGAAATAAGAAAAAGTGTCACTTTGCGCGATACAATTTAGCGGCCAGCCCGGCGGCTGGCCGGCATGTGAAAGGAGAAGCGGCATATGGCATCATGGATGGTACATTTAAGGGTGGCGGACAAGCTTTTGGACTGTCTGGCGGACATTTCTTTTAGAGAGTTCGTGATGGGAAACATCGCGCCGGACAGCGGGCTGCCAAACGAGGACTGGACGGCGTATTTCCCGGATAAGAGGACTTCCCATTTTCAGGTTCAAGGGCCGGACGGGAGGGAGAGGATACAGATTGAGGGCTTTGTGGATAAATATTTTACGCCGGCCCTGCGGCAGGGCTATACCAAGGAACAGTATGCTTTCTTTCTGGGCTATCTGACCCATCTGCTCACGGATGTGGAATGGGCTCGGTGTATTTGTTTGCCTTGTATGGACAAGCATATGGAGGAGCAGCTGGAGGATAAACATAAGTTTCTCTGGGCCATGAAGGCGGACTGGTACGATTTGGACTTCCTTTATTTCAAGAAGCATCCCGACTTCAGGGCATTTCACATCTATGAAAATGCCCAAGGGTTCGTAAATACCTATATGGATATTTTTGCAGAGGATGCCTTTGACAGGCGAAGGGGGGATATCGCAGGCTTTTATAGGGGTGGGCGAGACAATCTGGAGCGGGAGTATCCCTATCTGACGGAAGGGGAGGCGGATGCCTTCGTGGGGGAATGCGCGGAGGCGATCTTGGGAAAGTTGAAGGAACTGCATATCGGTTTCGGCTATAGGGGCGCTGGGGTCAAAACAACGGTTGGGGAAGAAGAATGACGAAGATTGTCGAAAAATGTCGATGGAAGTAAATTGGATATGGTAAATTGTTGTGATACAATTTAGTATATGATGCCAACCGCCTTTCAAACGGCCAGAGAAGTATGAGGGGGTGGTAAAACTAGGAATGTTGTTTTGATAAGTGAATATACATTGGGTAAGATTGAATTAGGAGTGTTATCAAGCCTTATATAGACGGCTGATATTATAAGGCTTATGAGTTACGATTATGGGGGAATTGTTAGTGATGGTGGAAGATAATAGAAAAGTCTATTATAGAGAAGATTTGGAATACAGTCATAGCCGATTGACCATTGAACGTCAATTGCAGATATATGAGAGACATCCGGACGGCAATGAAAGGGCGGCGACTCTCTGGCATGCGTGGTATCAGAATAAGCAATGGCTGATACGTCTTTTGGAGCTGACACTGGCTTCCTTTCCGTCATACAGCAGACATGATTCTTCCCATGCGGACGCCGTATTGCACAATATTGAACGCGTAATGGGAGAAAAGCGTATAGCCCTATTGTCCGCGACAGATTGTTTTGCCATTTTACATACGGTTTATATTCATGACATAGGAATGGCTATTTTGGCCGAGGATCGCAAGAATATCGTTAGAAGCGACGGATTTGTTGAAATGATCGATGATCTGGTCAGCGGGGCGGACAAGGATTTAAAAAACGCTGCATTGCTGCTGAAGAAAAATATTTATCGTCCGGAATCGGATGAAGAGATTGATTATGATGGATTGGAATATCACAATGAAAAGAAGGATCTATATGGGAAGAAGCTGGATACCTATTATGCAGTGGTGCAGCTTCTGGCAGAGTATCAAAGAAGATACCATGGAGAGAAGGCCGCAAGTAATGTTAAGGATTGGATTCTTGATCAGGACAAGTTAAGATCGGAATTTACGATGTCGGGAGTTCCCATGCGGATTTTTTTCAGAATAGCGGATTGTGCGTCTTTGCATACCGATTGGGAATTCAGGCATATTTTGGGGCTGCCCTCAGAGGAAAACGGGTATGACAATGATATGCTGCATCCCAGATTTGTGGCAGTGCTGCTGCAGCTTGGAGATGCCTTGGATATAGACAACGATAGATTTCATCCCTTTGCCCATGCTTTTGCCGGGTCTTTTCCCATGCAGTCGCAAGCCCACTATAATAAGCATTTGGCCATTAGGACCCTGAAGATTACCCCGGAAGAGATTGTGGTAGAGGCAGATTGCGAGACCCGTGAGGCCATGCGGCTGGTCAGAAATGAGTGCGATGGGATTGAGGGGCTGTTGAAATCAGCCAGCTATTATTGGTCCAGTATTGCGCCAAAGGGATTCAGCGGCGCGCTGCCGTCCTTCAAGCTTTCCCGGCTTCTGCTCAATGGAAAGGAGATCCCCTGGGATTTGGCGCTCAGCCGATTTCAGATTTCCCAGCAGAAAGCCTTTTCTTTTTTGCAGGGTGAAAATATTTACTCAGGGTACTTTCCGTTTGTCCGGGAATTGCTGCAGAATGCGATTGATTCCACGAAATTGCAGTGTTATGAAGATTACAGAACGAGCTCGAAATTCCGTTTTGAAAGCAGTCAGGAAAGTTTGACTAAACCGGGGATTGCAAACATTTCAAAGATCATCAATCCGGTGGAATATCCAATCGAAATTACGATTTCCTGCTGCAGACTGAATGGAAGCGACGAATATGAAGAAATTTCGTTGGATGAAATTCCGGAGAGAGAGGGAGAGAAGGAAAAATACGGAATTCGTTTTTCCATAAAAGACTATGGAACTGGAATCAATACGGAAACACTTCGCAATATTTCGGATGTGGGAACCAGCTATAAGAGCAGGAAAAAATTGCTTCGGGAGATTCCGGACTGGCTGAGGCCCACGGGTGAGTTTGGCATCGGGCTTCAGTCGGTTTTTCTGGTAAGCGACAATTTCTTCTGCGAAACATATGTTCGCAACGGAGAGCGCTATAAAATAGAGTTTCTTACCGGTGCAAACGGAAAAAATGGATATATTAATGTAGAGCCCAAAAATCCGGCAGAGGAACCCATGGCATATGGCACGGAGTTTGAGGTGTTTATTAACCATGAAAAGAAGAAAGACCGTAGAGAATACATGGATGCATGGACAGGTCATGATCCTTTTGCTCAGGGATACGAGAACAGCCAAATCAAGCGCAATATCATTGCGCTTACAATACAAATATTGACGGATATAGACAGTCAGCTTGAGGATTTATTGTTTCCGGTTTATGTGTCGGTAAAATTTGATCTGGGGGAGCCTCGAAGGAAGCTTTTGAAATCAAAGTTGTCGAAGATCGTGTTCAGCAATCTGGAGAGGGAGAGTTTTACGGAAGACAATCTCAAGAAGCACATGTGCTGGATCTATCGCAATATTGATGAGAAATATGCAAACGAAAATGTGATCGGCTTTGAAATCGAGAAGGGGGTCTGCCGGATCGATCTGTCTCAAATGAAGATTTATCTGTGGTTGGACGATTTGGCAGTAAGCGCATGTCTCGGAGTTGACTTTGTTGCGAGGGATCATTTTCAATCGATCCAATCGCCATGCAAGATTTATTACAAGGGTATCCTGATAGATACCCGGAATATTAATAAAAGCGGAAACCTTTTGGAATATATCAATATACAGGGAGGGAGAAAAGGGAGAAAGCTAATACAGCTGAGCAGGAATGGATTTACGCAGGAGGGCTTGGCGTATATAGATTCTGTTCTGATTCCCAGAATCTATAGAAATTTGTTTGACGTGCTGAGGACGCTGGCCAGTCAGAGCTTTGTTTCGGCCGATAAGCCGGAACCATTGACCTTCTCGGAAAAGATAAAGAATAACATAGAAACCGCTTTATGCCATATAGGCAGCATGTTTGACAAGGATTGGCAAAAGCAGCTGGTGGGAATCAGCTTATATTATAATTTTTATATGAGAGAATCCGAGAAAAAGAATTTGGTGTATTTGTCCAAGCGGGAGGAGAAGGAAAGGGAGCAGTGGAACAAAGCGATTAGCAATATATCAGAGGCAGTCAGCGAAAGAAGAAACGATGCAATGGATATTCACAGTAAGATTGTTGTGATTGAAGTTTATGCTGACTTGGCAAGCAATGGTTTTTCTGTTCTTGGAAAGAAGGAAATTACCATTGCGGATTTCTATAATAAGAAAAACAAATTTGCAGTTGTGTCAAAGCGAAGGGACGAAGGCGATAAGTGGATTAACAGCTTGATCTGGCTGAAAAATCCGGAAGATATGGAAACACAGTCACCCATATTGGTTGATCTGCTGGAAAGCGCGGTATCGGAACGGAACAAGAAGCCGGACTGGGCGGCTAATCTGGAGGACTGGGCGGATTTTATGCTTGAAAATATTTCCGGCATCTTGGAATCCCAGCCCATTCAGCAGAGCAATTTTGTGCTGGCTTTATTGCAGTCGGTGTCGATCAGCGCATGCTTTATGGATGAAGTAGGCAATTTGAAAATACACATACTTTCCGGGCAGCCTTTGGGCAGCGTATATTATAACATCCATGCAAAGTATAGACTTTTGAAGCGCATGGCGAAGCGGAAGCATGAGACGAATGCAGAACGCTTTGCCGGAAATGTGTGGATGGGATATGAGCTGCTGCAGATACCGGATATTCTGGAGGACGTGTGCAGCATCAAGGAGCAGTACATACAAGAGAGCGGGATGTTTATGATTTTTCCCTGCTCCGGGGCCTCTGTCCAAAAACTCATACGATATGCCGAGGCCCCGGAAGAGGAGTATTGGTACAAGGGGCAGTCGGAAGGGAATGCTCAGAAGGAGCTATCAGAATACCTTAAGAACAAGAAGGATGCTTTGCGGGAGCTTGCTGAGAACTTGTATTCATGCATTGTAATAGAATATGAAAACGTAAAGGAGACCAGCGAAGCGCTTTTCATAGAGAAATACGTAGATTACTGCCGGAAAGAGAAGGTGAGGACATCGGAAGCCTCCTTCTGGGATTTGCTCAATAGCGGATATTCTCTGGCTTTAGGCACAATGCTCCGGGAAGAATTACGGAAAGGAGCGTATGCCGAGAGAGGCGGTTGGTGGAGGAATCTCACAGTGGAGTCGCTGCGGCTTGAGGAACTGAAGGCATTGGTCGTAGAGAAATTTCCTGAGGAGGAGATAATCAGTACTTTGAAAGGATTAATAGGCATTTGTATACTGAACAGCTCCGAATCGATTATAGGGGGAAAGGAGCTGTCGGGAGAAGAGGAAGCAGATTTATTAAAATATATGAAGACTTTAACAAAGCTCTGTTTTTCTTGGGAACAGCTCTGGAAGCTGGTGGAGCATCTGCAGATGGAACTGAAGATCAAAGAAATCAAGAAATATTTTGTAGAAAGCTCCACGGAAAATGAGAATCTGATCGAATGGGTGTGTTTGCAAACGGGCAGTGAGCAATATAGTGTAGCGGAATGTTACGATCGAATGTGGAACGAACTGATCAATGCTGTAATCTGGCGAGGGGAAAGCAACATAAAGGATGAGCATTTTAAGCTTCTGGACTGGATGAGGAAGAAAGAAGAGAAGATGGAGAGCTGATAAGAGATGAGAGAGTTTGAGAATCTGGGAATTAGTGAGGGAGTGGAGGCAACTGCGAAGCTGTACAATGAGATAGCGGTGAGGGCGGAGAATCTGGTGAGCGAAAGCTACGCAAGCGCAAGGAGGAAGGTATCTTTTCCCATCGATATTAATGTGGTTGCAAAGCACCTTGGGATAACGGTTATGAAAGAGAACCTGAATCTTGACGGAGTGGTGAACTTTAGCAGAAAGCTGGGTGTTGTTACATCCACCAGCGATGGCGGCGTGAGAATCGTGGTAGATGACGCTGTAAGCTATAAGACCCAGCGCTATGCCATAGCCAATGGCGTAGGGCGTTATCTGCTCAACGATTCAAAGGTTATCTTTAAAAACACCTATGCAATTCCGTTGATTCCGCAGAGTCTGGATGAAATTGCCGCCGATTCCATTGCCGTGTTTCTTCTGATGCCGGTGACGACATTCAAGGACGAATTTCTTCAGTATCTTATTATGCATAAAGAATACCCCATGGATGTGGATGTATGGCTTGGACATCTCAGTGATAAGTGCCAGATTACGCCCTTTAATCTTGCGATCGGATATCAGCAGATGAAGCAGGTTTTGTGTTATCAAAGGCAAGTGGAGTTTGAAAAGAATGATTATGATATTGGCAGAATGCGGGAAGATAAATATGACAGAATATTCGCATAGTTCGTTTCCGTATCCGACGGTATCTGTGCAGAGATCAGGAGCCTGTCAAACCTGCGCTTCCAGACGCAGGAGGAGCTCACGGGAGGATGGTGCTGAAGAGGCACCGTTGCCGGAGGACATCAGAAAACTGGGAGCGGAAGGTGTGAACCGGATATGGAGGGACGCAAAGCTGAGAGGCACTGGAATGAAGGAGGGCATAGCTTGCAAGCAAGCATGGACCCTGGCAACAGCTGCGGAGCATAGCGTAGGAAGTACGGAAGCGCCGGAAGCCGCCCGTATGGAACTGAAAAACCTTCTGGCTGACATGGATGTATATACAGCAAGATAGGAGGAACTGCTCCGGAACATAGAAGAAAAGCTGGAAAAGATCCCATATATAGATAACTTGTTGTCGATTAAGGGAATTGGAAGGTAGTGTAAAAAAGTTTGTGTCTTAGGTAAAAAATGTCTCCTTTTTGGTAAGAATCAAGATATGGAAATT
>RAZA01000138.1 GCA_003612485.1 bacterium D16-50
TAGCGGGTGACGGCGTTTTTTGCAAGCTCCGGGTTCTCCTGGGCGGCCATGCGGAACTGGTAGTCCGCCCGAGCCTTGATGTACTGCGCCTCGGCCTTATGGACGGCCCGGGCCGGGTGCTCCCGGATACGCTTTTTTACGGTATGCACCGCCGCCCGGCCCACGGCCTCGCCCATAAGCTCGGAGCGGTGGGCCCCCTCGGTTCCCACGTTTTCATGCTCCACCTCGTAGATTTTGCCATGCACAAAGCCGTGTGCGCTCCACCCGGCGGCCCCCAGCACCCGGCGCACCGGGCCCCGGGGTTTAGGGGGCTTTTTGCCCTCCAGCTTTTTCCGGGCCCGGTTCAGCTTGTCCTCCCGCGTCTCCATGCGGAGCTTGGATTTGCTGATTTTCTCCTGTTCGCTTTCCATGCGGAATTTCGATTTTTTGGTTTTGGGCCCCTTGGGGGACTTTGGGACATTTTGTCCCGAAGTGCCCTTGTCCCCGGCGGGCCCGGCGTTATTCGTTCCTCTGGTCATTGGCTATGTCCTCCGGGCGGGTGGTGAGCAGGTTGTAAATCTCACCCTTGGGGAAACGGTCAACAAAGGGGATGGTCACATTCCCATAGAACAGCAGCCCCTCGCCGGAATTGCTGTGGGTGATATAGGAAAGCTGGTGCTCGGAAATGCCGAGCTGTTTTGCGATAATCGCCCGGTCGCTCTGGGCCTGGGAGAGCAGGACGAGAAAGTCGGTGTTATCCAGTATGTTCTCGATTTCCCGGCTGGCCAAAAGGTCTTTCACGTTCTGCGTGAGGGCCGA
>RAZA01000139.1 GCA_003612485.1 bacterium D16-50
TAGCGGGTGACGGCGTTTTTTGCAAGCTCCGGGTTCTCCTGGGCGGCCATGCGGAACTGGTAGTCCGCCCGGGCCTTGATGTACTGCGCCTCGGCCTTATGGACGGCCCGGGCCGGGTGCTCCCGGATGCGCTTTTTCGCGTACCGCGTCCCATGCCGCAGAACGGCCTCGCCCACAAGCTCGGAGCGGTGGGCCCCCTCGGTTCCCGCGTTTTCATGCTCCACCTCGTAGATTTTGCCATGCACAAAGCCGTGTGCGCTCCACCCGGCGGCCCCAAGAGCCCGGCGCACCGGGCCCCGGGGTTTGGGGGGCTTTTTCCCCTCCAGCTTCTTCCGGGCCCGGTTCAGCTTGTCCTCCCGCGTCTCCATGCGGAGCTTGGACTTGCTGATTTTCCCTTGTTCGCTTTCCATGCGGAATTTCGATTTTTTGGTTTTGGGCCCTTTCGGGGACTTTGGGACATTTTGTCCCGAAGTGCCTTTGTCCCCGGCGTTATTCGTTCCTCTGGTCATTGGCTATGTCCTCCGGGCGGGTGGTGAGCAGGTTGTAAATCTCCCCCTTGGGGAAACGGTCAACAAAGGGGATGGTCACATTCCCATAGAACAGCAGGCCCTCGCCGGAATTGCTGTGGGTGATATAGGAAAGCTGGTGCTCGGAAATGCCGAGCTGTTTTGCGATGATGGCCCGGTCGCTCTGGGCCTGGGAGAGCAGAACAAGAAAATCGGTGTTATCCAGTATGTTCTCGATTTCCCGGCTGGCCAAAAGGTCTTTCACGTTCTGCGTGAGGGCCGA
>RAZA01000140.1 GCA_003612485.1 bacterium D16-50
GAGGTGCTCTCGCTCTCGCTCACCACAGTAGAGGTGCTCTCGCTCTCACTTACCACGGTAGAGGTGCTCTCACTCTCGCTCACCACAGTAGAGGTGCTCTCGCTCTCGCTTACCACAGTAGAAGTGCTCTCGCTCTCGCTCACCACAGTGCTGCCGCTTTCACTCTCGCTCACCACGGTAGAGGTGCTCTCGCTCTCGCTCACTACGGTAGAGGTGCTCTCGCTCTCGCTTACCACGGTAGAAGTGCTCTCGCTCTCACTCACTACGGTAGAGGTGCTCTCGCTCTCACTCACTACGGTAGAGGTGCTCTCGCTCTCACTTACCACGGTAGAGGTGCTTTCGCTCTCACTCACCACAGTAGAAGTGCTCTCGCTCTCGCTTACCACGGTAGAGGTGCTCTCACTCTCACTCACTACGGTAGAGGTGCTCTCGCTCTCACTCACCACGGTAGAAGTGCTCTCGCTCTCACTCACCACGGTAGAGGTGCTCTCGCTCTCACTCACTACGGTAGAGGTGCTCTCGCTCTCACTCACTACGGTAGAGGTGCTCTCGCTCTCACTTACCACGGTAGAGGTGCTTTCGCTCTCACTCACCACAGTAGAAGTGCTCTCGCTCTCGCTTACCACGGTAGAGGTGCTCTCACTCTCACTCACTACGGTAGAGGTGCTCTCGCTCTCACTCACCACGGTAGAGGTGCTTTCGCTCTCACTCACCACAGTAGAGGTGCTCTCGCTCTCACTTACCACGGTAGAGGTGCTCTCACTCTCGCTCACCACAGT
>RAZA01000141.1 GCA_003612485.1 bacterium D16-50
AACCGGTTGATCGTTGTCGTTCTCCATCTCGATGGTGTACTTAAACTCTTCACCTACTTCGGGGTACTCCTCGCTGGGAGTCTTGGTGACGGTTATCTTGGTGTCGTCAATGCCGGACTTCTTCTGCCAAGTGGCCGTATAGGTAATTACGCCATTCGTATCCGCATCATCCGCATCCACCTCAGAGTTGATTGCCGGACTCCACCCTTCAAAGGTATATCCTGCGCGGATAGGCCGAACTACATTCCGTTCGTCTTCAACAACTGTCTCCGTTTTTCCAGCTTCTTCTTTAAATGCAGGAGTCGCTGCGCCAGCACTCAGTCCCTTCGTTTCCTGATCAGCAAAGACGATTTCATCTACCACTCCATCTGTATACAGAACAGTATATGTCACAGAAGGCGCGGGCTTTTCTCCGTCCGGCTCAGGCGTTACAGTGCTGCCCGTCTTGTTTGTAACGGTATAGTCGAAGTTCAGGTTCATGTTCCAAGTTCCCAATGAATAATGGGGATACTTCGCGTCCACACCTACCGAGATCTTCGTTGTACCGCTCTCTGTTCCGGGCGTGAAGGTAATAGACAGCCTGCCTCCGTCTGTCCTATACGATGCAGAAGCAACATCCGGATTTGTACTGGTGATATGAACCCAGTTATAACCCGTCACATCAACTGAGCCATCCCAGTTTCCGGTAGGCCATACATTCGGCGTCCCACTGTCCGTAACGGATCCGCCGTCCAGCGTTATTGT
>RAZA01000142.1 GCA_003612485.1 bacterium D16-50
AATCACAGCCGTGCGGCTTGACCACCGGCTCTGCCGGTGGTTTGGATGAGCCCCTCCGGGGCATTTTTCGGTACCGCCTATAGGCGGTGTCTAAGCAACCCCTTTTTCGGCGCTGCCTATAGGCAGTATCTTATTAATCTCTGATACTTGGCTGCCTCTTAAAAGAGGCTCTTTATCCTTCTATCCTGCTGCACTCTTCCTGCTCTTCGATGTACTTTTTGATTGTTTCCTCGTTCACCTGCCCAATCGTTTCTGCATAGTATCCTCTTGCCCAAAAATGCCTGCCATACTTGTCCCTATATTCCGGATGGCGATCAAATATCATCAGCGCACTCTTTCCTTTCAGTTTTGACATCACTTCTGATATACTCATCTTTGGCGGTATTGACACATACAGATGCACATGATTTGGACATACTCCACCTTTTATCAATTCTACTCCTATGATTTTGCATACTGTGGACAATATCTCTCCTACTTCTTTGCCAATCTTCCCATACATCACTTTCCGGCGATATTTCGGAATAAAAACAATATGATACGTGCATTTATATTTGGTATGTGCTAAAATCTGATTATCCATTATGGATACCTCCTGTTATTGTAGATTAGGTTGCCTAGACCCAAATCTATGATAACATGGAGGTTTTATTTTTGGTACTCTGGGGATCGCTACTGCTTACTCCGTTCTCCCCAGCTCTGCTGGGGGCTTAATGGACGTTCAG
>RAZA01000143.1 GCA_003612485.1 bacterium D16-50
GGCTTTATGTCCTCGCTGGCCCTCGGCTATAACGAGGTGCAGATACAGCGGGGCATGACAACAAGCTCCACCGCGATTTTCATTCCCTTTATGACGAGGGAGCTCCGCATGGGCGGGCAGGCCCTCTACTACGGCATGAACGCACTTTCCCACAATGTCATCATGGCTGACCGGAAAAAGCTGAAATCCGCCAATGGGATGTACCTCGGTTCCACGGGCTCCGGCAAGAGCTTTGCCGCCAAGCGGGAATTGATAAACGTATTTTTGGCGACCCAAGACCGCATCGTTATCGTTGACCCGATGGGGGAATATTCCCCGCTGGTGCGGCGGCTGGGCGGGCAGGTCATCGAGATCGCCCCGGACAGCCCCCACCATATCAACCCGATGGATATTCAGATGGGCTTGAATGACGAGGACAGCCCTCTTTCCATGAAAGCGGATTTTCTTCTTTCGCTGTGTGAGTTGGTGGTGGGCGGCAAGGACGGCCTGCAACCCATAGAGAAAACCGTCATCGACCGCTGTGTGCGGCTGGTGTACCGGGAGCTTGCGCTGGGGCTGGAGGGCGCGAAAATGCCCCTGCTCCAAGACTTGTATGAGGAGCTCTTGAAACAGCCGGAGCCGGAGGCAAAGCGCGTGGCAACGGCCCTTGAGCTCTACTGTACGGGCTCCCTTAATCTTTTCAACCACCCGACCAACGTGGACTTGAGCTCCCGGGTGGT
>RAZA01000144.1 GCA_003612485.1 bacterium D16-50
GGCTTTATGTCCTCGCTGGCCCTCGGCTATAACGAGGTGCAGATACAGCGGGGCATGACAACAAGCTCCACAGCGATTTTCATTCCCTTTATGACGCGGGAGCTCCGCATGGGCGGGCAGGCCCTCTACTACGGCATGAACGCCCTTTCCCACAATGTCATCATGGCAGACCGGAAAAAGCTGAAATCCGCAAATGGGATGTATCTTGGCTCCACGGGCTCCGGCAAGAGCTTTGCCGCCAAACGGGAATTGATAAACGTCTTTCTTGCCACAAGTGACCGCATCGTTATCGTTGACCCGATGGGGGAATATTCCCCGCTGGTACGGCGGCTGGGCGGGCAGGTCATTGAGATTGCCCCGGACAGCCCCCACCACATCAACCCGATGGATATTGAAATCGGTTTGAATGACGAGGACAGCCCCCTTTCCATGAAAGCGGATTTTCTGCTTTCCCTCTGTGAGCTGGTGGTAGGCGGCAAGGACGGCCTGCAACCTATTGAAAAGACCGTGATTGACCGCTGTGTGCGGCTGGTGTACCGGGAGCTTGCGCTGGGGCTGGAGGGCGCAAAGATGCCTTTGCTCCAGAGCTTGTACGAGGAATTACTCAAACAGCCGGAGCCGGAGGCGAAACGTGTGGCGACTGCGCTGGAGCTCTACTGTACGGGCTCCCTTAATCTTTTCAACCACCCGACCAACGTGGACTTGAGCTCCCGGGTGGT
>RAZA01000145.1 GCA_003612485.1 bacterium D16-50
GTCGTTAGGTACATTCACATAGGGCATTTCAAGCCTCCTTTCTTTGGGACAAAATGTCCCGAAGTCCCGCCGTGGGCTCCACCTCGTTCCCCCACACGTCCCAGCCGGGGGCCGTCTGGCGGGCAAACAGCTCCACCCGGGGAACGTCCCCCATAAGGGCAACGATTTTCTCCCGGGCCTCGTCCGGCTTTTTGCTGTGGCCCTCGATAGGGGAGATAATGAACTGGTGGACGTTGGGGGCCTTGCGCCGGGGATGCCCACGGGTCGCCAGCAGGCACACCTCCGCATTGGCCCGCGTCCAAAAGCCCAGCCCGTAAAACCAACTGTCCGCCTTTTTGTTCTTTTTCAGCCAGACAAAGCCCACGGACTTATAGTGAAAGCCCCACGCCTTGATGAGCCGCAGGGCCTCCGGGAGCTGGGGGAACGTGGCCCACAGAAAAAGAACGCTGTCCGGGGCCGCCAATTCCGCCACGGGCAACGCGCATAATTCCTCAATCCCCATTGTGGGGTAGTGCCGCTCCGCCGCACCCTGCAGGCCCTTTTGGGCGTACCGCCACGGCGGGTCGGCGTATATCACGGAATACTTACCGATAGTCACACCCCCTTTCCGCCAGCGGCCACAGCCGCCCGCGCCTGCATGATGCGCTCCGTGGCCGGGCCGAAAAAGGCCGGGGCCGTCTCAAAGCAGATAAA
>RAZA01000146.1 GCA_003612485.1 bacterium D16-50
ACTACCCACGAAACAAAGCCGGAGCAGTCAAAGGACGTGGCCGGGGAGCTCCCGCCCCATACATAGGGATAACCGAGGTATTTCTCGGCCTCGGAGAGCATCGCCGCGAATGTTTCATCGCCCAGATATTCCCCCGGCACTTCGTAGCCTTCCGGTGGGCTGGTGTATTTCCCCACATAGGACGAGCCGGGAAAGAGGTCGGGGCGGTTCCCCAGCGTAGCCATGTAGAGGGAATACCGGGAAACCTTTTCCTCCCCCATGATATAGATAGGAAGATGGGAAAGGTTGAAGTTATCCAGCGTCACATAGCAGATGAAGTAATCGTAATACACCCGGTAGCTGTCGGTGTGGGTATTGCCGTCCTCGTCTGTCCATGTATCCGTTTCGATGTAGTACCGCCGTTCCTTTACCACGTTTTCGGTCAGCGTGTACTGGCGGTCAAAGAGCATCTGCAAGGTGGGCTGGACATCCGCCAGCGTCCATTCCCCCTCGTGCCATGCGCTCAGAATGGAAACCAGCACATAGGGGTCGTGTTCGATAGCGTCTAAATCAAAATGGTACTCGTCATAGTCGTGTGTGCTTTCGTAGGTATCGAGATAATGCTGGAGCTCCGCCTCCAGCGAACAATAAGCGGCCTCGGCCCCCAGCATATCCCCATCCTCGGCGGGGTAGGTGGTGGCCCC
>RAZA01000014.1 GCA_003612485.1 bacterium D16-50
CCGAAAAATGCCCCGGAGGGGCTCATCCAAACCACCGGCAGAGCCGGTGGTCAAGCCGCACGGCTGTGATTAAGTATAAAGCGGCAGACATAAAATTAAACCTTGTAATGCTCAAAAGGACACTTTCATTCTTTGAAAATGTCCTTTTGGCATATACAATTATTCAAATTCTTTTACTTTAGGCGCAAGCCTTATTCCGTCCTGCAATCCCAATCTGTAAGGGCTGCACCATATGTTGCGCAGAAATCATTGGCACTGAAAGCGCTTTGTCAACGATTGCACTCTGTTCTTTACTTAACTCCGCATTATCCAATTTGTCAAATGCTTTGTCCTGACGTTTCATCGTATTATGGTAAGTGCTGTTTCTGCTGACTGCTTTATTTAAGGCTTTGACGGTCCTTATTTTAACAAACATGTCCAACAGATATTTTGTTTTATTTCCTGTGTTTTCCATACAAGACTCCTTTTGTCTAATACATTCTGTCAAGGCAAATCTTTAAAATGACCTTTGCGATTTTTCTGTTTTTCCAAATGCAGATTTCCAATACCTGTTTTTTCTGTATAATAGATCTGTTTAAATGATGATTACAAAGGGGTGTGTATTTTTACAATATACCCCTATTTTCATTGTGAGAATTATCAAATAGTCATTTGAAACGTTATATAAAGTGACAAATAGTCACCAATATTGAAAATATAAAGTGTATCGTTAATAGTGAGGTGAATGATATGGATTTATGGAAATTAATAAATAAATTAAATGAATTGAGTGAATTTTTTTATGCGAATGGTATAGTAGATATTTATACTAATAGTAAAATCTTTGAGGTTCTTATTGCTAATCAATTTGGACATCAGATTATAAATGGACATGCCTATTCTCCTGATGCGAAGGATCAATATGGTAACTTTTATGAGTATAAACATTATAAGCAATCCAGTTCTAATCATACATGGACATTTAATGATTTTACTGATCGAACAATTAAAAAGCTATATAATGTAAATTTCGTTTATTTTGTGGTTATAAATGATAAGTATGATATACCCGAAATAGAAAAATTATATATTGTATCTGGAGTAGAAGTTGCTAAATATATGGAAATAAGTACACAAAATATAGAGAACAAAAGAAAAATGATAAATATCAGTGCCCATCAAATAATTGAAAATATGCCATATACTTTAGTGGAAACACACGATATAGTATCGCATCCTGTAAAAACAGAATTTGAATCAGTATGTTCCATAGCGTTGGAAGAAATTTTTCTTACAGCTAGAAAAATTGAAGAAATAATTAATGTGGACGGGATTTTGACCAGTAATAAATTATGGGAGTTGTTGGTTGCTTGTAATTTGAATCATAGAATAAATCCCGAACAGAAAAAACATGATGCTTATGATATAAATGGTAAAACATACGAGTATAAGGTTAGCACAAGGCCCTTATGGATTTTTCAAGATATATCGGCAAATGTTTTGGCTTCTTATCTGAACGACGAAAAAATTATTTTGGCACAAGTGAATAAGAGAACATTTACCATAAAAAGTATTATAGCGTGTCATCCTATGGCAGTAATTGAATTACTGGAGAAGAAATTAATCATTAGAGAAAAAAGATTGCCTCAAGTGAGGCGTTTGACTGCGAGTATTGGTCTTAAAGATGTTTACAAAATGATTGCGGAAGGAGATGCAAAGTGGATTCACAGGACATATTTATAGATAATATCATTAGATTCGCAGGGTATCATAATTTGAATACCTACAGAAAGATTGCGAACTTTTTAAATGTTACTGAAGACTCGCTAAAACATTGGCAAAGTAAAACCAGATGCCCTTCTCTTAAAAGACTTGATCAGATAAGTGATAAAATAGGATGTTGGTCGTATGCATTGATACAGAAGGATGGTGATATTTTTGCAGAAATTGAACTACTAAGAAATAATTCAAGAGAAATATTGATAAAAAACTTAAAAGAATATTTTTTACAAAAGGGACGATTTTCATGGAAAGATAAAGCTGCTTTGTTTTATGGATTTGTCAGCGAAGCTGCTTTAAAATCGTATTTCAGAGAGGAAAATTTTAAAACGCCACCATTAAAGAAATTAGATGAGATGGCATCTGCATTAGGTAAACCGACATATGAATTAATCAAGGAGGTCAAATTAATTGAGAAAACAGATACCCGAAAAAATAAAGAGTAGATTAAATAAAATTAAAACAGCTATTGAAGATGTTCCTAATACTGTTCCTAATGAAATGCGGACGACTTTTAATTTTAAAGGCAGGAAGTCTCCTATTATAGCTGAAAAAGTAATAGAAGCAATAAGTGAGAGTGAAGATGTTATATATGATCCTTTTATGGGTTCCGGTTCATTTGTATATGCTGCGATGGGAAAAGTAAAAAAGATTTATGCTACGGAATTGGACAATTATACATTTAATGCTGTAAGTGTATTGATGAATAAGGTAGATATGCTTAAATTAAGTAAATTATTTGATGCTGTTAAAGAAGATGTATATGAGCAGATAATGAGATTATATGAAACATCATGTTGTGGTAGCAAAAATTATATAAGTAAAGTTTTGTTTGATCCTGAAGAAGGCAAAGAAGGATATTTTAATCCATCTAATAATAGGGAAATAATAGATGGTAAAAATATAAAACTTATAGAAAAATGTCCAGTATGTGGTGGTAAGTCCAAAAAATTTGATGATGAAGATTATCAAAAGTTAGTTAGACTAGAAAAAGTAGATGTAGAAAGATTTCCAAGAAATCAATATATTGTAAATAGCAGGATTAATATTACATCATCAACAGGCGCGGATAAATATGATAGGATTTTTACACAAAGAAATAAAATTGCTTTATTGATTTTACAAGATGCAATTAATAAAATTGAACCATCAGACGAAAAAGATGTATTAGAACAAGTTTTGGTTGCCTCTATTTCGCTTGCAAGAATTGCTATGTACGGTTCCAGCACCGATATATTATATCATGTAGTGGGGCATGGGGCACAGGATATGAATGTTTGGCTACTTTTTGAGGAAAAGTATAAAAGTTTTTGTAAATTCAAGTCCGTTTATAGCGATAAACAAATAGGAACAACAGATTCAACTGTAATAATTGCCAATAAGGACTATGCAGAGTATATTAAAGAAAACCCTGATCTGAAAGTAGATATTATCTATACTGATTTTCCATATACTGACCAAGTTCCATATTTAGAAAGAAATCAATTATATCGTATTTGGTTGGAAAAGTTTTATGATTCTAAATATGCATTAACAGAAGATATGTTGAAGCAAGAAATAGTTCTAACAAATGCAGAGTCAAGAATTGAAAAAAGGGATATAGAGAATTACTATAAAGATATTGACAATATGTTTTCTCATTTTTATAGCGTATTAAATGAAGATGGGCTTGTGTTTCTTACAATGAAACTGGGGAAAGCAAAGTATTTTAAAACTTATATAGAAATTGTAAATTTAGCTCGCAAAAACGGTTTCGAGTATGCATATCAAATTGGAGTTGAAAAAAAAGATCCGACAATAAGAAAGCAATCAGCGTTCACCAATACATTTATGAATGAGATGATAGTTGTTTTTTATAAATTACCAAAAGCGGATAGATATTGGTATATTGGTAACGAGAATTATGAGTTTTTACTTGTTAAAAAAGTGTATTTATACCTAATTCGAACAAAAGAATATGTGACATTATCAAGTGCCGTAACTCTCGTTTGCAATGACTTAAAGTCAAAATATTCATATTTAGCTAGTGAACAAGATATATTGAAAATAAAGACACTGTTACAGCAATATTTTAAGGTAGATGCGGGCTGCATACAAATCGATAATAATCAATTATATTTAGATATTGAGGATACAACGGATTTGTATACAAAATTATATGACTTAATGCCAATTTTTATTAGACAACTTTTGAACAGTAAAGGCAAGTTTGTATTAGAAGATGTTTACTTCGAGTTGGTGAATTCGTTATGTGATGGTAATCCCAAAACGATTGCGCAAATTTTAGAAGATGAAAACCATCAAAGAGATATTGGTAATTTAATATTACATTATTGTGAAAAAGACGGTCAGTATTATGTTGAAAGAAAAGATATTAGTAAACCTAATGAGAATGCGATTGATATATCAACATTAAGTGGTACAGATTTTGAAATTTTAGTACAAAGTTTACTGAAAAAAGAAGGGTATGAAAATGTTATAAAGATGGGAGGGGCAGGTGACTTAGGTGTTGATATTATTGCCTCTAAACGTCAACAGGATAGATTGTTGCATTATATTTTCCAGTGTAAACGTTGGGCTTCAAATGTTGGTTCTGACCCTATACAGAGATTATATGCTGAAAGGATGAGAAGAAGATTGGACTATGCAGTTTGTGTGACGACCTCTGGGTATACCAAAGATGGTAAAAAGGTGGCATTTGATCTTGAGGTTGAGACTGTAAATGGAAATCAGTTGATGCAACGTCTTAACAAATACTTTCCGGGAGAGTATTATAATGGAATTCAAGATATATAAGCACAAATGCGAGGATTCTCCTCGCATTTGTGTCATTTCCATTTAGCTGTAGAAGAATCCCACGTTAGATGTTTATCAAAAATATCAACTAAAGAAGAATATTTATTTGACAGTTTAGATAACCAGCCGTTCTGGATTAAAATTTCCATAAGTCCATTGTCATATAATTCGGGAGTAGACATCGGACCATTTGATTTTACCATAAATTTAGCTTGGCGAATAATATTGTGTTCGATTTCAGATATGTCTTCTTCGGCGTTGTGTTTTATAGGAGCAACACCTTTTGAAAATATAAGTACAGAGTCACCATTTAACGATTTTTTAGGACTAATAATATTTTTTAAAGTAACAGTCTTATCAATGTGTATTTGAGTGATAAATCTAAAACAGTTTCTTTCCAAGATAGTGATTAGTTCGTTCCAAACATTTAAATCACTATCATGAAAATACAAACATAAATAATGGTTCGGTTTCAGTTTATGGGAACACATATGAAAAACTTGCTCCAATAAATTAAAATAGTCTCCCTTGCTCTTGTTGCGGGAAGGTGCAGAAGAAACAATTATTTCATCTTTTAAGTTATAATCTAAATTTAAAAATGGTTTGTATAACTGCATATATTCGGAATACAGAACTTGTTCCAAATAGGGAGGGTCAGTTACAATTAAATCCACACCATTATCTGGTATATCCTGTTCGGTTATTGATTGACTACCTTTTTGTAATAATAAGCATTTACAGGGAGAAAGAGAACTATATGATTCAACTATTTCGGAATCAGTATAATTTTCTTTCATAAATGGTATGACTTCATAAAATTTTTTGATTTTCTTTGTATAAATATCTATAATATTTTTCTCAACACAATCGGTTTTAGGTATCCATAACGGCCATTGAGAATTTGAATGTTTATCAGTTATCTTACATAGATGCAATATGGACATCAGGATATATTTTAAAATAGTTTGATGCTTTTCACTATATTTGTTAATTATGCTCAATATTTCATCTAGTACGGATAAGTTACGTCCCGTAAATATGTTTTTAATATCATCATTTTCGGTTACTGCTATCTTGGAGTTATAGAGTAAGGTAGTATTGCTGATATTTTTTAATACTGGGGTAACATTAATTTTTGCATAGTCGCTTTCATCAGCAGTCTTAATGCCTCTTTTTGTACACTTGCATGTATAATTGATGGTTTTAATTATTATCTTTGAACCTGTTCTCTCTGGTTTGTCAAATATTACTTTTGAAATAGTGCCGGTTTTTTTACATATTGGACAAGTGGTTTCATAGTAGTGAAACAATGTGTTTAGTTCTGATATAAAGTTTTCGAGCTCTTTTTTTATATTTGGAATGGTATTAACGGATAATAAAAGTTTTGAAATGAATAATGGCATATCGTTAATATCACAACCAATAGCGCAACGAGACAAATCTGTTTTAATGGCTTCGAGTGTTGTTACTCCGGATCCAAGAAATGGATCAAAGACAACATCACCTCTATTTGACAGAGAATTTATCAATGTATCACAGATATTAAATGCTTTTTGCGACCAATACATATGAGAGTTATACATTGAATTGTTTTTACTTGGCAATAGGTTGCATAAAGTTTTTTTTAGCGAATCAATATTAACTTGATTCAAATTTTTATCACCACATAGTATCAAATATTCGAGAACCTTTTTTTGTTCACTGTTTCGATGGTTCGCATGATTATAATTTTGCGTGACTACATTAACACGAGCATTTGTGTAATATTTTTTTGCGAGTTCTACTAATTCGTCAATTGAAACGGTATACCTGTCCGTGGCTTGTATTTCTCTGTCTTGAGGATATGCATAACTAATAGCAAGGTTCGTATGTGCGTGCGCACAGAAGCTGATTAAATTTTCTAATGATTGCTTAGCTGAACCACGTTGACTTAGTTTTGATTGATAGCGTCCTTCAGTATATAAACCTTTGGTATAACCATTTTGGGTAACGGTTAACAAGGGATACTCATATTTGGCAGCTACATTTAGCAGATGATAATATCTTGAATATTGCATATCCGTATATGGCGGATCTGCATAAACTAAACCTACATTAGAAAAAAGTTTTTCGTCTAATAATTCCTCAAAATTAGAATTAAAGATCATGTTCTTTCCAGAAAATTTGGAAAGAGGAACACTGATATATTCCTTGAATTTTTTAATGAATAATTCATAAATATTCTTTTTCCGTTGAACAAAAAGACGACTTTGATTTTTTTCAGGATTTAGTGGTTGAGCCATGTGACCATCTTTGGAAAAAACGGCTTCTTTCATTGCATAAAACAAGCATGAAAGCAAGGCAGTCTTATATTCTGTAAAACTTGTATTAATCACTTTGATGATACAATCAATATCGAGTGCTTGGATTATCCCGTAGTAGTTTGTGGCATAATATGTTGTAAATAGATAAAAATCCTTAGTGCTTTTTATGCCATCAACTGTCAATAGAGATTTAGTTATTTGGGAATATTGGTTGTTCCAAACAGTTGGATATGAATTATAAAGAGCAATCAATTCTTCAAAGTTTTCATGCTCTAATGCTTGCTGTTCATGGTTTATAAAATTTATAATAGGATTTGCCTGTTTTTTAATAGTAGTAGTATATTCTATGTCTAGTGAATGAAGGAGGTTAGAAGCAGATTCTATGTCTGCTTGATTTAAAATAGCGTCAGCTATTATACTTGCATAGCATTCGACATCATTCGCATAGACTTGATAGTTATCTCTAAACATATTGCTAACAGCAGCAGAACCTGAAAAAATATCTAAAATTGCCCTGCCATCTTGTATATATGGCTCTATATTTTTATATATAAAACTACTAAGATTATTTTTGCTACCTTGGTAGTTTAAAACTGTAAAATTCTCCATGATAAAACCTCCATATAGCATTATAAATTGAAAGGTGCAAAAAAGCAATCACAAATAAAAAAATATTTATATTTTTTTCACATCGGGAAGTTGATTATAACAAAATATGTACTATGCTTTGTAGTGTAATCTGCATTTGTATAGAAATTATATTTGTATATGGAAGAATCTGTTTGATTTAGAGCTTAAGGCAAAATATGGGTATACATATAATTGAATTTTTAGAAAGAAAAGGTTTAAGGTTTATCGAATTGAATCCAAAAGTTTTAATGCAAAAAAGGTATATCATATAAATTTGGTTCTTTCTTATGTTTGGATACACTGCCGGAACCAGTTTTGCCAAAACATTAAATTTATGGCAAAATCTGAATTATTGGCAGAGATGAATTATTCATAGTCTAAGAAAGAACCATAAATTTATTAAAGGTCTAATGAATCTTCTGCATCCACCCACATTTGCATATTTCCCTCAAGATAAAGCCTTGCATACTCAAGGAGTTCATCTATTGCCAATGCATTTAAGGCACATTCAGAGCAGGGAGTGGTTTTCAATCCTTCTTCTGCTTTAGCACAATCTATCCGTAAAAAATAGCCTGAATAAGTATATACGTCAATGCTGTCATGGTGGATATTGTATGTTGCATAAATAATATTCATTTTACCTGTCCTCTTTCGTTAAAAATTATGAAAGCATTTCTATCAGTTCACCATACCTGTTCATTTTGTGTTATAATGTTTCCTGTGATTTCGTTTCCCTTATTTTTTCCCTTATCAGGGTTCATAATGCCTTGTGGAAAGATATAACACAAGGGAAACGATAAGGGAAAGCTCACCTGCGATAAATTTAGTGTTTTCAAGGGTTAGCGGAGATTTTAATAACAAAATATAACAGCTCCTGTTTCCCTTAAAAATCATCAAATCACAATCGGGATTTAATAGAGGAGATCATAGTGAAATCTTTGATATTAAATGGCTCTCCAAGAAAAAATGGTGATACTGCCAGTCTTATTGAGAAAATTACTGAAAAAATTGTAGGAGAATATAGAATTGTAGATGCTTATAGGTGCAATATTTCGCCCTGTTTTGATTGTAGGTATTGCTGGGAAAATAGTGGGTGTGTTATAAATGATGAAATGCAAGAGATATATAAATACATACAAGAATGTGACAACATTATGATTGCTTCGCCGCTTTATTTTTCGGAATTGACTGGAAAATTATTAGATGTCGGAAGTAGACTTCAAACATATTTTTGTGCCAGATTTTTTAGAAAAGAAGAACCTATTATAAAATCTAAAAAGGGTGCAATTGTATAAGTTGGTGGAGGCGATGGTCATATAGATACTGCTTATAGTACAGCTTGTACGCTTTTGCATCATATGAACTGCTATGACATTCATGAGGTGGTATATAGCCATAATACTAATGAAAAACCTGCCATTGATGATGAAAACGCACTTTTGGGACTGAACAGTATTTTAGATTTTTTTGGAAATAAAGAATAAGGCAAATTCCCATTTGTCGGGGAAAATCAGAACAGAAAAATGATATAAAAACTGAATATTGCTTGTTTTTGGTAGCGATTTATCCTAATGGGAAAATCAGCTACTTTTTTTATTTTCAGAAACTATTAACACAACTACAGAAAGAATGAGGTATCAAAATGATTGAGAGCAAAAATGACACAAGCAAAAACTTAGAAAAGGCATTGCAAGCATTGAAATAGGCGCAACAGCCAAGAGCACGCCAAGAAGTGGCGCAAGGATTTAGCCGACACAATCAATGCCACCAATGAGCAGTTGGGGATTTCGGTTCATTGGGAACACCGCTCTTTTAAGGAACAGGGGATTGACAGAGAGCCAACAATCCATATCGGGGCGGTTGCCAACGCTTTAGAGCGTAAGGGCATACAGACCGAGAGGGGAAACATCAATCGGGAAATCATCAAGAACAATATGCTGTTGGAACAGGCAAAAGAAATGCTCATGCTTGCCAAGCAGGAACTTCACAGCGCACAGTACGCCAAGATTAAGAGTACAGCGGTCAGCGTGAAGAATGAAGTCATGGAGATGATTGCAAAAGTGAGGGAGCGCAAAGGCAGACTTGACTTGCCGATTGTCAGCGGAAAGCACCTAAGAAGAATATCCGACAGAACCGCCTTGCAGTCAGCCGACAATGCGGAGAAATTCATCACGACAAGGAAGATAGACAGCTTTGAGAGCCTTGCGAAATTTACAGAGGACAGGGAGCAGAAATATCAGCAGTTGGAAACGGTACATCTTTCCAAGGGGCAGAAACTAAACCGATTAAAGGAACTGTCAAAAATGTATGCCCTCTATGCGCCAATCCAAGCCACTTATAAAGAGAGCCAATCGCTCAAAGGATTTGCGAAAATGAAATAAGATAAGGAGCATAAGGACAGCTTATTGAAGTACGCCGAATTAAAGGAGCGTATGCAGAGCCTTTTACAGAATGGCGAGAAGCTAATGCCGAAACAGTGGAAAGCGGAGATACAGTCTTTGCAGTCTGAATATGACAGTATCGGCAGGGAGCAGACCAAGACCGCCACAGAATTAGCTTATGCCGAGGTAATCGGCTATAACAAGAAGAACCTTGAGAGGGAGCTTCAAAATGAGAGCCGACAGCACAATAAACAACAAAGCAGGACTTAAGCGGAGGGAGGAAGAAATTTAATGTGAGTTTTATTGTAAAGGCAGACGCTTTTTTGTATAATAGAGATACAGTAGGAGCAAGCTGTATTGTATTTTCTGCTGAATTGCAATAGCGAGGTGGTAAAATGGCACAAAACACGCCGAAGCGTAAAATAAAAGACAGCGTGTTCACAAATTTATTTCAGGACAAAAAATATCTGCTCCGACTGTATAAGGCACTCCACCCAGAGGACAGTAATGCAACAGAAGAAGATATAAAAGATGTTACTATCAAACACATACTGGTAGACGCAGACTATAATGATCTTGGATTTTCGATTGGCGGCAGACTTGTCATTCTGGTTGAAAGTCAGTCAACATGGACATTGAATATTATAATACGTGCGCTGATGTATCTGATACAGACATATCACGATTTTTTCAAGCGCACCAAGCAAAATCTGTATGGCTCTAAAAAAGTGAATATGCCAAAACCTGAACTGTATGTGATATTTACGGGAGAAAAACCGAAGAACCCACCCGACATCATATCACTTTCAAAAGACTTTTTTAACGGTGAAAAGATAGCGGTAGACGCAGAGGTCAAGGTACTTTATCAAGAGGACGAGGGCAACATAATCGGGCAGTATATTATTTTCTGTAAGGTATATAATGAGCAGAGAAAGAAACATGGTCAGACAAAGGAAGCGGTAACGGAAACAATCCGTATCTGTAAAGACAGAAACGTGTTGAAAGAATATCTTGAAAGTAAAGAACAGGAGGTTGTAGACATTATGATGACATTGTTTGATGATGAGCAGGTTTTGGAAGCATATGCAGAGGATATTAAAAACAATGAGGCAAGAAAAACGGCAAAAAGAAATGCGATTACTATGTTGGAAAAAGGACGAATTTCAGTAGAAGAAATACTAACTTTTTTCCCTGAGTTGACATCAGATGATGTAAAAGAAATTGAAAAAGAGATTATGCAGTTAGCATAATCGACAAAACAATTTAATATCAAAATAACAGCGTAAAGGCGCATGGAACAGTAAATTTGTAAGCCATGCGTTTTTTTGCGCCCAAAAGGAGGAACATGAGCGACAATATTCAAACTAATGCCATAGGGCGATTAACGCCCTGTTTGCAAAAGAAGATTGATAAAACAACCTACTTAGTCGAGGTACATTTTTCTGATACGAGTACCCAAAGCGTAGAGGACAAGTTAAAGCGTGTTATTCTCCACGACTTAGAGCATGGGAAACAGGGCAGACCAAGAAAAAGTGATGGAAAATGATGAATACGTCCTTGACAAGCAGCAACAGGAGCTTCGTTTTCGTTATTTCCGGCGCTGCTTATTTTCTGTATGCTGTGATCAACAGATCATCCTCCACGCCATGGAACATGGTCCGGCCAAAGTCTTCGCCGTAATTTTCATGAAATTCATCCAGAAGTTCATGGATGGCCTTTTCATGGGCATCCTTGGGCACGTGTGTCTGGTCGGAAAATCCTCTATTTATAATTCTGGGTAAAAAGCCGTCCTCCAATGTGGTCTCATAAGGAGTGCCTCTTGGAATCAGCTTTTCTTCCCTTGTGGAAAATAGACCGCTGCAGAGCTGATCCCGGTCAAATTTCCAGCTGTATTTTTTCGGCAGGATTCCCTGAGGCATAAGCTTTTGCCAATATCCGTTGTAAAAGGCATTTACCAGTTGGCTATATTTTTCGTTGTCAGCTTGTATTTGCGCCTCATTGTACTTGGGGGGATGCCCGTTCTCCTGATGGGATAGGTCGCTTCTTAGGTTCTTTCCGGGCCTATCGTCCTGACAAATAAAGCATCCGCCTTTTTTCAAGATGCGGTATATTTCGCAAAGGACTTTCTGAGGATTGGAAATCAGGTGCAGCATGCTGTTTGCCGTAACAATATCGACGCTTTCGTCGGCAAGGGGAATTGCCAAGGCGTTCATACGGCACAAGGTGACGTTTTCGAGAGAAATATGATTGTGGGCCGCTTTCTCCTGCAGCAGGCGCAGCATAGTGTTGGAGATGTCCCCGGCGATGAGTCTGGCGCCGTTTTTGGCGCAGGGTACAGTGAAGCATCCGTCTCCGCAGGCTAGGTCCAGAATTATTTTGTCGGGATCCGCGGACAGCTGGGCAGCCTCTTGACCGGAAGAAATAAGGGAAGAGACTTCTTCGGCAAACAATACATCTCTTTCTTCTAATAGATATTTTCTGCTGCCGGAATAGTTCTCGCCTATGTGCTCATAGCCTATGTATTTGTCCTTGTCCCCGTCTATCACCATGTCCGGCGCGTCGGTAAACTGCCAGATATGATTCAAGCGAGGGATGGTGTGGCCGCAGAAACTGCAGGAGGGAAGGGTCATTTTGCTGTTGCATTTGGGGCATAGAAACATATCGGCATCTCCTCTCATTTCATTTTAATTCCAGAGTTTTTTCGTAGGCGGCTATCACGGCATTCATGACCGCTCCCCGGAATCCGGCCTCCTCCAGCTTTCTGACTCCCTGGATGGTGGTGCCTCCGGGGGAACAGACGGCGTCCTTCAGCAGGCCCGGATGCCGGCCGGATTCCAGAGCCAGTCTGGCGGCGCCTGACAGCATCTGGGCGGCGAATTCCAGAGCCGAGGCTCTGGGCAGGCCGCAGGCCACGCCGCCGTCCGCAAGGGCTTCCAGAAAAAGATCCGCAAAGGCGGGGCCGCATCCGCATACTGCGGATCCCGCATCCATCAGCTGCTCAGGAAGGGGGCAGAACCGCCCGGCGCCGGCGCAGCTTTCCAGAAATATCTGCGTTTCCTTCTCCTCCACATCCGGGCTGCAGGAATATAGGATCATCCCCTCCCCCACGGAAACGGGGGTGTTGGGCATAATGCGGATGACGGGATAGTCGCCTCCTGCCATCCTGCGGATATGGGCAATGGTCAGTCCGGCGGCCATGGTCACCAGCAGGAATCGATCCTGCCGGCCGGCCAGAACGGGGGCGATCTCCGATAGAAGCGTTTCCGTCATTTGGGGCTTCACGCCAAGGAAGATATAGCGGGCGCTCCGGGCCACGGCGTCGTTGTTTGATTGTACGGCGTTCAGCTCTCCGGCCAGCAGCCGGGATTTTTCGGATGTGCGGTTGGAGAGAAGGATCCGGGATCCGGGAACCTGCTTTCTCAGGGCTCTGGCCAGTGCGCCGCCCATGTTTCCCGTGCCGATGAAGCCGAAAAATTCTTGCTGGATGTCTTTGTTGTCCATCTTAGGAACCTCCGTTGATGTGGGATCGGTCAAGGCGTTACCGCACCTGCCCTTCTCCGTATATGACATATTTGCTGCTGGTAAGCTCCTCCAGCCCCATAGGCCCTCTGGCGTGCATCTTTTGGGTGGAGATGCCGATCTCTGCCCCCAGACCGAACTCTCCCCCGTCGGTGAAGCGGGTGGAGGCATTGACATAGACCGCAGCTGCGTCCACCGCGTCCAAGAAGCGCTGGGCTTTGAAATAGTCGGCGGTGACGATGCTCTCGGAGTGGCCGGTGCCGTGGGCGTTGATGAAAGAGATTGCTTCCTCCGGATCCGCCACGGTGCGCACCGCCAGAATATAATCATCATATTCCGTGTCCCAGTCTGCTTCCGTTGCAGGAACGGCCGGGGCTCCAAGGGATTTGAGCAGCGCCAATGCGGCTTCGTCGGCCCGCAGCTCCACATGATGCTGGGCCAGTAAGGGCAGAGCCTTTTCCCAGAAGGCTCCGGCCACGGCTTCGTGAACCAGAACGCATTCTGCGGCATTGCACACCGAAGGACGGGAGCATTTGGCATTGTATAGGATTTTGGCCGCCATGTCAGGATCCGCGTCGCTGTCCACATAGATATGGCAGATTCCCTCGCCGGTGCGGATCACCGGAACGCTGGCCTCCTTGGAAACCGTGCGTATGAGCCCGGCGCCGCCTCTGGGAATCAGCACATCCACGTAGCCGTCCAGATGCATCAGCCGGTTTGCGGTTTCCCGGCTGGTGTCTTGTACCAGACAGATACAGTCTTGGGGCAGCCCCGCTTGCGCCAGAGCCTCCCGCATCAGAGCAGCGGCGCAGCGGTTGGAGCATATGGCCTCCTTTCCGCCCCGAAGGATACAGACATTGCCGGATTTTAAGCACAAGGCAGCCGCGTCTATGGTAACGTTTGGTCTGGCCTCGAAGATGATGGCGATCACGCCCAGAGGCACCCTTCTGCGGCCTATGATGAGTCCGTTTGGTCTGGTCTCCATCTTGTCCACCCTGCCGATAGGATCGGGAAGGGCTATGATCTGCCGGATTCCCTCTACGATTCCTGCAATTCGCTCCGGGGTCAGGGTCAGCCGGTCCAGAAGGGCGGGACGCATTCCGGCTTCCTTGGCGGCGGCCAGATCCAAGGCGTTGGCGGCCAGCCATTCCTCCTGACGATTGGAGAGAATTTCTGCCATGGCCCTCAGGGTGGCGTCCTTTTTTGCCGTTTTGGCGGTGGAGAGGATATAGGAGGCGGCCTTTGCGTTTTGGGCCTGCCTAAGCAAGGTGGTTTGTGCTATATCAGAGGTGCTATGGGGCTGGTTTTGTGATGTGCTGTGGTGTGTGTTCATCGGGCGGCCTCCTTTGGGGCAAGAAATCTTGTGCCTACGTCCTGACCTTCTATAATCTCATAGAGCTTTTCCATGTCTGCTCCGTTGGCAATCACCATGTCGCATCCGGCGTCCATTGCGATGCGGGCGGCGGAAAGTTTGGTGGCCATGCCTCCTGTGCCCCGCCAAGAGCCTGCTCCGCCGGCCATCTGCATAATTTCCGGCGTCAGGGCGTCTACCTGATGGAGGAGTTTTGCGTGGGGGTCGGACTTGGGATCCGCGTCATAGAGGCCGTCTATATCGCTGAGCAGTATCAGCAGATCAGCCCGGCAAAGCTTTGCCACGACGGCGGAGAGGGAATCATTGTCCCCAAGGATCTTCTGGCGTCCGGTTTCGATCTCGGCGGAGGAGACGGAGTCATTCTCGTTTACCACGGGGATGACTCCCATCTCCAGCAATGCGGAGAAGGTGCTCTGGAGATGCTTGGCCCTGCCGGAATCCTCCACATCATCCTCCGTCAGCAGGATCTGTGCGGCGGCCTGATTGTATTCCGCAAACAATTGGTCGAAAATATGCATCATGCGACACTGGCCTACGGCTGCCGCCGCCTGCTTCATCCGCAGATCCCGGGGACGCTCCGGCAGGCCCAGTCTGGCCGTTCCCGCCGCAATGGCCCCGGAAAATACCAAGATCACTTCATGTCCCGTTCCCCGAAGATCAGCCAGGATTCTTGCCAGCTGCGTCATCCGCCGCAGATTCGGCGCGCCGGATTCATGGGTCAGGGTGGAAGTTCCTGCTTTCACTACCAGTCGTTGTCTGTCTTGTCTCAAGTGATGTGCCTCCTTGCGCTTTAAGCCATGTATGTCAGAAAAGATTTGTCTTCCCATTGTATACGCCGGGTTTTATTCAGTCTAGCATAGCGGGCTCCCCATGGCAAGGGGCTTTGGCGGCTTTTTTGGAGGCGGCTTTTTCAAAGCGGATTAATCCGGTCCGGACAAGGGGACGGCATATCAGGACCGGATTAATCTTAGGCATGTATTTGGGGAAGGGCCGTTAAATAAATGGGGCTATATGCTTTAAGGCGCTCAGATCCTTTTTCTGCATGATGGATTCGGCTATATTCTGTAAGGTATTTTGGGACAGAAAAGGGAAAAGGCAGGAAATCCTTGAGCCGGATATATCGCTGGCCAAGAGCTTGTTTGCCAGACGATCCAGAGTGGCTTTGCTTAAAAAGGGAGCCAGAGCGGTGATTCCCGGTATATCGCATTCCGGGTCGGCCCTCTCCACCAAGATGTCCAGAGTCTCTTTTGACAAAAAGGGAGCCAGTCCGGCCAGCTTCACCAGGCTACTGACATGGAGCTTTTCCAGAGCCAGAGAATTCAAGGTTTCGCGGCTCAAAAAGGGCGCAAGGGAGACGATTCCGCTCATGTCGCATTCCGGGTCAGCCCTTTCGATTAAGGTATCCAGAGTCTCCTTTGACAAGAAAGGGGCCAGTCCGGTGAGCTTTATCAGGCTGTTGACATGGAGCTTTTCCAGAGCCAGAGAATTCAGGGCGTCACGGCTCATAAAGGGCGCCAGAGAGAGGATTCCGTTCATGTCGCAATCAGGGTCGGAATTCATGACCAATGAATCCACAGCCTCTGTACTTAAGAATGGAGCGATGCTGACAATTTCTTTCAAGCTGGTGATGGTGGCTCTCTGAACCAGCTGATCCAGATATTTCGTGTTCAGAAAGGGAGCCAGTCCCATGATGGAAGAGAAATCAATCTTTCCGATTTCCCGAGACAGATTGTTTTCCACCATAGTTTCTATATCGTTGGGGGGCAGAAGCGGTGCGATGCCGCAGAGTTCCGTGACAGTGACCTGCTGGGGGTCGTTTGCAGCTTCTGCCGAAGGCTCTTTGGACTCTTCGGAAGCTATGTTGTCCTTGTATACGGTGTTGGTGATGGCCGAGGAAGAGCCTCCGATGACCTTTCGGATGGTCTTGGCGGAGCTGTCCGTCCCCAAGAGTTCTTCATAGCTGATATGCAGGATCTGGCAGAGCTGCTCCAGTTTGGAGATGTCCGGCATGGAGTTGCCTCTTTCCCAGTTGGAGACAGCCTGATAGCTGACTTCCATGGCGTCCGCCAGATTCATCTGTGTCATGTTCTGTGAAATTCTTGCGTCTCTGATTGTGTGCGCTAATTGCATGGTATCAAACATATTGTCCTCCTGATTAATAGTTCCGTCTCTACGCTACGACGCCCCTGCTGGGAAGAATTTCTGGCCTCAAAGTACATGCGGCCATAAATCCTTCCGGGCGTCTGCGCTACGAGACTGATTAATAGTTCCGTCTCTACGCTTCGACGCCTTTGCTGGGAAGAATTTCTGGCCTCAAAGTACATGCGGCCATAAATCCTTCCGGGCGTCTGCGCTACGAGACTGATTAATAGTTCCGTCTCTGCGCTTTCGACGCCCCTGCTGGGAAGAATTTCTGGCCTCAAAGTACGTGCGGCCATAAATCCTTCCGGGCGTCTGTGCTGGGAGACTGATTAATAGTTCCGTTTTTTAGTTTTGTCTCTGGGCTGCAGTATGCGTGGCGCCGGCCGGCTCAAGCATGGTTTCAGTATAACCCATTTGGGCGGCAATGGGAATAAAACAATGCTTGAGTTGGTTTTTTGGCGAAAAAAGGGCAACTCAAGGACTGGTTGAGGCCTGCCGGGATGGGGTTGGGATGGGCGGCGCATGGATGTCTGAGGCACTGTGCCAAGGACGCGGGAGTGGCGGGGAGTGGCGGGGAGCGTCCGGAACAGAAAACATTTTGACAGCTTCAATCAACAAATAAATCTGGAATGGGGGGTGGCTTTCGTGTATAATAAATAATATGCATAGGAGGTGCGGCGCAGGGGCGGCTGCACGGAACGGAGGGAATATGAAAGACATTCTTTTAAAGAAATTTGCGCAAGTGTTTGGAGATGCAGAGGGGGCGAAGGTTTACTTCGCGCCGGGCCGGGTCAACCTGATTGGAGAACATACCGACTATAACGGGGGCCATGTATTCCCCTGTGCACTGACCATCGGCACCTATGGGGCTGCCCGGAAAAGGACGGACAATAAGCTCAGGTTCTATTCTATGAATTTTGAGAAGCTGGGCGTAATCGAGTCGTCGCTGGAGGAGCTGACTCCCTCTAAGGGGGCCGGGTGGACCAATTACCCCAAGGGGGTCATGTGGGCTTTTGGGGAGAGGGGCATGAAGATGTCTCAGGGCATGGATCTATTGCTTTTGGGCAATATTCCCAATGGATCCGGGCTTTCGTCATCGGCATCCGTGGAGGTGCTGACGGGATATATTTTGCGGGATTTCTTTGGCTATGAGGTGGAAAATCAGGATCTTGCCTTGATCGGCCAGTATTCGGAGAATCATTTCAACATGGTCAACTGCGGCATTATGGATCAGTTTGCCATAGCCATGGGGAAAAAGGACTGCGCCATATTTTTAGACACGGCGGATCTGTCCTTTGAATATGCGCCTATCGCGCTGAAGGGGGCCAAGATCGTCATTGCCAGCAGCAACAAAAAGCGGGGACTGGGGGACTCTAAGTACAACGAGCGCCGCAGTGAGTGCGAGACGGCGCTGGCGGAGCTTCAGCAGGAAGTAGAAATAAGCAGTCTTGGCGATTTGGACGAGGAGACCTTTGAAAAGCATAAGGAGGCAATACATAGCGATGTCCGCAGGAAGCGCGCGAAGCATGCGGTCTATGAGAACCGCCGCACCATCCGGGCGGTGGAGGCCCTGAAAAGAAATGATGTGGAGGAATTCGGACGGCTGATGAATGCCTCCCATGTATCCCTCCGGGACGATTATGAGGTGACGGGCATGGAGCTGGACACTCTGGTGGAGGAGGCGTGGAAGATTCCCGGCGTCATAGGTTCCCGTATGACGGGGGCGGGCTTTGGCGGCTGTACGGTGAGCATCGTGAAGGATGATTCCATTGATGACTTTATAAAGCAGGTGGGAAAAGCTTATGAGGCCAAGATCGGCTATGCTGCGGACTTTTATGTGGTGGAGATCGGAGACGGCCCCGCGGAGCTGTGACGGTATAAGCTGTGCCGGCCATGGCTGTACGGAGGACGGGAAGCGGACGCCGCAGGATGGAAGTGTGGCCGCGGCGGGATGGTTTGAGCCGTAAGGGCAAGACCGCTGGGACTTTAAATCCCCAGAAACAGAAAGGATAGTAGCAAAAAGCAGGAGCAGCAAAAAAGGGCAGGAGCGTAAAACGGGGGCAGAAGAAAATGACGATGATACAGACAGATATTAAAAAATTGATTGGGTACGGAGTGCAGAGAGGGCTGGTGCCGGAGGAGGATGTGGTTTATACCGCCAATAAGCTGCTGGAGCTTTTCGGGCTTGAGGAGCTGGAGTGTGTATGCAGTGCGGACAAAGAGGCATCCTCTGTGCCGGAGAGCGAGCTGGAGGCGATTCTGGGCAGGATGTGTGATTATGCCTTTGAGAAGGGGCTGATTGCCGAGAACAGCGTGACATATAGGGATTTGTTTGACACCAAGGTCATGGGCCTGCTGGTGCCCAGACCCAGCGAGGTGATCGGGAAATTCAAGGAACTATATGCCCAGTCCCCTCAGGCGGCCACGGACTATTATTATAAGCTCAGTAAGGATTCCGACTATATCAGGAGATACCGCATCGTAAAGGATATGAAGTGGGTATCCCCTACCAAGTACGGCGATCTGGATATTACCGTCAATCTGTCCAAGCCGGAGAAGGATCCCAAGGCCATCGCCGCCGCCAAGAATGCAAAGCAGTCCGGCTATCCCAAATGTCTGCTCTGTCGGGAGAACGAGGGCTATGCGGGCCGCATCAACCATCCTGCCAGACAGAATCACCGAATCATTCCGGTGACTATCAACGGCAGCCGCTGGGGATTTCAGTATTCGCCCTATGTATATTATAACGAGCACTGCATCGTGTTTAACTATGAACATATTCCGATGAAAATCGAGCATGATACCTTCTGCAAGCTGTTTGACTTTGTGAAGCAGTTTCCCCATTATTTCGTGGGATCAAATGCGGATCTTCCTATTGTGGGGGGCTCCATCCTCAGCCATGACCATTTTCAGGGCGGGCATTATGAGTTTGCCATGGCCAAGGCGCCAATAGAGAGGAGCTTTTCGGTTGCAGGCTTTGAGGATGTTGAGGCGGGGGTAGTGAACTGGCCCATGTCCGTTCTTCGGCTCAGGGGCGCCGATACAGACCGCATCATCGGGCTGGCGGACGTGATTTTGGAGAAATGGCGGGAGTATACGGACGAGGCGGCATTTGTCTATGCCTATACGGAGGGAGAGCCTCATAATACCATCACTCCCATCGCCAGAAAGCGGGACGGGGTGTATGAGCTGGATCTGGTGCTCCGCAACAATATCACTACTGAGGAGCATCCCCTTGGGGTGTATCACCCTCATGGAAAGCTGCATCATATTAAGAAGGAGAACATAGGTCTGATTGAGGTGATGGGCCTTGCAGTGCTGCCCGCCAGACTCAAGGACGAAATGGCGCAGCTGAAAAAGGCGATTTTGGCCGGGGAGGATCTGCGCGGGAATGAGACATTGGAAAAGCATGCGGACTGGGTGGAGGAATTTATGCCCCGGTATGAAAAAATAGACGCTTCCAACATCGACCAGATTATACAGAAAGAAATCGGACTGGTGTTTATGGAGGTGCTGGAGGACGCCGGAGTATACAAGCGCACCCCGGAGGGGCAGGAGGCTCTTGATAGGTTCCTTAGAAGTCTGTGAGACAGCGGAGGGAAAAGTGGGACTATTTGATATATTCAAGAAAAAGCCGGTTGACGGCACATACCGCAGAGATGAGTCCGGCGCAGGATTTGCGCAGGAGGGGGTATACAGCGATCCGGAGCGGTTTTGTATCGTGGTGGAGGATGTGTTCAGTATCACCGGAAGAGGCACGGTGATCACCGGGCAGATCAGATCCGGCCGTGTAGCGGTGGGGGACAGGGTCACTCTGAAGCGGTTGGACGGAAGCGTCAGAGAGGTGAACATAGGCGGCATAGAAATGTTTCGCAGGATGCTGGACAAGGCCGAAAAGGGAGATAATGTGGGGATACTGCTGCGGGGCTTGGAAAAAAGCGATGTGGGAAGAGGGGATATTCTGGAGAGGTAACTATGGCAAGATATGCATTGATCAGTGACATTCATGGAAATTTTAAGGCTCTTGAAGCGTTTTTGGAGTATATCCAAGGGAATCCCGTGGACGGAATCATCAGTCTGGGGGATTATGTGACGGACGGCCCTTATCCCGAAAAAATCATGGAGCTTCTGTATGGAATGAGAGAAAGATATGTCTGCCACATGATCCGGGGCAATAGGGAGGACTATCTGCTTGACAATGTGAATAACAAAGAGGGGTGGAAGCCCTCCTCTGCCAACGGGACACTGTATTATACTCTTCTGAGCCTGAGCAAAAGGGATATGGAATTCTTCGCCTCCCTCCCCACGGAGCGGGAGGTGGTCATAGAGGGTTGCCCCCCGCTGTATATCTGCCACGGCACGCCGGGCAGGGTGCGGGGAAATGTTCAATGGGAAGAGGGGCTGAAGGAAAAAATCCTGAGGGAGCTGCCCCGGCCCTATGACTATCTCTTGGGCGGACACAGCCATCATCAAGAAATAGAGCGGCATGGGGGAAAGACTTATATAAATCCGGGTTCTCTGGGATTCGCCATGGACGGCGTGGGAAAGCACGGACAGTTTGCGGTGCTGACGGGGGACGGGGAAGGCTGGAGGACGGAATTTCTGAGCATTCCCTATGACGTTTCGGCGTATCTTGAGGCCTTTGCGGTCAGCGGCGTGGACGAGATCGGCATGACCTTGAACAAAGCGGTGAAAAAAAGCCTTGTGACCGGTGTGAATTATTTCTTCCGCTGCATTCAGGCCATGGAGGAGGAAGCCAAAAATGTGGGAGCGGGCTCTATGGCAGAACTGCCGGAGGCGGCGTGGGAGCTGCTGGCAGAGAGGTTTGGGCTGTGAGCGCCGGGAGCTTTGGGGCAGGGTGAAGGAGGAAATCTGACATGAAGTTCTTGCTGGCAGCCATAAACGCCAAATATATACATTCCAACCCTGCCGTCTACAGCCTGAGGGCTTACGCGGGAGAGGGGCTGCGGCAATATGTGGAGCTGGCAGAATACACCATCAATCAGCCTATGGAGGAAATTCTGGCGGACATTTACCGCAGACGACCTGAGGTTATAGGCTTTTCCTGCTATATCTGGAACTGGAGGCTGATTCAGGAGCTTCTTTGGGAGCTGCCCAAGCTGCTGCCAAAGACGAGGCTCTGGCTGGGAGGCCCGGAGGCCACCTACGGCGCGGATGTTATTTTGGGCAAATACCCTTGGCTGTCGGGCATTATGGTGGGGGAAGGGGAGGAGACCTTCAAAGAACTGCTGGAGTATTATGTGAATTCAGAGAAGGCAGAAGAATCTTCTTATACAGCCTTGACAGAGCCGGAAAAGGACTATATGCAGGAGAAGCCTTGTGTGCAGAAGAGGCTCCGGGAGATTTCCGGACTGTGCCTGCCCACAGGCTATACCGGGCAGCGGGGGCTCATGGACATGAACAGCATTCCCTTTTTGTATGATGATCTTTCCGTATTTCAAAATAGGATCATCTACTATGAGAGCAGCAGAGGATGCCCCTTTTGCTGCAGCTATTGCCTATCCTCCGTTGAGAAGCCGGTGCGGGTTCGTGACATTGGTGTCGTAAAAAGGGAGCTTCAGTTTTTCCTCGACAACAGAGTGAAGCAGGTGAAGTTTGTGGACAGAACCTTTAACTGCCATCATGCCCATGCCATGGCGGTTTGGCGGTACATACAAACACATGACAATGGTGTCACTAACTTCCACTTCGAGATTTCCGCGGATATTCTGCAGGAGGACGAGCTTGCTCTTTTGCGGGAAATGCGTCCGGGGCTGGTGCAGCTGGAGATAGGGGTTCAGTCTGCCAATCCGCAGACGCTGGCAGCGATTCACCGCAGTCCGGATCTGGAGAGGCTGGAGAGGGCCGTGGCCGCCATTGGCAGGGGAAGCAACATTCACCAGCATTTGGATCTGATTGCAGGCCTTCCCTATGAAGACTTTGAGAGCTTTGGGAAATCCTTCGACCGGGTGTACCGTATGAGGCCCCATCAGCTGCAGCTTGGCTTTCTGAAGGTGCTGAGGGGATCCGAAATGTGGGAGCGGGCCGGAGAATACGGGATCCGCTGTCTGGAACAGCCTCCTTACGAGGTGCTTTGCACCCGCTGGCTTTCCTACGAGGAGGTGCTGCGGCTGAAGGGGATCGAGGAGATGGTGGAGACTTATTATAACAGTATGCAGTTCACCCATACGCTGCCGTTTCTGGAGAAAGCCTTTTCGGGGCCCTTTGCCATGTATGAGGCTCTGGCGGACTTTTATAGGGAAAGGGGCTGTTTTGGCGCTAATCCGGCCAGAAGTTACCGTTACCGGCTGCTGCTTGACTTTGCATCCCGGCGGGACGGGGCCAGAGAGGCGGTTTATAGGGAGCTTCTGACCTATGACATGTATCTGAGGGAAAATCTCAAGAGCAGGCCGGAATTTGCCCATGACTTAAAAGATTACAAAGAAGAGATCAGTTCGTTTTACAAAAAAGAGGCGGCGGAGCGCAGGTTTCTGGATGGCTATGAGGGATGTGACTGGAAACAGCTCAGCAGGATGACCCATCTGGAGCCTTTTGCCTATCCGGTTTGGGATATGCCTAAGCTGCTGGAAGGATATGACGACATAGAAGCCATGGAACCCGAAGGCGGCTTCGCGCTGTTTGACTATGGAAAGCGCAATCCCCTGAATTATGAAGCAAAAACTTGGCAGTTTGCGGTGATGAGGGGGGAGGAAAGTCAGGGATAATGGCTCAGAGCTGCCTCTGGGCAAAATCAGTCAGGAGCCGCCTTGCAGGGCGGCTCCTTTTAGCTGCATTAATCATCCATGTCCTCGAAGGCGTCCAGCCCCTTCTTGGCCTCCGCCTTGCTGTCTCCGTGACGGACGAAGTACATTGTGACGAAGCTGAGCATAACGAACAGGGCGGCATAGGGGAAGAGGATCTGGTAGCTGATGCTTTTCATCAGGGAGCCTGCTATTACGGGCGTGACTACCTGGGCCAGCATGGAGGCGGTATAATAGTACCCGGTGAATTTGCCCACGTCGCTGCCCCGGCACATCTCCACCACCATGGGCAGGGAATTTACGTTGATGGCCGCCCATGCAAGGCCTACCAGAGCAAAGGCGGCGTACATGATCAGGTTGATGGAGGAAAACAGCGTGGTTAAGAAGAAACCTGAGACAAAACATGCCGCCAATAGGAGAATGCCGGCCAGAATGGTTTTTTTCCTGCCGATTTTGGAAGCGATGATGCCTATGGGTATATAGGACAGAATGGCGCCTCCCGTGGCTACCATCAGGCAGGTGGACGCGCCCCCCAGACCCTCGCCCATGACCTCAGAGATATAGGTGGTAAACCAGGTAGTGACTCCGTTGTAGCCGATGAACCAAAGCGCGATGGACGCCAGCAGAAACCGCAGGCTGCGCTTTACCGGAAGGGGCAGGACTTCGCTGCCGCCGGGGATGTTCTGGGCGAGATTCCATTCGGGATGCTTTGCCTCCAATTCCTGATTTTTGGCAGCCAGCTTGGGCTCCCGGATGGTCAGCAGCAATACGGTGACGGCTGCGGCCATGATCAAGGAGACAATGACGAACAAGGGCTGGTAATTTACATGAGCCAGATCCGCCACCTTGGAGGTAGGGTACAGCAGGGCGGCAAGAGCCAGATAGAGAATGCCTCCTACGGCGCCCATGAGGTTGATCACGGCGTTTGCCTTGCTGCGCAGGGGCTTTGGGGTCACGTCCGGCATCAGGGCCACGGCAGGGGAACGGTAGATGCCCATGGCGATCAGGAGAAGCCCCAGAGTCACCACGAAGGCGGCCAGCTTGAAGGGGGCGGCTTCTCTGGAGTAGCTGTTGTCCAGCACGGGCAGCAGGTTCATCAGAATCACCGCCCCTGCGGTGCCGGCCAGAATATAAGGGGTCCGGCGGCCCAGCCTGCCGCGGGTCCTGTCGGAGAGCCCTCCGAAAAGCGGCAATAGGAATAGGGCCAGAATATTGTCAGCGGCCATGATGGCGCCGGTCAGGGACTCGTCCATGCCGAAGGTTTTTTTCAGTATCAAAGGCACTACGCTGTCATACATTTGCCAGAAGGAGCATATGGACAGAAACGCCAGCCCCACCAGAATGGTACGTTTGTTGTTCAACTTTAATTCGTTCATTGGATTTCCCCTCCTTTTTGGTGCGCCCGCGGCGGCCTGCCGCGGAACGGTCAACGGAAAAGACGAAAACAGGAAGCTGATGCTAGGAAACGGTCTTTTTTCTCATACATTCAGTTTAAAGGATAGGAGGAGGGAAAGCAATAGGGAAAGAGGAAAGAGTTGACAGGATTTGCGGGGAAGGCTATAGTAGCAGAGGGGAGGAGCCCAAGGCAAGAAGGGTTTTCCTTTTGACAGACAAAGGAGCATTTGCGGCATAGAAACAGATAAGGAGACTGCCATGGTTTTTTCGGAACTGCCCACGCCCTGCTATGTGGTGGACGAGGCCTTGATAGAGAGAAATCTGGAGGTGTTAAAGGGGGTCATGGAACGGACGGGGGCCAAAATTCTTCTGGCCCAGAAGGCGTTTTCCATGTATGCTCTATACCCTATGATGGGAGAATATTTAAGCGGAGCCGCTGCCAGCGGGCTTTACGAGGCAAGACTGTGCGCCGAGGAGATGGTGAGGCCCATGGAGCAGCGAGGCAGGGCGCTGGAAAATCATGTTTTTTCCCCGGCCTATAAAAGTGAAGAGTTTGATGAGATACTGAAGTTTGGCGATCATATTGTATTCAATTCATGGCGGCAGGTGGAGCGGTTCGGCCCGCGGGCTAAGGCGGCGGGGAAGAGCATCGGGCTGCGCGTCAACCCGGAATGCTCCACTCAGGAGGATCATGCCATCTATGATCCCTGTGCGCCGGGATCCCGTCTGGGAGTGACGAAGGAGAATTTTCTGAGGGGATGGGAGGCAGTTGCCGGGCAGGGCGCGGTGGACGGACTGCATTTCCACACCCTCTGCGAACAGAATGCCGACGCGCTGGAGAGAACGCTTGAGGCGGTGGAGGAGAAGTTCGGCAGATACCTCAAGGGTATGAGCTGGATCAACTTCGGCGGCGGTCATCATATCACCCGGAAGGACTACGATCTGCCCAGACTGGAGCGATGCATCAGGAAAATGCAGGAAAAATACGGCCTTACGGTGTATCTGGAGCCGGGGGAGGCGGTGGCGCTGAATGCGGGATACCTGATTGCGAAGGTATTGGAGTTGGTGCATAACGGGATGGATATAGCCATTCTGGACACATCTGCCGCCTGCCATATGCCGGATGTGCTGGAGATGCCCTATAGGCCTCCGCTGCAGGGAAGCGGCCTGCCCGGAGAAAAGCCGTATACGTATCGTCTTGGAGGGCCTACATGTTTAGCGGGGGATATCATAGGGGATTATTCCTTTTCCGCCCCGCTCAAGGAGGGAGATCGGCTGGTGTTTGAGGACATGGCCATTTACTCTATGGTGAAAAACAATACCTTCAACGGAATGCCTCTGCCTGCCATCACGGTCAGGAGGAAAGACGGCGAGTATGAAATCATCAAGAAATTCGGTTATGAGGATTTCAAGGGAAGGCTATGAGGGATGAGGGGCGTTTCGTGAGAATCTCAGACCGGGCCCCAAAACCAAGAACCCCGCCATAAGCGGGGTTCTTGACAAAAGGAGTATTGAGAAAAACATGAAAGAATATATGTAAAACTGCCTTGGCAGTGATGCTGTTAGGCGAAGCTGACAGAACTCCAACAATGCTTGTTAAAATCCAACAGCCTCTTTGTTTATGTATCTATCATAACTTGAAAATGTGTCTAAAGTTTGACCTTAGGCTTAAGGAATTATAAAAACTCTTAAAAAATCTTCAGAACGGACGGGCAGCCTTGGGCGCCCTTCAAAAAATTCTAAAAAACAGTGAATCCCGGAGAAAGTTATTACAATGTCTTATTGAAGGGCAAAAAAATTGCCGCTTCAACAGACGTCTAAAGAAGTGGGGAAAGGAATGGAAAAACGAGAATTGGAGGCGTGCATCAATGAGTACGGGAAGGACATCTACTCATTCTGCAGGCACCTTGCCTGCCACCGGCAAGAGGCGGAGGACCTATATCAGGATACCTTTCTGAAGGCCGTGGAGCTGGAGGGGAAAATAGATTTTGAGGGCAATCCCAAGAGCTGGCTGCTGTCGGTGGCCCTGCGCCTCTGGAAAAACCGGAAACGGAAATATGCGTGGAGAAGAAGGATTGCTGACATATGTCCCATAATTGAGGACAAGGATCTGGAAAACGCCGCTTCCTTGGAGCAGGAGCCCTCTTGCGAAGAGCGGATTCTGGGCATGGAAGAGCGGCTTGCCGTGGCTTCGGCAGTGGGAAGGCTGCCGGAACGTCTGAAGGCGGTTGTGCTGCTCTACTATATGGAAGAACAGTCCACGAAGCAGATCTCCGAAATCATGGGGATTCCCGTGGGCACGGTGCTGAGCAGGCTGCACAAGGCAAGGAAAATATTGAAAAGAGAATTGGAGAGTGAACTATATGGGAAAGGAATTTAGAAAGGAATTAGACGAGCTGGATGTCTTGCTGAGACGCGCCCTTGCTCCAGCGGAGGGGCCGGATGAACGGCTGAACCAAAGGATTCTGAATTCCGTTGATGGGGAAGAGAAAATAGGAAAAAGAGAAAGGATGAAAGCGGAGATGGAAAAGAGAAAGTGGAGGCGGATGCCGGCGGTGGCGCTTACGGCGGCCATTTTGGTGGGAGCAGGCTCCCTTACCGCATATGGGGCTTATCGATATCTGTCGCTGAAGGGGGCTTTGGAAGAATTTGGCGACAAGGGTCTTGAGGAGGCGTTTTTTAATGAATGTGCAACTGTGATCAATGAGACACAGAGCTATGGAGGATATGATGTGACCTTGATGGGCATTGCCTCAGGAGAAAATCTGACGGAGTATGCGCGGGAGAGCGACGGTAAGATTCGGTCGGACAGAACCTATGTCATAGTGGCCATAGCCCGTTCCGACGGCTCTCCCATGCCGGATTTCGGAGAGCCTGGGGAAGATTCTGCGGAGAGAGATTTCTTTGTCTCCCCTTTGATCGAGGGACTTGACCCGGCGGCCTATAATGCCGTGACCATGAAGGGGAATTATTCCGAAATGCTGCAGGACGGCGTGGTGTATCGCCTATTGGAGTGCGATGATGTGGAGAAGTTTGCGGATCATGAGCTGTATCTTAGCGTCATTGGCGGCAGTACTTTTTATGATAGGAATGCCTATGTTTCTGACGAGGAGACAGGAAAGATCCACAGAAACAGTGAGTATAATGGGCTGAACGCTCTTTTCAGGCTTCCCATAGACGCCTCCAAAGCAAATCCCGAGGAGGCTGAAAGGTATCTTGGAGAATTGGGATCAAATGCCGGTGCGGAGTCGTCGAAGGGCGCTGTGAAAATAGAGCTGGGGGATGACTTTGCAGTGGAAGCCGCAAGCGGCAACGAAAAAGGGGCGGAGGCGGCGGAATATGCCCTTGAGTTTGTGGGAAATCCCTATGAGTGGAACGGTGAGAGCCTTACGGAAGGATGCGACAGCTCGGGCTTCACCAAAGGCGTGTATGAGCATTTCGGCGTGAGCCTGCCTCATGCCGCTGCCAAACAGAAGGATTTGGGGCAGGAGGTGGACGGTATCGAGGACGCCTGCCCCGGGGATCTGATCTTTTATGACGGGCCCTCTCATGTGGCTGTCTACATTGGCGATAATAAGATCGTCCACGCGGACACCCAGTTGGGCATATGTGTTTCGGAGGCGGACTTTGCAGAGATTGTGATGATCAGGCGGATACTTAGATAGGAAGAGGGATTTTTTGGGATACGGCATGGCCTATGGCCATGCCGTTTTTCCGGGTATGCCATAGAGCCCGCGGCGGAGGGAACAGAGAGCAATCGGCGCTTCCCACGGGGGGCGTATTCTCAAAGCACCCGCGGGAGAGGGAACAGAGAGCAATCGGCGCTTCCGCGGGGGCGTATTCTCAAGGCATCCGCGGGAGAGGGAACAGAGAGCAATCGGCGCTTCCGCGGGGGCGTATTCTCAAGGCATCCGCGGAAGGGGGAGCAGAGAGACTTGCCAACTTACGGCAAATAGTTATAATGGTAGATATAGCAGATCCTATTTATGGGTATGGGGACTGTGGGGAGGGAGGAGTTTCATGAGGATCATCAGAGAGTCTGCGCCGTCTCGGGACGGCTTTTATATGCCCGGAGAGTTTGAATTCCATGAGGGCTGCATCATGATATTTCCGGAGAGGCCGGATTCCTGGCAGTATGGAGGGTATGCCGCAAGACGGGCCTTTGTGCAGGTGGCGGAAGCCATAGGGGAGTCGGAGAAGGTGACGGTGTGTGCCAGCGGAGCGCAGTATGACAATGCGAGGGCGGCGCTGCCGCCGCATATCCGGGTGGTGGAGATGTCCAGCAATGACGCGTGGGCCAGAGATTATGGGCCTACCTTTGTGCGCAATGCCGCCGGGGAGGTCAGAGGCATCGACTGGGGGTTCAACGCATGGGGCGGCCTTTGTGACGGGCTGTATTTTCCTTGGGACAAGGACAACCAGATGGCGCGAAAGCTCTGCGATCTGCTGGATGCGGATGTATATGACAAACGGGATTTCATTCTGGAGGGCGGCTCCATCCATGTGGACGGGGAAGGGACTTGTATGGTGACGGAGAGCTGCCTGCTGAGCGGAGGAAGGAACCCCGGGCTGACAAAGCAGGAGATTCAGGAGGTACTGGAGGAATATCTGGGGGTGTCCAAGGTGCTTTGGCTTCCCTGCGGGATCTACAACGACGAGACCAATGAGCATATAGACAATATCTGCGCCTTCGTCAAGCCGGGGGAGGCGGTGCTGGCATGGACGGATGATGAAGAAGACGTACAATATGCCATGTCCAGAGCCTCCTTGGAATATCTGGAGAGCGCCTTGGACGCCAGAGGCAGGCGCATCAAAGTCCATAAGCTGCCGCTGCCCAAGCCGGTGACCGTTACTGAGGAGGAATGCCGGGGGCTGGACTCCTGCTGGGACCGGCCAAGCAGAGTGCCGGGGGAACGTCTGGCGGCATCGTATGTGAATTTTTACATTGCCAATGGCAGCATCGTGATGCCTGGGTTCGGGGATCCGGCGGACGCAGAGGCGAAGGAGATTCTGCAGGGCCTTTTTCCGGATAGGAAGGTGGTGCAGATCTATGCCAGAGACATCCTGATCGGAGGCGGAAACATTCATTGCATCACCCAGCAGATTCCGGCGGGCAGGCATGTAAACGGAACAAAAAGAAAGGAATCCACATGAGGGAGGCGGGATTGAGGATGAAAAAAGGGAAGGTCACAGTGGCGGCGGTGCAAATGTGCTGCAGCCGTTCCAGAGAGGAAAATCTGGATAGGGCGGAGGAGCTGGTGAGGGAAGCGGCGGCCAAGGGAGCGCAGGTGATTTTACTGCCGGAGCTGTTCGAGACATGGTATTTCTGTCAGGAGAGGAACTACGATTCTTATAGACTTGCTTTGCCTTTGGAGGAGAATCCCGGGGTGATGCGGCTGCGCAGGACGGCGGCGGAGCTGAAGGCAGTGCTGCCCGTGAGCTTTTTTGAGCGGGAGGGCAATGTGACCTATAATTCCGTGGCCATGATCGACGCGGACGGCGGGATATTGGGCGTATACCGCAAGACTCATATTCCCGACGACCATTTCTATCAGGAGAAATTCTATTTCACTCCGGGAAATACGGGCTTTAAGGTCTGGGATACCGCATATGGGCGCATCGGGGTGGGCATCTGCTGGGATCAGTGGTTTCCGGAGGCCGCAAGGTGCATGGCGCTTCAGGGTGCGGAGCTTTTGCTTTATCCAACGGCCATCGGTTCCGAGCCCATCATCGGATGCGACAGCATGCCCCATTGGCGGCGCTGCATGCAGGGGCACGCGGCGGCCAATGTGGTTCCCGTCATAGCTGCCAACCGCATCGGGGAGGAGCGGGTGGAGCCCGGTTCCGGAAACAACGGACAAGCCTCCTCTCTGACCTTCTACGGCTCTTCGTTCATCACCGATGAAACGGGAGAGCTTCTTGAGGAGAGCGGCAGAGAGGAGGAAGGGGTGCTTCTGCACACCTTTGATCTGGGGTCCATAGAGGAGATGCGCTTTGGCTGGGGCTTGTTCCGGGACAGGCGGCCCGAAATGTACGGCAGAATATGCCGGTGAGAGTGGGCAGTCCGTTTTGGGGAATTATTCCACCAGCTTGGCATTGGGATAGATCCGCTCCATTCTTTCGTCCGTGAAGCGGGAGTCCAGAAGCTCCTCCAGAGGATTTTGAGCCTCCGGTCTTTCCGGGGAGTTTTGGCGCTCTGTGTACCGGGCAAGCGCCAGAGAGGAAACGATCATGTTGAAGATCATAAATAGGATCAAAAAGTTGCATAGGATCTTGCCGGTACGCGGGGGCAGCTTTTCGATGAGCCGGGAGAGCAGAGGATAGATCAGCTTCAGCCAGACCACGGCGGCTATGCCCCAGAAAAAGCAATACAAAAGATTGATGCGGCCTCCCAAATTAAAGGCAAAACCGCTGTAGTCCCAGAACACGGTGCCGAACACCAGCTCCGTAAAGACGCTGCAGACATATTCGTAAACACCTCCCAGCAAGGTGCCTGCCATGAATATATATCCGTCACTTTTGTTGCGGTAGCGGTAGAGAAAGAGCGTCAGCAGGGCACACCCCAGCCCCCAGACGATGCTGAAGGGGCCGTAGACCACGCTGCTTCTGCTCATAAGCTTGCCCATAGTCACGAGACAGAAGATGGTCTCTGTGATATCTCCCAGAAAGGCTCCTATGAAAAAGAGGGAGACCAGCTTATAAAAGCTGCAGCCCTCGGCAAAGACTCTGGTTTCCGCCTTGGATTTTTCCGACCGGGCCTTCATGTCGGCTATGAGCTCATCCTTGTCGATAGAAGGGAAGGATTTCTGCATACGCTTCTGGACGCTGACGGTAAGCTTGTTCTCCAGCAGTCTGGAAGTGTGGCGCATTCCTGCGGAGAGCTGGGAAAGACGTCTGGCAGTGATTTTCATGTCCAATACGGCCATGGCGGTGGTGACGAAGTCCAGAAGCAAAAGGATGGAGGCGGTCCATTGGACTGCCAGCGCAATGGGGCCGGGAACCATGCGGAACAGACCGCAGAGCAGAGGGTTGGCCGCCAGCATGGTCAGCAGCGCCAGAGCGCCCCAGAGCAGGGCGTAGCGGGCGCAGACATAGCCCCCCAGATTGTATTTGATATGGGAATAGTCCCAGAGCTTTTTGCGGAATATCTTCTCCATAAGCATTCCGGTGGAATATTCCAGCATGGTGGCCATAAGCATCCCGCCCAGAAAGAGGAAAAAGGGCCTTGAAGTCAATTCCGGCAGGAAGACGGCAAATAGGGTGGAGCCGAAGCCGTAAATGGGACAAAGAGGGCTGTTCACAAAGCCCCGGTTCACGAACCGCCTGCGGCGTATGGCCGCATAGCATACCTCAATGCACCAGCCCGCAAAGGAATAGAGGAAAAACAGCCATGTGATATCCGATAAAGTATAAGTCATATCTGCGCCTTTCTGCCCGCTTCAGGGGGCGTCTTATTCTCTGCCGGCTCTCCGGAAGGACAGCTGCGTCACTGTATATTCATTACAAATGTGCCTTCAGTCATCTTCAGCCGGATCCTATATAGATCATGGTCCCATGCGGATTGAAGCCGTCTGTCGGTGATGGGCAGAGTCTCTATGCAGAGCAGTTCTGCGCCCCTATAGTTTATACGGGCCTCTCCGATGCTCAGGATCTGGGCTTTGTTTCCGGCCTGCGGCGCGGATTGCAGGGACGCCGCGGCTGCGCTTTTCCGGCTTATGGAAGGCGCCATAACTACGGGCTTGGGCTTATCATAAGTAATGAAATTCAGGATAACATTGCCTGCGTTGGTGCTGTCGGAAATGGTGATGCGGCTGGAGGCTTTGTCAAATGTCACTTTCCTTACATAGCTGATGTCCGGATGCCCTGCCGCCCCAAGGGGATAGGCTCCCGCCAGTTCCATGGAGATGAAGGGGGCGTCTGCGGAATGGGGCGTCGGGGCATTTGCATAGGCTGTCCTTGGGTTCCAAGAGGCGGCAGACTCAGGCTCTGCCATATGTACAACCACGTTTTCGGCGCGGTAGGAAGCCCCTTCATGCTGGTCCGTTCCCTCTATGGTAGGCAGGTTATGGTAGCCGGACTGCATGGTCCAGATTTCATACCTATGGGGGGAGAAGGTCTTTTTCGTGTAGCTTTCCACCCCGATGTCCACCAGAATAGGCCGTCCGTTTTTGTACAGCGTAATGCTGCCGGTGTCGTTATGGTTGTGGCTGTCGTTGTTGTCTCCTGCCTTTACCGCAAGGCTGAAGGCGCGGTCCCTTGCCAGAAACAGCCCTACGCTGGGATAGTATATGTCCTTGTGAACCGCCCAGGCTCCGAGGTCGAAGGATAGGATCTCCTCATAGCAAAAGACGGCCTGCATGCGGTAGAATAGATTCAGGCGGTGGGATTCGTCGGAGAAGATGTCCTCTCCGGCGGCCCGGAAATCTTCCGCGGCGAACTGCATGAGCGAAGGCAGCCCCGTATGCTTTCCGAAAAGGTATTCCCGGACTCCCGCGCGCCCGGCGATGGGGGAGCAGTCCGAAAAATTGAAATAGTATTTATCATCCACATGTACGTTGAAAATATATGCGGCAATGTTTCGGATTTTGTCTGAGGAAAGCAGCTGTGTGAATGCGCCCCCCGTCACCTGATTCAGTACGCTGATGCATCCGTGGAGGCAGAGTCCCGCATGGCGGTAATACTGCGCCCCTTCATCGCAGCATCCGTCCTCCCCGTAGTCCTTGAGAAAGCAGTCGCAGCTCTCCGAAGCCTTTCTCAGCACGGCCCGGCAGCTTATCTGCTCCTGATTCGTCAGGCAGGAGGGGATATTGTGAGAATTCAAACATAAAAAAACGGAGTATAGAATATTCTGGGTACACCAGGGCGTCCAGTTGCACATGGGATCGTCACCGTTCCCCATCCACCAGAAATGCTCCTGCAGGTAAGGGCCAAAGATGCGGCGCTCCAGTTCCTGACGAATCCGCTTTGTCACATAGGGACATACCTTGTCCAGCTCCGCCTCCAATAGGTAGTGAATGCAGGCCAGCTGGGCGCCCGTCTCGCAGGCGAAGAGATCCAATATGGGGCGGGAGGAATCAGGGAGGATATTTAGGGAGGCCTCCCGGCCATAGGAATTATGGGCGGGAAGCTGCCAGGCGCTTTCCTCACAGACAGCGAAAATGCCGTTGATGATATCGTCTATAAACCGCCCGCAGCCCTCGACGCATTCTGCCGCCACGAGGGCATTCAGCCCATACCGTCTTGCAAAATAAAGCTCCTCATAATCCGTCCGGTTTCCGGTTCTCTGAAAGGCCATAAAGTCGGCGGCCGGCAGGGAAGGATAGGAGAAGCCCAGATATTCTTCTCCCATGGCAATCAGCTTCCGGCGCAGCCCGGCAGGAAGAGCTTCGTATTTTTCCCGCTGGCAGGCCTGGGGAAAAGGGTGAAAGGCCTGCAGGAGGCCTGAGCCTGCCTCAAAGGCATGGATGGCTTCTTTGAAAGATGGTTTAGTCATTGAAATCTCCTATATCTCCTATTCTTGATTCAGCGGATGTCAAAGCCAAGTATTTAAGTGTGTATATAAATCCAAGCATGTAAATCTAAATATGTAAATCTAAATATGTAAATCCAAACATATAAATTCGAGCATGTAAATCCAAATATGTAAATCTGATATTGAAAGGGTACGATTGCAGTCCAGCATACCACAAAAGGTCAGGATTGTCATTTGAAATAAGCCCTGAAATGAAAGCCTTGGAATTTTTTTAGATTTCTTTTTTACTTTTTTTAGAAATTTTCCGGATTTGCATTTTGTTTCCGGCTGTTATGTTGACAATGCCGTTCCGGAAGGGTACGATGATAGTGCCTATTGTCCGGAGAGAGGACAAGGGACATGGAGAGAAAAGACGAGACCAAAAATAAGAAAGGGTACAAGGGTATGGGAGTTGCATTTGAAGGTTATCCGGAGATAAGCGGGGAAGAGATCAGGGCGGCGCTGGATTTTGGATGCAGACAGATTCTGCATGTGCTGCCGGGATTCACGGACAAATTTCAGCATGCTTTTTCCACGAAGGGGTTCTACCCTCCGGTGGAGAACCGTGACTGGACCTGCGGCTTCTGGACAGGGGAGATCTGGCTGGCGTATGAGCACTGCGGGGACGAGAGGCTGCGGCATGCAGGGGAAGTTCAGGTACATGACTTCCTGAACCGGATCGACAATAAGATTTCCGTGGATCATCACGACATGGGATTCCTCTATTCCCCCTCCTGCGTGGCAGCCTACAAGCTGATAGGTAGTCAGGAAGGACGGGAGGCGGCTCTGAAGGCGGCAGATCAGCTTGTGAGCAGATTTCAGCCAATAGGGGAGTTCATTCAGGCTTGGGGGCCTATGAACGCGCCGGAGAACTATCGGCTCATCATCGACTGCCTGCTGAATTTGCCCCTGCTTTACTGGGCCAGTCAGGAGACGGGGGAGGGCAGATACCGGGAGATCGCAGAAAAGCATATTCACACCGCGGTGGCCAATGTGGTAAGGGAGGATTATTCCACATGGCATACTTTCTTCTTTGATAAAAAGACGGGGGCGCCTGACCACGGAGCCACTTGTCAGGGATATCGGGACGGATCCGCTTGGGCCAGAGGACAGGCCTGGGGTGTGTACGGTCTGGCTCTGGCCTATAAGTATACCGGGCGGAAGGAGTATGTGGACTTGTTCCGGAACGTGACAGAGTATTTTCTGACTCATCTGCCTCAGGATCTGGTGCCTTACTGGGATCTGGAGTTTTCCGAGGGATGCGACGAGCCCAGAGACTCCTCCTCCGCAAGCATTGCCGTCTGCGGAATGCTGGAGATGTGCAAATATCTGGAACCGGAGGAGGCTGCCCACTATAGGAAGGTGGCTGGCAGGATTATGAAGTCCGTCTATGACAACTATGCAGTGAAGGACTTTGAGACCTCCAACGGTCTTGTGCTTCACGCCACTTACTCCAAGCGTTCTCCCTACAATACCTGCAATCACGGCGGGGTGGACGAATGCAACATATGGGGCGACTATTTCTATATGGAGGCGCTGACCAGAATGAGCAGGGACTGGGAGCTGTACTGGTAATTTTGGATGAACCTGAAAGAAGGGCTCTGGGTGGATCTGTGATCCGTGCAGGGTCCTTTTTTGCGGCGGGAGAAACAGGGATACATTCCTGTGGATATCTGCTGAAAATCAAGTGACAAAAAGTGTCGGATGTAGTATATTATTATATAGGAGACAAGAGCGATTGGCATATGGGGGCTGCGGCAGGCCTGCAGGACATAAGCGGGGAGGTTGGACAAACCTATATGGGGTCAAGGGGAAGGAGAAAATACATGATTTCTGACAAACTGTACGAACTGGCATTTGCGTACAAGAGGACCAGACTTTGGGAGTCCATATGGGACACGGAGATTTTTGCTGTGAAGTTGTCTGATGGCAGGATCGGTTATATCACGGTCACGGGAGCGGCGAGCAGGCATTATTCGTTGGGAGTATACATAGGGAGCAAGGGGCTGGACAGCCTTCGGATCATGGCCAGAGCGGATCAGACAGCCGCTTCGCCCCTTGAATTTCAGGAACAGGTGCTGCAGCAGGAATGTCTGCAGTGTTCCTTTGAGAGCAAGGAGGAGCTGTCCGAGGAGGAGCAAAAGGGCGTGAGGAGGTATGCCAAGGCCAACAATATAAGACTGGCGGGAAAGGGCGCGTATCCCCAGTTCACCAAATATCAAAAGAATCTCTGCCCATGGTTTCTCAAGGATCAGGAGGATCAGGACATTCTGTGTCAAGCACTGGGGGCGGCTGTTGCTCTGGCGGGAATGCTGGAGGGAAAGGAAGCCTCCAAGCTGGGGCTTGGGGAGATTGAGGACGAGGGGATGAAGATACCCATGCTGGAATTCCGGGAGGGCACATATGTGCTGACGGACACCGTGCTTCCCGAAGAAGAGCCCAGAAAGCTTCCTGCTCCTCTGGCAGGCAATGAGATAGGTGTTGCAAAGCTCAAGAAGCGGAAGAAATCGGGAGTGTGGGAGTGTGAGATCATCCGCTTTCCCCAGCCGGTCCGCAACGAGCCCGAGGAGGTGCCGTTTTTTCCGGTATTTTTGCTGGCAGTGAATTCGGCCACGGGATATCTTTTGCCCCTGCCTTCCCTGAAGGGCTATGAGGACAATCCGGAGGCTCTGGTGGACAGCTTCATAGAGGGGCTGCTGAGACAGAAGAACTGCCCTAAGGAGATTCTGGTCCGGGATCAGCGAACTTATGCGTTCGCAGAGGATCTGTGCCAAAAGGTGGGGATCGTCCTCCGGATGGAGGAAGAGCTGGAGGCTCTGGATGACATAGAGGAGGCTCTTCTGGACCGGTTCAGCAAGGAGGGCGAGGAGGAGCTGGAGGACTTTATGGATATGCTGGATTCCATGCTGGACATGGACCAGCAGCAGCTGAAAAGTCTTCCCCAGGACGGGCTGGACCAGCTGAAAGAGCTGATGGAGCAGGGGATGCTTCCGGAAGAGATCGAAGAGCGGCTGGAGCTGATCTTCGATAAGATGAAGGGAGAGGATGCTTCGGCAAAAAGGTCTGCCCCCGGCAGCATCAGGCAGATCAAGACGAATGTTTCCTATGTGATCAGTGTGTCTTCGGGCACCGGATGCTACCGCCATATACAGATATCCGGAGACAGCACCTTGTTTGGGCTGCATGGAGCCATTCTGGATGCATTCGGATTCATGGATGATCATGCCCATGCTTTTTTTATGGACAACCGTTCCTGGAGCAATGGTGACAGTTACTATGCGGAGGATGTAGAAAGGGATCTGCGGCTGACGGTGGACTATACTCTCAGTCAGGTGAATCTGTATAAGGGAAAGCAGTTCAAATATATTTTCGATTTTGGGGACGAGTGGATATTTCAGTGTAAGGTGCTGAAGGTGACGGATGAGAACACGCCGGAGCCGCTGGTGGTCAGAAGCAAGGGGGAGGCCCCGGAGCAGTATGGCCGGTGGGAAGATGAGGATGAATAATATCCAATTTTAAATAATTATAAGATTGAAAAATAGGAGGCGGCATGAACGAGGAAATCAAAAAAGCAATTGTAGAAGGAAGAACTGTTTTCGGGCTGGAGTTCGGCTCAACCCGCATCAAGGCGGTACTGGTGGATCCGAGCCATCAGCCGGTGGCGCAGGGCTGCTGGGACTGGGAGAACCGTCTGGAGAACGATATCTGGACATATGCTCAGGAGGATATCTGGGAAGGGCTGAGAGGCTGCTACAAGAATCTGGCGGAGGATGTGGAGGAGAAATACGGCGTGGAGCTGAGGAGCTTTGCGGCCATAGGCTTCTCCGGCATGATGCACGGCTACATGGCCTTTGACAAGGCGGGAGAACTGCTGGTGCCTTTCCGGACATGGCGCAACACCATGACCGAGGAGGCCTGCGGGAAGCTTACGGAGCTGTTCGGCTTCAACATTCCCCAGAGGTGGAGCATCGCCCACCTATATCAGGCGATTCTTGGCGGGGAGGAGCATGTAAAGGATATCGACTATTTAACTACGCTTGCGGGATATATCCACTGGAAGCTGTCCGGCGAGAGGGTGCTGGGGGTAGGGGAGGCATCGGGGATGTTCCCCATTGATTCCGACGTCTGTGACTTTGACGGGAGAATGGTGGAGCAGTTTGACGGTCTGGTGGCCCGGACAGGCTGCGGCTGGAAGCTGAAGGACATTCTGCCCAGAGTCTTGGGGGCAGGAGAGAGGGCAGGCGTCTTGACCCCGGAGGGGGCAAGGCTTCTGGATCCCACCGGAAGGCTGCAGCCCGGCGTGCCCATGTGTCCTCCGGAGGGCGACGCAGGCACGGGCATGACGGCCACCAACAGCGTGAGGGTGCGCACGGGAAACATTTCCGCCGGGACTTCCATCTTCTCCATGGTGGTCACGGAGAAGGCGCTCTCCAAGGTTCATGAGGAGATCGACATGGTCACTACTCCGGACGGAAAGCCGGTGGCCATGGTTCACTGCAACAACTGTACCTCCGACCTGAACGCATGGGTGAATCTCTTCGAGGAGTACGGCGGAAAGTTCGGGCTGAAGCCGGATAGGAACGAGCTGTTTGGTACGCTGTACAGGGAGGCGCTGTCCGGTGATGCCGACTGCGGCGGGCTGATGGCGTACAACTACTTTTCGGGAGAGCCCGTTACCGGCCTGAATGAGGGCAGGCCGCTGTTTGTCCGCACTCCGGATGCCAGATTCACGCTGGCAAACTTCATGCGCAGCCACTTATACAGCTCCATGGCTGCCCTGAAGATAGGAAATGATATTCTGATGAAGGAGGAGCAGGTGAAGGTGGATTCTCTGACGGGGCACGGCGGCCTGTTCAAGACTCCCGTAGTAGGGCAGCAGCTGATGGCGGCGGCCATGAACGCTCCCGTGACGGTGATGGACACCGCCAGCGAGGGAGGCGCATGGGGCATGGCGGTGCTGGCATGTTATATGTGGGAGAAGGAGAACGGGGAGACGCTTCCCGACTATCTGAGCAAAAAGATATTTGCCGGACAGACGGGAACCACCATAGAGCCGAAGGCGGAGGATGTGGCAGGCTTCGATAAGTTCATCGAGAAGTATAAGAATACGCTGCCCGCGGAAAAGGCTGCGGTGGCGGGACTGGTGTAAGAAGACTGTGTATGTATAGAAATTCGGACGCGAAGAGTTCCGGATACAATGAAAATCAGCCACAGAGAAAGCCGGACGCAGAGAGTTCCGGATACAATGAAAGTCGGCCGCAGAGAAAGCAGACACAGAGAAGTTCGGACGCGAAGAAATTCAGGCACAAAGAAATTTGAACGCAAAGAATTTCAGGCACGATGGATTTTGGCTAAAATTAAGATCATAGAAGAGAAAGAAGGAAAAAGCAATGTTGGAAGAGTTGAAAAAAGCGGTATGTGAGGCCAATAAGGAACTGCCCAAATATGGTCTGGTGACCTTTACCTGGGGAAATGTCAGCGCCATCGATAGGGAGAAGGGGCTCTTTGTGATCAAGCCCAGCGGTGTGGAATATGATGCGCTGACACCGGAGGATATGGTAGTGGTGGATTTAGACGGCAAGAAGGTAGAGGGGCGCTATAACCCCTCCTCGGACACTGCCACCCATGCAGAGCTTTACAAGGCGTTTCTGGAGATCGGGGGCATTGTGCATACCCATTCCTCCTATGCTACCAGCTGGGCGCAGGCGGGAAGACCCATTCCCTGCTACGGCACCACCCATGCGGACTATATTTATGGGGAGGTTCCCTGCTTCAGATGCCTGAACGCGGAGGAGATTGCGGAGGCCTATGAGGAGAATACGGGACATTTGATCGTGGAGGAGTTCCTCAGGCTGTGCAAGGATCCCTTGTCCGTGCCGGCTGTGCTCTGCAAGAACCATGGCCCCTTCACATGGGGAAAGGACGCCAAGGAGGCTGTACACAACGCGGTGGTTCTGGAGGAGGTTGCTAAGATGGCCTATAGGACGGAGCTGATCAATCATCATGTCCAGCCGGCGCCTCAGGAGCTGCAGGACAAACATTATTATAGAAAGCACGGCGCAAACGCCTATTACGGGCAGCAGGAATCGTAAACGGGGCCGGGAGGCAGGCGGGGCGAAACGGTACGATCCGGGCAGGATTCCTTGTGTCTGAGGATTATCGAAGGGACATATAGGAAAAAATTAATGGAATTTTAAACAATTATGATACATTTCTGCTTTATAGTATAGGTACGTTAAGTTCAAGAGGGGTATGCCGGAGAATCGGCCCTAAGGCAGAGGCGGGCATTCTCCGGAAGGCTCCGGAAGCGGGAATCTGGAAAAGTACTATGGGGTGAATGAAATGCAGAGTAGAAATGTACGCAGAAATCAAGATTTGGATGTATTATATGAGAATGGAAGCGCATGTGCCGTGAGGCGGAATCCGTATCTGGTGGAGTTCGAGGCCCAGCGCGGTCAGGGGCGCGGCCGAAGTAGATCCGGCCAGACGTTTGACAGCCGGCAGGCATCCCGCCGAGGAGGATACAAAGCAGGGCGCGGTGCCGAATATGATGCCGGTCCAAGGGGCGGGCAGCGGCATAGGGCGGAAAAAACGGACATGATTTGGCGGGAATCCGGTAGGCGCAGAGAGGAAGAAACTGACTTCAGGCAGCGGAGCCCGAAGCGGCGGGGAGATGACGCCTATGCGGGCCGGAGACAGTATGGACAGGATATGCGTGCCGCGGTACCGAGGAGCGCAAGAGGGCCGTACATAGAGGATCAGACCGCTGCCGAACCGAGAAAGAGGGCCGATGGCCGCAGGATTCAGGCTCCCCTTCGCCAGTCTGCCGGCCCCGGAGCCATGACCCGGCGCAGAAGACGGGTCATGATGCAGCGGGCTTTGGTGGGGGTATGGGTATTCTGTGTTTTGGTGCTGGTGGCAACGCTTCTGCTTGAGAAAGGCAGAGCGTCCGCAGGCGGGGATACCGGAGGGCTGCCCAAGGAAAATACAGAGACGGGACAGCCTCAGTATTCCGGCTACATGGTTCAGGGTCTTCCTGCTGAGGAATTCGCCAAGCATCCCGAATGGACGGAAGATTTTCTGACGGTAAACGAATACTCCAGACCCGGAGACCCGCTGGAAAGCGTCAAAAATATTTTCGTGCATTATACTGCGAATCCGGGAACCAGCGCTGCCCAGAACAGAAGCTATTTCGAGGGGCTGAAGGATTCCCATGAAACCAGCGCCAGCTCCCACTTCATCATCGGCTATGAGGGCGAGATCATCCAGTGTGTACCCTTGGACGAGATCGCATACGCGGTACAGTCCCGGAACGGGGATTCCGTTTCCATCGAGTGCTGCTATCTGGAGGCGGACGGGTCTTTCACGCAGGAGACCTACGATTCGCTGCTCTTACTTCTGGCGTGGCTGACAGACGTCTATGATCTGGACACGGAGGATATCCTGCGCCATTACGACTGCGGAGGCAAAAAATGTCCGCTGTATTATACTGACAATCCCGATAAATGGGAAGATTTGAAAAAGGACGTGGACAAGCTGTGATATCTCTGTTAAAATAGGGTGTGAGCGAAAACTGTGAAACGGTCTGGGGCTGTTTCGCAGTTTTTCGGTGGAAGCAATACTGCTTTCATGGTGCGGACTGTGGACTGGCGGACATTCTCGGGCCATGAACCACCAATGAGGCACCCATTTTGGCGGGCCAGAGCGCTGTTGGACATATGCATAATAGATGCGGTACAAAATAGAACAAAATGCGCGGGGGAGAGTGTGCGCAATGGAGCGAATTGTCCAACAGAGCATAAAAGGCCGGCGGATACAGAGGAGCGGGGATGAACAATATTTTGTCACCTTCTATTTTAGCGGCGGACTTCTGCAGACTTGGAGAACAGATCAAAGAGGTGGAACGGGCAGGGGCCCGGTATCTCCATATTGATGTGATGGACGGGATCTTTGTGCCGGACATTTCCTTCGGCATGCCGGTGATCGAATCCATCCGGAACTGTTCGGATATTTTCTTTGACGTACATCTGATGATAGAAAAGCCGGAGCGCTACATAAAGGCTTTTGTGGACTGCGGTTCTGATATGATTAATTTTCATGTGGAAGCCACAAAGGACGTGGCGGGCACCATAGGAAAGATCAAATTTTACGGAAAGAAGGCGGGAATTACCATCAAGCCTGAGACTCCCGTGGAGGCCGTTGAACCTTACCTGAAGCAGGTGGATATGGTGCTGGTGATGACGGTGGAGCCGGGATTCGGAGGGCAGCCGCTGATGCCGGAATGTCTGGAGAAGGTCAGGAGGCTGCGGGCCATGATAGACGAAAGGGGCCTGCGCACGGACATCGAGGTGGACGGAGGCATGCGGATGGAGAACGTGGATCTGGCGCTGGAGGCAGGAGCCAACATCATTGTATCCGGGTCGGCGGTTTTCAGAAACAAAATTTCCGACAATGTGGCCAGGTTCATGGAGAAGCTGAACGGAAGCCGGTGATGATGCCAAAGGGCTGCCGTGACCTGAAGCGGCGGTTCTGGAAGCGGCATGTGGCGGCATGTGCAGGCAGTGGGCCGGAGGCTGTATCCATGGGGATTCCGGCTGGAGACGGCATTGCCGCGCAGGTTGCGGCTTTGTAGGAAATGCGCTGGTTGAAGCAAAAAAGGCAGGGGCCGTAAGAGTGGGCGCTGCGGGGACGGGAGGTGAACCGTAAAGATGCGGCTGGGCGGAATCGGAGGGGAGAGCGGGCACACATCGGATATGCATCGTGTGACGGAATGTATGCATGACCATGCCCATTTCAGGAAGGACGGCAGCATGGCGGGCGGAGCCGGCCCCAAAGGGGCGGAGCAGACCTCCCAGACAGCCGGCCTGCAGGAGGGGCAGCTTTCGCTTTCCGCATGGATGGAGAAAGTCCTTGGAAAAGGTAAAAGTTTGTTAAAAGGGCTGTGGGGCGGCAACGAGATAGCCACAGCGGGGGAGGCCGGGGACAAGTCCGGGGAGGCGCAGGTGCTGGCCCAGATCAGAGAGGACGGTCAGGCGGAGGGTATCGGCGCAGGCGCGGCGGGACAGAACGGGTATCTGCCGGAGTCGCCCCGGTCCAATGTGTCTCAGATTCCTCATGCGCCGCAGGTAGCAGCGGCGGCCACGGCGGTGGCGCCTCCTCAGGTTATGCAGGAAAACCCTTATTTTTCTGCAGTGGAGAATATCGGGGGAAGGCAGGAGACTCTCTGGCGGAAGATGAAGGTCAGGTTCAAGGATATCACGGGACAGCTGGCGGGACATTTGCCAAAAAAATTTTCCGGATTTCTCCAGACCAGAAATTCCTTTCAGGCCAGACAACAGAAGCCCAAGCAGGATCTGCGCAAGCACAGCAAATACCGTGAGGACAAGGTGGAGATTGACTGTGTGCTGACGGATGACAGCTATCTGCTGGACTCTTATGACCGAAAGGGAGAGTACAGCAAGCTTTCCACGAAGAAGTAGGGAAAAACGAAAAAAGGCATAGGGCAGGTTAATGGGAAAAAAGATCGACCTGAAAGATGGAATATATAGGTGGTGCCTGCGATGCATAGCCTGCATCGGGATGTTGTTTTTATTCTTTTTTACAGTGTACTCTCTTCGCTATACACACAGAATGTATACGGAATCAGAAGACATGACAATTGTAAAAGACGGCCTTTGGAAGCACCTTTTATTTATGGCGGGAATTTTGTTGTTTTCCGCTGCACTTCATAGTGCGAAATTTTTGACGGAGAAGGTGCTTCACGGGCTGGCTATATTCATTGCTTTTGCATCGTCGGGAATCATCATGATTCTGGTGTGCAGCGCACATGCATATGCTGTAAGCAATGACCAGCTTCATGTGTATCTGGCTGCAGTGGAGATGGCAAAGGGGAATTTTTTTGAGCTGGGCATAGGGGAATATTTTGGCGTCTATCCGTTCCAGCTGGGATTGTCAACCTTATATTCGTTATTATATCGACTTGGCGCTGAAGGGCCTGAGGCGATTCAGGGAGTGCATGCGCTGTGTGTAGGGGTCACTGTGTACATTGGCTTCAGGATTACCCGGGAGCTATGCCGCAGCAGGGCGGCAGAAGGAATCTATCTGCTCTTGGCGGTGATGTTTCTGCCCATGCATTTGTATGCGCTTTTCTTATACGGAGAAGTCATCAGCGTATGCGGCATGTGTCTGGGCATATGGTTCTTTATCCGGGCAAATTCGCAGGAGGCTGTGAGAAGACGGCTGATGTGGTGGCTGCCTGCTATTTTGGCTATGGGAATTGCCTATATTGTGCGGCCTTCCATGCTCATTGTCTGGATAGCAATGACGATGATCCAGATTCTGGTGCTGCTGAAGGACAAAAAACCTTTTTCTCTGCTTCTGCCTATTGCAATGCTTATCATTATGCTGTCAGGACAGAAGATTATCATGTCTTCGGTGGGGGCTCGTACAGGTGCCGATTTGAATAGAGGGATGCCGGTTGAGCTGCTGCTTGCCATGGGGCTTCAGGGAGATCTGGAGGCTGGAGAGCTTCCCGGCGCATACAATGCCTATACATGGACAACTTTCGCTGAAAGCGGTTTTGATCCTGAAAGTGCGGGGGGGTGGCACAAGAGTATCTGATAGGGCGTATCCGTGAGTGGTTAAGACATCCTATGGTAGGGATGGCTTTTTTCAAGGCCAAGTTACTGAACCAATGGAACGAGCCTTCTTATGGAGTTTTTTCGGCTACGCGATTTATGGATGAGCCGGAAGAGTGGGTGACCAAGGCATATTATGGAAAAGGCAATGAGCTTCTCTATGACAGTTTAAATCTTTGTCAGTCCGCAATCTATGCGCTGGCATTCTGTTATGTTCTTTTTCTCGTGTTCGGCAGGGAAAATGCGGTCTCCTATCTGCCGGGGCTGGTTCTGGTGGGAGGAATTCTGTTCAGTGCAATTTGGGAGGCAAAGAGCAGGTATGTTTTTCCTTATATAGTGGCGATTTTGCCATATGCCGCAGGGGGAGCGGTAAGGCTGATGGGTACAATTAGGCATATTGCCCTTAGGATGAGGCAAAAGGTAATCGTTAAGAGAGCAGGGGGGCCTGACTGCCGGTAAAGGCGAAAGAGGAGGATTGGATGAAAGTAAATTGCTTGCTTTATCTTATGGAGGGATGAGTATTTGAGTATATGATAGAAAACCGATTGACAGAAACTGGGCTTTATGCTATGTTGATTATATGACGGTGAATGGGCGGACAGCTTTTCTCCATAGAAATAATATGAGAGAGTTGGAGCGATATGCTTTCGCAAAAGAACCTTTTCTTGGGGCTGTGGAGCCATGAGATCGTTGACTATGGCAGGGAAAAAATACACATGATATTAAGATGAAAAGCTATGACGAAGAGAGTACGTTTTGTCCGAGCTCTTACAGAGAAGGCTCCGGCGGGCCCAAGAGGCCTGCGCGCTGAGAGGGGCCGGGGACGGCAAGACGGAAGATGGCTTCCGAGCGGCGCACCGAGTCCGTGGCGATGTCCGGATAAGGCTGCGACAGGATCCGCCTGTTACAGCGGATAGGGTTACTGACCCGAAGAGGTCCGTCCTGCGAGGGACGGGCGAAGAGAAGTGGTATCACGGGCATGAAGGCTCGTCTTCTGGCGCATATTATTGATGTGCATCGGAAGACGGGCTTTTTTGTATTTTCTGTAGGGGCTGCGGAAGATAGGGTGCCTAAAATCAAAGGGTCGATGCTGGGCCGGAGGGAGAGGAGATTCGGACAAAGAGACAAGAATTCACGGAATCGGAGCCTTGAAAGACCGGAATTTGGACGATCTGGCTCCGAAGAGGCCGGAACATGAGAAGCTGAGAAGCCAAAGAGGGCGGAGCCCGGAGGATCGAAGGGGCTTTAGAATCCGAAAAGGCCGGAACCCGGAGGGTCGAAGGGGCTTTAGAATCCGAAAAGATCGGAGTCCGGAGAATCTGAGGAGGCCAAAACCGGAATGATCTGGATCCGAAAAGCCCGGAGCTTAGGGGCTTCTAGGAGACAGAGAGGCGAAATAGGAGACAAATACGAGAAGAGGTTTTTGAGAAGAGAGGAGAGGGAAAGAAATGGAGAACAAGGGAAAGTACTATATTACAACAGCAATTGCCTATACATCAGGGAAGCCCCATATAGGCAACAATTATGAGATCGTGCTGGCGGACAGCATCGCCCGGTTCAAGCGTAAGGAAGGGTATGATGTCTTTTTCCAGACCGGCACGGACGAGCATGGACAGAAGATCGAGCTGAAGGCTCAGGAGGCGGGGGTGACGCCCAAGGAGTTCGTGGACAAGGTGGCGGGGATCATTCAGGGAATGTGCGACCTGCTGAACACTTCCTATGACAAGTTCATCAGAACCACGGATCAGAATCATGAGCGTCAGGTCCAAAAGATTTTCAAGCGTCTGTATGATCAGGGGGATATCTATAAAGGGGCATACGAGGGAATGTACTGCACTCCCTGCGAGTCCTTCTGGACGGAATCCCAGCTTGTGGACGGCAAGTGCCCAGACTGCGGTAGGGAGGTAAAGCCTGCCAAGGAGGAGGCGTATTTCTTCCGCATGAGCAAATATGCGGATAAGCTGATCAAGCATATCAACGAGCATCCGGAATTCATTCAGCCCGTGTCCCGCAAGAATGAGATGATGAACAACTTCCTTCTGCCCGGACTGCAGGATCTGTGTGTTTCCAGAACCTCCTTTAAGTGGGGGGTTCCCGTGGATTTCGATCCGGGTCATGTGGTGTATGTGTGGCTGGATGCCCTGACCAATTATATCACAGGCATAGGCTATGATGCGGAGGGGGACAGCAGTGAGCAGTATAAGAAGCTCTGGCCCGCGGATCTGCATCTGATCGGGAAAGATATCATCCGCTTCCATACCATCTATTGGCCCATATTCCTGATGGCGCTGGACGAGCCTCTGCCTAAGCAGGTGTTCGGGCATCCCTGGCTTTTGATGAACAGCGGCAAGATGAGCAAGTCCAAGGGAAACGTGATCTATGTGGACGCTCTGGCGGACTTCTTCGGGGTGGATGCGGTGCGCTATTATGTGCTTCATGAGATGCCCTTTGAGAATGACGGAAACGCCACATGGGAGCTGATCGCGGAGCGCACCAATTCGGATCTGGCCAACACTCTGGGCAATCTGGTGAACCGCACCATCTCCATGAGCAACAAGTACTTTGGGGGTGTGGTAGCCGACAAGGGGGCGGAGGACGCCGCTTTTGATCAGGATCTGAAGGCCGTGGCCATAGGGGCATACGAAAGGGTTGCGGAGAAGATGGCGGACCTGCGGGTGGCAGATGCCCTCACCGAGATTTTTGCTATTTTCAAGCGCTGCAACAAATATATCGACGAGACGGAGCCCTGGGTGCTGGCCAAGGATGAGGCAAAGTCCGACAGACTTTCCACTGTGCTGTACAATCTGGTGGAAGGCATTATGATCGGCGCATCCCTGCTGCAGCCCTTCATGCCGGAGACCTCTGAGAAGATTGCCGCTCAGTTGAATACAAAGCTGCGGGAATTCGACAAACTGAAAGAGTTCGGATTGTATGAGAGCGGAAACAAGGTCACGGACAAGCCGGAAATCCTCTTTGCCAGATTGGATATGAAGGAAGTGGCGGCCAAGGATCAGGAGATGGCCGAGGCCATGGAGGCGGCCAAGGCGGCGCAGCCTGCGGACAAGAACGGAAATCAGACGGGCACGCCGGGAACCGCCCAAGGACAGCAGGACAAAGGCTCCGACGGCCAAGGCGGCGCCGGGAACCCGGAGGCTGCCCAGCCCATAGACATAGAGCCTAAGCCGGAGATTACCTATGACGACTTTGCAAAGCTTCAGTTTCAGGTGGGAGAGATCATCGCCTGCGAAGCCGTGCCCAAGTCCAAGAAGCTGCTCTGCAGTCAGGTGCGCGTGGGCAGTCAGGTGAAGCAGATCGTGTCCGGCATCAAGGCCCATTACACACCGGAGGAAATGGTGGGAAAGAAGGTTATGGTGCTGGTGAACTTAAAGCCCGCCAAGCTGGCAGGAGTGCTGTCCGAAGGTATGCTGCTGTGCGCGGAGGATGCGGAAGGGAATCTGGCTCTGGTGAAGCCGGAGAAGGATATGCCCGCCGGCGCGGAGATCGCTTAATGCAGAACGCCGAAAAAGGAGAGTGGGATGGTAAAAGAGGAATTATATTTTGACTCAAGAGACGGAAAGACCAAGCTGCACGCGGTCCGGTATTCGCCGGAGGATCCGAAGCAGGTGCGCTGCGTTCTGCAGATCGTCCATGGCATGGCGGAGTATGTGGAGCGGTACGAGGAATTTGCCGAATTCCTCACGGAAAAAGGATTCGTGGTGGCGGGGGACGATCATCTTGGCCACGGGAAATCCGTGGAACAGGGCGGGAAATACGGGTATTTCTGTCAGCAGGATCCGGCCACGGTGGTGGTGCGGGACGTGCATCGGCTGAAAAAGATGACGGAGGCTCTATATCCTGACGTTCCTTATGTGATCATGGGACACAGCATGGGTTCTTTCATTGCCCGGAATTATCTGTATCGGTACGGCACGGGGATCGAGGGGGCCGTAATCATGGGAACGGGAATGCAGCCTAAAGGGACCCTTTGGGCTGCAAAGGCCATGGCGGGCATCCAGAAGCTTTTCTGCGGATCCGGCCATGTGAGCCGATCGATTGACAAGCTGGCTTTCGGGGCGTATAATAAAAAGATAACCGATTCCAAGACGGCATGCGACTGGCTGAGCCGGGACGGATCCAGAGTGGAACGCTACATTGCCGATCCCTTGTGCGGATTTACCTTTACAGTCAACGGTTTTGCCACATTGTTTGAGCTGATCTCCAGACTTTATAAAAAGGAAAACCTGAGCCATATCCCCAAGACGCTGCCTATATTGATGGTGTCGGGGGATGCAGACCCGGTAGGCGATTATGGCAGAGGTGTCAGAAGGGCCTATGACTCTCTGAAGGAGGCCGGATTGGAGAACATGGAGCTGAAGCTGTATGAGGGCGGACGGCATGAGCTGCTGAATGAAACCAATCGGAGGGAAGTCATGGAGGATATCTATGGCTGGATGGAGAGTGTGATATTGCGGAAGTGATGGATAGGATGAAAAGAATGCCCTATCAGATCAGGTGGGCCCGGAGGAACGAGTGGGTTCCCGCCATGGAGATGATTTGGAAAACTTTCAGGAAATACGAGGGAAGGGATTTCACCGAGGAGGGCATACAGCATTTTTTTGACTTTATAACCGACGGAAACTTATATGCGTTGTTTCTGAAGGGGGACTACCGGCTGATGGTAGCCCTTGACGGAGAACGAATCATAGGAGCGGGTTCCATAAGGAGCCGAAACATACTTTCGCTGTTGTTCGTGGAGGAGGCTTACCATCATAAGGGGGTGGGAAGCGCCATCCTTGAGAGACTGTGCGAGTATCTGAGGACAGAGGAGGGGGAGCGCTTCATGACCCTGCAGGCGGCGCCCTACGCGGTGGATTTCTATAGGAAGCAGGGCTTTCGGGCCGTGAGGCCTGAGATGGAGTTTTCGGGCATACGAGTGACACCAATGGAAAAGAATTTTGGATAACGGAACTGGAAACAACGGCGGCTCGCAAGCCGCCGGAAGGGATTTGCGGATGTGTGCCGCGCCGTAAATCCCTTCCGGAAGAAGGGCGGCTTGCGGGCTGCGGCGGAACTGGAATGGAGGAAAAATCATGAGATTTCTGGAACTGGACAGTCCCTTGATGCAGGCTCTGAATAAACTGGGAGACCTGATGTGGCTGAATGTACTGACCTTGATCTGCTGTATTCCCATTGTCACCATAGGGCCGTCCCTGACAGCAATGCATTATATTGCGCTGAAGATTGCCAGAAACGAAGAGGGTTACATCACGAGAGACTTTTTCAAGTCCTTCAGGGCGAATCTGAGACAGGGCATCATTATCGGTCTGATACTGATTTTCGTCCTTGTGGTGTTGGCGGGGGATTTCTTTATCATCAGCTATTCCGGTCTGGAGTTCAGCAGCATCATGCGCAGCATGCTGATGGCGATATTCTTTTTCGTGATGTTCACCGCCATGTTTCTTTTTCCGGTGCTGGCCAAGTTCGAGAACACTGTGCTGAATACCATCAAGAATGCTTTTATCATCGGCATCGCGCAGCTGCCCAAAACAATTCTCATGATGGTGCTTTTTGCGATTCCGCCGCTGCTGTTCATATATCTGCCCCAGATCATCCCCATTGTGTTCTTGTTCGGGCTCTCCGTGCCGGCATGGGTTTCCGCGAAGCTCTACAGCAAGTTTTTCCGTAAGCTGGAGGATAAGATAGCGGAGGCCAACCCGTCCGAGACGACGGAGGATGAAGGCGAGAAGGGTGAAGACGAAAGGATATTCAAGGATGAGCTTGATCCTGGACTGCAGGATGATCCACATATCAGCTGATATTTGTCTACTTTGCATAAGAAAAAAAGTTTAGTTTTATATAAAATGACGATAACATTAAAAAATGACAAATTATATAAGCATTTTTAACAATCAGGGTTAAAATCTTTGTGAAATAGTAGTATGGAAAAAAAAAGGCATTTTCGTTATACTAAACTCAGTGGGACGGTGCTTGGGCATCGAAAAAACTAAAGACAATAAACCATGTTAAATTTGAAAGGAGTTTTCTTATTATGGCAAGTTTATCTTTAAAGAACATCTGCAAGGTGTATCCCAACGGTTTTGAGGCAGTTAAGGATTTCAATCTGCAGATCGCAGACAAAGAGTTCATTATCTTCGTAGGACCTTCTGGATGCGGTAAGTCTACCACGCTTCGTATGATCGCAGGTCTGGAGGACATTTCTTCCGGCGAGCTGAAGATCGGTGATAGGGTTGTGAACGATGTTGAGCCCAAGGATCGTGATATCGCAATGGTATTCCAGAACTACGCTCTGTATCCTCATATGTCCGTGTACGATAATATGGCATTTGGTCTGAAGCTGAGGAAGGTTCCCAAGGATCAGATCGACAAGATGGTTAAGGAAGCAGCTAAGATCCTTGACCTGACCCCTCTCCTTGACCGTAAGCCGAAGGCTCTGTCCGGCGGTCAGAGACAGCGTGTTGCCATGGGCCGTGCAATCGTTCGTAATCCTAAGGTATTCCTTATGGATGAGCCTCTTTCCAACTTGGATGCAAAGCTGCGTGTGCAGATGCGTATTGAGATTGCGAAGCTGCATCAGAGACTGGGCACCACCATCATCTACGTTACCCATGACCAGACAGAGGCTATGACCCTTGGTACGAGAATCGTCGTTATGAAGGACGGCGTTATCCAGCAGGTTGACACGCCTCAGAATCTGTATGAGAAGCCCACCAATCTGTTCGTGGCAGGATTCATGGGATCTCCTCAGATGAACTTCCTGGATGCCACCGTGAAGGTTACCGGCGACAAGGCCAGCCTTGAGATTGAAGGACATAGCATTCCTCTGACCCCTGAGAAAGCAAAGAAGGTTATCGCAGGCGGTTATGACGGCAAGGTTGTTACATTTGGTATCCGTCCCGAGGACGTGTACGATTCCGAAGAGTTTGTGGCGAAGAGCGATCCGAAGGCAGTGTTCGAGTCTTCTGTAAGAGTTTACGAGCTGCTTGGTGCGGAAGTGTTCTTGTACTTTGATCTGGGACAGTTCCCTCTTACCGCAAGAGTTGCGCCCAGCACCACCGCAAGACCTGGCGACACCATCAAGTTTGCGTTCGATATCGAGAAGATTCATGTATTCGACAAGGAGACGGAGCAGATCGTTACCAACTAATCCGATAGGAAATGCGCTTTGCGAACTTTCTATATAGCATGAAATAAGATGGATTGAGAGGGGGTGCTGAAAATTGGCACCCCTTTTTCACATTATGGCAGGCAATATCAGAAAAGAGATGAGGAAGAGAGAATGATTTCAAGCCAGACAATTCAGACCAGCATTGATGAACTGAAGGCAATCACCAAGGTGGACTTGTGCGTATGTGACTTATCGGGTTCCTTGGTGGCATCTACAACGGGGCAGTTGGACCTTTCTGCAGATTTGATCACAGGATTCGCGGGCTCTCCTGCGGACAGTCAGGTGATTGGCATACATCATCTGCTGAAGATCATGGATGAAGGGGAGCTTCTGTACATTTTGGTGGCGAAGGGACTGAGTGAGGATGTATACATGGTGGGAAAGATCGCCGTATCTCAGCTGCAGAATCTCATCATCGCATACAAAGAAAGGTTTGATAGGAACAATTTCTTCCAGAACCTGCTGCTGGACAACTTGCTGCTGGTGGATATCTATAATAGGGCGAAGAAGCTCCATATAGAAGCTTCCGTGCCCAGAACGGTATTTCTTGTGGAGACCCAGATGGAGAAGGACGGCATCGTAGCTGAGCTTTTGAAGGGAATGTTTTCCTCCCATTTCGGGGACTATATTACGGCAGTTGACGAAAGCAACATCATCTTGATCAAGGCTCTGGAGCCGGAATACACGGATGAATCATTGATGACTCTGGCAGAGACCATCGTGGCCATGATGAACACGGAGGCCATGCTGAACGTGCGGGTATCTTTCGGAACGGTGGTGCAGGAGCTGAAGGATGTGTCGAAATCCTACAAGGAGGCCAAGATGGCTCTGGACGTGGGGAAGATATTTTATGCGGAGAAGAATACTATCGCATACAGTACTCTCGGCATAGGAAGGCTGATCTATCAGCTTCCCGTGAATCTGTGCAGGCTTTTCATCGACGAGATTTTCGGGGAGAATGTCCCGTACAATCTGGACGAGGAGACCCTGACTACGATCAACAAATTCTTTGAGAACAATCTGAATGTCTCTGAGACCTCCAGACAGCTGTTTGTGCATAGGAACACCTTGGTATACCGCATAGAAAAGATCCAGAAGAGCACCGGGCTGGACCTGCGCAATTTTGATGATGCGCTGACCTTTAAAATCGCTCTGATGGTGGTGAACTATATGAGGTATAGGGACAGCATGGATTATTGATTTCTGAAGGATTATGGATTCTTTTGGGCCTTGCCCTGCAGAAATAGAAAGACATATTGCATAAGTGAGACAACCTCCTGAATATACTTAGGTAAAATCCATAAGTGTTTTCAGGAGGAATTTTTATGCTCTATGATAGAAGGATAAAATATCTTGATTATTACGAACATGGGGAGCGCGTCAGGGGGGCCGGGTTCGTGAAGCTGGAGGTCAGAAACGGGTGTCTGCGAATGGAGCTGTCTGTGACGGGGCTGCACCCCACTGACGTTTTTGAGCGGGATATATTGCTCTGCGGGGAAAAGGAAGATGGTGTTCTGGGAAAAATCATGATTTCGGCAGGGCGGGGTGAATTCCGTCAGTCGTATGACGATCTGGACCGTATCGGAAGAACCGGGATGGGATACGGACAAACGAAAGGGCTCAGGATACCCTTGGGAGCCGGGAGAGAGATTTCCTGCAGCTGGGAGCAGAGGGCTGATTGGGCCAAAAGGGCTGGGGGGAACGGTAAGGTAGCCGGAAGGGCGGGAACGGAAGGGCAAGAAAAAATAGGAGGAAGCGGGAGAGCAAGGTTCGAGACGGAGAGAAAAGCAGAAGGGATTGAAAGGACGGAGACAGAGAGAAGGGCAGAGGGGATTGGGAGGACGGAGACGGAGAGAAAAGCAGAAGGGATTGGAAGGACGGAGACAGAGAGAAGGGCAGAAGGAACAAGAAGAACAGAAGGAATAGGAAGAACAAGAGAAAACACAAGGGCTGAGGCTCAGGGAACAATGGAAGGGATTAGGGGGACGGAAGCAGCGAGATGGGATGGAGGAATTGGAAGGGTTCAGACAGAGAGAAGGACGGAGGGAATCAAAAGAGCGCAAGGGATAGAAGGAAACGCAAGGGTTCAGGGAACAACGGAAGGGATTAGGGGGACGGAAGCAGCGAGATGGGATGAGGAGATTGGAAGGGCTGAGACAGAGAGAAGGACAGAAGGAACCGGAAGAGCGGAAGAGACAAGAAGAATAGGGGGAAGCGCAAGGACCGAGACAGAGAGAAGGGCGGAAGGAACAAGAAGGACGGAAGGGATGGGAAAAATAGGGGGAAGCGCAAGGTCTGAAAGGGAGAGATGGGCAGAAGGAACCGGAAGAGCGGAAGAGACAAGAAAAATAGGGGGAAGCGCAAGGTCTGAAAGGGAGAGATGGGCAGAAGAGTCAGAAGGGACGGAGGCGAGGACGTTCTCCCCTGCAGACGAACTAGGGAATGGAGAATCAGGAAGGCAGAGGGGATGGCCAGAGCAGGGGGAAGCTGTTTTGAGAGAAGGGGAGGGGAGCATGAAGGAACCCCGGAAGAGCAGGAAAGCCTCTCGGGAGGAGAAACCTACGCAGCTGATGGAGGACAAGTGGCAGCAATTATACGCCATCTATCCCCATATACATCCCTTTAATGACGACAGAGAGTATATTTCCATACGGCCTGCGGACTTTGTAGTGTTCCCGGCAGAATCCTACAAGGCGGCCAACAACAGTTTTCTTCTCCATGGATATTACAATTACAGCCATTTGATCTTGACGAGGGTGGAGAGAAAGGGAGAGCTTCGCTATTACATAGGAGTGCCCGGAAACTACTATGAGCGGGAGAAGCAGGTTGCCATTATGTTTGGGTTTGAGAGTTTTGAATGTGCGGAAGAGCCTGCGCAGGCAGGGGATTTTGGATATTATATGATGCGGACAGAACTTTAGCCATATAGAGCAGGCAAATGCCAAGGTTTCATAGGCCCTTTCCGTCAAAGGCCGGAATAAAGCTTTCCGCCGCCGTGCCGCCCTCCTGCATGTAACCGTTTTCTATGCCTATTTTGTCTGCGAATGTCAGGATTTTTTCATATTCTTCAGGGGTTATCCGGCGATCCAGATCAGGAATCTTGGCAGTGTGCCTTAATGGAGTGTATTGGTTCATGATGCTGACATATATGTCATTTCCGTAAGTGCAGTGAAGATAGCGCAGGATTTTTTTGGAATCACCCCCTTGGCCGGGGAGCAGAAGATGGCGGACGATAAGACCCTTCTGCATGAGTCCCGTATCGGGGTCTATGATAGGAGCCCCTGTCTGCCGGAACATTTCGGCAATTGCGGCGCAAGCTCTTTTAAAATAATCCGCCGCTTTGGAATATTGGGCGGAGAGCTGGGGGGAATAATATTTCAAATCGGGGAGATAGATATCAACCAAGCCTTCTAACAGACGAAGAGATGAGACCTCTTCGTAGCCTGAGCTGTTATATACAATGGGGATGTTCAAGCCTTGATTCTTTGCCTGGATGAGGGCAAGGCATACCAGAGGCAGAAAATGACAAGCGGTGACAAGGTTGATGTTGGCGGCTCCCTTTTCCTGCAGCTCAAGAAAAATCTGGGCCAGCCGATGGACGGACAAGCTCTGCCCCATATTTCTGACAGATATGTCATAATTTTGGCAGAACACGCACTGCAGGCTGCAGCCGGAGAAAAAGACGGCGCCTGAACCGCAGCTGCCGGATATGCAGGGTTCCTCCCAGAAATGCAAGGCTGCCCGGGCGGCCGTCAGTTCTGCCCCTTGTCCGCAGAAGCCCTTCTCACCGGCCATGCGGTTCACCCGGCAGCCGCGGGGACAGAGGGTGCAGCTGCGCATCAGTTCTTCAGCTTTTTCGTAAGTCATGCCCATAAAGGTCTCCAATGTTCGGAATACGTCCGAAAGTTTTTTCGGCGCCTGCCTATTCCGTGAGAAAGGATAAGGTAAAAATAAGATGCCGCACATCCCAGAACTCGGATACAGCTCCATCCGGCTGCCTTGCGGCACATGAGAGGTTCCGTTTAGTGCTGCTTTGTTCCCAACCTGACACGGTTCACGGATTCCCATTGCGCAAGACCGAACTTCACCGCTGCACGAAATTCTGAAAATGTACGGCTTTATCAGTGTATCCGTTTCTGAGTGTTTTGTCAAGGATTTCCCGTGTTTTAGCCCGCTTTTAATAAAAATTTCATTTTGTAATGCTTTATTTTTCTGCTTCTTGCGTTTCTTGCCGGTGCTTTCAGAGACGGTCGTTGACAGTCTGCTTACATTCGGGCATAATGTCATCAGAAACACCGCCGGAAGCACCGAGGCGGACTGGAAACGGAGGAGCAGCTATGAATAATTGTGACGCATGTGTCAATTATGTTTATGATGATGAATATGAATGTTATTGCTGTCTGGTGAATCTGGATGAAGATGAGATGTACCGTTTTTTGTCGGGAACTCAGCAGGCCTGCCCATATTTTCGGCTGGATGATGAATACGGAGTAGTGCGGCATCAAAATTGAAATGCATATTTTTTTGAAATGGGCGAACAATAACCTCGTACTGACATGAAATGCAAAATGAAGGAGGTTACTCATATGGCAATGTCGAACATTTCCGAACTGGATCTACAGAATCTGCGTCATCTCATCGGCGGGTATGACACCACCCACTGCAAGATGCAGGAGTACGCCAAGGCATCCACGGATTCTCAGGTGAAGCAGTTTTTTGAGAAAGGCGCCAAGTCCGCCATGGACAATAAGCAGCAGCTGATGAAGTTCCTGCAGTAGGATATGTCATCCGGGAATGAAGGAACTATTGATTGAAGGTCCGCCGGAGGCGGGCGAGGAGGTATGAATATGCAGTTACAAGAAAAGACCATGGTGGCGGACACTCTGGCAGGCATTAACGGCGAACTGGTGCGCTATGCGGAGATGATCGCCCAGTCCGAGAACAAGGAGCTGAAGCAGACGCTGAAACAGATGCGTAATGCCTGCGAGCAGTCTCAGGAGGAGCTTTACAATATCGCCAGAGAAAAATCTTATTATGTTCCGGCCAGCAAGGCTACGGCGGAAGAGGTGGCCCATGTGAAGGAGCTGTTCACCATGGGGACACTGTAAAGATTTTCTTGGAGGCGGCGCTGCGGAGCGCTTCCGAAGTAAGTCTGAACAAGACAGTCTGACAGATTTTTCCTGCATAGGCAGGCAGAATGAAAAAGAGAAGAGGTGCGCCTTCTGAGGAAGGGCACCTCTTTTTGCTAAAGGCATGGATGACTTCTTTCAAGCGGCTTCACCGGAAATTCAGTACCCACCGCCCTTCTGTCTGGTAAAAAATCAGCCACGCCCGGATATTTCTGCCGTTTGCAGTCAGGGTGCAGTCATATTCTGTGGACGGTATCCCGGCATATCTCTTTTTCTGCCGGGAATGTACCATGATATCCCGAATGACTTGCAGCTCACCGTCTTCATTTACCAGTTTTATCATTAGGGGGATAATCTCCCCTTTGCTGCTGCACCAGCATTCACATGCGATTTCTTTCTGTATCCCCCGGACAATTCCGGCATCCTTATTATTGGAATTTGCACCTATTCCGAATGCCATAAAGTCGCCTCCTTCCAAACACAAGCTATAGGACAGTCACCTTGTCATAGTCTACGGTTCTTTTTTCCCGTGATATACCGCCGCACATATGGTCTATGGGCTGGTTCAGAAAGGCGGCCCGCATGACGGAGTCTGTTCCGAATCTTTCCCGCAGAGTGTCAACGGTTCTGTCTACAATGGCAAGCTTTTCATAATCCAATTCATCGAAAAGGCTTATCTGCCTGCCGGAGTCGTCCTTTTTGGCTCTGCCGGTATGAACCCCCAGATGCCGGATGGGTCTGCCGTCCCAAAATTCCAGAAACAGTTCTTTGGCGGCATTGTAGATTTCCATGGTCAAGTCGGTGGGGGAATCCAGTATTCGCTGGTGGGAAAAATAGGATAGGTCAAAATACCGGATGCCTACGGAGACCACTTGTATTTTTGCGCTGTCTGACCGCAGCCGGTTCCCGACAGTCTCCGAAAGAGCCAGCAGCACCTTGTGGGCAGTCCCCGCGTCCGTAACATCGAAGGGCACCGTGGTGCTGTTCCCATACCCTTTGTTTGGCTCAGGCTGCGCCAGTACCGGGGAAAGGTCGATGCCGTTTGCAAATCCCCAGATAATCTCGCCGTGTTTCTGCAGAACTGCTTTCAGCCATGCAGGGTCAGCTGCGGCAAGCTCACCGATGGTTCTGATTCCCATAGAAAATAACTTTTTGGCTGTGGCGCGTCCCACGAAGAACATTTCCGTTACGGGGAGGGGCCACATCTTTCGCGGGATTTCCCGCCGGTAAAGGGTGTGTACCAGATCTGGCTTTTTGAAATCCGAAGCCATTTTAGCCAGTATCTTGCTGTCGGAAATGCCTATATTTACAGTGAACCCCAAGGTGTCCCGGATCTTGTCCTTGATTTCCTCCGCCGTGTTTTCGGGAGTCCCGAATAGGTGGCAGCTTGAAGTCATATCCACAAACGCCTCATCAATGCTGTACTGCTCCACAGTATCCGAGTATTCCCGCAGAATATCCATGAAGGCGGCGGAGCATTCCTCGTACAGACCATAGTTGGGAGGGACAAGCAGGAGGCTGGGGCACTGTCTTTTTGCCTCCGGGATGGACTGTCCGGTCTTCACGCCGCAGTTTTTTGCAGAGATGGATTTCGCCAGTATGATACCATGGCGCAGGGCGATGTCCCCGCCCACTGCGGAGGGAACATCCCTTAAGTCAAGGGTTCCGCCTTTGTGGGCCAGACGATAAACAGCCTCCCAGGATAGGAAGGCTGAATTCACGTCTATATGAAAAATAATATTTTCCAAACGTGCGTTCACCTCCTTGATATGGATATTATAATAAACACACGTTCTGATTTCAATAGGAATTTGCTGGCAAAAAATGACCATGCAACAAACGTCAGGATAGTGATTTCGGAGGACAGTGGGAAACGGAGGATCAGAAAAAGCTCATCTGCTCAAAGTCCGTGCCGCAGTCCAGCAGAGGCGGGATTTTTCGGAGAAGAGAGTCCGTTCTGTCACTGTTGAGGATCCAGTCTCTTACTTCCGTCTCCTCCAAGAGCAGCGGCATCCGGTTGTGGACGGGCTGCATAGAGCTGTTTGCATCCGTGGTCAAGATAATGAAATGTTCGCCGTCGCTGTAATGCCTGCAGCACCCTGCCATATAAAGCGCTTTCTGCTCCTGCCTTTGAAAAGTATATTTTGTTTTCGCCTTGTCCCACTCATAGAATGCCGCTGCCGGGACTGCAATGCGCCTATGGCGGATGCCGTCACGGAAGAAGGGCTTTTCGGCGGCAGATTCGCATCTGGCATTGAAGACCAGCCTTTTCTTCTGCCCCTGCTCCATAGGGAATCCCCACCGGAGCCAGACACAGGCTATCCCGCCGCCGTCTGCCAGAAGGACAGGGGCTTCTTCCGATGGATGGATGTCGGCGCTGCCGATCCGCCTTATGGCGGCGGCAGAAGCACCGTGGAGCTTTGCCTCTGCCTGACGCACCAGTTTTTCGGTTTCTTTTGCCGTATCATCATCTATATAATAGCGTCCGCACATACGATTGTCTCCTATCATCATCACTTAACCCTATTATAGACAGTTGTCCGGCAAATTACAACAAACGTAAAAAATTGCGCCGCTTCGGTATCAGGAATGGCTTTGGCCTTTTTCATCGGTGAATGAATTGGCATCAGTCTTGCCGCCGGGACATAAAATGAGGTAAGGAAGTGTATGGGGAAAAATAAAATGTTGAATGCTATATGGGCCGTAATGATATTGCTGGCGGTGCTTTACGGAGCAGTGACGGGGCATATGGGAGATGTGACGAATGCGGCGCTGGACAGCGCCGGGGAGGCCATCTCTCTGTGCATTACCATGGCCGGGGTGGTGGCTCTGTGGATGGGGCTGATGGAGATAGCCCAGAAGGCGGGACTGGTGAGAAAGCTCACGAAAGGAATCAGCCCTTTTTTGAGATTTCTATTTCCCCGGATTCCCTCAGGGCATCCTGCCGGGGAGTACATAGCAGCGAATGTGATCGCCAATGTGCTGGGGCTGGGCTGGGCCTGCACGCCGGCGGGGCTGAAGGCCATGGAGGAGCTGGCGAAGCTGGAGGCACAGCGGGGGAATCCGGAGTACCTGGATACGGAAAGCAGAGAAAGGGATTTTCGCGGGGAGAGGTATGTCCGGGAACAGCAGTCTGCACAGGAATCGCCCGTGGGAAAAGGGACGTCTCGATCGGCAGAGAGGGAGCTGCGAAAGGGACTTGCAGGGCAGCGGAGTCCGGCAGGCGGATTTGGAAAGACAAGAAAGGCTCCGGAAGAGAATTTACGGCATCAGGGAAACGACAGCAGAGGCAGGCGTGCCAGCAATGAGATGTGTATCTTCCTGATCCTGAATATCTCGTCCCTGCAGCTCATACCGGTAAACATGATTGCTTACCGCAGCCAGTACGGCAGCGCCAATCCCACGGCCATCATTGCGCCTGCCATAGCGGCCACTCTGGTGAGCACTCTGGTGGCCATCGTGTACTGTAAAATCAAGGACAAGGGGGGGAAAGCAATATGAATGCCATGGCTCATCTTTCGGACATTATTATCCCGATCCTGATCTTTTTTATCGTCGGTTACGGATTTGTATCCAGAGTGAAAGTATATGAAACCTTTCTGAAGGGCGCAAAGGACGGGCTGAAGATAGTAGTGGACATCGTGCCCACCCTCATCGGTCTGCTGGTGGCGGTGGGGATGCTGCGGGCCTCTGGGTTTTTCGAGATGCTGGGGACGCTGCTTGGACCTGCGGCAGCTGCAGTGGGGCTGCCTGCCCAGCTGATGCCGCTTTTAGTGGTGAAGCTGTTCTCATCCTCCGCGGCCACGGGGCTGGTGCTGGATATCTTCCGCACCTCCGGTCCGGACTCCTACGCGGGGATGCTGACCTCCATCCTCATGAGCTGTACGGAGACCGTGTTCTACACTATGAGCGTGTACTTTCTGGCAGCTAAGGTGACCAAGACAAGATTTACCCTGACCGGGGCGCTGCTTGCCACCTTGGCGGGGACGGCGGCAAGCGTGGTGCTGGCCGGGTGGATGGTGTAAGCTGAAAGAAACAAGGGAGGGAATGCGGCGGGAATAAGGGCAGAGTGTGATGACAAATAATCCAGCTCTGCCTGATGGAAGATTATCCTGCACCTTGGGGAATGTCATATATTGAAGACTTGAATTACACAGCTTTTAACGAGGGGGTTGCGCATGCACTGCCTTATGCGGAGAATCTTCAAAAGGGAGGAAAAATTTAAGGCAGCGAAGGGCACATTGCGAGCACAAAGCCATAAGCTTTTTTGTTTCAATCCACGTTCCCCGTCAATACGGGGTGCGTAATGAGTAAAACATGGATACGGAGATTGAGTTGTCCTTTGTGGTTTTAGTCGCCATATTGCCCAGTCGGCATGCATGCCTTTAACTGAACGCAAATGTCCTAAATCATTTTCTCGCTAATGCATCAATCAATTTTTGAATACTATTTTCAAGAGCGCTTTCACCCCAACCGAGATTCCATTCATCATTCGATCCACTGTCGGATACAACATATATTGCTGTTGCCTTACGAGAACGGAAATTTGCTATTGTAAATAATCCTGCGCCTTCCATCTCAACGCATTTAGCCCCCATATCGTTTAAATAGTATCGTCCTCTCCATTCTGGCTGAACATATCCGCCGTCAGTTGTCCAATGATAACCACGAATACAAGATATCCCCTTTTTCTCCAACTCCATACAGAAAGAATCTGTCAAATCCTTTGTTGACTCGATTAGTTCACCCTTAAATCCATATAATCTAGTAATAGAGGTGTCGTTATAAGCCCCATCGGTAAGAACATAATCCCCGATCTTATTCCCGCCGGCAAATCCTACATGAATCAGTTCCTTAACGCCTGCTGCATATAAATCCTCTGCTTGAGTTGCAAGCCCCGGTGAACACATCTCACCCTTTGCAAAGCCTAAATTGCTGTTATGATTCATTACATAGATGCCTCCGCCCACATCAAATGTAAGCGTACCAACATTCTTTGCGAGCATCGTATCAAACAGACTGTCAGCCAACAAATAAACTCTCTTTGGAACCATCGTTTGATATTCATCAAAATCAAGCCCCTGCAATTCGACTTCTTTTCGGACAAGAACAGATGGGGTGTTATATAAAGCCGGGTCTATACTGAATTCTCTTTTTCGCATCATTGAATATGACAATAATTTACCATTTGCAACGGGATGTTCCGCTTGTCTTAAAAGCTCGTATCCTCGTTTGCGATAGAATTCAGTAGCCGGCAACGATGCATCTATATTTACATAGGAATAATTTTTTATTATTTCCTTTTCCAAATAATCCATAAGCTTGGTTCCGGCTCCCTCATGCTGATTATTCGGAGTTATATATACCCTTGAAACAGCGTTTTGATGAATTGTGCCTGTTCCGAGGATGGTCATTCCACAACCAATCACATAGGTATTGCCTTCCGCAATGTCATTCTTGACAGTATCGCGATTATGTAATTCCAAAAAGAAATCTACTACTTCATTTGAATAGTATTTGGGATATATTTCTTTTACCGTTTTACTTACGAGTTCATTAATCACGTCAGTCTGATCTAACCGAGCTTTTTTAATTGTTAATTTATCCACTGCTTTTTGCCTTCCTTTAGCCAAGAAAATTACAATCTGAAAATCTTAGGTTTATGAGCGATTATATTATAACAGAGGATTTTTTGATGGACAAGTGCATTATATGATGAGAACAGTGGCCTTTGGTATGAATTACCTTGGACAAACCCAGAATTAAAATAAGCAAGACGCCCTCGAGTTGTAATACAAATGCTGCGGATGTCCTCTGTCATAGGGAAGCGCCGGGGCTGTCCATTGCTTGACGCTGGGGCAAAAAAGTATTATAATAGGCAAAAGTTTCAGGGCAGGATATTTATGGAAAAAGACAAATTTATAGGAAAAGGAGAAGGGAAAAACAAGGCAATGAGCGAAGTATTTAAGAAAAGACTTACAAGGGCGGCAAAAAAGGGCCGGAGAATGCTGGTTGTGGCCGCCGCCGGAGCGATAGCTCTGGGCAGCATCAGCTACACTCAGGCAGCGGGCATAGAAGATGTTTTTGACGAACATTATTATGCAGATAAGTATCCGGATCTTAAGGCAGCTTTTGGCTATGATAGAGAGGCTCTGCTGAAGCATTTCATGACCTATGGACTCTCCGAGGGCAGGGGAATGAATGAGATGATAGACATAGTCAAATATAGGGAGAAATATCAGGATCTTCAGGATGCGTTTGGGGATGACTGGGATGCTTATATTGAGCATTATCTTATCTATGGAGCCTTTGAAGACAGAGACAACGGCACCGACTTTCATCCAGTGGATTATCTCAATAGATACAACGAACTGCAGGCGGCCTTTGGCAATGATATACTGGCGGCTTACAAGCACTATGAGGAATATGGGAAGAAGGAAGGCAGGGAGGGCAGAAGCGAGGCTGCTGTAAGGGCGGAAGAAGAGGCGAGAAATTACAGTTATTCGGAGCCGGAAAAAGTAATTTTCACCATTCAGAAAGTTGAGGTTATCGGTAACGGTCGTATCAGGGTCACTTTGAATCAGAAGACGGAACAGCCTCTTGCGCTGGGCGCGTTCAGCATCATATGCAATAGCGGCGGATCCGATATGACGATCTTGTCCGTGTCCACTAGTGACAATATGGTTTATGATCTGGCGACTACCTACTATAGGGATCAGGAATATGATATACAGATCACTCTTGCAGACGGAACAGCAATCTCAAAGGTCTTTACGTATAGGACGGACTGCGCGCAGATTGCAGGCATTAACGCTGTCCGCACAAGTGCCGGCGAGGCCAGAATTACCTATAATTCAGACGAACCTGGTTATTTTTACTATATTTTAAGAGAAAACGGGAGGGCTTTGGCCCGGGCGGCTTCTGTGACGGAAGCGGCGGAAGTAACGGAGGCTGAAATCATTAGGGACGGTGTGAAGACAGAGATGAAGCAGCACGAGAATGTCTTTGCCGTTACCGGTCTGGCGGAGGGTATGCCGTATACCATGTATTATGTGGCTGTCAATACGGAGGGAAAGGCCACTTTGGTAAACAGCCTTACCATTGACGGGGAAATCAGCGTAGACAAGACCGGCACAATCAAAAGGGCCGAGGCATTTGCCGAGAAGCAGGGAAACGGCGAATTCCTATATGGCTTCGAGATAGAGCTGGAGACCGCCACTGCGGAAAGCCTGACTCTGGGGCAGTTTGACATTAGTTGTCCGTTGAACAAGACGACTCTTGAAAAGGTCAGCACTTCCGACAACAAGACTTACCGTGTGTATATGCAGAGAAACAGCATCCCTCAAGGCAATAATACGTATACGATTCTGATCAACCTAAAGGACGGTACACAGTTAAAAGGTACGTGCTACCTTGACCTGCAGGCGCCCAGAGTCAATGCAAGAAGCATTGAGTGGAAAGACGCGAACACCATAGAGGTTACTGTGAACTCGGACGAGGCAGGAATACTTTACTATGCGATTCAGGACGAGGTAGAGGGGGAGGGAACCACCGCTGCCAAGGATCCTGCACAGATTTACGCCAATGGTACGAAGCTTTCCATAGGGTACGGCTTGAATTATGTAAGGATTGAGGGCGTAAAGGAGGGACAATGGTTCTGCTATGTATCGGAGGATGCCAAGGGCAATAGAGAGGATTTCTACAGCTATGAGCAGATTCCCGAATATACCGATCCGGCTCCCGATGATACTTCCCAGCCCAAGATCACGGAAGTAACTGTTCTCAAGACTTCGGACAATGCAAAGCTTAAGGTGGTGTTCAACCAAACCATAGATGGGCTTTACGACAATGGCGAGACCCAGATCAGCGGGATTAGCCAAAAGTTGGGATTTGAGGCGGTATATAGCTCTGAAGGAGGACTGGAGCGCAATGTGCTCACTCTCACAGTGATGGATAAGTCGGTTTCCATACCTGCGGGCAGCCATACGTTGACGATTGTATTATATGACGGAACAACCTTGACGTTTGATTTTACGGTGTAAGCGTGTCCTCCGAAGGCGTATACACAGAGTTCATTTTGGATAAAAATAGCAGTTCTATTTATTTGGGCGGCGCAGCTGTGGCTACGCCGCCCTTTTCTGTTGTTCTGCAAGATGTTTCTGGTACAGTTTCTCTATTCCTTCCGGGGCGGGAGCGCACCACATGCCTATGGTGCTGTAGTGGATATCTGCCCGCTGGTGCCGTTTGCCGTCCGCCTTGTGGGGGGTGGGCACCGCAATTTTGTTGATGAACTCATCCGGTTCCCGCCGTTTTTCTGCCAACGCTTTTTTCTCAGATGAAATGAGCGGAGCAAACGTCAGAATTGCAGTGGTAGGCGGAACAAGAGAAAAACGCCTGCTCCCGCTTGTAATTGTTGGTGGCGCAGTATTCCAGCCTACTGCCGCAATCGGCACAGTAGAGAAGCCCGGAGAACATACTCACAGCTCTCGTCCTTGTGGGCCTGCGGCGGTGCTGGCGGAGGTTTTCATACCATTTATGTTTTTCCATATAAATCTGCCAGAGTGAATTGTGCCAAATAATCAGAGATAATCTTATCCAAACCCTGCCATAGTGGGAGCGTTCGGCAGTCATTGCTCCGTGGACAGACGTTCTGCCCTGATTCCAGACAGGCAACGGGGGCCAACGACCCCTCCATCAGCTCAAGGATAGACTTCACGCTGTACTCCTCCGGGGAGCGACTCAGCCGGTAGCCCCCGCCTTTTCCCCGCAGGGCGGTCAGCAGTCCGCCCTTTACCAACTCTTTAACTACAATTTCCAGATACTTTTCTGAAATCTTCTGGCGGACGGCCACATCCTTCAATGGCACAAACCCATCGCCCTGATGCTCCGCGACATCCGCCAGAAACCGCAGTGCATATCTGCCTTTTGTGGAAATCATCATAAAAATCCCCTCCGTTTTCCCTATCATACCACAAGGTTGATAGGATTTCAAGCAACATCAATACACCTATTGACATAGTGGTTTAGTAGGTATATAATGAGGACAATTTATAGAGAGGGGGATTTTCCCATGAGTTATAAATTTGAGACCTTACAGATCCATGTGGGTCAGGAACAACCCGACCCTACCACCGCCGCCCGGGCGGTTCCCATCTATCAGACCACCTCCTACGTGTTCCGAAACTCGGCCCATGCCGCCGCCCGTTTCGGTCTGGCGGATGCCGGGAACATCTACGGCCGGCTGACCAACTCCACTCAGGATGTGCTGGAAAAGCGTCTCACGGCTCTGGAGGGCGGCGTGGCAGCTTTGGCGCTGGCTTCCGGCGCAGCGGCGATCACCTACACCATCCAAGCACTGGCCCAGACAGGGGATCACATCGTGGCACAAAAGACCATCTACGGCGGTAGCTACAATCTGCTGGCCCACACCCTGCCCCGGTTCGGTGTATCTACCACTTTCGTGGATGTCCACGACCTGAACGCTGTCACTGCCGCAATCCGACCCAATACCAAGGCCATCTATCTGGAGACCTTGGGTAACCCCAACAGCGATATTCCCGACATCGACGCCATTGCCAAAATCGCCCACACCCACGGCCTGCCTCTGGTCATCGACAACACTTTTGGGACGCCCTATCTGATCCGCCCCATTGAGCATGGTGCGGACATTGTCGTTCACTCAGCCACCAAGTTTATTGGCGGTCACGGCACCACTCTGGGGGGCATCATCGTGGACAGCGGTAAATTTGACTGGAAGGCGTCAGGCAAGTACGCCCCCATCGCCGCCCCCAATCCAAGCTACCATGGCGTCAGCTTTGTGGACGCCGCCGGACCTGCCGCTTTCGTCACCTATATCCGGGCCATCCTCCTGCGGGACACTGGAGCAACGCTCTCTCCCTTTGCGGCGTTCCTGCTTCTGCAAGGCGTTGAGACTCTCTCTCTACGGGTAGAGCGTCACGCTGAGAACACCGGGAAAGTAGTGGAGTATCTTTCCGGCCATCCTCAAGTGGAGAGGGTCAACCACCCCAGCTTGCCTGAGCATCCCGACCATGCCTTGTATGAGAAGTATTTCCCCAACGGCGGAGCATCCATCTTTACCTTTGAAATCAAGGGCGGGCAGGCGGAGGCCCATAAGTTTATCGACAATTTAGAGATTTTCTCCCTGTTGGCCAACGTGGCGGACGTAAAATCCCTTGTAATCCATCCTGCTACCACCACCCACTCCCAGCTCTCTCCCGAGGAGCTGCTGGATCAGGGGATCAAACCCAATACCATCCGACTGTCCATCGGAACGGAGCATATTGATGACATCATCTCTGATCTGGAAAAAGGTTTTGCCTCCGCAGCGCAGAAATAAGAGGAGGAATCTATCATGTCCAATATCTGCACATCTGCCGACCAGCTGATCGGCAAAACGCCCTTACTGGAACTGGCCCATGTTGACAAGGAAACGGGAGTAAAAGCTCATATTCTTGCTAAACTGGAGTATTTTAATCCTGCCGGGTCGGTAAAAGACCGTATTGCCAAGGCGGAGGAACTGCAAAGGAGATTCTCCACGGTTTTATCCCCGGCCAATCCCGCTGCCCACCGTTCCGCCACCGGCCCGGAGATCTGGACGGATACCGATGACGCAGTAGGCATCTTTGTGGCGGGCTTTGTGCCGGAGGTACTGGATACCTCTGTCTATGACGAGATCATCCCCGTGTCCAATGAGGATGCCTTTGCCGCTGGGCGGCTGGTGGGCCGCAAGGAGGGTATTCTGGCAGGGATTTCCTCCGGGGCGGCGCTTCACGCGGCAATCCAGCGGGCAAAACGGCCAGAAAATACAAGAAAGACTATCGTGGTTCTGTTCCCGGATATCGGTGACCGCTGCTTGTCCACGCCGCTGTTTGCTGACTGAACATGAGACGAATACGCCGGTATTTTCATCAGCGTGTTCATGTCTGGAAAGGATATTGCTATGATTTACGCAGACAATGCGGCCACCACCAAAATGAGCGGGGCCGCGATCAACGCCATGACCGCTTGTATGCAGGATATCTGGGGGAATCCCTCCAGCTTGTACGGGCTGGGACAGCGGGCAAAGGAGGCTCTGGAGGATGCCAGAGAGCGGATTGCCGTCTGTATTGCTGCATCTCCCAAGGAGATAACCTTTACCTCTGGGGGGAGCGAGGCGGACAATCAAGCCATCCGCTCCGCTGCCCTGCTAGGGGCGCGGAAGGGAAAGCGCCACATCATCTCCGCCGCCTTTGAACACCATGCCGTTCTGCACACGCTGAAGAAGCTGGAGGGCGAGGGTTTTGAGGTGGAACTGCTCCCCGTAGGCCCGCTGGGGACTGTCACAGCGGATCAGGTGGCGGAGGCCATCCGGGAGGACACCGCTCTGGTCACCATCATGTACGCCAACAACGAGATCGGCTCCGTCCAGCCTGCTTCGGAAATCGGCGCGGTATGCCGAGAACGGGGCGTTCTCTTCCACACCGACGCAGTACAGGCGGCGGGCCATCTGCCCATTGACGTAAGGGCACAGAACATTGATATGCTGTCACTGTCCGCCCACAAGTTCCACGGCCCCAAGGGGATCGGCGTACTCTATGCCCGACAGAGAGTACCGCTGACCAATCTTATAGAGGGCGGGGCTCAGGAACGGGGCAAGAGGGCGGGGACGGAGAATGTACTGGCCATTGTAGGCATGGCGGCAGCTCTGGAAGAATCCTGTTCACATATGGCGGAAAACGCCGCCAAAGTTTCTGCTCTGCGGGACAAGCTCATTTCCGGTCTCTCTCAGATCCCCCATTCCGCCCTCAACGGTGATCCGACAAACCGGCTCCCCGGCAATGTTAACTTCTGCTTTGAAGGTGTTGAGGGGGAAAGCCTGCTCCTGCTGCTGGATGACCGGGGCATCTGTGCCTCCTCCGGCTCGGCCTGCACTTCCGGCTCTCTTGACCCAAGCCACGTCCTCTTAGCCATCGGGCGGCCCCATGAGGTGGCCCACGGTTCTTTGCGGCTGTCATTGTGCGAGGAGAACACTGAGGACGAGATAGACGCAATTTTGAAAGCGGTTCCGGAAATCGTGGCGTATCTGCGCAATATGTCGCCGCTGTGGAAGGATAAAGTCAGCGGGAAACGGACATTCATTCTGTAGGAGGTTTTTGTTATGGCATTTTACAGTGAAAAGGTAATGAACCACTTTCGCAATCCCCGGAACGTGGGTGTGATTGAGGATGCAGACGGTGTGGGCGAAGTAGGCAACGCTGTCTGCGGGGATATTATGAAGATTTACCTCAAAATTGATGATGGAATTGTCTCAGACGTGAAGTTTGAGACCTTCGGCTGCGGCTCCGCCATCGCGTCCAGCTCTATGGCCACCGAGCTTATCAGGGGGAAACCCCTTTCCGAGGTTCTTCAGCTTACCAACAAGGCGGTCGCCAAGGCGCTGGACGGCCTGCCTGCCCATAAACTACACTGCTCCGTTCTGGCGGAGGAGGCCGTCCGGGCAGCGGTTAAGGACTATTATGACCGGCAGGGGATCGCCTATGACCCGAAGGACTTTCCTGATTGCGGTTCCTGCGAAGGCTGTCATGAATAGAAAAGCATTGATTGCCATGAGCGGCGGCGCGGTTTCTTCCGTCGCCGCCTTTTTGATCAAGCAGGTGGGCTATGACTGTATCGGCGTTACCATGAAGCTGTTTCAAAACGAGGATATTGGAGTCAGCAGAGAAAAGACCTGCTGTTCTCTGGACGATGTGGAGGACGACCTCATGGCGAAAAATTAATCTGATGTGAAAAGGCGACGGAAAAGGTGGATTTGTGGGACAAGGTTAAGCATATGGACATACAGATATGAAAGATAAAACAGTTTACGCTATGGGGTAAACATGCTACAATACAAAGTATAAGAGCATATGCCGCTGTGGGCATTGCATATTTTGGAGATATGCTAAGAAAGGAGAATGCGGCTGCCGGAGACGGCTGCTGCGTAGGAAGAAAATGGGGAAGAGTAAGACATATTCGTATGATTACGAGGACTATGAAAACGGAAAAAGTGCAAGCACGCTGATAGAGGATATTCTTGCCGACCCGGAGTTTGGGGAGCTGGAGGAACTGATTGTCGGCGGATGGGGAGGGGAGTATGATGAGGACTGTCAGCCTATTATAGACGGCATCGCTGGGGCCCCGGACAAGTTCCGTCATATTACCAAGCTTTTCATCGGTGATATGGATTTTGAGGTGTGCGAGGTTTCTTGGATCATGCAGGGGAATTACAGTGGTTTATGGAAGGCCATGCCCCAGCTGAAGGAGCTGACCATAAAGGGCAGCACGGATCTGACGCTGGGAACCATAGAGCACGATAATCTGGAGTCCCTGACCATCATCTGCGGGGGATTGGGAAAGGACGTGATAGAGGAAATAACGAAGGCGAAGCTTCCAAAGCTGAAAAAGCTTCTTTTGTACATTGGCGTGGAGGAGTACGGTTTTGACGGAGATGAGGGCACTGTGCGGGAGCTGCTTGCAAAATCCGATTTTCCCGGTCTGACATATCTGGGGATCACGGACAGCGAGATTCAGGACGAACTGACGGCGGTTGTCTTGGAAAGCAAGTATATGCATCAGATCAATACGCTGGATCTGTCCAACGGGACGCTCACTGACAAGGGCGGCCAGCTTCTGTTGGAGAGGCTTCCCGAATTTCCCAATATAGAAAAGCTTGATCTGCATCACCATTATCTGTCCGATGAAATGATGGGAAAACTGGAGGAGCTCGCTATTGCTGTGGATCTGTCTGAGCAGGAAGAAGCGGATGAATGGGATGGTAAGTTATGGTACAATGCCATGCTGACAGAATAAAAGGAATTTTGCTGATCGGTACTGACGGAGGGAAGAGGAAGCTCTATTTTGAGCGGGCTGCCAGAGAAGCCGGAATTCCGGTCGCCTTTTTGGACTGGAGGAATTTGCTGAGGCCGGAAAGAGAAGAGGAGCCGTGCCTTGAACCCCGAAAGGCCGCCTATCCCTTGGGATGCCGGGGGCAGGGGGAGGAACCGGATTCCGAAGAAGCAGGCGTTGGATGTCAGGCAGGAGAAGGCTTATGGCGCCGGACGGAAGGAGACCTGCGGCGCTGGGCGGTGAAGATCGATGCGCCGGAGTGGGAGAGCAGCGGGCTTATGGATCTGGGGAAGCTCACGGATCGGTATGTAGAATGGCTCAATAGGCTCTCCCGGCTGCCGGCAGGGTTTTTTTTGAATGATCCCACAGATATTGCGGAGGTGCTGGATAAGCGCAGGTGCAAGGAAAGGCTGGTTCAAAAGGGGGTTCCGGTGACTCATATGTATGGGGAGAGCTTTTCCCATAGTGAGGAGCTTTTTGCATTTATGAGAGAGCATAGGCTGGGGCAGGTGTTCGTGAAACCGCTGCGGGGGTCGGGAGCCGCCGGAGTGGCGGCGCTGCGGTACTCGCCGGGGAACGGGAGGCTGGCTCTTTATACCTGCGCCGCGCTGGAAGAAGACGGGATTTTCAATACGAAGCGTATGCGCCGGATGGAGGGCCGGGAGGGAGCGGCCCTTCTTGAAAAGCTTTTAAAGCTGGATTGCGTGGTGGAAAGATGGTATGGGAAAGAAACCTTTCAGGGATATTGCTATGATCTGCGGGTGATTGTTCAGGGAGGACAAATCGACTATATTCTGCCCAGACTTTCCAAGGGCCCCATCACCAATCTTCATCTCAACAACCGCTCCATGGAATTCACGGATCTAAATCTGGACAAGGGGACGGTGGAACGGATTTCGGAGGTTTGCCTTAAGGCAGGAGAGTGCTATCCGAGATTAAAAAGCATCGGCATGGATGTGCTGCTGGAGCGAGGCAGCAGGAGTCCTCGGGTCATCGAGATGAATGCTCAGGGGGATCTGCTCCATAAGGATGTCTACGGAGAGAATAGGATCTATAGGCGGCAGATCCGGCTGATGACGGAATTGTCGGAAAATATCCATTGAAAATAGAGGGAAATGGACATAGAGGGAAATGGACGGGGAGGCTGAGATTTGACACTGGAAATGGGAATGGGCATTGCGGCGGAAAGGCTGAGGGCCTGAGGGTGAGAGTGGGAAAGAAGATATGATATCAGAAAGGATGGGAAGCGCTATGAGCGAAGTGCCGTTTTCGGCGTTTCGGGCCGTGATGGAGGAAAAGGCTTGCTCCGTTGACATGACCCAAGTGGTGGGAAACTGCGATATTTTGTTTGTTTGTCTGGATACTCTGCGGTACGATGCCGCCATTGCAGAAGAGAAAAGCGGAGGCACCCCGGTTTTGAACGGATATGGTCCGTGGGAGAAGCGGCAGGCGCCGGGAAACTTTACATACCCGTCCCACCATGCCATTTTTGCAGGCTTTCTTCCCTCCAAGGACGAGGCGAAGAGTATTGCGGAGCAGGAGATGCTATTTTTCCCCAAAAGCATCGGAATGGGACAGAAGATTCCGAAGGGAGCCTATGGATTTGACGCAGGCAATCTGGTGCAGGGGCTTCATAGGGACGGCTATGATACATGGTGCGTGGGCGGGGTGGCCTTTTTTGACAAGCGCTCGGAGATGGGGAAGGTATTTCCCTCCCTTTTTGAGAAAAGCTACTGGAATCCCTCATTTTCCTGCCCGGTGAAGGACAGTACGGGGAATCAGGTGGATTTCCTTCTGAGGAAGCTGGAGCAAAATGAGGATCCCAGAAGGATATTTCTATACTTAAATGTATGTTCCATCCATTATCCCAATTACTTTTATTTGGAGGGAGCAAAGAACGATAACTGGGAGACTCATAGAGCGGCGCTGCGGTATGCGGACGGTCAGCTGGGAAGGCTGTTTGACGGCTGGAAGGAGAAAAGGGGGAAAACTTTCGTAGTGTGTTTTTCCGATCATGGCACCTGCTATGGCGAGGATGGATACGTGTTCCACGGCGTGAATCATCCGGTGGTGAGCACGGTGCCTTACAAACATTTTTTCCTATAGGGAGTGTAAGCCGGGATACGCACTATATGCCGGAAAATGTGAAGCAAAAGATATGAATCTTGGCAAGGGTGGTTTTCATGAATCGATATGTTCAATATATGTACAGCTATCCTCACAAGACAGCGTACAGACCATTGCAAAATGTCAGTTTGATAGATTATATGGAGAATCTGGCGGGTGAAGGGCATAGTTTGTACCTTCACCTGCCCTTTTGTGAGAGCAAATGCGGATACTGCAACTTGTTTTCCGTTGCGGGCTGCGGCAGGGACTGCATAGACGCTTATCTGGATGCTCTGGTGCGCCAGTTGGAGCAGTATCGGGAGATTCTGCCAAAGAGCACCGTTTTTGAGAATTTTACTATAGGGGGCGGCACCCCGCTGTTGCTGGATCCGGGGCAGCTTCAACGAACCCTGCAGACTGTCAGGGCCTATATGCCCCTGAGGAAAGACTGTGACATCATTATAGAAACGGCGCCAAAGCAGACCGACGGTAAAAAGGCTCGGATGCTGAAGGAGCTGGGGGTCACCAGAGTCAGCATGGGGATACAGAGCTTTCAGGAAGAGGAGCTGGCGTGGCTGGGGAGACAGCATGATGGACGGCGGGCGCAGGCTGCGGCAGAGCTTCTGACGGGCATGGGATTCGGATGCGTCAATTTTGACTTTATCTATGGGCTGCCGGGACAGACGCCGGAAAGTCTTTTGCGCTCTCTGGAAAAGGCGGTTTCCTATCTGCCCGATGAACTTTTTCTCTATCCCCTATATATTAAGCACGGGGTCAGGCTGGAGAAGGACGGGAAAGGGGCTGAGCTGGACTCCGATCATACATACCGCTTATATCGGCAGGGCGCAGCATATTTGAAGGGGCAAGGGTATGTTCAGATTTCTATGAGGCGCTTTGTGAAGAGGAAAAACGCCCATGGAACCGGCAGGGAATTTCAGGAATGCGGCTTTACCGGCGCATTGTCTCTGGGCTGTGGAGGGAGAAGCTATCTGGGGCGGCTTCACGCATGTACTCCCTATCGAACCGCCAGACAAGGCGCATTGGAGGAAATTCAGGAATTTTGCAGGAGGGAAGAGTTCCTCTCCGTCACAAACGGAATTCTGCTCTCCGACGAGGAGATCAAAAGGCGATATGTGATAAAGCATCTGCTGATTGGTCCCGGTATTTCAAGAGCGGCTTATAGGAAAAGCTTTGGAGCTGAGGTGACGGAGGACTTTCCGATTTTCAGGACTTGGATCCAATTGGGCTGGCTGGAAGAGATGGGGGAGGAATATCTGGGCTGCGGTGTCCGGGGTGAAAATAGCAGTGTCCGGGAGAGGGACAGAGACCGTCAAGGGTATAATGAGCAGGATTGGGGCAGCCGCGTCAGCATGGATGGGGGAGAAGAGCACAGCGGCGGAAACAAAGGAGGCTATATTGGCCTCACGGAGGAGGGGCTGGGGCTGTCCGATTACCTTGGGCCTCAGCTGATTTCTGAGGAAGTCAGAAAGAGAATGCTGGAGTGGGAGAGGGATAATGGGCAAGAAAACAGTTTCTTATAGGGGGGATCTGAAAAGCTGCAATTACCGCTGTTCCTACTGCCCCTTTTCCAAGCATAAAGCGTCGGCGGCGGAGCTGGAGAGGGATAGGCTGGACTTTAGCCGCTTTTGTGACAGCATAGCAAAAAGGGCCGGAGAACTCTCCATCGGAGCTGTCTTCATCGCTCCATACGGAGAAGCGTCCATACATAGATGGTATTGGGAAGGTCTGGGGCGGTTATCGGGAATTCCGGGCATTGATCGGGTGGGTCTTCAGACGAATCTGAGCTTTTCTGTGGAGGAGAGCCTGAAGATATTTGATTTATATGGCGGAGGCCGCCGGGGCCATGGGGAAAGCAGGCGGGAAAAGCTCTGTATCTGGGCCACCTTCCACCCTGAGATGACGGGGGTGGATGCCTTTGCGGATAAATGCCGCAAACTGACTCAGAGGGGAGTCAGGCTTTGCGCGGGGGCGGTGGGGGTGCCCCGGAATATTCCCCTGCTTTTAAGCCTGCGGGAGGCCCTGCCCCCGGATATTTACCTATGGATCAACAAAATGGACGGATTGGGACGAAAGTACACGGCGGAGGAAAAAGAGGCTTTTTCTGCAATAGATCCTTTTTTTCAGGAGGAATTGAGATGCCCTGCCGCTGATGCCCTTATGTGTGCGGATAGATGCTTTGTGGAGGCTGACGGCAGGGTCCGCACCTGCAATATCGGAAAGACAAAGGAGATAAATTGGTATCAGGACTGTGGGGAGGAACTCTTTCTGCCCGTGTGCGGAAAAAGAAGATGCACTTGCTATCTGGCCTATGGTGGAAGAGCTGACTTTGGGAAGCGCCGGTTTTTCGGAGACTATCCTATTTTTAGGGTTTTAGAGGGTATGATTTCAGAGGAGGGGGATCCAATGGATGGAGTTTCTAAGGGCAGGATTCCATCGGATGGGGGGGAGGATGGGGTTTCTAAGGATAGGGTTCCGGAAAGCGGTGTTTCGGAGGATGGGTTTTCAGAAGATGGGATGCTTTTGGATGGGGGTTTAGCGGATGGAATCCCAAAGGATAGGCTTCCAGAACATAAGGTTTTTGCGGATTGGAAGGCGGTTTTTCTGGATTTGGACGGCACGCTGATTCCGGAGGGGACACGAGAGGGATTATCGGATAGGGTTCATAGCAAACTGGCGGCTCTGAGTAAAACTTGTCCTGTTTTTTTGGCCACATCCATGCCGAAAGAGGAGGCGGAGAGGCGGCTGAAGGGGGACATGGAGCTGTTTGACGGAGCCGTCTTTGCGTCCGGGGCCTATGTGCAGCTATGGGGGAAATCCGGCGGAGAAGGAGATGCGGTTTCGGGGGTGAAGGAAGCCGTTCATCCGTTGAGCGGGCAGCCCCTGCCTAAGCTGAGGGAGCTTGCAGAACGCGTAAAGGCCTCGGTGAGGGTGTACCGGAGAAAGCATATGGTGTACAAAATCACATTGTTCAAAAGGCGCGGCTGCGGCTGGAAGGAAGAAGAGCGCCAAAGTGTGGCAGAGCTTTTGGAACGATGGGATTGCCGCATATTTTTGGAAAACAATTGTCTGGAAATCGTGGGAAAGGATTTGGACAAGGGCACGGGGATTCAGGAGATTTGCGGATGGCTGGGAATCCTGCCGGAGGAGACCGCTGCCATGGGAAATGACGAAGAGGATATAGCAATGGAGAGGGTGTGCGGCGCTTTTTTCAAGGAAGGATCGGCGGTTTGCAGAAAACGGGATTCAAGGGTCGGCGAGGGATTGCGCCCTTCAAGGGAATGAGAGGAATGCATAACGAAAAAAGAGGAGATGGAGGCATAATATGACGAGCCAGAGATTAGGGGAAGCCCGCAGGTATGAGGAAGCTTCCGAAAAAAGAATACCCGATGAAGAGAGGCCGGCCTTTCACCTTTCTCCCCGTGTAGGATGGATGAACGATCCCAACGGATTCAGCTGGTTTGAGGGCAAATACCATTTGTTTTATCAGTATAATCCTTATGAAGTCCAATGGGGCCCAATGCATTGGGGCCATGCGGTAAGTGAGGATCTGCTGCATTGGGAGTACCTCCCGGCGGCGCTGGCCCCCGATCAGGTCTGGGACAGGGACGGCTGCTTTTCCGGAAGCGCAGTGACGCTGGCCGACGGCAGGCAGCTCCTCATGTATACGGGAGTGGTGAGAGAGCGTCAGGCAGACGGCAGCTGGGCCGATGTCCAAGCCCAATGTGTTGCGGCAGGGGACGGTGTGGATTATGAAAAATATGAGAAGAATCCCGTTTTGGACGAGAAGGATATCCCTGAAGGCGGCAGCAGAAACGATTTCCGGGATCCCAAAATGTGGCAGGAAGAGGACGGCACTTATCGCTGCGTCATAGGGAACCGTTCTGCGGACGGCAGCGGACAGATTCTGCTTTTCTCCAGTCCCGACGGGTTTGCGTGGCATTATGAGAAGGTGCTGGCAGCCAGCCGCAACCGCTTCGGGAGAATGTGGGAATGTCCTGACTTCTTCCCGCTGGACGGGAAATGGATTCTGATAGTCAGCCCTCAAGATATGCTGCCCTCCGGGTTGGAATATCATAACGGCAACGGCACGCTCTGTCTGATCGGTGACTATGATAAGAAGACGGCGGAGTATGAAGAAATTGCCAATCAGTCTGTTGACTATGGAATAGACTTTTATGCTCCCCAGACCGTCCTTGCGCCGGACGGACGCAGGATCATGATCGGATGGCTGCAGAATTGGGATACCTGCAGCCATAGAGGGCAGCGCGATGAAGGGTGGTTCGGCCAGATGAGCATTCCCAGAGAATTGTCCGTCAGGAACGGGCGGCTCTGCCAGAAGCCTATCCGGGAGCTGGAGCGGATGCGGCAGAATAAGGTTGAATATGAGAATGTGGCCTTGTCGGGAGCCGTTCGTCTGGAGGGTGTAAGGGGCCGCAGGATCGATATGGAGCTGGAGATACGGCAGGAAGAAGGCTGCGGGCTTTACCGCAAGTTTACGGTCTGTTTCGCCCAAAACGATTCTTATTATACCTCTGTGAGCTTTCGGCCGGACGAGTCTGTGCTGAAGGTGGACAGAAAGTTTTCCGGTTCCAGAAAGGCCGTGATTCACCAGAGGCGCAGCAAGGTCAGGCATGAGGGGGGACGTCTGAAGCTGAGGGTCATTCTGGACCGGTTCAGTGCAGAGATTTTCGTAAATGACGGAGAACAAGTCTTGTCCCTTGTTCTTTACACGGTACAAGAGGCGGAGGACATTTCCTTTATTGCCGAAGGCACCGTGAAACTGGATGTAGTAAAATATGATCTGGTATGAGGGGGCGCCATGGGGCCGGCCCCCTCAGGGCTCTATACCAGAAAGTGGTGATGGGCAGCGTAAAATGGTCTTATGGGGCAGGCGCTCGCTCGCCCTGAGGGTGCCGCGTCAGGGGCTGATGATGAGCAGCGGAAGGAGTTTTTTTGCGGCCTTCTATGGCTCTTTAAGTGCATTCGTGCAGACCGCCCTCGCGCAGTTCAAGTACCCGGCAGCAGACCTCTTGGATGTATTTCCTATCGTGGGAGACACTGATGATCGCTCCGGGAAAATCTTGTAGGAGCTGTCGGATCACCGGCCCTGACAGAGGGGAAAAGTTCCGGGTGGGTTCGTCCAGAATCAGTACGTTTCGATGATCCATGCTCATTTTCAGCAGTAAAATCTTGGCTTTCTGGCCGCCGGAGAGATCCCGGATGGCGTGGTCCATTTCTTGTACCGTGTATTTCATGCTGCCTAAATAGGTGCGGATTCGGGTGAGCTCCTCCTTGGTCAGGCATCTAGGCCGTTTCGGGGCAATGCCGTTTTGCGAGGAAGCTTCCGGCAAAAAGGAGGCTTGCCGGTGCGCCGGATGTTGCAGGGACGGCGCCTGAGCGTTTGCCTGCTGATTCAGCGGCGCTGCCGGATCCTCTGGGATCTGGGGGGAGGGCTGGCGCTCCCAAGTCTGGGCCAAATATTCCACCGGAGTGAGATCCAGATTCAGAAGCTCCTCGTAATTCTGCGGCATGTAGGCGGCCCGGATGTCCGTTCGTTCCAAGAGCTGTGCAGCTATGAGCCGCAGGAGAGTCGTCTTTCCTGCACCGTTCTTGCCGATAATGCAGAGCTTTTCCGGCCCCTTGACCTGAAGGCGGATGCCATGGGCCAGATTCCGGCCGCCTGCCTGTAGCAGAGGCAGTTCATAGTCCAAGACCCATTTGCCTGCAGGAATGCCTTCTCCCGAAGCGAAGCGGAAGAAGATGGCGTCCTCCGTGTCTGGCCGTTGGGTCATGTCCTCAGCCTGACGCTCAAAGCGGCGCTCCATGGACTTTACGGCGCGCATTTTCTTTTTCAGCAGCTGTCCTCCGTGAGGATTCTGTCTGGTGATGATGGCTTGCTGGTGTTCTACTTTGTCATGGATTTTTCGGAACTTTTCTTGCTGTTTTTCATAGGCCGCCTTCTCCTCCTGCGCCAGCTGGGTCTGGCGCTCAAGGCCTTTCTGGCGCAGCTCCACGTATTTTGGGTAACTTGTCCGAAACACAGTACATGCACTTTCTGTCTTGCGCTTCAGCTGCTCCATGTGGATGATCATGTTGGCGGTGTGCTCCAGCAGCGTTTCATCATGGGAGATGTAAAGCACGGGAAAGGAGCAGCTGTTTATGAAGTCTTCCAGCCATTCCAGCGTCCCGATGTCGATATCGTTGGAGGGTTCGTCCAGCAGGAACAGATCCGGGCGCATGCATAGGATGCGAACCAGCTGAATCTTGATTTTTTCTCCCCCTGAGAGCTGTTCCATTCTGGCGTCACCGTACAGCAGGTCGGCAGAGACGCCCAGCCTGCCTGCCATGGAAGTCAGTTCCCGGTAGTCCGTCTCCAGAAAGGCGGGTTCTTCGCTCAAGAAAGTATAGATACTTTTCTTCTTGTCTTCTGCGGCAAGTTCCTGAGGCAGGTAGCCGCAGACGCTGTGGTTTTTTGATAGTTCCCCTTTGTATTCGGCATAGTCATCTACCAAAGCAGGGTCGTACAGCAGCTTCAGCAGAGTGGACTTTCCGTTTCCCTCCTCACCGATGATGGCGGCTTTATCTCCGTCGTTTAGGGTGAAGGAGAGGTCTGCGGCCAGAGGACGCAGATCCTTTTTATGATAGATGCTTAAATTCTTTACTTGTAGCATATAGACCTCCTATTCCGATGCCGCTGATTTTTGTTTTTGCATAGCAGGGCATCCTATGGTGATTCTGGCGATCTGGGCTTACCCATTGTGTTTTAGTGATTTCATGCTGATGATTCCGTTTTCTGTCATTTTGCCGCACTAAAAAAGCTTCCGGCCACATGGTATGACCGAAAGCAGATTCTGCGTGCATGCACTATATCAAGGGCGCAGCGGCTCCCTTTTATAGGATGAAGCAAAGGACCAGACATCTATCAACGGTCACACAAAACACGGCTTACGAAATACATGCCGTAATGCCGGAACTTTTGTGCAAATTTTGTCAATAGATTATTTCCGCATTGCCCTTCTCCTTGATTTTAAAAATGATTTGCTGATTAATACTTGCAGGTGAAATTTCATGTAATTTGAATTCTGGGGCCGGATTTCTGAAGCCCTCATAGAAATCAATGTACATTTCCGAATTTCACTATATTACTTTAACATATGAAGATGGTTTTTTCCACCCCTTTTTTAAAAAATTTTGCGTCCCCCTTGGCGGCAGATCTAAACTGTCGCCATAAGGAGGCGTCAATAAAATTACAAATATTTCAATCCACACTTACTTTGGCTTTCGTCGAAATGCCGGCGGCTTTGGGGCGTTCCGGTTTGCAATGAGAAATGAATCACATGACTTAATCACCAGCTCATAAGCTGGACGCAAGTCCGTCGCTCCCCATGCGGGAGCGTGGATTGAAATGGACATTGGGAAATGGTAATCTCCTGCTTTTCCGCTATCTCTTTACCACCGGTATCCACACCTCATACTGCGCATTCTGCGGGTCGGGATTCAAATAGACCTCAATGTCGGGAGCGCTGCCATACTCGTAGCCGGAAGTAGGCAGCCATTCCGTCACGATGCGCCGCTCCAGCTCTTGAATGGACTGGTTTGTTCCGGTGCCGGAGAAAATTGCCCAAGTGGCAGCAGGCACGGTGTATTCTTCGAGGCCATCGGCATCTTTTGAAGAGGATACGGATATATAATACTTCCAAGCCTCTTCATCATTGCATAAGCTGATGCCCAGAACCCCCATGGGCGGCGTGTCCATCAATCCGATCAATTTCTGCAGGGTGCCGTTCATGGACACTTCCGCCCACTTGGACGGGATAACTGTGAAATTCTCTTCAATATCCTTGTGCAGCGGCACGGATACGCCCACGATGCGAAAAGCCTCCCTTGACTCAATTCGATAATTCATTTCTTCCGCTCCCTTCACTGTAATTTTAAATGTGATTGCAGGAAAGGACTTTATAGATGCGCCCTCATTCCATACGGCAGAAGGGGCTATTCCGTGAACGGACTGAAAGGCCCTATTGAATGCGGTGGGAGAACTGTAACCGTATTTTCCGGCAACTTCGATGATTTTTATGTTCTTTTCCTGCAAATCCACGGCGGCAAGCGACATTTTCCTCCTGCGGATGTATTCGGAAAGAGGAATCCCGGCCATGTAAGAAAACATTCGCTGGAAATGATACGCAGAGCAGCAGGCAATACGCCCCAGCTGATCTGTATCAATGGAGTCCGTCAAGTGCCCCTCGATATAGCTGATTGCATCATTTAACCTATCAATCCATTCCATAATCTAAAATCCTCCTGACAGTATATAGTATACGCCTTTATTCCGGATTGTCCTCTCAGTCTCTGCACGAAAAAGAGAGATCATGAATATTGGCGTTGGGCGAAGAATTCCTCCGGCGTGCCCAGAAAAGGAATTGCCTTCCCGTTCTTTATCTCCAGAATTTCCGTTGCGCAGGCTCGGATAAATGCTTCGTCATGGGATACAAATATAAGAACACCTTCATATTCCGAAAACATTTCCTCCAATGCTTCCACGGATGGGATATCCAGATAATTTGTGGGCTCGTCCAAAATCAGCACATTGGCCCTGCCCACGAACAGTTTTGCGAAGGCCAGCTTGATCCGCTCTCCGCCCGATAGGACCCCGGCTTTTTTCTGCATATCTCTGGCAGACAGCAGGAGTCTGTCAAGGATCGTCCGGGCGATACCTTCCTTCTGAACGCTCTCCTCCATCACATTTTGCAGGACTGTCTTTTCAAGATCCAGAGAGGCCATATTTTGGTCAAGCAGTCCGATGGAGGCCTTTGGCACTACATAGATTGTCCCCTTATCCAAGGTATATTCCTGCCGGATCAGATTCAGCAGAGTGGTCTTTCCGGCTCCGTTTTCGCCTACAATGGCGACTCGGCTTCTGTTTCGGATCTGGAAGGAGGCGTTCTCAAAAATTTCCCTGCCGTCCTCATAGGAAAAACAGATGTCTTCACCCCGGATCACCACTGCGTTTTCCGGCGGGTCGGTCAGACGGAAATCCGGGCGCATTTTGGGCGGCTCCTTGGGTTTTTCCTTTACTTCCATATGCTCTATGCGTTCCAGAACATTCTTGGCAGAGGCCTCCATTTTTCCGGCCTTTGCATCCTTTGGATGATGTGAGAGAAAATTCCGCAGTCCTGCCTCTCTCGGTGTCATTCCCGGAGGCAGCTTCTCGATGGAGGCGGCCTTCTTCTTTTTCTGGAGATATACTTTTTCCAGTCTTTTTTTCTCACTGGTGTAATTTTCGTATTCTGTCCATTGCCTTTGGACGGCCTGGGATTTCTGCTGCATATAATCGTCATAATTTCCGTCATAGCTGGTCAGCCTGCCATCTTGTACCTCTACGATTCTGGTGCAGAGTGCATTGAGAAGCGCTCTGTCATGACTGACGATGATCATGGTGTCCAGCTCCAACAGCTTCGTCTTTAAAAGGGAGATTCCCTTCATGTCCAGATTGGCTGTGGGTTCGTCCAAAAGGGCCAGTAATTTCCCGCTGCTGAACATCCAGGCGAGCCGCAATCTGGTATCCTCGCCGCCGCTGACGGTTTCCTGCCACGCTTTATCTTGCACCTGCAGGGTCTTTGCCTCTTTCCCGTCCAGCTCAAATTGATTGACGCCCTGAGAGAACTGCCTGAAAAAATGGGAATCGCACATGGCCTTCACGGTTCCGGCATCCGGCTCCAGCTCTCCGGCCAACACCCTCAAGAGCGTGGTCTTGCCTGCACCGTTTGCGCCTACCAGCCCGATGCGTTCACCTTGATATACTACAAAACGGTCGAAGTCAAGAACCTTCTGCTCTCCAAACATTACAATAATATTATCTGCTTGCATAAACAATTTTTGCTGCATAAAAAAATCCCTCCTGTCCGTAAGAGGGATTATCCTAATCTTTGCTTTGCATTTCAACCAAAGGCGGCCTGCCAAAGCCACCCTATCAGGCAGGCTTTTTCATAACCGTCCTGAAAGACCCCGATCATTGTGTAAGCAAAATGATTATTAGCGATAATCCCCGAATCTCAAACATCAATTTCCGTCTACAGTCCCCATAGGGGAACCGCCGAAAGAGATCGCTCTCTTCCGCATCCATGTTTCTCTGCCTGATGGGTAAATTATCGAATAATCATTCCGTACATCCTTTCTGGGTTTTATTTCCTCCATTATAAATGACATTTGTTAACATGTCAATACAAATTAGAAATACGCCATATCAGTTATTTATTATCGTTTATATATCATGCCATTCATGTTGTTTATATGTTTTCGCTTATGTGCCATTCCCTGTGTGCCATGCGTATGTGCATAGACATATGTGTCATTGCTTAAGATGATCATAGCTATTATGGCGATATTTAGCCGGTGATTCTGGCGGCGACAGTAATTGTGAAAATTTGTCAGAGCTTGAGGAGAGCGCTGGAAAATGAGGTTGCGAAGCTCAGGCGATGATGTTACAATCGGTGGGGAGAGAGCAGACGAGGATTGACTGAGAAATCCGCGGTATCGGCAGGTAAAACGGAACGGCATAAATGTAGGGCTGGGGCTTGTTCGGCTTAAAAGGGGGCTTATGGGAAAGGTGGAAATTCGGTTTGATGAAATGGACACGGCGATTTCTGTCATGAAGGAAGTTGCGGCATGGGGCCGGGAGCAGGGATACCGGGTCTGGCCGGAGGAATGGCTGACGCCGGAGGAACTGCTGTCATCGGTGGTTCGGCCAGAGAATTTCTGCATTGGCCTCGTTGACGGAGAAATTGCCTGCGCATTCATTCTGCAATGGGAAGACCCTGCCTATTGGCCTCGTGCGCCTAAATACGAAGCCGCCTATCTGCACAAGTTTTGTGTGCGCCGCAAATTCGGCGGTATGGGTATGACGAAGCTTGTGTTAGACGCAGTGAAGGCGGATTGCCGTAGACGCGGCGTGGGCTTTATCCGTTTGGACACGGGCGGGGACGAAAAAACGGTGGGGGAGATTTACTGCAATGCCGGTTTTAAGATTGTGAATAGTATCAATTATGCAAACGGCCGGTCTATGGCATTGTATGAAATGGAAGTCGACTCAGATAATTGATTTCTACCGGGCCTTGGCGTATTTTTTGCACAATGCGATTCCCGCCAGCAGAAGAACAGGAAACAGCGCTGCCGCCAGTATTCCTTTTTTCAGGTTTTCACCAAAAAGGCTGGAAACCATGCCTACCACGGTGGGGCCTCCGGAGCAGCCGAGATCTCCGGCCAGAGCCATCAGTGCAAAAAGAGCCGTGCCGCCCTTAGGCAGAGCAGCCGCAGCTTTGCTGAAGGTACCCGGCCACATGATGCCTACAGATAGACCGCATAGGGCGCAGCCTGCCAGTCCCAGCACGGGATTGGGCACAAGGGAGATGCACAGATAGGCTGCAATGCACAAAAGGCTGCTGCCTGCCATGAATTTGTCCAGATTTATTCTTTCCCCGAATTTTCCGTAAAGCGCTCTGGAGCTGCCCATAAAGACGGCGAAGGAAAGCGGCCCGGCCAGATCTCCCACGGTTTTGCTGACGCCGAGGCCCTTTTCCGCAAAGGTGGAGGCCCATTGGCTCACGGCCTGCTCGCTGGCTCCGGCGCATGTCATCATCAGCAGAAATATCCAGAAAATCTTCATTCCCGCCAGCTCTTTCAGAGAAAGTCCCTTTTCACCTTCTTCCATAAGGGAAGCCATGGGCACCTTTGCGAAGACAATGGCATTGAACAGAGGGGCAAGCGCCCAGATCAGCGCCAGAATTTTCCAGTTTCCGATGCCGAACAGCTGGAAAAATATGGTGGAAATCAGCACCACGCCCACATGTCCCCAACAGTAAAAGGAGTGTAATAGGCTCATGGTCTGTTCCTTGTGTTCCGAAGGACATGCTTCCACTATGGGGCTTACCAGCACCTCCAGAAGGCCGCCTCCGATGGCGTAGAGAAAAACCGCGGCCAGCAGTCCCAGAAAGGGATCCGGCAGCAGATCGGGCAGCAGCGCTAACAGAATCAGTCCCGCCGTGGTGGAGACATGGGCGATTATCATAGAGGCGCGGTAGCCGATTTTGTCCACGAAGCCCACGGATAAGAAATCCACCAGCAGCTGCAGGCCGAAGTTGATGGTCACAAGCATAGTGATTTTGGAAAGAGGTATGCCGTAGGCATCCTGAAAGGTCAGGAACAGCAGGGGCACAAAATTATTCACAATAGCCTGCACGATGCAGCCCATGAAGCAGGCGTATATGGTCTTCTGATACTTGTTGTTCATTTTTTATCTCCCATCCACCGCCGAAGTAAGAGACAAGCGGCGGAGCGGTTTGCCGATTTTGGTTTTGGTATGCCGGACTCCAAAAATCCGGCGCAACTTCCATGCATTATAACACTTATGTTACCGCTTATAAAGATGTAAAATAAAAAATTATTTCTGCACTGTTTTCTGATAGGCGATCCGTGGGGTTCCGTCCTCCACATAGATGTATCCGCACCTTTGATATCCGTATTTTTCCAGCAAATGAAGCATAATTTTGTTGTCGCTATGGGTATCTATGCGGACATTGGCGATTCTTTCCTCGCAGAATGCCAATGCGCTGGACAGAATGCCTCTGGCATGTCCGTTTCCTGCGATCCGATGAATGGTTCCGTAGGGAGCGTCATTGAGCCATGCGCCATGGTGGATCTGCTTATAGGTGGGATCCTCTCCTATGATGAATGCGAACACTCCGGAGAGGACATTCCGGTGAATCATTACATAAGCTTGCTTCTTGGCGATATCTTCTCGGATAGTTTCGGGGGAAGGCCTATTCTGTCCCCACTGTTTCGGGTTGCCGGAGAGCCGCATCTGATCTCTGGCATATGCATATATGGACATGATTGTTTCAAAATCACTATTTTCGGCGGGACGGATGAACATGACGAAAGGCCTCCGTTTCTTCTATTCACTTATTTTATTTATTCCAAACTTATGCGGCATTATCTGGAGCCGTAGATAGGAAATCCTCTTTATATGATAAGGACTGTGTATTTAAAATACCAGCGCTTTTATGTTTAGTCAATCGGGATGCTGAGTTTTATTAATATAAATATGGGTTAGATCGAAAAAACGTTGATTTGCGGACGTTAATGCTGGATTTGACAAAATGGCCTTCTGTGATATTGACAAACATGGCAGGGGAGATAAGTTTGTTTTTTTGGTGCTTCGGCCCATGTATAAATCATGTCACATTTTTTGGGAATTGTCTAATGGGCCGGCATGGTGTTATAGTAAGGGATATGAAAATAAGAGACAAATGGGCATGATAATAAGACAAAAAGTATGATGATAAGCGCGGAATTAAAAAGGGCAAGGAGGTAAATGCAATGTACCGGATTATGATCGTGGAGGATGATCTGTCCATGGCGGAAGCTATGAAAAAGAAAATCGAAGCTTGGGGGAACGAATGTCTTTGCATCGGAGATTTCAGGAACATTCTCTCGACTTTTGCGGAATATGATCCCCATATGGTGCTGATGGATATTATGCTGCCGTTTTATAACGGATACCACTGGTGCAGCGAGATCCGCCGGATTTCCGACGTGCCGGTGCTGTTTATTTCCTCGGCATCCGACAATATGAACATCGTCATGGCCATGAACATGGGAGGGGACGATTTCATCCCAAAGCCCGTGGATCTGGAGGTCATGATGGCTAAGATACATGCCGTTCTGCGCAGGGCCTACGACATGGCAGGCAGGATTCCTGTGCTGGAGCATAGAGGGGCGATGCTGAACTTAAATGACACCTCCCTGACCTATGGAGGAGAGCGCATTGAGCTGACGAAAAACGAGTTCCGCATTCTGCAGACTCTTATGGAGAATAAGGGAAAGGTGGTCAGCCGTGACACATTAATGACGAAGCTGTGGCAGATGGATTCTTATGTGGAGGAGAACACACTGACAGTCAATGTCACCAGACTTCGCAGGAAGCTGGAGGGAGCGGGCCTTACGGACTTTATCGCTACCAAGGTAGGGAGCGGATACATTGTGCAGTGAGGAAAACCTAAGTCTAACGGCCCGATACCCGAAGATGAAAAGAGAACTGGTGCATAGGGAGCATTTATATAAATTGTAATTTGAGGAGAAAAATAAAAATGATTGCTGCAATTTACCACAGACGAAGCATTAGGAAATTTATAGATAAACCCATACCTCAAAAAGATATTACAGATATTATCCAAAGTGGAATCAAAGCCCCTTCTTCTAAAAATAGACAACCATGGAAGTATATTGTGGTACAAGGAAATGTCAAAGAAGAAATGTTAGAAGTTTTCCGTCAGGGAATTGAGAGGGAAGAAAACGATAGTGCGTTGCTGCCAGAAAGCAAACAACACATAGCAGCGGCAAAATACACTGTTGATATAATGGCAGAGGCGCCAACTATAATTTTTGTTGTTAATTCACTGGGGAAAAGCATTCTGTCAGAATTGACACCAGAAGAACGTGTTTATGAAATCTGCAATGTTCAATCAATAGGTGCTTCTATACAAAACATGCTTCTTGCCGCTACTGAAAAAGGAATAGGCAGCCTTTGGATATGCGATATTTATTTTGCATATTCAGAACTATGCAAATGGTTGGGCAGTGACGGACAGCTTATTGCAGCCATTGCCTTTGGTTATCCAAATGAATCTCCTAAGGAAAGGCCTCGCAAGAAGATTGATGATATCGTTGAATGGAGAAGTTAATTTGTCAGAAAATATAAAGCAAGAAAAAATAATGGGGAGATTGGCGAAAGGCGGAAATAGGCTTAGATGAATACAAAGAATCAAGAGCGAAGAGAAGACGAGAAGGAAAAGCCAAAGGAAACGAAAGAGGAAAAGCAAAGGGAGCAAGAAAAGCAAGAAGGCCGACAAAGTCATGTTTTCGGCAGGTATTTGCGGCAGCGCAGGAAAGCCATGCTGGCATTTCTTGTCTACGGCATTATTTTCGGCGTGGTGTTCTTCTTGTATAAGCTGGAGTGGGAGGCGGTGCTGTATGCCTCAGGGCTGTGCGGCCTGCTTACCGCCGTGGCGGCGGTTCCGGACTTCTGCCGTTATAGGGCGGCCCATGAAGAGCGGCTGAGGATTTTGCGCAATGTGGAGCTTTTGCCCAAGGAGCTGCCGAAACCGGAGTCCCTCGGGGAGGACGACTATCAGGAGATGCTGTGGAAACTGAAGGCTGTATTTGATGACAATATGAACCTCTGGCAAAGGGAACGCATGGAGAGCATGGACTATTATACCACATGGGTTCATCAGATCAAGACGCCTATTTCCGTCATGCGCATGATCCTGCAGGACGAGGACACGGAGGAACACAGAGAGCTTTTGGCGGAGCTGTTCCGAATCGAGCAATATGTGGAGATGGCGCTGAACTGGGTGCGTCTGGGAAGCGATTCAATGGACTTTGTATTTCGGGAATGCGATCTGGACCACATCATCCGGCAGGCCGTCCATAAATATGCGCCTCAGTTTGTCCGCAGGCGCATCAGGCTTTCCTACCAGCCGGTGGACAAGAAGGTGCTTACGGACGAGAAGTGGCTGCTTTTTATCATAGAACAGCTCTTGTCCAACGCTGTGAAATACACCCGTGAGGGAGGCGTATCAATCAAGGTGACTGAGGAGGATGTGCTGGAGATTGCGGATACCGGCATGGGGATTGCCGCTGAGGACGTACCCAGAATCTTTGAGAAGGGCTTCACCGGGTACAACGGTCGGGCGGACAAGAAATCCACGGGCCTTGGGCTCTACCTATGCAGTCTGACTGCCAAGAAGCTTTCCCACAAAATCTGGGCAGAATCTTGGGCAGGGCAGGGAACTGTGGTCTATCTGGATCTGCATAGGGAGAAGCTGGAGGTAGAGTGAAAACTTCTTACAAAAATGTCACAAGGTTTGGCGGAATTGTCACCGGATTGGATGTCGGGAGATTCCGCTGTTTCTTATAATGGGTTTGTAACTGAGGAACAAACTTGCAGGCTGGAAGGCGGGACATGAACATGGCGCAGGAGGGCATGGCGTCCCGCGTAAAGCGAATAGGAGGTTGACTGACATGGCATTATTGGAAGCTACAAACGTTCAAAAAATATACACCACCCGCTTTGGGGGGAATCGGGTGCAGGCTCTTTCCAGAGTATCCTTTTCGGTGGAGCAGGGGGAATATGTGGCCATCATGGGGGAGTCCGGTTCCGGAAAGACGACCCTGCTGAATATTCTGGCCGCGCTGGACAGACCTACGGGAGGGCAGGTGCTGCTGGGCGGAAAGAGTCTTTCCGGGGTAAAGGAGAAGGAGCTGGCGGCTTTTCGCCGCAACAATCTGGGATTTGTGTTTCAGGATTTCAATCTGTTGGATACCTTCACCCTGAAGGACAATATTTTCCTGCCTCTGGTGCTGGGCGGAAAGGCCTATGGGGAGATGGAAAAGAGGCTGCAGCCCATTGCCGGCCGCCTGAACATTCAGGAGATCCTGGAAAAGTATCCCTATGAGGTCTCCGGAGGCCAAAAGCAGAGGGCGGCGGTAGCCAGAGCGCTGATCACAAGCCCTCGGCTGGTGCTGGCGGATGAGCCTACGGGCGCACTGGACTCCAAGGCTGCGGACGGGCTGCTGGATATTTTCCATGATATCAATGAGGACGGACAGACCATTTTGATGGTGACCCATTCCGTGAGGGCCGCGAGCCGGGCCGGCAGAGTGATGTTCATCAAGGACGGGGAGGTCTTTCACCAGATCTATAGGGGAAACAGCACCAGCGAGCAGCTCTACCAGAAGATATCGGACACGCTGACGCTCCTTGCCATGGGAGGGAACCGCTGATGAGAAGAGGATTTTACTGGAAGCTGGCGGCAGGGAACATCAGAAAAAACAGCAAAACTTACCTGCCCTATATTTTAACCTGCATCGTCACGGTGGCTATATTTTACATTATGCGCTCCTTGACCCGCAATCCGGGACTGAACAATATCATAGGGGGGAGTTTTATCCACAATGTGCTGGCATTGGGCAGTGCCGTGGTAAGTATTTTCGCCGTTATATTTTTGTTCTATACCAGCAGCTTCCTGATGAAGCGCAGGAAGAAAGAGTTCGGACTGTTCAACATTCTGGGCATGGAAAGAAGACATCTGGCCAGAGTGGCGGGGTGGGAGACAGTGTATGTGACATTGGCAGGGCTGTTTCTGGGAGTCATGCTTGGGATAGCTCTGGACAAGGCGATGTTTCTGGTGATGCTCCGAATCACCGGCAGGGAAGTGGCGCTGGGATTTTTTGTCTCCGGTAAGGCTGTAATGGACACGGTGGGCATATTCGTTTCTATTTTTGCATTGATCTACATTCATTCGGTCTGGCAGATTTGCCGGGTTGACCCCATAGAACTGCTGCGGGCGGGGAACGTGGGGGAGGAGGAACCCAAGGCCAAATGGCTGCTGGCATTGCTGGGGCTTTGCTTTTTGGGAGGAGGATATACAATCGCGATAACCACCCAGAACCCCATAGCTTCCGTGATGATGTTTTTTGTGGCGGTTCTGCTGGTGATTCTGGGAACCTACCTGCTGTTCGTGGCGGGCAGCATAGCCCTTTTGAAGCTGCTGCGGAAGAACAAGAGATTTTATTATCAGACAAAGCATTTTGTCAGTGTGTCCGGCATGATCTACCGGATGAAGCAGAATGCAGTGGGGCTGGCGAATATCTGCATCTTGAGTACTATGGTGCTGGTGATGGTCTCCACTACCACCTCCATGATGCTGGGGATGGAGGATATTATCAGGAATCGCTACCCGGCGGATTTCATGCTTTATCTGGAAGGAAAGTCGGGGGAACGGGAAGGAGAGATGGAGGCGGTTCGCCGTCTGCAGAAGGAATGGGCAATGCCGGTGACCAGAGAATGGATCTACACATATCTGGCATTTCCGGCGGTGCGCGAGGGGGAAGGGTTTTCCGTTAAGAGGGACCGTGCTTTCTCAGTGGAGGACGATACTTATACCTTTTTCTTTATCACCCTGTCTGATTATAATGCGGTCATGGGAGAGGAAAAGACCCTGCAGACTGACGAAATTATGATTTACTCCAATCGGCAGAAGTTTGACGGCTCCGTTCTGAGGCTTTTTGAAAAGGAATACCATGTTGTGGAAAGGTTAAAGGACTTTGTAGGAAACGGGCTCTATGAGTCGATGATATCGGCCACACAGTATGTCGTGGTGCCGGATGAGGAGACGATTGATTGGCTGTATGAACGTCAGAAGGAAAGCCTTGAGGATTTTGCCCGGGAAATCCGCTGTGTCTACAGCTTCGACACAGCTGCGGGAGAGGAGGAGCAAATGGCATTTTATTACGCCATGGAGGATCTTTTTGCCGCAGATGAGGGGCATGAGCTGGAGGTTCGGGCAGACGGAAGGAAGGCCTTTCTGGACATCAACGGAGGATTGTTTTTTATAGGAATTTTTCTGGGAACCTTGTTCGTCATGGCCACAGTGCTGATCATCTATTACAAGCAGATTTCGGAAGGGTATGAAGATAAAAAGCGCTTTGAGATCCTGCAGAAGGTGGGCATGAGCCGTGCGGAGGTGAAGGCCGCCATCCGGTCCCAAGTCCTCACGGTGTTCTTCCTGCCCCTATTGCTGGCGGGGATTCATGTAGTGGCAGCATTTCCGCTATTGTCCAAACTGCTGGCGCTGCTGAATTTGTACCGCACGGGACTGTATATGGCTTGTACGGCAGTGTGCTTTCTGTCATTCGGAATTATGTATGTCTGCATTTACGCTCTCACGGCGAAAAATTATTACCGCATCGTAAGTGGTACAAAATGAGGCTAAAGATGCGAGTGTGAAGAATCAATATAAGAAACCTGAAATAAGAGGCGTCGGAATGGAAGGGCGCTGGAATGCGGGAGGAGACAAAATGGAAAAGAGTGTAGCCATTAAAAAGAAGTCAAGAAAAGGCCGTGTAACGGTGGTGCTGGCGGGGATTGCCGCACTGATTTTGTTCCGGCATTTCAGGGAGAGCAAAAGGAGGGCGAAAAATGAAGAAGGTGATTAGAGGCGCTGCCATCATATGCCTATTGCTGCCTCTTACGGCCTGCAGATTTCGCTATATGAATCCGGAGGACGTGTCCGGCTTTCTGGAAAATCTATCCGGAATTGTGGGTTCCTTTCAGATCACCTCCGACCATGATCTGATCGGGGAGAGGGGCTGCGGAGAGGACGCCTATACCGGGCGGTATTGGGCGGAATGCGAAGGAAATACCGGAAAGGACGTGATCTTCGGCGGTGCGTCGCTGGAGGGACGCAAGCTCTATGTCTCCGGCTATGTGAATGCCCGTTCTGGCAAGGCGGTGATAAGAATCCGTATGAACGGCGATGTGACGGAGCTGGAACCCGATGAGGACGGGTATTTCAGTACGGAACTGAAGCTGGATTCCGGCGGAAATTACATTATGGTCAGGTATGAGAATTATATAGGTACGGTGGAGCTGACCTCAAAGGTGAAGGCACCATGAGGATATGCACATTGAGAGGACACCTGAAAGGCGGAATGCTTTTCAGGTGTTGTTTTGGGGCGTTTTTTGTGCTACTATCGAAATAGAGGCAAAAGGCCGGCGGCAGGGGAAGCCTCAGGCTTCGGGAGCATCGTGTGCCGGTGCAGGGATCCGGCGGTATAGAGCCGGGTGCGGAGAACGAGGAGGAACGATATGAAATATCACATGAACAAGGCCCCCATGGGCTGGAACAGCTACGACTATTATGACACTACTGTCAATGAGGCTCAGGTAAAGGCCAATGCGGACTTTATGGCAGAGCATATGAAGGACGCCGGATGGGAGTACGTTGTGGTGGACATCCAATGGTATGCAAAGGATGCGGGCACCATGCGGGACAGATATCAGTACATTCCGTTCGGGGAGCAGGAGATGGACGAGTACGGAAGGCTTCTTCCGGACGTAAACCGCTTTCCCTCCTCCGCAGGAGGCAGAGGCTTCGGTCCTCTGGCGGAATATGTGCATGGTCTGGGGCTGAAGTTCGGGATCCATATCATGCGGGGGATCCCCAGAATGGCCGCCCATAAGCACCTTCCCATACTGGGGAGCGACGCCACGGCCAATGAGGCGGCGGATCCTTCTTCTATATGCGGCTGGAACCCTGACATGTATGGGGTGCGAAAGGAGGAAGCTGGGCAGGCGTATTATGATTCCGTCATTGGATTATATGCCCAGTGGGGAGTTGACTATATCAAATGCGATGACATATGCAATACCAATATATATCCCCGCAATCCTTATTCTGCGGCCCATGAGGTGGAGATGCTGCAGCATGCCATAGAGAAGACCGGTCGGCAAATAGTGCTTTCCCTTTCCCCGGGGCCTGCGCTCATAGAAAAGGCATGGCATTATGAAAAGTATGCCAATATGTGGCGGATCACCGACGACTTCTGGGATCGCTGGGATCTGCTGCGGAATATGTTCGATAGGTGCGAGCTGTGGCAGACACATGTGGCGCAGGGATCCTATCCGGACTGCGACATGCTGCCTCTGGGAAAGCTGGGGAAAGGCTTTGGAAACGGTGAAAGGGACACTCATTTCACCAGAGACGAACAGATGACAATGATGACCTTGTGGTGCATATTCGGCTCCCCGCTGATGGTGGGGGCGGAACTGACTATGCTGGATGACTGGACGCTCTGGCTTCTGACCAGAAAGGAGATCTTGAAGCTGGTCTCCAACGACTATGTGGGGAGACAGGTGGAGAAGAATGGACGATATGCTGTCTGGAGCTGCCTGAACGAGAAAACGGGAGAGAGCTATCTGGCGTTCTTTAATTTTCTGGAGACGGAACAAGAGATATGCTGTCCTCTTGGGGAAGTGGAGCAGCTGGCGGGAAGCATATGGGGGCAGGACAGCGGACAAGCTGGGGAGAAACAGACAGAAGGATATCAGGCACAAGGGATGCAGGCGCAGGACAGACAAAGGCAGGATAAGCTGCCTGAAGGAAAGGTTCAAGAGCTGTGGACCGGAACGGAGACGGCGATTTCGGACGGCATTCTGCGGGAGAAGGTGCCCGGCCATGGGGTAAGAATGTTTGCGCTTAGGTAGATAAGGAGAGCAAATGAAAAATCCCAACATTCTATTTGTGATGGCCGACGACATGGGCTATTGGTCCATGGGCTGTGCGGGAAATAAGGAGGTTCAAACGCCGAATCTGGATCGGCTGGCCGAAGAGGGGATGTACTTTCCGGAGTATTTTTGCACCTCCCCCGTCTGCTCTCCCGCCAGAGCTTCCGTGCTGTGCGGCAAAATGCCTTCCGGCCACGGTGTTCTTGACTGGATTTCAAAGGGGCACATCAATTACGAGGATGTGGCATCTGATCTGCGCAAGGCGCATCAGGATCCCCGCGCGCCTTGGGAATATGCATGGTCCAAGCAGCAGCTGGAGGGCGATGAGGCCATCCGCTATATGGAAGGGCTTCGGACGTATACGGATATACTGGCGGAGCACGGATATATCTGCGGTTTGGCCGGGAAATGGCATCTGGGGGATGCGGGCTGTCCCCAGCACGGGTTTAGTTACTGGGAACCTTTGGCCATGGGAGGGGACAACTACTTCTATCCGGTGGTGCTTCGGGACGGGAAGTTCGATATGCTGCGCCATACCTACATTACAAATTATATTACGGACAAAGCTCTGAATTTCCTTCGGAATAGGGATACCGAAAAACCCTTCTACCTGAGCGTTCACTATACGGCGCCTCATTCTCCTTGGGAGCGCAATCAGCATCCGGAGGAATTTTATGATCTGTATGAGGACTGTCCGTTTGCCGAGACGCCCAACGTGCCGCCTCATAAGTGGGGCCATGCCTACTCTCAGGAGGAACGAAGAAAAAGGCTTCAGGGCTATTATGCTGCAGTCACGGCCATGGACAGCGATATTGGGAAGCTGGTGGGATATCTGAAGAAGGAGGGGCTATGGGATGACACTATAGTCATTTTCACAGCCGACAACGGCATGAGCATGGGGCACCACGGAATCTTCGGAAAGGGCAACGGCACCTTTCCCTTGAACATGTATGACACGGCTGTCAGGGTGCCCATGATCGTGACCTATCCGAGAGGAATCCGGGGCGGATGCGTGGCAAAGGGGCTTTACAGCCATTATGATTTGATGCCTACCATCGCGGGGCTTATGGGGGAGGCGCCGGAGGAAGGGTGCCCCGGCCGAAGCTTTCAGGAGATCTTTCAAGGGGAGGTGCCGGACGGGAGGGATGCCGTGGTAGTTTATGACGAGTATGGTCCGGCCCGGATGATCCGCACGGAGGAATACAAATATATTCACCGCTATCCCTACGGGGAGAACGAGTTCTACGATCTGAAGGCAGATCCCGGAGAGGAGTCCAACCTTGCTCTGTCCAAGGATCCGGCGGTGCTAAAGACAATCGCAGCGCTGAGGAGCCGCATGGAGCAGTGGTTCGTGCAGTATTCCGACCCGGACAAGGACGGGACGAAGCAGGCCGTCTGCGGCTTAGGCCAGATCGATCTGGTGGGAAGGGCCGGAGAAGGCAGGGAAGCCTTCGTGGGGCAAGAAGGGTAAATCGGATAGGAAGGGAAGAGATAGATAGAAGCGCGAAGGGATAGAAGCGGGGAGAGATAGATGAGGGAAAGGATAGGAGCGGCAAGGGATAGAAGCCCAAGGGCTTAGGGCGCGGGCGGATCATATAGGCGATACACCCGCATATGCTCCGTCTGCGCGATCAGCGTCTTGTTCGCATCCTCCAGCGCCTTGTCAACGACTCCGCCCGGAAGTGCGGCGATGTATCTTGACTGCAGGGACTCCAGATTCCAAACCACATACTGCTGGGTGCAGAAGTTGATTCCGCAGCCCTCCGGCACCATGTACAGCAGTCCCCAGAGGGCAGGCACGCTTTCCTCCCCTATCATGTCTGAAGCCAACCAAATCACAGTATTATCGTATTTATCGCCGGAGTTTTCCGGCGATATTTCTTTGTCCAGCTGATCCCTCAGGTCTTTTGCCTCCGCCCCCAGAATTCCGTCGTCATAGGGTACTTGCCAATCGTAGGGCGCCAGCGCCTTGAAGGCAAAAAAGTAGAGGCACAGCGCCGCCGCACAGAGTTTCAGAAGCATTCTGCGCTCCTCCAGCATGGCGGTGAGGAGCAGGCCCGCCACGATGAAGATCATGAGGTGTTTTGCGCCCTCACCCATACGGTAAAAAAGGAATAGGGCCAGTATCATTCCTGCGGTTGCGGCAAATTGAAACAAGCAAAGCATCCGCAGATCCTTGTCCCGGTTTTTGCGAAAGGCCCATATGGATCTGATCAGGAGAAACAGAGCAAGGAGGCCCGTGACGGCATACAGCGCTCCGGAGAACAGTCCGTACTTTACCGCCCGCTTGAGAAAATAATCGTACAGATAGGAAAATTTGTCGAAAAGAGTCGAAAAGACATAGCTGACTCCGGCCCCCAGACCTTCCGTGCCGAAGACGCCCAGCCACTCCGTCTCCACGATGGGCTCGATGTAGGGGGAGCAGCATGTTTTCGTGATCCACACATAGCCTGCCGCAGTGCCGCCTATTGCGGCAGCCATGCCCAGACTGCCCCATATGCGGCTCCGCCGAACCGCAAACCAGATAGGCACGAGGAAAAACAGTCCCAGATAGGGTCTGGACAGCGTGAGGAAAATGACCATGGCAGTAAGGGCGAAAAGCTTCCAAAGTCTTTTGTCCTTGTCATAACTGAGGCTTAAGGCCACGAACCAGATTCCCAGACACATGAAGAGAGCCTCTGGCATCCCGGAGAGCATATATCTCGTATAAGGTATGAAGACGCCCAGAAGTCCCAGAACGAAGGCGCTCTGTTTCTTGTCGGGCCTTACCAGCAAACAGAAGGCTCCCAGAGCGATCATGTTGAATACGATATTGGCGTAGACGGGGGAGGTCAAAGACCAGCCGAACAGCTTTCCCCAGACGGCCCATGGGAGCAGGATCATAGGACTCCATGCGGCGAAAGGGTATAAGCTCCCATGGGCCTCGTTGAAGCCGAACCACCCTTGAGGCAGTCCATGGCTCACTATGGCCTCCACTTGCTTGAAATACATCAATTCATCGTTCCAATAGGAAGCGGGCAGAAATACGTCGGCAGGAATGCGGCCATCCTTGAGACAGTACGCAAAGGCACAGATCAGCGGAAAGAGGCTGAACAAAAGCGTCTGTAGGATAAGTTTTCTGTGTTTTCTGATAAGATTCATCCGGATACCTCCCTGCCTTGCCTCTCAAAGGCGTCTCCCCTTGTTTATCTATCTCACATTATAAAAGGAACTAATTTCTTTGTCCACCTCTATTTCTTATAGGATACTTTACGGCAGCGGGGATTTTCTGTCAGGGCCGTTGGGGCTTTGGCAGGATGACATTTTGCCGTTCGGGCGGCAAATCATGCCAATGGGGTAGGCGGCATTGACTTTCCGGAAGGGGTTTGATAGTATAGCAGCCAAATAACAGTATGTATGAAGTAAAGCTGCAGAGGGGCTTATAGGGCAGCAGAGCTTGCAGGATCGTGGAGAGGCTGCGGGGGAGGGCCGCGCGGCGGAACAGAAGAGGGCCGGACTGTGCGTGCGTGCCTAAACGGGAGAGGGCCGGACTGTACGTGTGTGGCGGAAGAGAAGCGCGCCGGACTTTATGGCTGCGGTCCGTGGAGGAGAGGGAAGAGGCGATGCCGAAGATCGGGATATTGTGTGACCGGGAAGAGGAGAAGAAAACGATCACGGACGCCTGTGAGTTTCTGGCGGCCAGAGAAGGCTTCGGCTGTTCCCTCTGCCATGTGTGTCAGGGGAGTTTCTGGAGAGACTCGGCATGTGTGATATTGGATTGGGGGAATAGGGAGGCGGCGTTTAGCCATGCGGAGCAGCTCTGGGACAAGGAGCCGAACATGCCGATCTTATATGTCGCCCACTCTGCAGAGGATGTGCTTGCGGCTCTGAGGCTGCCTTTTTTTCATACGGTGAGGTCTTTTGATCTGGAGCAGGATCTGAGCGCGGCGTTTCGCAAGCTTGGGAGGCTGAAGTCTCCTTTTGCAGAGAGGCTGTGTTTCACCCGAAACGGCAGGCCAGTTCTGGTGTCCAGAAAGGAGCTGCTCTATCTGGAGAGCGAGCATCACAACATTCTCCTTCATGTGGGCGCAGAAGTGCTCCCTATATCGGAGACTCTGGCTCAGTGCGAGGAAAAGCTGAAAGGGATGGGCTTCGTGCGTACATATAGAAGCTTTCTGGTGAATATGTACCATATCCGGTGTCTGGAGAAAGAGAGCGCCCTGCTGGACAACGGGGAGAGAATCTACGTAAGCCGCCGTAGATATCCGGAGGTGAAGCTCACCTTTGAAAGCTACATCAGACATCTTGATTTTCTGTCCTAAAGCTGTGGGGTGCAGGGGCGCAGAAAGAGGGAGCAGGATCGATCCGTCCGGGCAATGCGGGAAAGAGAAGGGGGTAGGGGACATGATAGCGGTGGAACATTTGAGAAAAGAATTTTCCTATTATAAGAAAGCTACGGGAATCAAGGGCTCTCTGCAAAATGTATTTCATAGGGAGACCCTGACGAAGGAGGCGGTCAGGGACATATCCTTCTCGGTGGAGAAGGGGGAGATGATAGGATTTCTGGGACCCAACGGGGCTGGGAAAACCACCACCCTGAAGATGCTTTCCGGCATTCTGTATCCCACGGGAGGAAAAGTGGAGATTGACGGATTCATTCCATGGGAGCGAAAGAATGAATTCAAGCGGCGGATATCCATTGTCATGGGGCAGAAGAACCAGCTCTGGTGGGATCTGCCTGCCAGCGACAGCTTCTATCTGAACAAATGCATCTTTGGGGTGGACGACGGAACCTACCGGGATGTGGTGACGGAGCTGGCGGAACTGCTGGACGTGAGGGAGCTTCTGAATGTGCAGGTCAGGAGATTGTCTTTGGGGGAGAGGATGAAGATGGAGCTGCTGGCGGCGCTGATTCATCAGCCGGACATTTTGTTTCTGGATGAGCCTACCATCGGCCTGGATATTTTGTCCCAGAAAAAGATCCGGGAATTCCTCAGGATATACAATCAGCAGCGAAAGACCACAGTCATCATCACCAGCCATTATATGGCCGACATCGAGGCGCTGTGCCGGCGCGCGGTGATCATCAATCAGGGACAGCTGGTGTATGACGGACAGTTAGGAGACATCAACCGTGTTCTGGGAGAACGGAAGCTGCTTTCCGTAAAGACCTCCGGGGAGGTGAACGAAAAGCAGTGGGAAAATTTCGGAAGGGTCAGGGAGATCAGCGCCGCAGGAGCGGTTCTGGAGGTTCCGCAGGAGAAGGTGAAGGCGGTGCTGGGAGCGATTCTTTCCGGGCTGCCGGTGGAGGATTTCACGGTGACGGAGATCCCTATTGAGGAGAGCATCGCGCGCTTCTACCAGAAGGAGGTGGCGACGATATGAGCAGTTATCGCTGTGTATTCCTGATGGGGGTGGAGCAGGCGCTGGAATATAGGGTCAGTTTTTTCCTAAGCATGTTAAGTGCCGTTTTCCCCATCATCATCCAGACTGCCATGTGGAATTATCTGTATGCGCATTCCGATGCAGCGGGGGTTTTTGGATATGAGCAGGGGCAGATCCTTCTATATACGCTCCTTGCCACCATCGTCTCCCAGCTGGTGGGGGCGGGCTTTGAGGGCGAGATGAACAGGGACGTCAAAATGGGAGGGCTGAACAAGTACCTGATCCGTCCCGTGGACTATAAATGGTATCAGTTTTTTCGCTTTTTGGGGCAGAAAATCCCCCGGCTTATGGTGGCTGTGCCAGTGATGGCGGTTATCGTGGGGGTGGCCTTCTGGCAGGGACTGCCGCTTTCCGCCGGCAGAGTGCTGGGGTTTCTTGGCAGCCTCATTCTGGGGATGGCGCTGAACTTTTCCATCTTTTACTGTTTAGGCTTGTTGGGCTTTTGGCTCACCGATGCGGATAAGCTGTTCGGGACGGTGGGGATCGTGCTGATGGTGGCCAGCGGAGGCGTGTTTCCGCTGGACATTTTCGGGGGGCTGGTGGAGACGGTGGTGAATATTCTGCCCTTCGGATATACCACCCAGTTTCCGGTGAACATCATCAACGGACGCTTCGGCTGGGAGCGGATCGGCATGGGTTTCGGATTCCAGCTGGGATGGATTCTGGTGTTTGCCTGCTTGGGCAGGCATATGTGGAGACAGGGAATCAAGCGCTATGCGGCCGTGGGGGGATGAGGCAGACCGGCTGCGGCATGTGCTTTTTGATAGGAGGCCAAAGTGAGAGGATTGGGATATTATTGCAGGCTCATGGGAGTCTTTGTGAAATATTCGCTGATGTCTGCATTGGAGTACCGCGCCAATTTCATCGCCGGGATGACAGTGGAGATGGGATGGATGATCATTAAGCTGCTCTATGTGGCAATCATCTACAAGGCAGGAACCAGCATAGGGATTCTGACTCCGGATCATATATTGCTGTTTGTGGGCACCTATATTTTTATGACGGGGATATTTATGCTGTACTTCGGAAATTTCAACGCCCTTCCGGGGATGATACAGCAGGGGGAGCTGGACCTATATATCGTGAAGCCGGTCTCCCTGCAGTTTCTGGTGACTATGAGAAGGCTGGAATTCGCCTATATGCTGCCCAATCTGGTGGCGGGCACCGTTATGATCGTCACCGGCTGGAGGCTGGCTGGGCTGCCGGCGGACCCATTTTTTGTGGCAGGGTTTCTATTCTTCCTTGTGTGCGGCTGCCTGTTGAGCTACAGTCTCTTTCTGCTGCCCTATCTTCTGGCCTTTTGGATCGTTTCTCTGGGAGGCATTGTGGACATCGCCAATGCGATGTGGGACTTCAACAACATGCCGTCCATGATCTACGGGAAGTGGGGGAGGCGGATCGGCACATATGTGCTACCGATTTTCGTGATAACGAATTTTCCGGGACTGTTCCTTATGGGAGAACTGGGCTTAGGAGCCTGCCTCTGGGGGGCAGGGGCTCCGGTCTTGTTCTTTATAATCTCCCGGCGGCTATGGAAGATGGCGCTGAAAAAGTACAGCAGCGCAAGCTCCTGAGAAAACGGCAGGAGGCATACAGACAAGGGGTTTAGCGATCATTGACAAGGCGGCAGGTATGCACTAAAATAAAAAAACAAAAAGTGAGAATTACAAAGGAGAAAAAGTGCGTACAAGAAAAGAGATGAAGGCCGATGCCGGAAAGGTTCTCAAGAGACATTACGGCCTTTTCCTGCTGCTGTGCATGGTGGCATCCCTCTTGGGAGGGGAGATCGCCCTGACCGGAAATATCTGGAAGGATGGGGTCGGACAGGGCGGCGCTTTCGCGCCGGTAAGCTTTTCTCAGGGCATGGTCGTTAATTTAGTGGACTTCACCGCGGACATCGCAAGAGGGGAACAAAAGCGCAGGGAGCAGGAGATCCATGAGGCGGAAGAACGGTATGTGGAGGAGTCCGAGAGAAATAAGGACGCGATTCTGGGCAGAAGCAGAGGCGTGTTTGCTCTGGTGGTAAACAAGCTGACCTCAGGGGCCTATTTCATGACGCTGCTGATGGGGATTCGGTCTCTGGTGGGAACGGACAGCGGAGCCATAGTGGTCATGCTGCTGGGAGCCATGCTTCTGCTGCTTTTTGTGGAGATATTTTTGACGGGAGTCTATAAGACGGTGGTTCTGCGGATGTTTCTGGAGGGCCGCTGCTATGAGAAAGTGTCGGTGCAGAGGGCGTGGTTTTTGCTCCGGGTGAAGAAATGGTGCCATGTGGGAGTTGTGCAGCTGGTCACCAATCTTTTTGCGTTCCTATGGGGCTTGACCATCGCGGGGGGCATCATCAAGCATTATTCCTATTATCTGGTGCCGTGCATTCTGGCCGAAAATCCTGCCGTGGGGACGATGGAGGCCATCACCCTCTCCAGAAAGATGATGAAGGGGCACAAATGGGAGTGCTTTGTTCTTGAGCTGTCCTTTCTGGGATGGGAGCTGCTGGGAATCCTCACCATAGGGCTTTCCGATATTTTCTTCACGGCGCCCTACAAGGTGGCCGTGATGGGAGAATACTACGCGGAGCTTCGCCGTCTGTGTCAGGAAAAAGGACTGGACAATGGGAAACTCCTCAATGACCGCTATTTGTTTGAGCAGGCCGGCGCAGAGACGCTGGAGCAGGCGTATGGGGATGTGGAAGAGGAGTGCGGGAAATTCCCCCAAGAGGATCTGCAGCTGAATGGAATCCACAAATTTCTGGCGGAGGTCTTCGGGCTGTCCGTCAGGCAGAGCAAAAATCTGGAGGAGGTGGAGGCCCGGCGCAGCCGCGGATTTGAGCTGGAGGCGGATAGGGAAGCTCTGGAGGGAACAGTGTACCCTACGAGACTTTACCCCATTCCGGAAAAGAGGAAGAGGAAATGGGTGGTGAGCCTGAACTATCTCAGGTACTACTCTGTCTGGTCGCTGCTGATGATGTTTTTCATGCTGTCCTTCATGGGATGGGTGTGGGAGGTGAGCCTGCACCTGATCACGGACGGAGTGCTCGTGAACCGTGGCGTCATGCATGGTCCATGGCTGCCCATCTATGGATGCGGCAGCGTGCTGATACTGCTTTTCCTGAACCGGTTTCGCAGGAATCCGGCGCTGGAATTCATTCTGATCGTTGTGCTCTGCGGATCCGTGGAATACTTTACCTCGCTGGTGCTTGAGATAGTTCATGGCGGAACCAGATGGTGGGACTACACGGGGTATTTTCTGAATCTGCACGGCAGGATCTGCGCCGAAGGGCTGCTGGTCTTCGGCATCGGCGGTATGGCTATCGTGTATGTGCTGGCTCCGTTTCTGGACGGGATGTTCCGCAGGCTGCCGGTCAAGGCGCTGATGGCGGCGGGACTGATCCTCACAGGCATATTTGCGGCGGATCAGATATACTCGTCCATACATCCCAACGAGGGGGAGGGGATCACCAGCTATGAGGCGTTTCCGGCGTCTAGGGAGGTGGAGCCATGGTAGCGGTGTATATGTCTCCGGGATATCTGATTCTATGCTTCTATGTCCTATGGCGCACGTTGGTCTGGCTGGAAAAATGCTGTCCTTATCTTGGGAAGAAAAGGGTCAGAGTGCCTTTCATTCTTATATACATAGCAGTGGTGTTCTGCATTCTCATCGCTTTCCTGCTGGGACATTCCGATGCCAGAAGATTGCTGAAGCAGTTCAGCAATGTCTGGCTGGGGGTGCTGCTGTATTCCCTGCTGGTGATTATTCTGGTGGACTTGCTGCGGCTGATTCTGAAGCGCCTTCCCTTTTTGGGAAAGGAAAAGCTGTTTTCCGTCAAGGCACATAGGATCATCGGCGGAGTCTGCGCATTGTGCATATGCGTTTTGAGCGTGGCAGGGATACAAAACGCGGACAATATTCAGGTCACGGAGTATGAGCTGTATGTGGACAAGGAGGCAGGGGATCTGGATTCTCTGAACATCATTCTGGTGGCGGATCTCCACATGGGATACAGCATCGGGATCCGGCAGATAGAGCAGATGGTGGAAAAGATCAATGAGGAGGATCCGGATCTGGTGGTCATCGCCGGGGATATCTTTGACAATGAGTACGAAGCGCTGGAGGATCCGGAGGCGCTCATAGATATTTTGAAGGGGATCCGGAGCAAGTATGGGGTCTATGCCTGCTACGGAAACCATGATATTCAGGAAAAGATTCTGGCCGGCTTCACTTTCTCCAGCAAGAAGGAAAAGGCCAGTGATCCCCGGATGGACGCGTTTCTGGAACAAGCGGGGATCCGCCTGCTCCGGGACGAGGGCGTGCTGATCGGGGACGCCTTCTACTTATATGGAAGACCTGACTACAACAGGCCGGGACGGGGGATTGTCATCAGGAAGACTCCGGCCCAGATCACGGAGGGCATGGATCTGAGGAAGCCTGTCATTGTGCTGGACCATGAGCCCAAAGAGCTGCAGGAGCTGGCGGACGCAGGGGTGGATGTGGATCTGTGCGGTCATACCCACGACGGGCAGATGTTTCCGGGGAACCTTGTGGTACGTTTCTTTTGGGAGAATTCCTACGGATATCTGCAGAAGGATCGGATGCACAATATCGTCACATCGGGGGTGGGCGTGTTCGGCCCGGATATGAGAGTGGGGACTAAGTGCGAGATCTGCCGTATCACGGTGAGGTTTCGCTAGGGAGAACCGGCGGCCTCAAGGGCGGCCGGTTCTTTATTGATGAGAATAGATCAATTTTCTTACAGAATATATCATTGTATTGAACCGGGAAATGGGTTAAGCTGATAGAGCGGCAGTATATTCCGAAGGATTTTGTTCGGCCGGTTAGCCGCATGATGGCAGGACCGGCGGGAAAGGAAAACAGCCGGCATGTAAATGGACTTGATGGATATATTGCAGCAGAAGGGGAAAATTGCAGCAGAAAGTTATAGCAGAAAGGGAAAAACGGTATGGGAAGGATAACTGTTTCGGGAAAATCGGTGATTTTCAGGAGAAGGGATGAGGTTACGGTGATAGAGCCTTACGGAAAGGACTGTCTCCGCTGCCGCTCCACCAGAAACGCAAGGGTTTCGGAGGAGAGCTGGACATTGCTGCCTCCCGCCACGGAGGACGCCTGCGTCATTGAGGGCAATGAGAAATTTGTCACTATAACCAACGGCATGGTCTCCGCCACGCTGGAGGCGGGAAACCAATGGTACGGCGGAGTGGTAACTTATTACCGGAAGGGGGAGCCGGTTCTCCATACCAAGTTCGAGGGAGATTATGTCAATAAGAATGTCCATGTGGAGGGAGACCACTATCAGGTGAAGGTGATCTTCGACGCCAACGAGGGAGAGCATTTTTACGGTCTGGGTCAGGAGACGGAGGACGCCTTTGACAGAAAGGGCAGCACCTGCAATCTGGTGCATTACAATACCAAATCCACGCTGCCCTATGTTTATTCCTCTCTGGGATACGGGTTCTTCTGGAACAACCCTTCTCCGGGAAGGTGCGAGACCACCAGAAACCATACGCTGTGGTGCGCGGACAGCGCCTATCAGGCGGATTATCTGGTTTTTGCGGGGGAGAAGCCGGCGGATGTGATGAAGATATACTGCGACCTGACGGGGTATGCGCCCAGATTCCCCTATTGGGCGTCCGGCTTCTGGCAGTGCAAGCTGCGCTACGAGAGTCAGGACGAGCTGCTGGAGGTGGCCAGAGAATATAAGGAGAGGGGAATTCCCATATCGGCCATTGTCATCGACTATTTCCATTGGACGGAGCAGGGGGAGTGGAAGTTCGATCCCAAGTATTGGCCGGATCCCGCGGGCATGTGCCGGGAGCTGGAGGAGATGGGGATCAAGCCCATTGTGTCCATCTGGCCCACCATCAATCCTAGGAGCGAAAACTTCGGCGCCATGAGCGAGGGCAACATGCTGGTGCGCACGGAGAACGGGCAGTTCGGCACCTTTGACTTCTACGGTCAGCAGACCTTCATCGATCCCATGAACCCGGAGACCCGCTCCTTTGTGTGGGAGAAGGTGAAGGAGAACTATTATGACAAGGGTATCAAGAATTTCTGGCTGGACGAGGCGGAGCCGGAGGTGCATCCCCAGCAGTTCGGACATCTGCGCTTCTATTTGGGCAACGGCGCCCAGACGGCGCTGCTTTACCCTTATTACTATGTGAAGATGTTCTATGAAGGGCTTCAAAAGGAAGGGGAGGAGGAAATCATCTCCCTGACCAGAGCGGCCTATCCCGGCAGCCAGAAGTACGGCGCGGCGGTATGGAACGGAGATATTATGTCCGACTGGAGGGCCCTGCGGCAGAGTGTCACCAGCGGTCTGTCCATGGCCATGTGCGGCATTCCTTGGTGGAACAGCGATATCGGCGGCTTCCTCATGGGCGACACCCAGAGCCCGGAGTTTCGGGAGCTTCTGGTGAGATGGTTCCAGTTCGGGCTTTTCTGTCCCATCATGCGTCTCCACGGCTCCAGACTCAGGACGAAGGATCAGGAGGAGAGACATCCGGGGATCATTGAGAGAAGCGGGGGGCCCAATGAGATATGGCGCTTCGGGGAGGAGAATTACCTGATCATCAAGGGGCTTATAGAGCTGAGGGAGCGTCTGCGTCCCTATATCATGGAGCATATGGAGGAGGCCCAAAGGACGGGAACGCCCCTTATGAGGCCCATGTTCTATGAGTATTGCGAAGATCCCCAATGCTACCTTCTGGAGGACCAGTATCTGTTCGGGCCGGACATCTTATTTGCCCCGGTCATGGAGAAGGGGCAGACCTTGAGGAAAGTGTACCTGCCAAAGGGCCGATGGGTTCTGACCATGGACGGGCAGGTGTACGAGGGAAAGAGCTGGGTCACGGTGGAGGCTAAGCTGGATCAGTTTGCGGCCTTCGTGAAGGAGGGCAGCGCCGTGCTGGAGGTGTTTCGGTAGGCCTGCAGGTGCGGTGTCCGGCGAATGCAGAACCGGATTGTGATAACTGTATTGACTGATATGAGAAAGGAAAGAAGAAAGATATGGCTTATATATTGAATTATACCAGAGAACCCATCAATTCGGCGCTGTACGATCCCAGATTGGCATACAGTATGCATTTGGCGGTCAGTGAGGACGGAAAGGAATATAGGGCGCTGAACCATAACAGCGGGGTGCTGTTCGTGAAGGCCACGGAAAATCAGGACGGCTCCCTGAACCCGAAGAGCCTGAAGAATCCATGGCTGTTTGCGCTGCCGGAGGGAGGATTCGGGGTGGCGGCTGTCCGCATAGAGGGGGACGGCGGTGAGGACGAGGAAAGCAGGGGATGCGCAGTGTTTTTTGTATCTCCGGATTTGATGGAGTACGAGGAAGTGGGGCTTCTGAAGCTGGGCACGGAGCATGTGGAGAGAGTTTCCTGCGTCTATGACCAGAAGCGCGGGAGCTTCCGGGTGCTGTGGCAGGAGCGGACGGGGGAGCGGTTTGGGGCTTTCATCCGTAGTCCCAAGGAGCTGCAGCTTGCCGCTGTGCCGGAAATGCTGGAGGGCCAGCTTGAGACGGAGGAGATCTGGAGCCGGGGGAGCGGCCTTTGTGGTTCGGGCAGCTTTGATGGAGGGAGCGGCCTTTCCGGCTCGGGAAATCTGAACAGGGAAAGCATTGCGGCAGGAATTCAGGGGGCAGTCCCTCACAATGTGCTGGAGGTATCGGAGGCGGTGGCCGCCAGGCTCTGCAGAAAGCTTACGCCCCCGGTGAACATCGGCGTCCGCTTTCCGGAGCAGGTGGAGGCGGCGAACCGGGAGGAGCTGGAGCGGCAGTACGCCACGGCCCTGTACAGCGACGGGAGCCAAGCGTCCAAGCGGGTGGACTGGGAGCTTTCGCAGGTGGATTTTGACAAGAAGGGCGTATATGAGATCAATGGCAGAGTCCATCAGGATCATTTTGCCTTCCCTATTGCATACAACCGCGCGGACCCTTGTATCTGCAAGTGGAACGGCAGCTATTATTTCATTGCCACCAACGATGCGGACGGCAACCACACGCTCTATATCAGAGAGGCAAAAAGTATTCCGGAGCTGGTGGAAGCTCCGGAGCGGCTGCTTTTGGATTCCGAAACCTATCCCGGCATCGGAGGACTGCTGTGGGCGCCGGAGTTTCATGAGATAAACGGCAGGCTCTATATTTTCCACGGGGCTACTCCGGGAGAGTTCTTTTGGGAGGAGAGCCATGTGATGGAGCTGAGAGAAGGGGGCGATCCCGCCTGCAGGGAGGACTGGTCCGCGCCCAAGAGGGTGATGAAAAAAGACGGCAGCGACATATGCGAGGCCGGGAAGGAGATCACGCTGGACATGACCTGCTTTCAGTGGGAGGGGGACTTTTATGCGGTCTGGTCCCAGAGACAGTTCCTGCCCAAGGATCTGGGGGCCTGGCTCTATATCGCAAAGCTGAATCCCAAGGAGCCGTGGAAGCTGGACACCGAGCCCGTGGTGCTGTCCAAGCCGGAATACGGCTGGGCCAACAACCATACCTTCGTGGACGAAGGTCCCTTTGCGCTGATTCGGGGAGATAAGCTGTATTTGACTTTCTCCAGCGCGGCGGTGGACACCTCTTATGTGGTGGGTCTTCTGACCATTGAAAAGGGGAAGGATCTGCTGGACGCGCATAATTGGAGCAAGAAAAATTATCCCCTGCTGACCTCCAGAAGCGTGGAGGGAGAGTTCGGCACGGGGCACAATGCCTATGTGATCGATGATGACGGGACAGTATGGAACACCTATCACGCCAGACCGGGGGTGGACGGCGTGCGCAGCAGCGGAATCAGAAGGGTCCATTTCGATGTGGAGGGAGATCTTGTGCTGGATTTGACGGAGGATCTGGATCTGAAGGAGGAATACGCCTGTGTGAAGACACGCCTATCGGTGAAGTGAGGCGTTTATGCCCATAGGAATTTCACGGCGCTATAGGAGAATACAAAGCGCAAGATATGATAAGTCAGGCCCATAATGAGCAAGTAATGGGAAGACACGGGCGGGAAATTGTGCTATACTTTTTTCAGGTTTTTGACGAAGCAAAAGTATAGGATAAGGAGTGGCGGACAGATGGAGATTTTAAAAGTGACGGATCCGGCCTTCAAGAGCTATGGAAGGGTGGTGGACAACATTGATTTTTCCGCTTTGGTGGAAGCCCTGAAGAGGACTCCCGTTCCGGAGGACGTGGTCTATGAGCCTTCCGTGGCGTCTCTGGAGGAGCTGCCCGTGCTGGAGGAGCTTTCCCGGATCGCATACGGTGAGATGCCCATCCAGATCGGGTACTGCAACGGACACAATGTAAAGCTGAACGCTTTGGAGTATCATCGGGATTCCGAAATCAACGTGGCCGCATGGGACACGGTGCTGATGCTGGGGCTTCTGACGGAGGTGGAGGAGGATCATACATACGACACTTCAAAGGTGAAGGCGTTTCTGGTGCCGGCGGGAACCGGAGTGGAGATCTATGCAACCACGCTGCACTATGCCCCCTGCCACGCCAAGGAGCAGGGCTTTCAGGTGGCTATCGTGCTGCCCAGGGGAACCAATTATCCTCTGAATGGCAAGCATGCCGCGGCGGGAAACGGCTCGGAGGGTGCAGACAACGAGGATGCTCTGCTGGCGGCGGTGAACAAGTGGCTCATCGGCCATCCTGAGGGAGGTCTGGCGGAAGGCAGCTTTCTGGGACTCAAGGGGCAGAATTTGTGCCTGTCGGAGAATGCATAGGTAAGACGTGATTTTTCTGGTGGTCTGATGAGTTAAGCATAAGTTGAAATAGGAGGAAAAAGAAATGAGCGATTTGGTTGTAACAAACAATCTGCCTCAGGTCAAGATCGGCGTGGTGGCGGTGAGCCGGGACTGCTTTCCGGAATCTTTGTCGGTGAACAGAAGGAAGGCGCTGATTGCGGCCTATGCCGCAAAGTACGGCAGCGAAGGCGTGTACGAATGCCCCGTATGCATCGTGGAGAGCGAGCTTCATATGGTGCAGGCGCTGGAGAACATCAAGGAGGCGGGATGTAATGCCCTCTGTGTGTATCTGGGCAACTTCGGCCCGGAGATCAGCGAGACTTTGCTTGCGAAGCATTTTGACGGTCCGGTGATGTTTATCGCCGCGGCGGAGGAGTCTCAGGGAAATCTAACCAGCGGCAGGGGCGACGCTTACTGCGGCATGCTCAATGCCAGCTACAACCTGAAATTAAGAGGCGTCAAGGCCTACATACCGGAGTATCCCGTGGGAACGGCTCAGGAGTGCGCAGACATGCTTCACGGTTTCCTGCCCATCGCCAGAGCCATCATCGGCCTTTCCGGACTGAAGATCATAAGCTTCGGCCCCAGACCTTTAAACTTTCTGGCCTGCAACGCTCCCATCCAGCAGCTGTACAACTTGGGCGTGGAGATCGAGGAAAATTCCGAGCTGGATCTGTTTGAGGCGTTCAACAAGCATGAGGGAGATACCCGCATTCCCGCCAAGATCAAGGAGATGGAGGCAGAGCTTGGGGAGGGCAATCTCAAGCCCGAGGTGCTGCCTAAGCTGGCCCAGTATGAACTGACTCTGCTGGATTGGATCGAGGCCCATAGGGGATATAGGAAATATGTGGCCATTGCCGGAAAGTGCTGGCCTGCGTTCCAGACACAGTTCGGCTTCGTGCCCTGCTATGTGAACAGCCGTCTCACCGGAATGGGCATTCCCGTGTCCTGCGAGGTGGACATTTACGGAGCGTTAAGCGAGTTCATCGGCACCTGCGTCAGCGGTGACGTGGTTACGCTGCTGGATATCAACAACAGTGTTCCCAAGGACATGTTCGAGGAGTCCATCAAGGACAAATTCGGCTATGGGCATCAGGAGACCTTCATGGGCTTCCACTGCGGAAATACCTGCTCCAGAAAGCTCTCCGCCTGCAGCATGAAGTACCAGATGATCATGGCCAGAACGCTGCCTGAAGAGGTGACCCAAGGGACTCTGGAGGGGGATATCCTTCCCGGAGACATCACCTTCTATCGGCTTCAGAGCACTGCGGACTGCAAGCTCCGGGCCTACATTGCACAGGGAGAGGTTCTTCCCGTGGCCACCAAGTCCTTTGGCGGCATCGGCGTATTCGCCATTCCGGAGATGGGCAGATTCTACCGTCATGTGCTGATCGAGAAGAATTATCCTCATCACGGCGCAGTGGCCTTCGGACATTTCGGAAAGGAACTTTTTGAGGTGTTCAAGTATATCGGCGTTCCGGTGGAGGATCTGAATTTCAACCAGCCCAAGGGCATGATGTATCCTACGGAAAATCCTTTTGTATAAGCTTTGCACCGGCCCATGGGTATACATGGACGGCGCATCGTATGCGAAAAGGCAGGGGAATCGATTCCCCTGCCTTTTGTTGCTGCATTGGTTTGGGACAAAAGCCGGACAAACAAAAGCATTTCATGACAAGTAAACAAAAGCGTATTAAGCTATAATGTTAGTGGATGGTAAGGAAAGGAGGGAGCCCCATGTATTGGCTGCAAAGCATAAACAGCGCGATTCATTTTATTGAACACAACATAACAAATAAAATCGGAATAGAAGATATCTCAAAAGAGGTTTATTCTTCCAGCGCGCATTTTCAGCGTATTTTTCACTTGGTTACGGGTATAACGCTTGGGGAATATGTCCGCAACCGCAGGTTGAGCCTTGCGGGGAGAGATTTGCAGCTGGGAAACGGAAAGGTAACGGAGGTTGCCATGAGGTATCAGTACGATACCCTTGAGAGCTTCTCGAAAGCCTTTTTGAGATTTCATGGGATAAAACCATCGGCAGTCAAGGCAAAGGACAGCAGGCTAAAATTTTACAGTCCGCTTACAATTAATGTTTCGGTTAAAGGAGGATTTGATATGTCTTTCAAACTGATAGACGAGTTTTGCTGGAGCAATATTGATGATCAGATTACGGAAGCTCTTTCTGATGCGGAAAAATATCAGATGGTGATCGAGTGGTCCAAAAAGGCGAGAGGACAAAATCCCGATGTATTCGACTCTCTGACCAGTTGGATACTGGATGATTCCCAATGGACAGAGGACAAGCTGATTGAAAACGAACAAATCTTGATGAACGGCGTACTGGCAAGGTTCAAGGAGCAGAATGCCAAGCTCCGGGCATATTTAAGGGCGCTTTCTGGTTCGGATGTTGTAAACAAAGCTGTTTGGAGCGCTCTGGACAGATTCGATTCTTATCTGGCAGGCCAAACAGATGATCCCGTCCTGCAAAAAGCCGTGGATGATATGTTCAACGATTTCTCCAGCATGAATAACCGCCGTATACGGGAGCTGATTGCCGGAAATGCAACCGGTTCTGCGGGTGTAAACAGCGTGGAGCTCTATGGCTATATCAATTGCCTGAAGGACTGTGACGCAGGCGTTCAGTGGACCTTATTTATGCCCCAGTTTGCTCAGAGGCAGCAAAAGGGGTTTCAGATTGAAAGCTTTGAGTACAGAACCATGCCGGAAATGCGCTTTATAGGCAAAGAATTTATGAAAGAGAATCCCGGAGATCTCAGCCAAGAGCTTGCCGTGTTTGCGGCGCTGGATGAGCTTGGCGAATACAAATCAGGATTTGACTATGATATTTTGCTTTTTCACCACTTCGGGAAAGGGGTGGATGTGGAACCATGCCACGGCTTTTTGGGCAGATTCATGAAGGCTCAGACCCCGGTGCCTCAGGGCTTTACCTATGTGGATTTTACGCCGAAGCGTAATATGCCGGAATTCGGGCCGCCTTATCTGTCGCAATTTGCTCTGGCGATTTTTGCAGGAGATGTAAATGCCATGCACAGCTGTGACCACTATGACGTCGATGCCATGTACGATGTTACAAGAAATATCATCTTGGGTCAGGGGGTACAGATTCCCTATCCGCATAAATACTGGACAGCGGAAGTGTTTCTGGATGGCGCTGCAAACCCGGGAACGGCCTACTTGTTCAGTGTGGAGCTTTGACGAAGGTTACAGTCAAACAAAGAGGGAAGGCAGGAGCGTTTCTTGATATATATGATTGCGGCATCATAGAGTGGTATTTGTTCACGGACTCCATGATGCCGCACTATAGTTGTGCCATCAATGCGGTTTTGGCAGCAGCAGCTCATGAAATCCCGTTTACATAAATGGCTTCCTCTGTTTCTATGCAAAATGCTGCCAATCTACCGCCCGTAGCACAAGAACAATCTATTGCAATATGCCCGTTTTTTCGATATACTTCGGTTTTTTCCCAGCCTTTTATGAGAATTGTGGGCGTGTGGCCTGTAACCAGAAATACAGTTTCATCCGGATAATACCGTTTTGAATAATCAGCCCGCTCTTCCAAAAAATCATATAAATCATATTCGGCCAAAGCTTTATCCGGAGAAAAATTAGTGAGTCCTGCATGAACTAATCGGTATTCTTTTCCGTTATTTTTTATTACTTCATACAAGGACGCCTCTGCGATATAATCCAACATATCTAATTTTTCGGGATAACTTAATTTTCCGAACTGTTCTGCTGTAATCTGCCCGCCATCCTGACACCATAAACGATAGGCTAAAAGGATTTCTTCTGTTAAGTGTTTATCATAGTTGTCGGCGGTAATCTCCACAGACAGTTTTGTCATAAGAGTATACATAACAAAATCATGATTTCCCAAAATGAATATGACATTGCGCCTCCGCATCATATCTTGTAATACTTTTATGGGTTCCGGTCCGCGGTCTACGGCATCGCCTAATACATACAGCTTATCGTTATCGGAAAAACGAATTTTTTCAAGCAGCAGCCGATATTGCTCGTAGCATCCATGGATATCAGAAATAACGTATCTCATATTGATTCCCTTTTTCCTCCGGATTGATTTTGTTTTGATATCGAAATATAGTATATTATAAAGTGATAGTATGCTATTCTGCACTGAGATTCTCTTTTACCAAATATCGTAGTCCGAGTTATCTACAAACCCTTTGCTCCGCAGCTCCCTGATATATTGGATTGCAGTGTCGGATCTCCATACCCCCTTTTTTAACATGCTAAGAGGAATATGGAAATCCTGATAACTTGAATAGGGCACATCGAAAAACAGTCTGGCAGCTTCCGCCTCGCATTTTTCTATCATTTCTTTCGTTAGTACAATTTCATATGCAAAGTCCATTTCATCATTGCACCAGAACCTGCCGCCGGAATGCAGCTCTAAATTTGCCTCATTTGCAAAATGAGTAAAATCTGTCCTTGTTTCTGGCGTGAGCATAGTGGGATGAGGGAACCAAACGGCTCTCACAAAGTCTCCTTTGACGCTTATTGAGCACTGTATTTCCAGCGTTGGAACAAGGGGATGTTCCAGCCAAGCAAATAAATGCCATTCTTCGAGGAATATAGAAATGATAGAACCGGTATGAGGCCGTTTTTCCTTTTCAAGAGAAAACTCGCTGGCTTTTCTTTCTATCATTTTCTGTAATACAATATTGATATTTTCGCTCATAAAAATCCTCCCTTAAAATAAAATATTTTCTCGGAATCTTTAGCCCCCATTCTATAAGGCTATTCAGACCCTATCTCAAAAAAATCACCCACT
>RAZA01000147.1 GCA_003612485.1 bacterium D16-50
ACTACCCACGAAACAAAGCCGGAGCAGTCAAAGGACGTGGCCGGGGAGCTCCCGCCCCATACATAGGGATAGCCCAAAAATTTCTCGGCCTCGGAGAGCATCGCCGCGAATGTTTCATCGTCCAGATATTCCCCCGGCACTTCGTAGCCCTCCGGCGGGCTGGTGTATTTCCCCACATAGGACGAGCCGGGAAAGAGGTCGGGGCGGTTCCCCAGCGTAGCCATATAGAGGGAATACCGGGAAACCTTGTCCTCCCCCATGATGTAGATAGGGAGATGGGAAAGGTTGAAGTTATCCAGTGTCACAGTACAGATGTAGTAATCGTAATACACCCGGTAGCTGTCGGTGTGGGTATTGCCGTCCTCGTCCGTCCATGTATCCGTTTCGATGTAGTACCGCCGCTCCTTTACCACGTTTTCTGTCAGCGTGTACTGGCGGTCAAAGAGCATCTGCAAGGTAGGCTGGACATCCGCCAGCGTCCATTCCCCCTCGTGCCATGCGCTCAGAATGGAAATCAGCACATAGGGGTCGTGCTCAATAGCGTCCAAATCAAAATGGTACTCGTCATAGTCGTGTGTGCTTTCGTAGGTATCGAGATAATGCTGGAGCTCAGCCTCCAGCGAACAATAAGCGGCCTCGGCCCCCAGCATATCCCCATCCTCGGCGGGGTAGGTGGTGGCCCC
>RAZA01000148.1 GCA_003612485.1 bacterium D16-50
ATCAAATCCCCAATAGCGCGTATTTTATTCCCTTTATTGCTTTTCCGTTTTCGGGCGGCGAAAGTGGGAAGCCGGAGGTATTTCAAATCAGATTACAAATCGACAATAAGTTCTCCGACTCACTTCCTTCGCCTTCTGGTCGCAGATAGACTTGACGGAAGGAATGAATTATGAGGAACATACCATTTGCCCCGCCGGACATCACCGAGGCGGAGATCTCGGCGGTGGCGGATGCCATGCGCAGCGGCTGGATCACCACGGGCGCAAGAACGAAGGAGCTGGAGGGGCGGGTGGCCTCCGCCTGCGGCTGCGCTGGGGCCGTGTGCCTGAACTCGGCCACCGCATGCCTGGAGATGGCCCTGCGGGTGCTGGGCATCGGGGAGGGCGACGAGGTCATCACCAGCGCCTACACATACACGGCCTCCGCAAGCCCCGTGGTACACGTGGGCGCGAGGCTGGTGCTGGCGGACACCGCCCCGGGCTCCTACGAGATGGACTACGGGCAGCTGGAGGTCCTCATCACGGAGCGGACCAAGGCCGTCATCCCGGTGGATCTGGGCGGCGTCATGTGCGACTACGATAGGATATTCGACATCGTCCGGCGCAAGAGCAGCCTGTTCAGGCCCGCCAACGCCCTCCAGGAGGCCATCGGCCGGGTGGCGGTCATCGCTGACGC
>RAZA01000149.1 GCA_003612485.1 bacterium D16-50
TTGTTGCATATATACAAAATGCAAGTTGATATGGAAAGCACAATACACAAAATTTCCCAAAAATCAAAAAAATGCTTGCAAAAGTTACGAAATCATGATAACATAAACAAGTCGTGAGAACGACGTTGAGAAAGAATATTTCTCCCACTCTTATCGGTGTGCGAGCGCACCCGTTGGTAGAGCACGCGGCTGTTAACCGCGGGGTTGTTGGTTCGAGCCCAACTCGGGGAGCTAAGTGCCAGAGGGTGGTGCTCAGGGGAAGCCCGCAAACATCAGGCTCAATAGTAATAGGGAATTAATCACGGCAGTGGACGATATGACCTAGCGGTTGTATCGTTTTTTTGCGTTATTGGATATCTTGCAGTATTGTTTTGTTCTGTAGTTTGCCAGAAAATAGTGCTTTAGTTTTGTGAGGCGAGCTTTTAGCCGATAATGGTTTGGTCTGTCAAAATGGGCGGATTGACTTCTCCTAAAAAATTAAAGATGATCTTAATCCGCTGAATTCGTTTGCCGTTTACGTTTGCCGGGGCATAGACAATAATCTTCTTGATAAGTTCATTTGCAATCGTTGTAGTCAGCTCCGGAAGGTAGTGTAAAAAATTTTGTGTCTTAGGTAAAGAATGGCTCCTTTTTGGTAAGAATCAAGATATGGAAATTCTTATCGAAAAGGAG
>RAZA01000150.1 GCA_003612485.1 bacterium D16-50
GTAAACGGTAGATAGTGCGTACCTCGACTATGGAGGCAAAATATGTGACAATAGACTATATTTCTATCACAGGTATTAAAAGTTGAACCTTAACTTTTGATACCGCTATACGGAGGTAAGTCTATGAGTTCAGCAACAACGGCAGTGGCTGTACAATACCGTTTAAAAGAATGGGCGGAGCAGATCAGGGAGTGCCAGAACCGTCCCGCAGGCATGAGTGTTGTCGATTGGTGTGCCACCCACAGTATCACGAAAGGGAATTACTATTACAGGCTGCGCTGCGTAAGGCAGGCATGTCTGGAAAACCTTCCGCCGGAGGCTCCGGCGCAGCAGATTGTCCCGGTAAACACCTGTCTCCTGCAGCAGGATACACAAAGCGGCAGCGGTATACAGCAGGGGCTTTGCGTCTCTGTAAATGGTTTTTCCATCCACGTAACGGAATCCACACCCATGCCGCTGCTTACGGCAGTCCTTAAGGTGGTGCGGAATGCTCAATGACGCCACCTGCTTTAAAGCCGTCTACATTGTCTGCGGCTACACTGATCTGCGCGCCGGCATAGACCGGCTGGCGGCACTCGTGGAAACACAGACCGGGAACAGGCCATATGTCCCGGATGCACTCTATCTTTTCTGCGGGAAGCGCACAGACCGCATCAAGGGAC
>RAZA01000151.1 GCA_003612485.1 bacterium D16-50
TTGATCAACGCCCGGTTGATCTCCGCATACCGCTGCAGGGTGGAGTCAGCTATCCCCTCCACCCTCTTTGTCGCCAGATACTTTTTGAGGAGCCCCTCCGAACTGTCATCCCTGACCGCCACCTCTGTGCATCTCTCTGTCACCTCGTACTGGTTCAGCCGCATTATCAGCACGTCCTGCACCAGATTGATTGTGTCATCGTCCGCCCTGCCCTGCAGTGCCTGCATCACGCTCTGTACTATGCCTGCCCTGATGTCCTCCATATGCATCACCTCCGAGACAAGCATACAACATTTTCCAAACACCTTGCAAATATGCCCATGATATGCTATCATGAACATGAAAAAGGGAAAGCCAGAGAAGCGGCTCTACCCCAAATCACAACAAGCTAAACCGTTATAAACGGCAAGCCGTCACTATTGCAGTAGTGGCGGCTATTTCTTTCCCTTAAAAATCTGATAGATCAGACTGATAAGGGCGACAATGAATGTACAGAACAGGAACAAGTCCTGATATGTAATCATTGGCATCCCCTCCTTTCTTTCGTCTGGAGGGTCGCCCCTCCGAACTGGAGGGTAAAGCCGCCTTGGCTCTCTGGTTTCCCATGGGTTCAACTATAGCATATCTGCAGCCCCGCCGCAATACCCTTCCCG
>RAZA01000152.1 GCA_003612485.1 bacterium D16-50
AATTTCCATATCTTGATTCTTACCAAAAAGGAGACATTTTTTACCTAAGACACAAACTTTTTTACACTACCCAGGCAACGATTAAGTACATTTCACAAATACTTTCCCTTGTAAAATACCCATAAGGGCAAAAACAAGGGAAAATACATATCAATTCACTATATAAGGCTCTAAAAGCCTTGAAAAATAAGGAAAGTTCAAGAAATTCATCTGCAAATCCCGATTTGTCAAATTGTTCAATGTCATTATCTTACCACAAACGCATACACAATTCCAATAAATTTTGCTTGATCTCCTTTTGCTTTATTCTTTGCAATCATCATCTGCCTTGCCCGTTCTCTCTGCTCTGTGCTAACCGCCCTTGGCTTGCGGTAGCCGATAAAAGACCTCGGAAAGGAATATGTCTTAGATACCTCGTCCTGCCCTATCAGCTTGTATGTGTCGGGGAAGTCGGCAACAAGCGTGTCAAGTTTCCGCATGACCGCCTTATCCCTTGTGTAGAGGGTGGCGGTCTGTTCTCCTGCGTTATAATTGACAATCGTTTCCTGCTCGTATCGAGAAAGTTTCATAACCCATCCCTGCCTCGTATAATAAGTTTATAGCCAGTCAGAACAGGCTATAGACTTATTCTTTTTGTGATATAGATGCAGGA
>RAZA01000153.1 GCA_003612485.1 bacterium D16-50
ATGGACACAAATGGCGATTTAAGGCCTGCTTTGAGTTATACACAGCATATAGGGTATACAAACGTCACGCTTTCGTTATCAACTAGAGTTTCGGCCATCCATACGTTGATGTTTCCATGCGAAGATACCCATGCACCATTACATTTGTTTGCGTCACCCCCATGAGTCATGGCAGCGTATAAGCCGTTGATATGGCATCTTGGCGCAAGCCTAATATCGGTAATTTTTGCGGTGAGCAGCCCTATGCTCCCCTCTTTTATAATAAGCCGTATTACTATGGTTCTGTTCTCGACATAGGCTTCCTCAATGGCCAATTTTGACGGATCATCTGACGTGACCTTACTGGCAATGCTCCCGTATGATATATAGTCACAAGATGTTGCAATATTTGCCCAATCACCCCAGATGCCGGCATACTTGCTTCGCACAAATTTTTTTACCGGATGCCCGTATGACGTCGCCACCTGCCATTCGTGCCGCAGATCGACTCGCATGCCCTCGACATACCAGTTCCCACCGTAATTGCCCCATATCCCTACGGTAAATGTAAGCGAATAATGACGTCGATACCATATGCCGTCAGCATCTGCCACAGCGTCCAGATCGGCAACCAAAGCCGCCTCGCTTTTGGCGGAGATATGTGGTAT
>RAZA01000154.1 GCA_003612485.1 bacterium D16-50
TCCGCTGGTATGGAGGGAAAAGGAACATAAACGAGGAGTATGATACGGTGATGGTCGTCGATTCGGGCGCCCTGAAGACAGACAGCTACAATTTCATGACACACCTGTTCGCCATATGGAAGAGTGAGAGACATATTGAGGTGTTTAGGAAGCAGCTGGAACACTACTATGAATGGAATCTGAAGTATGGCATGGGGCCTAAGGCAGAGGGATGACGCAGCGCAGGACATGGACATATTTGACGCATGCAGCCTTTCTGTGTACCATGGCGTTCGATGAGTCGTAAAACGATGCATGGGAGGAGCAGCTATTGTGAATGCACATAGCGAGATGAGCTGCCAGCCGTTTGGGGGAAGGCGGCTGGCGGAGCTGAAGGACATGCATGGGGAAACGGCATATATGAGGGCTTCGATCCCGCCCCCGATCTGCCGGAGAAGATCGGGGGGAGGGGTCTGGGCGGCCAGAGCTGGGAGAGATACCGTAAATACGGCGGTACTGCCGCTGCGGTGGGGACGATCGGCATAATCATATACCTGCTGCGCCTATTGTTGGCATAGCAGGGGCGGGGCAGGAGCAAGAAGGATACTAGGAGGGACAGAGATGAGGATAGGGATGAAGGA
>RAZA01000155.1 GCA_003612485.1 bacterium D16-50
TGTATAGCCTTGATTTCTGTCCATAGGAACCTCCTCTCGAAATGTTAGCACTATTTTGGGAAATCGGGGCAGGACGTGTAAAAGTACGCCCCGCCCCAAAAGTGGCCCCGGAAAGCCTTGAAAACAGCGGGGTTCTATACCCCCAAATGCTCACGCCTCACCCCCGGTATTTCCGCATATATCCCCGCTGTTTCTTCTGCCTTGCGGCCTTGGAGCAAGCCTCGGAGCAATAGCGCCGTCGCCCGTCCGGGAGAAAGGGCCGCCCGCAGACAGGACAGGGCCGCGTTTCCGGGGCGGGCCCCTCGGTATTGAGGGCGGCCTCCAGCACCGGGTTCAGCGGCAGGACGGCCTCCCGGAAGTATCTGCAATAGGCCCCCGTCCAGCACTTCCCCAGCATATAGCACTCACAGTCCAAAGGCAAGCATCCCATTTCCCGGTCATAGTTGGCGCACCATTTTACTACAAGGGAGCGGATAGCGGCCTTTTCCTCACGGGTCAGCTCGCGCAAAATATCACCTCCCGCCCGGTTTTTTCAAAAGGCTCTGAAAGCAGGAGCCGCAGGGGATGCCGCGCCAGTAGGGACAGCCACAGCACCGGGAGCCCTCCCGGGGCT
>RAZA01000156.1 GCA_003612485.1 bacterium D16-50
GGTAGTGTAAAAAAGTTTGTGTCTTAGGTAAAAAATGTCTCCTTTTTGGTAAGAATCAAGATATGGAAATTCTTATCGAAAAGGAGTATTTATATGCCAGTAGCAAAGGAACAGATTCGACAGATTATTGCAGACAACAACATCAGTAGTGTGGCAGACGTCTACACCCTGCTGAGGGATGGATTCAAGGACATCCTGCAGGAACTTATGGAGGCAGAGCTAGATGCGACACTGGGCTATGAAAAGAACCAGAAAGGTGACATGGACAGCGCCAACAAGCGCAACGGCCATTCCCCCAAAAAGCTCAAGAGCCAGTATGGGGAGTTCCAGATCGACGTCCCCCGGGACAGGAACGGCGAGTTCGAGCCGAAGATTGTCCCCAAATACCAGAGGGATGTCTCCGGGATTGAGGAGAAGGTCATCTCACTCTATGGCAGGGGAATGAGCACCAGGGACATCCATGACCAGCTGCAGGATCTCTATGGGATAGAGCTGTCAGCAGAGATGGTCAGCAAGATCACGGACAAGATTCTCCCGGAAATCAGGGAATGGCAGTCCCGGCCCCTGAACCCGGTCTACCCGTTCGTGTTCATGGACTGCATCCACTACAAGG
>RAZA01000015.1 GCA_003612485.1 bacterium D16-50
TTGCTGACAATCATTTGTTTTAAAAGACATAGAACATACCACCTTTCAGAAGTTATTACTATTATAACTTATAAAGCGATGGAATGCTTATATTTACTGTAAAATATTAAATTTTCAAGGTTCTATTCCGAGGGCTTTTGACCCCAGCATCATGCCATTGATATACGCCTTGCCCTCCACGGCGCTAAGCGGCTTGATATTTTCTGACATATCTTATTACACCTCCTTCTATCGTGTGGAAACAGAAAAATACAGTTTCTCGGCGGAATCCACCGCCTGCAGGCCGACATTGAAAAAAGTTTCGTCCCCCTGACTGCGGCTCTGATCCACATAAAAATCTTCCTCCAGGTTGATATTCATAATCGAGCCGTCCCCTCCATCGGATACCGGACCATAGGAATTAAGCAGCTCCCGGCCCAGACCCTCCATGATAAGCCACCCATCCGGATCATTATTGAATTTGTTCGGCGGGAAGTTCAGGCGCAGATCCTCCGCAAAGGAATCATACACACGGATAACACGGTTCTTCGCATAATCGGAAGTCCGGTCCGTGGTGAAGTTGTGAAGAGAATTGATGTCATATTCGACAACAATTTTATCTTCGTCAGAACGGGAAAAGAAGAACTCCCCATTCTTGATCGCCTCGATTGCCTCCTCATTGGACTTCACGCCGACAATGTCAATCGCTCCTGTGTACTCCACATAAGTGTTGGATTGCGTCTTGGAGGCTCCCGCCGTTGCCCCTGCCACCCATGCACACGCCTGAGCAACCGTGAGCTGCTTGCCGCTTTCCGTTCCGTCATCCAGGATCACAGAATTTGTCACATTGATAATGCCCTCAAAATCAGCTTTGCAGTTCGGAAGAACTGCCTGCACATATTTCCCGACACTATTACGCAACATTTTGATCTTGGCGATACACACTGTCTGCAAAGTAGTTTCTGTGATCGGGAAGCACATGGTATTCCACCGAACCTTTTCCACTTTATCCAGGAAACCGGTAACAGCAGAGTTCTCCGTTGTCCCATTGTCTCCACCCGCCAGCCGTAAAGATGCAATCGCCTTCAAATCGGCTTCTTCGGTAGTAGCCTTAAAGGTAACATACTTACCTGCAGATGCCGCAATCAGATCCCCAAAGGTTTTCACTCCCTCATAGATCTCCACCTTTTCCGTGCCCATATAGACAGTTACATCAAACCCACCCAGCACATTCTCGGCGGATACAACAGAAAGATCATTGCCTCTGGTGCCGGGATATACCGCTGTTACCGTCAAACCATCCTCTGTAGTTGCTTTCGCCGCGATACCGGTATTGATGATATAGACATAACAGGTAATCGCATTTTTAAAGATCTCGCGCACCATCAGCATAAAGTCATTTGCATCATAAACGCTTCTGCCGAGCTTATGCAGATACGCATCCGGGGAATCCACCGACAGTTTGATAAACTCCCCATTCGGCCCCCAGTCATATCCGACAAAGGGGATCACCGCAATGCCACGGGTAGAACCCTTTGCTTTCTGCTGCCTCTTGGACTTTACATTGACATAGGTTCCGGGCCTGGTTTTTCCCACGTTGATGTCAAAATTTCCACCAGCCATTATTTTTTTACCTCCTTCTTTAACCATTCATCGATAAGGCGCTGCATCTCTGCGATGGAATATGATCCATTTTCCTTACCGATAGTTGCCCCGATAAAAGTGCTGGATGTTACACGAAACAGCCTCATGCAATTTTCTTTCAGCACCTCATACGGAAATTTTCTTTCATCAGAAGTTTTTGCGGGCTCTTCTGCTGCCCGGTCTGCCACATTTTCCTCCGTATTCCTTGTTTTGGCCACGTCAATCCTCCTTCCCTACCGGCAGTCCATTCATAAAGATATCCCTGGCAAGAGTAACTTCCTTTGCATCATATCGTGTATGCCGGTTCCACGATAATTCCATCTGATAAACGCCATTCTCTATCTTTTTCAGCTTTGGCATATTTACCCGGAAGCTCCTGCCAGTCTGCTTCCCAGTTTCATCTACCAGCGGTACTTTTCTTCGCTTTCCCATAATTGCCTGCAATACCTTTTCACCCATTTCATAAGCTGCCATTGTGGAATGATCTATGAATTTGATATACATGGCAAACTCGGTCATATAAGCGTTTACCGAAAAACCTGATGCCGCCGGCGTTGGCGTAGGATAAAACACGCAAGGAATTACCATATCCAGCGGCACCTCTTCGAAATATGCCTGCGCCGTAATAATCCCGGCCACGAAATAGTAAATTGCCGCAATCTCATATTCCAACATGTCCTCACCTCACAGACTATAAAAAGTCCGAAAAAAATTGTCCTAACCACTGTTCTATTTTCCGTTCCATGAACTGCGGAGCCATCCTCTCCATGAGCCTTATGGCATCATCAAAGTAATGGCTGCCCTCTATCCAATTTTGCTTTAACAGCATACCGGTTTTGGCTCCAGGTTGATATATAAATCTCTCTCCCTGCCACTCCCCGGGTACCCACCGCATATCAACGCCTTTCGGATTCAGCCAGTGCCCGTCATTCACAAAAGACGCATACTCCACATTGGTGCCTACTTCTATCTGCAGACCGCCTTCTTGGGCGATAAAAACGCTTCCCTCGCCGCTTTTCTGAAAGCTATTCAAAAGCAGCCGAGTATCTACCGAACCGGCCTGTATGATGAAATCCTGCACATAAGAAAGGAACTCCACCGCAATAGCATCCAAAAACCGGGAGAGTTCCTTTTCAAATTCTTTGCCACGCCCAGCCTGATTCAACCTTTCTACAAACCGCCTCAGTTCTGTGGCATCTATTCTCACATACTTTCCTGCCACTACATCGCCCCCTTGACCTTCCCTTTCCGCTGGATCTGCACAATTATATGATGATCCCGGACATTCCTCGGAATTTCCGCATAATAGGAAATCCCGCTGCCCAAATCGATAATTTTATCATTTACCCGGACGTCTGTCCCATACGGCAGATTCAGCTTTCCAACCACGATATATTCGTTGGCATCCTCTGTCTGCTCCATAGTACCTGTGTCAGATACATTAAAATGGCATGGCACATCAGTCACATCCGGTTCCACAGGATAGGAAAACGCCTCCCCGGCTATCCCGTATCCAAGATTCTTCCCATCTTTTTTCATATGGTAAATAGCGCACTTGTGATCCAGCAAGTTTTCAAACGACATCCGGCACCTCCTACAGCTTCCGCAGCTTCATAACTACTTTCCCCTGGTCTTCCGGCAGGACATATTCTTCCAGCATCGCCCCAAGTCCCAGGCTGTCCGCAATATCAGAGCCTATGTCAACCGTATACGAATAATCATCAAAGGTTTCCGAACTCATTACCCCGTCTTTCTGCGTAATCGCCTGCTTTGCATACGCCTCCGCAAGAAGGATCACTGCCATCGTCACATCCGATGGCAGTCCGCTCTCGTATTCCTCTGACTCAAATTTGTTATGCGTGTGAAAGATTACATATTTCTCTGCCCTCGCTATGTCATAGGCCAGCTGGCTGTCGGTTCTGTCCTTTACCTTTTGCGATGAAGTGTATTCCCTAATTTCATCAGGTAAAATCCACGGCCTCTTCATGCGGTGCCTCCTCTTCCTCAGCAGGTATCTGCACAAACTCCTTTACGCTGATCTCGCTCTGAATCCGTTCGATCCGCTCATTGTTGTTTTTACAGCCCTCAAGATCAATGTCATGTGCCTCTGCAAAAGCAATCAGTTCATCCTTCTTCATTGAAGGTATATCCGCGGATTCAGAAGCAGGTGCCGCAGTTTGAGAAACAGGAAGCATATCTGTAATCTCAAAACGCCCTGTTCTCATAAGTTTTTCGGCAATATCATCCTCCACATCTACAGCAATCCCTCTGACACATGAAAAACCCTTAATGGCATAGGAAAGCCCGGTCTTCAAACATACTTTTTTCATACCCCGCCTCCTATGAAACATTTGAAAGAAGCGCCGGAAGGTTCGTGATAATTGCGGTAGCCTCAATTTCTTCGATAATCGCATCGAAATCGAAGTGAACCACATAGAACTTCTTATCTTCTCTGATCGCCTGTACAGATGTTTCATCCTTCTTAATCTTCATCGTGTAGGTGTTGACCTGAACAAAATTCTTCGGATTAGAAAGGATAACCGTATCATCCGGCAACATCGGCACTCCCATGGAAGGAATACCCACAGGGCTTTTGTATAAACTCTCAGGAACGGCACCGCCGGCATTGATAACCTTGTTGAGCAGGAACAGCTCCCACTGCTGCGCTCTGGTAGGGCTCATCATCCAGCGGAGTGTTCCGTCATTGAACCTGGTAGGCATGGAGGCTACCGCCCTATAGAATATTTCAAGTTCCATTTCTTTAGCCCCGGAAACATCAATAACGTGCCCGCCGCCAAGAGCCTTAATGATGCCATCGTTCTGACCGAGGAATACTTTATCTGTAGCGTCACCGATCCGCTCAACCTCTGCTGTGTTCCATGCGCCGGCGGTGTGGCTTACCCGAAAACGGTAGAGACCGCCAGCTTCTGTGACACAATCCCCCGCCGCATAGGTGCTGCTGGCGGAAAATGCCTCTGCTGCAGATGCCTTTTCTTCTCCATTGAGCAGAAGATCCTCCGAATCGACACCAACCTGCTTCGTCATGAGATTGGTTACGACATCATCCATGTTTTCGCCCTCGATATTCTGTCGAAGCGTTTCATTGGTAATATCCCAGTCAAGCCTTGTCGCTTCGCAGGCATACTTGACTACCCCGAATTTGGGGCTTGCGGTTACTCCGTCAAATGTATTCTCAATCTTCGGGCGGAGCAGTCTGTGACCGATGCCGATCTTATCAATCTCACCCGTTTTTTCCGTCCGTGTCACATGTCTGATTGCCTGCTGGAAAGGCGTGGCCTCAAAGGTCTGGACCAAAAACTTCTTGGCCTGGTACGGCGTGAGCAGGCCATGGGATACAGAATCTGTCGTTATGGTATTTTTAATAATCTGTGCATTCGTTGGCATAGTGTTTTCTCCTCCTTTTCTTATACAATCCCGTGCAGGTAATGCTCTTCCTGCTTTTCAACTGTCCCCGCCGCATCATTGAGATTCCCAGGGAGTGCCCGGCTTTTCATCACGGGCCCCAGTGCTTTCATTACGGGCTCCATGGCTTTCTGGATCTCATTCCCGACCATCTTCGCAATCGCATCTGCAGACAGTTCCCCCGCAGACACACCACTTTCGGCAGCCGAATCTCCGGTATCGCCACCCCCTTCGCCGGCTGCCGCCGGAGCCATGGCCTCCAGCTGCTTTACAACGGGTTCCATAGCCTTCTTTACCTCTTCGGCCACCACCGCTTTTACTTCATTGTTCGTCATGTCAACATCCTCCTTCTGAACATTATTTTCTTCCGCCGGTTCATCCTGAAAATCTGCCAGAAACGAACCGAGCGTATCATAAATGCCTTTAATGGCATTCAGATTTTTTGCGCTAAGGCTTTTCCCTTCCTTGCGAACGGGAGCCGGAGCCTCTTTTGCAGCCTTTTCCAGAGACTTCACGATACTTCCGTCCGATGTAAGAAGCTGTGTCACAATATCGTTGAAATCCTCCAAAGCTTCCCGGATGGTGCTTTCATCTGAGTTATATCCCCATTCCCAGCATCCGGTATCAGGATTATAAAAATTTCCTTCCAGCGTACTTCTGAGCGCATACCATGCAGAATAAAAATTGTCTTCCTTTACCCTGCGCTGAAAATTTGCCTTTACGGCTCCCTTCTCCACAATGTCAAAGCCCATTGCTTTGGCCAGGCGCCGGAATAATCCCTTCGGCTCTTCCTGCTTTTCAACAGGCAGTTCCACATCCTCTTCGGAATATACGCCTATGCCACCCATTGAAAAACCGGTGATCTCCCCCTTCTGTATGGATTCCCATACATCGGCATCACTGATTTCCATCGTCATAAGCCATGTTCCTTTTTTGATGGTTTCTCCTTCGATCTCCATATCACATTTTGCGACATAGGATTCCACCACAGCAGCTCCGCTACATTTCTCAAAACAATGCTGCAGATCCACCTGGTTCCCATTCTTGGCAAACCAATAGGCCGCTTTTGTGATTTCCTCTTCGGTCATATAATTGCCCTGGCTATCCTCCACCATGGGTTCATACACGATTCCGGTCACAAAGTGGCTATCAGCATCAGCTTTCAGAATACGCCCGAATGTGGCGAAGCTTGCGTCTCCGTCCTCTGATTTGGTGATCAGGAACCGCTTTTTATTCGCAGCCTTATCCACCAGCGACACAAAGCTGATTTTTGCATCTGTAATTGCGTATGCTTTCGCAATCCGCGGCATAATCTCATACCTCCTTCCAGTCATTTTAAACAAATCATATCAAAGCGCCCTCACTCCCTCCTTTCCTAAAAAGCGCAACAAAAAAGACACCCTTCCGGATGCCTCCTTTCAAAATCCATTATGCAATTTTATCTTCCAGCTCTCCGAGCGCATTGTAAACATCATCCGTCGTAAATTTTCGGTAAATGCTCTCGAAACAGCCTGAAATTTCCCTTAGAACCTCCACTTCCATCTTATCCAGATAGGACAGTATTGCATCCACATCCTCCCCAAATGCTTCCATGAGCGGATCGATAAGATGTTTTACAATATCCATGCCCTGGGTATCTGTCTCCCTCCACCACTTGATCAGGCTCTCTATTCTGTTTTCATCCATATCAATCACCCACCTCTCTTTGTTCGGCATCCGGAAAGACCGTATTTATATTGTGGCCTGCATCCTCAAATATCCCTACCGTCACGCCGTCATATTTTTGAAATTTGCGATAGCCTATGATATCCCCAGCATCATTTTGAAGTTCCTCCGTGAGTGCTGGCCGGTTTGCAGTGTATGTACCCGCTGCGGCTATCTTCTCCGAATCCCAGCTTTCCGGGAACCATGACTGCCCTGACTGTCCCAGGCGTTTTTCTGGCACCGTGTGGTTTGCCACCCCACCTATGCGGACACCATTGTCATAGGTCTTTTCGATACTGTACGCAATTCCCCGGTTTGAAAGTTCATCAAGATTTGCCTGCGAATGGCCGCCGCCCGTCATATTCCCTCCATTGCGTCCGCCAGCCGGCTTTTTGGGATTTGCCAGATTAGAGAAATCTCCTACTGCGGAATGCCTTGCAGCTGAACTTCCTACTGTAAATATACCATCTTCCCGCAATTCCTGCAATGTGGATTTTTTGACCTTTTTCAGCATTTCATCACTATCGATCAGTCCGGCATCATAAAGAGCCATTTTCGCCTTTCCAAGGTATCTGACCTGCTTCTCCCTCGTCTTCCCCTGAAAGCTTTCCAGTGCGGAATACGGCGTGATCCCGGCTTTTGCCTTATTTTCTTCATCCAGTTCCTTTTTCCATGCTCCATCATCCTCCTCAATATATTTTTGCTGAAGCCGCCTACGTTCCTCCAGGCTCATTCCAAGGGCATCATCTGCCGCAACTCCCCTATGGATACAATGGCAGTTTACCGTTTCCCCGGCAGGAAGAATTGGATCCCTGGGATACATGGGATGGTAGACAACGCCATCTCTCCCCTTTAATTCAAACGGCTGATCCTTCGGCACAATCTGGCCGTCCATCTCCACATGATTCGGGCGGGGCTTATTTTTATGCGCCCCAGTATGCCGCCACTCCTTCCGATCCGTAGATGGGCTTTGCTGAATTGCCTCTTCTCTGGCAACCGAGTGCGCCCGCAGTACCTCGGTAACCGCCACCCGTCTTGCCTGATAGTGTTCGTTCCGCCAGCCTCCATCCATTATTTTCCGTGTCAGTTTTTCAATGCTTTCCCCTTTGTCTATGGTACTCTGAATGATATCCGAAATCTGCTGATGGGTGTTTATCTTCATCAGCTCTCCCAGCCTCTGGCTCCAGGAGGCAATCCAGTTCTGGGTTCTCTGCCGTATGATATCGACCACCAATTCCCCGTCCGTTTCATGCATATATGTGCTGGCCAGCTTTGGTATCTGCATTTGGAGCATATCTGCCGCTGCACCTTCCACCTGCTCCGCGATATCGTCTCCATCCATCATTTCAGATACTGCCCGCTGCGCCTCCCCCCACCCGGAACCTGTTGCGGTTTCAAGAACCGTCACAAAGTCATTGGTCTGGTTCAGGAGCGTTTCTGCAACTTCATCCTGCATGGCGTTGATGGCATCAACGGTATCTTCCGCTTCTGCATATCCTTCATCAGCCAGCGAATCCGCAAGATCATCATCGGCTTTTGCAAGATATTGGTCTATAGCCCCGATAATGCCGTCTGCATTAGACAAGAGGGCTTTTGCAATCGCCTGATAATAATTTGATTTCTCAGACATATCACTCACCCGCTTTCTCCTGATACCATTTCAGCGCTTTCCGGATTTCCAGCATAATGGGAACGATATCCGCATCATAAGCAGCAGCTTTTTGAATCTGCCCGTCAAGCTGTTCTATCTCAGCATCTGTGACCGCCTTTTTTCCCTTCTGAGGCTCTCTCTTTTGACCTACAGGCCCGTTTTTCTGTGCCGGCAGGTTTCCTAATGGGACGGCTCCAAAATCCGGCTGCTGGCTTTGTGGGAGCGTTCTTGCATACGCAAGGGGAATATCGCCCCAGTCTCCATTGTAATCCTCGCAGCCGTCTTTCCCCAATACCTCATAGGTAAGCTCTTTTGCCGTATTTGGCGTCAAGCCGCCGGCCCGTTCGGTAATGTTCAGCATCTTCTGGATATCATCCGGATTGGTAATATCCGGCTCGTCAAACTGCACTTCTACATACCGGAACCGGTAGCCATTCAGCAGCTTCTGGTTGACGGTCCATGCCAGGGAAGCCCTCTCCGGCTGGAATACTTGCTTTTCGGTAACTTCCATTGCGGTCTGTGACGTTGCCCTATTGAAATCCGTGGTATACCCCACATACAAATCCGGAAGCAGGAATGCGGACTGTGTTTTCTTTCTGCCGTTTTCCTGGTACTCCTGAAACAGTTCATCTTTTTGCAGAATAGAGGCAAGGTCTTTAATCTCCACTTCTGGGAGCTTCTGCTCCGCAAATGCAGCTGTGGTCTCCAGTGTATCCGTTTCCAGCACCAAAAAAGCGTGCTGACCTCTCTCCCCCTCAATAGCTTCCATGTATTCTTGCAGCTTAGTAAATGCTGTATCTGATAATGTTCCTCCCTTAACCAGAATCATAAGCGGCGTATGACGGCCATGGCGGAAGTAATTATTATTCAGGACTTCCGCCTTCCGGTTCCCGTCCACAGTAAGTACCTGGCCAATCCAGCGAACCTCTCCATAGGGCATGCTGCCGATCCGGAACTCGATAATCTCATTCGCCTGATCGTCTATCTCAATGGCTTCATCCGTTTCGCCTATGTATTTGCCGCTTCTCTTATCCATGATGCGAGGATCTCCAAACTCCTTGAAATACACCGTCTTGCCGCCTACATTCTGCCGGAACTTCCGAAACTTCTTTTTTCTGCTGATTGCCGTCCCTTTATAGAAATACTCCATATCCACATATGGCTGCAACGGATATGTCATATCTATGGACGGCGTATCAACGATAAACTGCAGCTCTACAACCTCCTGTGCCTGATTTCGGATAACCTCGCAGTAGGATATTCCATATGTCTCCCGGTCACGGATCACATTTTCAAATACTTCCTTGGTCTGCATATCCATATTAAGGAGTGCTATAATCTGCTTCAGCACGTCCCATTCGGCCTTCATCTCTGGCGTTTCGTCCTTATAATCTTCCGCATATTTTACAGAAATACCAAAACCCGCTATATTGCTTTTGTACGCTCTGATGCATTGCGGCAGAATCGTAGAATTATCAACCAGCATTTTCAGGCCGCGCATATCAATTGGATGAGGTATCCAATCGGAAGCGGATGTCTGTATGGACGGATCCAGCTGTTCCCCCTTGTCTGATTTTTCCACCTTTCGCTCTGAATAAAATACTGTGGGCGTATCCAGACCGGACGATTTCACAATTTTTACTGCCATCTGGGGCGCCGATGCTTTCTTATCATCCATTAGCCCTTCCCTCCCTTCTTTTTATAATTCAGTGGAAGACATACAAGCAGGATGCAGTCCCCTTCATCCGGGGAAGAAAGCCCCCTGTCTTTCATATCCTGTTTGCTCTCCACCTTCTGCTTTGCATTGCTTCCAAACTCAAATTTCCGGCAAGACAGCTGACCGATAAGGTCACTGTCATCCGGCAAGATCACTTCCGGCACATGTGGACGTCCGAAATCATCATATGGCGCAATCAGATCCCTTACTATCCCCATCATATAGGTTGTCGAATCCGCATAATGCCGGTGCTTTATGGGCACTCCGAAATTCACGGCCAGAATAGTCATATCCCCAAACACTTCCGGATCAGAACGTTTCCAGTTTCTCAGCTGATCAACAACACCGCCACCGACACCGCCATCATCCACTTTCACGCCAATCTGTCCCTGGAATCTAAACCGCTGTTTCAATTCCTTATAGAGCCGCGCTATCATGCTGGCCGTCCAAGTGGTATCCTTCCCGTTGTACTTTTTATAGATTTGGACTACTTCATTTACCCGGTACCCTATGCAGGTTTTATCATCACCAAACCGAGCCACGTCACAGCCTATCTCAATCAACTCTACTCCGCTCACATCTGCCGGCTGGAGATTCCCGGCGCTGTCCCGGTATTTCCCGAATGCTCTGGCTGTGGGCTCTGACATTTCGGTTTTGATGCTCTGCTCCAGAAATGAGATAGGGATAAACACATCATCTTCCTGCTCTGGAAACTCCCCATATACACGAACACGGACCACATTGCTGCGCTCTCCGTACTTTCGCTTCATAGCATCTATATTCTCTTTATTGGTGCGCTTGCTATGCTCCGCATTTACTGTATGGCAACGATACAAGGCCCGGTCTGCAGTATGGCTTTCATAAAATGTGCCGCTGGTCTTTGTCGGATTGCCCATCAGCAGGAGTTTGTTGTTGGCTCCGGCCAGAGTACCGGTAATTGCCTCCATAATCGGATCTGCTACGCCCGATGCCTCATCCACAATAAAAAGCATATTGTCCTCGTGGAATCCTTGCATATTCTCTGGTTTGGTCGCTGTCCTCGCTACCGCAAACCAGCGTTTTTCATATCCAATCATATAAACATATGTTTTGGTCCATTTAAGAAGCATTGGAAGCAATGGAGAGTTATTCATCCATTTATCAACCTCGGACCACAATACATCATGAAGCTGCTGCTTTGTAGGGGCCGTGGCCACAATGCGCGGATACGGAAAGCAAACCAGGAACCAAAGAAGCAGCGCCGCTTCCTCACCAGTTTTCCCGACACCTTGCCCCGATTTGACCGACACTCTCGGATAATCCCTCAAATCATAAGCCACCTCGATCTGCCAATCATCCGGTTCAAACAGCAACACCTCTCGCATAAATAAAACCGGATCGCTTCGCCACAGCGGGATGCTTTCATCAAGGAATTCTTCAAGCCATTTTTCACTTTTCATCCCGCTGCCTCCTTGCCTCCAGAACTTTTTGGGCCCAGGTCTTCACAATATCATTGCCAGCCTCTTCATTTTCCATCTTCTGGCTCTCCGTCCTGAGTCTCGACAACGCCTCTATAGCCTTCGTCTTTGCCCTCTGCACTTTGGTTAATTCAGCCTCCAGGGCCATTATGCTGTTCATGACAGCTTCCGTATGGGTAACACTGGTTTCTGTTACCTTCTTATATTTTCCGGCACCAACGCTCTCCCCGTCAAAATCTGTCACATCCTCCACCTTTTTGGTCTTGGATGCCGCTTTTACGGATAGCCCATGGTTCTCCGCTTCCAGCTCTCGGTAGTGCTTGATCCTCTGCATCAGACGGCGTTCCCGTATGGAGAACATTTGCAGCTGCATAAGCAGATGTTCTTCCTCGGAATCTCCCATGCTTTCAATCATACCCAGTTCTTCATCATCCAGGGTGTCCCAGTATACCTCGGAATAGGCTCCATGTGTTTCTGCATTTTTATTTCTTTTAGGGGTAGATGGGGCATGGCCAGCAGCATTCTTATTCCCTCTCGGCGCTCCTTTGGGTTTCCGAGCGTTCGGTTTCTTTTTATCCGAACGTTCGGTTTCTTTTTTTTTACTCTGTTCGCTTTTATTTTCATCCCATTTTTGGGTAGATTTCCACCTGCGGACAGTGCTATCCGGTACGCCGATTTTCTTCGCAATATCAACCAGTTTCATCCCATCCTGGTATAGCTTTTCTGCTTCAATACTGCTTGGGCTTCTTGCTCTTGCCATTCATCACCACCTCGCTATTTGTTTTGTTTTCATAAAAACAGAGGGAGGCAATGCGCTCCCTCTCCGTTCCACTCTACGAATATTATTTGTTTTAACATTAAATCTTCGTTATAAACTCCGCTTTGGAAAACCCCTGTTCTGGTCTAATCATCATTTTCAGGAAATCCTCTTTTGAGAATTCCGAAAGCCGGAAAATTTCCTCTGGCCTCATTCCCAGTTGCTTCCCAATCTCTTCCACGGATTTTCCCTCTGCCATCAGCTCCTTTACGATTGCTTTCATAGGCCCCAACAGATGTGTACCTCTCGCCCGGTTATGGGTAACAGTTCCATAGATATTCCCGGCCTTATCCTTATGCTCCACAATTACCACCGGCACCTTCCCGTCCAGCATGGAAACCAGAGGCTCTTCTCCGGCAACCGTCCATCTGTGGAATCCGTCAATGATCGTGAAATCCGGCCTTACCACAATCGGCAGGGTCCAGCCATTGGCAAGTATGGATTGCTTCAGCAATGCCAGGTTCTGTTTTGATACTTTGTTTGGGTTGTAGTCATTCGGTTTTACACTCCCCCTGTCTACCCACCGGAGCGTTGACAGAGGACCGGCTATCTTATTATCCATTCTGCTGCCCCTCCTTTTTCTTGGCTTCTGTGATGTATTTCCCATAGATCCTCTGGTATAGCGCCCGAAACGAACGCAGCTTCGGATCGCCCGATATAAGTCCTTCATAAATCGCCTTGCAGTCCTTATTGTCTGCAATGGCGGAAACGCTCATAAAAAAATTGCGATACCGGTTCGCCACATACCGCTTGTGCTCTGTCCTAAAATTCCCATCCATATCAGAGAATAGCTCCAGAAGCGCCGCCTTATAATTCTTTTCAGCGCTCCCCTTTTCATTCTGCTTTCTGGCTGTGGTATTTCTCCCGAACATCTCACTGTCCCAATAGAGGGCAGCGAGATAAGCGTTTGGTTCCCTACGGATGATCCGCTCCATCAGATCCGGATAATACTCATTCATTTTCACAAGGCTCTTGGCCGTGTCAATGGAGAAAAACTGCGATACCCTCAGCTGGCCCTTCTTTGTCCCGGACTGCCATAAAAACAGGTATATCTCCGGAATATCCACTTTTTCCCGCAGTAGATAGAGCCATACATCATTGTTGATCCAATCATAGATCGGGAATACCTGGTGCTTATTCGTCATGGACTTTCCGGCTCTCAACATTACTGCGATATTTTGCAGGCGCTGTACGGATTCTGCTGTCCGGATTCCGGTTATGGTAATCCCCGCTGTGCATAACCGCGGCAGAAAATCCTGATACGCATCTATGCGAGGCCGCAAGAGCGGATGGTCCCGGATTGCGAATGATGGGGGCTGCCTTACCCATACATCCTTTTTATATCTGTCCCAGCAGATGAAAGTTTCATCGTTGGACAGTTCGTTAAAGCAGTTGTAGTGTTTCACCTCAAGGCAGAACCACTCAAACTTTACCCCAACTAACATGAATTTTTTGCGCCATTCCCGCACCTTTTCCTCCATGCATGGGAAAATGGCTTCTTCATCAATGAATTGCACAATGAGCTGCGCCGGATCGATCTCGCCAGTCTGGATCAGATTCATTACCAGCTGCGACATGCAAAGGCTGTCTTTCCCACCGCTGAAAGACATATAAACCGGGAGACCATTTCGGAAAACATTCCGGATCCTGATCTTTGCAGCTTCCACCACATCGATGCTGGCCGGGCATCTTTTTATAGCCATATCTTTTCTCCACATTTCGGGCAGACAACAAATTTTCTTATCTCGGTGGGATCTTCATTGTCTGCCGCCGGCTCCTGCTGCACTACTGCGGCCGGGGCCTGTTCTGACTGCTGTTCTCCCTGGCTGGCCTGCATCTGCTGATCCCTTTTCTCCGCCGCCTCCTTAATGCTCCGGATCTCATCTTCATCAAGGGTTCCATATTCAGAAAGCTTGCTTGTGATATCCTCGGCCTCCGACACCATCTGTTTCAGTATTTCTTCATCAAATCCGGGAATATCCAGATCGCCCTGCAGGTCCTCCAAAAAGCTGTTCAACGTCTCCAGGTTCTCAATCCCCAGGCTGAAAATCTTATTGTCAGCGATCATCAGCTTCTTTTTCTGATTTTCAGTGAGATTGTCATACCGGTACACGTCTGCCGTGTCCTTCCCCATCGCAACGAGGGTATCATACAGGCCGTTCCCTGCCAGAATGATATTCTTTTCATCCACGACAATCGGCCTGATCTGCCCGAACATTTCCACGCTCCGGCGAAATTCTTTGATCTGCTGCTCTGTATGGATCCTGACATTCTTCTCAGGCTTTACCAGATCAGCCAATTTCATTTTTACCACTTTCATGTCCGCATCCTCCAAACTGATTTGGTAGGAGCGTCTGCAACGTATGATCTATATGCCACCTGCAAATAGCAAAATTGACAGTCATTGCGGACATTTGCCTGCAAGTGCTGTCAAGTGAAAACATTTTATTTCAGACTATCCAGAAAGTCTTTTGCGCTCTGGATATGTTCTGCCGCCTCCGTTACGATAGAGCCGTCTATCTCATAGATCTCTGCCCAGGCATTTCCCACGCTTCCGGTCCACTGCCTTGCCGGCCATGGATGCGTGCCGCAGAGATACCCGTTTTTCCAGTCATAGATCGGCGGCATCTCCAGATTGTGATAATGGATATATGCCAGCATCTGTTCATGTGTCCAGTCGGAGAGCGGGCTGTATCTCGTCACGCCCTGATTGTTGGTATAGATATTGTCTCCCCTTCCCACATAGTTCCCATCTGCCCGCCGGCGTCCCAAAAGCATCATATCCAGCTGGTTCTCTTTGTAATATTTCGCCTGCCCTCTATGCTGAACAATCTGGAACCACATAGACGCATATTTGCTGTCCTGTGGAAAAAGCATCTGCGGATGGGCGGCCAGCCATTTCATGTCCTGTCCTGTGTTGATTATGGACAATTCCGGAGGCTTATGAGCATCCACCCATTCTATAAACGCTTTGTACTCCAAATTGCAGATAACGAGCACACAGGGGGCTATCCCCGCCATACGGCAGATTTCCCCCAGGACCAGGGAATCCTTTCCGCCGCTCCATGCATATGCGGCTTTCTTGCCCCTGGTTTTCTTTTTGATCTCCTTCACGGTTTTATCCACCAGCTGATCCAGCTCTTTACGGCTCACTGCCTGCTCGATCTTTGCGAATGCCTCGATCCATTCGGAATTTTTGATCCGCTGCTTTCTTCCAAGTATTTCACCCATGGTCCTCACCCCGCTTTCTGGTCACGGCCAGGGCCACGGCTCCAGAGAGGATAACGGTCAGAAGGCTCCCTGCAGTCTTGCAAATGGCGATCCCCTTTATATTTCCATACCCGAACACCGGCAGGCCGATCAGCATGGCGGAGATAACTCCTGCCACAATGCCCTGCGGCGCCAGCCTTACGCCTTTAAGGGTAAGAACCGTTGGCAACAATGTGGAGGCTCTAAGCGTTCCGTACATCAGGAAAAGGTGCGTTACCGTCAGCCCCGGGATATTTGCTACCACAATGCCGGCGGCCAACAGCAAGATCATGGAGAGCTTTGTTTTCCCCATTGTATTTTTCCGAAAAATGTCTGTTGTGAGGGAAGATACTGCGCACAGGTTACTGTCAATCGTGGACAGCAGGCCGGAAATGATCATAAACAAAAACGGGATAACCGCCCAGGCCGGAAATAATGTGCTTATCAACTCAAAATTGACCACCCCGGTATCCACCGCGGCATATCCCATGCCGACGCCGATAAATCCGAGGATCCCCATCGACAGCGGCACAATGCCAAACAGCAGAGCTCCTACCAGAAATGCCCTGCCGATCCTGTCTTTTTTCACGCAGAAAGCCCTCTGCCAAAAGCACTGATCCCCAAACGGCCCGGATATAAGCCCGATTGTGGTCGGAAGCCCAAATCCGAGGAAAATCTCCAGTCCACTTGCCGAGAACAGGCGTCCGGCATCCCCTGTGGCCCCTCTTAAACCCGTAAGCAGCGTTTCCAGCCCTCCGCCATTCTTTACACTAAAAGCCACAAAACCTATGCTGGCGGCCAACATGAAGACCATCTGAATAGCATCTGTCAGTATCGAGGCCCTTATCCCGGAAAACTGGGAATAGGAAAACGCAATGGCCGCCATGATCACCGTCATGGTGGCAAAAGGGATCCCGGTAAGCATACTTAAAATTTTGCTGCCTGCCAGCAGCTGCACCCCGGTAGATAATACCGACAATGCGCCGAGCTGGAGCAGGTAAATGTTTTTCACGGAACCGAACCGGTATTTTTTATGCATATACCCGGAAAGAGTGATCCCCTCCGGCATTTCCTCCCTTATCCTTTTTGCAAAAGGGATGAACAGTATTAGGCAAAGCACATTCGGTACCAGGAACCAGAAGAGCCCTGCAAAGCCCTTTGTGTATGCGTTCTCGGTTGACGTGAACAACGCCGGCGCCCATATCCATGTGGCGGCTATGCTCAGCGCGGATATTCCCCACCCGATATCTCTATTCCCGACACAGAACCTTTCGACATTGCCCTCTTTTTTTGTCATAAGCACCGTTGCCCCAAACATTACCACCGCATAGGCCAACAGCACGATCAAAGTGTAATTCATGGTATTCCTCCTTATTTTCTTTTGGAGGAGCCCTCATGCCATCCTCTCCCTACCCCATCTCCTTTCCCGGAAAAATTGCACGAAAAAGGAAGCCCGGAATACTACCAGGCTTCCCCGACGTTCGATTTAGAATTTTACGAGTACAATTTTCCCACTTTTATATTGTAATGTCAATGGAAAGTTTTTTGAGCCGGAGGATTTATCGAACGTTCAATCCATCCACCCCAAAAATGAGCGCCGTCAGCCTCTCAATCCCTACCCGGAGATCCGAATATACACTGTCCTTGGAAATATTCTGCTTTTCCGCAATCTCCTTGGCCGAAAGCGTATCCTCCGCCATATACATATCCCATACCACATTATACCGGCGCAGATCAATCTCCCTATTGGTGGACCTATCGCAGTAAGAATAATACAATCCGAACATAGTTTCGATATGGGATACAATGATAGCCGTCCTGGTGGCGCTGTTCTTGATACTCTGGATGATAACCTCGTCATTATAAATGGACATCATGGATTCCAGAATATCCAGCGCCGACTCCTTCATCTGCGTCCGGCCAAAAACGGAATTTTCTGCATGCTCCTTCAGCATATGATAATTCCGCAGAAGAAGTTTGGTATTGCGAAGCCTCTTGTCGGCCCGGTGGCTGTACTCCTTCTTCCGTTCCTGTTCAAATGTCTTGAGCGCCTCCCTTGCCCCAATCGCAGCTGCTTTCTCATATATTTCGCGCAATTCTGCGGATGAGAGACACACAATCTTCTCTGGTTTCGCTTCTTCCTCAGATTTGCGTTTTTGTTCCCGGACCGGCTTTTCCGCATGAGCACGCAGAGCTTCTTCTACTGCTTCGGGTGTAACTCCCATTTCTGCGGCAATCCTCTCGGTTCTCCAGCCGGCCGATCTGAGTGCCGCCGCCTTCCCGGCATCAATATTTTTGTTGTCTGTTTTCATGCAATCGCCCTCCTGATCCTATTTCAATTTCTATCAGATTATGTTATAATCTAACTGTCTGTTGGAGGGTTGCGAAAGCACTCTCCTTTTTTACTGCCCCAAAAGTGTCTGCAGATACTCTTCCATGGATATCTGTCCCGGGAGATTGTGATCGGCTTCTTCCACTGCCGGTACCGGCATATCGGCATCCCTGTGGCTTGCATGCGGGGCAATAATACGCTTTTTTGTCTTAGCCATTTGCTTCCACCCCTTTCCGCAGGGCGCATTCCGTACATAAGGCAGTGGCTCCCTGCTGAAGCACCACTGAAAGCAGCGGTGTCTTCCAGCATTCACATCCACACGCCGGGCATTGTGTAAGTTCCCATCCATCCCGGCCGACCGGAATATTCTTCCTCATGGGCATCATGGCATATCCGCCTTTTTCCTTTGGGCCTCTCGGCCATATCTTTACTTCCACGCTTATCCCTCCCCTCCCACGTTTTGTAATTTCTGATCAATAATCGGAATCAGCATCCTTGCCGACACCCTCATGTGGATCCTGGTAGGCGCCTCCACAATCTTGTAAAGCATATCCGTATATACCTGCTCTGCAGATAATCCCCTGGCATATTCCTCTGCCTGCTGCCTGGTTTCATCCACAATCGGGATAGTGCTGCACTTCTCAGCAATCTCATGAATCAGCTGCCTTGCCTCGTTGGAGAAAACAACCGTATTGTCTGATTTGACAATATCCATATCAAGCAGATCCGCAATCATATCATCAAGTTTTTTCATACTCACCATCCGCCTTTTCATCATTTCAGAATTTTGTAGGATTTCCATCCATTCCTGCTCTTGCTGACAAGTTAGCGATAATACCACCCTGTCATTTGCAACCCAATCTAACACCCTGTTCTGTTCCATCCTCCGCCTCTCCCTCTTTAATACCGACCATCTGCCCAATCTGCTCAATATGAAACCGATAGTATTCTTTTCCGGGGACAGCTCCCCACTCTTCCCTTCCGGTTCCGATAGACAATTTGCACATGACCTCCACTTTCGGAGAATCACATCCATATCCGTTCTGGAGAATGGCTGAATGGGCCTTGATCGTGCCCTGAGTTCTAAGCATCTCCAGAACCGTCTCTGTTTCCTCGCTGTGGAATCCCAGCCAGTGTATAATCCTCACTGTCCAATATGGTTTTATATCCCGATATTCATCTTTTTTCTCTCCGGAAAATATCATATCGAGCCACTTGCGCTCTATGGGAAGTATCAGCATAGTTCCTCCGCCTCCTTTGGTAAATGATCTTCCTTTATCCTTCTCAGATTATCCAATACCCTCCGCAATCCCCCTAACCCCCCTGATGACGTTGCACCGAATCATTAGCCTCTATCCTCTAACAAAAACTGCCTTTCTTCCAATAGCTCATATACCGTCTGCCCGTTATTGGTCTGAATATAGGGAAGAAAAATTTCTTCAAAACGCACCATTTCGATATCCAATAATGCCATTTGTGCTTCTACCCAATCTTTCAGTATGCGCCACGCCACACGCTCTGCCTGCTCCCTTGTGTCCTTGATCTGCTTCCGGGGATTCTCCCTTTTCTCCTTTTTCAGAACTTTCAGGCACTCGTCCACCTTGACCGGAAGCCTGACCGGAATCTGCTGTACTCCGGTATCAATCCGAAACGACAATCCGGTTATGGATTCCCCCTCATAATTTTTCATGATGGCGTTCGCCTTGTGTTTCATCAATATGTATTCTATTTCCGATACTGTCTTAAAGCTGTCAACGGTTGTTGTGTAATTCAATATTGCCATCTTCTCCGCCTTCCTTTCCATCTCCACTGTTCTTCTTTCTCTTACCTCGTTTCACATGCAGAACCATTGCATCCTCCCCTATGTCATCGTCCTTATCCTCTGTCCTGATTTTCTTACGGCATTTTTCCATCTGCCGATCATAGTCATACTCGATCTGCTCTGCCAGCCGGTCGCCCATCCTCATGAATACGCCCCGATAATATATCTGGTAAAAACATCATCAGACTTTATTTCATCCAGCATAATTATATAATCGTGTAGCATACAGATGACCCGCACCACATCATAATATGAACAGCTGACAACATAGTCACACATCAAGTAGAGATTGATGGATTTTTCAATCATCTCCTGCTTTTCTTCCTCCCGTGACATTTCTTTTTCGACCTCATGGAGAAACTGAAACAGGAACCATAGGCGTTCTTTTTTAGCCAACATACTACCTCCTACTGAATCCAGTATTCCTGCGGAACTTGCAGAATCATGTAGTCAAGTTTTCTGACATCTTCGTTCCAATTCCATCTGAATCCGTCCGAAATCTTTTCGGCAATCAAGTACTGCTCTTCAATGCCATTAACTATTTTGATCCGCTCCATGTTCTCCCCACGCAATATTTCGATTGCAGCCTCCAGACAATCATATCTATACCGGACTGCCATATATTGATAGGCAATTTTCAGGCACTGCCCAACAATCTTCAATATCTCCTTTTTGGTCAGCGACATAATTTTCTTTGCTGCTTCATTTTCCGCAAATGAATATTCGTATGGCTCCAGTCCATAATAATCCCCCTCGTACTGATCAAAGCCCAGATATCCCCCTGCGTACCTTGCTTCCGCCGCTGGAAAAAATACGTCAAAGTAATCCGATATGTGTCCGCTGTCTAAATCCTCTTGAAACTGTTCAAGTTCTGCTTCCAAATCTGAAAACGCCATTTTGAACTCATATGCTTCATCTTCATCTCCATCGAGCGCACTTACAAGAGATTCTTCGTTATTATCATACCAATGAATATCTTCACACGCCGAGATCATGTCCCATAATTCTGACTGTATCGTATCTATGTTCAGCCCTCTCGCTATAGGTTTCTTATAACGAAGCTGTTTCGCCTTATATGCTTTCTTTTCTGCTGCTGTCATAAAGCCTCCTAACCTTTTATCAATTTTATTCTTTTCCTATTCCTTCTGGCCCCATAATCAGACATAACAAATTCTGCACATTCTTCTTTGCGTTGATTCTGTTTCCGACAATCCCCATCATATACCCGGCATTCATCACAGTTAAAACACGGCTCCTGCATCTCCCCGGGCTTAATTTTGTCCAGTGATTGCTCCGCATTATTCACGCAAAACTCGCATAGACAGTTGGCGCACCGACATACTGGATCTCTTACCTTTTCAAACAGCTGCTCAAATTGTGTCAGGGATGGCCTCTGTTCGCTTTCTGGTGGTTTTTCTATGAAATCAAATATATCCATCTGCCCATACATATTACCTCCCACCATGTCCAGCGCCTCCATGGTTCCACAATCGTCACAGATGATAGTCTTATTGCCGGTTCTCGATACAGCCAGAAGCCGTTCAAACTTTTTACCACATTTAGGACATGTTTTCATACCAAACCTCCAAAATCTTCCAAACTCATTTGAATATTGACTGGTTTAAAATTCATCCACAGCACCTCTTTTTTGGGAGAGCAGACTTGGGAATAACACACATTTTCCCGGCGTTCCCATTTACAAAGCATATCCTGATACAATTTTGTATCATATCCGCTTATCAAGACGAAACCCTTATGTCGAAGTAACACCTCCAGCAGTTCCTCATGATCTTCCCTGCTCATTTCACATCGATACTGCTTCCCGTGTCTGGTTTCCAGCATATACGGCGGATCGCAGTATATCAGCACATTTTCATAATTGAAACGCTCGATTAGTTCCACCGCGGGCCTATTTTCAATCTGCACTCCACGCAACCTCTCCGCAGCCTGCATGATTTTTTCCGGAAGATTGCACCAGTCTTGTGATGCGTAGGAACGCTCCCTGCCCTGCACATCGTTTTTCCAACCCACTCGCTCCCCGGAAGTCCTGAAGCCGTGCCCCATGTTGAGACGTATGTAAAAATTCAACGCTGCCTCGAATTTATCTTTCGGGATTTCCTCATACGCCTTTTCATATATCGCCCTTGCATATGGCGTCATATAAACCATTTCTGCCAGCTTCTTCGGATCCTCTCTTATGCATTCAAAAAGATTCACCACATTCTGATCCAAATCATTGACTGTTTCAATATGTGATCTGAGCTTATTAAACAAGACGGCTCCGCTCCCAAAGAAAGGCTCCAGATAGCTGTGGTGTTTCGGAAAAAACCTTATAATCCACTCTGACAGTGACCATTTACTTCCTGGATATTTTGCTATCGCTTTCATCCACCTCACGCTCCCTGAGTTAATGCCGGCTGATCGGCTCCATCATCCCCATTCTTCCCTGTTTCTACTGCCGTCTCCCGTATCTGTTTTATTGCCATCTGATATCCGATGGCCCATAAATACACACGTCCACTAATCCGCTTCCCTATATGCGCAAATTCTGATTCCCACCACGGATCTGCATATTTCTCCGCAAGTTCAACAAAGGCCTCAGGATACGGAACATTTTCTCCGAAAGTCATTTCATCGCATAGTCTAAGCATTTCTGCAAAATCTTTCTCAACCTCATCTGCTGATATTCCATGATTCCAATTTTCATCATCTTTCAGAAATTCTTCCTTTATGCCCTCGAGGTCTGACACGATATCGCTCCATTGATAATCATATGTGTCGGAAGAACACTGGAATTTTCCCATGAAATATGAGATATCATTTACATAACACGCCAGCTTATCCGGTGTTACATGATTGAACCAGCTGGCTATGCAGTCTCCCAGATCCCCACTGACAATCAGATTTCCTTTCTGGCAATCCACAATATATCTGACCGCATACTCTCCGCTTCCGCTCTTATCCCTCCAATCCAAAATCAGGAAATCCTCATTTTCCAGTACCACCGTAGCTTTATGATCCTTAAATCTTTTCATGCATCTATTTTTTATGCTTTCGTCCATGTCTGCTCCTTTCCGGGCGGCAGCGCCCGCCGCTCTGGTTTATTTATGTGACATCTCGGAGTATCTGGCGCTAATTTATTGCCACCGGGAGAACGACCGTCTTAAAATCGCTATCCTCGGCCTCGACAATCATAGGCATTTTCGGTCCCCCAAAGGAAACCCCGACATTCTCACAATCAAAAGCTTTCAGCGTTTCCAATACCAGCCGGGCATCAAACCCTATTGTCAGTGCCTCTGCCATATCCTCCTGCAGTTCCACCATTTCGTGATAGTCTGTAGTCTTGTCCTTAATACTCATGCTCAAAGAATTTCCATCCAGTTCAAACCGAACCGGACATCTTTCCTCCGTACACATTTTCGCCCTTGTCATAGCATCCAGCAGCGCCATTCTTGAGATGACCGTATGTAAAGGCAACTCCTTAAACATGGTCTGATACTTGAAATACTCTCCCTCGATCAACCGAGTGTATACCTCAAAATCCTCCGTGATGAATACCGCTCCCGTCTTACTATGTCTGATCTGTACATCCCCTGACATTCCGAGAGATTTCAGCTTATCCACCGTGTTTTTGGGTATCAACAGTTCAAACTCTCCGCTGTACTCCACCTTATCCCATGCCAGCACATGGCCGTCCAGTCCGACAAAATTCAGTTGTCCGCCCCTTGCCTGCAGACACATGGAGGACATCATAGGATTGCTACCCTGCGCAGGCACCGCATAAGATACACGCCTTATGGATTCCAGAAGCATATTCGCCTTAATTGTCAGTTCGCTGCCCTCCTTCTGGGAGGCCGTTGCCGGAAACTGTGCCGGATCCATTGTCTGATACTTATTTTTGATCTTGTCGGCCTTGATCGTGATGATATTGCCAGCCGCAGCGGAAATCTCCATCTCCCCATCCGGAAGGTTATTGATCAGATCAAACGCCCTTTCAGGAATGATAAAGGCTTCCCCCTCTGTGCCCTCTATTTTCGCCTTAACGGTCATTTCCATGTTGTTGGCGATTAAATAACCGTCCCGAACCAAAATGCCTTGTAAGATCGGCATGGTGGTTTTCTTCGGCACCACCCCTTTAATTTTATTCAGCTTCTGGGCCAGCTCTGTTTTCTGTATTTTCATCCTTTAATTCCACTCCCTCCAAAATAAGTATTGTGCACTGTTTTTCCTGCAGCCTATACGGCGCCAGCTCCTGCTCTGTCATGAACTTATGGCCGAACAGCTCCTTCATCCGTTTCCATACTTCCCACGGGATCCTATAAAATTTCGTCAGTCTGACTGATACCATCACATAGCAGTAAGCCCCAAACCTCTCATAAATATCAAGGCTTTTCCACTGGGTATCCGTAACGGCATTCTGGTTGATCCTGCCTGCATCTGTATGTTTTGCTTCAAACATAATCCCGGTGCCATCACACAAGATGCCTTTATAATCCGGCTGTCCCTTCTTTTCATAATATCCACGGACAACTCCATTTGCGTCTTTGCCGGTGATATGGAACGGCTCTGGCGTCTTTTCTATATGGGCCCAGCCATTCCGCAGATAAAATTCGCAGGCATCCGTGATCCAGCGTTCAAAGGCTTCGCCGGCAGATTTGCTCCGCCTCCCGATCAGCTGCCGTCTCGGATCAGACATCGGCCCACACCCCCAGATGCTTTTCGAGGATTACCCGAATGCCCTCCAGCTTAGCTGCCCCGATCCCCCGGACACTCCCAATCTCATTGATAATCTTCTCCATGCTGATCGATCTGTATTTAGGTGTCTGGGCCTTTCCCTGGTTGAATCCCTCGCTTCTGGCTTTCTCCACCCGATCCTCCACATAATGCACCAGCTGCTCGTCGGTCATTTTCCGCATCTTTACAGCCTTTTCGTGGATGATACTTTCGTCTGTTGTGCGCCTGCAGTTCCTTTTCTTTGCCATGGCTATCTTCCTTTCTTCTTGCGATACTCTCCCTATGGCCATGCCGGCGGTACTGTCGGCATAGCCTTCTCTGTTTCTGCCCCATCTACTCATCTGCATCACCAGAGCCTATCGTAATACTGTCCGCCAATTCTGCCAGCCGGGGAATATCCAGCCCCAGTTTCCAGCAGAATTTCCTGAAACAATCCTTGCACATAAACCCAAACTGTTTCGGCTGCTCTCCGCGCCCGGACCTCGCCAGCAGCGTAATCATGTCGCTCTTTTTCAGTCGGGCCTTGCACTCAGCGCAGATATCATACATTTTCGCTTCCATTTTCGGACTTATTGCCGAGTGCTGAAGCTGTTGTGGGAATTCTCTCCGCATTCCGTCTTCTCCAACGATAGGGAGCAGACTATCCTTCATAAACACCGGGATCCCTGACTTCTCACACCATGCCACGATATCCTCTATCCACTCCTTCTGGGGGAGGATCCGGTTTTTTCTGCGCCCGGTTTCTGCACCGATAATTATCCAGTTGGGAGAAAATTCATCCCGCTCCCATAGGCGAAACGGCGCATGGATCGGCTCAATGCTCCAGAACGTATTGTGTGCATTTGACACAAAGCATTTATCTTCCGGCCTGGTAAGCGTGGAGCCATACCACATATTCTTATCCGAAGGGAGTATCCCAACTGCGTCGATGCGCTCATACCTTTCCGGATTTTTTGTGAGAAACAAGTAATTATGTATGGGGTACTTCTGGCAGATACTGAATATCTCCGCGATCCATTCATCCGGTATCCAGCTTCCGAACACATCGGCCATGGCACCTACAAAGATATTGTTTCCCATCTTTAGCTTTGCCGGAGTATCCAACCGGTACCGGTGCAACGTAGGGGCGAATCCAAAGGGATATACAAGCGGATTCCTGGTTTCGTTCAGCATGGGGACATCCAGCACATATAAGTCTTCTCCCCCATCAGCCGCTGGCACCAGCGAATAATCCTTTTTTGCCATCTTATTAAGTCTTACATCGCCGGAAAACCGGGAAACCATGCGCCGGGCATAGCAGTATTCACAGTTACGCCGACACCCCGTAATGGGATTTAATGTGTGATCACACCACTCTATCTTCGACCTATTCATGCTCCCCCCTCCTTTTCACAAATCCCAGTTCCTTAACTTCCTTCCACTCAGTTCCCTTGAAGCTGACTTTCTGCCCGCACTGATCGCAGTATCTCGGCTGGTAATTTGGTCCTGCGTTCAGAATACTTCCGCACCTCGGACATAAATGCTTCTCGCATTCTGTAATCACAAATCCGTATTTCAGATACGTTTCTGTTCTTAGCGCCGGCCTTCTGGCTACGTTCTTGGGAATCCAGACTTTTCTAAGCATCTGCATCCTCCTCCCAAAATTCCACGAAATACATTGTCTGCCCCTTGCCACCGGGGCGTTCCTTTCCGATCCGGGCAGCATATCCCGCTTTTATCAACAGACAACAAAGAGTATTCCTATCTTCATCATTCAGCTTCATAAGCAGATTTCTGATCTTATGCCTTGTCTTATCTGCCATGTCACCCCGCCTTTCTCCGCTTCAACGGCTTTTGCTCATATTCCATCATTTTCTCCTGAAATATATTCACAAAGGCTTTAACCTCCGGCGTCATATCACAGTTTTTAAAACCCCGGCACTGGACCACCCTGCCCTTCCATTCCAACGTGTAAAATGGCTGATCTGGATCAGATTCCAACCGGATAAAGAAAATCATGGTATCGCCTTTCGCTACTCTGTCCCGGTATGTTCCCACGCAATGGTGAAGTGTTTCTCCCTCCCGCTTCAATTCATCCAGTTCCTTCGGGAGCCTGATAAACATCCCATAGGTTTTCAAATCCATGGCATCCACATCCTCTGTCTCCTTGCGGAGTTTCGCCAGCAATCTTTTAAACCTCTTTTCATCCTCCTTGGCCTGCTTGTCCTTGAACCGGGTGTACTCTTTTGACTTATCATCATGGGCCTTCTTAAAATCCTTGGGATATAGGTTAAATTCGTTCCGCATATCATACCCCATTTCCTCCAGCCACCTGATGTAATCGAAATAATCCCTGTCATGGAAAATCCGCTGCTTGTCTATGTATTTTTTCAGTTTATAAACAGTGGTGTACCGGCGCATATCAAGATACTTTTCATACATCCTGTCGTATCCGTCATCATGGACATAGCGGAGGATGTCAAAATCCTCCTGCCGGATTTCCTTGGCGTATTGCAATATCCTCACGTCTCTCACAGACGGATCCCCTATCCCGCGGAGCATATTAAACTGCAGCTTGTTTACCTGCAAAGTCTCTAAAACCGTTCTGCCATTTTTGAATTTCGGGCAGTCATAGTCTTTCAGAACCGCCTGCGTCAATTTATAGAACCCTATTTTCAGCAGCTGCTCCAGATAAGGATTCTCCCGATAGGAATTAAAATACCAATCTATGCACCACGGTTTATTAAGGAACTGGTCATTCTGCACCACTTTATCTATATAGATATCAATAGCGCTATACTTCATACAGGTATCGGCCACTGTCTCCAGAAGATCCGTGTTGTAAAGTACAGTGCTTCTGGGCACAGTCATTTCGGAAGGCTGGCAAAATCCGTAACTCTTATTTGTAAGATAGCACCACCTCAAATCCTGAGTGCTCTTAAACCGGCACCATTCAAAATTTATAGATTTTTCTGCTGTATGGATTGTCCGGAACCTTTCACTGCTTTCCATCCGGGGATTGCGAAAGTTCTTTCGGAAATCCTTTGTGTGGCAAAAATATCTCACCAGAACTTCATCCTCATACTTCTGCACCAGCACGCTCCACTGGATTGCGAAAAGGTTCTGCCGTCCCATGCCCTCACTCTTACACATCAGGAAGCTGTTACAGTAAGGACACCGAACCGTCCTATTGTGCTTTACCTGATCTGTGTCATTCCATATCGCAATCTTCTTATGATACAGCCCGTCCCTCCGGAGTTCAAAATCATGCCCGCATTTTGTACAGTATGCCCTTTCTTTGGGCTTGCTGTAAAAGATATAATTTTCATTGCTGAATACCGTTTCCTTTACAAACTGCTCATAATCTGCCGGCAACTCTCCGAATTTCTCCATATGCTGATCGATCTCAGCCTTTTCCTTTTTATGCCTTGCCTGCAGCTTCCACTCTTTGATCACGCCCTGATATTCGTCGATCCGGTTTTCAACCTCACTGTCTACCACAGCACCGTGTGGGATAACCCTCTGCTGATCGTCAATTCCATGCATCCGCCTGAAATCTTGGAGGAAAGATAGTATCGCTTCCCGCTCTTCCACAGATGCTATAACAATATTTCCGCTGTTTCTGTGCCAATACAGATAGCCAGTAAGATAATCTATGGCTCCAGTCTTCCATTTGGTCCTATCTGTTGAAAGATCCTGAGTAATGTAGTCGTCCATCTGGCAGAAGGTACGGAATGCCGACTTTAACTCCTTTTCTTCTTTCCGGAAGAAATTGATAATCAGAGTATCATTCCCACCGATCTCTTGTCTGCTTGCCGTTGCCAGATAACACATATTTGATGCCAGCAGCGGCATTTCTTTATTCTTATCCGTAAGCGCCGGCCTTGGTATTGCCAACAGTGCTCTTTTATCCATATAACCGCCTCCTACATACCCATCATGGCAAACAGATCAAGCTGGCCATCCATTTCTTTTCCGTTTTTCTTGGGCTTCGGCGGTGCTTTAGGTGCTTCCGGTTTAGGAGGCGCAGAAACCTTTTCCGTTTTATCGGTGTTTCCTTTCGTTTTGGCCGTTTTTTTCTCTGCCGCAGAATTCTCCCTCTTTACCCTGGCCTCAGCTGCCTTTTTTGCTTTTTTCTCTTCCTCCGCTTTATCATCCTTGTGGTAATAATCCTCAGCCCATTCATATACCACATCATCACGGATTGCAGCACAATTCCCCTGTGCCTGTTTCCTTGCCTGACTATAGATATAATCAAAGCATTTCTGCCATGTCTTATGATCCTGTACCACATCCTCGGCTAGTCCTTCATCCTCCCGGCATCTCTCCAGAAGATACCCGATGATCGGATCCGCAAAAGCTTTGTCTTTGGCCGCCGCCAGCTCCTTTTTCAGCTTTTCCTCAGCCAGCCGCTTTGCCGGTCTGCTTTCCTGTTTGCTGGTAGCTTTGCTTTCCATCGGTTTTGGAGACTCCTGCGCACTTTCAGCGTTCTCCCCGGTCACATCAGATGCGCTACCCGGTTCATCCTCCTCCGTTCGCTCCGCCTGCGGAGCCTCGCCAGCTTCCGGATCTTCCTCCGCCTGTTCCACAACAAAATCGCCTTTCTTATCTGCATCATTTTCCTCCCCGGAATCCATCCTCTCCGCCGCATCCACGATACCGCTGTTCATCAACCACTCATATTCCTTTTTGAGCCTCTCATTTGTCACATCAAAGAGAGTATCCCCGGCAGCGTCATAAAAGACCGTTACCTCCGGGCGCCTCAATGTTTTGTACGTCTCGCCCATCACTACAATATCGGGGCTGTTATCCTCGGCATTGTATCCGCTTCTCAGATACTCTTTTACAACCTGATCCAAGGCCCATCCGTAGGCATTCTCTGCTGTGTTTTCAGCCGTGAAGTGCTTAACCTCCTTTTTCTCTTTCATGCTATCCCTGACTTTCTGCCATGTTTCCGACTGCAGAGCATTTTTGCTTTCTTCCGACAGATTCTTTTCAAATCCTTCAATTCCCATGCTGTGCCTCCTTTTCCTCAAAATCGAAAAACATATAAAAGTGCTCTTTTTCCACTGTTTTTACCGTGGTTGCGGTTCCACCAATACTTCCCAGCGAATGAAATAGCTTCCGACAATGCCATACATTTGACTGGAACATCGGCATATACCACATCTCCTGCCCCTCGCTTTCTTGCGGGAACAGCATTGCTCCTGTCATCGGATTGGTAAGCGAGTTACCTACGCAGATATATCCAGCACATCCAAGGAGTGACAGCTGAATATAGCACATCTGGGCTACCACACGGTCCACATCCTGCCCCACAAAAAGCACATGGTTCTGGAAATTGTATTTAGATCTTTTCAGGGTATTTGCGGCTGCCATCAGTGTTGCCCCGGCACCGCAGGCCGGATCGTAGATGGATATGTAGCCTTGTTCTTCAATCTGCTTGTCGGCGTTTCCTATAGTCATCTGCGACATCATCTTGCATACGTCATAGGGCGTAAAAAACTGGCCTTTCCAATGGTTTCCCAGATTAAGGTTCATGTACATCTTCCCGAGGAAATCCTGTTCTGGCTCATTTTCCAGAGCCATAACAGTGATATGGAGTATCTCTGCTGGTGCTTCCATTGATCCGAGCCGCTTTATGCACTGTGCAAACTCCTCTTCCCTCTGCCCATAATGTCCCGGTGTCCGATCTGTCACGTTGCTCAATGTACACGCTATTGCGCTCATCAGGTCAACCCACACCTGCCATGAGCTTCTGGAGTAGCAGAGACGGTTAAACACACTCAAAAATTCCTTTTCCGTTCCTCGTATGGCTTCATTCCGCTTTGCTTCCGCCACTCTGGCTTCCTCCTCCAAAGTTTTCGACCAGATGCTCCTCCAAATCAGAGATATCGTAGTCATCCCGTTTCTGGAAGCGGTTGAACTGGTTCTCTTGTCCCTGCCTTCCGTTCCGCCCCTGCCTTGTCCTGCTCTGGATGATCAGCGTCTCGAACTTCTCCCTGAACTTCTTTGCGCTCCGAATATTAGATTTCCAGAACCCGTCAGTGGTCGCAAAAGTCAGCGCCTCAATGATGTCCGCCTCTCCTCTCCCGTCCAGCCGCTTCATACGCTCTATTTCCACAGCCCATTTGCGCTTTTCCAGCTCCGTCTTTGGAACCTTGGAGTCGGGAAATACCGTCACGCATGACCGGATCAGCATCTCCACGCACTGGTACTCAAAATCGCCGATCGGGGTCGTTTTGGACAGACCTGCAGGCATGGCAACAGAATCGTTGCCCGAAGGCGCAACAATTAATTCCTTCTCTCTATCTCTAATCTCTAATCTCTGTGTAACGTTTTGGTAACTCTCTGGTAACTCTCTGGTAACGTTGTTACCGCTATTACGTTGGTAACTCTCCGGTAACTCTTCGGTAACAATGTTACCCTCAAGCATCTTTTTCTGCTCCCGGATGCGGCGCATGATGGAGGCCTTGTCCGTCTCCGATCCTATCATTTCTTCCATGCGGGGAATACATATCTCCCCGCCCTCCAGAATCTCAACTAAGCCAATGGTCTTGAGGAGTTCCATCGCCACCACAACAGTGTCGAAATTAGTCTTGGTTATCTCTGCGAGTTTTGCGAAATCATATGGGACGAGCAACGTCCCCACCGTCCGGATCAGCAGGCCGTTAGTCTTCAGGGATTTTAGGCAGAGCTTCAGATAGAATAGGGCATATTCCTTCCCTTTCGGCTGTTCCTCCAGCCATTCGATTGCGTCATCGTCAAAAAAGTCTTCTCTCAGTTTCATCCAGTAATATTTTTTAGCCAAACCACCACTTCCTTTCGCCGGAGGTCTACTAGCCTCCGGCACCGTTCTAATAAATTACCTTGCTGCCCTGATCGGTCTTTACAACATCCAAGTTCTGAGGGAATCTGGCTTTCATGGTCGGATCGTGCGTGATTGCCATAATCTTGATCCCGGCATAGCGTCTCTGGATTGTTTCAAGTGCATCGCAGTATGCTTGTATCCCGTCCGCATCAAGGAAAGGGGGCTCGTCGATGAACAGCATGCCAAGTTGGATTCCCGCCGAGGATGATTTGATTTCCGCAAGCGCCAGTATCACGGAGAGTGATGCCTTTACCTTTTCACCGCCGGACTTTGATAGGTACGGCAGAGCCGGCTTCCCATATTCCTCAATGAAGATATCCAACGTGACAACCTCTTTCTTGGAATTGCTCTTCAGGATTTTTTCTGTCTTGAAGTCAATCCCCATCTTTCCACCCGTCATCTGACCGAGTATCGTGTTGGCTGTCGCCGTCAGCTTCGGCACGATTGTCCGGATAATCTGGTGCGGTATGCCGTCCTGACTGAATGCGGCCTTTAATGTATCATAGTCCGCCGTTTCCTTGGCGGCATCATGCTCCTTTTCCTGCAATACAGCGATTTCCTGTTTCAATGCGGCAATCTGCTCCAACTTCTGCATGAATGCCCCTATCCCCATCTGGAGGACATTCATTTCCCCCTCGATGCTGTCAAGCTGCGCATTCAACCTACCAATTTCCGCCTGCGTCTCCGCGAGCCCGGTTGTCTTCATCATTTCCTGAGACAGTTCCATCTGTTTCTCCGACAGTTCCTTTTCCTGCTCCGCAATCAGCAATTCCAATTCGCCAAACCGCTGCTTGGCATTGGAGAGCCTTTCCCTGATCACCGGGATCTGTTTCTCCTGCTCAATCCACGGTGCCAGCATTTTCATTTCCTCGGTGACGGCGGTATTTTCATCGAATGCGTCACGGTACTGCTCCATCTCTGACCGTGCCCTATCGGCCTCTGTAGTCGCCTCTGCGAGCCTCTTTTCAATACCTGATATGTTTGACTGGACATTCTCAATCGTAGCTTTTATCAAGACGATTTCTCCGTCTTTCTTCCTGACCTGCTCTGCCTTTGCGGCAAATGGGAACAGCTCCGCGCAATGTTTCTCTGCATTCGTTTTCTTTTCTGGACTGTACCCGATGGCATTCCGCCTTGATATCGCCAGATCCACCGCTGCTTTCTTTTCCGCCAGATCAGCTTCCAGAACCTCCCGCTTCGCTATGTACTTTTCTTCTTCCCTCCGCAGTTCGTCCTTGGATGCCTTTGCCTTTTCCAGAAACTTGCAGCTGGCGTTCTCGATATCGATACAGCCGCAGTTGTCAGAAAGAATGGCAATGTCTTTCCCCAGAAAGCTCCTTGTCGAACCGATCATATTGTCAAGCGACTTTATAGCACTCTCGGTGCTTATCTGCGCAGCCCTCGCAGTCTGAACCCCCTGCTCCGCTTCTTGATACTTCAAAGCGATGGTCTGCAGATTATCCAATGTTTCCCTCATGTGCTGATATTCCTCTGCCTTGCGGAGAATTTCTTCATCACCGGAAGTATCCTCATACACTCCAAGCCGCCCCTGCTCTGTCTGGAGTTTCAGCCTTGCGGCGGAAAGCTCTGAAGCCAGAGAGGAAACCAAGGAATTTGCCCTTGAAACCTCCGATTGCTTTGTCCCGAAAAGCGCCGTAGCCTTGATCAGTTCCTTCTTCCTCGCTTCCAGAGTACGGTACCGTCCCACCTTTTCCAAAACCGTCTGCTCCGTTTCAAGAACCGTCCTGCAGCTGCTGATAATATCCGCCTGAGTGCGTCTATTCGTCTCTGTGGCAGTCTTTTTAACTGTCAACGATGAAATAGCCTCTGACAGCTTATTGCACCGTTTCTGCGCCTCCTGCAAAGAGAGAAGCTCCACGTTCCTCGCATCCCTCTCACCCGTCACTTCTCTGGCATTTTCTGACATTGCCTGAAGCTGTGCCTTTTTTTGCTCGATTTCTGCCTTCGGATCGCCGCTGCTCCTGATGATGGCGTTATGTATCTCGATTTCCTGCTTCAATTCCTTGGTCTTGGCTCCAAACTCCTTCGCCCGGCTCCATGCAATCTTGTTCATTGCCTCATATACGCCGAGACCGAGCAGATTTCCGAGGATAACCATTCTGTCCTCTTTTGGTGCCTGCAAAAACAGCCCGTACTGGTCCTGCATGATTAAGGCACAACTCTTGAATGTCAGGCTGTCCATCCCAAGGATATTGACAATCTCAGTCTGTGTGTCCTTATATTTTCCTTTGGAACGGTCACGCCAGGTCCCATCCACCATCTCCGAAAGGTTCAGCGTCCCTTTCCCGGACCGCGCCCTTGTCCTTGTCACCCGGAAAGTCTTCTCGCCAATCCGGAAAGTGAAAATGATGGCGCCGGATCGTACTTTTTCATCATTTCTGATCCACCCGGTCAGTTCCCCCTCCCTCGGCTCCTCATAAAGGCAATCGATAATGGCATCCATGAATAGGCTGCTTTTCCCTGCGCCGTTCTGTCCATTGATGGTGCAAAAGCTGATATTCTCAAAATTAAACCGCTCTTCCTCATAATTGCGATAGTTCTTGACCTCTATCTCCACCGGCTCAAACGTGCCGATACCAGCTGCCATTGACATGCTCGCCTCTGCTTGTGCAATGACTTGCCTCGCTTTCAGCACCAGTGCTTGTATCTGTTCTTCCGGATACTGCTTATTGGAAAGGTACTGGCGGAGGTTTTCTTCCGGATCCGTCGTGCCAGACAAATCATTCCGGTCGGCCACCTCCTCAACCTTTTCCGGCAGAATCGCCGCCACATAGAAAGCGCCGTCCTCATATAAGGCTTTTTCCAGAACCGCAGTATTCAAAGCCTTGCTTTTCTCATAAGAGCAGGTGTAAAGAATCCTCACAATTTTATCCTGCACCCCGGCATTATATTTCCACCAGTTGAACGCCACTTCGTCCATATGTCCGAAATTAAGTGCCGTAATGTCCGTATCCGTAAAATGGAATGTGGCAAACTCCCGGTAAGGCGTCTTGTGGAATGTGTTTCCCCATCCGTCTGGCGCATACTCATGGATCCAGAACCCACGCTCCTGCCCCTCATCATTGAATGTCATGGCATTTATGGCACCGCAGTAATAGCAGTTCTCCATGTTTGGCAGCTTCTGCGGTCTATGAATATGCCCCATTGCAATAAGGTCAAAATCTGCGGCAATCAAACTCTCCGGCAGGAGGATCGGCTCGAACCGCGTCAGCAGCATCACCTGACCACTCTCCGTATTGCATCCCGGAATGGTATAGTGTGACATGAGGATGCTCTTTTTCCCCGGATCACACAGTGCTTTCAGGCCGAGTACGGAATTCGCAAGTTCCTTTGTCAGAACCTCATGCTCTTCCTCTTTCCCAAGCCCCGGGAACTTTGCCCTAAACGTCCCCCTATCAAAACCCGGGAGGACAGCTATATCAAATTCCTTCGTATTTATGATCTTGGGAGCAGTAACAATCTCCACATTCGGCATCAGTTCAAAATGTGCCTTAAGCTCGCTGAATGCCTCCGCACTGTCATGGTTTGGGGTACCACGCATCACGATTACCTTTCCGCAGCAATTTGCAAGCCCCATGATGATGTTCCGTGCCTGCAGAACTTCCTTATGGCTCCGCCCCTGCCAGATTTCAGCCCGGTCGAACACATCACCCGATACAAGAGCCAGCTCCGGCTTCTCCGTTTCTGCGACACGCACCATTTCTTCAAGGCACCTCTGCGTGTCAAGAGAACGGAGGTTTACCCCGTCCCTTTCTGGTCCCTTAAAGTTTCCTATGTGCCAGTCACCAGTATGTAAAATCTTCATGCAAAAGCCCTCTCTTTCTCTATCATTTCTTTTAATTGGGTGTACAGCAGCCCGAACCTCTTGTCCGATATCCCGCAGAAGTCCACCCCTTCGCTGGACAGCTTCTCCCCAACGAGCAGGATGTTCCCTGCGATCGGGTGCCCGTGCTTGTCCGTCTCATACAGATAGCTCCCTATAGGGTTCTCGTCAAGGTCATTGAAGATGCCTTCCTCGTCTATCAGCATGCTCACGAAGCCGCCGGCCTCCCTGAGCACCTTCCCCGGAACCCCCAACTCGCTGTAGAGCCTCTTGGGCAGGACGTGCTCAAACAGCTCACACTGCGGACCAATCAATCTCCTCAGCTCCTCGTTCTGCTCCCGGTACGTCCCTTCCGGGAACTCGTGCACCGACATCTCGCTGTCGGTGCTTATCCTTATGATCTTCATTTCCGCATCCCTCCTCTCTGTCCGTTCCGGACGATCTTCTGGCACTTGTAGCACAGTGGGCGGTCGTAGTGGTCCACCGAATAGTCCCAGACATTTCTTGGGATTACCTCGTTGCATTTGTCGCACCGAAAATCCGATACCCTATCCTCCTGTTCCTGACTCTGGCCCACCACTCCGCTGCCGCCGGACGCCTCCGTGTATGTGCCGTCTATGTAATCACTGAGATCTTCTCCATACGAGGCCTCGGCGGCGGAGCCGAACGGCACTCTGGTCTCGACCTGCTGGATGCTAGGTGCGACGCTTCCGAAGAGTTTCTGTGAAGACCGAAACATATTCTCGATGGCCGCCCGCTTCACGTCATCGTGATTCAGGTTCGGCACAAGGTACGCAACCACAAACGGCTTCCTGATCTCATCGAGCGTATAAGTGTTCTTGATGTGCAGGGCGGTCCTTATGGCGCCGTTCAGGGCCTTCGCCTCACATATCTGAGGCAGGTGTTTCATGAATTCAGCCTTCTGTTTAGTCGACATCCCGATTACTACGTTGTCAATGATGACCTCATGGGTATCCTCCACCATGAGCACCTCCCCCGTGAGCTGGGGGACGGATATAGTGATGCGGAACGCCACGTCCTTATTTCTGCAGCTGCCGCACTGCACCACCTTGCCGCTGTAGCGGTTCGCCGCTACACATTTCTGGCAGGTGGTCGGGATGACATGCTCGCTGGAGACCATCTTGATGCCTGCGCCGTCTGCTAGCTTCTTCAGGCCATTTTTTGCGATGGCGTACATATCCGGCGTCTCAGGATGGCTTCTTCCTTCGTCGTCAATGTATGCCTTATGCCCTTTCTGCTGGATGTACACGTCCTTCTTCCGGGGATCTGGATCCAGACGCACGACCTGCACCACGGGAGCCTTGATGTCCGGCACCTCCACCATCACGTCGGTGTTCCCCAGCAGGTTGTACTGGGTGGCCGGGTACTGCTTCGAAATAGACAGTTCGTTTACTGATTTCATAGAAATTTACCTCCATATTGTATTTTTTGCTTGATTTGTGCAGCCGGATAAGTTACAATATGGTCATCCCCTTTGGAGCACTCCGGCAGACTGCCGAGTGCTCTTTTTCCATATTGCAGGTACCCCTCGTCCCCGACGGACCCGCTGAACCATTCGCCTGACATTAAACAGAAGACATTGAAATATTCGCCGTCCGACTCAACCTTCACGCAGCCGTCATTATAGTATGTGGCCCTTATCTTTCCGTGGATGCCGGGTCGGCGGAGAGTCTCCGCAAGCTTTCTGTGCATGGCTGCAACCTCCCCTTTATCCGTCTTCTCTTCCCTATAACTTCTCAGGAATTCAGAATAATTGATCTTCAAATGTTTTTCTTTCCTTTCTCCATGCCCCGACAGCATGGATTATCTTCGCCAGAACCGTCAAGATGTTATATATCGCCCATGCCACAAGCGGAATCGACAGATATTCGCCTCCATAGGCTCTGTATCCCCTCCGGGCATAAGCCTGCTCTATGGCCCACAATGAGTACAGACACGTAACCGAAGCGGCGGCAGAAAGCCTGCACACTGCCGGCACTGCTTTCTTCAGGTTCCTCATGATCCTTGGCCTAGTCATACCGTCTCCCTTTCCGCAGCCAGCCAGTCGAATGTATACTGCCCATTCTTCTCTTCCCTCGTCAGCAGCCTGAGTATCTTGTTCTGTTTTTCCTCGGCTTCCTGCTCACAGTCACACTGTTCTCCCGGATCCAGACTGGCACCACATCTGGAGCAGATTTTATAATATGCCATCTCACACCTCCCTTCCCTTATTCGTCTCGATGACGGCATCAACCACGTCAAGCGGGATCCCGAACCGCTCCGCAAATATGTACTTGCTGGCCTTGCCCTGAGCATATGCCATCATGCCCGACTCCTTGGCCAGACGGTTGATCGCCCTGATCGTCTCATACGCTTTGTTCTCCTTGCATCCGAGGAGTTTCATCACGTTCTCGGCGGTGACATAGGTAGTCGTTGCCGCCCTCAGGACTCCCGGCGCTGTTGCTAATGTTCCCATGCGATCCCTCCTTTCACTGCAATACATGGATCATCAAGTGTCCGCATCTCTGACCTGATAGGCACATCGATCTGGTGTTCCAGCGCCTTACGCAGTCCGGAAATTGCCGACTGCAGGTAAAGATCCCCATAATGGGTACGAAAATGCATATCTTGCTGCACCTTCTCGATCCCTTCTCCCTGCAGTACATAATGTTTTAGGAACCCTTTCACAATGGCATCCTCGTCCAGATTGTTATGGGCCAGATCAAACACCCAGATCGCCTTGTCTTCCATCCAAGATTTCGCCATATCCTTCATCCCTCCGTCACGCCACCGTGAGGCAGCCTGTCTCACGGCTGTATCTATATACATTCCAGCTCAGCACATCCTGATCATCTACCTCTGTGCGGTTCACATTGGTCACCATTTTCCGGAGAGTTTCCGGCGTAACTGCACAGACCGGCACTGCGAGCACCTCATGAATACTGGAGGGCAGCACATAGAGGTCGCTTCCTATGCTCCTCGCCAGTCTGTCGAAATACTAAGGGTAAAGCATCACTGCAGCTCCGCAGTACGCATCTCCATTAGTCAGGACAAACATATCCTCCGATCCGCTCCCCTGACGCAGCTTTCCTGCTCCACACCTATCAGGGCGGCAACGGCAGCTCCCAGATTCATCACGGAGAATCCTGACTGCTCCGTGTTGCGCCTTGCGGCATCATCAAGCTCGTCCAGCCTGATCCCGTACTTTCCGCAGGCACCGGGCCTGCCCGTCATTCCAGATTCTTTTCCGTCCACACCTTCAAGCTCTGGGCAATTGCCGAAATCTCATCCAGTGTCGCCAGAATCTTCCGCAGCTCCGGCTTCTCTTCTTCCGAGATGACGCCATCCGCAGTTATGTCCAGCAGACTCTCCTTCATGGCTGCCACGTTCCGCAGGCTCGCCATGGCCCGCACGGTTATGCGATCCAGATCCTCCAGCTCCAGCACCGGCACATCCCCTCCCAAAGGGCACACCTCCCGGCAGTAGTAGTTGCGCAGCTCCGGAGCGTTGTACAGATCCGCCATCTTGAGCACCATGTCCGGGGGCACAATCTTCGTCAGTCCCAGCTCATAATCAGATAATGTCGATACTGATATCCCCAGCATCTCCGCCGCCCCCTCCTTAGACTTAAGCCGCTCATTGTACTGTGCCGCCGCCAGCCGTGCCTGGCAGAATGAATTATCTGCCGCTTTAGTTGGTCTTCGTCCCATTTTTAACCTCCTTTATCGGGCAGGCATTTCCGGCGTATACCGTCCTATCAATGCCCTAAATCCCGTTTTTATTTCCCCCTCCGTCCTTTACACTGAAACCATGAGACCGTGACGGTTTACCGTGCCAGCGTAACGTCTACCATCAATGCCCTGCTGATGGTCTGTACCGTTTCCTCAGGAGCCACCATCCTGCCGTTTATGATGGCGGAGATATAGGATCTGGACAAGCTCGTCTCCTGACTCAAGTCATATAGATTCTTGCCAAGAGCCACCATCTGGATCTTACACTGCTTACCCCACGGCGATAATTCCCTCTTCATTGATTCACCCCTTTCTTTCGCACTTTTTGCTTTAAAAAGTTGTAATAATGTGTTACACTAGACTGTAGATCTGTAGATTTTCTTCTTGTCAGTTGCCACTGACAGAAGGTTAGTTATTGCTTGTTACTGTAACTTGTTGTTGCGTATGTTTATAATAATAGCATAAAAGCTATTTGTCAATAGCTTTTATGCTATTATGGGAGTTTTTATGGATCTCATTGAACGAATTAGAAGTTTAGCCTTCAAACAAAACTTAAATATTAAAAACCTTGAAGAAATGGCGGGGCTTGGCAATGGAACCATGCGGCGTTGGGGAACGAGTCCACCATCAGCCGATAAATTACTAAAAATAGCAAATATACTAAACACTACTTGTGAATATCTCATGACAGGTACAAGCAGTATTGCCACTGCATCTTCAGAAGACATAGAATGGCTATCACTTATCCATCAGCTCCCCAAAGAAGCCCAATACGAATTCCGTGGAGAGCTAAAGGGATACATAAAACGCCTTAATGAGGAGTCCGTTGCAGCGGATGCTCCTTCATTAAAGAAGACCGGAACTGATAAATTGGGAAAATAATACCCTTCGAGTGGTACCGAAGGAAAAAGAGGAAATGAGAAATGGAAATAAACTTAAACCGAGAATCCGTTGTTCCAATTACCGAAAGAATAAATACATTATCCCCAATTTGTGAGGGAAATTTATATGCACATGAAGTTTTAATTCTTTATTATGCGCAAAAATACACTACAGAGACCAATTCATATGAGGGCTTTTGGGAATATAAATATGGAATCTCTGATATGAATGCACAACTTAAATCGCTTCTATCAAGAGGCTTTTTACGGATTGGGTCACTGGAAGAAACTATACGTTCTCGTGCAGTGACGGTTTCATCCATAAAGGATCTCGCACGCCAAAACAACCTGAAAGTTTCTGGGAAAAAAGAGGATATCATACAACGGATATTAGCAGCAATAGACGAAAATCAATTAAATAGTTTTTTTAACAGCAGACCATATTTTCTAACAGAATTAGGCCAGAAAGTCATTGAAAAAGAAGACTACATGAAATATATCCATAACCAGACAGACAGTAATATGGATATATGGAAATTCAGCGACATGATACATAAAATTCCTTCTATACCATATGCAGAAATACTCCAAAGGTATTATTCGCAGAAAGCAAAGAAACATCTCGCCCAAAGGAAGTACGGTTCATACCAAAATGATTTATATTTTCAGTTAGATGCTTGTATGGAAGGAAAAATGTACATTATTGCCCTAGACTGCTTATGCCATATTATTTATTGTGATTTGAATGCCTTTTCTTCATTAACGAACGAAAATGTTTTTTTACGCATTCCTACAATTGCTCCTTATGAAGAATCAGATTTAACTGTATCACAAAAACTATTATACTATCTCCGCTTATGTATAGATAATTTAGCAATAAATGAAAACGAGATACTTCAAAAGATTATTCCTATTTTCTGTAACACTGAAATCCCTTTTGTTTTTTTCACGGAAAACGAATGTGCTACAATCACCACTTTAGAGCTTCTAAATGGCAAAGAACGACTAATAGATATTTATATGGATGCTGATCAACGATTTAACAGAAGTGGACTCAAAGAAAAGATATATCAAGGCAGGGATTCTTATTATCGTACTGCATTTAACATGACTGCTGAGGAACATGACGTGCTGCGCCTCCAATCACTGAAAGAAAGCCAATCGGAAGTAGATGAGGCCGATAAAATCTACGACCCCAAATGGGAAAAGGAAATAGAGGAACGGCTCTCCAAGCTGGATGAACTCTGCAGAAAAGAATTCTATCGGATACGAGCGAGTCGAACTGCAAACAAAACCAGTACTCTTTCCTTCAAAGATCTAGATCGGCTCACCTTAGAAGCCATGGAACGATCGTTCCACTACAACGATAAGTGAAAGAATCTATGTTGAACCAAATTATTCACAATTGAGAAGCAACAGAAATTAGTTTTTGCAGAACTATAGTTGACATTTTTATTGGATTATTGTAAAATAGGCGCATAATTTTCAAGCAACTAGGAGGTCAATTATGCCCAGAGATTTAAAAAACATCTTTACTGCCCATGAATTGCAGATTCTTTCTTCAATTGTAAATGTGGGGGATGCCGCCTATCGTGATTTGATGGAATCGCAGCGCCCCATGTTCGGACATCCTTACTTGTCCAACACCCGTGGACGCATAAGAACCAAATTTATACAGATGCAATGTGAACTAGAAAGCCATGACCCCAAGTTTCCATTCACTTTCTCCGAAAGGCACTTCCAGTACAACGATATCATCCCAGAATTGCGCAATAAAAACGTAATCCTGCATATTGCACGAAGCAAAGGCCCTGATACACTGCCATATGCCGCAAAGTATAAGGTATCCCTTTCCGACAACAACAATGCACTGCAGCGCCAGCTTGTCATTGCCCCTGAGCTGACACCACCTTACTGCAATGAACCATTTTACGCCCTTCTGGTCTTTGGGGAATCAAATAAACAGACATTTGCTGTGATCCAGTTTCCAGAGCCCGGCTATCAAAGCATAGCCGAGTCCCTGCCGCTGCCACTGGTCTTCCCCTTGACTGACACAAAGGCTACAGAAACATTTGAAAGGAAAAAGGCAGTACTGAAGAAGGAGTTTCTTGCACATAATGCCGGGGAGGAAATCTCATGACAAGCAGAATTGTAGCGTCCAGAATCGTGGAAGCCCGTGAGGCCCGTGCCATGTCTATGGAAGATCTGGCCAACGGGATAGGCGTCACAAGACAGTCCATTTCAAAATATGAAAAGGGGATTATAAATCCGTCCGTTGATGTTCTGAAATTGATTTCATGCATTTTAGATTTCCCCATTGATTTTTTCTACAAAACTGAAACAGAAAGCAAAGCATTAAGCAGCCCTTTGTTTTTTCGGTCAAATGCCAACATTGCAAAAAAGACCAAAACAGCATGCAATTACCAACTAAAATGGGTGAACGAAACCAAGCTATCGCTCGAACGATACTTTGACTTCGTGGACTTAGAGATCCCTACCATAGATACCAACTATGAGGATCTAACCAGTGAGGATATAGAGGAACTCGCTTTATCCGTCCGAAAGAAGTGGAATCTTGCAGGGGATCCGATCGATGATTTAATAGGACTGCTAGAAAATCAAGGGGTTATAGTATCTCAATTTTCTACCAGTAATTTCTGTACGTTCAAAGGCATTGACGCATTTTCTTCATGGAAAGACGGGACCCCTTACATTTTGTACCATCCCAACCAGAAAAGCGCTGTTCGTACGCGCTTCAGTATTCTACATGAGCTGGGCCACCTAATAATGCACAGTTCGATTGCTCTGGACGAATCTTCCAAGAAAAATATTGTTGATTTTGCCGATATGCAGGCAGACCGTTTTGCGGCTGCTTTTTTGCTTCCCTCCATTTCTTTCCCTAATGATATACATGGTTCGTCTCTGACATCCCTGGAGGCCGTCAAGCGCAAATGGGGAGCGGCAATGTCCACTATAATTCGCCGCTGTGATACTCTAGAACTCTTGTCCGAAAACCAGATTAATTATTTGAATCGTCAAATGACTATCCGAAAGTATTGGCACAAAGAACCTTTAGACGATATCCTGACCGTTGCCGAACCAGAAATATTACGGGATGCTATTTATCTTCTGATTGATAAAAGAATAATAACGAAAAGTTCCTTTCTTGCTTCCTCTGGCTTATCCGCTACTGATCTTCAATGTATCTGTGGGCTGCCAGATGACTTTTTTATAGGAATCGAACAGCGTAAAAAGCTCACTTTAAGGGTAATTACCCCTACTGATTGATTTTCGGCCAAGGAGGGTGTCATGCCTGCATACAAATACACCTTAAAAGACGGGAAAACCACACGTTGGTATGCCAACTTCTATTTCACGGACTGGACCGGCGAAAAGAAGCATATCTGCAAGCGTGGCTTTAAGACGCAACGCGAGGCCAAAGAGTATGAGCGCTCATTCCTGGATCAGCAGAACAATACCAGCGATATCCTCTTTTCCTCTCTGGTGGAGAACTATCTGGAGGACATGTCACACCGGTTGAAGCCTACGACTATGGAAAATAAGCGCTTCATTATAAACGGAAAGCTGCTCCCTTACTTCGGAAATCTGAAAGTATGCGATATTGACACCATAAAGATCCGGAAATGGCAGAATGAACTGATATCCTATCGGGACGAGGCTGGGAACCCGTTTTCCCAGACATATCTCAAAACCGTCAACAACCAGCTGTCCGCTCTGATGAATTATGCCGTGGCGCACTATCGGCTCCCTGCCAATCCATGCCGGGCCGCTGGCAGCATAGGGAAGAGTCGGGCCGAGGAAATGAACATCTGGACGCAGGCACAGTATGAGCAGTTTTCCGGTGCTATACAGAAATCCTCTGTGAAGCTGGCCTTTGATATACTGTTTTATACCGGGATGCGGTCCGGGGAACTGCTGGCCCTTACCCCTGCAGACATACTCCCTTCAAAGCGGATCGATATCAATAAGAACTATGCAAAGGTAAAAGGAGAGGAATTATTTCTGGAGCCGAAGACCTCTAAAGCCAAACGGTGTATATCCATACCGGATTTTCTATATGAGGATATCCAAGAATATGTGTCAAAGCTCTACGGCATTGAAAAAGGGGACCGGATATTCTATTTCACGAAATCTGCCCTGGATAAAGAGATAAAGCGGATTGCCGCCAAAGTGGGGCTGCCAATTATAAGGGTCCATGATCTGAGGCACTCCCACGCCAGTATGCTGATCGAAATGGGCTTTGCCCCATTGGAGATTGCGGACCGGCTGGGGCATGAATCCGTGAAGACCACACTGGATACCTATTCCCACCTTTACCCGGACAAGGATCAGCAGCTGGCGGACCGGCTCAATCAGTTCCGGCGGACGGTGCCGCCGACAGAAGAAAATTCTTGAACTTTCTGCCGCTTTATGCTATTCTTTAGATAGAAAGAGGCGCCTGCTGGTAACAGACGCCCCCAGGAGCCACCGATAGACGGTTAGCCCAACAATGTAAAGCAAAAATAGCCGCTTAGCTTGCGAGGCTGGGGCGGCTATTTCTGCGTCTTATGATTATCCTTGCTTCCGATGGCATATCCGAGACCAAACGCTGTCAGCGCGAGGCTGATCACTGCTATCAATCCTTCAATCGTCAACATCCACTCAGCCCTCCTTTCCCAGATTCCCTTTCGGGTTTCTATGTAAACGGAGGGTCACAGTCCCTCCGGAGAGGGCTAACCGCCTACCATCCTGGTAGTCCCAAAGAGATGTTACCACATTTCGACAGGAAATTCAACCGCATCCATTTTCCAGGTAGGAAAAGTAGCTGGCTCTATTTTTAACATCATATTAACATCACACGGAAAACAAAAAGACTGAAAAACCCTTATTTTACAAGCTTTTCAGTCCAAATGTCCATTATTCGAACTCAATCGTCCCTGGCGGCTTACTAGTAATATCATACAGCACCCTATTTACATGGCTCACCTCGTTTATGATCCTGCTGCTGACCTTCTGAAGCACCTCGTAGGGGATTTGGGCGCTCTCGGCCGTCATGAAATCCACGGTCTCCATTGCCCGCAGGGCAACGGCGTATTCGTAGGTCCTCTCGTCCCCCATGACTCCCACGCTCCGCATGTTCGTCAGCGCTGCAAAATACTGATTGATTTTGCGGTCCAGCCCGGCCTTTGCGATCTCTTCCCGATAGATTGCGTCGGCGTCCTGAACCATCCGTACCTTCTGGGCAGTCACCTCCCCGATGATACGGATGCCCAGTCCGGGGCCGGGAAACGGCTGCCGAAACACCAGCTGCTCCGGAATGCCAAGCTCCAGCCCCACCTTCCTCACCTCGTCCTTGAATAAGTTCCTCAGGGGCTCTACGATTTCCCGGAAGTCCACGCAGGCCGGAAGGCCGCCCACATTATGATGGGATTTTATCACGGCGGACTCCCCGCCCAGACCGCTTTCCACTACATCCGGATAGATGGTTCCCTGCACCAGAAAGTCCACAGCCCCTATCTTTCTGGCCTCTTCCTCGAATACACGGATAAACTCTCCGCCGATTATCTTTCTCTTCTCCTCAGGCTCGGTCACTCCTGCCAGCCTTGCATAAAAACGCTCTTGTGCATTGACACGAACGAAATTTAGATCGTAGTTTCCCTCAGGCCCAAAGATCCTCTCCACTTCGTCCCCTTCGTTCTTGCGGAGCAGTCCATGGTCCACAAAAACGCAGGTCAGCTGCTCTCCCACAGCCTTTGACAGAAGCACCGCCGCCACCGAAGAGTCCACGCCGCCGGACAGGGCGCAGAGAACCTTCCCCTTGCCGACCCTCCTGCGGATGGCGCTGATGCTCTCCTCCACGAAAGAATCCATCCTCCAGTCGCCGCTGCAGCCGCAGATACCGCGCACAAAATTGTGCAGCATCTTGAAGCCTTCCACGGTGTGGAGAACCTCCGGATGGAACTGGATGGCATACAGCTTTCTCTCTTCATCCTCTGCCGCCGCCACGGGACAATTGGCCGTGGACGCAATCCTCCGGAATCCCGGCGCCATTCTTGCTATATAATCAAAATGACTCATCCAGCAGACAGTGTGAGGCGTGACACCCTGAAACAGACGAGAAGTTTCGTCTATGTCCACCTCCGTTTTTCCGTACTCCCGCACTGTGGCGCGAGCCACCTCTCCCCCCAGCATATGCGACATCAGCTGAGCGCCGTAACAAAGTCCCAGTACCGGTATGCCCAATTCAAACAATTCCGGAGAGCAGGCGGCTGCACCTGCCTCATAGCAGCTGCTGGGCCCGCCGGTCAGGATAATCCCCTTGGGCTTCATGGCCTTGATTTTATAAATCTCGGTCTTATAGGAATAAATTTCACAGTACACGTTACATTCTCTGATGCGTCTAGCCACCAGCTGGTTGTACTGACCGCCGAAATCAATCACCAGCACTAATTCTTTGTTCATCTAGCCCTCCTTCAGTCAATTCGCACGCGCGCCTAATCTATCAGTAAAACAAATACAAGTCGAACATTTCATATACGGCTTCTCTGATGTGTCTGAAACACCCCGCCAGCGGTTTTGCAAGGAACAAGACGGCGATCACTTCCCCTCCAGCAGATCCGAAAGAGGACTGAAGGTGTACCCCATCTCCTCCCACTTCGTCAGCAGCTCATCCAGTATCTCCCCGTTTGTCTTGGAGGTGCTGTGCAGAAGCACTATGGCGCCGGGATGGATGCGCCCCATAAGCTTCTTGAAGGCCTCCTCATGGCTGGGCTGGTCATCCTGATTCCAGTCCACATAAGCGAGACTCCAGAAAAAGGTGGCATACCCCGCCTCCTTCGCCATCTCCAGATTGGCTGTACTGTACTTGCCCTGAGGCGGTCTATAATACATCGCCATCTCCGTTCCGGTGATCTCCTTGAAAAGTTCCTTCACATCATCCATCTCCTTCTGAAAGGAAGACTTGTCAGATATCTTTGACATGTCAGGATGATGGTATGTATGATTGCCGACACTGTGGCCATCCTCTACCATGCGCTTTACGATCTCCGGAGCGGATTCCAGAAAATGGCCTACCACAAAAAACGTGGCCGGAGCGTTATGCTTTTTCAAAGCATCCAGAATGGGCTCCGTATTGCCGTTCTCATAGCCGCAGTCAAAGGTCAGATAAATGACCTTCTCCTGGCCCTCTCCGCAAAAATACGCATTGTATTTCTTCAGCTCCTCGGCGGCGGCGTTCCCCGTGGGCTTCTGTCCTTCGCCGCCGAAGCCCAGCCCCCAGTTCTCCCCTTCCAAGACCTTTGACCCAATGGTCTGGGCCGTCTCCGCATAAACCTCGGCCGCCATCCTGCCCAGCAGAAACATGGCCCCCAGAAAAACGATGGTGGGAACGACCTTCTTCCAGTTGATCGTATCCTCCAGCACCAGCCTTCGTGCAATGTCCTTCACAAAAATCGTCTTCATCCGTCTCACCCTTATTGGAAATATCACTATATAAGTATTGGCCTGCCACATTGTCCTATGACCGCAGCTTATACATTTCCTATAGAATTTCCTATAGAAAAAGAGGCACAAAGCTCATCAGGCCTCTTTTTCCATCATTAAGAAGAGACTTAAAAACCGTCCGGCCAAAGCAGCCTACTTTTTCAAAAAGCCTTTCAATGCATCCACCGCTCCCGATACATTATCCGCCGTCAGCTTGGCCTTGACCCCCTGCACCACCTGATTGATCACGTCCTCCGGCAGATCCACTCCCAAAATGCCTTCCACAGCCTTGATGGGATCCTTTTGGAACTTTTCCTGCAGATCCTTGTCCTTGGAAATTCTTTCCACTGCCTTTTTGATCTGTTCCTTGATATCCATGTTCTTGTCCTCTCTTTCTCTCATAAAAGCTCCTGCCACATCCTCATAACAGTGCGGATATGACAAATCAATTTCATTATAATCATCAGTCCCTCCTGCTGTAAAGATATTTCTTCGTTTTACAACAGATTTTACAACAAATCCCGGCTCCGGTACACCCTGCACATCATATGGGAGGGCTCTGTTTCCGCCGCTTTCTCCAGAAATTCCGCCGCCTTCTCCTTGTTTCCCAGCCCCATGTTCCCAAGCGCCATCAGATAATAGCAATGGGCTCTGTTCTTCAGGGTATAGTCATCGTCAAAAATAAGGAAATCAGGCAGAGAGACCGCAAAATACTCAATTTTCATCCGATCCTCCAAATGCCTCTCCCCATAATCCAACAGACGATAAAACCGGGAATTCGCCTCCCTGACTCTGCCCAATTTCCGGTACGCCAGTCCCTGATATAGGATCATGTCCGCCGGCTGGTCGTTGTAATACATGGCCCCCGCAGGCTCATCCGTACCCAATGTGGCCTTTTGGAAGCATTCTTGCGCCTCCCCGTCTCTGCCCTGAGCCTCCAGCGCCAGCCCCAGATGATAATAGATATGGTTGTCCTTGGTTCCCTCCAGTCTGCCTTCTCCCAGATTCTCAGGATAGGATAGGGCTTTTCTGAGCAGTTCCTCCGCATCCGCAAAGCGTCCCTGCCCCTGCGCCTTTCTCGCCATTTCTACCAGAGTCAATGTATATTGTGTTGTAATCTTTCCTTCGCCGCCCTCCCAAGGGTGGAACCTATGCCCCATAATGCAGTCATAAGCCTTTTCGTGATTTCCCGCAAGGTTCAGCAGCGTGATATATTCAATATAAAGATCATCCCTCTGTCTGATCAGCTCCTCATGAAGCTCATAGTTCTCCAGCCTGCGCCGGAAGCTCCAGCCCAGCTTCTTGTAGAGCTGATCCAGCTCCAGAAAGATTCTGGGATCCTCCGTATTCAGGGCAAATGCCTTTTCCAACGCTGTCTGCGCCGCCTGCGGATCCTTTTTCTTATTATAATATGCCAATGCCAGATTCCTATGCACCATAGGAAATTCAGGCTGACCCTGCGCAGACTTCTCCCAGAGCGTCAACGCCTCCTGCCACTGCAGCTTGTCGTAATATAAGCATCCCAGATAATACCCTGCCTTGGACACACAGCCCTCCTCTATGGCAAAGCCCAGCACCGGAATATCCTCCAGCTTGTTAGGAAAGCAGTAGTCAGGCGAACATTCCTCCCCCCGTCTCAGCAGCCGGTAAATGTCGCCAGAAATATCGTCATCATTATCTTCTAACCTGCGGTCACGCAATTTTCTCAAATAATAGGCCCTATAATAAAACAGCATGGGATATTCCTTCCGGCATTCCTTCAATAGAGCTTCCGCCTCCTCAAAAGCGCCTGCCTCCGCATAGTCTCTGGCGGTCATAAGATAATTTTCATGGAAATTACGCATCAAGCAGTTCAGTTCCTCCCGCTGCTTACGGTCCCCATGGTTCAGGATCACCCTTTCATTGCCCGACAAAAAATCAAAGGGATCCAGCTTAAGATTCTCCTCAATACACAGCAGGGCCTCCTCCCTCCTGCCCAGCTTACGCAGAACATAGGCCTTCAATCCTCTGGCCTTCACGTTGTGGCCGTTCTTCACCAAGGCCTTCTCCACATGGGCATAGGCCTCGGGGAAACGGCCCCTGCCTGCATCTATGGCCCCCAGATAATAATAGGACATTTCCTGCTGCTCGTTGCTCCATGCCGCCTTATAGAAGGCATCATAGGCCTCATCCTTCCGATCCTGATGCCACAATGCCAGTCCCAGCAGATAATAACTCTCGCTGTTATATGGATTGGGGTTCCTTTCCACCAGACGCTCCAGCGCCTTACGGAAATACTTTTCGCTCTGGGCAAACCTTCCCCTGCGCATCAGCAGCTGTCCATATGCATTGTTGATACGGATATCCCCCGGATCCCTCTTGAGCCCCTCCAGATAATAGGGATCCGGAAGATAGGTGGCATGGCGATACTGCTCGATATGCTGGCCGGCAAGATACAGCTCCTCGCAGGTATGTATTTCCCAAGGCTCCTTCACCGCCTTTGCAGGCTCCGGCATCTTGGGTATCCCCAAAGGCTCCGGGCGGTATTCCACCAGACATCTTCCCTGAGCATAGACTGATACTTGCAGCTCCTCTTCCTTCTGCCCCTGCAGCTCCACTTTGCCTCTATATATATCCGTGGGGGAAAGACGTACTTCTTCCTCCAGAACCGTCCTCCCGGCCGCCCGAAGCACTATCTTCGCCTTTTCATGAGACCCTGAGGCATAGACGATGACCTCCGCTTCATTCCCGTCATATGAAAGATTTACGGCCCCATCCACGGTGGCGTTCTTCACCTGCCCCACCGCTTTATAGGGCATGAAATACTGCCGGAACGTCTTTTCCTCAAAGGGCTTCAGCCATGTGAAATCCGGCTGGTTGTCCGTATAGACTCCCGTCATCAGCTCCACATAAGGCCCGTCCTCATCGGTGAGGTTTCTGTCCCACGCCCTGCCGAAATCTCCGTTCCCCCATGTCCATTGCTTCTTTCCCGGAGAAATATGATGATCCGCCACGTGGAGAATCCCCGCCTCCCTTCCGTAATCATAGCCGCCCACGAAATCGTACTTGGACTTTTCCGCCATGTAAGAGGTGGGCACGGGAATATTTTTATACCGGGAAATATCCACGCCCTCGCTATAATCCTTCTTATAATAGACCCCGGTAGCGATGGGGAAACGGGACACATCCCTCTTCCCGTGATCCATCACCGCATGAACGTCGGGGGGAAAGATGGACTGGGTATCGTCGTTCACCGGCACCGCCGGGTTGGCCCACCAGAGAAATGTCTGGGGAAGGGACGTCCGATTATACAACTGCCCCGTAATCTCGATATAAGCCTTTCCGGGATAGAGAGTGATTTTTGTGATACATTTCGTGCCGTACATCTGATCCACGTCATGGCAGAGCACGGAACAGCTCCCGTCCTCCTTTTCCTCTATCTCATAATCTACGGGCAGAAAGGTGGTGGGCCTATGGTGCTGGGGCCAGTTGAACTCAATGCCCCCGGAAATCCATGGTCCCGTGAGCCCCACCAGAGCAGGTTTAATGACTCTATTATAATATACAAAGTCATAACCGTTGGTCTTGTCATAGGCCCTCTGGATCCTCCCGCCCAGCTGGGGCAATACCATGACCTTCAGGTATTCGTTTTCCAGATATACCGCCGTGTACTCCTTATCCGCCTTTTCGTTGCTGATACTCTCCACCGTGGGATAGGGATATACCTTTCCGCTGCTCCCCTGATACACCCTCTTGTCCAAAAAAATGGGAGCCTTCTGGGCCTCCCCGATCCCGTATGTAGGAATCACCGTCTTCTCAACCCAAACCTTTGCCTTACTCATAGCCGCCTCCTAATTCCATAATTGTCCCTACGCATAGGGCCTCTGTCCATCCCCTCTGGCTCCTCCTTGCCCGCAAAGCTTCTGCCCCATTCCATGGCTCTCTTCTTTGATCCTCCCTCCGGGCAATGTGCCCCTTGGCTCCTCCTCATCCTTGCAAGGCTAATTTCTTCCAACGCCTTTCTTCCCTTTACTCTCCTGAACCAGTTTCAAAGGAAGTAAAATCCTAACGCCATGTTTCTTTTTTAGGATACCCCATCCTCTCTGCGTCCGCATTACACTCCATTGCTGATCTATTAATATTTTTTGCTCTTGCACTTATCGGGTATTTTCTCTAGAATATAGAATAGAATCGTAGAAAGCGAGGTATTTATTTTGAAATCCTGCGAAAAGAATGTGATGCCGGAATCCGAATATTTCGTCTATTCCCCCAGCAGACTGGCGGAGGAAATGTTTTTCTATCCCCTACAGTGCGGGCATTTCCTTTACAAGGCGGGGTACTCCCTTCAAAGAGACTCCTATGACAGCTTTCTATTAATGTATGTTCAGAAAGGATGTCTTACTCTGGACTTTCAGGGAAAGTCCTCCCTCCTGCGCTCAGGACAGTTTCTGCTGCTGGACTGCTATAAGCCCCACTCCTATTCCTCGGACACCGGCTGGGAGTGCCTTTGGTGCCACTTTGACGGCGTCTTGGCAAGGCCGTGGTACGAAAGCATCACATCTCGGCTGGGAAACATACTCATTTTACCGGATCCGTCTTTCGCCTCCGGCAAGCTCAGCAGTCTCTGGGATATCTTCGCCTCCGGCGGCCCCGTCAGGGAACCTTTGATCTCCAAGTACCTCGCGGATATCCTCACTGCCTTTCTGCTCCATACGCCCTCGGAGGGCGGAATCTGCGATCATTCCGGCATGGCAGAAGACATTATCTCCTATATCAACGAACATTTCCCGGAGGAACTCACCGTGGCACAGCTGGCCGGACTGGCCGGACTGAGCCAATTTCATTTCATTCGCACTTTCAAGAGGGAAACCGGCTTCACCCCCCATGAATATATCCTCCATGTACGGATCTCCACCGCCAAATATCTGCTGAAAAACACCCGGCTGCCCATAAAAAGTATCTGCTTCGACACCGGATTTTCCTCCGAAAGCGTCTTCTGTTCCGCTTTCAAAAAGCAGCTAGGCATGACCCCGGGAGAATACCGGTTCTCCCCCTGAAATCACGAAAGGCAGTTCCCTTATGTTCCTCAGGAAACCTGCCCCTCAAAAACATTCCTCCGCTCCAGTCCTTGCTTGCCTCTCCCAAAACCTGCCCTCAAACCGCGTCATCCTATCAGCACTGTCTTCCCTTCAAAAGCAAACCCATAATGCCGAATCCGCTCCCTGAGGATTCCTCTCGCTGCCAGTTCCGTATCATAGGCCTTCTCCTCTATCTGTCGAAGCGCCGCTGCTACTGTATCCGCCAGCGTCTTCTCATCCTCCGGATCATGCACCTTGAATTCCAGCACAAAGGCAGGGTCGCCATCCCGCAAAGGCTCCAGCATCACGTCATATCTCCCAAAACCGCTTTCTCTATTGGAAGTGATACGGTATCTGTCCGCTAAATCCACCATTAATCCCAGTACAAAGCCATGATAGAAGCGTTCCGGTTCCGTAGCTTCAGACGGCTTGTTGCCAGAATCAAAAGAACTGAAAGTAGCCAACGCAGTCCGATTCATATAGACATTCATGGCCTTTGTGTCATCCAGCAGCAATGCCTTAATAAATGCGTTATAGGCAGGGGTGTACTCCGCAAACCAGCCATCTATCATATGCCGGAACATCAGCCGTACTTCCTTATTTGTCAAAGACAGCGTATAATCGCATTCACCGTAATTCCCATCTACGGTATAACACTCCACTTTCAGATAGCCGCAGGCCAGAAGCAGGCTCCAGACAGCATGGAGATTATGATCCAACTGACTGAATATAATCTGTTCATCTATTGACGCATGGAATGATTTTCCCTGCAATAAATCCTCCATAATAATCTTTACTTCTGGAATCCCTTCCCGAATCAGCTTTCCCACGAGACTGTTGGAACTGGTGTTTGCCCAGTAAGCAGCAAAACGCTGTTTGTCAAGGTAGTTGATAATGGACCATGGATTATAAATATCACGCATATTTCCGAAGGTAAAACCATCGTACCAGGCACGGACTTCTTCCTTTTCCATAAGCCCAAATTCGTCCATAGCGGCAAATACTTCCATTTCCGTAAAACCGAAAGAAGCCTCATACTTACATGAGGTAGAGGTGACTACCTCCAGATGGTTTAAGTCGGAAAAAATAGACTCTTTGCTTATTCGCGTAATACCTGTCATGACCGCCCTCTCCATATATGGGTTCGTCTTGAAAGTAGAATTGAATAGGTTTCGGACAAATGCCGCCATTTCATCCCAGTATCCGTGAACATAAGCTTCCTGCATGGGGGTATCATATTCATCCAACAAAATAATGACTCTTTTTCCGTAATAATTTGCAAGGAATTCCGATAAGGCTTTCAAGGAATAAGAAGCTACGGAATCACCCATTGTAGGGGATATTTCATAGAAGATATCTGGAAACTTTTTCTGTTTCGGCCCCTTATCCTGCAAGGCTGAATATCTGTCATATACGCTTTTGATGATGCGGCAAATTTTATCCCTTGCACTTCCAAAGGATGTTTCCTTCACATCTGCAAAGCTTAAGAAAATTACTGGATAACTGCCATGGAGGCTGCGGTACTTCGCTTCTTTCCATATGCCGAGCCTTTCAAATAAGGTGTCTTTATCTGCATGTTCCACGGAAAAGAAATGCTCCAGCATGCTCAGGGCCAGTGTCTTGCCGAAGCGCCTGGGACGCGTAATTAAGGTCACATCATCCTGATTTTCCCACCATTCCTTAATAAACGCGGTCTTATCCACATAAAAACAATTGTTTTGAATGATTTTCCCAAAATCCTGTATTCCTATCCCTACTGTCCTTGCCATTTGACACCTCCCAGCTTTACCTGAACATATCAATCCAACTGTTTCCAGTATAGCTGATTGCAAATGACATTACAATAACAATCCTAATTCCGATATAAAAATCACCCATTTCACGGCTGGCAAAATGAGTGACTTACCAGTTTTTATAAATACGTCAGAAATATTTCGCCCTTCGTAGAGGCACCTTGTTTTCAACATTTTAATACAAAAATCCCCTTTCAGCTTTCTCATACTGAAAGAGGATTACGATTGTCCATATACCTCACACCCCGACCAAAGCGTCAAAAGCTCCCATCAGGTTCATGCGTCCGTAGCCCCATTCCCTGCCGGGATATGTCAGCTCATAGCTTCTAGACGCCCCCCGGATAAAGTAATTCTTGATCTCCCGGCTGGCTACCATAGGGTTGTTGCCCTCCACCACCGCCCACTGCAGGAACTGGGCCACGGCTCCGGCGGTGAGAGCGGCGGCCAGAGAGCTTCCTGTCTCCTCTCCGTCTATGGTGGAGACATCCACTCCGGGGGCCGCAAAGTCCGGCTTTATGGCGCCGGTTCTGGTAAATCCTCTTCCCGAATCGATAAAAAAGCTGTTGTTGGCGGCGTTGTAGGTGGAGACGCTGATCACATTTCCCGCCATGGCGGGTTCCGTCAGAGTGACATAGGGGGTGGCCTCCAGAAAATGCACCGAAGCATTCATGAACTGAGTAATCGGAAGCCACATGTGAAACGTTCCGTCATGCACATCCCCCACCGCTTCCACCGTAAAGGTCCATATGCCGGGAGTGGGCAGCGCCACCCTCAGAAAGATCACTTCCTCCCCCGAAGCAGGCTCCACCAGCGTTCCCGCTATGGTGATTCTGGTCCTCTCATAAATAAAGCTGTAGGTAATGCTGTTTTGGATGCCCAGACGGATGGGCGGGATCGTCTCGCCACCGGGGGAACGCACCGACAGCGTGAACACATCCGGCACGTTCCCCCACAGCTCCATAACAAACCCTTCAGCATTCTCGCCCACCCTGACCTCCACAGGCAGCGCGGCTGCAGCCCCTGCAGGCTCCAGACTGCCCCGGAAATGATGCCCTGCGTTGCCCTCGTTGCCTCCGCAGACCACCACCGCCCGGCTGCGCCTATTGGCCACTGCATTCAGATAGCCGGGCAGGGGGGAGTTTCCCGCATGGTCTCCGTAATTGGTCCCCAGCCCCAGACAGATCACCACCGGCCTCTCGAACTGTCTGGCGAAGCGGTCTGCGTAGAGCACCCCCAGCATTATGTCCGTCTCCTCATAAGCAGGAACTCCCGGCGGAACGATATAAAAGTCCCGCAGGAACTGTTTCGCCTGCTTCAATTTTACTACTATAATATCTGCATCAGGAGCTGCCCCCAGATAGCCCATGCCGCTTCCCAATCTGCTGCCTGCCGCCACCCCCGCCATGACGCTGCCATGTCCGTTCTCGTCCCGGCTGGGAACCACACTGTAGGGATCCTGCGCCCCAAGGGCACGGTCAATATCCTCTCTGGTATATTCCGTGCCGTAGAACAGCCCCTCCGGCGGCCTGCCGCTCTGGTCCGTCTGATCCCAGATGGCAAGAATTCGGCTGTTGCCCTCACTGTCCCGAAACGCCATGTCCGTGTAATCTATCCCCGTGTCAATGATACAGATCACCACGCCCCGGCCAGACAGGCTCAGAGGGGGCCTCTGAGCCTGTGTTATACCGCTGGCAATCAGGCTGTTGGGGTCAAAGCTTCTGCCTGCGCCGCCCGTCTGCATCAAACCGTATAGCTTCGGCACGGCCTTGTAATCGAATACATAGTCCGTGACGTTTCTGATGTCTCCCTGATTTACATAAACAATATTGTAAAGATCATCCACATTGATATGGCAGAAGTCCAGACCGGTATTTTCCAGAAGCTCCACCGGAAAATTCGTGATCACATCATAATACTGATTGGAAAGAATCCTATCTCTGCAGTCCATGCCCCGAATCCCTTTGTCTGCAACGCAGTCTCATTCCTAGTATTCTATGCGTCCGCTCCTTGTCCCATGCCCAAAAGAAAACAATGATCTTCTCTGACAAAGGTCTCTCTTGGTTCAAAGCTTCCCCTAGACACCCCTTCTTATTCCGCAGCCAGCACCACCACGGAACGGGGAGGGATCCTGATCTTGGCGCCGAAGGTAAACTCTGTCTCCGCCCCTATGTCCTTGCCGTCCTTGTACTCCACAAAGGTATTCACGCACACCTTCCACCCCATGCCCTCAGGCAGGCCCGGAAGCTGCATGTCCAACGGCTTCCAATATGCGTTCATACCGTAAAAAACAATATCATCCTTGGTGTCTTCCGCGTTTCTGCCCGCATACATGACACCGATGAGTCGTGTATTGTAATCCGTGCTGCCGTTCCATGGATACCCGTTGTGTATGCTGATCTTGGGATATCCGCAGGATGCACTCTTCATGCTTTTCCGGATGACGCCATGCTCCTTCCGGAACTTTATCATATAGCGGAAAAACTGATATATCTCCTGATACTCCTCCAGTCTGGTCCAGTCCAGCCAGGAGATCTTGTTGTCCTGACAGTACGCATTGTTGTTTCCGAACTGCGTGTTGCAGAATTCGTCCCCGGCATAGAACATGGCCGGCCCTCTGCTGCACATGAGGGTGGCAAACGCGTTCTTCACCATGCGGCGGCGAAGCGCCTCTATCTCAGGGTCGTCCGTCTCCCCCTCCACCCCGCAGTTCCAGCTGTGGCCGTTGTTGTCCCCGTCGGTATTGTTCCAGCCATTGCCCTCGTTGTGCTTCACATTATACGAGTACAGATCATAGAGCGTGAACCCGTCATGGCAGGTGATGAAATTCACGGAAGCGCTCTCCCCCCGCACTGCCGGGTCATACATGTCTCGGGAACCGGTGATTCTGCTCAGCGCCGTTGCCGCCATGCCCTCGTCCCCCTTCAGGAAACGGCGCATGTCGTCCCGATATCTCCCGTTCCACTCCGACCATCTGCTGTAGGCGGGAAATCTCCCCACCTGATACAGCCCTGCGGCGTCCCAGGCCTCTGCGATCAGCTTCACCTTCCCCAGAATGCAGTCATAGGCGATGGCCTCCAGAATCGGCGGTTCCGCCATAGGCTCGCCGTTTTTGTCTCTGGCCAAAATCGAGGCAAGATCAAAGCGGAAGCCGTCCACCCTATATTCCGTGACCCAATAGCGGAGACAGTCGATGATGAACCTCCGGGTCATGGGATGGTTGCCGTTCAGGGCGTTGCCGCAGCCGCTGAAGTTATAATAATGCCCGTCAGGCGTCAGGATATAGTAGACATTATTGTCTATCCCCTTGAAGGAGAAGCAGGGCCCCGTGTCGTCCCCCTCTGCCGTGTGGTTGAACACCACATCCAGAATTACCTCGATCCCATTTTCTTTCAGCTCATAGATCAGCTGCTTCAGCTCGTCCCCCTCATGATTATGCTCCACCACGGAGGAATAGCTGGTATTGGGCGCAAAGAAGCAGACCGTGTTATAGCCCCAGTAGTTGTAGAGCTGCACATCGTTCACCACTCTGGCGCTCTCCATCTCGTCGAACTCGAATATGGGCATCAGCTCCACGGCATTGACCCCCAGATCCTTCAGATAAGGAATCTTCTGGCGCAGGCCCTCATAGGTTCCCTTGGCGTCGACTCCTGAGGATTCGTCCTTGGTGAACCCTCGCACATGCATCTCATAGATCACCAGATCCTCAAGGGGAGTCTCCAGCTGCTTCATCTTGCCCCAATCGAAGTTATTCTCTACGACTCTGGCATGGTATACAAAGTCTCCTCCCCCCTCAGGTCTCTCCCCCCACTGCCTCTGTCCGGTCACGGCTCTGGCGTAGGGATCCAGCAAAACATTTTCTTTGTCGAAGAGCAGGCCTTTCTCCTTGTCGTAGGGCCCGTCCATCTGAAAAGCGTATTCAAATTCCTCGATCTTCAAGCCATATACCAGCATGGAATAAGTGTTTCCGATATGGTAGTTCTCCGGAAACTTCAGTCTGGCGTAAGGCTCCTTCTCCTGAGGGTGAAACAGCAGCAATGTACAGCTGGTGGCACCGATGGAATGTATGGTGAAGCTGACTCCGTTGTAAGCCGCCGTAGCGCCATCCCTGCTGTAAAACCCCGGACGAACCTGAAAACCGTCAATGATATCCAGAGGCTGCAATTTCTCTCCTCGCTGCGGCCTATGCTGTGTGTGGTCCATCTCGCATCCTCCCTGCATATTCTTCCTATCTTCTGAGTCCCCGGACTGCATCCCTCCCTTGCCCATGTTTCTTTCCCATATTCTGGCAGATCTGATCCTATCCGACAAATCCTTGATTTTTCCCATGGAGGCGTCTCCCGTATCGTATTTTTTTCAGCCGGTTCATTCAGTTTTAGACACTGACAGGCCATGGTGCAAACATCCCCTCCATGACCTGCCGCAATTCATTCTATCATAGCCTCTTTGGTTCGTCAATATTTCCCCTCCTGTCCCATTTCTTGGTGCAATACTCTGCAAAAGGGAAAACTTTGTAGAGAATGCACGTTATATCACGCCAAAAATCAGCGCACTGCACAACATAACACAAATCAGAGACACCTCTCCCGGAGGAATTGCCAAAAGAACGCTTCAATGAAAGGCCAGAATCTATATGTCCCTACCGAATTCCTTTCCATCTCCCCTCTGTCCGGCGCCTTTACGAAACCATCCTTTTGGCCAAACGCAAAAACGGGGAAGGCTTGCGCCTGCCCCATTTTCGGTATCTCCTTATGCCATATGCTTCTCGATGCATGCCATGATCTCGTTCTGCACCGGTATGATCCTTTCCAGAATCGGCCTTGCCTCCTCCGGCTTGCCGGTTCGCAGGAGGGTCAGAATCTCATTGTACGCTTCATACAGCGGGGTTATGGACAGATTGCCCGCCGTTCCTTTGATGGAATGAGCCTTTTCAATGGCTTCCGTACAGTCAGCGGCATCAAAATCCACCGGAACGTACTGGCTCTTCAGCGTCTTTACGAACAATCCCAACATCCTTTTGTACAGCCCCTCGTTATTCATGAGGCGCTTCATTCCGTCGTCAATATCCACGCCCAACGCTCTCAGCTCTTCAAATAGCTCCATAAAGCACCTCTCTCTCTCCGATCTGCCGTTTCAGGCAGATCAGGCCCATCAATATTTTCCAAAGCCGTCTCCCAGAGAGATCACCTGCTCGTTGGCGCTGGAAGAGGAAGAAAAGCCGGAAGAACTTCTCACCGCTGTCTGGCTGCTGTTGCCCAGATTGTAGATGGAAAGCATCTCCCTCATCCTGGAAGCCTGATTGGACAGCTCCTCGCTGGCCGCCGCACACTCCTCGCTGGTAGCGGAATTTGTCTGCACCACCTGAGAGACCTGAGAGATGGCCTGCTCGATCTGTGCCACTGCCGTAGCCTGATAGTTGGAGGACTCTGCGATACCATTGATGATGTGCTCGCTCTCCTGAACCACCTTGGAGATCTCCTCCATGGCCTTGGCCGTCTCGCCCGCGATCTTGGAGCCTGCGTTGACCTTTCCGATGGAGTCCTCGATAAGCTCCGCGGTCTCCTCCGCAGCCTCCTGACTCTTCGCCGCAAGGCTTCTCACTTCTTCTGCCACCACTGCAAATCCTCTTCCCGCATCGCCGGCCCTTGCGGCTTCCACGGCGGCGTTCAGCGCCAGAATATTGGTCTGGAAGGCAATGTCCTGAATGGTCTGAATGATCTTGGAAATGCTCTCGGAGGAAGCATTGATGTCGTTCATGGCGGACACCATGTTCTGCATCTGCACATTCCCCTTGTTTACATCGCTGATGGCACGTACCACCAGCCCTGCGGCAGAATTGGCCTGCTCCGCGTTCTGTCTGGTCTTCTCGGCAATCTCGTCGATGGAGGCCGTGATCTCTTCAATGGCGCTGGCCTGCTCTGTGGAACCCTGCGCCAGAGCCTGACTTGCGCTGGCCACCTGAGAGGAGCTGATCGTCACTTGGGAGCCTGCGTCACTGATGCTGGTGAGAGCGTTCAGATTGTCCTCCACCAGCTTTTTCAGGGAATGACCCAGCACATCCGCGTCGGACTTGGGATTCACTGTCACGGTCAGGTTGCCGCTGGCCACTTCCTCAGCGATCTTGGCCTGGCTCTTGATATTGTCTATCACCTTGGTGTATTCATCCACAAGGTCACCGAACTCGTCATTGTTGTATTTCTCCATGTGGATATCCACACGGCCTACTGCGATATCCTTAGCCGCAGAGGAAAGCTGGGCAACGGACTTCTCGACGATCCTAATCAGGGCCAGAGCCACCACCACAGTCACCATCACGGACACCACTGCGAGAACCGCTGTAAAAATGGCGCAGTTGCGGACATAAATCTCCTGCTGGGCAGGATCCGTGATGCCCGTGGCAGCCTTTGTGGTTAAGTCCCCGAAAATGATGTTGATAAGCGTCAGCACAATGGGAATGGCAAACCCGATTATCATCTTTGTCTTCATCTTCATGTTTTTCATTCTTCCATTACCTCTCATTCTTCCTCATTCATTCTTTCCTGCTCGCTGTCCCCCGGCTCCTCGTCATATAGGAGTTTTTCCGGATCCAGCAGAAGCTTCACCGTGTTCCCTACCTTGCCGATGCCGTAGACATACTTGTTATGGCCCTTGTCGCCTCTGCCGATACTGGGAGGGGGCAGAATATTGCCCTCCTTGATCTCGACCACCTCAGCGATCTGCTCCACCACCAGCCCAACTGTAGTGGACTTCACATTGATCACGAGAATGCAAGTCTTGTCATTGTACTCGCAGGGCCCCTGCTTGAACCGCAGACTCACGTCCACCACGGGGATGATGCGTCCCCGCAGGTTGATCAGCCCCTTGATGTAATCCTCTGTGTCCGGGATCATGGTAACCGCCTGATACTGGATAATCTGCTGTACATACTGGATTCCCAGCCCGAAATACTCATGGCCGGACTTGAATGTCATGTACTTGCCCTTCTGCGTATCCGATTCGTCGGTCCGCACAATCATGTCGTCTATCTCGCTCATGTATCTACCGTTCCTTTCTGTAATCTCATTCCTTTTGCTCCACTACCTCCTTCACAGCCTCATTTTGCGAAAGTGGCTGCCGGTAACCGCCCTTATTCCACCAGCCCGGGAGCGTCCAGAATCAGGGCGATGCTGCCGTCGCCAAGCTGTGTACATCCGGAAAGTCCCTTGACCTTCTTGATATAAGAGGGAATCGGTTTTACCACGATCTCCTGCTCTCCTACCAGCCTATCCACCAGAAGGCAGATCTTTCTGTCCTCTACCTCAAGTATCAACATGACTCCGTCTTCAACAGACTCCTGATAATCCGACAGGCCATACCAGCTGCCCAGCCGGATCACCGGATAGCACTCGCCCCTTATCATGACATACTCATCGCCATTGGGTTCATTTATCATCATATCCTGCTTGATGCGGATAAACTGCTTGATCACGCCGGTCTCCATCACGAACGAAGACCCGCCCGTCTCCATCACGATACCGTCGATAATGGCAAGGGTCAAAGGAATCTTCAGACTCATGGTGCTGCCGAAGCCGGGAGTGCTCTCGATCTCCAGCGTTCCCCCGATGGCCTGAATGTTCTGAACCACCACGTCCATGCCGACGCCGCGGCCGGAGTATTCCGTAACCTGCTCATTGGTGGAGAAGCCGGGCAGAGTGATGAACTGATACACTTCCTTGTCCGTATAGGCTCCGTCGGGCTTATTGTCCTCCAGCAGCCCCTGCTTTCTCGCCTTTGCCATGATCTTATCCCTGTCAAGGCCCTTTCCGTTGTCCTCCACGCTGATCCAGACCTTGCCGGCCTCCGTCCTTGCGGACAAGGTGACCTTGCCCTTCTCCGACTTGCCGCTCTCCCTGCGCTCCTCATTGGTCTCGATGCCGTGGTCCACGGCATTTCTCACCAGATGCATCAGGGGGTCGGATATATGTTCAATAATATTCTTGTCAACTTCCGTGGACTCTCCCACCATCACGAACTCGATGTCCTTGCCCAGCTTTCTGGAGACGTCGAAAACGATGCGGTTCATCTTCTGGAAGGTATTGGTCAGGGGCACCATCCGCATGGACATAATGACGTTCTGCAGATCCGTGGAAATAGAAGCCAGCTGTGCCGCCGCCTTGTTGAAATTGTCCAAATTCAGTCCGGGCACCTTCAGGTCGGAACTCTGAAGCACCACGGACTCGGAGATCACCAGCTCTCCGATGAGATCCATCAGCTGGTCCATCTTTGCCACGTTGACGCTGATAAAGGAGGCCTTCTCCACCTTGGGCTTATCCTTGGCCAGCTTCTTCTGCTTGCCGGGCTCCTTGGACTGGATGACGAAGTCGCCGGGAACAATCTTGGGCTTTTCCGCCTCCTTGGGCTTCCCTTCCTCTCCCTTGGCCTCCTCCTTTGCCTCGATCTCCTCCACGCTGGATTCCAGATCGATGACCTTCAGCGGCTGGTCGTCACCGAAGTCGAAGCCCAGAAGGAACTGGTCCGCATTGCACTCGAATACGTCCACCTTCTCGATATCGTAGCCCACGCCGATGAGTTCCCGCACATCCTCCTCGTTGCACTGGGCCTGCAGCAGAATGCGGAAACCCTCCTTAAGTATGATCTCGCCGCTCTTCTCGTCCGAGAGGATGTCCTCAGGAGAATACAGAATGTCCTCCGCGATCTCCTTCAGAGCGTACACGATTTTGTACGCGTGAACGTTGGACATTTCCGTTCCCGGAAAGAAATGTACGAATATCTTGTAAAAACGGCTGGCGCTGCTGGCCATGGGAGCGATATAGAAATGCTTCGGCTCCTCGTGTACCGGCTCCGGCATCGCTTCACCGCCGGCCGCCCCTCCGTTTTTGATCATATCCAGAAATTTATCCAGATTCTTGATCAGATCGCTGGCGTCCCCGTCCGGCGTCTCGCCGCCGCGGATCTTTTCCATCTCGTTGGAGATAAAATCCTCCACCTCCAGCACATGTTCCACCAGCTCCACATGGGGAACATGCTCGGGATGGGATTCTCTCAGATAAAAGAACACATCCTCCAGCTTGTGGGACACAGCCGTTATATTGTCAAACATCATGATGCCGGAAGACCCCTTGATGGTATGCATGGTCCGGAAGATCTCGTTGATGCTGTCCTCGTCAAAGCTGTCCGCATCCTTCTGTTCAAGAACCGTCTCCTGTAGCTGCTCCAGCAGCTGACCGTTCTCGAAGAGATACATGTCGAGCATGCTGTCAGTATTAAAATCGTCAGCCATAACCTTCTCCTTTCTACGTAAGCGCTTTCTCTTTCATTAAATCAGGTTCAGCTTCTTCAGCGCCTGCTCGAACCTATCCTGATCGATGGGCTTGCCGGAATAGATGGTGCAGCCCAGCTCGAACGCCATCTTCACGTTCGCCTCATCGTTCAGGGCAGTGGTCATGATGACCTTCACCGCCTTTTCCTGCGGGATGTTCTTCTGCTTCTCCAGATTGCGGATGCCCATGAGCGCCTGATACCCGTCCATAACCGGCATCATGATGTCCAGACATATCAGATCATAGGGATCTTCGTCCTCCAAAGCCATCATGAAGGCATCTACCGCCTCCATACCGTCCACAGTGACATCGCATTCGCCATACTTCGATAGAAAATTCAACATAAACTTCCTTGTCGCAAAGTCATCCTCCGCCAATAGAATCTTCATGTTCTCTCTCCTTTACATTTTATTTAATAATGCATATGTTCTCCCAGCGATATCGGATAGTTTCTCCTGATATTCAACCGCTCCCAGATCATAAGCAACCTTGGGCATTCCATAAACGACGCAGGTACTCTCGTCCTGACCGATGGTTCTGGCTCCGGCCTTCCTCATGGCGAGCAGGCCCTTGGCCCCGTCTCCCCCCATACCTGTAAGGATGATTCCAAGCGCGTCTGCACCCGCGGCCTTGGCCACGGAATCGAAGAGCACATCCACCGAAGGGCAGTGGCCGTTCACCTTAGGCCCTGCCTTGATCTCCACCTGATAGCCGGTTCCCACCTTCACAAGATGCATGTGCCTATCGCCCCCGGGGGCGATCAGCATACGGCCCGGCAGAACCCGATCTCCAGTCTCCGCTTCCTTCACCTGAAAACGGCACTCATTGTCCAGCCTCTTGGCATACATCTGGGTGAACCCCGGAGGCATGTGCTGCACGCAGACAATCCCCGGAATATCCGGACCGTACTGCCTCACCACCGCCGAGGTGGCCTCCGTCCCTCCCGTGGACGCGCCGATAGCCACGATCAGGTTCCCCCTTTTCACCGACGGGCGCTGTTCCTCCTGATTCATCATCACGGTTCTCTTGATATTTCCGATCTTGGCGCCGGAAGCTATCTTGATCTTCACCAGAAGCTCGTTTTTGATGAAATCCTCCAGCTGCTTGCGGCTGGACACCGCGGGCTTGGCCACAAAGTCCACCGCCCCCGCGCTCATGGCGTCGAACACCTTATCGCTGAGGGAGCTGATCACCACCACGGGAAGGGGATATTGGGGAATCAGCTTCCGGAGGAACTCGATCCCGTTCATCCTTGGCAGCTCCACGTCCAAAGTCATTACATCCGGCTTCAGCGCCAGAATGGCGTCTCTGGCCTCGTAAGGATCCCTTGCCGTGCCCACTACCCTGATTGCAGGATCCCGGCTGAGATTCTGCACCAGCAACTCACGGAATACTATAGAGTCTTCTACGACCAAAACCTTAATGGGCAACATACTCTAACCTTTCCCTTCCCAGCCTGCCCCTTTCACTTTCTGAAAATGGAAGGCTGTATGATCTGAAACGACGTGCTGTTCCTGTCCAAGGTTTCCGTGGTGCCTATGAAGAGATACCCTCCCGGCTCCAGAGCGTCGTACACCTTGTTCACCAGCTCCCGCTTCGTCTTCTCATCAAAATATATCATAACATTGCGCAAAAATATAGTATGCATTTTTCTTTTGAAAGGAAAAGGATCCATCAGATTGAACTGCCGGAATATGACCTCTTGCTTCAGCTCCGGCACCACCTGATATTGGGTGCCCCCCGCCATAGGCTTAAAGAATTTTTTTCTCCATTGATCGGGAATGCTCTTCATCTGCTCCGTGGTATAGATTCCCGTGATGGCCTTCTGGAGAACCTTGGTGGAGATGTCCGTGGCAAGCACCTTGGTGTCCCACTGGCTCTTCTCCATGCCGAAAAAATCCGCCAGCACCATGGCGATCATATAAGGCTCCTCGCCAGAGGAGGCGGCTCCGCACCAGATTCGCAGATCCTTTCTGGCAGCCTCCTTCTGCTTCAGCCAGGGCAGCACCACGCTTTTAAAATAGTCGAAATGCTCAAACTCCCTCATGAAATAGGTATGATTCGTGGTCAGGAAATTGACCAGCATCTTTTCCTGATTGCCTGATTTGTCCTGCTCCACGGCATTCATGAATTCATCGAAGCTATGCCATCCCCCCCGCCTGATGTAATTCTCCAGCCGTCCGTTCACGATGACCTTTTTCTGCGCCAGATCAATGCCGTAACGCTGCTTCATGAATACTGTAATTCTCTGAAATTCCTCGTCCTTAATCACAATTCCCTATACCTCCCGGAACATATCTCTATAGTCTCGTCAGCAAAGCTGGCGCGATATTTTACGACAGATCTTGAAAACATCGGGATTGAACTTCACGTCCGCTTCCCCTCCCATGATCTCAAGGGCTTCCTCCCTGCTGTAGTTCTTTTTCTCCGTCAGCGCACAGTACACTTCCACCACGGAAACGATCTGGGCCGCAAGCGGAATCTCGGCTCCCCTCAGCCCCTGCGGATAACCGCTCCCGTCCCAGTTCTCATGATGGAAATGGGCGATGTCTGCCGCCATGCTAACGAAGTCATTGTAATCATTCCCTACATGCAGCTCCTCCAAAAGCTTCGCTCCGATCACCGTATGCTGGCGCACCATGTCCATCTCCTCGCTGCTGAGGGCCGCCTGCCTCTTCAGAAGCTCCAGAGGAATTCCGATATTTCCGATATCACACAGCGGCGCCGCCAGCTTTATGGTATCGATATAGGCATCCGAAATCTTATCCTCGAACAAGGGGGAAAGCTGCATTCCCTGGGCCAGAATGCCGCAGTTTTGACTCAGCCTCTCGATATGTTCACTTCCATAGCAGGAATTCTGGGCCGCAATGGCGGCCAGCGCGTACAGAACGTCTTTCTTCTCCTGCTCGATCTGCTTCAGCTGCTGCCTCACGGATGCCTGAAGACGCTTGTTCATTTCCTGCAGCTCCCTATTGGCGTCATGGAGGCGAAGATGAATCTTCAGTCTCGCCTGAACGATCTCCGGGACGAAGGGCTTCGTGATATAGTCCTCTCCCCCCAGCGTAAGGCCCCGCACAATATCTTTCGGATCATCGAAGGCCGAAATAAAGATGATCGGTATGTTTTTTGTCCTTTCGTCACCCTTCAGGATCCTGCACAGCTCATAGCCGTCCATCCCCGGCATGGAGATATCGGACAGGACCAGCTCCGGGCGGCATTCCCCCACCGCCTTCAGCGCCTCCTCCCCGCTCTCTGCCAGAACCGGACGGCAACCCATGTCCTGAATGATCGCCTCCAGAACAGCCCTGTTCACTTCCAAATCGTCCACGATGAGAACCACCGCCCCCGCTCTGCCTCCAAAGTTCATTCCTGCGCTCCCCCTCTGATGCGTCGGCCCCTCCCCTTATGTCACATTGCCGTCAGCTGCTCCAGTTTCTCGTATTCCGCAGCGGCCTTTTCATAGTTCTCCTTCTGGATGGCCATCTTCAATCGAAGGACGCCTCTCTTTACTTCTGCAGGCGCCTCCTCGGCCAGCTGTCTCACCGTCTCCATAAACATCTCCGCCTTCTCCCAGTTCTCCATCTCGATGCAGAGAATCAGCTTCGACAAGTTCTTCTTCAGGGCTTCCCTGTTTTCGGGGGTGCCGTAGCTTCTGGCGTCTCCCCCGGTCTTGGCGCCCTCCTGCCCCTGATGCGCCATCTGCCTAAACACTGCCTTAACGTCGTCGGGAGACTGTTCCCTATGCTCCTCCTCGCAGGCTCCCAGCCACACGGAAAAAGAGAAAGTGCTTCCCCTGTTCTTCTCGCTCTCGGCCTCGATCCGGCCCCCCATCAACTCCACCAGCTGTCTGCAGATACTCAGGCCCAGCCCTGTGCCTCCGTATTTTCTGGAGATAGACGCATCCACCTGAGAAAAGCTCCGAAAAAGCTTATCCATGTCCGCTTCACCGATGCCTATGCCTGTATCCGATATGATAAAAAACAGTTCTATTTTGTCACCCACGCTGGCGGTTCTGAGCACCTGAACCGTGATCTTGCCTACTGCGGTGAACTTCAGGGCATTGGACAGCAGATTGTTGAGGATCTGTACGATTCTCAGTTCGTCTCCCACCACGTACTCCGGCACCTGAGGGGACACCGTGACAAAAAAGTCCAGCCCCTTCTCGCTGATCCGCCCCTTGTGCTGGGCCTTCACATAATCCAGCATATTCCTGAAATGGAACCTCCGGGGCTCCAAAGTAAATTTTCCCGCGTCCAGCTTGGAGAAGTCCAAAATATTGTTGATGATCTTGTTCATGTCCCCGCAGCAGCGCTCTATCAGCTGAAGCGCCTTCACCGTCCGGGGATCCGTCACTTCCTCCACAAGCTCCCTGACATTTCCCAGAATGCCGTTCACCGGCGTCCTCAGCTCATGGGTCACATTGGCCACAAACTCCGCCTTGACCTTCGCCGCCTGCTGGGCCTCCTCCCTCACCTGACCGATCTCCCTGCCCAGATGCTCCTTCTCCAGAATGTCATTGGCCATACAGACATAGGTTCCCGGACGGCGGAGGCTTTCCACCACCTTGGCCTCCACGGGAAAGCAGGTGCGGTTCCTGCGGTAAGCCACAAGATTGCGCTGCGCTCCCCCCAGAGTATAATCCCCGGGCACTCCTCCCCATGGGAACGCATTGGGGAATACCTCCCCCACGTCTCTGCCCGCCAGACCGCTGCCCGAACCCGGCTCCTCCTCATACCCCAGCTTCTTCCTTGCGGCGGCATTGGCATAGGAAACGACTCCTTCCTCATTAAAGACGAGAATCATTTCCAGCGCTTCCTCCATGAGAAACATGCTGTTTTCATCCTCCATGCCGAAACCGCCTTTCCAAAATGTCATGAATCAAAAAGGCAGCAAATACGCAATGGCTTTTTGCTGCCCGATACCGTTTTCCTATTACGAAAAATCAACTGCTCCAATCACTTCCATAATATTAAAGAAGTCTTCCTTGGCGAGCTTGAAGCACTCCAATATATCCGGCGAGAACTGTCCGCATTCACCATTCATAATCATGTCAAACGCCTTGTCATTGGTATACGAGCCTTTATATACTCTGGGGCTCACCAGCGCGTCATATACATCGGCTATAGCCACGATCTGCGCGCTGATGGGGATATCCTCCCCCGCCAGATGGTCCGGATAGCCTCTGCCGTCCCATCTCTCATGGTGATGGCGGCAGATATCATAGCAGTAACGGTAGAATTCCGTAGTCTGGTTTCTGTAGAATTTCTCCAGTATGTCGCAGCCGATGACGGTATGATTCTTCATGATCTCATATTCTTCCGCCGTCAGGCGTCCCGGTTTCAGCAGAACGGCGTCCGGTATTCCTATCTTTCCGATATCGTGCAGAACCGAAGCTCTGGCTATGGCGTCCACCTGCACGGGCGTCAGGCCGTATCTGGGAAAATGTCTCATGAGATAGTTCAGCATGATTCGGGTGTAATACTTGATACGCTTAGTATGATCCCCCGTCTCGGCGCTCCGGGACTCCACCACGGAGCTTAGGGCGTCTATCATGAACTCATTGGTCTCACGGATCTCCCTCTCCTGCTCACGGATGGCTTCCTCCTGCTCCTTCAGGCGCAGCTCCATGTTCCGCTTGTTCTGGTACAGCTCTATGATATTGCGGCTTCTCCGCTTCACGATATGAGGGTAGAAGGGCTTATGTATCACATCGGCCACCCCGAAGGAATAGGCCTTGTCTTCACTGTCCTTGATGGTCTCTCCTGTAATCAGAATCACGGGGATTTCGTCCAGAAGATCATGCTCCTTCATGTACTCCAGCACCTTGAAGCCGTCCATCACAGGCATCACCACGTCAAGAAGGATTAAAACGATATTATCGTTGCTTTCTATCTGGCGAACCGCATTGAGGCCATTCTCCGCCTCGATGAGAGTGTATTTCTCCGGAACCTCCTTGAACATCTCCATGAGTATCGCTCTATTCAGTTCTTCATCATCAACAATTAGCACCTGTTGCTTATTCATGCCATTCACCATTGTCTTCATATGTTTACTTCCCACTAAGGATATCATTTTTCTATTTAAATGTCAATTGCTTTCCCTTAAAAACCTTATAGACAAACACACCCAAAGTATGGTAAATTAGTAGGAGTAAAAGAGGTGATACCCATAGAAACATATTCATTTTTTGAAATATTCGATGTAGACTCTCTGCAGGAGCTGATGGATTCTCTCTCGGCCAGCCTGCAGGTGGGCATCAGCATACGCAGTCCTCAGGGCGAGCGCTTCACCGCGGACAGCGACTATTGCCGCTTCTGTCCTGACATCATAAAGCGTTCTCCTCTGGGTCGAGCGCGCTGCGAGGAATCCATTGTAACCCTATGCCGGGGCAAGGACACAGTCCCCCGCATTTGCCGCTGCCAGCCTTCAGGACTCGTCAACGCGGGCATCAGCATTCTGGTGGACGGCATCCATATGTTCAGCATCATGGTGGGACAGATCCGTCTGGCGGGCGAGGAGCTCTCCGAGGAGGAATACCGGGACATGGCCCGCTCCCTCCAGATCGACGAGGATGCATATCTGGAGGGCATCCGGCACACGCCCTTAAAGACCCGGAAGGAATTCGAGAATATCCTGAGCACCTTGTCCCTGCTGGCAAAGCAGCTCTCCTATCTCGGCCACCAGAACCTTTACCTGAAATCCCTCATCGACGCTCTGGAAAGTCAGGAGCTGGTGCATCAAAAGCAGCGGGACATTCTGGAGACTCTGGCGGAGCGGGATTCCATGACCGGCCTCTACAATCGCCGGAAATTCGAGGAGACAGTGGCCGAATACGCGTCCCAAAAAGGCCGTCAGATCTGCATGATATCCGCCGACGCCAATTTCCTGAAGCTGACCAACGACATCTTCGGCCATGAGCCGGGAGACCTTCTGATAAAGACCATGGCCAAGATCATACATGATCTGGCCAAAAGCGACTGGCTGGTGGCCAGATGCGGAGGAGACGAATTCCGGATCATCCTGCCGGACACTTCTCTGGAGACCGCTCTGGACTACTGCCGCCGGGTGGCCCGCAACTGCCGCAAGGACAAGAGCTTAAACCTCCCCCTCGCCATAGCCATGGGCGCCGCGGAATGGATCAGCGACACCGAGACTCTCGACGACTGCTTCGCCAGAGCCGACGCCAAGATGTATCAGAACAAGACCGTTCTCAAGCATGAGCTGCGAGTCCAAGACTACATCATGGAAAGGCTTTACGACAGACAGGTTCTGGACAAGAGGGTGGTGGAGTCCACCGCCCGGATGACTCTGGAGTTCGCCGTCTATCTGGGCTTTGCAAGGGATCGGGCGGAGGATATGGCCATGGCCGCCCACTATCAGGACATCGGTATGGCAAAACTCCCCGAATCCTTTGTGATCCGGGGACAGTTGCGAACGGAGGAGGAGACCCTCCAGATCCATATGCATGCCACCCACAGCTACACTATGGCCAGACTGTTTGACGAACTCTATAAAATCGCGGATATCATACACTGCTCCCATGAAAACTGGAACGGTGAAAGCTATCCCAACGGCCTCAAGGGGGAGCAGATTCCCATAGAGGCCCGGATCATCCATGTCGTCAGCGACTACGTCTCTCTGACAATGCCCACCGTCATAGGCGGATACTACACCAAGGAGGCGGCGAAACAGCGGATATCGGAATCTGCCGGCATCGCCTACGATCCCAAGCTGGCGGCGAGATTTCTGGAGTTTCTGGAAAAAAAGAACTATTGACGCCATGCCTCCTTCCGGAACGCCCTTTTCGCCGGACGCTCCTAAAAGGCAAATCAAGACGCAAAAAAGGCCGGGACACCTCATGCCAACGGGTGTCCCGGTCTTCCTTTATTGCTCCGTCTTTCTTGGATCTTATTTGGATCCTTTTTAAATCTTATTCGCTCTGCTTCAGATCCTTCAGCGCATTGGTCAGCTTGATGGGATTGCCGTATCTGAGGGTCCCCATGCGGTAAAGCTTGGCTCCAAGCACTCCCGCCCCTATGGTGGACAGAACCAGAATCAGAAAGGAAACCGCCACCTCCCATGCCGCCACGGTTCCCATGCCGATGCGGGCGAACATGGTGCTGTAGGAGCTGACGGGCAGGAAGGAAAGAACCTTGATCGCTACCCCGTCTATATCGTTAAGCTGTACCAGCGAGAAGAAATACACTACCATCACCACCACCATCAGGCCCGAAGCGCTCTTGCTGATATCCTCGGTCTTGCTGACCAGTGCCCCCATGGCACCGTATAGGAAGCCGTAGAACAGATAGCCCCCCAGACCGAAGAACGCGAAGGCTGCCACCACCGATCCGGGAATGTGCAGGAACATATCCAGCATGCCTCCCCATTGCTCTCTGTTCATCTGATAGGCGATCAGCAGAGCTCCCAGAAGCACTCCCATCTGGAACACCCCCGCCACGGCCCCCGCGATGACCTTGCCGAACAGCAGGCTGTTGGGAGAAGTGCTGGTCACCAGTACCTCTATGGCCCGGTTGCTCTTCTCACTGGTGACGGAAACGGCGATCATCTGTCCATAATACACAATCAGCATAAAGACAATGATGATCAATACATAGCAATACCAGTAGTTGCTCCCGGAATCCTTGTTCAGCACCTCTTCCTCCACAGTGATGGGAACATCGTACATGGCGGCCACCTCTTCCAGATTCCAGCCGTTCTGCCGGCAGTAGTCCATCCTATAGAACTGTCTCATGGCCTCCTGAAAAAGAAGCATATTGTTGTCATGCATGGGTTTATTAAAGACATAATATTCGTACTCCGTCTTCCCCGTCACCACGAAGCCGGCCTCCGCCTCCTGCGCCTCCACGGATGCCTTTACGGCGTCGGGTTCCGCCTTCTGCCAGACTGCGTCCGGAAACAGCTGCGCAAGAACATCCTCCTGCACCACTCCAGCATGGTCCGCATATAGGAACAGCGGCTTCTCTCCCTCCGGCGTTTCCTTCTCCGAAGAATCCTCGCCTCCTACGATCTTCACCCCCGTGAATCCGGACATGTCCACGAACCGGGGCAAAAACAGCATCCCCACTCCCAGCAGCGCCAGCAGCACGGTCAGCCCCATGAAGGCTTTGTTGCTGAAATACTCTTTCAGTTCATACTTCAGTACGATCACAAATTTTCTCATTCCTCTTCACCTACCTTAGCCACGAAAATATCATTCAGGGAGGGCTCGTATCTCCCGAACTTCTCCACATCCACATCGGATTTGGCAAGCCTTTCCAGAAATGCGCGCTTGTCTGCGCCCTCTGAAAGCTCCAGCACCAGAAACTCCTTCTTCCTGCCGGAAACTCTGGCAAGCCCCTGCCACTCCCCTTCTACCTTCCGGGCAAGTTCCTCCAGCGTATGGTTCTCCGCCGCCAGCATCAGACGGTTTCTGCTGTACTCCTTCTTGATGTCCTTCAGCTGCCCGTCCAGAACCACCTGCCCCTGATTGATAATGGCGATATTGTCGCAAAATTCTTCCACATAGCTCATCTGATGGCTGGAAAAGATCACCAGCCTCTTGTCGTTGATAAGCTCGTTCACCACATCCTTCAGAATCTGGGAGTTCACCGGATCCAGACCGCTGAAGGGCTCATCCAGAATCACCATGTCAGGATTGTTCACCAGAGTGGCTGCAAGCTGAACCTTCTGCTGGTTGCCCTTGGACAGCGTCTCCAGCTTCTTGGTCTCATATTCCGCCACCTCCAGCCTCTCCAGCCACTTTTTTGCGCTGACTCTAGCCTCTCCGGGCTTCATACCCCTTAGGGTGGCCAGATACACCATCTGATCTATGACCGTCCTCTTGGGATACAGCCCTCTCTCCTCCGGAAGATAACCGATCTGATGCTTTCTGGGCTGGAACTGTCTGCCGTCCAGCAGGATTTCCCCGCTGTTTGCATGAAACACATCCATCAGAATGCGGATGGTCGTGGTCTTGCCGGCTCCGTTTCTGCCCAGAAGGCCCAGCGCCTTCCCGCTCTCCACCTGAAAGCTCACGCCATGGAGCACTTCTTTGTCCCCAAAGCTTTTGCGTATGTTCTTTACCTCAAGTATCATTTATTTCCTATCCCTTTCCCGCCCTCTGCCTCTTGTGCCGCCGTGCCCCTTAATTTGGACGCGGCCATGCGCCGGAGCGTCGCTCCCGGATGCACGGCTGCCGCAGGCGGCAGATCAGGCGCAATATGTAAGAACCGTACTGCTTTTCCTCTGCTTCCTATGTACCCCCCCTATCTTCCAAATTCGGTCTTTTCACCACTTCCCCTTCTTTCAGGACGGTCCAGCCGTCCTCAAGCTGGAGCGCCAGCCTCCTTGTCTCCTCCTGAAGCAGCCAAAGCCCTGCGTCCGTGATTCGATACGCCTTTTTGCTCTCGTCGGAAACCACTTCGATGACGCCGTCTGCCACCAGCCTGCCCACCATAGTGTACAAGGTGCCCGTGCCCAGAAGAATCCGCCCTCTGGTCAGGCCGTTCACATACTGTATGATGGCATAGCCATGTCTGGGAGACATGACGGACAAAAGGGTATAGTAAATCGTCTCTGTCATAGGAATATACTTTTTCCGTAAGGCTTCGTTCATCGATTCACCCCTTTGCGTTTGTCCTCGACATGTCGATAGTTGATATATCGAGAATGAATGTAGGATAGCACAATGAAAGAAAAATGTCAATAGAGGAAAAATAAAATTCGCCCCGATCAACGAATCAGGCCCGGAAACGGCAGAGTCTTAAAAACTCTGCCGCCTCCGGGCTTTCACTGCTTGTTCCTACTATATGCTTGTTTAAGAGCCCCTATCCCTTCAGGCTCCGCCTCACATCCCAATGCCAAAACAGTCCCTGCCTGCCCCGGAAGGCTACTCCGCTATATAGGTGGGGGCATTCTTGGGGCTCCTGCCCTTAATTACATTATGATAATAGGAATACGTCATGGGCACATCCTTCTTCAGCACATCCGCATCCAGCACCTTCCCCAGAAAGACCGTATGGGTGTCTGTCTCCATGCTGTCAATGACCTCACATACGATGTAGCCGCAGGCATCCGCCACCACGGGCATATGTTCTTTGGTCACATGCTCCACCTGAGCGAACTTGTCATTGTCCTTTCCGCTCTTAAAGCCGAAGGCGCCGATGATGCCGGGATCGGAATTCTCTCCCAGAATGGAGACCGCGAACCTTCCGGTACTCCGGATGCACTGGTTGGTATAGTTGTCATGATTGATGCTCACTGCCACGGTGGCCGGCTCGGAGGTGATCTGCATGGCGCTGTTTGCCGTACAGCCTGTAGCCCTCCCTTGATCCCATGTGCTCACTACATACACGCCGTAGGACAATTGATGAAATGCACTCTTGTTCATGGTAATCCTTCCTTTCCTTATTTCAGTGTTTTTTCCATGTCTCTGCCCACATTATACCACCCATCCTCCGTTTTCACAATCTCTGCATCCCACAAATGAGCCCAAATCCGCAGAGTTCTCTTACTCTGCATCCGGCATCAGTCAAACAGCATACGCGCCACATGTCTGGACACATTATAAGTCCGAATGCCGAAGTTCTCCATGCCGCGCTGCAGCTTGCTCATCCAATAATAGCCGAAGGACCCCTGACCTGAGCGGGATCTGCCCGAACCGCTGTTCCAGGCCCCGATGCTTGAGGCGTATGCCACCGCATCCTCCTCATGGAACGCCTCCATATGATAGCCCAGCTCCTTCAAATACGGAACCAATGCCAAAGCCGCGTCGGCGCTCAGTGTCCTTAAGTAGGCATAGTCCTGATAGGGCTCCGGGGCCAGAAAGAAACCGCTCTTTGAGCCTTCTTCAATAGGCTTTTGTGCAGCCTGATCTTTGTCCTCCTGCTCCAGCATCTCCCCATGAGGCGCATTGGCAATATTGACTCTGGCCACGATATAGTCCGGATGGCCGAAGGACAGAGCCAGATACAGAACCGCCACCGCCGTCACGCCATAGCGGAAGAGGGGGAAATTCTCCTTGAATATGCTGGCTGTCACCCCCACGAACAGCACTGCCAGCAGCACCAGCGCCCACAGCACCAGCACCCTCATATAGGTCAGGTAGTAATAGCGGATATACATGATCATCCTCAGGAAGCTGGACGCGATCATGATAAAGGTGCAGAAGGACATGATCGCCAGAATCACTTTCAGCGCCTTGCTTTCCCTGAAGAAACTCATGCAGCATAGGACGATCACCAGATTCAGCAGGCTCACGGCCAGCAGCTGAAAGAACCCCCGTCTCGCGTACATGGCATAGGTATAGCCCTCCGGCAGCTGCAGCTTTCCCAGAAACAGACCTGCGATCTGAATCACCGAAAAGAACAAATAAAGCACTGTCAGAAGCCCGGTGACGGTAATGGCCAGCACCGGCTCTCCCCTGCGCATGTCCGTGACCTCTTCCCTGATGCTCCTCTTGCACAGATAAGCCGTGAGAGCGTAGGCTCCGAAAAAGACCGCCCCGATGCGGAACATGATATTGATGATTCCCCAGAGGCTGATGCTCTCCAGCAGCCGGGCCGTCATCTTACCGAACACCGCGTCGGCGCTGGCAAGCAGCAGAAGCACCATCAGCAGCAGGGGAACCCCGATCAGCAGACCCAGCGCGATGTACCATCCCTTCCTGTCCGCCCTCTTCTCTCTGCTTTTGTTATAGGCTGCCCCGTCGGAGAACGGACGGCCCAGCTCCCCAACGCTGGCCCCGATCAGAATGCAGATACTGCCCAGATACTTCCCCAGCTTCCACTTTGAAGTGTCGAAATACTGCTTCAGCAGAAAGCTCATCAGCAGCAAAAATACCCCCAGCTTGTTAAAAAATATAATCGTCCCGTCATCGGTACAGAAGGTGGATATCCCAAGGAGCAGCATGGTGACAATATAAAAAAGGCTCCCTTTCTTCAGGGCGATCCCTCCCCGCCCGTTTCCGGTCCCTTGTCCGGCCTGCAGGGCCCCTCCTCCGCTCCCGACGCGGCCCCTTTTGCCGACGACCCCCAGCTTTACCATGGAAAGACAGAAAAAACCAATGCTGGCCGCCACAAAGAGGGGGAAGGTGACCCCCGACCCGTTCCTATACATGCAGAATGCATAGAAAAGACCATAGAGCAGAGCGCCCCGAGCCAAATAACCGTAATTTTCCTTCATCCGCTTCGTCTCCTGCGTCTCGGAGGCCGGTCTCCCCTGCATCATCCCATATCCTGACATTCCTGAATTCTGGGGATTCCATGTCCCTGCCGGCGGCACCATGGGCGGCGGCATCACCGGCATTCTCCGGACCGGCTCCGGCCCGTTTCCCTGCATGGCCGCCCCGGCTCCGGAGGCCGGCTGCCCTCCATAGGCTCCGCCCGCTCCGGAGGCCGGCTGCCCTCCATAGGCCCCGCCCGCTCCGGGACCCGGCTGCCCTCCATAGGCTCCGCCCGCTCCGGGGGCCGGCTGCCCTCCATAGGCTCCTTCCCCTCCGGGGGCCGGCTGCCCTCCATAGGCCCCGCCCGCTCCGAGATCCGGCTGCCCTCCATAGACTCCGCCCGCTCCGGGGGCCGGCTGCCCTCCATAGGCTCCTTCCCCTCCGGGGGCCGTAGCGCCTTCCGCTCCCGCAGCCCTATTGACTTGTTTCGCATCTCCCGCGTTATCCACCCACACGCTTTGTTCTATTCCCGTCATGATTCCTTCCTCCTATTCCGGTTCCCCATGGGGCCCGCCCCATGCCGCCCCTTGCTTCCTACCACCCATAGCCTTATTCCTTCACTCGCCGGAGCCGTGGTTTCCCTCGGCTTCCTCCGGCACATATTCCAGAATATCTCCCGGCTGACAGTCCAGCGCCCTGCATATGGCCTCCAGCGTGGAGAAGCGCACGGCCTTGGCCTTGCTGTTCTTCAGCACCGACAGATTGGCAAGGGTAATGTCCACCTTTCCAGACAGCTCCGTCAGGCTCATTTTCCGTCTGGCCATCACCACGTCCAGATTCACTATGATTCCCATTTGATATTCATCCTTTCATCCATCCGGACAAGAGACCGGACAAAGCTTGCCCTAAATGGTCAGATCATTCTCCTGCTTGTACCGCACGGCCTCATCGAAGACGCAGGCCAGCACCTTGCTGAACAATCCTGCGATTACGAACACCAATATCACTACCAGCATGGCGATGGTCATATAGACGATGCTCCTCACCACCGCCATCAGGGCGATGAAAAAGCTCCAGTTGCCCATTTTCCTTAGGCTCTCCACATTCTCCTCCACGAAACAGTCTTCATTCAGCACGGTTCTGAAAATCCTGCGCAGCTCCCGTATCAGCACCACCGCCGACACCCCCAACACAAAATAGATTATCACCGTCTCTTCATAATGTCTCACCAGATAGGGGAACCACTCTCCGATCAGCTTCACGCTCAGCGGCAGCGTGGCCGTGGCCCCAATCCCTGCAAAGAACATAATGTCCAACAAATATTTGGTTCCCACGATCAGCTTCCTGCTGCCGGCAGCGGACCTGCTTCCTCGCTCTTCCTTCTTCATACGGTCTACCCCCTTGGCTCCCATTTGGGACTCCCCTTCCTTCCCGCGGCGGACTTCCCTTCCCACAGCGGACTTGCCTTCCCATGGCGGACTTTCCTTCCCGCGGCGGATTCTCGGTTTCGTCTTTTCCACAGACGCCGTTCTATTCTTATATACCACCTCTCCCCATGAAAGTCAATACATTTTTATCGATTATCGATATTTTTTTATTGAAATTCATTTTTATGCCCTCATTGCTCTCTGGAAGGACTCTCTGGCTGGCTCTATGTCAGGACTCTCCGGCCGACACTATGGCTGACTCTCCGGCACTCTCTGTCTTTTCTCCGATTTGGCCCTCCTCTTTTTTGCCCCTCCCAAAAGCTTCCTTCCATATACCCCGTTCGCCCGGCCCTTTTTGTTCACGCCTCCGGCCCATTCATTCATTAAGAAAAAATGGGAATATCTTCATAATTCCTTTAGGTTTATTTCGAGTCATATTTAGAAAAGCTTGTTATACTAATAATACTATAATTCCAACGAGGCATTTGAATCATTCGCCCACAGACGGCTTGTTTTTGGAAGCATAGCTCCCAGAAGATCCGGCAAGTCCAGCCGAGGGGCTGACGATATCCGGTATGCGCACACATTCTCAGGAAAGGCATAGGTAGAAGGACAACATGGACAGAGACATAACGAAAACGATAAACACCCTCCCCGCAGGACTCACCACAGCAGAAGCGGAAGAAAGAGCTGCCAAGGGGCTCTCCAACCGGACGGATATCCGGACGGGCAAAAGCGTCCGGAAAATCATATCGTCCAACCTATTTACCTATTTCAATCTCATATTTTTGATTCTGGCGGTTCTGCTCTGCATCGTGGGCTCCTATAGGAACCTCACCTTCCTCCCCATCATCATCATCAATACGGGGGTTGGAATCCTGCAGGAGCTGCGGGCCAAGAGGACTCTTGACAAGATGAACATGCTGAACGCTCCCTACGCTATAGTCATACGGGACGGCAAGGAAACCCGCATCCCTTCCGAGGAGCTGGTAAAGGGCGACTGCATTCTGCTGGCCTCCGGAAACCAGATCTGTGCTGATGCCAGTGTCATACAAGGCAGCATATCCGTAAACGAATCCCTCCTCACCGGAGAGGCGGACGAAATCAAGAAGGAAGCCGGCAGCCGCCTGCTCTCGGGAAGCTTCGTGGTGTCCGGGCGCTGCTACGCCACACTGGAGCAGGTGGGAAACGAATCCTACATCTCCAAACTGACCGCCGAGGCCAAGGCCATGGGCGACAAGGAGCAGTCCGAAATGATACGTTCACTGAACAAGCTTCTGAAATGGGTGGGCATCATCATCATCCCGGTGGGAGCGATTCTGTTCAGTCAGGCATATTTCATGAATCAGGAAGGCTTCCAGAAGAGCATCGTGTCCATGGTGGCCGCCGTCATCGGGATGATTCCGGAGGGCCTCTATCTGCTGACCACCGCCGCCCTCACCTTAAGCACCATACGTCTGGCCAAAAGGCGGGTGCTCCTGCACGATATGAAGAGCATCGAGACATTGGCAAGAGTGGACGTGCTGTGCGTGGACAAGACGGGAACCATCACAGAGCCCGGAATGGAAGTTTCCAGCCTCCTTCCCAGCCGCCAAAATCCGGAAGGCACGCTGGAGCCTGATCGGCTGGCACAGCTGCTGGCGGATTATTCCGCCGCCGTGCAGGACGACAATGCCACCATGCAGGCCCTCCGGAAGCATGTTTCCCCTTTTGCCGCGGACAAAAAAAATCAAAAAAGCCCTCTTTCCGTCATGCCCTTTTCCTCCTCCAGAAAATACAGCTCCGTCACCTTTGAAGACGGCAGTTACATGCTGGGGGCGCCGGAATTCGTGCTGGGACAATGCCTTCTCTCAGACCCTTCGGCGCTCTGGGAGCCGGCGGTCCCCTACGACTCCGTCTTGTCGGAGATATCCCCCTATCTGAAGAAGGGCTACAGAGTGCTGGCTCTGGGGAAAAGGGCGGCCGGGCAGGCCGATTCTGCCGAGACCGTAATTCCCCTTGGATATGTGATCTTGGCCAACCCCATTCGGGAAAACGCCAGAGAGACCTTCGACTACTTCCGGCAGCAGGGCGTAACGGTGAAGGTGATCTCCGGCGACAACCCGGAAACCGTCTCCGAGGTGGCCCAGCGGGCCGGGATCCAGAACGCGGATCAATATATCGACGCCAGCCTTCTGTCTGAGGACTCCGCATTGAAGGAAGCTGCGGGCCAATACACGGTCTTTGGCCGGGTGACGCCCAAGCAGAAGCAGCTTTTGATCCATTCGCTCCAAAACAGCGGGCATACGGTTGCCATGACGGGAGACGGGGTGAACGATATCCTCGCCATGAAGGATGCCGATTGCAGCGTGGCCATGGCCTCCGGCAGCGAAGCCGCCGCTCAGGCGGCTCAGGTGGTGCTGCTGGACTCCGATTTCGCCCGTATGCCCAGCGTGGTTCTGGAAGGACGGCATGTGGTGAACAACATTCAGCGCTCCGCAAGCCTATTTCTGGTGAAAAATATATTTTCCCTGCTTATGGCGCTGTTTGCAGCCATATCGGCCATCACCTACCCTTTGGAGCCTTCCCAGATTTCCCTGATCAGCATGTTCACCATAGGCGCCCCCGGATTCCTTCTCACGCTGGAGCCCAACAAGGACCGGATTCAGGGCCGCTTTATACGCAATATTCTGCTGAAGGCCCTTCCGGCAGGGCTGACCAATGTATTCATCGTCTGCACCTTTGTAGCCTGCGGCAGAATGCTCTCCCTCCCGGACAGCCAAGTCTCCACCGCCTCCACCCTGCTGCTGGCCATGGTGGGCTTCGTGATGCTGGCCGAGATCAGCCGTCCCTTCAACCGCATCAAATACGGAATTCTGGGGCTGAACGTGGTTGGTCTGGTATTTTGCTGCTTCTTCCTCAGCGACCTATTCGCCATGAGCCCTATATCTTCTCTCTGCCTCCTGCTCACGGCAGTGTTCGCCTTCGCCGCGGAATCCATGTTCTGGTGCCTGAGTAAGCTGGTCAAAAAGATATGCGCCGTGAATTCCGGAAAAAATTGGACGGGCATCGGTGAAGACCGCAGAAAAGCCCTCCCCTTGAGGAGGGAGGGCGCCGAGATATAATGACGGTATTCCTAAATCCCAAAGAATCCTTGACGCAGCTCACTGCGCCAAGGATTCTCTGCATTCCCTTCCAAAAGAAATAGGCTTCCCAAAAACAGCTATGTACAAGCTTTGCTGCCTGCTTGTGCCAAGGGCTCTCCGCATTCCCTTCGGGAAGAAAGCTAATGCAAGCGGCAAAAGCCCTACAGGCCAAAAAGCTCACTGGCCCAGAGACGGTATTTTCTTAAAAAAGCTCACGAAACCGTCCGCCACTGCTGTCTGGTCCATCTTCGTCTCCTCCAGATCATAAAAATATTTCCCCGTCTCCACATCCAGAGAAAGGCTGTCCAAGGGAAAACCGCTGTGCCGGATCCGGGAATGAGGAACCGCTGTCAGCAGAAACACACTGCTGGCCAAGCTGTCATCCATGGACTCATAGGCATGCCGGGAATCCATCACCAGACAGATCGCGTTCCTATATCTCGCCCTCAGATCCCCGTATTTTCTGGCCAGTCCCCCATAATACTCCAACATCTCTTCATCCGTCAGGTACTTGCCGCCAACGGTCCTCACATGGACGCCCGGCTGAACCTCCTCCGGAACCCCCTGAAAATATAGGCCTGAATCGCAGGAAAACACCGGTATGCCAAAGGCCTCATAATAGGCAAAGGCCTTCTGTCTGGCATTCTCCAAAGGAGTCCTCCCATTCTCCGGCACATAAGGCGCTTCCTTGTCCATATCTTCCAGCCCCAAAATCTCCAGATCCAGTTCTGCCAGACGCCTCCTCATGGCTTCCAGCTTTGCGGCATTACCAGTACCGTACAAAAGCCTCATGCCTTATTCCTCCTCAGTATAACTATAACATAATTATTAAATATTTGATTGCTTTTTAAGGGTTTCTTCAAACCGGAAGTTAACGAGTCAATGTCAGGATACCTGCGCAGTATGAAATTTGTTTAAATGTAATGCCCGGAAATACACTTCTCAGTTCATCGGCAACGAAATATATTTCTTCATCATCCCATTCGTCACCTGCTTCCTGTCTGCATTGATTCAATTTATCGCGGTTTTCAAAAACAACGTCACCAATTAAGATCTTCCCATTCCCTTTCAGGCAATTATACAGAGTGCGAAGAAAGGATATTTTTTGTTCATCAGTCAAATGATGCAGTGAGTATGTTGCCACAATAAAATCATAGCATTGATTCCGCAACGGCTCTACTAATCCTTTCGTGAAGTCCCCCTGATAAAGATGTGAACCCGGCATTTTCTCGGATGCTAATTCAATCATTCTTGACGAGAAATCCTGCCCGTAGATGGAACAACCATGTTCATATAGTTTTGTCGTGAGCGTACCCGTTCCAAACCCTATATCAAGCACTGTTGCGTTTGGCTTTTCCATAATGACCTGAAAGATGTTTCCAAGCACATCCCTATAACCGGCAAACGGATATGTATTTTCTTCATCGGAAATCCCCACCGTTTTGTCATATCCATCTGCCCACAAGTCAAAGCCGTATTTATTTAACATACCTGCCTCCTTACATATCAGTTTCTTTTCAACAAATCGCTTATATTTATCAATCTGACTGGACAAAGGTATCATCCGGTAAATTCCTATATTCGTATCTTCATTCGCATTAAAATTTTATGCAGCAGTCATATCATTTTCATAAACCGCTTCTGATCTTTCTCATCCACATACCCTATATTCCGGTAAAATTTATGGGCTTCCTTTCGGGACATCCCAGAATTCAGCCTTATCGCATGAATATCATGGTTTATTGCCCAGCGCTCTGCTTCCCCCACAAGCAACTTCCCGGCTCCTTGTTTTCTATGGTCAAGCTCCACTGCCAGACCAAGAATATTTGCCATTGTCCCCGCATACAAGACATCATATTTTTCCACATGGAGATACCCTACAACTTTATCCCTGACAACGGCAACAAAAACTTCTTCCCTGCCGTGATCAAGCTTTTTTAGTTTGGCTTCGACCAATTCCGGAGTGCAAGGGTATCCGAGATCATTGCTGGAGATCTGGCAAATTGCCATTGCGTCGTTTACACATACTTTCCTGATCTCAATTCTCATATTCATGCATCTCCTAGTCGAAAATATCAATATCACCCATGTCTGATGAGCGCCTGCATTGTTACCATTGGCATAGATCAAAAAAATCAAAACAAAGAGTGAGTGTACATCTTGATGTCGATAACTATACCATTTTTTACAGCATTCCTCCTCAGTCGTGCCTTTCCTGATCCTCAAAGGTCTCGCAGAATCTTGCCGCAAAGGCCGGCTCCTCTCCTGCCTCATTTAGATGTGAGATATCTCCAAAGGCCGTAACCCGAAAGACAGCCTTCCCCTGCCTGCGCTCCTCCGTGACCACGGTAGTGACAGAGGTGGGCGCTGCACAAGTATGATGCCACAGCAGCATGGGGGATATGTTCATCAGACGGCTCAGCAACACGCATTCAAGCCCGAAATGGCAGAAAAGGGCAATGGTATCCTTATTGGAACGCTCCGCCTTGTAAAACTCCCCTTCCCTCACATAGCCATGCTCCGCCAGCAGAGCGTCGAATCCCTCAATCACCTTCTCATAGGCCTCTCTTACCCGGCCCTCCTCCATGATCTCTGTCTCCGTCCATTTGTCACGCAGGAAATACTTCCCCTCAGCGGTCCAGTCCTCCGGCAGCCAGTCCCAGGCTATCTTCCTCTGTCCCCTGCCGTCCGGCCGCAGGATGGACGGAGGAAACTCCCTGAGCCAGTCTCTCTCCTCCGCTGTCCTATTCATTTTTTTCAGCGTCAGAGATGCTGTGTCCTTGGCCCTGCCCAAAGGCGAGACATAAAAATCCGTCACCTTCAGTTTCGCAATCCTATCCGCCAAAAGCCCGGCCTCCCGCCAGCCCTTTTCCGTCAGGGAATCCTTTTCATAGTCAGGATCCCCGTGTCTGATAATCAAAATACGCATATTCCCTCCTCTGCCATGGCTTACATGTCGTTGCATACTTACCACGGCATACATGTCACGGCATACATGCCGTTGCACTCTTGCCTCTGCATACTTGCCATAGCTTATATACCGCTGCGTACTTGCCACGGCATACATGCCGTTGCACTCTTGCCTCTGCACACCTGCTACAGCATACATGTGTCTAGACGTCACGGATGATACAATCCTATATCGACGCACCGAAAATTCACACGTTTCTATATAGCCTCAACAAAATTATATCATAATTCAGCGCAAAGTGAACAGTTTTTAAAAATGCATATTTTTTGATGGTGATAAATTATATTTTTAATTTGCCAAAATCTATAGCATGGCCGATTAAAGCGTGGTAAGATGAATTTAATCGGACGAATGATATCCGTTAAAATGGAAAGACTTGAAGGAGGCGTATTTGATGTCAAAAAATGAGGTAGGCTTTGCCGTGACAGATGAGTATAAATCCTGGATTGACGATATAAAGAAAAGAATAAGATAGGCACAAATCAAGGCAGCTATCAAAGTAAACTATGAGTTGCTGGATTTATATTGGGAGTTGGGCAAGGACATTGTCAAAAAGCAGGAAAGCACAAAATGGGGTGACGCCTTCCTTAAAACAATGAGTAAAGACCTGCAAAAAGCATTTCCTGATTTGTCCGGATTATCTTCCCAAAACTTAAAACACATCAGGTATTGGTATAAGTTTTATAGCCAGGAAGGAATAGGGTTACAACCTGTAACCCTATTGGAAAATAATACGAACGACGTATCAAACAAGCCTACGCTCCAAGAAATTGAAAAGCTCATTAAAAGCATTCCGTGGGGGCATAACCAGCGGATTATGTATAAATGCAAAAATATAAAGGAAGCATTATTTTATGTACAGAAAACAATGGACAACAATTGGAGCAGAAATGTCCTTGAACACCAGATTGATGCCAATTTGTATGAGCGTCAGGGAAAAGCAATAACAAATTTCCAGGTTAAGCTTCCTGAACCGCAATCAGATTTGGCGGAGCAAACTCTGAAAGATCCATATAATTTTGATTTTCTTTCCTTGCGGGAGAAATACGACGAGAAAGAATTGGAGGATGCGTTAGTAAACCAGATTACCCAGTTCCTATTGGAGTTGGGTACCGGTTTCTCATATATAGGAAGGCAGGTTCCTATACTGGTGGGGAAAACGGAATTTCGGATGGATTTGCTATTTTATCATGTTAGACTGCACTGTTATGTCGTAGTGGAATTGAAGACGGAAAAATTTAAGCCGGAATTTGCCGGTAAACTGAATTTTTATGTAACAGCTGTTAATAAAAATCTAAAGGCAGAGCAGGATAATCAGACAATCGGAATCTTGATTTGCAAAGATAAGGACGATGTGGTAGCCGAATATGCCTTAGAAGATATGTCCCAGCCTATCGGAATTGCACAGTATGAATTTACAAAAGTATTAGGTAAGGAGTTCCGAAGCAGCCTTCCCACCATTGAAGAAATAGAGCAGGGGCTGTCAGAATAACTTATCTCGCTGACAGCAGAGGGAGAAACCGTGCCAACGATGATTTGGCCCGTCTGACGAGTTAATGTTGGTAGCCGTAGATGATAGATAGTATGATGTAGCGTAAGTATCGGAATTTATTGCAAAGGCAGTAGCTGACCAAGTATCACTCACTCCACCAGCATACTGTAGAAACCCCCTCGATAATACGCAATGTCATTATCTTAAAATCATCACCACCCGTCAAACGGGTGGTTTGCTCTGCGGCTATAAGCCGCTGTTACCGGCCAGCGCCTAAAGACGCTGGCTTTCACTTTGTTCAAGCCACTACGCCCTTGACTCGTCGCCGCCCTTCAAAGGGCGTTCG
>RAZA01000157.1 GCA_003612485.1 bacterium D16-50
TTTGTGTCTTAGGTAAAGAATGGCTCCTTTTTGGTAAGAATCAAGATATGGAAATTCTTATCGAAAAGGAGTATTTATATGCCAGTAGCAAAGGAACAGATTCGACAGATTATTGCAGACAACAACTTAAACAGTGTGGCAGATGTCTACACGCTCCTGAGGGATGGTTTCAAGGACATCCTGCAGGAACTTATGGAGGCAGAGCTGGATGCGGCACTGGGCTATGAAAAGAACCAGAAAGGCGACATGGACACCGCAAACAAGCGCAACGGCCATTCCCCCAAGAAGCTCAAGAGCCAGTATGGGGAGTTCCAGATCGACGTCCCTCGGGACAGGAACGGCGAGTTCGAGCCGAAGATTGTCCCTAAATACCAGAGGGATGTCTCCGGGATTGAGGAGAAGGTCATCTCGCTCTATGGCAGGGGGATGAGCACTCGGGACATCCATGACCAGCTCCAGGACCTCTATGGGATAGAGCTGTCAGCAGAGATGGTCAGCAAGATCACGGACAAGATCCTGCCGGAGATTAGGGAATGGCAGTCCCGGCCCCTGAACCCGGTCTACCCGTTCGTGTTCATGGACTGCATCCACTACAAGG
>RAZA01000158.1 GCA_003612485.1 bacterium D16-50
GTGTAGTCCTCCGGCTCTGCTTCCTGTGCCGTGGCAAGCCGGAAAATGGCGTTATCGTAATCACTCATAAAATCGTCCTCCTTGTTCATGGTCTTTTACGCCCTGTTTACGGGGCGTTGTGTCTATGCGGTCAAAGGCTCTCGCCCTCCTTGTAGGAATAATCGGGGATTCCTTTCTTTCCTGTGCCTTTCCTGTCACGTCTTGCCCACATACGGACAGCGGCGGCATGGTTGGCGTACACTTTCCCGTAGGCGGCTATGAACTCGCTCAATTCCTCAATGAACCGTTCCAGCCTGTCCGGGTATTCCCCTTTCAGCTCCGCATACTCGGATTCGGAGAGGAAAAGGTTTTTATATCTGCCAAAGGGTGCGGGCTGCTCCCCACTCACTCCTTTTCGTTGGTTCTCTTTTAGTTGGTTTATAGTAAGTTGGTTAGGGGTCGGTTTTCCGTCCAACGCAAAGGTCGGTTTTCCGCCCTTATGAGGGTCGCTTTTCCGGCTATCAGAGGGTCGGTTTTCCGGCTGTATGGCTGTCATATGGTCGGAAAACTGTACCACTGGCATTTGCGGTATTTT
>RAZA01000159.1 GCA_003612485.1 bacterium D16-50
AAGAGCAGCCTGTTCAGGCCCGCCAACGCCCTCCAGGAGGCCATCGGCCGGGTGGCGGTCATCGCTGACGCCGCCCACGCCTTCGGGGCGTCGCAGGGGGGCCGGATGTGCGGCAGCGTGGCGGACTTCACCAGCTTCTCCTTCCATGCGGTGAAGAACCTGACCACCGCGGAGGGCGGGGCCCTGACGTGGCGGGCCATCCCGGGGGTGGACGACGGGGACATCTACCGGGAGCTGATGCTGCTGTCCCTCCACGGGCAGTCCAAGGACGCGTTCCACAAGAGCCGGGCTGGCGCATGGGAGTACGATGTCCTCTCCCCCGCCTACAAGTGCAACATGACGGACATCGCGGCGGCCATGGGGCTGGCGCAGCTGGGGAGGTACCCGGGGATGCTGGCACGCAGGAGGGAGGTCATCGCCAGGTACGACGGGGCGTTCGCCCCCTACGGGCTGGACGTGCTGCCCCATTTCAGCGGGGGCAGCCGTTCCAGCGGGCACCTGTACATGGTGCGGGTCCCCGGCTGCGGCGAGGAGGGGCGCAACGGGATGATCCGGGC
>RAZA01000160.1 GCA_003612485.1 bacterium D16-50
AAGTATTGTTTACTATCAGGCAGTTACAGCCGGAATACGAAATGCAGCGCGATCCCGGTTCATTTTTCGGTCAACACTCACATGCTTATCTTTGCAGCCATGCGATCTATTGTGCCTCTTTCGAGGCTTGACATTTATACAAAGAAAACCCGCAAACGCTAATGTTTACGGGCTTTCCTAAGCGTCATCTCTTTGACGCTTTACTCCCCGAGTTGGGCTCGAACCAACAACCCCGCGGTTAACAGCCGCGTGCTCTACCATTGAGCTATCGAGGAATGCGGGCACACACCCTCAGAACCGAACACCGTACAGCCAAGACAGCAGCCCGGACACGGGCGCGCGGCATGCGCGCCTCCTCATCTGGTTAAGCTCTCGCCCTATTAGTGTGCGTCAGCTGTGCGCGTCGCCGCGCCTGCACCCCGCACCTATCTACCCCGTCCTCTCCGGGGGGGCTCACGTGTCGCCACATGGACACCTTTTCTCGGGGAGGGCTTCGCGCTTAGATGCCTTCAGCGCTTATCCCTGCCGGGCTTGGCTACCCTGCCGTGG
>RAZA01000161.1 GCA_003612485.1 bacterium D16-50
AAAGACGCTGGCTTTCACTTTGTTCAAGCCACTACGCCCTTGACTCGTCGCCGCCCTTCAAAGGGCGTTCGTAATACCGGCTACCCCTTGAAGGGGTCCTCGTATCCTTCACGCTCAACTTATCCTGCATAATATCACTTTTCTCCTGATCCAGAATATACTTCTTTATCGTTGCCTCGTTCAGGCCTACTGTGCTGACGTAATATCCCTCCGCCCAGAAATGCCGGTTCCCGTATTTGTACTTCAGGTTTGCGTGCTTGTCAAATATCATCAGCGCACTTTTCCCTTTTAGATACCCCATAAAGCTTGACACACTCATCTTCGGCGGTATGCTCACCAGCATATGGATATGGTCAGGCATCAGATGCCCTTCCATAATTTCCACTCCCTTATAGGCACAGAGCTGTTTTATAATATCACGTATGCTTTCTTTGTATTGATTATAAATTGCTTTTCGTCTATACTTAGGAGTAAAGACAATGTGGTACTTGCACATCCATTTCGTATGTGCCATGCTGTTTGTCTTGTTAGCCATAAAAATCACCTT
>RAZA01000162.1 GCA_003612485.1 bacterium D16-50
GGGGAGATCTACAACGAGGCGAAAGTCCAGTGGGAGAACGGAAGCACCAGTGGAAACACCACCATAGAGGCGGTGCCTCCAGTGCCGGCGGAGCCTGAAAAGCCTACTCCTGAAGAGGTAAATAAGCTTGTCAAGGGAGAGGCCAGAGCAGCTGTGGAGGTGTACTGCCAGCCGGGGCGTCATGAGGTGGGCTATTTTGACTGCGATAAGCCGGGCCGCATTCAGATCGGTGAAGTATCAAACGAAAATGGCAGCTATATCTGCAATGTGACATTTATTGCACAGAAGTTTGCGGAAGGGTACAGCACTCTAAAGAGTAAAGAGCATAAGCTGGTGGAAGGTGAAGGCGACAAGACCATCACTTTGCACTGGAATGCGGAAACAAATTCTTGGGAGATTGCGGCCAGAGCGAATACGGTGGTAGTCTTCTATGTGGAATGCGAGGAATCGTCCACGGACCCCGTCGAGGGAACAGACCCCACCAATCCGACGGACCCGGTTGAGGGAACAGACCCCACCAATCCGACGGACCCGGT
>RAZA01000163.1 GCA_003612485.1 bacterium D16-50
GCCGCCCGCGCCTGCATGATGCGCTCCGTGGCCGGGCCGAAAAAGGCCGGGGCCGTCTCAAAGCAGATAAACTCCCGGCCCGTGTTCAGCGCGGCGATGGCCGTTGTGCCGGAGCCCGCGCAGATGTCCGCCACCACATCGCCGGGGCTGGTGTAGGTCTTTATCAGATACTCGCACAGCTCCACGGGCTTTTGGGTAGGGTGGACGGTATGGGCCACGGTCTGAAATGAAAGCAGGTTCCCCGGGAACCGCCGCCCGTCCTCCGAGCCGCTGCCGGAGCGGACAAATTTTCCATAGTTGGGGCTCTGGTCGCGGTGGGACGCGATTTTCTTATAGGGCTTGCCCTGCTCAAACTGCGGGTTGTATAAGGGGAGTTTTTGGTAAAATACCAGAATGTTCTCCGTCTTTTTCAGCGGGGCGCGGCGGGCGTTGAGAAATCCCGTACAACGGCTTTTATACCACACCCACTCATAGCGGAGCATGGAGAGGTTGGACGCGCCGAGGATTTTGTCATAGGGGCACTG
>RAZA01000164.1 GCA_003612485.1 bacterium D16-50
TTGTCCACAAGGATCATAGGATTGCGCATGTCCTCCGTCAGTATGAAGGTGATGACTGCGATCACTGCAGGCAGGATGCTGAGCAGCCTTACCAGACCCTTCCTCTTCAGCTCCTCGTCCACTTCAACGTTCTCCATGTCCTCGTCCTCGCCGCGCTTCCTTGCAAAGTAGAAGGTCAGCATAAGCAGGCTCATGAGGGCAGTCAGGATGGTCAGGATCAGGTTCACCAGCGCCCATGCCCTTCCGCTTCCTTCGCCAGGGGCTGCAAGAGGAAGCGTATCGTCCTCCACATCCACAATCTGGTCTTCGGGAGCATCTGTAGGTTCGGGCGTTGCGGTAGGCGCTGCAGTAGGCTCAGGCGTCGCGGTAGGCGCAGGCTGTCCCTCAGGCACCTCCTCGTCCGGGATGTCGTCCTCGCCTTGTACGGGCGTAGGCGGCACTACGGGCTCAGGATTCTGTGCTGCCGGAACGGGCGGCGCTACGGGCACTTCCGGTTCAGGTATAGGCTCCTCGTC
>RAZA01000016.1 GCA_003612485.1 bacterium D16-50
TTGGTACTCTGGGGATCGCTACTGCTTACTCCGTTCTCCCCAGCTCTGCTGGGGGCTTAATGGACGTTCAGTTACGGATAACGTGTTTTGGTTCTTCAGTGTAGACAAATCTGGATATGATTGAAAATATTCGGATTGTATGGTAGTATAGAGATACAAAATGGAAGGGAAAGCAGGTGGGAAGATTGACAGTGACGGAACAGATAGACCAGAAACATCAGGAAGATTTACAGAGGCTAAGAGGTTTTCGCCTGCTTGATGATGATTTCCTCACAAAGTGTTTTGAGGGAGATACGGCAAGCATAGAACTGGTATTGCAGATTGTGTTGGAAAAGCCGGATTTAAAGGTGCTGGACGTCCGCACTCAGGTATTTGTGGAGAACCTGCTGAACCGTTCGGTGAGGCTGGATATTCTGGCTACAGACAGCACAGGGGCGCAACTGAATGTGGAGGTACAGCGCTCCGATAAAGGAGCCGGGAGAAAAAGGGCAAGGTACAACAGCAGCATGATGGACGCAAACCTTTTGAAGAAAGGCGAGGACTTTGACAAGCTGCCGGAAACGTGGGTAATCTTTATCACAGAGAATGACGTAATGGGAAAAGGGCTGCCGCTCTATCCGATTGAGCGGTGCTTTTTAGGAACCGGGGAAAGATTTGAGGACGGTTCGCACATACTGTATGTAAATGGCGCTTACCGTGGAGATACGCCAATCGGGAAGTTAATGCATGACTTCTCCTGCACAGACGCAGCGGACATGTACTATGGGACACTGGCAGACAGGGTGAGATTTTTCAAAGAGAGCAAGGAGGGAATCGAGATTATGTGCCGGGCTATGGAAGATATGAGGAATCAGACATTGAAAGAAGGAATGATAAATGTTGCAAAGAAAATGCTGGAAGATGGAACAATAACGCTTGAAAAGATTGCGGAATTTGTTGGCCTTTCAGTTGATGAAGTGAGAAAATTGAAAACAGACCAGAATATGTAAATGGCGCTAATGAGCCAGGAATCTAAAAAACAGGTTCCTGGCTATATTTTTTGCCCTGAAATGTAAATTTTCTGTGAACTTGATTAAAAAGTCCTTTACAAAACGTCACTGGTAAAACAGCAAAGACCATCCCCATTTTCTGCAGTGCGCGTCTTGCCCCATTCGGCATCAAGGAACTTCGGAGCCTGCTTTTCTGTTTTCAGGCAAGCTTCCAACCTTACAACGCATTTTCTAAACGATACTATGCATTCAAAATACCGAAATAACAGTATGCTGCTTCCTATAGGCATCATTGTCTTTTTGGCTCAACTCATTTTCTATCCGCGCCAGCTTTTTCTCCAGCTCCCGGATTTTCGTTTCATCCCCGGAAGCTGACCTAATCTGCTGTTCCAGCTGCTGTTTCTCTTCTTTCAGCTTTTTGATTTCCCTATCGACCTTATCCGTATTTGCGACACAGTTCTCCGCAGGCTTTCTCTGGCTGTCCTCGCTAACCTTCGGCCCTTTTCCACCTTCCCCCTCTCCGGGACGGTCTTCCCCTCCCTTCAAGCTTTCCTCATTGTCTGCAGGGAGAGCCTTTTCATGGACAGCTTTCGGGCCGTCAAAAAAGAGTTTCCGGCTGCCCTTCTCATCCTGCCCTAGCCGATACAGTCCCGTAGGCTTTTTCTCTGATTTTTCACTGCTGATGTATTCATCTTTTGGTTCGGACAATTTGCCAGAGCTTTTTCCTTCTGCGGCCTTCTCTGCTTCCCTTGCCTTTTCCGTCCTTAGAACGGCCTGCTTTTCCAATACCCTTTCCGTGTAATCGGTTCTGGAATGATCATAGCTTCCATGAATCTGCATTGCCATAAGCATGTTCCTCCTACAATTTGATATTGTCAGGCAACCGCTTTGCCGTCGCCTTGCAGCTGCCTTTACAGACAGCTCCTTTTACTGTTTTCGACTGTAGAAAGAAACGTATTAATCCATTTGCTGCAGGATACCTTCTGAGTGCTGTGGAATGATCAGCAGCACATGGAGGATAAATACATCTTCTTTCGTTTCTATGCTCATGGCGCCGCTGTATTTTTCGGCTACCGTTTTTACATTTGACAGACCTATCCCTTTTTTGAACAGGGTGTTTCCACAGAAACTGTTCTCAACCTCCAGCATAAGGAAATCTCCCTGAATACGCCCGGAAACCCGTATATATTTTTCTGTGCCGGCATCCATATTTTTACATGCCTGAATGGCATTATCCAGCGCATTTGACAGCACGATACAGATATCAATGTCCCGCAGGCTGCAGGGATACGGCAGAAGGAGGGAACAGTCCACGTCTATCCCCATGCTTTTTGCAATCCCCAGTTTGTTTCCCGCCAAAATATCCACTACCGGGTTATTGGTACTGCAGGGGAATGACATTTTTTCCGCCATATCGTCCATATCCTCAATATAGTTTACAGCCTCCTCCAGTTTCCCCCTCTGGAGAAGCTTTTTTACCACCGCGATGTGATTCCTGATATCATGGCGGAAGGACTTTGTCCTATCATAGCGGGTCTTCGCTTCCTCCACATACTGGTTCAGGGAATGCTCTTCCTGCTCCAGCAGCGACAATTCCGTGCTGAGACGGAAAATCTGCTGCAGTTTCTTATAGGAAAACAAGATGCAGAATAGGCTTAACAGTCCCAAAAGGTGCATGACAAGCAGCTGCCAGTGGCTGAACAGATATCGCGCAGGCCCTCCCTCCGCCAAAACCTCATACTGAAACTCGAACTCTATCGTGTTGATGTACTCGCTCATGATAAATATCATCAGGATCGGGATGAAAACCAGAAACATTTGCTGCATTTCCGCCGCAGTATAGCAGGAAAAATAGCGGTACACCAAATAATAGCAAAAGCCGGTCAGGGTCAGAGACGCCGCTTCGCTGGCCAGCATGACCAAAATCCCGGCCGTAATACCCGTCGTATCACCAGAGAAAACGGCAGGCAGCAACGGGCATAAAAGGCTCACCAGAGAGTTCACAATTCCATAACATAGAAGCATAATTTCAATCGTCAGCGACGCATACAGAAGAGAAGACTTAAAATCTCCACGGCAGACAACTGTCCCGCATACCGTAAACAGAAAGACAAGCGCCATAAATCCGACGATTGTGCTGACTGAAAGAAAGCGAGTGACAGTCACCGCACACACTGCAAATAGAATATAAAAAGGCGGCCATATTTTCTTTTTCAGGATTTTTATCAGAAAATAAAACTGAAAGGACATCTCAATGACGCCCATGACATACATATTGAAAAAATCTAAATACGCATCCATTTTACCCGCCCCACCTATGTCATGTTTGATTCTTATATGTTCTTCATGTACTGCAGAACGACACCGGAAAACTCCTTGCTCCGCAGCCGCGACACGGGAACCACCCTGCCGTTATCCATATATGCAGTCTCGTTTTTATAGCCTTTTAAATGCTTCAGATTGACAAGATAACTCCTATGGCATCGGAAGAAATAATCGCCCAGTTTCGCTTCCAGCTTTTCGATCCGCTCATAATAATCAAGGACCTCGCCGGAAGTCAGGTGCAGATATATTTTCCGGTCTATGATCTCACAGAAAACAATCTCGTCCTTTCTTATGATGCGCCCCTCATATCCCCTTTGTACGAGCAGTCTTTCCTCTCTTGCATTGCACATGGAAGCATAAAGACGCTCCATCGTGTTCTTAAACTGTCTTTCTTCCACCGGCTTAATCAGGTAATCGTAGGCCTGCACCTCAAAAGACCGGAATACCATCTCTTTCAGTACCGTGATGAAAATCAGAAACCCTTGAAATTTATCCGCCCGAAGTCTTCTTGCCGTTTCCATGCCGTCCAGATCCTTCATCTGGATATCCAGAAACAAGATGTCTATCTGGCCATCATACTTCAGCAGCTCTTCGCCGCCGGCAAATGTCCGGACACGGATCTCTCTGTTCTTTTTACGGAAAAAATCGGAGGTCATTGCCCTTATATGATCGGACATATATTTTTCATCGTCACAGATTGCAATATGGATCAATAGGCCACCCCCTTTTCATCACATAAACGGACATTTTATTATAATTCGCTTAAAATACCAAAGCAATTTATTTGAAGCGAAATGCTCTCCGGATGCCCTATAATGTTTCTTGCCAGCGCCTTACAGCCAAGTATCTTTTGGATTCTCTTTGCTCAATATCCCATTGTTTACTCTTAAATCACTGCATGATATAATAAAACAGCCAGTCAAGCTAACAACTCCTATCTGGCCGTTTATGATAGGTATATTTGCCGAAACTACCGAGGTTATCCCTATGAAGCTGCTCTATTTTTCATCCAATATCACCCAGCGCCGATCCGCTTTGGACAGTGTTTTGATTGATTACGGCAAAGATATCGAACTTGTTCCCATATCAACGGAACAAGATCTTATCGATATGCTGCCCCAGTCTGACGCCGTCATTATTCAGGAATGCAACTTTGAAAGGCTGCTTCTTCAAATTGTTTCAGGCGCAGAAAATATGTCCAAACAAAAAAAGCTTGCTGTCATTAAAGAGCCGCGGCAATTCACCCCAAAAACAATTCCGGCAATACTCAAACAGCTATATTCTCAAAATATTACATTGCGCTTTCCCATCAAAAACGGTGAGATCGAAGTGGATACCAATGATATTTTGTATTTTGAATATTGCCGAAGATTCGTATTCATAAAAACCCAGCAGGAGCGCATAAAAACCTCTCTTAAGCTAAAAGATATCCCGTCCATTGTTTCCGGGTGCCCATTTTTTTCACCTTATGTAAGCTTCATGGTTAACCTTATGTATGTGGAGGCTGTCAAGGGTAATTCCGTTCAATTAAAAAACGGTGAGCTAATCCCTCTGTCGCAAAAGAAGGCGGCAAGATTTCGCAGGGAATACAAGCAGTATCTGTCTATTATGTCGTGATTTTTGTCTAGTTTGCCCATGGCATTGCAAATGTCCGGAAAAAATGTATACTACTTCCAGACTATCCACTGGAGGAAGGAAAATGATCACGATACCATACACGCTTGTAAATGGAATTATTCTGATTCCGGCAACCGCAAATGAGAAAGAAGGTTTTTTTGCCTTTGACACGGGAGCAATGCAGACCGCAGTAAATAAGGCATATTTCCCTGAAATGCATGGCGGGCACATTGAAGTTGCAAAATTTTCAGAGGAGGTAAAAGAACATGCCGCGTCTGAGGGCCTTTTGAGCACTCTCCGCTTTTCTGCTATCGAGCGCTCAAACCTGCCCGTCTTGATCATGGATCTGATGTACGTAGAAAACGCGCTGAAAGCTGTCAGGCCGGACATAAAACTGCTCGGCACCCTTGGCGTGGACATCATCGCAGCTTACACCGTCTTTCTTGACTATAGCATTCCCGAACTGATTCTGAATCCCCCTTATGGATTCAGAAATCATATGACCATACCCATGGAATTCAAAAAGCTCCCTGTCATCAAGGTGGCGGTGGCTGACAGAATCTGCAGCTTCGTTTTGGACACCGGCGCAAACACTTGCCTTTTAGGGCATAGTTTCATGAATGCCCCAGCGCTTGCCCCCCTGTCCGAAACTCAAAATATTGTCAATATCCCCCTTTTCCGTGTAGGCGAAAATTGCTATGAAAATATAACCGCCGTCATTTCCGACATAAGCCCAATCCGGAAAAGGGTACTGGCGGAGGGTGTGGTGGGTTATCAGATTCTATGTCCCCAGCGCTCTATTTTGGACTTTCAGAACAATCGGCTCATAATGGAAAGGACATAAACGAATGCAAAATTCCGCCGCCTGCTCTCATTATACCCCCCGCCGCCCCCTTGCACAGTCAAATACAGCGGCCCCTAAAAATGCCCCTACCTTAAAACTCACTCTATCCTTGGAAGCTTACTGCGGCAGACCGCAAGTTCTTCTTCGGAGGGAACATAATCGCTCATCTCCCCATTGTGATATTTCTCATAGGCAAACATGTCAAAATACCCTGTGCCCGTAAGGCCGAAGACAATTGTTTTCTCTTCTCCCGTCTCCTTGCATTCCTTGGCCATGTCGATTGCCACCCGGATGGCATGGGAGCTTTCCGGCGCCGGCAGAATTCCCTCCACCCTTGCGAAATACTCCGCAGCCTCGAATACCTCCGTCTGCCTGACGCTGACGGCCTCCATCAGTCCCTGATGATACAGCTCTGACAGCGTGGAGCTCATGCCGTGATAGCGCAGGCCTCCCGCGTGATTGGCGGAGGGGATGAATCCGCTGCCCAGCGTGTACATCTTGGAAAGAGGACAGACCATTCCGGTATCACAGAAGTCATAGGCGTACACTCCTCTGGTCAGGCTGGGACAAGATGCAGGCTCCACGGCAATGATGCGGTAGTCCGCCTCTCCCCGGAGCTTCTGCCCCATGAACGGCGAGATCAGACCTCCCAGATTGGAGCCTCCCCCCGCGCAGCCGATAATGACGTCGGGCCTGATGTCATATTTGTCCAGCGCCGCCTTGGTCTCCAGACCGATGACCGACTGATGAAGAAGCACTTGATTCAGCACGCTGCCCAGCACATAGCGGTAGCCTTCGCTGGACACCGCCTTTTCCACCGCCTCTGAAATGGCACAGCCAAGGCTTCCCGTGGTTCCCGGATGCTCGGCCAGTATCTTCCTCCCCACCTCGGTTTCCATGGACGGAGACGGTGTCACCGACGCGCCGTAGGTGCGCATCACCTCCCGGCGGAACGGCTTCTGCTCATAGGAGCATTTCACCATGTACACCTTGCAGTCCAGACCGAAATAGGAACATGCCATGGAGAGAGCCGTGCCCCACTGCCCTGCTCCGGTTTCGGTGGTCACGCCTTTCAACCCCTGCTTTTTGGCATAATAGGCCTGAGCGATGGCCGAATTCAGCTTATGGCTGCCGCTGGTATTATTGCCTTCAAATTTATAATATATCTTTGCAGGCGTGCCCAGCCTCTCCTCCAGACAGTAGGCCCGAACCAGCGGAGACGGGCGGTACATTTTATAAAAATTGCGGATCTCCTCCGGAATCTCAAAAAAGGGCGTATGGTCGTCAAGCTCCTGCGCCACCAGCTCCTCGCAGAAGACCCCCTCCAGTTCCTTTGCCTTCATGGGCTGATAGGTGCCGGGACTCAGGAGCGGCGCCGGTTTCTCCTTCATGTCGGCCCGCAGATTGTACCATGCCTTCGGCATCTCCTCTTCATTCAGATAAATTTTGTAAGGAATTTTTCCTATGCTCATCACATTACCTCCCTATGACATTGTATTCATCTCAACAAGCTCATTTCGTTTTTTTGCCTTTACGGCACTCATGATTCCCGGTGCCCTTGGGGACACCACCATTTAATCTTCAGCATAGCTTTCACCTCCTCAAGCCGGAAAACTCTTCCACGCAAATCTATTACGGAAAAGTCTTTTATAAACAAAAAACGCCCCTGACAGAAAAAACTCTCTGTCAAGGACGAATAGATGCCCATCTCCCATGGCGCTATCCGCGGTGCCACCTTGATTCACGGAACGACCCGTGCCCTTAGCGGGATACCCACATATCCCCGGCATTTATACGCTTGCCTGCAGCGTCGCAGAATACTCTGTAAAAATCACATTTGACTGCGCCCTCCGCGGTCCATTTGACAACTTGTTTCCTGCCCGGTTCTCAGCGCCTCGGACTCTCTGTAAAGGCATCATTGCCGTTATCTCCGCTTCAACGGTTTGACCTATTAAAGTTTTGTTTACTATATCACCATTCTATGCCCGTGTCAATAGTCAGGTTACGAAAAATTTGAGAAAATTCCCCCAAGGACAGCTCTTCCGGCATCATCCCACAGAAGGTCCCAAGGAACACGACCTTGTCACGCTCCCCTTACCTGCAAAATCTCCTCCCCCGTCTTGACCCGTCCTCCCACGGTCATTCTCACATCGCCTCCATGGGCGCAGCTCTCCACACTGACGGAGACCTCCGTGGACGCCCCTTCCGCCTCCAGCCCCATCCTGTCAAACTCCAAGAGCAGCTTTCCCTTCCCCACCACCTCGTTCTGCAGAATCCTCGGACGGTAATGCCGCACCATCAGTTCGTCATTGACCTCACCTGCCTGAATGTACAGCTCCGCGCCGAACTCCGTAGTGAAAAGAAACGCATTCCCCATAGGAAACACTCTGGTGATCTTGCCTCCGGCCGGCGCATAGATCTTATCGCCGTCGGGACGTATGATCACAGTGGGCTGTTCCCCTTCCCTCTGAGCCGTCACCTCTCCGGACACGGGACTTCCCACGGACCAGGCCCGGCCGCTCTCTTCCCCCCGTCGCCCCTTCCTGAGCCTTAGGGGGTTCCAGCGGCCGGAACCTGCAGCTTCCCGCTCTCCGTCCTCTCCCTCGCTCTCTTCCCCATACACCGGCTCTCCGTACATGGAGACTCTCCCCAGCGAGAATCCTACCATAGCTGCCGTCATGGCCCACATTACACTTAAGAACATAGCAGACACGCCTCCTTGAAAAAACTTACTAAGCCAAGTTTTCCCAAATCGTTAAATGCTATGCATCCGCCGGAGAATTTCAATGAGACTATGGGGAGACTTTTTCCCCAAGGCCCTTTTTGCGGCCTTTCCAGACCGCCTTCTTCTCAAATTTCCTCCAGCATAGAAACGCACCGATCAGACATGGAGCATAGAACGCCATGCGGAATCTGCTGTATCCCACCACTGCCGTGCTGGCCATAAGGTAGACATTGCTCAGAAAGATCAGCCAGTCAAGCCCCGACAATGCGGGCAGATTTTTCAAAAAACCCACTGCATAAACCCCATAGACCACTGCCAGCAGAAGCGCGGAAAAACCATAGCAGCACAGCGTCAGCCACTTGGGCAGCCCAAAGGAATCTATGAAGCCGGCCCCCGGAGCAAACATCTCCATGACTAACCCCTTCAGGTTCACCACTATAAAGGCCCCTATATGCTCCTTCACATAGGCCTTCCCCACATTGGCTCCTACATACAGCTTCTCCACTACGGGCATCTGGTCATAGTCCGGCACCTCCCCGCGCACCTGATTATGGAAGTACTCCTTGCTCTCCTCAAGAGGTACCTTTTCCACCACCCCATGGACATAAGGCGCATAATACTCCAGATAGTCCTTGTGCCTGATAAAAGTATACTGGGGATCCCCAAAATGGTGATAGTTTCTCATGCACCATCCCCCGAAGCAGACCAGAAACAGGCACACATACAAAACCGTGACTCTCCAAGAGATTTTTTTGGCCAGCCAGGCCCCCAGCAGCCCAATGGCCACTATGATAGAATAATACATAAGCTGGGGGCGAATCAGCAGCGCATAATTCAGGGCAAGAAAACATGCCATAATATCACGATACCGCTTCCTGCGCCAGTATCTGCTGAAGAAAAAAAGCGACAGCACACAAGAGAACGCAAAGGGAAGCTCTGTCAGAATGCTCAGGGTATAATCATAGTTCTCCAAATGGAGCACCCAGAGCAGCAGACCCAAAAGTCCCAGCGCCGCCCTGCCTGATATGCTCTCCACAATGGAATAAATCATGCAGCCGATTCCCAGACACATGGCCATCTGCAGCAGGACCACCACCGTGTTGCTTCCTCCCGCTCCATAGACCGCCGCCAGAAAAAGAATATACCCCGGCGTTCGGAAAAGCGTGGGAAGCCCGTCCCCATCGGCCATCACGCCGTAGCTTAAAAAACTTTGGGCCGGCTCGATATAAGAGGGTGAGTCCGGATAGAGCAGAACACCGAACCTCCAGAAGGCCGCCGCCAGCCCCGCCCCATGAAGAACCAGCAGCGCAAGCAGCACCATTTTGCGGTTCCGCTCCAGCCAGACAGCGGTTTTCTCCCAAAAAGCTTTAGCAGTCCTCATACACACACCTCGTTTCCCTCTTCGTCAAGCTCCCAGATCCTCCCGACCATGTCTATTTTCTACAGAAAATTTTAACAGATTCCCCTGAGAAAGCAAGAAAAAATAATTTATTAATTTTTCTTAAAAAAGCTATTGACAACTTTCAATGCTGGTGCTATAGTAATAATCGTATTCTGAACGAAGGCCATTGAACTCACATATTTTTGTAAGTCACTGTTTCTTTGATGATGGTTTACAAAAATATGTGATTTTTTTGCCCCAAATTCGGAATCACGTTGCAAACAATTACCATGCTAATTAAGGAGGAACTAAAATGAACAACGGCACAGTTAAGTGGTTTAACGCACAGAAGGGTTATGGCTTCATCACCAACGATGCTACCGGCGAGGAGGTATTCGTACATTTCTCCGCCATCAACGCTGAGGGCTTCAAGTCTCTGGAGGAGGGCCAGAAGGTTACTTTCGATACCGAGTGCGATCCCCAGAACAGCAGCAAGATCCGCGCAACCAACGTTACCGTAGCAATGTAAGACATCTGCGCAGCGCAGAATCGTCATTGCCGATAACTTACAATAGGTGTAAGAAATCTTTCTGTTGGTACGAAACAAGCGTGAAAAAGCACCGGCGAACCGCCGGTGCTTTTTTTCATGTTCACTTACACCATAGGTATCATAAAGCACTCCTACTTCCATATCACTTTGTCAGCACCACTGTCACCACCGACATTCTGGGAACGGATACCACCGTGCTGTCCGAATCATACTCTCCTTCCAGCACGCAGGCCAGATCATTCTCATCCGAGGTCTCATGGCAGGCTATTTTTTTGTAGTCTTCACAGCCTGTCAGCACAAATTCCTGCGCTGTCACGCCCTCATTGATGAAGACCATCACCAACTCCTGCTCCCCATCTCCGTTCACTCCGGTAAACGCCACCGGCAGCATCTTCTCCTGCTCTCTGGTATCTGCCTCGATGTCCACCCGCACATATCCCTCATGGATGAACCGGCTGTAATTCCCGAAGCTCCAGAGCCTCTTCAGGGCACGGTACTTCTGGCTGGGTTCATCGATATAGATCAAGCCGTCCCGATATCCCCCCGGCGCCACCGCCACCCAGTTCTGCCAGGAGACCACGTCCAGAATCCTCAGATCCTCGGCAATTTCCTGCGCGATGTGAACGGCGGAATCCATGGTCACGTCCGAGCCGTTTACCATCTCGCACCACTCGCTGGTGCGGAGCTTTACATCCGGATAATGCACGGTCATCCAATTCCGGAAGCTTTTCTTGGCCGTCTCGTCGGACCAATAGGAATGGTTGTCTATGGTATCGAAATGAGCCGCCAGACGCTCATCCCCCAGAATGGCCTGCGCGTATTTCTGAGTCACGGCAGTTCCCCACTCGCCGCTCTCCGGCCCGGACAGCTTCACTCCCTCAAGGGCGGGCCGCTTCTCCAGCTCATCCAGAAATGCCAGATATACCCCGGCGATCTGATCCGGCTCATAATGACAGCCCTCCTGCCCGTTGTACCAATCCCACTGAGGCTCATTGATGGGGGAAATGAATTTCACCGGAATACCTTCCCCGATAAAATACTCCGCCATGTCCATACAGTAAACGGCAAACTCTCCATATTTTTCCGGCTGGATGTTTACACGGCTCCCGCCCTCGGTCATATGGGCCAGACCGTTGTCCGTAAGACGCTCCAGCGGGCTGTTGCAGAACAGCACCACCTCCTCCACCCCCAGCTCCACAGCCTTCTTTAAGAACCAGACCGCGTTTGCGTCCTTGGAGAAATCATATTCCCCCGGCGCCGTCTCGAAGCTCTGGGCACGGCGGTGTACATCCGAAAATTTCCCCTTCTTACTGTCCGCAGAACCCGCTCCCAGATTGAACCTATAGCAGGTCAGCCCTATGCCCTTCTCCTTGTCAAAAAGCAGCTCCGCAATAGCCTCCCGGCTGCTTCGCCCGGAATCGTCCACCTCCTTGGTGAAGCCTCCCACATACTGGGACCACCACGCTCCGCTGGTTCCGAAGCTCTCCATTGTCTGATACGTCTTTTCCGTATCCACCTTTATTTTTTTATACTGTGCCATTTTCTCTTCTTCCCCGACTTCATTTTCCTGACTCGACATCTCGGTCGAATCTACCGACTCCTCATCTTTCTCCCCTGCCGGATCATCCTCCGGCCCGCCGCAGCCGACAAGCAAACCAGCCAACAAAGCCGCAGCCAGCAAAGCTGCCACTCTCTTCCAACCCATACGCCATCTCCCTGCCCATTCAACCTAAAAACACAAAACCTTCGGAAACACCCAGCCCCATTCCAAACTCAAAAACTCTCTCCAACCACAACCTAAAAAACTATTCCAAACACAAAATCCCTCTCCAACCACAACCTAAAAAACTATTCCAAACTCAAAATCCCTCTCCAACCACAACCCGAAAAACTATCTCAAACTCAAAATCTCTCTCCAACCACAACCCGAAAAACTATCTCAAACTCAAAATCTCTCTCTCAAAATCTCTCTCCTGAACTTACGGCATCAGGCCATGGGGCCCGGGAACTTGGCGAGGAATATCACGAAATGTGGAGGAGAGACCTTCGGCGGTTCGCATCCAATGATGCGGACCGCCGATGTCAGGGCTCTCCGGAACGCCATGGAGTGACCGAGGCAAGTCCCCGGGCCCCCATGGCCGTCCCGCCGTCCGTTCCCCTCATCCAAAGGAACTCCTTCAAAAGGCATCATCCGAACATCATCCCACCAATCCGGAATTCTCCATATTCTCCACCAGCTTCCTCTGCCCGATCAGATACACGATCAACAGCGGAATCAGGAAGATCAGCACCGCGGCTTGTTTCACCGCGTCGAAGGCCAGATCCGTGGCCACCGGCACCTCATACCATGTGGTCAGCGCCCTCAGAATATACTCTTTGTTGGCCGTGACGAAGGTGGAGGAAAGCAGCGTGCTCAGATAGCTTCCGTCAGGGTTAAAATAATTCGTATAATAGGTGTCCCCGTAATTCCACACAAAGGACAGAATTCCCACCGTGGAGATGATGGGCACCGCATTGGGCAGCATGATCCTGAAATACGTCCGGTAGAATCCGCAGCCGTCTATCAGCGAAGCCTCCTCCAGCTCCTTGGGAATGTTCTTGAAAAACTGGCTGAACAAGAAGATGAACAAGCTCTGGTTCACCCCGAACCCGAATACCGCCAGCATCACCAGAACCACCGGATTGTTGATCAGGTTCACCTCCCCTGCCGCCGTGAACAGCTTCATGATCCCCAGAGGATTGAAATGCACGAAATCAATGTACTGGGCCAGCAGCAGAGACTGTCTGGGAATCAGGAACACCAGAATGACCATGCCGAACACGATCCCCCGCCCCCAGAATTTCACTCTGGCCAGCGAATAACCCACCATGGCCGAGAAGAACACCTGCAGTATCATGATGCCCACTGCGTACACCACGGACCAGACCATGGTCATGACCCCCTGAGGCATCACCAGACGAACGGCAGCCTTGAAGCTCACCGTGGAAAACTCCTCCGGTATCCAGATCACATTGGGATTACCCAGATCCTCAATGGAGGAAAAGATCACCGGCACCAGACTCAAAATAGGATACACGATGGTGAAGCACAGCCCCAGAATCAGAACCAGCGAAAAAAAGTTCAGCATGGTCCTCTTGGACTTCTTCTGGAAAAGATATATGGCCAGACTTGCGTCCACCTCCGAATACTTCTGCTTATTTTTCATTCTTCTTCACCACCTTCCTCAAAAGCAGCGCCGCTATGGCCAGCACCAAGATAACATTCAGCATATACACTACAGACAGTGCGGAACCGGTTCCGATCTTGCCCTGCTTAAAGGCGAAGGAATAGGCTTCCGTGGCAATGGAGGACTTCAGGAACAGATCCACTATGGTATAGATCACCACAAAAAAGGTGATGTTCATAATGGAAGGAATCGTCACCTTCCAGAAGGTCTCGTAGGCCGTTGCCCCCTCCATCTTGGCCACCTCATAGAGACTGGGGCTGATGGACTGCAGCGCCGTCAGGTACACCAGCGTCTGGACGCCCGCCTGAGAGATCAGGTCGAAAATATTCTCCACATAGGACATGATAGGATACAGAATCCGCATGGGCACGTTCAGCGTCCTCACCAGAAAGATGGTCACATAGCTGCCCGCCAGCAGATTGCTGCCCGTGTCCAGACCTCCTGAGGCGCCCACGGTAATGGTCAGCATGTTGATGACCACGTCGATGCCCAAAATGATGGGCAGGAAGAACAGAAGCCTTACAACAGCCCGCCCCTTGAACTTCCGGTTGGCCAGAAGCGCCATGAATAAGCTGAACACCACGATCAGAGGCAGGCTGATGAGCATGGTGGTATTCTCCTCCGTGAAAAGCCTGATCATAGTGGTGTTGGAGGTGGTGACTTCCGTCCGGAACAAATCAAGGTAATTCTGGATTCCGTTCCATTCAAAGGTCATACCGCCCTGATCTCCCACCCCCACGGTGTTCAGCGAATAAAAGATCGTGTTAGCCAAAGGCACCAGAAAAAAGGCTATGAACCCGATCAGGAAAGGGCTGACAAAGATAATCCCATGGATTTTCCACATGGTTCTGAACGACAATTTTTTCCTGCTCTTCTTCATCTATTTCCCCTCCTTTATCAGATAACTCTCTCCGGGCAGCTCTGTGCCGTCCTCCAGCGTCACCCCATAGAGATTGTAGTTCACCCACACCACCGCGCCGTTGGCATATGCGGTCTCATAGACCCCTGAGGAAAGAACCCTATGCCCCGCGATCTCGCCGGTGCCGATCTGACTGCGGATGGCCGCGCATTCCTCGTAGACCGCTTTTATGTTTTCCTTCAGAAGGTCGAACTGTGCAGAGAAAAGGTAACTGAAATCCGAATCCTTCAGCACGTCCACATTCTCCCAAGTCAGCACGAACTTCGGATACGCTCCCAGCTCCGCCGCCTGAAGCACGAAATACGCCCGGTTTTTGCTGGAGAGATTCACATCCTCCGTGGTATAATCGATCAGCCCGTTCATCACCAGCTGCCTGAAGGGAATGGTAGCTCCGAAAGTGGCATAATCGCTGCTCTCTCTGGACACGTCCGTAGCCACGCCCCCGTAGCCGATCTTATCCATATGGGGATTGGCCAGAGCCAGCTGCCTGCCCTCGGAAAGCTTCTCCAGATTTTCTTCGATCACACGGTTTCCCGTCTCTCCGCTGACATAATTCTCATATCGATAATCCGCGTAATACATTCCCGCCAGATCCGATACGGCCAGATTTCCATACTCCTTTGCCCCGTCCAGAAACGCGTCCGTCACCGCTCCCAGATAGTGGGGGGAAAGCAGGCTGTAACTATCGTGCTGCATGCCGTCGTTGAGCGCCGAGTTCAGAATGCCCAGCACAGGCTGATATCTGGAAAGCGTAACCACGTCGTCGGCATAATCCCGCACCGCATGTCTGGAGGCCCTGAAGCCGTTGCCCTTCTGCCACACCTGAGAGGGTGCAACCTGCATGTACAAGGGAATCCCCTGAGATTCCGCATAGGAAAGCACGTCTCTAAGCTCCGATCTTTTACCGTTTGCTCCTTCCAGCTTTGCGCCCTTGTTCATCTCGCCGTTCCAGCCGCCGTTGAAAGCGCCGTCATACTGCAGGGAATAGGATACTCCCTCCAGCTCCTCCATCATCGAAAGCAGCTGGGAATAGGTGGTCATGGACTGGGACTTCCGATAGGGAATTCCCACGAATCTGTCCGGAATGTTCACGCCGCCCACCACCTCCAGATACATCCGGGCCGCGCCGTCGCCGTACTGTGCCGAAAGCCCCTCTTGTCCGGCCAAGTAAGCCTGATAACCCTTGGCCATGTCATAATAGGTGACTCCCTTGCCGTAGAACTGGTAGCGAAGGGTGAGATCCAGATCCTGCATACCCGTATTCACCAAGTAGGTGCCGCCCTCCGAGCTGTACTCTCCGTTGATCTTGACCCTCTTGTACTGGGCCAAGTCGAAGGAATTGTAGGCCTTGTTGTACTTTGCGCTGTCCTGACCTGTGCTGGCCAGCTTCACGTTCAGAACGGCATTCCGGGCGCCCTCCTCCGCAATGGCCAGAAAGCCCTTCTGCTCCTTTCCCTCAGCCCCATAGACCATGCCGTAGACGGGCATGTAAAGCTCCTCGCCATACTCCGGCATATAGTAATAATCACTGAAAAAGTCGCTGTCATAGTAGGGCCGCTTGTACTCCGCCACATTGGCGATGTAGGAATTGAACTTCACCAGCGCACCGCTGCCGTCCGGCACCATGATATATCCCTCGGGATACTCCTCCGCCGTCACCGCCCCGAAATTGGGCAGCACGGAAAGATTCTGGGCCGTGTAATAATCATTGTGGGAGACGATGCTGCCCGTGGGCACATGCACCTTCAGATCCCCGTTTTCATCCAGCGTGATCTCCACCACCAAGTCGAACTCCGCAGGCTCCGTAAAGGTCACCATGAAGCCGAACTCATCGGCGTCCGCCAGCAGATTGTCTGTGGTATAGCCAACCAGCTTTGTCACCTCAACCAGCTGGTTGGTGGCGCTGGTGGGGGGATTCCCCGTATAAGTCACCGCATAGCACTCCTCCGTGAGGCTCCTGCGGTAGACCAAGGACAAGGTGTTCAAATACCTGTTCCCGGTCTTCTCATCCAGCTGTCCCTCCTCCATCAGTCGGTTCAGCGTTCCCACGAAAACCTCCTCGTAGGTGGCAACTCCCATCTTTTTGGGCAGGTACTCATAGAAACGGTTGGCCTCCCCCTCGTTCAGATTGATATCGATCCGCACGCCGTTCTCGATCTGATACAGCGCGTAAGAAGACAATGCCGCACTATAATCGTAGGAATTCCACTCATACAGATTGTTGTCTTCCCCCAGATAGGCCAGCGAGACCAACGCCAGCTCGCTGGACGCCGTTCCCTTGGCCGCGCTGCTGAAGGTGTAGCCCGATTCCACGTCCTTCACCTCGATGGTCATGGAGGCCGCGTCTATGGTCAGCCGCCTGCCTCCCTTTTCCGCCACCACCACCTTGCCGGCGTCCAGCCCGATGGGGGTTCCCTCCAGCGGCTGTCTGGATCCGGTCTCTTCCAGCTTCTGGCTCTTCAGCGCCCAGACGGGGATGCTCGCTATCACATACACCAGCAAAACCGCCGCCAGAATGGTCAGGGCGATCCGCCGGATGGTATTTTTATCGTAGAACTTTTTCAGAACGCCTTTGGCCTTTCCGGCCATTTGTCCCATTGTCGCCATCTTCTCATTCTCCTTTCTACAGACGTCTCATGAATTCCTGGCCCACCGAGATGATGAAGACTACCATCTGCTCTATCAAAGTGAAGAACAGGATTCCAAGGAACATGATGATGGCCGCCGCCACGAACGTCAGCAAAATGGCGATCAGCGTCTTGCCGAATCCGTACTCGTGAATCACGCACAAGCCTGCCAGCAGCATGAAGAGGGACCAAACCGTTCCCACCCCGGTGATCACATACACGATCATGGCCTCCTCGGCAATGATGAAGTTGCTGGCAAACACCTGAAACACCAGCGTACAGATCATGGGGGTCAGAGAATAAGCCGTTACCTTCAGGATATCCCCCAGATTTCCCTTGCCGTTCAGCAGCGTGGTCACGGACCAGTTGCTGACGATGAACAGAACGAAGCCAAGCACCCATGTGAGGAAAATGGAGACACTGTTCATGGCGGCCAGATCATTCAAATTGATTACAAATCCGGTATACTGATAGCTGACACACTGCAGAATGCCGAACAGCACCAAGATCACCGCCGCCAGCGGCACGCTGCCCCTTCCCCGGAAACGTATCTCATAAAAGGCGTCAAAAGGATGAAACACCGCAGCTTTCAGATAATACAGCTTTTCTTTTAGATATGCCTTCATTCTTCCGCCCTCCCCTTTCGACTGTTGCGCAGCTTCATGGCTGCCTTGGCCTTTCGCCTGCTCTGCTTATGATAGCGGATCTCGGATCCCACCACCGCCGCAACCAATAGGACGAACAGAATCATGATGATGATAAAATGCCCCTCCAGCCATTCTCCCCGGTAGCCGTTGTACGCCTTGGAATAGAACACTCTGTTGTTGCCCATCTTAAAATAATACATTGCTGTCTCATAATCGTCCTTCATCAGGTAATTCTTTCCGATGCCGCTGTACGCCGCCTCGTAATTGGCGTTCAGCGCCAGCGCCTGTTCAAAGGAGACCAGCGCTTCGTCCCAGTCACCGAAATAATACTTCTCGTTTCCTTCCAGAACGGCCTGACCGAATGCGGTAGGAGTCAGGATATAGATGTATTTCAAAACCGAGTCCGAAACCACCAGCTTGTTGCCCATCCACGCAATGGAGGAGGGCGTCTTGAACTCGCCCTTTAAGTTGCCCAGACTTCCGAAGGCGTTCAGCATCTCGCCGTCGAAATTGTATAAGAAGATGCGCCCCTTGGTGCGGTCCAGCAAAGCATAGGTGCCGTAATCCGTCACCGCGATGTCCACGAACTGGCTTCCGGTGCTGCTTGAGCCCATGCTCCAGATATCGCCCACCACAAAGGTATTGCCCTCCTCACGCAGTACATTCTCACCCTTGGAATTCAGGCGGAACACCATGTCCGAGGCGGAGCTGTCATATGTCACCGCCATGATGAAGCCCTCTCCGTCCAGAGTGATGTTGTTGAAGGCCGGCGCGTAAGTCTTTGCCATCTTCTGCTTCTGCTCGTCGCTGGCTATGGACTTCCAGAAATAATCCACCAGACTCACCATAGGCGTGTTCACACCGTAGTACCCGGCGAATTCCCCCTCTCTGGTGAGCTCCAGAATGCCCTCGTAGCTGGACTGCACCACCACATAAATCCTGTCCGCCAGATCCACCGCCAGCTTTGACGGCACGAAATCCGTCACTCCGATGAGCTCCTCCGGCGCGTTGATGATGCGCAGCAGCCCGTAATTTTCCATGTCCAGCACCACGATTCTTTTGTTGCCCGTATCCGCTATGTAGATCTCCTGCTGCTTTTCATGGATGAAGACGCCCTCAGGGGCGCTTAACATGATCTGATTCCCGTTCTCGTCCAATGCGATCTTGTTGTCCGCTGTACGGATCAGCTTGGTGGAATATACATACTCTCCGTTGCTGTCAAACACGTTCATCCGGCTCTCTATGGTGTCGATCATAAAAATACGTCCGTCTTCGCTGGTGCACACGTCGTTTACGCCGGACAGAGGGATTCCGTTCAGGTTCTCTGCGGAGATGGTGCGCTCCAGCTGGAACATGGCAGGACCCTCCTTGGCATTGCCATAGAAATCATAGGTGTAGCCGTTGTATACATAGCTGCTCCCGTCGGAGGCCTGCGCCTGCGCCGGGGCCAGCGCAAGTCCCGCCGCCAGAAAAGCGGCGCACCACTTAATTCTCTTACTTCCGTTCTTTTTCCTCATATCACCCCTCCTCGCCTATCCCTTGATGCCGGATGTAGCCATGGTCTCAATGACGTTGCTCTGGGAGAACACGAACACGCCGATGGGAACGATCAGCATCAGCAGGGATACCGCGGACGCAACGCCCGTTCTGGAGATTCCCCCGCTGACCAGCTGCGACAGCACATAGCTCAAGGGCTTAAGCTCCTCCGAATAGATGAACACGCCCCCCGTGGTGCCCCACATCTGCTGGAAGGAAAGAATGATCAGCGTAATCCATGCGGGCTTGCACAGAGGCATCACCACCTTGAAGAAAATCCCGATTTCCGAGGAGCCGTCGATCTTAGCCGCCTCAATCATGTCGTCCGGCACCTGCACCATGAAGTTCTTCATCAGATAAAGGCCCAGAGTCCCTCCCACCGCAGGCAGAATCACCGCCCAATAGGTGTCCACGATATGCAGAGAGCTCATAATCAAATAGTTTGGAATAGCCGTCACCGAGGTGCTGAACATCAGAGCGTACACAATGATATTGCTCATGACCTTGGAGCCCGGAAACTCAAACTTTGCCAGCGGATACGCCGCCAGAGACCCCAGCAGCACCGTGCCGAAGGTTCCCAGCCCGGTGATGACCAAGGTATTGAATATATACCGGGACATGGGCACCGTGAAATCCTCTATGATAGTGCCCAGATCCAGAAAATTGTCCAGCGTGGGGTTCTCCACGGTGAGCTTCGGCGGATACATGAAGATCTCCGAGAAGGGCTTGAAGGCGCTGGTCAGCGTGTACAGCAGCGGAAAAAGGCTGAAGATTCCGAAAAATCCCAGAACCACGATCAGTATGGCGTCCCCTCCGATGCTGCGGTTGCGGCGCCGGAACTTCCTGCGATTGTATTTGTTTTTGATAAATGCGAATATTTTCATGTTCATACCCCGCTAACCTAATTTTCTCAACAGCTTCTGTACCAGTATGTTGCAGAACAGCATGACGAAGAACAGAATCACCGCTATGGTACAGGCATATCCCAGCTCATACCGCACATTTCCGAAGTCGTGCAGATGGGTCAGAATGGTATGTCCCGCATAGTTGACCGAGGGAAATCCCACCAAGTCCATGGACAGCTGGGACACGGAAAGGGAGCTGGTAATCTGCATCACCGCGCCGAACATCAGCTGGGGCTTCATGGAAGGCAGAATGATGTACCACAGCTCCTGCCAGCGGTTCTTGATCCCCTCCACGCTTCCCGCTTCCAGAAGGGATTTGTCCAGACTCTGGAAGCCCGCGATGAAGGTCAGGAAGCTTACGCCCAGACTCAGCCACAGCTGGACGATGATCAGAATAGGCATGATATACTCCTTGGTCACCAGCCATGTCACCGCCTCCCGGATCACCCCGAACTTCAGAAGCCACGCGTTGACCCAGCCGTAGGAATCCGAGGAGAGCAGAAGCTTCCACACCAAGTAGGCGTTTCCGGAGATGGAAGGCGCATAGAACACCAGCGTCATGATTGCTCTGGGAATTCTAGGCAGATCGTTGACCATCCACGCAAAGAGAAAACACATCATATAACTCACGGGGCCCGTGACGATGGCGAAGAACAAGGTGTTCTTGGTGGCCGTCAGGAATACCGGATCATAGACAATGAGCTTAATGTAATTGTCCAGTCCCACTGCCTCCGGGGGCTCCACCATATTGAAGGTGGTAAAGCTCAGTGCGATGGCCACCAGCACCGGCAGCAGAGTGAACACGATAAAGATGATCCCAAAGGGCGCGATCATCAGATACTTATATTTATGTTTCCGCCAGATAACGGCGAAAGACTCCTTGTAGGCTTTTTCTGCAGCCATCTTACTGCCTCCCTTCCGATGAATCCAAGGTTGTCAGATGCAGCTCCCGGCGCTTGCGCATGAGCTCTTCATTGATGTCCTTGATGTTGAGGTACAAGGTCTCTCTGGGATTCGCATGCTCCGCCACCACGTCGTTAAAGGCGTACTGCACCATACGGGTGGTCATGTAGTTGCCGGGCACCGCCGGAATGCCGGTGGTATTCTCAAACTGTCCCAAGAGGCTCTCCAGCTCCGTGTTGCTCCAGGGAAGCTGCTTTAGCACCTCCGGGTCCGCCGCCGCGTATCTGGCGCTGGTTCCCATCAGGGCCTCTAAAGAGTTCGCGAATTCCAGCTGCGTCTCCGTGCTGCTCCACCACTTTAAGAACTCCCAGGATTCCTCCACTTTGGATGTGGCGCTCATGATCACGGACTGGGTGGTGTCCACCACGAAGGTATTGTCTATGGTTCCGTCCTCCTGCAGGGATCCGGGCATGGGATGGAAGCTCCACAATCCCTTGATCTCCGGCGCGAAGATTTCCAGAGCGTTGAACATGGTGTAATTGATCACGCCCACGGGCACTTCCCCCGTCCGGAATCTGTTTGCGAAATCCAGCTGCACGTCCAGGCCGTAGCTGGTAAAGAAATCCGTGTAATCCTTAAATGCCAGCATGGCCTCGTCCGAAGCCAGACCGCTCTCAATGCCGTAATCATTGCCCTCTCCCAGATACACGTCCCCGCCGTTCTGAATGACAAGGGACTGGTAGAGATGCATATTATAGTCGATGGAAGTTCCGATCAGGGAATTCTCCGTCTGCTGCACATTCGGAATGTAAATATTGTAATTGTTCTTCTGCAGCTCCGGCAGCATCTCCAGCAGCTGTGTCCATGTCTTGGGCACCTCCAGTCCCAGCTGGTCAAGGATGTCGTCCCTGACGAACATCATCATGAAGGTTGCCTGCTCCGGCAGACCGTAGAAGCCCCCTTGGAAGGAGGAAGAATCCAGCGTGCTCTGGTAGAACCGCTCCGTCACGTCCCCAAAACCATCCAGCTCGGAAAGCTCCACCACGGCGTTTCTCATGGCGAAGTCCTGAAGCGTGCCCTGTCCCAGACCTATAACAACGTCAGGGCCGTTTCCCGCCAGCGCGGCCCGCAGAACCACGTCCACGGGAATCAGCTGCAGGTTCACGGAAATGCCCGCATTGGGGGCAAAGTCCTCGTCAATCATGTTCTGTATGATCTGGGCCTGCTCCTTGCCGTAGGAGGCCAGCCACACCTTGATCCCCTCGGATCCCCCGGTCTCCTCCGAAATCTGGCTTTCCTTTACCACAAAGGTGGCGAAGAACCGTACCGTTCCGTTCCACATTCCATCAAAAAATCCGTCCGTGGCAGAGGGCAGATCTTCCTCCGGCGCAGACAAGGCCAGATAGTCCACCTCCAGCGGCATGTCGGCCACATTCACCAGCCATGTACCCAGCGCGGACACATTGCTCTTGAGCTGGTTGAGTTCCTCCGTCACGCCCTCCGGATCCGCTGCCAGCCGCTTCGCCTGAGTGGCCATCTTCTCCAGAAGGGTGGTGTTCTCCCCCTTCTCTCCGGTGATCTCCACGATCTCCTCCACGATCAGGCTCAGGGCTTCATACTGCTCCTCCATCTTGGAGACGAATTCGGGTATGTTCTTGACGATCTCATAGTCTATGAATCTGCTGGGAGCCTGCCCGGTGAGCTGCACCACCTTCAGGTACAGACTGTTCAGCTCCCCAAGGCTCTCCTCCACCCGGGTGATGATGCCGCCCATAGGGCCCATGACGTTCTCCAGAGTGATGGTGTTCCTGCCTGCCTTCAGATGAAAGAGGTAGGGAGAACCCGAAGCGTCGGCTACGGTATAATTGTTCATCCCGTTCTGGTAGCCGAAGCCCACCGACAGCATCTCCTCATAGGGGACGACTCCGTTGACATAGAGACGGCGGCAGCTTGTCACGCCCCGGTTCCTGTTCTGCCTGCCCTTGAAGGTCAGCTCGTAAAGCCCCTCCTTCTCCACCTCCACAACCCATGTGACAGAGTCTCCTGGTTTGGACCAGTTGGCCGCGCCGATGGTATTGTACAAAATATGGTAAGGATGGTAGGGCTCCAGCGCGCTGTCGGAATAGTTCTTCTGTATGTTGATGGCTGAAGAGCTCTTGATGATGTCCGCAGTGACGCCTTCTCTGCGCTCTGCCTGCCCTATGAGGGCCTCTCCCTCATATACCCCATACTTGGCTCTAAGCTCCCCGATTGCATCCTCGTAAGCAGGAATTGCATCTCTGGCCCTGAAGGTCAAAGAAGTGAATTCCATGGGCTCCTTGATCACCTCGAAGGTGATGGAATGGGAACCCTCCTCCAGATAAAAAATCAAAGGCTCGTTGTTGCGTCTCTGGTAATCCTCCAAGAACCATGTGTTCCTCTCGTATACCTCATAGCTCTTGGGACGAATCTCGTTTCCGTTCTTCTCCTTGATGGCCTCGTCTGTCCAGTACCTGCTGATGACCACCTGAGACAGTGCATCGTAAGGAATCTCGTCATCTATGTAAACTTTCCTCTGAATGTCTGAAGTCGTTCCCGGCAGAGGAATATACCCCAATTCAAGGTTATAAAAACCTGAAGTTTTTACCTTGAAGCTCCACGTGACCTTTCCGCTGTCCTCGGTGATCACGCCCTCCTCGCCCATATATGCCTCCATGCCGTCGGAGGCCTTAAAGCCGGCAAGGTCAACCTCCACGATCTCTTCCGACATGGTGCCGTCATAGCCGTTTCCCGTCAAATACTGCTGATAGCTCTCCTCATATGAGATATCGCCCTGCTGGGGAACCGCATTCCCCTCCTGCCTGCCGCTGTTTCCCAGCATGAGCCCCAGAATCAGAAGCAGCACGGCCGCCACGGCGATAACCCCAATTATTTTTCCTTTATTGACCGATTTCATATAAGCCTGCCTCTCTCCCCTCTTCGCATCCTGACTTCACATCGAAAACCCTTGTGCATCCCACGAATCGCTTTATGGGAAGCATTCCGCAAAAACATCCAACATTCTGCCGAAAGCATCCCCTGGAATATCCTAAAATCATTCTATAGGAACCTTTTAATGGGAACATTTGGGGAAAATCGTTAAAAATAGGGCAGGAAACATCCTGCTTCCTGCCCTTAAATTTACTATCAACCCCCATGCAGGTCCGGCACTATTCGGATACTACCGTAACCTTCACAGTGATTTCCGCCGTGTTGCCCACATAGTCCGTCACGGTCAGAGTCACGTCGTACTCGCCCGGGGTGGTGGTGTCAAGAGTGGAGAGATCCGCAGTCACATTGTCCTTTACGTCCACTCCGTCTGCATCCTCAGCCGACTCAAGGAAATCACTCCAATTGATGCCGGATGTCTCCGTGTTCAGGGCAACCGTGGGAAGCTCTTCCTTCGCTGCAGCGGTGGGAGCATCAGTGTTGTCCGCATCATAGACGATTACCGTCAGATCGCTGCTGGCCTCGTTGCCGGATTTGTCGGATGCCTTGGCCGTAACTGCCTTCTCATACTTGCCGGGGGTGTTCAGATCCAGCCCCTCGTTCACGGTGATGCTGTCCGCGGTAATCTCAATCACGCCGTCCACTGCATCCTCTGCGCTGAAGTACTGGGTCCAGTCCACATCGGCGGCGCCTGCCGTCAGAATAGCCTTCTCCTTGGTGATGTTAGGCTTCTGGTTGTCATGGACGCCTTCCGTCTTCAGAACTGCCGCAATGCTGTCCGTCTTGTTTGTCAGATTGGTAAGATTTGCCTTGATGGCCACATCGTAGGAGCTCATTCCCGGAGCCTTGAAGAGGGACTGTCCCAAAATCTCCGTCCACTGGTCATGAGTGTTGTAATCCTCCCAGAGACCCATCATGTTGGCATAGTTGGTGCTCATATGGCTCATAATATAGGTGTAGCAGTCAATCAGATCATCGCCGTAGGTCTCGTTGTACAGATCCACGCCGTATCCGGCCAGCTTATCCAGAGCAGCAGCCGCATGGTAGTCGGCAATGGTGTCAACGCCGGCTATGGTCTTGTGGTAGGTCTGCCAGTAGAGAATGAATGCCTTCAGAGCCAGCTCGGTCTTCTCAGGGCTTACTCCCTTCAGAACGCCGACGCTGTTTCCGCCGTTGGTGCTCTGCCTATAGGTCTCGCTGTCAACGGTAGCATCGTCAGGCATGGGCCAAGGAATGATACCGATGCTCTCGCCTCTGGCCGCGCACTCCGTGGAGTGTCCGCCGATCATCCAGCCGCCGCAGTCGGTGAACACGGTAGCTCCCTTTCCGAAGTCATTGCCGCCCCTGAGCCATTCCGGGGTATAATCGTCCTGCAGATGGCAGGCCGTCAGAAGCTCCTCGTCCACCAGCTCCTGAATGTAAGCCACGGCCTCGATAGTCTCTGCAGAGTCTGCAGTCACGCCGCCGTCATAGATGGCGCCGCCGTTGGCATGAACCGCGCCCAGAGCCGCATAACGGAAATCCGTCTCATAGGCCTGAACATAATCATAGTAAGCGCCGTCGGGAGCTGCCACATTGGAATAATATGCCTTGATTTTTGCAAGATAATCCTTGAAGGTACTCCAGGTCCACTTGCCCTCCTTGAAGAGATCCGTGGGGTAGATGGTCTTGCCGTTCTCGTCCTTGAGAGAGTCAACCGCCTCCAGCATGGTCATGTTTACGATCAGAGGGAAGCTTGTCTCACCGAACTCATAGCCCAGCAGATAGTAGCCGTCAAATACAGAACCCTTCAGCAGCCAGGAAGCCTCATCATCCTCAAACAGACCCGTGTATGCACTCAGATCCTGAAGCACGTTCTGGGCCAGAATGGTAGGCTCAACACCGCCCCACATCAGAGCCAGATCGCAGATAGGATCCTGCGCCAGCACGCTGGTCATCAGATCCGAAGCCACGTCCACAGGATACTGCAGAAACTCAAACTCTACGTTGTAGGCTTTCTTGATAGCTTCCAGACCCGCCAGAGCGGCCTGACGCTCACGCTCGCCCATGGTATACTCGCCTGTCACTTCATCCGTATAATAAGGATCCAGCTCGGGCACCCAATGCGTACCAAAGCGAATCACGGTAGGCTCACCGGAAGCCGCCCCCCCTACATCGCTTGCGTCGCTTGCATCGCCCTCGTCGGACGGCTCACCTGCCGAAGAGCTCTCCGGTTCCGAAGACAAAGATACACTGTCCTGAGGCGTGGACCCGTTGGCAGGCTCATCTTCATTTCCGCAGGCCGCCATTGAAAGCACCAATGCCGCACTCAGCACCAGACTCAACAACTTTCTTTTCATACTTTTTCCTCCTTTATATTGCCGATTCTGCAATCAGCTCATAATTTAGCTTATTTCATTTCACTATTTTTGTCAATGGTTTTTCTGAAATCGATTTCACAAAAAGCGCACTTTGTAAGAAATATATAAATATCTGTATGATTTTTATGCATTTTCTACAACGCTCTTCTGCTTCTTTCATAGTACTTCCAATCGGGGATGGTACAATGTATGATGGCACAATATATGCCCCTCCCCGGCCAGACCTCAGCCGAACAGCTGGCGCTTTTATACCACCACGCCCTTCTGCAGCAGGATATTGGCATACAGCGCGCTCTCCCCCGTGGCAATGAAGGCGTAAGCGCCTCTGGCCTCCTCGTAAAAAGCTGATTTCGTCAGCTGACCCACGGCGCCTTCCCCCCGCTGATCCGCCCCTGCCACCAGTTCCTTGTAAGAGTCCCAGATGGGCGTCTCCACCGGGTCACCCGGCAGCACCTCCATCAGACATACGGGATGCTCCACATAAGTGTCCAGCGGAAAAAGCTGCAGCACCGCCTCCAGCACCTCGCAGGCCCCATGCCCGTCCATACGGATCACGATGCCGTTCTTTCCCACAGACTCCGCCGGAAAATTGCCGTCCCCAATGACGAGCTTGTCTCCATGCCCCATTTCGCACAGCACCTTCAGCAGCTCCGGAGACAAAATTTTCGGAATTCCCTTCAGCATAATCAATCTCCTATTCCAGTATTTATTCCAGTACCGTCTCTTCACTTCAAGCGCCCTTGTAGGGGAAGGATTTCCGGCCGCAAGTGCATGCGTCCGTAAATCCTTCCAGGCGCTTTTCGTTCCGAGACTGTTTATATTTTCGTTCCGAGACTGTTTATAAATATTCAAGCGCCTCTAAACTCTCTATTTTACGATGACGCCATCGGGATCCCAGAGGTCCTCCCAGCCCTTAGCGCCCTCCCAGAGGAAGACCTGACCCTTGATCAGGCGGCAGTTTCTGTCCTCCCTGCGGATGGCCTCCATCTCCTCCTCCGTGAGAGGATCCTCCGTGACGCACTTCAGGTTGGAAATGTACTGGGGCTCCTTCACGGAGAAGGGAATGGGCACTTGTCCCCTCTGTGCCGCCCATTTCAGGCAGATCACAGCCGGATGTACCCCATGGGCCAAAGCCGCCGCCGCCACAGCCGGCAGGGCGGTGTCCGCCACATCCTCCTCGGTTCTGTCCCGCTCAGGTCTGGAGGGGGAGCCTATGGGGCAATAGCCTATGGGCAGGATGCCGCGGCTCACGGCATAGTCAAACAGCTCCTGCTGCTGAAAAGAAGGGTGCAGCTCCATCTCCAGCGCCGCGGGCCGTATCCTGCAGAGAGGCAGCACCGCCTCCAGCTTAGGGATAGTCATGTTGCTCATGCCGATATGCCGCACCAGCCCCTGATCCACCAGCTCCTCGCACTGTCTCCATGCAACCATGAATTCCTCCGTAGAAAAGGGCCTTGAATCGGGATTGCGGGAATCGCCGCTGCAGCCCGGCGCATGGTAATTGGGAAAAGGCCAGTGGACAAAATATAAATCAATATAGTCCAGCTTTAAGTCCGCAAGACTTTTTTTGCAGGACTCCGTCACCTTCCCCTCTCCATGCATGTCGTTCCATACCTTGGAGGTGACGAACAGCTCCCTGCGGTCTGCCACCTTTTCCTCCATGATGCGCTGCAGAACCTCCCCGATACGGTCTTCGTTCTGGTAGACGGAAGCGCAGTCAATGAGACGGTATCCGTACTTTACCGCGCCGTACACCGCTTCCGACACCTGCTCCGGGCCGTATTTGTCCGAACCGAAGGTTCCCAGACCCACGCAGGGTATTTTGTCGCCATTGTACAATGTCCTAAAAGGAATCTTGTCCTGATCGATTCTGTTTTCCATATTCATACCTCTTTTCGCCCGCCTCGGCAGACATTTAAGTTTACAAAGATCAATCCCCGAAAGTAACGGCAACCTTGCCGCACTCCCCGCCCGCCATGAGCCGGTATGCTTCCGCCGCCTGCTCAATGGAAAATTCGTGGGTGATCAGATCCTCAGGATGAATGTTCCAGCGCACCAACCGCTCCACCAGCTCCTCCATCTTCCACAGAGACGTGACCCAGGAACCGTAGATGGTCTTCTGACCGTGAATGATGTCCGGGCTGGGGTTGAAGGTACAGGTTCCGCCCTCTCCCACAAATGCGATCTTTCCCCATTCTCTGGTGGCCCGTATAGCCAGCTGCCTTCCCCCGTCGTTGGCGGAAGCATCGATAGCCCTCTCCACGCCTCTCCCGCCGGTGACGGCAAGAATATTCTCCAGCGCGTCGTCCCCCGGCTTGAACACATGATCCGCCAGCCCCAGCTTCTTGGCCAGATCGATACGATAATCGTTCATCTCCACCCCGATCAGCTGATTGGCCCCCATAGCCTTGGCCAGCATCAGCGCGGCAAGCCCCACCGGGCCCAGCCCCGTCACCAGCACTGCGTCATTGCCGCAGATACCGATTTTTTCGATGGCCTCATACACCGTCCCGAAGCCGCAGGCCACCTGCGCGCCGTCCTTATAGGTCAGCTCCTCAGGCAATGCCACCAGATCCTTTTCCTCCGCCAGAATATAGGGCGCCATGCCGCCGTTGCGCTGCCAGCCGTAGGCCTGACGGAATTTGCTCTTGCAGGATATGTAATATCCTCTCCGGCAGTCGTTGCACACGCCGCAGCCGGAAATATGGTACACGATTACCCTATCGCCCTTTTTGAACCGCTTAAGCCCTTCTCCCTCCTGAACGATCACGCCGCAGGGCTCGTGGCCCGCCACCATGCCGGGAATGTAGCCCTCCGGTCCCTTTCCGGTGTGCTCCTTGTAAATGCAGCGGATATCGCTGCCGCAGATAGTGGTAGCCTTGGTCTGCACAAGCACCTGTCCATGCCCCGGCACCGGCACCTCGAAATCCTTCAGCTCCACCGTGCTGTTTCCGGGCAGCACTGCTCCCTTCATCAACATTTTCACTGCCATAAACCCAATCCCTCTCTTTCCGCACGCCTTTGTGCGCTTTTATAAATATCGCCGCGGGAAACCTCCCGCGATAAAATGTCATACTTTTATTATAACAGCGGCATATCTCCGTACAAGTTTATTTCCTGCCTATTTGTGAATAAAAATGTCGTGTTTTTATAGATTTTATGATAATATAGATTCGGAGGAACAAAACCTGCCGATACCGGATTTCCAAAAAAGAAGGAGACGCTATGAGAACTCTTTATACCGACATGAATATCCGCTTCACCATGGACGGCATTCCCGTCCACGGGCTGAACATCGCCTTCGAGCGCTTTACCCGCGCCATTCCCGCCCACAGCCACGGAAGCGGCTGCTACGAGATTCACTACATCCCCTTCGGATACGGGAAACTGGAAGCTCAGGGGCGGTATTACGACATTGTGCCCAACACGCTGTTCATCACCGGTCCCCATGTGGAGCACGCCCAGACTCCCCAGCCTGAGGATCCCATGCAGGAGTACTGCGTCTATCTGAAGACACTCGGAAGTTCCCGGAGCAAAAAGCCCTCCCCCGTGATGGAGGCTTTTACATCCACCCCCTTTTGGATCGGGAAGGACACCCAGGGGATCCTTTCACTGATGAGACAGCTTTTCGACGAACTGGCCCACCGATACATCGGCTACCAGAATCAGGTGGAGCTGCTCCTGTCCCAGCTTCTGATCCATACGGTGCGGAATTACCGGCAGCACCGGGTTTCCCAGACCTCCTTCGCCCGCAGCAATCTGGCCCATTCCCAGTCGGTGATCATCGAAGAGTATTTCCTTTACGAATACCCTTCCCTCTCTCTGGACGCTCTGGCCCGGAGGCTGCAGCTGAGTCCGAGGCAGACTCAAAGGCTGTTGATGGAATATTATGGAAAGACCTTCCAACAGAAAAAAGCGGAGGCCCGCATGTCGGCCGCCGCCATTTTGCTCTCCGATAAGAGCAGAAGCATCGCCTCCATTGCGGAGGCTCTGGGATATTCTTCCGGTGAGCATTTTTCTTCCGCCTTCCGAAAGTACTACAATACAAATCCCCGGGAATACAGAAAACTGCTCCAAAGCCCTTCCGAGGATTCGTCTCTCACGAAGCCCTGACTATGGAAGTGCTGCTGCGGACCACCAGCGTGGGCTCCACCAGCTGGCGGGCAGGAGGCTCCTGCCCCTCTATGGCGCGGATGGCAGTTCCTATGAGCATTTCCCCGAAGTGCTGATAATGGTACTCTACGCTGGTCAGCATGGGCGTCACCAGCTCCGCCATATAGCTGTTGTCATGACTGATGACGGAAATATCCTCCGGTATCCGGAAGCCTGCCTCCCGTATGCTCTTCATGGCGCCCACCGCCGTGAAGTCATTGACCGCGATCACCGCCGTAGGCACATGGCCCTGAGCCAGCATGGCCCCCATGGTGGCGTAGCCGCTCTCCGGGTCATAGCCGCCGTTCTTTCCCACCAGCTCCGGCAGGAAAGGAATATCGTACTGCTTCAGCAGCTGGGTATAGCGCTGAAATTTGTCATGGGTGGAGGCAATGTCCATCCAGCCGCCCACGAAGGCGATCCTGCGGTGCCCCAGCCCCAGCAGATGTTCCATGATCAGCTCAATCCCTCTCCCGTCGTCAATACGGACCTGATAGCAGCGCTGCCCCTCCAGATTACCCGTAGTAACCATGGGAATACGGCCCGTGACCTGCTTCACCTTTTCCAGATAATCAGGATTGAGGACCATATCGTCTGCCCGCCCGCCGATCTGGATCACCGCGTCCACCCTCTGCTCCTGAAATTTCTCCAGCTGGAGCTTCTCCCGAACAGTGTCCCCCAGTGAATTGCCCAGCACTACCATATACCCATACTCACTGGCCGCCAGCTCGCAGGCCACGAACATTTCCGAATAAAAAGGATTGCGCACGTCTGCGGCCACGATGCCGATCACCTTGCTTCTGGTGTCGGTCAGCCCTCTGGCCAACGCATTGGGCGTAAAATCGTACTTCTCCATCAGCTTCAGAACCTTGTCCTTCTTGTCCTGACGCACGTTGGCATTGCTGGTCAAAACTCTTGACACCGTAGCCGCCGACACCCCCGCCTCTTTCGCTATGTCGTAGATCGTGACCGCTTTTCCCTCGTTTCTTTTTGCCTTATCCATTCCTATTGTTCAAAAACCCCTTTATCGCCCTTTTATTTACACCAAAAAACCAATTCCGTCATCTGGTGGACAGAAACTCATATTCCCGCTTTGCCTGCTCATCGTCCGGATAATTCTTCAGATATGTCCCCATGAGCTCATACGCCTGCTTGAACTCCCCGAGATGTTCATACGCCACAATCTCGTTAAAGGACAAGGTCTGCAGCATGGTGGCGTTTTCCATCCGCTTTCCCGTCTGGAAGGCCTCCAGAGCCTTTTGATACTCCCCCTTGGCCATCTCGCACAGCCCCAGCTGATTGTATACCTCCGCCGTGCCGCCGTTCTTGCTGATATAGCTGTTGTAGACATTGGCGGCATAATTATAGTCTCCCGTGGCCTCATAGGCCTTGCCCAGATACAGATAACTCTCCGCTCCGCCCTTTTCTCTGGCCTCCTCCAGAGCAAGGCACGCGTTCTGGTATTCCCCCAGATAATAATAGATCCTTCCCACGGCATATTTATCCATTGGCTTATCCTTGTTCTCAAGAGCCGCCCGCAGGTAGACCTTTCCGTCCTCACCAAAGCCGAAATACTCCAGTACCTCGTGAATCTCTATGACTCTGTCGTAATTATAAGGATCCATGGAGATCACCTTGTCGAAATCCTCCTTGGCCCCCTTATGATTTCCAAGCTGCAGACGCACGTTCCCCCGGAGGAAATAGGCGTCCTTCTCATCAGGGCGCAGAGCCAGCACCGCATCATAGATAGGCTCCGCCTCGCTGTATCTGCCGCTTTTCGTATAGGCGGCGGCAAGATAAAAGTTCAGGTCGAAGTCCACATCCTCCACCAGACCGTCGCTGCCCGCCAGAGCTTCCTCGAAGCAGGCGGCCGCCTGCGCGTAATCTGTCAGCCCCATATAGGCGATGCCCCGGGCCCTGTTTACCATACGGAGGTTTTCCCCTTCTTCCTGCGCCGCGTCCAGCATCTCCAGCGCCTCCGTGTAGTTCAGCTCTTGTATCATGCCCATTGCGCTCTGGGTCTTCTCCCCCTCGCCGCCGCAGCCCCCCAGCGCCAGAATCACTCCGGCGCAGACCGCCGCACATATGAGCCGCCGATTTTTCGTCCTAAATGTCATCTCCTCACTGCTCCCACTCTACATCACCTTATGCCCCTTTGCCCTGCCCGGTCTCCTTTTAGCCCTCATCCAGAGAGGAGGTGCAATGAGGACACCTGACCGCCTCAATGTGAATTTCGCTGAAGCAATAAGGACATTTCTTGGTAGTGGGGGCAGGCGCCGCCTCCTCCTTCTTCCTCATCTTGCCGCCGATGGCGTTGATCCCCTTGATCAGGCAGAAAATAACCAGCGCCGTGATCAGAAAATTAATGACGGCAGTGATGAAATTGCCGTAATTGAGCACCGGAGCATTCTCTCCGCTCCCCAGCGTCACGGTGAGATAGCTAAAATCCGTCCCACCGAAGATCCCCAAAACAGGAGTCAATATATCCTTATTCAAAGAGGTCACGATGGAAGTGAACGCGCCGCCCACGATGACGCCTACCGCCATGTCCAATACATTGCCTCTGGTGATGAATTTCTTAAATTCCGCTATAAAGCCCTTTTTCTTATCGCTTTTACCGGCCATATGTCCCTCCTTGGTTTTATTCCTTATAAACATCACTGTTGTGACGGATTCTGATCCATGCTTTTCCACATCTTGAATTATAGTAGCATAAAAATTCCATATCCACAACCCATTTATTTACTGCTTTTCCACACCCCAAAACGCCTAATGCTTATTTGAAATCCCAAAGATCCGCTCCGTGTTCCTCCTTGCGTTCTCCGCCAGAACATCCTCTTCCACCTTCATATGCCTTGCCAGCTCCCCCGCCACGTACTTCACATTCCGGGGCACGTTTGTTCTGCTTAGACCAGGCACATTCTTGGGCGTCAGATAGGGAGCGTCCGTCTCCACCAAAATCCTGTCCAGCGGTATCAGGGACACGGCCTCCCGCAGTTCCCTTCCCCGGAAGTCGTCACAGATCCATCCCGTGATGCCGATAGAAAAACCCATGTTTAGATACTTGTCCAGCGTGGCCTTATTCCCCGTAAAGCAATGCACCACCGACTTGGCGCAGATTTCAGGATGTCTTTTGAACCTCTTCACGAAATCCTCCGCCGCGCTGCGCTCATGGAGAAACAGCGGCATGTCCAGCTTTTCCCCAAGGGCGATGTGCTTTTCCAGACATCTGATCTGATTCTCTCTGGAAGAAAACATTCTGTCGTAATCAAGCCCGCACTCCCCCACCGCCACCACTTTTTCGTTTTCCGACAGAATCCGCTCCATGAGCCGGAAATCCTCCTGTCCGGCCCTGTCCGCATTGTGGGGATGAATCCCCGCCGTGCCGTAGACATCTCTGGTTTTTACGAAGTCGTGAATCTTTTGATTCTCTTTCATGCTCGTTCCGGTAAGGATGCAGCAGACGCCTGCATCTGCGGCCTCCAGAACAATCTTCTCCGGATCCAAAAACTGTCTGCAGAAAAGATTTACGCCTATATCATAATACTTTATTTCCACCCCGTTCACCTCCGCAGCCGTGTATTCATATTGTTTCGCACCGGACATCCGCCCCGCTTAGGGCCGGACCCGTTTCAAAAAAAGTTTCAAAAAAGCTTCAAAACCCCAGCAAGACAAGTATACCACACAAAAAACAAATCTGCCACTGTTCCTCAGAATATTTACAAGAAGGCATCAGGATACTTATAGGAGGACATCAAAATTTTACAAGAGAACACCAGAACACTTATAGAAGGCGCATCAGGATTTTATAGGGGAGCATTTGGCTCAAGAGAACTTGCCCTTGCTGCGGATTTGGTGTATACTGAATTTCACTGCGAGGAGGTATATTATGACAAAACAGGAAATTTCCGAGATCAAGAAGCTGCTCACCCCCAGAAACTGCTCCATCACCCGTATCTGCGGCTGCTACGTGGACGGTGAAAAGAATAAGAAGACCCAGCTGAAGCAGGCTTTTCTGGCCCTGCCTGAAGAAGAAATGTTCAAATATTTCGAGATTCTCCGAAAGGTTCTGTCCGGAACCTTGGGCAAGAATCTGCTGAACCTGGAATTCCCTTTGGCCAGCGAGCTGATTCTTTCCGGAGCCGGCTCTTCTGGGGACGTGCCAAAGGACATGGCCCACCCGGAAGCGGCCTCGGCCCAAGACGACGCCCAAGCCCCGGAAGAGCTTACCGGCGGCCCTTACGGCCTGCCAAAGGATTCAGCCCCTCAGGAGGGCACTCAGGCCTTTCTGCTGCGGCTGCGGGACAGCAGGCTCAAGGACGAACAGCTGCTGGAGGAATATTATGACAGAATCATAGAAAACTATGAGTACGTGGGGAATTACTTGATCCTTATAATCCATGACGCCTATGATGTGCCGGGCAGGGCCACCGACGGTCTGGACATGGAGGATGCCTCCGAGGAGGTATACGAATACATATTGTCCTGCATCTGCCCTGTAGAGCTGTCCAAGCCGGGCCTGAGCTATGACGCGGAGGAAAACACCTTCCGCAACCGCACCAGGGACTGGGTGGTGGCTCTTCCCGACGCAGGCTTTCTGTTCCCCGCCTTCAACGACAGAAGTTCGGATATCCACAGCACCCTCTACTACTCCAAGAATCCCGAGGAGCTGAAGGAAAACTTCGTGGAGCAGCTGCTGGGATGCCCCCTGCCCTTGTCTGCAGAGACCCAGAAGGAGACCTTTCAGGCCTTGATCGAGGACACTCTGGGGGAGGACTGCGGCATCGAGATGGTGAAGAATATCCACGATAGGTTAAGCGAACTGGCAGAGGAGCACAAGGAATCCCCGGAGCCTCTGGTGCTGGACAAAAATGAAGTCAAGACCATTTTGGCCGACAGCGGAGTAGCCAATGAGAGGCTGGCGGACTTTGATAAATATTATCAGGAGACTGCCGGTGAAGACACTCCCCTATTTATGAGCAATGTGATAAATACCCGTTCCTTTGAGGTGAAAACTCCTGATGTGGTGGTAAAGGTAAAGCCCGAACGCACGGACTTAATCGAAACCCGCACCATAGACGGCAGAGAATGTCTGGTGATCGCCTTGGACGGCGGCGTAGAGGTAAACGGCATCTGTGTGCGGAGCAATCCGGCCTCCTCTTCCGAGGAGGCCTAAGGGCTCTCCGCAAAAACCGGCCTGCTTTCTTGACTCAGCGCCCTGCCAGCACGTCGAACACCGGCCTGCAGGCGGGGTAGATTTCCTTGAACTGCTTATATCTGGCATCATATTTGGCGGACAGCTCCGGATCCGGCTCCACCGTGTCCACCACCTTCACTACCTTGGCGGCGATCTCTTCCACGCTGCCATACTCTCCGCAGGCCACCGCCGCCAGCATGGCGCCGCCCAGAGCGGGGCCTTCCTCGCTCTCAATCACATCCACCTTCAGATTTAATATATTGGCAATAATCTTTCTCCACAAGGGGCTCTTGGCTCCGCCTCCGCAGATCTTGGTGCGCTCCAGCCGTATGCCCAGCGACTTGGCCACTTCCAGAGAATCCCTCAGGGCAAAACCCACTCCCTCCAAAACCGCCTGAGTCATATCCCCTCTGGATGTATCCATGGTCATACCGATAAAGACGCCTCTTGCGTCAGGATTATTGTGGGGAGAGCGCTCTCCCATGAGGTAGGGCAGGAAATATACATGATTCTCCCCCAGCTCACCCACTGCCGCCTGCTCTGCGGCATAATCCCCCGTGCCCACGATTCCGTCCATCCACCACTTATTGCAGGAGGCCGCCGAGAGCATACATCCCATCAGATGATACCTTCCGTCCGCATGGGCAAAGGAATGAAGGGCGTTGAACCTATCCACGCCGAAATTCCGGGAGGAAATAAATATGGTGCCGCTGGTTCCCAGAGAGATATTGCACATATTGTCCCCCACGGTGCCGGTTCCCACCGCCGCCGCCGCGTTGTCCCCGGCTCCCGCCGCCACAACCACGTTCTCGGAAATCCCAAGCTCCCCGGCCACCTCAGGCAGTACCCTGCCTACGGCTTCATAGCTCTCGTAACATTTGGCAAGCTGCTCTTCTCTGACGCCGCAGATATCGCACATCTCTTTTGACCAACAACGATTCTTTACATCAAAGAGCAGCATGCCCGATGCATCGGAGACATCCGTGCAGTGTACTCCCGTCAGCTTATAGGCAATATAATCCTTGGGCAGCATGATCTTTGCGATTCTGGCAAAATTCTCCGGCTCATGCTTTTTCATCCAGAGTATCTTCGGGGCCGTAAAGCCGGCGAAGGCGATATTTGCCGTATACTCCGACAGCTTCTCCCTGCCGATGCAGTCATTGAGATAGGCAGTCTCCTCTCCCGTTCTGCCGTCGTTCCAAAGAATGGCAGGCCGTATGACCCTATCCTCTTGGTCCAGCACCACCAGCCCGTGCATCTGGCCCCCGAAGCTGATACCGGCCACCTGCCCCTTATCCGCGTCCTTCAGCAGCTCCTTCACGCCTTCTATGGTCTGCTCATACCAGTCCTCCGGATTCTGCTCCGACCAGCCCGGATGGGGAAACTGCAGAGGGTACTCTCTTGATACTGTATTCAGTATCCTTCCCTCCCTGTCCATCAAAAGCAGCTTCACCGCCGATGTGCCCAAATCGATCCCTATATACAACATATCAATCCTCCTATTCCGGTTCCGTATGTAATCTCACCCCAATATACTGCCCAGCGTACCGAACAGATTATCCACGTCGATGGGCTTTGCTATATGTCCGTTCATGCCGCTCTGGAGAGCCGCCTGTCTGTCCTCCTCAAAAGCGTTGGCAGTCATGGCCACGATGGGAATGGAGGCAAGCTCCTTGTTCTCCAGACTCCTGATGGCTCTGGCGGCATCATAGCCGTTCATCACCGGCATCTGCACATCCATAAGCACCACCTGATAATATCCCGGCGTAGATTTGGTCAGCATATCCAAGGCGATCCTTCCGTTCTCCGCCACCTCCGTGGTAAAGCCTGCATCGCCCAGAATCGCCACCGCAATCTCCTGATTCAGCTCCACGTCCTCTGCAAGCAGAATTCTCCCCGGCTGGAACTTCACCGGCTTCTTCTCGACGTTTTTCTCCTTCTCCTCCTCATATCCAACCACCGAATGCAGGCAGTTGCGCAGCTCCGACAGGAACAGAGGCTTGCCGCAGAACGCCGTGACTCCGGCCTCCTTGGCCTCCTCTTCGATATCCGACCAGTCGTAGGCCGTCAGGATAATGATGGGCACATCCTCCCCCGTCTCCTTCCGGATCCTTCTGACCACCTCGATACCATTCATATCCGGCAGCAGCCAGTCAATAATATATACACAATAATCATCACCCCGCATCACTGCCTGACGGGTACGCAGAACGGCCTCCTTTCCTGACAGAGTCCACTCTGCCCGCATGCCGAACTGCTGGAGCATATAGGATACACTGTCGCAGGTATTGAAGTCATCGTCCACCACCAGCGCCCTGCAGTTCTTCAGGGCGGGAATCTCCATAGCCTCCTTGGGTCCGGAATGCAGCCGGAACATAAGGGATACGATGAATTCCGTTCCCACTCCCTGCTGGCTCTTCACCTCTATGGTGCCGTTCATCATGTCCACGATATTCTTGGTGATGGCCATTCCCAGCCCTGTGCCCTGAATCCTGCTGATGGTGCTGGTTGCCTCCCTCTCAAAGGGCTCGAAAATATGCTCAAGGAACTCCGGGCTCATGCCGATGCCGTTATCCCTGACTCGGAACTCATATTTTGCATATCCCGCAGGGGCTCCGCCCTTTTCCGAGATCCTCATGCTCACGATGCCGCCTGCTCCGGTATACTTGATGGAATTGCTCAGCAGGTTCAGAAGCACCTGATTCAGCCTGAGCCTGTCACAGTATACCTGCTCGTTTATCACGTCCACAGCGTCTATATGAAGCTCCAGCTGCTTTGCATGGATATCCGCCTGCACAATATTGCATAGGCTGTGGAGGACTTCCGGCAGACTGCAGGACTTCTCCTCCAGATTGATCTTGCCGCTTTCGATCCGGCTCATGTCCAGAACGTCATTGATCAGACTCAGCAGATGGTTGCCCGAGGTCATGATCTTTTTCAGATACTCCTCCACCTGATCCTTTCGGTCGATATGGGTGATGGCCAGAGCCGTGAAGCCGATAATGGCATTCATGGGCGTGCGGATATCATGAGACATGTTGGAGAGGAACACCGTCTTTGCCTTGCTGGCCTTGTTGGCCTGAGACAAGGCATCCTCCAGAAGGCTTTTCTTCTCCATCTCGCTTCTGGTCTCCTCGTCCACGCTGTGAAAGCCCAGCACCACGCCATGGCTTTCGTCCCAAGAGCCTGCCCGCACGATCTTCACCTGAAAATATTTCATTCCCTTGGCCGTAAGCGTGCGGTAGTTCACACTGTAGAGCTTCTTCTGGGAGAGTTCCTGCCTGATCTTGTTCCCGGAGCAGAGCATGGAAAACATCTCCTTATCCTCCTCGTGGACGAACCTATGTACATACATCTCCATGCTCTCGTCCAGAGAACTTGCCTCGGTGAATACGCCTCCGAACAAAGCATCGTCTTCGTCATCGTCCCGCAGACGCATTCCCTTTCCCGTGTCCAGATTATAAAAGCAGACCAGATTATAATCCATACTCAGCGCCTGAATCAGCTCCTTCTGACGCCTTTCCTTCTGCCTCTCCTCATTCTTCTGCTCCGTGCAGTCCAGCAGAAAACGCTGGTAAAACAGCTCGCCGTTCTCCTCAATGAGCTTGATGTTTCCCATAATGTGCAGCAGCTCGCCGCTCTTATGGCGCACCCTATATTCCACCCCTACACTGTCGCCGTCCTTCTTCAGCCGCCGAATATGCTCCCTGACCATATCTCCGTCTTCTTCCAGAACAGTGGGGGCTACCATGTGGAAGCCTTCCGCTATCATCTCCTCCGAGGATTCATAGCCCAGCAGCCGAAGGGCAGCCTTGTTGATGCTGAGGATCCGGGCACCGTCCAAGCTATGACAGATCACCCCGCAGTCCATGGCCGTGAACATGGTCTCCAGAGCGCGGTTCTTGTTGGTGATCTCCTTTTCATAGCTCCGCTCCTGCGTCACGTCCATGGCTACCCCCACGGTTCCCATAACGCTTCCGTCAACGTCATACAGAGGTGATTTATACGTAGTCAATATTTTTTTCTCGTCTCCGCTCTGGACGATCTCGTCCGAGATGCAGGTAGACTTTCTGAGCATCACCATACGTTCAGATTCTATACAAGCAGGATCGTCATGCTCCACGTTCCAGATATAGGCATGGCCCCGCCCTTCTACCTGAGCCTTTTCCTTGTTCACCGTCCGGCAGAATGCATCATTCACCTTCTCATGGATACCGTTTTTATCCTTGTACCAGACAAGGTTCGGTACATTGTTGATGGTGGCGTCCAGAAAGTGGCTGGTCTCCCAGAAGTCTTTCCCAGTCTTGTAAGTCTGCTGCCACCTCAGGAATCGGAACCTAAGCTCTCTGTCAGAAGCCGGAAGCACCCATATGTCTTTAGCGTCCCAGCAGCTGTCCTCCAGAAGCCCCAGCCTCTCCCTGTCAACAAGCAGAATAAGCTCTGCATCCGCCGACTTGTTCTTTATCAGCGAATCCAGAGCTTCCTTTATTTCCATCTCCTGCAAATTCACGAAAATCGCCCCGGCCTCAGCTGCCAACGCCCCGTCGGGCCTGCTGCTTTCTGAGAATTCATGGGTAAAATGCTCCAATGGAGTCATTTCCTTCATAATTTCAAACGCTCTGCACGGACGGCCCGCTAAATACAGCCGAAGATGACAATGATACATATCAGTTTTCCTCACTTTTCGCATGGTAAGCTGCTAACAAAGCAATCAATAATATTTTAACAAACATACCAATCCATGTCAATCTTTATTCTTATACTGACCTTCAACGCTCACCCTTTGTTCCTCCTTGTCTCTGAATAAATGTCATCCGGCTCCGCAGCCCTGACACATGTCATAATAATACTGGATTCCTCTATCCGTCTCCAGTCTCCCCACCCTCACGCCGTACAGCTTCTCCACCACCCCGGCCTCCAATATCTCCTCCGGCCTGCCGCAGGCTGCGATTTTTCCCTCCTGCAGGGCCGCAATCCGATCTGAGAGCTTCAGGGCAAGGAGAATATCGTGCAGAACCAGAAGAACGGTCTTTCCCTCCTCCGACAGTTTCCTGACCATTTCCCCGAAGCGAAGCTGCTGCCCGATGTCCAGATAGGTGGTAGGCTCATCCATGATGATCACCGGAGCCTGCTGGGCCAGCGCCATGGCGATATACACCTTCTGGCGCATACCTCCGGACAGCTGGGCCATAGGGCGTGCCGCCAGCTCCTCTATGCCCAGCTGACCCATGGCCTCCCCGGCGATTGCATAATCCCTTGGGCCGTATCTTCTGGGGTACTCCAGATAAGGAAAACGCCCATGAAGCACCATACGGCCCGCGGATATATCGGGAACATTCTTTCCCTGCGGCAGATAGGCGGCTCCTCTGGCCAGCTCCGCCCGGGACATTGCCTTCACGGAAACGCCGCCCAGCCTGATATCCCCCCCGCTTAAGGGCACAAAGCCCAGCACCGCCCGAAGCAGCGTGCTTTTTCCGCTGCCGTTGCTGCCTATCAGCGTGGTGATTTTCCCTGCCGGAATCTCCAGATTCACGCCGTGCAGGATTTCACTCTTCCCGTACCCGGCGTGCACATTCTCCAATTCAATCGCGCTCATTTCCCTTCCCCCTGCATCCGATGGCCGGCCCGATTCCATACACGGCCCTTCCTCCGTCCCTTGCCGCCGGCAAAAAACCCCTCCCTCCGTTTTGTCCTCCCATGATCAATCTCTTCTATGTCCTCCCTTGTGCCGCATCAGCAGATACAGAAACACCGGGCCTCCGATCACGGACATGAGGATACCCACCGGCAGCTCATAGGGAGCAAAAATCAGCCGGGAAGCCGTATCGCAGAGGGTCACGAAGCCCGCCCCGAAAATGGCGCACAAGGGCAGGAGCCTGCCGCTTTCGCTGCCGGAGAGCCTGCGGACAAAATGAGGCACGATCAGCCCCACAAAGCCCAGCAGCCCTGCAAAGCTCACTGCCGCCCCCGCAAGCAGCGCAGCCAGCGCCAGAAAGATCATGCGGTATTTCCCCACGGACAGCCCCACTCCTCTGGCTGTGTCGTCCCCCAGCCCCGCCACGTCCAGCTCGTTGCATAGGGTAAGCAGCGCAGCCAGCGCCAAAAGGATGATCCCCGCCGCCGGAGCCAGTCTGAGATAGGAGACAGAGGAAAAGCCCCCCACCCGGAAATCTATGCTGAGCATAGCCACCTCCGTGTCCAGAACCGTTATGGACTCGCATATGGCATTCAAAATGCTGTTCAGGGCCACCCCGCCCAGAATCACGGTAGTCTTGGACGCTCCCGTCCGTCTGGAAAAGAAAAAGATCACCAGAACCGTGGCAAGGCTTCCCCCGAAGGCCGCCAGCGAGACCCTAGGGCCCGATATGACCCCGAAGGCGCAGCAGACCGTGACCCCCAGCCCGGCCCCCGCATTGACCCCTATGATCCCCGGCGAGGCCAGCTTGTTGGCCAGAATGCTCTGCAGCACCGCCCCGGACACTGCCAGCGCGGCTCCCGCCAAAAGCGCCCCAAAAGTCCGGGGAAGCCTTGCATAGAGCAGAATGCTGCGACCCATGCCCGCGCTGCCTCCTACAAGGATGTCAAACAGCTCCCTTGGGGTGAACACAATATTGCCAAGGCATAAGCTCAGAACCGTTATGGCCGCGCAGACGCCCACCCCGCCCCACAGCAGACAGAGAAAGCGCCGCCGTCCCGCCGCAAACTCCTTTTCCATATCCGCTCCCCCTCTCCTTTTGTGGCGCCATGCCGTCCTTATACACGCCCGGCGCTGCTTTGCCGACATACTCTTTTCTCCGTCCAGAGGCATCCCAGCGCCTTTTTCCGCCGCGGGGCAATGCCTTCTATATGCCCTTACTCCCCTACGGCACAGCTTTGTACCGTCCTGATTGCGCCGGCTCTCACTCTCCGTACAGCATATCCTCCAACAGCTCATAGGCCTCCGCCCAGCGGGCGTTGGGCTTCAGATTATATAGATGCTTGTCCAGAAAATACAGCTTCTCGTTTTTCACGGCGTCCAGCTCCCCCCACAGAGGATTCTCCCGGAACATATTCTCCACATTCTTCTTTGTCCCTTCGGTATCGTCGCCGGACTGCACGATCAAAATCCGGTCCGGGTTCTGCAGCAATATGCTCTCGATACTCAGATTCTCTAAAAGACTATCCTCAGAATCCGCGATATTCACGCAGCCCAGACTCTCCACCATCTCCCCCAGCACGTTGCCCTTGCTGTTCTTGGCCCGGATGCTGGTGGCGGAGGCCCGCATCACCAGAACCGTCAGAGGCTCCCTCCCCTCATTGCGCTCCAGCACCTCGGTGATCTTTTCCTCCACCAAAGCTCCGTACTGCTCGTACCTCTCCGGGCGGCCTGTGATTTCCGTGCAGATCTTCAGCATTCTCAGATAATCTTCAAAGCAGGCCACGTCGAAGTAGGCCACCGTGATTCCCGCCCCCTCCAGCGCCTGCTGCCATTCCAGATGCTGGGACGTATTGGTGCTGGCCAGCACGAAATCCGGCTCCGCCGAAAGCAGCAGCTCCAGATTCAGCCTCTTAGTCTCCCCCAGATTCACGGTGCCCTCCGGCAGGGAAAGGTCAAAATCGTCAAAGGCGTCTTCCGGCGCCGCGCAGACCTGCTCCCCCGCCAGACTCCACATATCCGCATAGCTCCCCAGCAAGGCCGCCGTGCGCTCATAGGAGGTCACCGTCACCTCCCTGCCCAGATCGTCCGTGAAGGTATAGCTTTCTATCCCTACGGCCTCTTCCGTCCCCGGCTCTTTTGAAGATTCCCCATCCCCCGTCCCTGCCTTCTCCCCGCAGGCGCTCAGCGCCAGACAGCATATGGCCGCCGCAAAAAACAGTCCTCTTTTCATCTCAGTCCTCCCTCCCGCTATAAAACCGCCCCTCCCCATACAGCTTTCCTTAAGCCTTGCTAGGCTTTCATTCTCATAAGCCGAATACCCCGCAGCTTTTGCTGCAGGGTATTCAAATTCGTCAAATAGCCATGCTTGGGGAAACGAAACTTTAAGCCCGGCATAAATACCAGATATAAGTCAGAACTCGCCCCAATCCCCATGGAAAAAATCAACAAGTGGCCCCGCCCTTGACCTTCTTTTCCAGTATGGCCGACTTGTCTATGGTTCCGTGCAGAAGCTTATCCTGCACATAATCGAAGCCCAGACGGTTCACCGTGTCCGCAAAACGCTCCCCCGTAATGCCCTCGTCACGAAACAGCAGGATGGCCCTCTCTACCGTGTCCAGAACCTCCTCCTCGCTGACAAAGAGCTTATCCAGAGGACGGCCGTTAGCAACCTTCTTGCCCCATCTTCCGCCGATGTAGATTTTGCAGCCCTCCATATATTCTTCCGTGACGCCGAAGGGACATTTCCCCTTGCAGCGCCCGCAGCCGTTGCAGGCGTCCGTATCCACTCTCAGCACGCCGTCCTTCACCTCGGCCACTTTGACAGGGCAGCCCGTCTCCACCTGACACCTTGCACAGCCCCTGCATTTAGAGAAATCAAACAAGGGCACCCGCTGGCCGATGATTCCCAGATCGTTCAGATCCGGCTTCACGCAGTTGTTGGGACAGCCTCCCACCGCTATCTTGAACTTGTGGGGCAAAGTCACATCATGATACCCCTTGTAGAACCGCTGGTGGATCTTCTCGCTCAGGCCGAAGGTATCCACAAGACCGTACTGGCAGGTAGTCCCCTTGCAGGAGACCACGGGACGCACCAGAGAGCCCGTTCCTCCGGTCTCCAAATTGTTCTCCGCCAAAAACGCGATGACCGGATCGATATTTTCATAGGGAACACCCTGAATTTCCATGGTCAGCCGGGTAGTCATGGTGATCTCCCCGCTGCCGAAGCGCTCCGCCGCCTCCGCGATGGCACAATGCTCCTTGGCTGTAATCTTTCCGTTCTTGGTGATCACCCGGACATTGAACACATCCCCGTACCGTTTATCCTGAAGGCAGCCCAGCCCCTTCACCCGCTTGATCTCCTCCGCGGACAGCTTTCCTCCCGCGGGAACCCCCTTCTTGATCACATTGAAGCTGGCTCCGCCTTCCAAGACCTTCGTATTTACAAAGCCCAGCGCTTTCAGCTTATTCTGTGTCAGATATCCTCTCTTGCCCCTTGCGCATACTAACAGCAGCTTCTCGTCCTTTTGGAACCGGGCAAGCGCCTGCTCCGGCTTGGTCAGATCAAGCCACTCCGCGCCTGAAATCGAAGGCGCGGGATGGACGTCCACCAGACGATACCCCCCTGCGGCTCCCGCCGCATACTCGGCAGGCGTAAAGGACTCCAGACGGCCCGTTAACTTATTTACCAGCACGCCGCAGGCCACCGCAAAAGGATGGATTGCTGTGGAAAAGGGCGGCGCGTATGCAAAGTCCATGGTGAGGAAATCCTCGGCCCGACAGCCCATGGAAATCCCTGCCACCGCGATATCCGCCATCTTGTCCACGGCTCCCGCGCCAATGACCTGCATCCCCAGAAGCCTATGGCTTTCCGCGTCCGCCACCAGCTTTGTGACAAAAATACCGGAATCAGGATAATAATGAGCCTTATCGTCCGTAACGCAGAGCGCGGACACCACACTGATGCCCTCCGCCTTAGCCTGCTCCTCAGTCATCCCGGTTCTGGCTCCATTCAAGTTCTCGGCAAGCTTTACAACACCCGTTCCCAGACACCCCGGATATTCCAGCTGATCCCCGCTCAGGTTCAGCGCCAGCGCCCTGCCTGCAATATTGGCCGTGGAACCCATGGCTGACCACTGCCGCTTTCCGGTGATTCTGTTCTTTACCAGCGCGCAGTCGCCCACCGCGTAAATGTCGGGCAGGTTGGTCCTCAGGAACTGATCCGTAAGGATGCAGCCTCTGTCCATCTCAAGCCCTATATCATTCAGGAATCTTGTGGCAGGGCGGATGCCCGCTGCCAGAACCACCATGTCAGCAGGGAGCACACCCGCGCCGGTGGCCACATGATTTACCCGCTCCTCCCCGCCTATGGCGTTCAAGGGTGTCCGTGTCAAAATGCGCATCCCTCTCCCCTGAAGCTGGCGGCGAACATAGTCCGCCATCTCCGGGTCAAAGATGTTTGGCATCAGCTGGGGCGCCATGTCCATGACCGTCACCGAAAGACCTCTGGCCATCAGGTTCTCCGCAACCTCCAGACCGATGAAACCGCCGCCCACCACCACGGCCCGACTGCAGCCTTGCTCTTCGGCATATTTCCTTGCGGCAATGGCGTCCTCAGGAGTGCGGACGGTGAACACGCCGGGAAGCCCGGTTCCCTCCACGGGAGGAACCGAAGGTTCTGCTCCCACGGCAATTACAAGCTTATCGTAATTTACGGTATACAGCTCCTCCCCCTGCACGGAGACGGTCTTGGCCGCCGGATCCACCGCCACCACCTCGCTGGAGGTATGCACCTGAGTTCCCGTAAGCCCCATGAATTTCTCAGGGGAGTTCACGATCAGCTCCCCTTCCTTCTCTATGCTTCCTCCGATATAATAGGGCAGACCGCAGCCTGCATAGGAAATATTCTTCCCCTTGGTATAGATCACAATCTCATCATTGGGATTCTCTCTTTTGAGCTTCGCGGCCACCTTGGTTCCCGCCGCAACGCCGCCGATAATGACAACCTTCATACAATTGACCTCCTATTCTGCTCCCATCTCATAAGGCTTCAGGCTTACCGTCAGCTTCCCATCCTCCGTAACCGCCGTAATCTCAATGGGATAAGAGAAACTGTTCACAAACCGCAGATCCTTGGAATTTCCGGCAATGGTGGCATCCATTCCCCGGGGAACATAGTCCACGGGCAGGGAATGGGGATAGCGCTGGGTCACGGGAACTCCCGACATAACCAATGCCGAATACAGGGTGGAAGATACCTGACACAGACCGCCTCCCACACCTTCCACCACTCTTCCTCCGGAAAAGGCCGGGCCCATGACGTAACCGCCGCTCAATGAAATCGGGGATGCCGCCGCGCTGAAGGAAAACCGCTGTCCCGGCTGCAGCACCGTGCCGTTCACCTTGGAGGCTGCCAGCTCCACGTTGATAGCCCTCTGCTCCGAAGGATCATATTCGGTAGTATAGCTTCCGATAACGCCCTCCATGTCTTTAACAGCCGCCGTCCTGCCCTCATCTCTTCCATACTCTATGTAATGTCTGCAATAGGCTCCGTAGTCTGCCCCGAAAGCCGCCTGCAGATCTGTATAGCTCTCCATATAAGTGCGGAAGCAGAATTCCCCGTCTCCGGTTCTCCCCTCAAAGATGCCATAGCTTATAAAATGCCGGAAAAGCCCTTCCTCGTCGTATCCGATGGCCGCCTGCAGATCCCCGTAGGCATTATAATAATATTCAGCGTTAAACACAGCCCTGAAACTGTCGTAGTCGCTTTCCTTGATCTCCACTCTTTCCGCCGCCTGCGTCCTCACCGGAAACAGCAGCAGCGCCAACGCACAAAATACCACCGACAACCCAATCCCACATTTCTTCACTTTCGTATTCCTCGCTTTTCTTTTTTCTTCTGAATCAATACCATATAAATTTATTTTCCGAAATTTGCATCGGTTTGTCAATACCTGAGTTTAAAAGAGGTACTAAAAACCGCCTTAGCGGTAATGCTTCCGCCCTCTGCCGCTCCTTCCCCAAGCGCCAGAGCCTCCCCTGACGGGCTCTCCTGCAGCGGCCTCATCCAATTCCCCGAAATAAGTTTTTTCCTTTGTGCCTCCCGTTAAGCTTTTTATCCTTTCCAGAAAGCGCTGGCCGTACCGGGCATATTTATTCTCGCCCACCCCGGATACCTCCAGCATCTCTCCCCGGTCAAAGGGCTGCTTTACGCACATATCCACCAGAGTCTTGTCCGAAAAGATCATATAGGGCGGCACTCCCTCTTCCCTTGCAAGCTCCGTGCGAAGCTCCCGGAGCCTGTCGAAAAGCTCCAGACCTCTGGAATTCAAAATGTCCGACTTCCTTCTCTTTCCCCCCTTCGAGGTGCCTGACTCCTCCTGCTGCCCCGCCCCGTCCCTCTTGGGCCTTTTCAGGATCAGCTTTGCCTCCCCTTCCGTCAGCTCTCTGGTCTTTGCCGTGACCTTCAATAGGGCGTACTTGTCCTGAGTCTGGCCCAGAAACCCCTCCGTCAGCATCTGGGTGATCACCTCCCGCACACCGCCCAAGGACCATCCCTTCAGACGGCCATAGGCATGGTATGCCGAAACTCCGTACTCCCGCAGCTTGGCCGTATCCTCCCCGGCAAGTGTGCCCGCCACCACGTTGATGCCATACCGCTGGCGCATCTCCAGCACACATTCCGCCACCGCCTTGGCCTCCTTGGTTACGTCCGCCTCCTGAAACTCCTGCCTGCAGTTTCCGCAATTGCCGCAGGCGCCGCTGCCGTATTCTCCGAAATAGCGCAGAATGTATTCCCGAAGGCAGTTTCTCGTCATGCAGTAATTCACCATGACCTGAAGCCGCCTATTGTCCCGCTCCCCCATAGCGGCCAAATCCTCCGAAGATGCCCCGGCCGCCGGCTCCTTGCTCTCCAACAGGAAGCGGTTGATGATCACGTCCTGAGGGGAGTACAGCAGTACGCATTCGGAGGGTTCGCCGTCCCTCCCCGCTCTGCCGGCCTCCTGATAATAATTCTCCATGCTCTGGGGCATGTTGTAATGAAGGACATACCGGATGTCGGACTTGTCTATTCCCATTCCGAAGGCGTTGGTGGCCACCATCACCGGCTTTCTGTCATAGATGAAATCCTCCTGATTCGCCTGCCTCTCCTCATTTTCCAGTCCTGCATGGTACTTGGTCACGGGCATGCCCCGAGAAGAAAGCAGCTCATAGACCGCCTCCACATTCTTTCTCGTGGCACAGTAGACGATACCGCTCTCCCTCTCATGCTCTCTGGCGTACCGCAAAAGATACTCATCCTTTTTTCCGGGCGTCTCCACCGCAAAAAACAGATTCTTCCGGTCAAATCCCGTCACCAGCACCTGAGGATCCCGAAGTCCCAGCACGCAGGCAATGTCCTCCTTCACCGCCCCGGTGGCCGTGGCCGTGAAGGCGCTGAGAATAGGGCGCGCGGGAAGCCTGCGGACAAACTCCACGATCTTCAAATAACTGGGGCGAAAGTCTTGTCCCCACTGGGAGATGCAGTGAGCCTCGTCCACCGTGACCATGGACAGCTCCACCCGCCCGGCAAACTGCAGGAAGCCATAGGTCTCCAGTCTCTCAGGGGCCACATATATGATCTTGTAGCGCCCCTGCGCCCCGTATTCCAGCGCCTTGGCGATCTGGCCCTCCGTCAGGGAGCTGTTGATATAGGCCGCCGCGATTCCCGCCTGCTTCAGGGCCTGCACCTGATCCTTCATCAGTGAGATCAGCGGCGAGATTACAAGCGTGATCCCCGGCAGAAGCAGGGCCGGCACCTGATAGCAGATCGACTTTCCCGCCCCCGTGGGCATGATTCCCAGCACGTCCCTGCCCGCCAAAACGGAATCGATCAGCAGCTCCTGCCCCTCCCGAAAGCTGTCATAGCCAAAATATTTTTTCAGCACCTCAAATTTGTCCACTCTTCCAGTCCCTTCTTTGGGAATCCTGTTTTTGCCAAAGATTCACCCTTAAATTCCCCCGTGCCTTTTGCGGTTTCGGTCATTGGCCTGCCGGATCTTCCTGCTGTATCAACGGCTCGGTGGTCTTGTAGGCCACACTGTAGCTGCCCGGCTCCAGAATACAAAGCCCCTCCTCCACTCTGGCGAACATGGGGTTGTCCTTGTCCTCATAAACCGCTTCTCCAGCCAGAGGAAGCCGCAGGGAGGCGCTGCAGCCGAAGGGCACCGTCACCGACAGCTCCACATGGTCGGGATCTGTCAGCTTCCACGCGCTGCGGTAGATTCCCCCGGGGGAATCATATTCGGCCTCCAGCTCCCTCAGGTTCCAATTTAGCAGCGGCATAAATGCCGCCTTTTTGAATCCGGGAGCATTCTCAACGGAATTGATGCCTGCCGCATGCCGGAACATCCATTCCACCACGGCCCCGTAAGAATAGTGATTCATGCTGTTCATGCTGATGCCGGAGATGGAGCCGTCCTCCAGCAGGCTGTTCCAGCGCTCCCACACGGTGGTGGCGCCCAGCTTCACCTCGTAGAGCCAGCCCGGATATTCCTCGTTCAGCAGCAGCTCGTAAGCCAGCTTGTCATAGCCGTTGTCGGTAAGCACATTGCACAGAAGGGGCGTGCCCACGAAACCCGTCCTCAGCTTATGGCCGCTGTCCTCGAAAAGCTTTTCCAGATGCTTTTTCGTCAGCTCCACATGATCGGAAAGGCGGTATTTCAGAGTCAGGATCATAGCCGTCTGGGTTTTGATGCAGCAGCGTCCGGTGGCGCTGTAATACTCATGCCGCACTATGTCGAACTGCTCTTTGGACAGCCTTGCATATTTTTCCTGCTCTTGTTTCTTTCCCAGCACCTCCGCTGCCTTGGACACAAGCTCGGCGCTGACCGCATAATACACATTGGCAATAAATTCTTCATCCGTAGCTCCGAAGCACTCCTCCGCTCCCCCCTTGGGATTGTCCAGAGCCAGCCAGTCCCCATAATGAAACTTGTATCTCCAGCCATGGTTCTCCCCGTCCACGGAACCGATATAGTCCACCCAGGATTTCATGCTCGCAAACTGATCCTCAAGGATGGACTTGTCCCCGTAAAAGAGATAGAGGTTCCATGGAATGATGCAGGAGGCGTCCCCCCATACGCAGGCGCAGGATTCAAGCCCGAAGGAAGGAACCACGTCCGGAACCCTTCCGTCCCTGACACTCTGCTCCTTTGCCATATCGTACAGATACTTGGCATAGAACGCGTAAGTATCCTTCAGATAGGTGGCGGTGGCGGAGAACACCTGCGCGTCTCCGGTCCAGCCCATGCGCTCGTCCCTCTGGGGACAGTCCGTGGGCACATCCACAAAATTGCCCTGAAGCCCCCATTTCACATTCTCCAGAAAACGGTTCACCAGCTCATGGCCCGTGCGCAGTTTCCCCTTCGCCTCGATGTCGCTGTAATAGGCCCATCCCACGAAGTCCTCCGCCTTCAAATTCGACACTCCTTCCACCTTTACATATCGGTATCCGTAAAAGGTGAAATGGGGCACGATGGTCCGCTCCCCGCCCGGAGTGGTATAATAGTATTCGGATTTGGCGCTGCGCAGGTTCGCGTTATAGAAATTCCCCTGCTGCAGGATCTCCCCGGTCTGGATATGAATTCTGGTGCCGGCGGGCTCATTGATCTTCAGAGAGAAAATTCCGGTAAATTCCTGCCCCATGTCAAAAACCTGCTCCCCCGCGGGGGTATGTATCAGCTCTGCCGGGCAGAAGGTCTCATGAACCGTCACCGGCAGGCTCATGCGATCCGTCAGCTCTCCCTCCGGCGGCTGACAGCCCGCCGCCTCCGTGGCCGGAATTGCATCAAGAGTGTCGTCAACCCATTCTCCGTCATACAGATTGGAGAAAGTGATATTGCTGCGGCGCACCTTCCAATCCTCCCCGGTGCCGATCACCTCTTCCTCCCCGTCCTCATAAACCAGACGAAGCTCCGCCATAAGCTTCCATTCATTGCCGTAAAAACCCATATCTTCTTTGGCGAAAAAACCAAAGCGGGACTTATACCAGCCGTTGCCCAGCAGAATGCTCAGGGTTCCCCTCTCCTGCAGGCAGGAGGTGACATCGAAGGTCTGGTACTGCACCCACTCCTTGTAATCATTGCAATAGGGGGTCAGGTATTCCTCCCCGATGCGCTTCAAGGCTTTGCCCTCCGGCAGATAATAGGCCTCATACAGCCCAAGTCCGCATATATACAGCCTGGCGCTGGCTACCGCCTTGGCAGGCGCAATCTCCTTCTCAAAATAGGGATGCCTATTGCAGGATACCACCCCCTTTGCGGCGTCGGAGGCAATGGTCTCCACGGCCCTGCAGGTAATCCATTGGCCGGCCCACGGCTCCTCCCTCTTTCCGGTCTCGAACCACTGGGTTTCCCCCACAGCCTCCTCTCCCCTATCGCTCCTGACTGTCACCGTCCAGTAGTACCGGGTTCTGGGGCGCAGGCAGATATCTGCCCGATAGCCCAGAGAGTCCGCCTCCCTGTCAAAGCCGGAATCAAACACTACATTCCCCATCTTCTCATCCAGAGCCACCAAAAGCCTTGCGCTCTCCTGCGTCTTTCCCAGACTTTCCGCCACCTTCCAGGAAAACACCGTCCTCTCCATGCGAAATCCCAGAGGATTCCTCAAATGGTTCACCTTCAAATCGTACAGTCTCATTATCTTCCTCCTGATTAACCCGCCCTTGGGCCTGCTTTCCGCCGATTCTCTCTGCCTATCCTCTCAGCACCTTCTCCATGGGCTTCCCCTTGGCCAGCTCGTCGATCAACTTGTCCAGACGGCGTATCTCCCGCATCAGAGGCTCCTCCACCTCCTCCACCCGCACGCCGCAGACCACCCCCTTGATCAGAACTCTGTTCTCATTAAGCTTTGGGGCGTTCCGAAAGAAATCCCCATAGGCGACCTCCTTTTCCAGCATCCCATCCAGCTCCGGCTGTCCATATCCTGTGAACCAGCGAATCACCTGATCCACCTCCTCCTTGGTTCTGCCCTTTTTGAGAGCCTTGCCCACAAGAAGAGGATACACCTTGGAAAAGCTCATCCGGTATACCTTTTCATTCTCCATATTCTCTCTCCTTTTTTCGGCGCTTCCTCCCGCTATCGGACGCCGCGCCCTTATTCCCGCTCTCTTACGGTGACGAAAACCCTATCCCCCGCCTGCTTGCCTATTTTGCCGCGGATATCCTTGCGTATACCGATGATATAGCAGACCTTGCCCTCCGCGTCCTTTACCCCCATATTAACGATACTTCCGTCATATTCCTCGCCGTCAAACGTCACATGAGCCTTCACCCGGCCTTTGCCGAATTCCGCTCTGATATCATAAGGAAAAATCACATATGCGCCGCCTGAACCTTCCGCATCATATATCAGGGACTCAAATTCATATACTTTCGGATTCACCTTTCTGCCCCCTTCCCTATTATGCCTAACCATTGCCGCAGCCCTATGGTCCATATCATTATACCGCCCGCAGCCCCACAAATCAATGACAGCATGGAAAACAACAAGAAATTGATAAAAACCGTCAGGCGCCCCGCACCTGATGCCTTCCATAGATTAGTCTTCCCGCCAGCGCTGCCAGAATTCCATAAAAAAGCTGAACTGCCGGCACCGTCTGCCACAGTGTAAAACAATGCCCCAACAACATGGCCGGGCGCATATCAAAAATGGCCCGCTCCCAAAGACAAGTCGTGGGCATGTACTGCCAAATCTGCGGTATCTGCGGATTTCTCACACATACGATGATGGCGGCAAGATCAATGCCCCAGATTCCCATGGACAAAACCAGCGTGGTTTTGAAGCTGCCTGTCAGCTCCGATACAACCATTACGAATATGCCGTCCAATACGGCGGTCAGCACAAAAATACCGCATAAAATCAAACATGCCTGCCCCATGGTCAGGGGATAGGCATAATAGGGAAAATAAAACTGTATCGGCGCCTCAAAGCCGCCGGTTCCGTAGATACAGAAGGCGCTGCATGCCGCCACGGCAATCATCAAAAGGGCGCATGCCGCCGTCAGGCTGACCCCTGCCCAGAGCTTCGCCCAGTACAGAGAGCCTCTTCCCTTGGAGCAGGCCAAAATCATCCGGTCCGTCCCCCGCATACGCTCCTCCGCAAATATGCCGGACATCCCCACTGCGGCCACCAGCATCATCCACATCCCCGCCGCGGGCCATACTGCCATAATCATGAAATATCCGTCATTGCAGACATATCTCATGGGCGCAGGCATCCGTGACTCCTTTTCCATCCAGAATTCCTTCTGCTCCTCCGAAAGCCCCAGCGCCCTGCAATATCGCTCCACCATCCACCTTCTGGCTTCATAGAGGCTCTCCTCTTTAGGCTCCCAATAGACCGCAGCACTTAGATTCATGCCTGTCCAGGCTCTGACCAAGTCAAAGATTTCACAATAAGGCTGCGCGAAAGCCAGATACTCCTCCGTTTTCTCATAGCCTTCCCGAAGCCGTTCAGGAGGTATTTTCCTATAGGCCGCAGCCATCTCCTCCAGCAGAGCCTGATCAATCTCCCGTCCGGACACCGTTTCTCTGTCCTTCCGCTCCGCCGTGAATATCTCATAGCATTCTCCTAACGTCTCCCCGCCGCCATAAAAGCTGCCCATGAGACCGGTCAGTATAGAGAAAACTAAAATTGCCGCGCAGAGCCCCAGAACAACCCACAGCGACCTTCTCCCCAAGAGTTTCTTCATCTCATATCCGTAAAGCGTCCTCCAGCTATCCATCCGTCCCTTCCCCCTCAAACTGCCTTAGACAGAAGGCCTCCAGATCTCCGAATTCCTCCGCCCATTTTCCCCGATAGCTCATCCGCCCTTCCCGCATAATCAATATCTCATGGGCAATATGCTCCACATCCGACAAGATATGGGTGGATAATATGACAATTCCGTCTTTTCCAAGATCCCCCACCAGCTTTCGGAAGTGTGCCCGCTCCTTGGGATCCAGCCCCTTGGTAGGCTCGTCCAGCACCAGCAGCTTTGGGCGGTTCAGCAGGGCCTGAGCGATTCCCAGCCTCTGGCGCATGCCTCCGGAAAAGGTCTTGATTTTCCTGCGGCCCACATCCTTTAAGCCCAAAAGCTCCAGCAGCTCCTTTGCCCTTCTTCTTGCCTCCGCTTTGGGCATTCCCTTCAACGCGCCCATGTACAGCAGAAATTCCTCCCCCTCAAATTCCGGATAATAGCCGAATTCCTGAGGCAGATACCCCAGCACGGCCCGGTAAGCCTCCTGCCCTGCATCCATCTCGTCAAGGGATATGGTGCCGCTGTCCGGCCTCACCACGCCGCATATCATTCTCATAAGCGTAGTCTTTCCCGCTCCGTTCTCCCCCAGCAGACCGTATACTCCCTTTTCCAGCTTCAGGGAAATACGATCCACCGCAATCTTATTCTTATACTGTTTCGATACCCTGTCTATGGCCAGCCTCATGACAGCCCCTCCGTATTTTTTATCAACCGCCTGTACTGACGCAGCAGCCCTGCCCCAAGCAGCACAGCCCCCGCCATCCACCATCCCATGCGGCTTTTCTGGTACAGCGCCGGAATCTCCCAATGGAAAACGTAAGTCATAAGACTGACGCAGACCGCTATGCCGGCGCCGGCATAGATACCTTCCTGCCCCCGGAGCTTATGGGCCGCCCACAATGATAAAAAGGCTGTCAGCAGAAACGGAACCGCGATGTACAGCCCGGTCTGCACCATGCCCATTTGATTGTTCCGCATTCCCATGGACACCAATAGGCACAGCACCCCAAGATTTTCCGCCCCCAATATCCCCAACCGGGCCAAAATCACACTCCGCAGAGAAAACCGGGTGCTCATCTCCAGCTCGTCCATCTTGTGCCTTTCCGAGCGGCTGCACTCCGACACAAGAGCCAGCGCCAGCAGGGGCGTGAGAGCCGAGATCGCCCAGACCATGTCCATCTTCAAAGCTACTGCCCCCGTGACAGCCACGGCATAGACAAACGCCGAAGCAAGCCGGCTCCATTTATTGATATAAGCGGCCTGAGACAAGACAAATTCGCCCAAGCCCATCCTGGGCCTATCCAGCTTTCGCAGAAACTCCTCCTTCTCCAGCGGCGCCGGCGCCTCAAAAGCCTCCTGCAGTTTTGCTTTCCACGATTTCCTCATCATCCAAATCCTCCTGCTCACGGCTCCATGGCCTCCTTAAACCTTCTGACTGCCCCCTGAATCCTGCGGTGCGCCGCAAATCTGGAAATCCCAAGAAGCTCTCCGATGACGGCTGCCGAAAGCTCGTTCACATACCGAAGCAGCAATATCTCCTGTTCCTCCCGCCCTAGCTTCGCCATGGCCTCCCTGACCTGAATTCTTGTGAGAACCTGCTCCTCCACGGCAGCCTCTCCCGCTTTTTGAGGCAGATCTTCCTCAAGAGCCCCCATAGGCCTCCTGCGGAACTGATCTATGCAGAGATTCCTTGCAATGGTGTACAGGCACTTGACAGCCTGCCCTTCCCTCAAATGCCTATAGCTCTCGAAATAGCGCAGAAAAGCCTCCTGAGTCACATCCTCCGCCAGATCCCGATTATGCAGTTTAAAATAACAATACCGATAAAGCTTATCGTATTGCGCCCCCACATCCATGGACATGGCCGATCCCTCCAGCATTCATATCCCACTCTGCAGCTCCGTCTTCTCACGCCCATGCCAGACAGCCAAATCCGGCTTCCCCACCCCATGGTCACGGCACATCCGTTTCAATGCAGATCTGAATGCGCGAAACGCAGATATCCCACCGCGCATGCCACCACAATCAGCGCTGCGGCAAAGAAACCGTATTTAAAATACGAAAGGGTAAAAACCGTTTCCGGCAGCCCCCAGAATTCCACCTTCTGCATCACCATCAGGGGCTCATATTCCAGAAAGCCCAGAAAGCCGGTTCCGCTCTCCCTGTAAGCGTCCAAGACAATGGCCAGAAACAGCCACAGCTCCCCCGCTATCATGGCCACCGTCTGGTTTTTGCAAAACATGCTTATGGCTCCCGCTATGGCCACATAGGCCATAAGCTGCAGCGCCATCATGGCAAACACCCCTATCAGCGTCCCTAATGGCAGGGCTGTATTGACCTCTCCCCGAGAGAGGATACGCACCGCCACGAAGAAGATAAAGCCCAGCACATAAAGACAAAAAACAAACAGCATCTGGGCAAACAGCCTTGACAGATAGTATTTTACCACATTTACGCCCACAGAGAGCACATTTTGTACCGTTCTCATGGAAAAATCTTCGTTGATCACATATGCGGTGGCAAGAATGGTCAAAATACAAAAGGTTCTGCCGGTAACGTAAAAAACAGCAGATACTCAAGGATGGGATACCGCGTCACCGCACCCTCATAGCGGCCGCTTACCGCAGCCGCTCCGCTGATCCCAAAGGCAAAAAGCGCCACACCCCATATCGCCCGATAATATCTCATTTTCGTCAGTTCCACTGCCATCAGCTTTCTCATGCCCGCACCTCGTCTCCATTTCTATCTGCACTTCATCTTTGGCCGCCTCAGTCTATGTCACGCCTTAAAAACACAAATACTGCAGCCCCCAGAAAAACAATTCCCATAGCCGTGCCCTGAACGAAAAGCCCGGCAAACTCAGGAGTCAAAACCTTCCCTGCTACTGCCATGTCGTACATGCGGATTACCGCCGGCATCACTCCCTGATAACCCTGCCCATAGTTCATGACCATGAACTCCCCCATGGTGGCCACGGCTCCGGAGAAATACACCAGCGCCGGCCTTTTCACGGACACCGCAACCAAAATAAAAAGGGCGATATATACGCACAGAAGGAGGCAGGTGCCCCCGTGAAAGGCCAGATTCACCAGCCCGAAATTCGGATAGGCATCGGAATAGGTTCCCGGCCTCCATCCCCTCACCGCCGTCCTAAAACATATGAACTCCCCCAGACAGAACAGAAATATCAGCAGATCTATAACATATACGCATACTGCCTTTACGGCAAAATACCTCAGGCGGCCCACTCCGCAGCTTAAGGTATTTTGCATGGTTCCCTGCCAAAGCTCCTGTGTGAACACTGTCCCCGCCACCGGGGCCAGAAACATCACCACAAAAGTTCCTGCAATTCTCATATAGGCAAAGGAGGAGGTATATCCATATAGATTCATCACCAGATCCTTCTCGCTGTTGAGCATGCCAAACAGAGCCACAAAAGCGGCGCTCACCCCCCAGAAAAGCCATATGGTCTTGTTATACCTTATTTTCAGCAATTCATTCTTGAACAATTCCCCCATGATACCCTCCCTCTATTTTCCCTCTGCCTCTGTCCCAACCGTACCGGCACTGCTTCCTGCGGCAGATCCGCCCGGCCCCCAACCATTTCCGTTGTCCCCGGCTCCCCGGCGCTCTGCCCCCCTGTGCTCCAGCAAAAGCTCCACGAAGTAGTTCTCCAGATTGATTCCCCGCTCCTGACACACCCGGCCGATCTTCTCTCCGGAGATCACCTCCAAAAGCCTTCCCCGGTCCAGAAAGCCGTATTTGGTGGCAATCTGCGCCATCTCCGCCAGATTATGGCTGCTGAACAGAATGGTCATCTTTCTCTCTTGATTCAGCTTCAGCACAAGCCTGCGCAGCTCCATGACCCCGATGGGGTCCAGACCAATGGTGGGCTCGTCCAAAATGATAAACTCCGGATCTCCCACCAGAGCCATGGCCAGCCCCAGACGCTGCCTCATACCGAGGGAAAACCTGCCTGCCTTCTTGTCCGCGGCCTCAGCCAGCCCTACCAGCTCCAGAATCTCCCTCAAAGCCTTTTTCGGCTGCCCTCCGAAATCCATGCCCAGATATCTGCGCTGTACGTCCAAATTCTGCAGCGCGGTCATATTTGCATAGAGAGCAGGATGCTCAATCAAAGCCCCCATCCGCCGGCGCATGCTCTGAAGCTCCTTCGGGGAGGAGGCGCCGAACAATTCCAGCTCCCCCTCCGTAGGGCGTATCAGGCCGCAGACCATGCGCATGAAGGTAGTCTTTCCCGCTCCGTTGGCTCCCACGAACCCAAAGATGTCTCCTTTCTGAATGGATAGGGTGACATGATCCACCGCGCACACCTTATGATACCGCTTCGTCAGCTCCTTCGTCCTTAAAATCGTTTCCATCTACATACCTCCCGTCCTTCATGATCCGACCATTCCGCAACATCAGGGCCCTGCCCACCTTACCCGCTGCGACGCCCCCTCTACACTGTATAACGGATCAGACCCTCGAATTGTGCGCCTCTTGATACAGAATATCTACCTCTTGCACAAAACGCATTTACAAATGCAGATTATTCTGTATACTGAAAATATGGGCCTGCAGCGGTCCGGTATAAAAGGCAGGCCCTCCGCGCCATAGGTATTTCATGGGCGCCAAAACACATAGAAGGGACATCATCATGAAGCGAATTTTTAAGGCCTATCAGGATCTGGTGGGCATCATTTTCCGGGAATCCCGAAGCCTCGTTTTTCTCACTGTTGCCTGCACCGTCCTATGCGGCATATTGACCCCTCTCAGAATCTATATCAACCAAAACGTCTTCGACGGCGGGCTGGCGGTTGCAAACGGCGCCATGGCCTTTTCGGACTATGCGGTCTTTCTGGTTCTTTTCGTCATAGCAGCCATCCTTCCCCAGATTGCGGACGGTCTGATCTATAATTTCGTGGAACCCCGTTCCCTGCTGATCCTAAGGACTGCCTACAGGGCCCGGATGCTCTGCAAGCTAAAGACCATGAAATACGAGCATTATGAAAATGAGAACTCCGTGGAGATCATCAACAAGGCCTATCATAGGGCGGAGAACTCCGCCAGACATCTCTGGCCCATGTATTTCTATTTCAGCGGCGCGGGCCTGATTGCCAGCATAGGCACTCTGACATACATAGCCAGCATTCGCTGGTGGTTCCTGCTCACGGTTCTGCTGCCCTTCTTTGCAGAAACCTATGTCTGCGCAAAAACCAATTTCAATATCTATGAAGAGCTTGAGACCTTCTGGAAAAAAGAACGCAGATACGGCATTCTGGGCAATTACCTGAAATCAAGAGACTACACAAAAGAGCTGAAGGCTTACGGAAATTCCGACTACCTCATCCATGTCTATACGGACCGGCTGAATGAGCGGAACAAAGATTACGAATCCTATTTTTTCAAAAATCTTCGCAGGATCCTGACGGGAAACAACATCACAAAGCTGGGCACCATCATAAATGTGATTGTCCTATTGATCCTATTCGGGCAAGGTCAGCTTTCCATAGGCCTTTTCATAGCCATGACCAATGTGATGTTCGGCAATGTCTACAATAATCTGGCATATTCCACAGCCGTATTCAAATGGTCCGGCATGCACATCAAGGCCTACGAATATTATGACAAATTCTTTGACCTTTCCGACGAGCCCCTAGGCAGCTCCACAGCCCTGCCGGAAACCTTCGACATCGAATTCAGGGACGTGTGGTTTCGGTATCCCGGAACGGACAGAGACATTCTCAAGGGCCTGACCTTCCGCATCGCGGACGGAGAAAAGGCTTCCGTGGTAGGCGCCAACGGCGAGGGCAAATCCACCATGATCAAACTGCTGCTGGGACTTTTTACACCCGACAAGGGACAGATTCTGGTGGGCGGCAGAGATTTGGCGGACTTCCCCCTGTCCCTGCGCACAAAGATCTTTGCCCCGGTCTTTCAGGATTTTTCCAGATACAGCATCACCATACGGGAAAATATCGGAGTCGGGGACATAGACCATTTGGATCAGGAAGATAAGATCAAGGCGGCGGCAAAAAAGGGAAAGGCCGATCTCTTTGCGGAAAAGCTGGAAAAGAAATACGACACCCTTCTTGGGCGGGATTTCAGGGACGGCGTGGATCTCTCCGGCGGCCAGTGGCAGAGAATCGCCATATCCAGAGCATTCATGGGCAACAAGCCCATTCTGCTTCTGGACGAACCCACCTCTCAGCTGGATCCCATGGCGGAGGCAGATCTGTATCAGGAATTTGCCCACATGGCAGAAAACAAAACCGCGCTGTTCATCACCCATAGGCTTGGATCCACCATGATCACCGACAAGATTCTGGTGATACAGGACGGGAGGATCGCGGAAGCCGGCAGCCATCAGGAACTGACGGCCATTGACGGTATCTATTCCCGCATGTTTCAGGCCCAAAAGCAGTGGTATCAGCTCTCCGAACACGACAAAGGAGCCGCTGAAACGGAGCCGTCTCTATAATAACACTCTCAGAAAGGCAACGACATGAGCAGACAAGGACATCGGAAAAATAACCGGGACAAAGAGAACGATTCAAAAGCCCTCTACCAAATCAAATTTCAGGACAATACCGCAGCCATGGAAAGGGACATCCTAAAGGAGAACCCCGCCAGACTCTCCTATCTGGCAAGACTTTTTCAATATGTCTTTTCATCGGCCAAACTTATGTGCGGCATCTTTTTAGGCCTTGCCGTGCTCCTGAGCCTTATGCAGCCCGTGACCGCCTTTCTGTGGGGAAAGTATGTGGACGGGGCATATGCCTATTCGGACTCTGTCAAAAACGGCCCTCTGGCTTTGCTCTCTTTGATAGGGCTGGCCTTTCTGTTCTGGCTGACCCGGTTTCTTGGCGACCTCCTCCAAGGCTATCTGTACGGCGGGGAGGACATACAGCGCCTGAGCAGGGTGCAGGATCATAGGCTGCAGGAAAAATTTCAGGCCAAACTCTTTGAAAAGATCGCAAAACTTTATCCCGACTACATGGAGGTTCCCAGAATAAACGACATGATCAGCCGGTGCTTCAATTCCATGGGAGGAGAATGGAGCTCCCTCCAGAGGGGCGTCATGATCGAGGGCTACGTCATAATCGCAAAGCTTGTCTCCGTGGTCATGGTGGCTGCCTCCCTCTATATTTTCCATCCCCTTCTGTGTCTGGCGGTGCTGATCGCCCCCATTCCCACCCTCTATACCTCCTATGTGGGAAACAAGCTGGACTTCAAATTCCGCCGGGACAATCAGGAGATCTGGCGGGAAGCCGACTATTATCAGAGCCTTCTGCTGGGCAGCTCCGCAAAAGAGATCAAGGCCTTTCACCTTTTCGACTTCTTCTTCGGTAAATGGAAAGCTCTTGCGGATGATTATGTCATCAGAGAAAAGAAAAATCAGCGGAACATCTTTCTCCTCGGCACCGCCAGCGGACTCGTGGCCAACTTTGCAAACGCAGGGGCGAACATTCTGGCAATCGTCCTGCTGACCCAAAACAGCCTTTCCGTGGGCGCTCTGGGGGCCGTGTTCGCCCTGATCGACACACTCATCGGCAGCACCTCCCGCCTTTTTAGCTCTATCGCAAATTTCCTTTCCAAAAAGAACGAGGCCGCCCAGTTTTTTGAGCTGATCGATCTGCAGGAGCAGCTCATGGAGGGCAGGGCGCGGACGGCAGAGCGGGAAAACATCCCCGCAGGCGGCAAAGAGCCGGTTCAGGATTGCGCCGGCACGCCTGCGGACAGCGTGGAAGCTCTGGAGGCCTTCAATGTCAGCTTCCGTTACCCTTTGACCGATCAATACCGGATCAAGGAGGTCAGCTTCCGCATCAATAAAGGGGAAAAGGTAGCCTTCGTGGGGGAGAACGGAGCCGGAAAGACCACCTTCGTCAAGCTTCTGACCGGAATGCTGGCTCCCTCCGCAGGCCGTATACTCCTAAACGGCAAAGGCATGGAGGATCTGGGCTATTCGGAAAAATACCGCTCCCAAGCCTGCGTGTTTCAGGATCCTGCCCGCTTCCACTCTTTCACAGTGGCAGACAATGTGTTTCTGGGCGATGTAAGCAGAGAGCCCAATGAGGAACAGATCGACGCCGCCCTCTCCTTCTCCGGCTTTCAGGGCGCGGACAAGACCGCTCTGCTGGGGAAGGACATCGGAGGAACCGATTTGTCCGGAGGCCAATGGCAGAAGCTGGCCATCGCCCGGGCCTACTACCGGGGCCGGGACTTCATGGTGCTGGACGAGCCCACCAGCAATCTGGACCCCATTGCAGAGACCGAGATTTTCCGGAAATATCTGGCCATGGCCCGGGGAAAGACGGTGATCATGGTGACACATAGGATCAGCGTAGCTTCTCTGGCTGATAGAATCGTGGTATTCCGGGAGGGCAGGATCACAGAGGACGGCACCCATGACGAACTGCTGGCGCAGGGAGGGGAATATGCAAGGCTATATTCCACTCAGGCCCAGTGGTACGATCGGTAGGGCCGCGGCCATATGGCAGAGCCGCCGTCTGTTTGCTTCTCTGCCATGTAAGCTCTGCCAAAAACGGCGCTGTTGTTTTCCTAAGCCTAACCAAAAACTAATAAACAGCTGTTACAATGGCATATACTATCATAAATTCAGGAGACCTGTATATGCATAAAAAAATATTGATCATCGAGGATGAGGCCGCCATACAGAAAATACTGTATGAGCCTCTGGCCTTTGCAGGATATGAAGTGACCGCGGCGTCGGACGGACTAGAAGGCATCAACACATTTCATAGGCAGGATTTTGACCTTATCTTATTGGATATCATGCTGCCAAAGATCGACGGGTACACTCTATGCGAAATGATACGGCAGGAATCGCAAATCCCCATCATTCTTCTCACAGCCCTCGACACGGAGGAGAACCAGATCAAGGGCTTTGACAAGCTGGCCGATGATTACATCACAAAACCCTTTTCCATAAAGCTCCTGCTGAAGCGTGTGGAAGCGCTTTTGCGCCGGACAGCACCGGATGGGGCATCGGACAAGCTCCGCTATCGAGAAATCGTTTTGAGCGAAACAGAACGCAAAGTTACCGTCTCCGGCCATGAAGTGCCCCTTACACACTTGGAATTTGAAATCCTTTTGCTGTTTCTTAAAAACAGAGGACGTGTGTTTACAAGGGACGACCTGCTCAATCTCGTCTGGGGATACGACTTTGCAGGGGATGAAAAGGGTGTGAATTTCCATATCATGAATTTGCGCAAAAAGCTTCATTTGAACTATATTGAGACTGTCAGAGGAGTAGGATATCGGATTGCGAAGGAAGATTAAAAACAGCTTGAGCTTAAAGGTTTTTTTATGGGTGTTCTCTGCCCTCATTATATGCAGTACGCTGATCTATGGAATTGTATTGACGGTTCTTCCAAGACAGTATCAGTTTACTTCCAACAAGCAGCTCTATTCCAACACCCAAATCCTTGTTTCAAGGCTGCAGGACATGAGCTATGAGGATGCTGTCAATGAAATATACAATTTCTGTATTGAAAACAATTCCGCGGCAAAACTCAGAAGCGACAAGGAAACTGTGAGCTTCGGCGCCATCAAGACCTCTCCAGCCAATACAAATGTCACAGTCTCAAGCATCACAACATTCATTACTTTTGCGCACAGCGAGACAAAATATACATTTGTGATATCTTCTCTGTCGCAGACTGCCGATCTCATTGTAATTCTTATGTTCCGTTTCCTGCCTGCCGTCCTTTTCATCATAATTCTGCTGTCGGCTTTCAGCGCCTTTATCTGCAGCAGGGTTATTGTCAGCCCCATTGCCAAAATCAGCCAGATTTCCAAGAGGATGACATCGGTTGATACGACTTGGAAATGTGACATAAAGAGCAATGACGAAATCGGCGTGCTGGCGTCGAGTCTGAATACAATGGCAGGCCGCTTGCAGGAAACCATTGAAGAATTGACAAATGCCAACAGCCGGCTCACTGACGACATGGAAAAAACCAAGGCATTGGAGGAACAGCGCAGGAATTTTTTTGCGGCAGTCTCCCACGAGCTGAAAACGCCTCTGACCATTTTAAAGGGACAGCTGGAAAATATGATCTGGGGATACGGCGATTACCGCAACCATGACAAATACCTGCCCGAAGCGCTGAAATCCACTGAGGACATCGAGCATCTTGTGAAGGAGATCATTGCCATCTCCAAAACACAAAGCATGGACCTGCAAGGGACCCTGCAGGAGATCTCGTTAAAGCAATCCATCCATGACGCAGTACAGACAATTCTGCCCCTCGCTCAAAATAAGGACATTGAGATACACCAAAAGATCGGCAAAGATAGGGTGTTGTCTGTCAATGCCGGTCTCTGGCACAAAGCCTTATCCAATATAATCGGAAATGCCGTCGGACATTCCCCCGGCGGCGAAGCGGTTTTCATATCCATGCAGTCATGGGAAAGCAGATATGTTCTTGTAATCGAAAATACAGGGACCGCCATTCCCAAAGAGGATCTTCCGCAGCTGTTCACGCCCTTTTATCGGGCGGACAAATCAAGGAGCAAGGCTACCGGCGGCAGCGGTCTGGGGCTCTACATCGTGAAAACAATCCTTGACCTGCACGGCATGGCCTACGGTATCAAGAACACGGACCGGGGCGTAGCCTTTTTCCTCTATATAAACGAATAGCGGTTCCGTTTTGCAAAAAGCTGTCGGCTCCTGCCGGCAGCTTTTTTGCAGCCTAATCAAAGTCTTACAAAAAGCAAATTAAAATCTAATAAAGATACTGTATAACGGACTGTAGAAAGGAGCTGATTGATTTAGATGAATTTTGTACAAAGAGCTATGCTTTACATATCACGCAAAAAAGGAAAAACCGCAAGCCTTTTTTTGGTGATATTCGTGGTATCGGTTTTTCTGATTTCATGCTTTGGCGTCTTGAACGGGTCAAAGAGACTCTCCAAAGACATCCGCGCTTCTGTGGGAGCGGCTTTCTACATAAGGGCAAACACCCAAGTGTCCATGAATGAAGACGGTCAGACAGAGGTAAAGGAAAACCAGATCCGCATTACCCAAAGGGAAATAGATCAGATTATGGGCACGGGTGAAATCATATACTGCAATCCCGTCAATTACGGTTTTGCAAGAAGCGATGCAATAGAGTTCATTGCAGGAAAAAATCATACCGAGGAAAGCAATATGGGAAAAGTGACGGCGCTGCGGTTCTCTGCCCTTGCCCCCCAGTTCATTGAAAAAACCGCCGTTTTGGCAGAAGGCACCCATATCACCGATGCTGACAGCGGAAAAATTCTGATCAGCAAACAGCTGGCAGACGCCAACCATTTATCGGTCGGTGACAAGCTGACGCTGCTCCCTGCAAAGCCGGAAAAAGCCGAGATCGCATACAAGGATGACCAGTCTCTCAAGGCAGCTTATGCCAAGGTGGAGATATCCGGTATATATCAGCTGGATGCGGAAAAAAGCGCCAATAAGCCCACGGTCAGTATCCCCCACAATGAAATCTATGCAAGCCTTGATGTTTTGAACGCTCTGCAGGAAAGCGAACCGGACATTTACACGGGGGAGGTTGATTTTTTCATTGCCGACCCCGCCGAGCTCCACAGCATCACCGGCAATGTTCGGGCATTGCAAACCATCGATTGGGGGGTGCATTTAATCCGTACCAATGATTTCCAATACCTCAAAATAGCTGAGCGATTATCTTCCATGGGTGATCTGGTCAAAATTCTGCTTGTCCTTGTGTCGGCTGTCAGCGCATTGTTTTTGATTTTGCTCTTAACCATGCGTATGCGCGGCCGAATGCAGGAGGCAGGTGTTTTGCTTGCGGCAGGAATACCAAAGGGGCAGATTGCAGCGGGGTTTTTGTGGGAAGCGCTGTCAGTGGCCCTGACCGCTCTGGTTCTGTCCCACATTGTTTCTCTGGGTGCCATAAACTTCTGGGGCAACAGCCTTTTGGGAGAGCTGTCGCCTAACCTGCTAAACGATGAAACATTGCGCTTGGGCACCAACGGCGCCCCCCAAATCCACAATTACCTGAAGCTAAACGCTATGGAAACATTGCTGATTTACTTATGCCAGATAATCGTGATCATGGCTTCGGTCTTTGTATCGTCCATCATGATACTCCGGCTGAAACCCAAAGAAATTTTATCAAAGATGACTACGGGAGGATTTTGAAATGGCATTTATAAAAAGGGCTTGTCTGTACTGTTTGAGACAACGATTTAAAACCATTATATTATTTCTGGTGCTGACGGTTATCGGGACTTTCGTCCTTACGGGAATCGCTCTTCGCGACGCCGCAAAAGACGCAACCGCAGACGTGAGGACTGCTATCGGCGGAAAAATTACACTTGATATCGACAAGGAGGGCCACATGGGAGCCTCCCAGCAATATGAGTGGGGCTCAGCCTCTACTTACAACGGCGATTATATCTCTCAGGAAATTGTAGAGGCCATCAAAAAGGTTGAGGGTGTTGTGGACTACAATTCAGAAATGACGGCAGGCTATTATGGCGCAGGCGTCAATTTCGATTACTTACCTGCCACCTATGAACTAAGCTATACGCCCTACGGAGAATCGTCCTGCTACACCGTGGCATTGTCCTCTGAGAAATGCAAGGCGTTTCAAAGCGGCAAATATACATTAGTGGAGGGCAGGCATTTCACGCCTGACGATAAATACACCTGCCTGATCTCAAAGGAACTGGCAGACTATAACAATCTCTCCGTGGGGGATGATATTGAAATGTACTCTCTGGATTCCGACTCCATATCCACATTTGAAATCATAGGGATTTTCGACGGCACGGAAGGCAGTTCCGGAAATGCATATACCGTCAGCGACATTCCGGCAAATTGGGGCTACATCGATTACGGGGCATTGCAGGACATTTTCAAAAACATGTATCCCGTCAACGACTATTCACAATTAGCTATTTTTGTGGAAGATCCCGTGAGCATCCAGAATGTCTATGACAAAATTTCCGCTTTGCCGGAGCTAAAAGGCAAAACCTTAAAGCTTACCATCGATACCGATGAATATGACATCATATCTACTCCCTTAGAGTCCCTGCAGGGCTTAGTCAATACAGCAATCGCCATAGTCTTGGCTGTCAGCGTCACCATTCTGACTCTGCTTCTGACTGTCTGGATCAGAGGGCGCAAAAAGGAAATCGGGATTCTGCTTTCCATAGGGAAGAACAAGGCGAATATTGTTTTGCAGTTCTTTACGGAAGCCCTTATGGTGGCCGTGCTATCGTTTGCAGCGGCGATACCCTTCAGCAATCTGATAGCGGAAAAAGCAGGCGCCTTTCTAGTATCCAGAATCACAGCCGAGACAGCCCGCCTCCATGTGCAGATCAATGCAGCCTATCTGCCCGCCTTATATTTGACCGGCATTTTCCTGATTGCCGCAGCAGTTTCGGCTTCAGCCTGGACAGTGGTCCGCTCAAGGCCAAATGATATTCTTGCAAAAATGAGTTAGGAGGACCCCTAAATGAGCATCATAAAAACCTGCAATGTAAAATATTCTTATGACAAAAACAGAAGCATTCTTAAAAATCTATCTGCCGAATTTGAGACGGGAAAAATCTATGCCATTCTTGGTCCGTCAGGCTGCGGAAAGACCACCTTGCTCTCCCTGCTGGGCGGGCTGGACAGCCCCACGGAGGGTCAGGTGCTGTTTCAGGAGGAAGATATCCGGCAAAGGGGCCTTGCGTGGCACCGCAAGCATAATGTGGCTTTCATTTTTCAGAGCTATAATCTCATTGATTACATGACCCCTGCCGAGAATGTAGCTTTGACCTCTAAGCTGCCGCCCCTGCCTATCTTGGAGCGCTTGGGGCTCACAAAAGAAGAATCCAAGCGAAATGTCCTGAAGCTGTCCGGCGGGCAGCAGCAGCGGGTGGCAATCGCCCGGGCACTGGCTTCTGACGCAAGCGTCATCCTTGCCGACGAGCCCACGGGAAATCTGGATGAGGATACCGCTTTAGAGATCACAAATATCCTGAAAGAATGCGCCCACCAGATGAACAAATGCGTGATAATCGCCACACATTCCAATGACCTTGCCAGACAAGCGGACGTCCTCATGAAATTGCGGAAGGGTGAACTGCAGATACTCGCTGCTCCCGCTCCAGAGAATTAACCCAATAGGCCTGCCGAGTTCCCGCTTGCACAAAGAAAAACCACAAGAAAAAGCCCCCGCCAACAGAGAATCCCCGCCAGACGGCGTATAAAAACCGCTGTTTGGCAGGGGATGGTAAACTGCGCCTTTTTAAGCTCTATAAAATTCTTCCATGGTTTTATTGAATTCCTCCGGCACATCCATATTTACACAGTGTCCCGCGTTTTCAAAAATGACTACCCTGCAATCGGGTTCACTGCTTTTCCACGCTTTTACTGCCTCCAATTCCATTGGAATGTCAAATTTTCCGCATCCAATCAACAAAGGATAATTCCTTTGCCCGGTTTTGTGCTTGTTTACCATGCTATTGAGCGTTGCCAGAAACATAAACGACTTTTTGGGGAAGCGCATATTCATTGCAAAAAATTCATCTTGGGCTTGTGAGGTATATGCGGAAATTTTCTTGTTCGCCTTTGCAAACCATTTGACCGAAAACAGTGCTTTCAGCATCATCAGCTTCTGCTTTGCACTGTTTTCATTTTTCAGTTTTGGATCAAAATTATTAATGTCATATCCCCCAAAGCAAGCCAGAGAGCTCACCGCATGCGGATACTGATTGGCAAAATCCTGCGCCAAAACTGCCCCCAGAGAAACACCCACAATATGTACTTTATCAATATTTTCAGTTTTTAAGATGTCAAATATCCACTTTGACATTTTATCTACCGTATCACCTTTTTGAGTATCCGTAGACTGTCCGTGGCCAATGATGTCAATCGCCAGAATATTATATTGCTTCTCAAAATACTCAAACTGTGCCTTGAACATATTGTGATCGACGAAAGCGGCGTGGATAAAAAGTATCCATTGGGCCTTCTCGGTCCTGCTCACAAAATATGTAATCGGCGAACCTGCTAACTTTATTGGTTTCATTGTCTCTAACTCCCCTAAAATTTATTCTTCCAGTCACCCCTATGGGCTTCATTGTGCCTTACTTTCATGTCCTCAACAAATCCGGCATCTTGTCACATGCTTCCGTTTCATTTTCAATAATCAATTTTATATAATGCCGCGTTCTGTCATAATTGATAAATGAAAAATGACCTGACTTATTTTTATATCAACTTTGGATCTAAGTCAATACTTTAAACCAAAAAAGATGCAATCTTCTCCGCAATGTTCGTTTCGCCCTGAAAAATAATAAAATGAAATATGATGCAAGAAATATCACAAAACATACATGCTATATAGCGCTGTCAGAAAAATATTCAAATTCAAAAGAAGCCTTGTCTGTTTCAAAGGCAAACAAGGAATGAACGTCCCCTTCCCAATATCCCAAGGCATCACGAAATAAATATTTTTGCCCATTGATACACACATCCCCTTTAACCGAATGACGCATGCTCCGCACACTATGGCGGCACTCCATAAACGGCAACAGCGTAAACGATCCCATGATATCATATTTAAATGTACCTCGACTAAATACCTTGTCTTGTCAATCTTCTGTTGTAAACAAGGCGATAATCGCCTTGTGGTATTGGTCTGAATGTTGTCGCTCATTGTTCCTCCTTAATGGCAAAAAAATAGAGCATATAGATCATCAATTTCTATATGCTCTAAAGCTATTACTATATTTGATTTTGATTGATATGACTGGTTACATCAACTGCATAATCTCGGCTTCAAGTTCTTTCGCATCTTCTAATGTTAATTTTGGAAAAAACCTTGGTATTTCATCTACTGTGATTCTTCCGTTTTTTAACATTATCCTTGCATTTTCTCTTGCTTCACTATTTTTAATATCCTCTGCATACGCTTCCAAAACCTGCTCATCATCAAACAATGTCATCATAATATCCACAACCTCCTGTTCTTTACTTTCAAGATATTCTTTTAACACATTTCGGTTTTTACAGATACGGATTGTTTCCGTTACCGCTTTTTTTGTCTGTCCGTATTTCTTTCTCTGCTCATTATACACTTTACAGAAAATAATATACTGCCCGATTATGTTGCCCTCGTCCTCTTGATAAAGCACTTTGACCTCTGCGTCTACCGCTATCTTTTCGCCATCAAAAAAGTCTTTTGAAAGCGATATGGTGTCAGGTGGATTCTTCCGCTTTTCACCCGTAAATATCACATACAATTCGGGTTTTGGCATATCCACTTTCTTAGAACCATATAAATTTTGCTTGGTACGCTTGAAAAAATCGTGATATGTTTGTATAAGATACATCAGCGCACGTATTATAATATTCAATGTCCATATTGACTGACTTTCAACCAAAATGACAAGCCTGCCGCCAACCGAAAATCCAAGGTCGTTATAGTCTGCGTCTACCAGTATGTGCTTGATAGTAACATCCTTTATATCTTCTTCTGTTACATTATTGTCCTCTGGGTGAAGCGCCTTATACAGTCGGAGCAGATATTTTTTGTCCTGAAATAAATTTGTGAACACGCTGTCTTTTATTTTACGTTTTGGCGTGCTTTGTGCCATTTTATCACCTCACTATTGCGATTCTGCAGAAGATACAATACATCTTGCTCCTACCGTATCTCTATTATACAAAAAAACGCTTGTCTTTACAATAAAATCCACATTAAATTTCTTCCTCTCTCCGTTTCGTTCTGCTCTGTTGTCTGTTCTGCTGTCGGCTCTCGTTCTGAAGCTCTATTTTTACATTACAGCCTGTTTGCCTGCTCTTGCTATATTCGGCATTCCTACATGGAAGTAAATGCCTTTCTCCTTGTCCTCGGCTCTTATCTGCTCCTTTTGCTCATCAATCTGCGCCTTTTTCTTGGCTTTGGTACGTTCCTCATCGTGGGATACGGTGTCTGTACCTATCATACCAGAACGACGGAAGAAGAGGCTTCTGCCGAGGAAAACCGAAACTTTCTGGAGCAGTTTGAAGCTAGAGAAAAAGAGCGGATCCGCGCACAGCAGGAAAGAGAAGACGCCTACGTAAAGCTTGCCCGGCACACCATCGAGACCTATCTACGCACCGGAAAAAGGCCTTCTGTGCCGGAGGGACTGCCGGAGGAACTGTACCGCCGTCAGGCGGGAGCCTTCGTGTCCCTAAAGAAGGACGGAAGGCTCCGGGGCTGCATCGGCACCATTCAGGCAGTGCAGAATTTTCTTTTCTTGATCTTACACGAGATGCCCCGGATCTGCAATCATTCCCTTGGCAATCTGCACAATCTCGTCTGCCTCATTTGCCAAGGATTTACTGTGCGTAACCACAATCACGCATTTACCCAGCTCATGGGCCGTGCCCTTTAATAACTCCATAATCCCCGCCGCGGTCTCTTCATCCAGATTCCCGGTGGGTTCGTCCGCCAATAAAACCTTTGCCTTGCTTGCCAGCGCTCTTGCAATCGCCACCCGCTGCTGTTGCCCGCCGGACAGCTTCATTACATTTCTTTTCCATGCCTCCTTCGGAATATTCACTTTTGAAAGCAGCTCCTCCGGCCGATCTGTTCCTCCCAATTTTACATTTTCCTCCGTAGTAAGATAATCAATCAGATTATATTCCTGAAAAACCAAGGATACATGATTCTTCCTATGATAATCCAAGCCCTTCGCAAGGATATCTTCCCCTTCATACAAAACGGTGCCTTTCGTTGGCTTGTCAAGCCCTGCCAGCAAGGACAAAAGAGTTGTTTTGCCGGCTCCGCTGGCTCCAATGATGGAATAAAGCTTTTTTTCTTCAAACCGGACAGAAATATTGTCCAAAACCTTTCTTTCCTTTTGGGATTTGTATGCATATTCCACGTTTTTTACTTCTAATATCATTTCTGCTGTCCTCCTTAACTTATTTCTGTGTAGCAGGCTTTCATCAGCGTTTCCTTTCATACCTGCCTTATAAACTGTTTATAGATTCTGCAAGATATCCTTGGGATTCCTTTTCAATATTACAATGCCTGATACACATACAGATATTGTAATAAGCAAGGCAATTCCCCCAGCATCCTGCATTAACATCCCGGAAGTAATTTCTGCCTCCACGCCCAGCACGTCCTGACCTGATTTTTCGTAGGAAAATGCCACTTTTCCCTCGTCCAATAAATCCCGTTCTTCCGCACTCTGTATCTGCTGTTCTACCAGATAATCCGCCGTTAGGCCTGACACTCCCGGAGCCGCCAAAAAGGAAATCAGCACAGCCGCTGCCGCAATCATAAGTGCTTCTGTCATAATCTGGGCTAAAATCCGGATTTTTAAAGTTCCCATTGACAGCATAATTCCGATCTCCCTATTCCGGCTTTTCATCCAGAACTGAAAAATAAGAAACAAGATAATCAGGCCCGCTCCTGAAATGACCCAGACTAAAGCTCTGCTATACTTCTCCATCTCATTAAAATTTGTCGACAAGGTATTCATGTTTCCGTTATTGTCAATCAGATCATACCGTTCCCATGCTATATCTGCCCCCATTACACTTTTCTTTACATTCTCATAGTCATTCACGTCTGCAATCTTAAAATATGCCTTCTCATATAGGGGATCCCCTGCTTTTCCATCCACCTTTTCAGGGAAATCCAAATCCGTAAATATAATATTTTCAGATCGGTAAGTATCTCCAAACATATAAGGGGCTATCGGCTGCTTCACCTGATAGATACCGACAACTTCCGCTTCATAAGTCATGGAGCCCTCTTTATCACGGCATTTGCCAAATCTGATTCTGGATCCGATTTCTAATTGATTTTTGTCTGCAAGCTCTGATGAAATGACACAGACATCCTTTTCACCTTCTTGAATCATTCTGCCCTCCGTGATAAAGGCATTGCCAGAAAGAAAATTAGAGTCCATGGACATATCTTTGTTTCCAATCAGCGACACGCCTCCAAGATCACTATACTGGTCCACATCTTCATCCTCAATACGGATAAAATCAACTGGCCTTGCAGCAGTTGTGACTGTTGTAATATTGTAATCGGCAATCCCTTTTGTAGCTGCTATTGCCTCAATATCCTCTATCAACAGTGTTTCAAAAGAATTATCCGTCCACGTCCTCCAGTTTTCTACTCCGTTTACTGTAATTTTTTCCTGATGGTATCCCCCGTAGCTGCCTTCCTTATGGCCAAGCTGCCTTGATAATTCCTCAATCCTTCGGTGCCGGTCTGCTTCATTTTCTTCCAGCAGAAGCCCTGCCCCCACTGCCTGCCTTGTGTGATCCTGCATTTTAATCGTTGCTTTCCCGCTGCTCATTCCGGACAATAATAACAGACTGATGGTAAATACAGTCACAAACAGCAGGACGCTTTTTATAGGCTTTCTAATAACAGAACGCCATGCCAAACCAAAACCATTCATTTACTATCCCTCCATTTTTGATAAAATGTCCTTTGGATTTGTCCTTAAAATAGGCAGCAATGAAATGCAGACAGCAATAGCTGCTATACAGCCTCCTGCAAAGAGCATTGTCGCCATATCCCTTGCTTGCAAAGAAACCGATAATAGATCTGCCGCAGTTTCTTCCATGAGCAGTTTTTTTATCATTCCTGCCATTCCACTGCCTATTGCACAGGCGCCAAATACAGACAGACAAAAGACCGCTGCTGTTTCCATAAAAACCTGCATAAAAATATCCGTTTTTCTTTTCCCCATACTGATAAAAACAGCAATTTCCCTTTTTCTTGACCGCATCCACATACAGAGCAGCAGCGAAGTGATCGTTACCCCTGCAGCCAACGCAAACAGCAGCATAAGCTTCATCACACGGCTGATTCTGTTCAGAGGCACCTCCAGCTGACGATACAGCATATCGGCAGTTGTGATTTCCGCTCTGTCGCCTAAGAATTCTTCCAATTCCCGTACCAGAACATCGATCTGATCCGGATTTTTGGTATAGACCGCTATCTTTGGATAACCTGCATGATCGAACAGCCCCAGATAGGATTCATTGTCAACAAAAATCTGGTTCTCAACACGGTTGACTGCCGGCAGGGTATCCATCTGGTTTCTCTCGCTTCCCGCAACGAAAATACCTATAATCTTTACGCTGATGACATTCCCGTTTTCTGTTCCCACCTTCATCTCATCCCCTATTTCAAGGCCATTGGCGTCCGCCAGCACATAGTTGATCACAGCCCCTTTCTCAGAGCCTTCCGTAATCATACTTCCCTTCATTAAGCGGTATCTCAAATCGCTAAAGGCACTGTCACGCTCCAGATCATCATAGGACAGCAACATTACTTTGCAGTTATGTTCTTCCTCAGAATCACTATTTGTAATAGGATGAAAATCAGCAGGATAAACAGCGTTGCTGGTCAGACGGTTGACATATATCACCCCGTCCAGATCACGAATTGCCCTAATTTCATTTTCGCTCATAATATGACCGCTCCCCTTCCCTTCCAGCACTACCTTACTTCCCATCTTTTCCTGCATGGCAATCCGGGAATCTTCCGTGGCATGCAGAATCATGTAGGAACTCAAGATCATGCTGTTTATAAACAGCAATACCAAAAGCAAAATAAATGTCTTAGACCTCTTTCGGCATAAATACCGGAATGCAAGCTGATAAAATTTCAAGGCCAATACCTCCTGTTCAAGCTGCCCAATGACATATGATAATTTTGGTGGCCGATACATGCTTTGTATCCTCAAAGCTTCCATAGACAATAACACTTGCTTGTTTTTTAATATCAGCCACAGATGCCTGCTCCAATTCTGCAGTCCCCGTTGAAGTATTGATTGTTGCAATCTGGACTACACAGCCCTCCTGATATGTCACCACTACATTTGTATCATCGCTTTCATGCCCAGGCGCAGCAACTACGCCGGTTTTTCCATCATCTTCAGTTATGGCTACGCTTACCGTACAGCCGCCGTCCGTAAATTCCACAACGCTCCCCCTCATAACCGCTGATGTATACAGACTGCCTGCATCCACTTTCTCGTCCGTGCCATCTGCCGGGATATCGTTCTCATTCTTCCGGAAAGCGTCCTCCCCCTTTGTGTCCTTGCCCTCTGACGGAACATTGTCTTTGTTTTCCTGACTGCCATTGCCCTCTGCTGCATACCTATCCTGATCCCTTGTCTCTTCATTTGCTCCAGCACCACATCCTATAAGAGCTGTTATGCACAATGCAGCTGCGAAGCCTTTCCATATTTTTTTGATTGTCATGATAAAAAACTCCTTTCTGTTTTTTTGTCTTTTTCATTTTAACTGCAAAGTCCTAAAAAAATCTTGTAACCGGAATCGGTTTATACATCACTTTTTATAGGATTTTTATAGAATTCTCTGCTATACTAATAGAGAAAAGAGGAACCCGCAAATGGAAAATGCCTTTCTGGCCTTATGTGGAACGACACCATGGAAAGAGGATTTGATATCATGAAAATATTATTGCTTGAAGATGATATAGAACTTTGCAGTTCCATACAAGATGAACTGCAGAAAGCCGGATACATAGTTGACTGCTGCTATGACGGGGAAACCGCCATGCTCCATGCGCTGAATATAGAATACTGCTATGATCTGGCAGTCATTGACCGTATGCTCCCCATCATTGACGGAATGACCATTATCAAGGCCATGCGTCGGAAGGGAATTGCAATTCCTGTCATTATTATTACGGGGATGTCAGAACTGAATGATAGAATAGAGGGGCTGGATAACGGTGCGGACGACTATCTGGTAAAGCCTTTTCATATACCTGAACTGCTTGCGCGAATCAGGGCATTGATCAGACGTCCGGCAGAAATCAGGCAGGAAACATGTGCTTGTTTTTCAGATCTGTCCTTTAACCAAGCGGAACATATCTTGTCATGCGGTTCAAATTCCCTGCTTTTAACCGCGCGGGAGTCTGAAGTGCTGTCCGTTTTTATCAGCCACCCCCAGTCCCTCATCTCCAGAGATCAACTGATATACAAAATCTGGGGAACCGATACGGATATCGTGCCCGGAAACGTGGATAACTATATTTCGTTTCTCAGAAAACGGCTGCGTGAGATAGGAAGCGGCTGCGAAATAAAAACTGTTTACGGATCTGGTTATAAATTGGAGGGCAAAAATGCTGGAGCATTTATATAAAAAACTGCATCTTATTTTTATCAGTACTATTATGTCTATCATAACCGTCATTATCGGAATTTTATGCAATAATTTCATTGACCATAAACGGCAAAACGACAGTACTTTTTTCGCGCGGCTTTCTATGTTAATGATTTATGAACTGGAAAATCCGGAAAAAAGCCCTGAGACGGTTATTAAGCCCTACGAAGACAGCTATTCCGTTTTTGCCCTGCTAAAGGATGCACAAGGAAATGTGATTTATCAGAGCCCTCTCTCATTTCCAACCGACATAACATTTTTATTAAAGCAATTTACAGAGAAGGCAAATACGGAAGCTGTCACAGCATTGGGCGGGACAGCGGCTACCACAGCAGGGGGAATTTTATCTTTTTTTGGTGGTTCACACGATAAATATTGGGGAATACCGGCCATTGTCATTGACAAAAACGGAAGCCTGTTTTATCTGAGCCTGCTCCAACAGCAAAAGACGGCTTTGGAACTGATAGGGCAACAGCTGCCTTTTTATATACTGCTGTGGGGCATCTCCCTATTCTGTATCGCAATTGTAAGCCGTTTTCTGCTCAAACACGCCATAGAACCAACCGAAAAAGTAATAAAGAGCCAGAAGGATTTTATCGCCTCCGCCTCCCACGAGCTAAAGGCACCCCTTGCAGTCATACTTGCCAACAATGACAAAATAAACGGATTAAGTGACGGTATACCGGATATTCAAAAGGCCACCCATATTATAGATGCAGAAACCATGCGAATGTCAAGGTTGATTAAAGATATGCTTCTACTGGCTTCCTCAGATTCCGGAACACGCAATATCAATAAAACAATGGTAAATATGGACACTGTGCTGATCTCCCTTTATGAAGCCTATGAACCCATCTGCAGCCAAAAGGGAATGCCTTTAGCTGCAGATTTTATGGATGTCCGCTTTCCCATACTATGCACAGATCAGGAATGCCTTTTCCAGATTTTAAGCATTTTTATGGACAATGCCATTTCCCACTCTGCAGCGAAAGCCTCCATCCAAATAAAAGCCACTCTGTCGCGCAAGGCTATCACTATTTCTGTGATTGATCACGGACAAGGAATTTCTGCGCTGGACAAGCCTCACATTTTTGACCGCTTTTATTGTGCCGATAAGTCACATACAGATAAGTCGCATTTCGGTCTTGGGCTAAGCATCGCAAAGGAATTGGCGGGGTTTTTGTCTGCGAATGTGGGGGTAAAAGATACAGAAGGCGGAGGGGCTACTTTTTTTCTTACACTTCCGTTAAAGCAGGAGCCTCACTGGCGCTGCACATAGGATTCTGGCTTTTCCGTACTTTGGCGATACGTCTCACAGGCCAAAATGCTTTTGCTTATCCAGATCATATCGACCGTTGGTATTTTCAGGAGCATACTCTATTTCCAAAACCCCGCCTAAAGTGTCCAAATCCCGCAGCCTTTGTAAATCCTCTTCTGCATTTGACGTCACTACAACATGGAGCCTATATGGATTCTCATAGACCGAAGATGATATAACAAATGGCATTTCATGGTTCATCATGGCACCGCTCACCTTTGTTTGCAGATCCGTCACATATTCCAAACTTACATCTGTATTTGTATTTTCCAAAAGAGTCGTTCCTGCTCCATCTTCGGAATTGCCGTTCTCCTGATCAGCATCCTCCGTTTTCACATCATAACTTTGCCTATTTTCTCCCTTATACTCCATGATCCCGATAATTTCACATACATTTGCAGCCTGTTCTTCTGTCAGAGTGCTATAGGCAATGCCTGAAAACCCATAAAACATATCCGACACCGCCGTATACTTCAAATCATCTATTACATTCCCATAATTTGTGGTTATTGACAAATATCGTCCAAGCCTCACCGCCTCATGGGATCGTATCTGCCCATCGCTTGCCGCTTCCACATTTCCGTAATCAATCCTCTCCCACTGGCCGCTCCCATAGCAGGTCATGCCGGACAGCACTCCATATATTGTTTCTATTGCGGCTCTGTCAGTTACTATGCGCGTTCCAATCTCTTCCTGTATTCTCTTTCCTCCATCAGTATTATCCATTCTGGCAGGCGCCACTTCTATTTCTGTAATGGCATCTGCGGAATGAATCTGATATACCAGCTCAAGGACATCATTGTATGGATATTCACTGCTGTCAAAGCATTGGAATTTCCATAGCGAGCTCCCCTGCCCATTGTTACGGATCAGGTACTGTAAGTCTGAATGTCCCGAAACATAATGCCACTCCCCATTGCTGTCAATACTTTTGCCCATACTTTCTGCTAACACGGAACTGTCAACCGAAGGAACCTCCGTATAAAACCCGCTGTATTGTTCTATGGGAACGGCTGCATATCTCTCTTCTTGCTTTGCCACAGAGTCCCCGCCATTTGATGCAAGCAGGGAAGATATTGGGGCAAACCGCTCCGGCATCTCAGGTTCCGGGCTTTCTTGTGCCGGCTGTTCCTGTACCCAGTATTCTCCCTGCGGCAGACCGCTTTCCGGCTCATGCTGGAATACAGCCCAAATGGCAGCAGCACCTGCAGAGACCAGACAAAGACTTGCTGCTGCAGCATATTGTACTTTCCGTATTTTATTTCTATTTGACTGCATTTTATTCTTTTTTCTTCTTACCATAAGAGCATGGCTTATCATACTCTCATCCAATAATCCTAATGCATCACTGATATCTTCACATTTCATCAAAGAATCCCTCCTTCTCCAAATATTTTTTTAGTCCGATACGGGTGCGGTACAGCATACTCTTTGCTTTGGACTCACTCATGCCATAATATCCTGCTACTTCTCGGATAGAGTCCAAAAAGAAATATCTCCCAATAAACACATCTCTTGTCTCTTCCGGCAATGACTCAAGATAACCCTGAATAGCTTTTGCCAGAAGGCGCAGGTCTACCTCCTGTTCTGTTGTATTACCGGCAGAAGCACAGTCCTCCAATTCAGAAAGGGACAGAGCATATTCTGAGGCCTGCCTTTTGGCGCTGTTCCTTTTTCGGAAAGCATCGATTGATACGTGCCTCGCAATCTTACAAAGGTATGTCAAAAGAACACTGGGCCTATGCGGCGGAATAGATTTCCATGCACTTAAATAAGTGTCATTTACGCTCTCTTTGCTGTCCTCCCAATCAGCAAGGATATTATATGATAGTTTCATTAAGTAATGCCCATATTTCTGGTCTGTGTGCCGAATTGCCGCCTCACTGCGCTGCCAGTATAATTCAACAATTTTGTCATCCTGCATGATCTCACTCACCTCCTTGGCTGGCATGCCTCATGTCCTTCCTATTATATCCCGTAAAAATTTGAATTTGGTTGCAGAGAAAAATACTGTTAGTTACAAAAAAAGCAACCGTATCCTTGGCTGGGAACGGTTACTTTTGTGCATGACATTTATCAGGGTAAACTATACCTACAGCTTTATACAAATGAATATTCACACTCTGCCTATCCCTTCTGATAGGCAGCGGCGGCATTATAGCTTCCTAATCGGAAAATACATATAACTCTTTCCGGTCTTTGGACAAGTAAAATCGTGGACGGCGCCGGCAAGCGGAATGCCGTTATCCTCCATATATTCCATTACCTTTGAGAATATATCCTCACCTTCACATTCCACATAAATATATTCGTAACCGGGAATCCTCCATTTTGTCCAACCCTCGGGCGCTTCGGCATCATCTTCGCACTCCACACCTGCCAGATAAAGCCCCTTGTCAAAATCCTCCCATGGCATGAAGCTGCGGGAAAAATCAGACATTGCACCCCAGATTCCATATATATTTCCATTTTCATCTTTCTTTGCCAAATGCTGTATTTCCCCAAAATGCGTATTGGCATCGTTCCATAGCTTTTGGATAAAAACATCTCCGTCCAACGTGGAGCCTTCCTTGCCTATTACTGCAAAAGATTTTTTTACGCTCTTATGTATTTTCACAATACTCCCTCCGTAATCGCAAACCGATCATAAATTGATAAAACTCCAATTGCCCGCCTTCATTCCGCTAAATAACAAAACACAAGATGCCGCAGTTGATGCCACGAAATGCTTGCTATGTGTTATTCCTTCAAAAGCTCTTCTATCTCCAGCGTCCCCTGCATCTCCTTCTGCAGAGCTTCGTAAAACTGCCTTCTCATCTGCAGCTTCTCTTCCCAAAAAGCTTTAGCGGTATCCGTACCGCAGATTCTATCCTGCCAGTCCATCAATGTCTGCTGACGTTTCTCACAAACTTCGATCAATTCTCTGGCGCTACGCTCCCCGATATCACTCCGTCCACTCATACAAACACGCATAATATCAAAACGGTCCAAATCGTCCGCATCTCGGACACTCAGTTCAAAAGGAGTAGCATCCTCCGGCACATCATTCCATTTATCGTGGATCCGAATCGCCTTACAAATATTCTTCGTCAGTTCCTCATAATAGCCGATTTTCACCAAAAACAGTCTCGCCACCTCTGCGCCGTATGCGGGGTGCATGTTCCACTCCTCCATAGTTTCACAAAAAGGATAACCCATATCGTGCAAAAGACATGCCATCACCAACGGCTCACTATCCCAGCCTTCCGCTTCTGCAATCCTTTTTCCCCAAAGAGCCACCCGAAGAGAATGCTCATACCGATAAGTCAAATCATAACGGTCCGGCTGGGGATTCAGGAATTCCTTTACAAAGGAGAACGTGGCTGATACCGGGGCTCTACCGGATGTATAACCTTTCAAAATCTCCTCTAAACGTTTCGCTTCTTTTTTATCCTTTAGCATCATGATTGTACCTCCTGTAAAGCAGTCCCATCATATCGAATTCTTCGGATCTGACTGACTCCCCTTTCTGTAAGAGGTGCGAAATTCTTTGCCACGGCAATTCCGGCCCAATCCTCTACTACGCTATAATCCGGTTCTCCATGTCTTACCATAATAAATTCTGTCATAATATTCACCTGCATATCTCCAGTCGGGCACATAACTTAATCAGAACGCTTCCTACTCCCCAACAGACATATAAATTTAATTTTCTATTCCCTCTAAATTGACGTTCATCTACTAACCGTCTTAACTTTCCTTAATTTTCAAGATTTTGCGGTATGCTCAGCCTCCCTTGTAGCGTGTGCATAGACATTCATGGTTGTGCTTACGTCCGAATGCCCTAAAAACTCCTGCACGTCTTTTGGCTGCGCCCCGTTTGGTAACAGATCCATCGTGTAAGTATGCCTTAGACTCTCCTGCGGACTGTCAGATATTGTTCCTCGAGGTTGATGTCCTACTTTCTGTACCAAGTTGCCGCTTGCGTCCTCCACTTAAAAAAGAATAGCATAAAATCTACTGTCCTGCTATACCTATTCGGAATCTTCCTCTGATAAAAGACTGGAAAGCCTTGCAGCGGCGGCATCAGTTTTTTTGGAGCAGCGCCCCACTATGTCGCCCATATCATTAAAGCATACTATAAAAAATGCATATTGCAATTTAAGAAGAGAAGAATGAATGACCGAAATGAAAATTGCCCTTTCCATTGAGGAGACGGCAGACTACATAGACAGCGGTCGGAACACACTAAGGAAACTGGTAGAGCGGAATAAGCTCCCTATATTAAACGTGGGGAGAAGGTCTTTTGCGGCAGATGAGTGTTGACTTAAAAGAGACCTCTTCTGATATGGCAGGATTTTTAGAAACGAATTTGAAAACCTTGCGGCTATGGTATCGCTTTTATGCAGAAGCTGTTAATGGTCAACAAGTTGTAGACGAATCAAGGTCTGATGGTATTTTCCGACTGATAACAACAATTCCTTGGTTACATCAATACAGTTATGCAGCATATTATATGCTGCATAACTAAATCTCATATCTTATCAGTCCTCTCTTACCTGTGTTTTTGAGAAATTTGGCTTTTTGCGGAAGTGGGAATCGATTGTTTTTTCTGGTGCAGGTACCGAGCCAGATACACGAAGGGCGTGTCCGCAATGCTTGTGACCACAAAAATAATATAGCTGGCGATAGCAATGGAAATCAGTGTCTTTGTATCATAGGTGCCCAAAAATGCGCCCCATGTGAACAGGACTGTGTTCAGAAGCTGGGATACCAGAGTGGAGCCATTATTCCGGATCCACAAGAATTTCTTGGAGTCCCCGAACCTGCTACTGGTGAACGCCCACCATTTATGATATGCCCACACATCGAAAAGCTGGACAATGACGTATACAATAATTCCTACCGCCATTAAGCGGGGGGTATTGGAGAAGACTGTGCGGATGGCCGGGGATGCAAAATCATTTTCATTTGGCACATACAGCATCCAAGACTGGCTTAAGAAAATGAAGATGACTGAAGTGGCAATCCCAAGGTAAACCGCAGTCTGGGCGGCTTTTTTCCCATAAAGCTCGCTCAAAATGTCCGTTACCAGAAAAGTTGAGGCAAATAGGATATTGCCCAGCGTCATTTCCATGCCGAAAGCAGTTACCATAATCAAAACTTCAATATTTGCCGCAATGGTAGCCAGCACAGTCCACAAATACAGCCCCTGCTCCTGAAACAGCCAGAATAGGAATACGACTGTGGAAAAAGTAAGTAATAAGGATACCAATAAAAGAATTTCATTCTGCATGTTCTACAACGCCTCCTACGCCGAAAGCAGTATTTTCCATTAAAATATCTACCCGGCTGTTTTCTATGTATTTTGGATAAAGTTCCTTGGTGAAACTTGCAATGACATGGGGGTCTGGCTTGATGGGCTTTTTGTTTTCCTGCATAATGTTGACGCATACCCGCTCAAAATAGGCAAGGCCGGTTTGAATGTCCCTGTCCATGCTTTCCGCAGTCTGACCGGGGATGCCCTGCAGCAGGCAGACCTCGTCAAAATATTCCGCCAGTTCCTCCGGGGAACGGGCGTCAATGCCTTTATCCAGATAGCTTTCCCGGAATAGGGCATCAAAGGTTTCTACGCCGGTTTTCACCTTCAGTTCAATCCCATGGGCTGCAAAACGCTTGCGGAATGGGAGAATTGCCTCCCGGTGCCGCCAGTGGCACTCAAAATGCACTTGGGTGATATGGCAGTCTTTGCAGACTGTCTCAATCAGTGCAAGGGTTTCCTCATCCAAGTCCACAAAACTGCCGGAATTAATCACCTCAAGTTTATAGTGGATGCCAGTAACTTTTTCAAGCTGTTTCCGGTTCAGGGCAAAATTTGCGCTGCTGTCCGGGGAAGAATCAAGATGGTAGTCGCAGAAGCGGCACCGCCTCCAAGAACAGCCAAGTCCCCGCAGCATTACGATTTCACGGGGATTTTTTTCATTGATGACCGCATAGCGGTTTGGGTTAAAATCTTCCATGGCACTTCCTTTCTGTGCAGCTAAAAATGTGCACAATGAATCTCATTGTTTATCAGTTCTGGATGCAAGAACAAGGCAGGCAAGCCCACATCATTTTCCAGTAACACGATCTTTCCTGTGAAATAAAAAAAGCACGCAGAACGTGCCCATACAGAAAAACGGTTTTTCCGGCACAAGGGGCTTGTGCAGAATCCTTCCGTTTTTATATCCCTAGTTTTGTTTAAAGACAGGATGGTCACGAACTGTCTTATGCAATTGTCTTGCCATACCATGCAGGCAGATTGCCTATCTGCGGGGTATTCTACCACATTGGAACTGCATTTGCAAGGGGAAAATTATTTTCCGCTGCCCGGGGTCCCCATACGCCCCGGCTGAACAGTTTTGGCAGATTCTTCAATCGCATTGATAAACATCTCCACTTGTTCCTTGCGAGGCTGTAAATCATCACCACCCGTCAAACGGGTGGTTTGCTCTGCGGCTATAAGCCGCTGTTACCGGCCAGTGCTAAAAGACGCTGGCTTTCACTTTGTTCAAGCCACTACGCCCTTGACTCGTCGCCGCCCTTCAAAGGGCGTTCG
>RAZA01000017.1 GCA_003612485.1 bacterium D16-50
GGGAAGCCCGTCACAAGCAAGCCCGTGTACGGCTACCTCATGGACGAGGACGAAAATTTCATCATTGACGAGGAAGCCGCCCCCGTGGTGAAGCAGATTTACAGCCTTTGCCTTGCCGGGAATGGACCGACCAAGATTGCCCGTGTCTTGACGGAACAGCAGACACCCACGCCGGGAACGCTGGAATACCGCCGGACGGGAAGCACACGCCGCTACCACCCCGGCTATGAGTGCAGGTGGGCGACAAACACCGTGGCGCATATCCTTGAAAACCGGGAATACACGGGCTGCCTTGTGAACTTCAAGACCGAGAAAGTGTCCTACAAGGTAAAGCAGAGCAAGGAGAACCCCGTGGAGAAACAGGCGGTATTTGAGAACCACCACGAAGCAATCATTGACCGGGAAACATGGGAGCGTGTGCAGGAGCTACGCAAGCAGCGCAAACGCCCCAACCGCTATGATGAAGTGGGCTTGTTCTCCGGCATACTCTTTTGTGCGGATTGCGGCAGCGTCATGTACCAGCAGAGGTATCAGACGGACAAGCGGCGGCAGGACTGCTACATATGCGGCAGCTACAAGAAGCGCACGGCAGACTGCACGGCGCACTTTATCCGCACCGACCTTTTGACCGAGGGAGTGACCGAGAATTTACGGAAAGTCACCAGCTACGCCGCAAAGCACGAAGCCCGGTTTATGAAGCTGTTGACCGAACAGACAGAGGACGGGAGCAAACGCCGCAACGCCGCCAAGAAGAAAGAACTGGAAGCGGCAGAAAAACGGATTGCGGAACTCTCTGCTATCTTCAAGCGGCTGTATGAGGACAGTGTGGCGGGGCGCATATCGGACGAGCGTTTCACGGAACTTTCGGCAGACTACGAAGCCGAGCAAAAGGAACTGAAAGAGAAAGCCGCCGTTCTGCAGGGCGAACTTTCTAAAACGCTGGAAGCCACGGCGAACGCTGAAAAGTTTATGAAAGTAGTCCGCAAGTACACCAGCTTTGAGGAACTCACCCCTACCCTGTTACGGGAGTTTGTGGAGAAAATCGTAATCCACGAATCGGAAGCCCTTGACGGGAAACGCCGGGGGAAGCTCCGCAGACAGGAAATCGAAATCTATTACTCTTTTGTCGGCAAGGTAGAATTGCCCGACTAAAGCCCGACCCGTCCGGCAGTCAGCCGGACAGGGAACGGCAAAATTTTTTACACTTCTTTTACTTCTTTATCTCACATGAGCAAAAAGCCAGGGCATGAAACAGCTTATGGCGGGCGGCGGCGTTGCCCTTATCGGCATGACCCTTGTACCGCTGCTTTCCGGGCTGTTCGGTTAAGAAGCGCGGGTAAAGGCTTATGCAGAGCATACTTGACGCGATTAACGAATGGATAAAGGAAATCCTCATAGGAGCCATAAACGGTAATCTGTCAACTATGTTCGGGGACGTGAACGAAAAAGTCGGCACTATCGCCGCAGAGGTAGGGCAGACCCCGCAAGGGTGGAACGCAAATATATTCTCCATGATACAGACCCTTAGTGAGAATGTAATCGTACCCATTGCGGGGCTTGTCATTACCTACGTCCTATGCTATGAGCTTATCAGCATGGTAACGGAAAAGAACAATATGCACGACGTTGACACTTCCATGTTCTTCAAGTGGGTGTTCAAGGCGTTTGTGGCAGTCTACCTTGTGACGCACACCTTTGACATCACTATGGCGGTGTTCGATATGGCGCAGCACGTTGTTTCCGGCGCGGCGGGGGTAATCGGCGGCAGCACAGAGATTGATGTTGCCGCCGCCCTTGCTTCCATGCAGGACGGGCTTGACGCTATGGAAATCCCCGAACTGCTCTTACTTGTCATGGAAACAAGCCTTGTGAGCTTGTGCATGAAAATCATGTCCGTACTGATAACCGTTATCCTCTACGGGCGCATGATAGAGATTTACCTTTACTGTTCGGTATCGCCTATCCCGTTTGCAACTATGACGAACCGGGAATGGGGGCAGATAGGAAACAACTACCTAAAATCCCTGTTCGCTATCGGTTTTCAAGGCTTCCTCATTATGATATGCGTCGGCATTTACGCCGTACTGGTGAACAACATGGTAATAGCGGACAATCTGCACAGTGCGATATTCTCCCTTGCAGCCTATACCGTTATCCTCTGTTTCTCCCTGTTCAAATCCGGCGCACTGGCGAAGTCGATTTTTTCCGCGCATTAGCGGCGTGTCAAGGGCAGGGTGGAGATTTTCAGAGCGAAGCGGCGAAAATACGACCCGACCTTGACGCGGATAACCCCCATATAATACGGGCGGGCAAAGGGCATAGATTGACCTTTGCCTTGATTACCCTTATGGAAAATTACAGCAACACAAAACCCAGAGAAAGGAGGTTTTCACTTGGCGTATGTACCCGTACCCAAAGACTTATCCAAAGTCAAGACAAAAGTAGCGTTTAACCTTACCAAACGGCAGATTGTATGTTTTGCGGCGGCTCTCCTGTTCGGCTTGCCGCTTTTCTTTCTGCTCAAAGACAGCACAGGCACAAGCCTTGCGTCTATGGCTATGATTGCCGTCATGCTGCCCTGTTTCCTCTTTGCCATGTATGAGAAGCATGGACAGCCCCTTGAAGTGGTGGTGAAGAACATCATTCAGACGAAATTCATAGCCCCCAAAGAACGACCATACAGGACAGACAACTTTTATTCCGTCTTAGAACGGCAGAGAAAACTTGAAAAGGAGGTATCAGCGATTGCAAAAGGAAACACGAAGAAACAGCGCGGCGAAAAGCGCAAAGCCTAACCCGCCCCGCAAGCTCACCCGCGCCGAGAAAAAGCAGATTGCGGAAATCATCAGACAGGCAAAGGGCGACGGGAAAGCGCATACCGCGCAGCAGACAATCCCCTATATCCAGATGTACCCGGACGGTATCTGCAAGGTTACGGAGCGCAAATACTCAAAGACCGTCGCCTTTGAAGATATTAACTATCAGCTTGCACAGGCAGACGACAAGACCGCCATTTTTGAGAACTGGTGCGACTTCCTCAACTACTTTGACGCTTCCGTTTCGGTGCAGCTCTCTTTCATCAATCAGGGGACGCAGCAGGGCGAAGCGGAAAAGGCGGTCAATATCCCGGCACAGGAGGACGCTTTCAATTCTATCCGCACAGAATACCGGGATATGCTGAAAAACCAGCTTGCAAAGGGCAACAACGGGCTTGTCAAAGCAAAATATATCACCTTTGCCATTGAAGCCGACAGTCTGGGCGCGGCGAAATCCCGCCTTGCCCGTATCGAAACGGACGTACTGAACAACTTTAAGCTCTTGGGCGTGTCTGCCCGCCCCATGACAGGCTATGAACGCCTTAAAATGCTGCATGGCATTTTCCACCCGGAGGGCGGGCAGTTTGCCTTTGATTTTTCATGGCTTACCCCGTCCGGGCTTTCCACAAAGGACTTTATCGCCCCGTCCTCTTTCCGTTTTGGCGAGGGGCGGTATTTCCGCATGGGGCGCAAAATCGGCGCGGTTTCATTCCTTGAAATCCTTGCGCCGGAATTAAACGACCGTATCTTATCCGACATTCTGGACTTGGAAACGGGCGTTATCGTCAATCTGCATATCCACAGTATCGACCAGACCGAAGCCATAAAGACAATCAAGCGGAAGATAACCGACCTTGACAAAATGAAAATCGAGGAACAGAAAAAAGCGGTACGCAGCGGCTATGACATGGATATAATCCCGTCCGACCTTGCCACGTTCGGTAGCGAAGCGAAGAACCTCTTACAGGACTTGCAGAGCCGGAATGAAAGAATGTTCCTCTTGACGTTCCTTGTGGTGAACATGGCAGACACAAAAAGGAAACTGGAAAATGACGTATTCGCGGCGGCGGGCATTGCACAGAAGAACAACTGCGCCTTAACCCGCCTTGACTACCAACAGGAAGCGGGGCTTATGTCCTCTGTACCGCTTGGGGAGAACCTTATCCCCATTCAAAGAGGGCTTACCACGTCAAGCACCGCTATCTTTATCCCCTTTATCACGCAGGAGCTTTTTCAGACGGGCGCGGCTTTGTATTACGGCTTAAACGCCCTGTCTAACAATATGATACTCTGCGACCGCAAGCAGCTAAAGAACCCCAACGGCTTAATCTTGGGTACGCCGGGAAGCGGGAAATCCTTTGCAGCCAAACGGGAAATGACAAACGCTTTTCTCATTACCGACGACGACATAATTATCTGCGACCCGGAAGCAGAGTATTTTTCCCTTGTGCAGCGGCTTGACGGGCAAGTGATACGCTTGTCGCCTACGGGCAAGGGCATTGACGGGAAGCCCCAGTATGTGAACCCTATGGATATTAACCTCAATTACAGCGAGGACGACAGCCCCCTTGCGCTGAAATCCGACTTTATCCTCTCCCTCTGCGAGCTTGTCATAGGCGGCAAGGAGGGCTTGCAGCCCGTCGATAAGACCGTCATTGACCGCGCTGTTAGGAACGTGTACCGCCCTTTCCTTGCAGACCCCGACCCGGAGAAAATGCCTATCTTGGGCGACCTCTACAACGAGCTTTTGAAGCAGCCGGAGCCGGAAGCGGCGCGTATCGCGGCGGCGTTGGAGCTTTATGTTTCCGGGAGCCTTAACGTCTTTAACCACAGGACGAATGTAGAGCTTTCAAACCGCCTTGTCTGCTTTGACATCAAGCAGCTTGGGAAGCAGCTCAAAAAGTTAGGTATGCTCATTGTGCAGGACCAGGTATGGAACCGCGTCACCGTCAACCGGGCAGAAAGGAAATCCACCCGGTATTTTATGGACGAATTTCATCTTCTCTTGAAAGAGGAACAGACCGCCGCCTATTCCGTTGAAATCTGGAAGCGTTTCAGAAAATGGGGCGGCATACCCACAGCAATCACGCAGAATGTCAAGGATTTGCTTGCTTCCCGCGAAGTGGAGAATATCTTTGAAAACTCTGATTTTGTCCTCATGCTCAATCAGGCGGCGGGCGACCGGGCTATCCTTGCAAAGCAGCTCAACATCTCCCCGCAGCAGATGAAATATGTCACCCACACCGAAGCGGGCGAGGGGCTTATCTTCTACGGAAACGTGGTGCTGCCCTTTGTAGACCGCTTCCCGAAAGACACCGAGCTTTACCGGGTAATGACGACGAAGCCGGAGGAAGTGGGCGAAGCATGACAAAATTAAGGACAGACACCATTATCAACCGGGACGCGCTCTATGCCTTGCGGGAGCTTCCAGAGGAAAGCGTACACTGTTGCGTCACAAGCCCGCCCTACTATGCGCTTAGGGATTACGGGCTTGATATGCAGATTGGGCGGGAGGACACGCCGGAGCAGTACATTGACAGGCTTACCGAAGTTTTCCGCGAACTGCGCCGGGTACTGCGTTCTGACGGTACGCTCTGGCTGAATATCGCGGACACCTACTGCGGCACAGGAAATAAAGGCTACCATGCAGACCCGAAGAACCCGAAAGGCAGGAACGGACAGCAAATTGCAAGAAACAACCGCGTTTCCGGCTGCAAACAAAAGGACTTAATCGGTATCCCCTGGCTTTTAGCTTTTGCCCTACGCACTGACGGGTGGTATTTAAGGAGCGACATTATCTGGCAGAAAGAAAACCCCATGCCGGAGAGCGTGAAAGACCGCCCTACCCGCTGCTATGAACATATCTTTCTGCTTACGAAGTCAAAGAAATATTTCTATGACGCAGCCGCCATAGCCGAGCCGTTAGCCCCCACAACGGCGGCGCGGTACCGCACCGGGCGCAGCGCGGGACAGAAATATGCGGACGAAGTACCCGGACAGGGGAACGTACAGGGGCTTAACCGGGCGCGAAGCGGCAGCTACTACGACGAAGCCCTCATGCCGACCATGCGGAACAGGCGGGACGTGTGGCTTATCAATACCGTTCCCTACAAGGGCGGGCATTTCGCCGCGTTCCCGCCAAAACTTGCCGAAACCTGTATCAAGGCGGGCTGTCCGAAAGGCGGCGTTGTGCTTGACCCCTTTTTCGGCAGCGGCACGACGGGGGCAGCCGCAAAGCAGCTTGACAGGCATTATATAGGCATTGAGATAAACGCCGAGTATTGCGCCCTTGCAAGGGCGCGGATTGGAGGGACAGACACATAAAACAATATAAAGCGCGTGAAAAAGTCACGCAGAAAATGACCCGCGAGGGGGCTGTCGAGGTAAACGCCGCCACCGGGAAAAAGAAACGTATCAGCAAGCGGATAAGGGACGCGGACTTTGCAAAGACCGAAGCACCGCAGCAGCCGGAACAGGCAGCGCAGCCCCTACCGGGCGGCGCAACTTCCCCGCCCTTAACCGACACGCCGCCACTTCCCCATGCGCCGGGGGCAGAACGGGAACAGGACACCGCCGCAGCCGAGCGCGTCTTGGAGCGTATCGACGGGGCGCGTACCAGAAAGGCGAGCAAAAAGGCGGCGAGGAAAGCACAGGCAGAAGCCACAGCAAAAGAAAAATCTTCCCGCTTGCAGTTTACCGACGAGGAACGGGCAACGCCGGAGCTTGAAAAGTATATCCGAAAATCGGACAAAGCAGCCGACCGTCTGGACGCGGCAAAGGCGGCTATCCCCAAAGAAAAGAAACTTGTACGGGAGCGCACCTTTGATGAAGCCACCGGGAAAGGCAAGACCCGCCTACATTTTGAGGAACAGGAAAAGCCCATAGGAAAGAATAAGCCCCACAATAACCCGCTATCCCGCCCCGCACAGGAAGCGGGTATTTTCGTCCACAACAAGATACATTCCGTTGAAAAGGACAATTCCGGCGTTGAGGGGGCGCACAAATCCGAAGAACTGGCAGAGCGCGGCGCAAAGTACGGGGTGCGGAAAGTCAAGGAGGGCTACCGCAGCCACAAGCTCAAACCCTACCGGGCGGCGGCAAAGGCAGAGAAAGCGGCGTTCAAGGCGAATGTGGATTTCCAGTACCACAAAGCCCTGCATGACAATCCGCAGATTGCGGGCAATCCCCTTTCCCGCTTCATGCAGAAGCAGCAAATCAAGCGGCAGTATGCAAAGGCGGCAAGGAAAGGCGGCGCAAAAACGGCGCAGAAAGCCGCAGAGAACACCCGCAAGGCGGCAAAAAAGACCGCCGAGGAAACAAAAAAGGCAATCGCTTTTGTAGGGCGGCACCCGGCGGGCGTATGTATCGCCGTTGCCGCGCTGCTCTTATTCATCATGGTATCGGCGGGGCTTTCCTCTTGCGGCTCCATGTTCTCCGGCTTGATGAACGGCATACTTGGGACTTCCTACACGTCGGAGGACAGCGACCTTGTGGCGACGGAAAATAATTACGCCGCAAAGGAAAACGAGCTTCAGCAGCAGATTGACAATATCGAAAGCACCCACCCCGGCTATGACGAATACCGCTATGACCTTGACAGTATCGGGCATAACCCCCATGAGTTAGCGTCCTACCTCACCGCCCTTTTACAGACCTACACCCCGCAGAGCGCACAGGCAGAATTAAACCGCGTCTTTGCCATGCAGTACACTTTGACGCTGACGGAAGAAACGGAAATCCGCTACCGCACAGAAACAAGCACAGACCCGGAAACCGGGGAAACGACCACCGAGGAAGTACCCTACGAGTACCATATCCTTAACGTGAAGCTGACGAACAAGCCCATTTCCGAGATTGCGGAGGAACTTCTAACGCCACAGCAGCTTGAAATGTACCGCGTCTATCTGGAAACAAGCGGAAACAAACCGCTGATTTTCGGCGGCGGCTCCCCCGATATGGGCGCGTCCGAGGATTTAAGCGGCGTACAGTTTACAAACGGCACACGCCCCGGCAACACCGCCGTTGTAGACCTTGCGAAGCGGCAAGTCGGCAACGTGGGCGGGCAACCCTTTTGGAGCTGGTACGGATTTAACAGCCGCGTGGAATGGTGCGCCTGTTTCGTTTCATGGTGCTACAATCAAGCCGGGAAAAGCGAGCCGCGCTTTGCCGGGTGCCAGTCACAGGGCGTACCCTGGTTCCAGTCACGCGGGCAATGGGGCGCGAGGGGCTATGAGAATATCGCCCCCGGCGACGCTATCTTTTTCGACTGGGACGGGGACGGGAGCGCAGACCATGTAGGGCTTGTTATCGGGACGGACGGGGAGCGCGTCTATACCGTCGAGGGCAATTCCGGCGACGCCTGCAAGATAAAGAGCTATCCCGTCAATTACTCCTGTATCAAAGGCTACGGGCTGATGAACTGGAACTAAAAACAAACATAATACTGAAAATCTGAAAGGAGAAATTTATTTATGGCTATGAACAAGATTGAACGTATCGACAAAGAGATTGCAAAGACCCGCGAGAAAATCACCGAGTACCAGAACAGATTAAGGGGGCTTGAAGCGCAGAAAACCGAAGCGGAAAACCTGCAAATCGTACAGCTTGTGCGCTCCATGCGCCTTTCCCCGCATGAGCTTTCCGCTATGCTTTCCGGGGGCGGTATTCCGGGTATGGAAGCCGCGCCGGGCTACCCCGCAGAACCCGCAGACCATGACACCGAAGAAATGGAGGACACCGAGAATGAATAAGAAAATCCTTAGAACCTTGACCGCACTTTGCGCCGCCCTTGTACTTATGGGCGGCTTTTCCGTCACCGCTTTTGCACAGACCCCGGAGGGAGAGGACGACACCAACGACAGCGGCGTTGTCTACGAGGAACCCCAAAAGGAAGAACCCCTTACCCCGGACGGGAACGCGACCCTTGTAGACGATTTCGGCGGCAACAAGCAGCTTATTACCGTAACGACCAAAAACGGCAATTATTTTTATATCCTCATTGACCGGGACGACGAGGGCGAGGACACAGTACATTTCCTTAATCAAGTGGACGAAGCCGACCTCTTAGCACTTATGGAGGACGGAAGCACCGAAGCAGCCCCGCCCGCCGTTTGCAGTTGCACCGAGAAATGCGAAGCCGGGAAAGTAAATGTGAGCTGCCCCGTCTGCAAGGACAACATGACCGCTTGCAGCGGAAAGGAAGCGGAGCCGGAAACCGAGGAACCGACGGAGCAGCCCAAAGAGAAAGGCAATACAGGCGGGCTTATGCTTTTCCTTGTCGTGGCACTTCTTGGCGGCGGGGGCGCACTCTACTATTTTAAGTTTATGAAACCGAAGCAGAGCGTCAAGGGCGACAGCGACCTTGAAGATTTCGATTTTGACGATTACGACGAGGACGAGCCGGAGCCGGACGAGGGGGACGGGCTTTCTGATGAAGAACAGGAGGACGAGGAAGCATGACCCTGTTTACCGACAATCCCTTTGAAAAGATGATGATACAAAGACAGGGCGGGCGGCGTGACAATGCGCCGCCCGTTCCCCATTCCCCGGCTTGCGCTTCCTGCCCGTACAAAGGGCAGCTCCCTTGTGTGGGCTACTGTCTGAAACAGGTACAGGAGAAAAAGGCAAGCGAGCCAGAACGCTGAAAGGAGGATTTTTTCATGGCACTTAGACTTGTGATTGCAGAAAAACCGAGCGTGGCGCAGACTATCGCCGCCGCGCTTGGCGTTAAAGAAAAGAAAGACGGATATATCGAGGGCGGCGGCTGCCTCATTTCATGGTGCGTCGGGCATTTGGTACAGCTTGCGGAAGCTGCCGCCTACGGGGAGCAATATAAAAAATGGAGTTTTGAGAGCTTACCCATTCTGCCGGAGGAATGGCGGTACGCCGTTGACCCGGACAAGGGGAAGCAATTCAAGACCTTAAAAGAGCTTATGCACCGCGCCGACGTTTCCGAAGTGGTAAATGCGTGTGACGCGGGGCGCGAGGGAGAATTGATTTTCCGCTTTGTCTACGAAGCGGCGGGCTGCAAGAAGCCCATGCGCCGCTTGTGGATTTCCTCAATGGAGGACGGGGCGATTAAGGCGGGCTTTGCTTCCCTCAAAGACGGGCGGGAATATGACGCGCTCTTTGCGTCTGCCCTCTGCCGCGCAAAGGCTGACTGGCTTATCGGCATTAACGCCACCCGGCTTTTCTCCTGCCTGTATGGAAAGACCTTAAACGTGGGGCGCGTCCAGACCCCGACCTTAAAAATGCTCACCGACCGGGACGCGGCTATCTCCCATTTTCAGAAAGAAAAATATTATCATGTGCGCCTTGATTTATCTGGCGCGGAAGCGGCAAGCGAAAGGATTTCAGACAAGGCAGAAGCCGCCGCGCTGAAAGGGGCTTGCGAAACAAAAACGGCGGTATGCGTTTCCCTTACCAGAGAGAAGAAAACCGCAGCCCCGCCGAAACTCTTTGACCTTACCTCTTTGCAGCGGGAAGCGAACCGCATTTTCGGCTACACCGCGAAGCAGACCCTTGACCTTACACAATCCCTTTATGAAAAGCGGCTCCTTACTTATCCGAGGACGGACAGCAGTTTTCTTACTGACGACATGGGCGGCACCGCAGCGGACATTATCGCGCTGCTTTGCGAAAAGCTCCCCTTTATGGCGGGCGCGGACTTCACGCCGGAGATTGCAAAGGTATTAGACAGCAAGAAAGTATCAGACCACCACGCAATCATTCCCACTATGGAGCTTGCAAAGGCTGACCCGGACGCGCTGCCGGAAAGCGAGAAGAATATCCTTACCCTTGCGGGGGCGCGTCTGCTTTTTGCCACCGCCGAGCCGCATATTTATGAAGCGGTTACGGCGGTTTTCTCATGCGCCGGGACAGACTTCACCGCAAGGGGAAAGACCGTACTTGCGGAGGGTTGGAAAGAGCTTGAACGCAGATACCGGGCGACGCTGAAAGATAAGCCCGAAGCAGAGGACGGGGAAAATGAGGGCGTGACGCTGCCGGAGCTTTCCGAGGGACAGAACTTTCCTAACCCCGCCGCAAAAGTAACGGAGCATACTACAACGCCGCCGAAGCCCCACAGCGAAGCAAGCCTTTTGTCGGCTATGGAACGCGCCGGGAACGGGGACACCGACCCGGACGCGGAACGCCGGGGGCTTGGCACTCCCGCCACCCGCGCCGCCGTCATTGAAAAACTGGTAAAGGGCGGCTTTGCAGAGCGCAAGGGGAAGCAGCTTATCCCCACGCAGAACGGAGCCGCCCTTATATCAGTGTTGCCGGATATGCTCACTTCCCCGCAGCTTACCGCAGAATGGGAAAACAATCTGACGCAGATAGCAAAGGGAGCCGCAGACCCCGGCGAATTTCTGTCCGGCATTGAAGCTATGGCGCGGGAGCTTGTGCGGACACACGCCGCAGCACTGGACGGGAAAAAGGATTTGTTCCGGGAGGAAAAGCCCTCTGTCGGCAAATGCCCCCGTTGCGGCTCTCCCGTCTATGAGGGGAAGAAAAACTATTATTGCAGCAACAAAGAATGTGCCTTTGTCATGTGGAAGAATGACCGCTTTTTCGAGGAACGCAAGACCGCTTTTTCCGCGAAGATTGCCGCCGCGCTCCTTAAATCCGGCAAAGTGAATGTGAAGAAGCTCTATTCCCCGAAAACAGGCAAGACCTATGACGGAACTATCGTTCTGGCTGACACTGGCGGGAAATACGTCAACTACCGTATCGAAGTACAGAAGAACTAAAAACTTGAATAGCAAGCATAGGAAGCGGGTACCCACTTCCGTAAATCCCTGTCCTGCCGCTGACGCGCCGGACGGGGATTTTGCTTGTTGGGAAGTTTCCCAAACCCTCTTTTTGCGGAGGGCTTCACCCTCTGAAAATTTTCATAAATCTTTGGCAGAAATGCGGGTGTACCGTAGTAGGCTATGCAGCCAAAAAATGCAGCTTATGACGCTGACGCAGAGAAAGGAGGTTTTCATTTATGGCAAGTTTACGGGACACCGTAAAGGACTATCAAGACGAACTTAGGGACGGTATCGCGTGGGTAGCGTTCTGGAAACAGGGGCGTTCATGGAACGCGGAATATTTTCATCTTGATATGGACGACACCCTATACCCGGAGGACAGGAGCCGGTTAGAGGAAATCAAAAGCACCGACCCCGCCGCCGTTATCTTAAACGGCTACTATTGCGGGCATTTAGGCGAGGACATGAGCCTTGACGAGCTGACCGCCGGAGTGCGCTACCACTACGAAAACAGCATGAACGACATTGACGGTTTTATCGGGGCGCATGACGACAGGCTTCCCCCGGAGGTTATCGAGGAAGCGAGGGCAGCCGCCCATGAAGCGGGGCTTCCCTTTTCCGAAAAGCCCTACCGGGACGGGGAGGATTTTAACCCCTATGTATTTGACGGGAGCATGAGCGTTGAAGATTTTGAGCTTATGCACCGCATGATTGAAAAAGAAAGGAGCGAACAAATGGCAGAACCGATTTTAAGCGGCTATCTTTCCAATCTTGGGAAGTACACCGAGGGCAGACCCGCGGGCGAATGGGTGACGTTCCCCACGACTGCCGAACATCTGAAAGAAGTCTTTGACCGTATCGGGATTGACTTCAAGCATTACGAGGAATGGCATTTCACAGAATTTCAATCCCCTATCCCCGGCTTGCCGGAACATTTAAGCGAGTATTCCCACCCCGACGAGCTGAACTATTTAGGGAAGCTCTTGGAAATGCAGTTTGACGACGACCGGGAGAAATTCATTGCAGCCATTGAATACGGCGACCATGCCGACAGCTTACAGGACATTATCAACCTTGCACAAAACCTTGACTGCTACTGGCTTTATCCGTCCGTCCACAATGAAGAAGAATACGGGCGTTATCTGGTTGATGAACTGGAAGAACCCGAACTTCCCGAAGAAGCAAAAAAGTATTTCATGTATGAGGAATACGGGCGGGACGCTTCCATTAACGACGACGGTATGTTTACCGAAAAGGGCTATATCTACAACAACCGCAACACCTTTACAGAATGGTACGACGGGCGCGACGTGCCACAGGAATACCGGGTAACGCCGCAGCCCCCGCAGCGGTCACGCCCCGACCCGGAAAAGGCAGAAATGGACGCAGCCGCGCCGGGGCAGAGAACCGCACAGACCGCAGAGCAGCCACAGGAGCCGCGCCCGGTTATCCCTATCGTGCTGACGAGCGAGAAGCCCGCCGAGAAATTAAAAGAGATTACCGACCGTCTGGAACAGGGCATTGCGGAACTCTTTGACAGCGAGCGTTACAAGGAATATCTGAAAGTCATGTCAAAATTCCATAATTACAGCTTCCGAAACACCGTCCTTATCGCCATGCAGAAACCGGACGCTTCCCTTGTGGCGGGCTTTTCCGCTTGGAAGAACAACTTTGAGCGAAACGTGATGAAAGGGCAAAAGGGAATTAAAATCATTGCCCCGTCGCCCTATAAAATCAAACAGGAAATGCAGAAAATCGACCCGCACACACAGAAGCCCATTATCGGCAAGGACGGGAAGCCCGTCACCGAGGAAAAGGAAGTCACCATACCCGCCTACAAGGTGGTATCAGTCTTTGACGTTTCCCAGACCGAGGGAAAGGAGCTGCCGGACATTGCCGTTGACGAGCTGACAGGCGACGTTGACCGCTACAAGGATTTTTTCGCAGCCCTTGAAAAGACTTCCCCCGTTCCTATCGCCTTTGAGAATATCGAGGGCGGCTCTCATGGCTACTACCACTTGGAGGACAAGCGCATTGCTATCAACGAGGGCATGAGCGAATTACAGACCTTAAAGACCGCCATTCACGAAATCGCCCATGCGAAGCTGCACGACATTGACCTCAACGCGCCAAAGGACGAGCAGCAGCCCCACATTGACCGCCGCACCCGCGAAGTCGAAGCGGAAAGCGTCGCCTATACTGTCTGCCAACATTACGGGCTTGATACGTCGGACTACTCTTTCGGCTACGTCGCCGGGTGGAGCAGCGGGCGGGAGCTGTCCGAGCTGAAAAGCTCCCTTGAAACGATACGCAGCGCAGCCGCCGAGATTATCAATTCAATAGACGGAAATCTTGCGGAGCTGCAAAAGGCACAGGACAAGGAGCAGACCGCCGGACAGGAGCAGCCCACCAGAGAGGAAAAGGCAGCCCCGAAAGAACAGCCGCAGCCGGAAGCCCCGGCAAAGGCAGATACAGCCGGGAAAGAGAAGCCGGAAGCAGCCGCACCGGGAAAATCCGGCGCACAGGAAAAGGCGGGCGCAGCCCCGAAAGAAGCCTTTACCCCGGAAACGATTTACAGAGTGCGCCGGAACCCTTACGGCGACAGCCGGGAAAACAGCCACCTCTTGCAAGCCTATGTGACACAGGAGAACGGGCGGGCGAAAATGGGCGACGTGCTTTATACGGGAACGCCGGAGAAATGCCGCGAGCTTATGGGGCAGCTCAAAAGCGGCGAGCTGACCGAGGGCGACGTAAAGCAGCTCTACGCAAAGGCACAGGAAACGGCGCAGACCGCCGGACAGGACAAAGACACCTTTTCCATTTACCAGATAAAAGGCGGGGACGAAACAAGGGATTTCCGCTTTGAGCCATACGACCGCCTGCAGGCGGCGGGAAATGTGGTTGACAGGGCGAACTATGAGCTTGTCTATTCCGCGCCCCTTGCGCCGGAAACTTCCCTTGAAGATATTTACGCCCGTTTCAATATCGACCACCCCAAAGACTTTAAGGGACACAGCCTTTCCGTTTCGGACGTGGTAGTGCTTCATCAGAACGGACAGGACGCGGCGCATTTCGTTGACAGTGTAGGTTTCCGGGAAGTGCCGGAGTTTTTACAGGAGCAGAAACAGCTTACCCCGGACGACTTGGAAACGGGCGAAACTGTCAAAACACCGAGGGGGACTTTCCATGTAACCGCTATGAGCCGGGAGCAGATAGAAGCCGCCGGATATGGCTTTCACCACCAGTCGGACGACGGAAAGTATCTGATTATGGGGAATGGGACGCGGGCGTTTGCCGTTGCCGCAGAACAGGCGCAGCGGGACAATCCCTTGAAAACCGCCGAGCAGAACACAGAGCAGAACGGAAACATGATTGACGGTATCATCAACAACACCCCCACCGTTGACGAACTGGAAGCAAAGGTAAAGGCGGGCGAGCAGATTTCCCTTGTTGACCTGGCTAACGCTGTCAAAGCCGACAAGGAGCGCGGCAAAGGGGCGAAGCCGGAAAAGAAACCCTCTATCCGGGCGCAGCTTAGAGCCGACAAGGAAAAGGCGCAGAAGAAAAACGCAAAGCAGAAGTCACAGGACTTGGAAAGGAGCTGACCCATGCCGGAACAGAGCAAATTTGAAAACGTGAATTTGTTCGCTTCCCTTGAAGCGATTATGAAGCAGAACACAGGCTTTTACCAGAGCGACTTAGACATTGACAAAGAGATTATCGCAAAGGCGGCGGCAAGCCCCCACAGGGAGGATAAGACCCTTTTGTGGTTCTGCCGCCCGTCCGGGACGCACTGTTTCCGGGAGCGCGACGTTTTCCTCAAAGATACCGCACCCCACAACACATGGCGTTTCTACATGGAGCAGACAAGCGACCGCGTACTTGCCTATGCAATCGAGCTGACGGGAAAGGAGCATGGGAAAATCAAGGGCAATCTGTACGAACTGGACTACGCTAAACATTATGAGCGCGTCAAGGAAAAGGAACTGCCCGCCGATACGGTGAAGCTGATTTATGAGCATGGGGAAAGGGTACAGGAAGCCGGGAGATATTTTGACGGAACCCCAGACCCGCAGCTTGGGAAGTTTGAACGCTTTGAAGCCGTACCCAACGACCCGGACGCGCTGCAAGCTCTTTTACAGGAAGAACGGCGCAGCCGGGAGCAGCTTTCGCCGGGGGATTTCAAGGCGCATATCGCCGCTTTGCGGGACGGGCTGATTGAAACGGAAGCGCGGCGCATTGTGCGGGAAATGAAGCGGCATTACGAGCCGAACAGCCCGAACAAGACCCATTTCATGGTAGAGCTTTCCCCGGCGTTCATGCGGCTTGCAGCCACAAAGGACACTGACCGCCTTTTCTCCATGCTGCCCTACAAGACCCTTTCCTTTTCCAAAATCGAGGGCAGACATGGGACGTATGCGCTGATTGACAAAGGGGAGAACCGGGACAGGGAGATACGGAAGCCCCGCCCCTCTATCCGGGCGCAGCTTAAAGCGGACAAGGCAAAGACCACCCCGAAAAAGGCGGCGGCGAAAACAAAAAATCACGATATGGAGGTATGAGCATGATTAGACTGACTGTTGAAGAAACAAACCTTTTGAGCATTTACAACGAGGGCGGCAAGCGGGCTTTGATTGAGAATGTCAACGCCGCGCTGCCCTACATGGACGCGGATATGCGGGAGCTTGCAAAGCGCACCCTTTCCAAAGTGGACGCTTTGACCGAAGCGGAATTTGCGGAGCTTCCCATTTACGCCGCTGATGAAGTATGAACGGGGTTAAGCGGCTGACGCCGCCCCAGAGCCGGAAAGTCAACGCCCTTGTGCGCCGGACGTGCTGCAACTATGATAACGGGAACTGTATCTTACTGGACGACGGGGACGAGTGCGTTTGTCCGCAGCTCATTTCCTATTCGCTTCTCTGCAAGTGGTTCCGGGCTGCGGTGCTTCCCGCCGACAGGCTACTCTATGCGGAGCTTTACCAGACAGGGGACAAGAAGAAGTGTACCGAGTGCGGCGCGTTCTTTGCGTCAACCTCTAACAGTGTCAAATACTGCCCCGTCTGCCGGAAGCGTATCACCCGCAGACAAGCCGCCGAGCGCATGAGGAAAAGACGCGCCCCTGTTACGCAGTAGGCGCGGAAAACCCCTTGATTTACAGGGCTTTCCGCGCGTGAAAATCAGAAAGGCGATACTTTATACCTTTACCCCCGAAAATGGCGTTCTACTGCGTAACATTCACGAAAACAGCACCCATAATAAGACAGGGCGCGGAAGTCATATACTGGCTTCCGCGTCCTGTTCTTTTTTTGCCTATCTGACATTTCCCTTTTCCATTTCTTCAAGCGGGAACTGCGGGAGGGCTTCTATCAGCTTCTTTGTGATAGACTGGCGCATATCTTCGTTGATTTCCTGTTTCGTGCTTCCGTCCGGCTGTCTGACCGCTACCGTCGATAGCCTGTCGATTTCGTCCTTGTAGCACTCCACGACTTTCTCCACCGCCCATTTTTCCCCGGCAACGGCGGCGCGTATGGTTTCATATTCCGGCATTTTCTGGTTTTCCATGCTTCAATGCTCCTGTCTATATTTGATAGCCCTATCATAGCACAGCGGCGGGGATTTTGCTATCCTTATCCGCGCTCTGTTTCCTTTTCCCGTTCCGGCTGTCTGTCTGCCTGTAAAATGCTGTCAATGTTCTGCTTGATAATGTCATATTCCCGGACTTTCTTTTTCAGCTTCCCATAGTCGGCGTAAAGGGCTTCTTTCTGCGCTTGGAGGGCTTCATATTCCGATTGCAGCGCGGCGAGGTTCGGGAGCTTCGCAATGCCCGCCGCTTTCAGCGACCTTGCGGCGGCTTCATGGAGGATAATTGCCTGTTCCTGTCCGGCGCGGTATTTCTCCCTGTTCCTTGCCTTACGGTATGCGTCATAGGCGGGCTTTGTCTTTTGGTAGGTGGAAACATTCTTGATAAGCACCGCCATTTCCGCAAGCCGCTTTTCGGCGTTCTTCAATGCGTCTGCCGCTTGTCCGCTTTCCGCTGCCATTTCCTCAATCCGGCTGACTAAATCCGCGTACTGCTCAATCTTATGTTCTGTCAAGAAATTCATGGTTTTAGCCGCCTGTTTCAGATTATGGATTTTCGCCCATTGTTCGTAGCCCTTACTCTGCGCCGCCTTGATACTGTTCTCAATGTCGATAAGCAGCGACACGCCGCGCTGCTCTCTGGGAGCTTTCGCCGCCTTTGTCCGTCTGCCCGCTATCCGTTCCCTTATGGCTTCCTCTGTATAGTCTGCGCCGAGGGTTTTAAGGCGGGTGAAGCGTTCCTGTCCGGGGGCGCGGCATGATACATATTTCCCCGGCTTTATCTCATAGCCCGCCGCCTGTAACCGCGTTAGCAATTCCTCAAAACTGCAAACTTGGGGGATAAGCGCGTCAAGGTTGGTTTTCAGCTTGCCTTTCCAACTTGTACCCGTCTTTTCAGCTTGATATTCCGCATAGCTCTTTCCCTTGCTGCCCTTGCCGGGAACGACGACGGACAAGCCATTCTCCCGGCACAGCTTGTCGCTCATGTTCCGTATGCCGTAATAGCTCCTTTTGTTGGAATTGTATTTGTGGTGGTCTACGAAATTTACGGCGCAGAAAATAATGTGATTGTGGACGTGTCCTTTGTCAATGTGCGTCGTGAGTACATATTCATGCTGCCCCTTTGTTACCGCGTCGGCAAGCTGCTTTCCGATTTCATGGGCTTTCTGATAATCGACTTCCCCCGGCTCAAAGGACTGTATCAGATGAAAGGCTAAATTGTTCCCCTTTTGGAGTGCTTGCGACAATGTATATTCAAACTCAATATCTGCCGTTTCATAGGAGCAGCCGAAAGAGGACACAAGCATTTTTCCGTCCGTCTTGTCCGGGTTTTCGATATAGTCAAGGGCTTTGCTTAGAGTGCTTTTAATAGGCTTAATCTTTGTAACCGCCATATCTCCGCAAGCACCCCCTTTATTTCTTCTATGTCCTCTTGGTATGCGTTCCCCGTCGCGTTTACGCGGCGTGCTATCTGGTTGACGTTGACCCCGATTTTCTGTATCTCTGCGGTCATTGCCTTAATGTCGCTGTGGTCTATCTGAATGATGTACCCGTCAATGGCAATCTTCCGCAGATATGCCGCCATGTTCCGGGTGGGTACGAGCTTCATTTTTTCCAGTATTAAATCCCGTTCCGCTTCCGTCACTCTGAATTTGATTTGTACCGTCCTTTTCCGTCCGTCCATTGCTTCGCTCCTTTCCTTTCCATTCCGAGGGTTTGGGACACTTCCCAACAAGCAATTTTCAACCGACGCGCCGCAGCGCGGGAGGGGAAAATACGGAAGTGGGTACCCGCTTCCTATGCTTGCTACGAATGTTTTTATCCCTTATGCCCTTATGCCTTACTACGGAGCTATGCCCGGTTTTGCCAAACTTCCGCAAAAGAAAAACGCTGCAATCCTCAAAAAAGATTACAACGCTCTCTATACCTTGTTCACTTGTGACGGACACATCTTATCTGCCCTCTGTTTCGACTTCCGCTATCTCCTTTGCCGTTGCGCTCACAATCCGTATGCCTGTATCGCTCATACCGTCAAGAAGCGCGTCAAGCTGCCGCCGCTGCGTGTTCTTCTCCGGCGGCGTTTCCAAAAGGAACTGGTCTACGGATATATGGTAACGGAGCATAAGCTCAAAGAAAATCTGTAAACTTGGGTGCTGCCCCTTGTTCTCAATATTCGCAAGGTAACGCGGCGAGATAAACATTTCGTCGCTTACTTTCTTGCGGCTCTCCTTGCGCCCTGTCCGCGCCGCCTTTATCGCTGCCCCAAAAGCCTTGAAGTCGTATTTCGGTACTGGTCTTTTTGCCATAGTTATTCACCCTATTACATTTTACTGTTCACCTTTCTTCTTGGATATGTCTATACTGTTCTATTAGTTAGCCAAAATAATTCATAATTCTTTTCGGGAGAAGTCTTGTATTTATTCGGCTAACCGTATATAATTATAGCGATAGAACTTATAGAAAGGGTGAATGAAAATGTTAGAGTATATTTCTGCCCCGGAAGCAGCGAAGAAATGGGGCATTTCAGAAAGACGGGTACAAAAGCTATGTGAGGAAAACCGCATACCCGGCGTGGCAAAATTCAGCCGTATGTGGCTGATACCAAAGGACGCGGAGAAACCGACCGATAAAAGGCGAAAAAATTTCAAATCTACACAATAGATTCAAATTACCCTGTTACAATTACGGTAAGGAGGTGCGCTATGAGTAAAATCTTAATTGTTGAGGACGATTTATCTATACAGGCTTTGCTGCATGACTTTATACAGGAAGCCGGGTATAGTGTTGTACTGGCGGCTGATGGTGTGGAAGCCCTTGCGAAGTATTCCGAACAGAGCTTTGATTTGATACTGCTTGATATTATGCTTCCCAAAATTGACGGGTTTGGTGTCTGCGAAGTTATCCGGCAAAAATCAGATGTGCCTATCATCATGCTTACGGCATTAGACGACGAGGGGAACCAGCTTAAAGGCTTGGACTTGCAAGCTGACGATTATATCACAAAGCCGTTTTCTATGCCTGTACTGTTACGGAAAATCGCCGCTGTCCTACGCCGTTCATCAAAGCAGAATGATATTCCGCAGACCATGAGCTATAAGGATTTAACACTGGATTTAGAGGGGTACAAGGTTTATACAAAGGAAGAAAGCATTGATTTAACGCCCCGCGAGTTTGAAATACTGCGGGAACTGCTGATACACAAAGGCAGAATTTTAACGCGGCAAAATCTGTTACAGACACTTTGGAAGTATGAGTTTTTCGGGGAAGAACGGATTGTTGACACACACATAAAGAACTTACGGAAAAAACTTGGTGCTGCTGACTACATAGAAACGATTAGAGGGGTGGGATATAGAATTGATAAAGAAGATTAAAAGTAAATTGTCGGTAAAAGTCTTTTTGATTACATCAATACTTATGGTGGCTTGTTGCTCTGTAACATATTTGTGTATAGCCCACTTTGCCCCGTATATTTATTCCCATGATTTAGCAGAAGTAAAAGAATTAGCTGATATGCTATCAGAGGAATTATCTCATATCCCTAAAGAGGAAGTGCAATATTTCATTCAAGGGTATAATGATATTCTTACAAAGCAGTATGATGATGAGTTTGCTTTTCACCTATTTCAAAGCTCTGGCAATGAAATAGCCCTTTCAGACTTAAATGAATTTACTGGCAATAAAATTGATGATTATAAAAACACAGATACGACAGAGGCATATAAAATATCATTTGCGGACAGCACAGAAGCATATATTTTATTGCTTGCCAAAAATACCAACAAAGAAAGTCAAGTGGTTTTAGCACTTCAAAAGACACTTCCTATATTGAGCGTTGCTATTTTATTGGTATCTGTAATTGTTGCTTTTTTCTATACTTGGTATATGACAAAGCCAATTAAAAAGATAAGCAAATTATCAAAGCAAATGGCTGATATGGATTTTAGCGGTTTATGCCCTACTAACCGTACAGATGAAATAGGGGTGCTTTCTCATAGCTTAAATGACCTGTCAAAGAAACTGGCGGCTGCTCTTTCAGAGTTACAGGAAGCCAATCAAAAGTTACAAGCTGATATTGACATGGAACGGCGGCTTGAGAAACAACGGGTAGAATTTTTTGCGGCAGCTTCCCATGAATTAAAAACGCCTATCACCATTATCAAAGGACAGCTTCAAGGTATGCTCTATCAAGTGGGACGCTATAAAGACCGGGAAACATATCTTGCACAGTCTTTGGAAATTACGGACACTTTGGGAAAAATGGTACAAGAGCTTTTAACAATATCCCGATTAGATACTCCGGGTTATACTTGCAAAAAAAGCAATCTTAATCTTAGCAATTTCATAATTGACCGCGTTACAGCGTTTGAAGATTTATTCATGCAAAAGGATTTGACGGTTGAACAATCCATATCCCCGGAGGTTTATATTTTAGGCGATATGCAGCTACTTCAAAAAGCATTGGATAATCTTTTAGGAAATGCGGCGGCGTATTCGGGAGCCGGAAATCAAGTATTGATAAAGTTATGGAAAGAAACTGAAACGACAACCCTTACGATTGAGAATACAGGCGCACATATCCCCGACAAAGCTATTTCCAGACTGTTTGAACCATTTTATAGGGTAGACCAGTCAAGAAACAAGCAGACAGGCGGCACAGGATTAGGATTGTATATTGTAAAAACGATTCTTGATTTACATGGTGCGAAAATTGAAATCGCTAATACTATTCAAGGCGTTATCGTTTCCGTACAGTTTTAGCACTTATATTTCAAAGGCGGCGAGCTTTTTCAGCTTGCCGCCTTTTCTATCTCCACATAAAAAACATATTCAATTCAAAATAGATTCAAGTTAGGGCAGTATTCTTTAACTGTACCCGGAAAGGGCAACAGAAAGGAGCTTCTACTATGAAGAAATATTTAACAATCATTCTTGCCACCCTTTTAACCATGAGTGTGTTTACAGGGTGTGCAGGGCGAAGTCGTTCGCCGGAACAAAACAACGTATCAACCACCAATTCCCCTATTGCTACTTCTGAACAGGGGGAAATGCCGGACAATTCCTTTAGTAAAGAGGAATATCAAAAATTGTTGGCTCTGCAAATAGACGGTTATGAGGATATGACTGTTTCAGATTATCGGAGCCATGTTGCAAAGTTGACAGATACAACAGAATACAGGGATTTGTTGGAAAGGTTTTGGAAAAGCCAAATCCTCTACGGAGTAAAAGATACCAACGGAACAGCCTCATTCTTGTTTTATGTGCTGCCACTTACAGGAGATGAATGGAAAACCCAAAATTTCAGCGAGGAAGTGAGGACTTCTAATTCGGCAGATAGCGCAAGGCTGGAATATTCATTTTCCTTAACTATTTTAGACGCTGATACGCTTACTATTCGGGAATACAATACTACCCGCCTAAATGTGATAAAGGGTATGCAGGATATATTAGGCGATAAGACAGCCCCAGAATTGCAGAATACTAATTCCATATTGGCTGATATTCAAAACAATACGGATAATCTGATTGAACAATTAAAAACAGAAGAAATTGAAATCTCCATTGAATACGCATATTTTCCGGCTTCCGTACAGGGTATAGACAAAGAAAACGGTCAATCGCAAGGAAACAGCGAACAGGAAACCCGCGTATATTCCAATGGTACGGAAGAAGATTATCGTTCTCTATTCACTTTGAAAACGCCCGATTATCAGAATACGCCAATCAAGGATTTTAACACTTCTTTGTTGGCGTGGGCGAATGAAAATCGTGAAAGAATGGAAAGAATTGATGAAGATACTAAATTCAATGACTTTTCCGTTACTTTGACCGCCGAGGAACTTTCTTTTGTGAGGTTGACGGTATTTTTATCCGGCATGGAGAATGGCAAAGCGATTCAGAGCAGCTACACCGAAACAGAATTGAAGCCTTACTATGGTGAATATCTACCGGAAAAAATCACCAGTGGAAACCTTGATGTGGCAAGGTGTAATTTATTCTATCAATTTTCTTACCGCATTTCAGAAACAGAAACAGTCACAGTCGGTGAACGTGACCGCCAAATTGAAAATATGATAAATGCAGTACAAACATTTTGGGGCGATATGGACGTTGAAAGTGCATTGAAAATGAGTGAAAGCGATATAGTGAAAAAACTGGAAGAGATTGCAGCCATATATACCACAGACCATATAACTATCACTATCAACAAAGACCAAATCCATTTTGAACGCATGGACGAAAGGGCATATAGAAATTAACAGATACAGACTCTTTTTTGAGGTAACAAACAACTACACTTTTTATTATCTGCCGGACGACGGCAAAGAAAAAAAGCCGTCGCAGAGCAGAGGTTTTTTCACACGCCTATTCCTCAACGGCGGCTTTTGAGAAATCAAAGCCGCCGTTTCTTTTTTGTCTATTGGCTATCTGCAAACGCTCTTAATGAAAGGTACGGCGGCTAAAGGAGGTAGCCGCCATGAAGCACATACCCTATCGACAAAATCCGACGGTCATTGACTTATCAAAAAAAGCCCGACCACCGCCGGGAACCTCTCTACCCTTGAATATGAACTGTCTAATCATCTAAATACTGCTTACAATACCCATACGCCTGTCCGGGCTTTTCGGACAGGCGTATTTTGCTGCTCAAAAATTTTTTTGAAAAAATTCCGAAAATCTTCGGCGTTTTTTTCAAAAGGCAGTATTGCCCCGCGAAAAGGGGGAAGCACCACCAACTTTCCAACGAGAAAGGGGGTGAGAATGTGGAACCTAATCGCAGGGAGTTTATAAAACAGTGCGCTTTCCAGAAGTTTTGTAATACGGTACTGCACAATGAAGCGTGTGACGCTCACAAAGAGCTGCACAGGCATAAGGCAAAGGAAGTTACCTTTTCCGACTTGACCTTAGAAGAAGCGCGGCAGCTTCATACCTTTGATGAATATTTCAAAGGGGAAACCGCCTTTGAAAGAGCCGGGAAGAAAATCACGCCGAAGCTGCTTCTTGAAGCAATCCGTACTTTGCCAGAAGAAAAGCGCAAAGCCGTACTCCTGTACTATTTCGAGGGAATGAACGACACCGAGATTGCGGAGCTGTTCGATACGTCGAGAAGCACGATACAGTACAGGCGGACAAGCTCTTTTGAGCTGCTAAAAAAATATCTGGAGGAAAATGCTGATGAATGGGACGAATGGTAACGAACCCGGCTACCCGGAAAAAGCCCTTGTTCCCTATCCTGTCATTTTGGCAGCGACAAAGGGCGACCCGGACGCTATGAAGATTGTCTTGCAGCATTTCAGCGGCTACATAGCCCGCCTCTCCATGCGGAAGCTGTACGACGAGCGCGGGAACGTCTATTTCGGCGTAGACCACGACATTCGGGAACGGCTGCAAGCAAAACTGATGATGGCTGTCCTCACCTTTAAGGCAGAGGAATAAACCGCAACGGCGGCGGGACGCTTTCTCTCTCCCCCTTTTCCGTTCCGCTGCTGACGCGGCAACAAAGCCCTTCTGAACCTTGATAAAGAAAGCGGCGCAAGATAACGGCGGCGCAGCATAGGGCAAATCGGATACGTTCCTTTTGCGCCGAGCCATACGGCGGGTGCGCCATGACGCTATCCGGGTGAGGTTATCCCCGCCCGGATAGCCGAGCGACCAACACCGCGCCGGAAAGCAAGTGTAGCGGCTTGCGGGCGACGACACGCAAAATATACAATGATACTTCCTTACAGCCACAGTCCGAGCGTTAAGAGCGTCGCAGGCAATGGGTAGGGCTGCATGAGAACCATGCCGGGGTGAAATTCCCATGAGGTTATGCTAATAACCGTCCGATTAAAGCCTTTGTTTTATTGAATAGTGGACTTGCTGCTATTCATAGACTGTATTATATGTTTGCGAAAGAAAGGGGGATTTTCTTTGACGCAAAACCAAACGCCCGTTACCACAACGGAGCATAAAATAGGAAAAGTTACTTACCTTGTATGTTCGTCCGCAAGTGAACGCGCAACGGACACACTGGATAAAAAGATAAAGAAGCTCATTCGCAAAGACATGGAGCTGAACCCCGCAAACGCCCGGAAATAGGGCGTTTCTTCACATTTTATACATGACACAGGCAGCGGTATGTGGTATAATATAGACAGTACAAATACCATGCTTGTCTGTCGTCGGAAAGGAGGACAAAATGTTACAGACAGACAAGATTACCGCTTTATATTGCAGATTGAGCCAGGAAGATATGCAAGCCGGGGAAAGCGAAAGCATACAGAACCAAAAGCTGATTTTACAAAAGTACGCTGACGAACACCACTTTTTCAACACGCGCTTTTTCGTAGACGACGGATTTTCCGGCGTGAGCTTTGAGCGTGAGGGGCTTCAAGCCATGCTGCATGAGGTTGAAGCCGGGAACGTGGCAACCGTCATAACAAAAGACCTTTCCCGTCTGGGACGTAATTATCTGAAAACCGGCGAACTGATAGAGATTGTTTTCCCCGAATACGAAGTGCGCTACATTGCCATTAACGACGGTGTAGACACAGCGAGGGAAGATAACGAGTTTACCCCTCTGCGGAACTGGTTCAATGAGTTTTACGCCCGCGACACTTCAAAGAAAATCCGGGCTGTCAAACAGGCAAAGGCGCAAAAAGGCGAGCGCGTCAACGGGCAAGTGCCTTATGGGTACATAGCTGACCCCAACGACCGCAACCACTTATTGCCCGACCCGGAAACGGCGCACATTGTAAAACAGATTTTCGCTATGTATGTGCGCGGCGACCGTATCTGCGAAATCCAGAACTGGCTACGGGAACATGAGGTATTGACTGTTGCAGAATTGCAGTACAGGCGCACAGGAAGCCACAGACACCCCCGCCCACACCCGAATTGTATTTACAACTGGCCGGATAAGACGCTCTATGACATTCTGGCGCGTAAAGAGTATTTGGGGCATACCATTACAGGCAAGAGCTATAAGGTATCTTACAAATCGAAAAAGACGAAGAAGAACCCGGAGGAAAAGCGTTACTTTTTCCCCAACACACACGAACCCTTGATTGATGAAGAAACCTTTGAGCTTGCACAGAAACGGATTGCCACCAAACACCGCCCTACAAAGGTTGATGAAATTGACCTGTTTTCGGGGCTTCTCTTTTGCGGGGACTGCGGCTATAAAATGTATCTGCAACAGGGAGCCGGGACACTGGAACGCAAACACGCCTACACTTGCGGCAAGTATCGAAACAGGATAAGGACTGGCGAGCTTTGCACTACCCATTATATCCGAAAGAGCGTCCTTAAAGAACTTGTCCTTGCCGATTTACAAAGGGTATTGTCCTATGTGAAAGAGCATGAACAGGAGTTTATCGAAACCGCCAACGAGTGCAGCGCAAAGGCAGTACAAAAGACGCTGACGCAGCAGCGGAAAGAGCTTGACAAGGCACAGAGCCGGATTAGCGAGCTGAATATCTTATTCCGCAAGCTCTATGAGGACAACGCTTTAGGGAAACTTTCAGATGAACAATTTGCTTTTCTGACTTCCGGCTATGACGAAGAAAAAAAGACGCTGACCCGGAGGATTGCGGAACTGTCACAGGAAATTGACAATGCCACCGAGCGCAGCGCGGACGTGAAAAGGTTTGTCGCACTGGTACGCAAGTACACCGCCATTACCGAACTGACCTACGAAAACGTCCATGAATTTATTGACCGTATTCTTATTCACGAACTGGATAAGGAAACGAACACCCGCAAAATCGAAATCTTTTATAGCTTTGTCGGCAGAGTTGATACAGGCGACAAGCCTACTGAAAGTATCTCCTATTTCAGACAGATAGGAGCCGACGTAAAGAGTTATGCTATCTAACATACATCAAAAAGAGGTAAGATAACGCCCTCTGCAAAAAAGGTTACGTTATCTTACCTCAACAAAATTCGTCCCGGAGAAGCCGTCATCCACATAGATATCATAAATCTCCATGTTGTCCTGTTTTCGGATAAAAGAGCGGATCATATCCCTTTGGGAACTGATGCTGTTGCTTTCTGTCCTGCCGAATCCTTTGGCAGTGCCAAGCCTTTTTTCATCGTCATTGACATGTTTGTCCCCTGCATCTTTGGCAGAAATATCATCCCTGCTCAGCCGAAGATAAACGGCGGCATTATAAAATTCTCTCCCTTTCATCTATGGCCCCCTGATTCACAAATGTCAATAAGCTTCTTGCTCCCAAAAAGGGCTTTCCCCATAAATTTACACCAGAATCTGCGCCCTTCTTCTAGCAAGCAGTATCATGCGGTCATCAATTAAATCCTCCGTTCCCTCCGCAAATCCCGTCTGTAAAATGTACTCACCCACATTCAGCGCAAAGGGATTCCCTGTCTGTTCAATAAAAGAACGAATCCGGCTCTCCACGCTCTTTCCCGTGTCGATCACAATGTCCTCCGCATTGGCAAGTTTATCCCGCTCCAGTTCCATTATGTTCATAGTCTGCATATGCTGTAATTGTTCGATTGTAGGCAACATCCCCTTCCCTCCCCTATTACCTTATGCAGATACCGGATTGTCCCATGTGCGGAACTTACCCATCCCTCCTGAAAAGGATTTCCGGAGGGATGGGCTGCCGCCATAACAATGCACCCTTTACAAAACCACATGACTAAGTTCTTTTCCGCCGCGCATCCGAATGACTCTGTCGGCAAATGCCCCCTCTTCCTCCCGGTGAGTCGTGTAAATAACCGTAGCTTTGCTGCTTCTAATATAATTCATTAGCTTTTCGGCGTGTTCCTTGTCCAAGGACGCCGTAGGCTCGTCAAGAAGAATGATCCGCGCCTTGCTGTTGGAAAAGGCTCTGGCGGCATTCACCCTCTGTTGTTCCCCTCCTGAAAGCTGGGATACGGAGGAAATTTCACGGTCTGAAAAATCAGAGACCCCCACGGCGTTTTTTATTTCCTCCGGGCTGATCTCACTGAAGCTGCCCATTAAAATATTTTCGTCAATGGCAGCTTCATAAAGCTGAGAAGCGGCGGGCATATATGAGAAAATGCCGTTTTCTCTCAAATATTCAGCATCATTTGCGGGAGATTTGCCAAACAGTGTTATACTGCCGGATGTGGGCGCATACATACCCATAATACAGCGAAGCAATGTGGATTTTCCGCTGCCGTTTTCACCCATGATTGCAATATGCTCCCCTTCTTTTATACTGAAATTGATATCGGACAAGATTTTTCTGCCCTCTGCTTCAAAACATAACTCTTTGATCACGCAAGCGCAGCTATTGTCATAATTTTGAGATTCCTTTTCTCTTTTCAGGCTGAAAAGCGCCTTGCCATTGTCAATCGGCACGGTATTATATGGGATATAGGCCGCCATCTGCTGAATATCTTGCGTTTGGCTTCCTGATTCTTCAATAATGCTTTTAACGGAAGCCAGATTTCCTCCTGATATTTTTACACTGCCGGGCAAAATTCCTAGAACGGGATAAATAAATCCGCTTACCAGTTCGCTGATTACTTTCTGCAGGGAAATATAAAGATTGTTCTTTTTAAGCTGTTGGGCTTGAACACGGAAAATATCCCTTCTTGTTTGGTCAAAACGGCTTTTTAGGATGCTTTGCAGGCTGTTCATATTGATAAAGTCCGCTTTATACATAAGCTCCTGGATATTTTTATTTTTCTCAGCTTCAAAGCCCTGAAGCCGGGAGGCATATTCTTCGGATATGCCGTTGATCTTTTTGCTTGCAAAAACAGTGATACCTATATGAGCCAAAATAAAAAATAAAACTGTAAAATGGACATTGACCGATAGAATCAGCAGAACGGCTATTACGATCACACTGATTACAAGCCTAATAATCATAACCCATAGGGAAAGCGCGGAATCGGTAAACGCGGTCATATTCTGGAGCAGATCCTTATCATTGTACTTTGCCTCTCTTTCACCGTAGGGCAGCCCGAACAGATCCTTGTACAAATCCGCAGAACCTCTGTAAATAAGGTTTGCGCACATTACATTTCCGTATACATTTATCACGTAATCTAATGTAAGCATGCACAAAGTTGCTGCAATCAATGACAAAATCATCAACGGAGTTACGCTCATGCCACTTTCTATTTTGCCCATAATAGATTGTATCATAAAGGGCACGGTCAAAGGCAGCGCAAAGGATATCAAAGAAAACACCATCAGCAAAGCCGCAAATTTCAGCTTATGATTTTTTAATATTATGGCTGTTGATTTCAGTCTGTTTAACATCTTCATCAATTGTTCCCTCCCATATAAGCGGCATTTCATTCTTGCCTCCCACAGCCAGTTATGCCGTTTATCTTGTTTTTGCAAAAGATTTCATCACCACATTACATATTGAGAATTTTTACACAGCCTTGGTTATGAGAATCAAAATCCGTATGTGAGGACATAATCAATATTTGGGATTTTTCTTTGAGCTGTGCAAGGATTTTTCCGAATATCTCCTCCCTTGCGTCAGGGTCTACTGCGGAGAAGCTTTCATCGGAAATGATTACGTCATAATCTCCGTAAAAGACTCTGGCAAGACAGATTCTCTGCTGTTCTCCTGAAGACAGATTCAGCATAGAAAGAGGTGTGTTTACACCCTCTTCAAATCTGGCGATAATATCTCTTAATCCGGCCTGCCCCAATGCGTCATTGAGCCTCATTTCGTCAGCATCCTTAAACATTGTGATATTTTCTTTAATTGTGCCTGAAATAAGCTCCGGTTCCTGACTTAAATATAAAATTCTATCCCAAAAAGAGTTTTCTTTAATATTTTTCAGGTTTTTACCGCCGCAGATTATATTTCCTTCATAGCTTTTTATAATATTCGCAAATATTTTCAGCAGAGTGGATTTGCCGCAGCCTGACGCCCCGTTTAAAATCAAACATTCACCTGATTTTAAGCTTAAGTTCAAATTTTCAAAGAGCTTTTTTCCTTGGAGGTCCCCGCTTCCATCTTCATAGGCAAAGCTTAAATTCTGTACTGAAACGGAATTAATTCTGTCCACGTCTTCAGATCCATCAGCAGCTTGAACCTGATCGGTCAGCAGCGCATTTATTCTGCTGTCCATACCCTTAAGCTGCTGATACTGTGAAATACAGGCGGGAATTCCATATAGCGTATTGGTCAAAAATCCTACAGCCGCCAAAAGCGCAATGAAATCGCTGATCTCAACACTGCCCTGAGAAACCCCGTATCCCCCGATAATCAGTATGACGCATGTATTCAGAATTGTGTTTGCAGAGCCTAAAATCCTCTGCATTGTCATTGTGCCTAAAATTTTTCCCTGATCGATTTTATAGTCTGCAATCTCTTTTTGATAAGGCTTGACCACTCTTTCACCGTTGAGAGCATAGGAAGCCTCACGATTTCGTACCAGCTCCGCATTGTGGTTATAAATTGCGCCCATATGAAAATAAAGCCTTTCATTCTGTTCCGGCAGCCTTCTTCCCCTATAGGCGCTTATTGAAATTGCCGCCAAGGATATCAAAAGGGTCAAAACCAAAAGCCAAGGCTCAATCATAATGACATATATACTTGTCAAAATTACTGAAACAGCAGTTCCTATTATTTTTAGTATAAATCCTGACAGCTGCTCGGAATATGTAAAAATATCATTTCTGATAATGGGCAGCATTTTTTCGGTATTTTCATTGTTTTTATAATTTGAGCCAAGCCAAATGTCTATGGCATTTTGCTCCAGTGCTTCTATCAGTCTTTGCTTGATTGTCAAAGCCTTACTGTTTTGAACGCAGAGAAGCAGCGCCGATATCATCAAGCTTGCTGCAAATACTGCAAATACGCCCCAGATTCTGCCCCCATTTTTTGTTAAACAGCTGTCCGCCAAAAGTCTTATGCACTCCAAATAAATAATGCTCAGACCTGAACCCAAACAGACGGCGAGACCCGCCGTGAACAAATTGCCGGCAGATTTTTTTAGTATGTTTTTTGATTCGGCATTCATTTTTGTTCTTCCTTCCTTTCTTCTGATAACCCAAAATCCGTATCTTATAGATCACTATACAGTCTTTGATCCAATTTGTCAAAAATGTGTTAAATAACTGCAGATATTCTTTTTGATTGCAGTTACAGGCCCGTCCTCACTAAAAATAATCCTCTTATCCCACGCTTTTTCGCAGGGCTAACTCAGCGCAGCCTCTTGATTTTACTGCGGTTTTGCCAATCCGGCAATATAATAACACGCTCCCCGCTGTCTAGCACCGCCACCAACACCCCGGCTCCGGTGAGATAAGGATCCCGCAGCGCCACCTGCGGTATGCAGGAACTCTCCGCCGGCGCCTCCACGCCGTAGAAAAACCTTTTGGGCATCTCCACATACTCTATCTCCTCAAGCTCCGCCATCCGGTCCACCAGCTGCTCCGGCACCGTCAGCACCGCATAGCCCGCGATCAGATATTCCACTTGTATTCCCAGCGCCCTCAATCCGTCCAGACTGCCGTGGTATTTCACTATGAGTTCCCATGTCTTCGTTCCGCCGTCGAAGCCCACGTTCAGCTCCTCCGTTCGGACCCTGACCTCCTCCGGCGTCTGCAGCGCCAGCTGCAGCACATCTTCCAGCTTCTGATTCACACCCTATCCCCCTCTTGATTACACACCCCATTCCACATAGGGATCTTTTTTCGTCACCTCCAGTATTATATGCCCGCCGCCCTCTATATTCCATACTTCCATTCTTATATTTCTGTGCCTTATCCAAACAGCCCCCTGCAGTCAAGAGCCTTCAGTCACCCATATCATTCAGCTGTATGTCAAATATGACCTCCTCAATAGTACGGACGCATTCCTCCGTCTTTTTGAGAATGTCCGCGCCCCAGAAATGGATCACCGTCCATCCCAAAAACAGCAGTTTTTTGTCCGTCTCATTGTCCCGGTTGATGTTATTCTGAATCTTTTTTGCCCAATACTCCCCGTTGTTTCCCTTCTCCACTCTGGGCCTTAGCACCTCCCAGTCCTTTCCGTGAAAAAACTCGCTGTCGCAGAAAATAGCCAGCTTATATTTCGTGAGACAGATATCCGGGCTGCCGGGCAGCGCCTTGTAGTTCTTCCGATACCGATAGCCCTTTTTCCAGAGCGCCCTCCTTAAGGCCACCTCAATGGAGGTGTCCTTGCCCCGAATACGGCTCATGTTTTTGCTCCTCTGCTGACTGACATTCTGAAATTCGTATCTTTTATCGCCCATAAAGCGATCCTCCTGCCTTTGTCTGTACATGGCCGGCTTCGGCATGCCAACCGTCCCGGTTCCATTCCTTCTATTTTGATTATACCGAAACCTCAGCCTATTTTCAATCTTGTGATCCGCCTGTTTGTCCATCTGTTTATTGCTGTCAGTGCTTGTCACAGGTATTTGTGCATTTCATCCCCCGGAAAGAGCATTTTGTCCCCCCGGACCTTATTTCCGCGGAAAATGTGCTATAATCTTTTCCATGCAGAAGCAGTATGAAATCGAGGCAATACAGCATCATGCCAATGCCGTATCAATTCGCTGCAGAAGCAATTCTGAAACAACGAATCCGAAAGAATAAATTTAAGAAAGAATAAATAAGAAAGGAATCACTTATGGGAAAGAAACAAAACGCTCCTGCAAAGGAAACAAAAAAAGAGCCAAAGGAAAAACCGAAATACAATATGTGGCAGATATCCGCCTATATGGTATCTCTGGCCTGGAGGGAAAAAGAAAAAAAAATCATTGTACTGGGACTCATATTGACTTTGCTTTCCATGGCCGTCAGTCTCACCAATCTTTTCATCACCCCCGTCATACTGGGGCTTGTGGAGAAGAAAACAGAGCTGTCCATGCTGCTCTTTGCCATATTGGGATTTCTGGCCATGTCCGTTCTGTTCAGCGCCGCCCGTACCTACATCGAGAGGAATTGGAGCTACGGCAAAATCACTCTGCGGGGAAGCCTGGTTGCTCTGTTGAACGACAAGACGACAACCACCTCCTATCCCAATCTGCAGGACGACAAGTTTCAGAAAATGCTCTCAAAGAGCTTTGATGCAGTCAACTGCAACGCGGCAGCCAGCGAAGCCGTATGGAAAACCCTTTTTAGCCTGCTTGAAAACTTCCTCGGCTTTGCCATTTACCTGATGCTGCTGTCCGCAGTGAGTCCGCTGCTGTTTGCCGTTATCACCCTGATCACGCTGACGGGCTATTTCATCAACAAACCCCTGAATCAGTACGGTTATCGACATAGGGAGGAAGAAGGGGAGATTGAAACCAGATATTGGACCCTTCGCCAATATGCGGAAACTCCGAATCTGTCCAAAGACATCCGCCTCTTCGGTATGCGCCTCTGGCTGAAGGAGGTCTACGCAAAAACCATAGACGCTCTCAGAGCGTTTCACCGCCGGGAGGCCAATGTGGTGATCTGGGGCAGAATCGCAGATCTGGCGCTGTCATTTCTGCGAAACGGCCTGATCTACTCCTATCTCATCGCCCAAGTGCTTGACGGCGCCTTAAGCGTGGCCTCCTTCCTGCTATATTTTTCCGCCGCCGGCGCCTTTTCTTCTTGGGTCACCGGAATACTGAACAATTTCCTCACCCTCCACAACCAGAGTCTGGAGCTGTCCACTGTAAGGGAATTCCTGGAGTATCCCGAACCTTTCCTCTTCAAGGATGGCTGCCCTCTGGTTCCCGACGCCGCCCGCTCCTACGAGCTTCGTCTGGAGGATGTTTCCTTCCGATATCCCGGCGCCCAAAAGGATGTCCTCTCCCACATCAATCTGACTCTGCACCCGGGAGAAAAACTGGCGGTAGTGGGCTTAAACGGTGCCGGAAAGACCACTCTGGTCAAGCTCTTGTGCGGCTTCTACGATCCTGATCAGGGGCGCGTCCTTCTGGACGGGCGCAACATCCGGGAGTACAACCGGGCCGACTACTACAAGATGTTTTCGGCAGTGTTTCAGGACTTCACCCTTCTCCCCTGCACCATCGCCGCAAACGTGGCTCAGACCGAGGACGATATCGATGCGGAAAGGGTCAAAAGCTGTGTGGCAAAAGCAGGGCTGCAGGAAAAGACCGAATCTCTGCCCCGCCAATACGAGACCTTGCTCAACAGAGAAGTCTATGAGGATGCGGTCATGCTCTCCGGCGGGGAAACCCAGAGGCTCATGCTGGCCAGAGCCCTCTACAAGAATGCCCCCTTCGTGATATTGGATGAGCCCACTGCGGCTCTGGATCCCATAGCTGAGGCGGATCTATACTGCAAATACAACGATATGACGGCAGGGCACTCATCCGTCTACATCTCCCACCGTCTGGCCTCCACCCGTTTCTGCGACCGTATCCTCCTAATCGAGGACGGAAGGCTGGCTGAGGAGGGCACCCATGAATCGCTGCTGGCTCTGGGCGGCAGATATGCGCAGCTTTATGAAGTACAGAGCAAATATTACCGGGAAGGAAAAACAAACCATGAAGGATAAAGACAAAAAACTGCTTTCGTTCAAAGAATCCTGGCAGACCAATCTGCGCGCCATAAAGCTCTTTTGGCACATATCCCCCAAGGGAATGCTCTATAGAACTCTGGATACTGTCTGGAGCGCACTGACCCCCTATGTGGGCATCTGGCTCTCCGCCCTCATCATAGAGGAGCTGGCCGGGCCCCGCAGCCCCCAGCGGCTGCGGATCCTGATACTCACCGCGCTGATTTGCGCAGCCTTCTTCTCCCTGATCTCCGCGCTGCTCAACAAGGTAAGGCAGGTAGAGAGCACCATACAATTTTTTCAGATGGATGCTCTTCTCTCCGCAAAAATGCTTGAGCTGGATTATCATATCTCGGACGATCCCGAAACCCGCAAGCTGCTCTCCACCATCCGTCAAAATATGAGGGGCGGCGGCTGGGGAATCCAACGGGTTCCGGACAATTTCTGCAGTCTTCTGGAGGCGGTCTTCAGCCTTCTGGGCGGCCTTGCGCTGACCATATCCCTCTTTATCAGCAAGGTACCCAAGGAAGCCGGCAGCCTCGCCATCCTCAACAGCCCGCTGCTCATCCTGCTGTTTCTGGCCGGTATCCTCACGGCCACCGCGCTCTCCTCCTTCCTCTCCACCAAGGCGGACAGCTACCGCGCGCTAAGCTCCGATATTCACAATCTCAGCAATCGGCTGTTTGGTTATTTCGGCTTTCTGGGACAAAACAAGAAACTGGCTGCCGACATACGCATCTATCGGCAGGATCAGATCTGCAAGAAATACAATAACAACAAGACGGACACCTTCCACTCCAAGGGCTATTTCGCCCGACTGGCCAAAGGACCTATGGGGCTTTACCCCGCTGCTGCTACCGCAGTATCCATCCTCTTTCTCACCGGTATGGTCTATCTGTTCGTCTGCCTAAAAGCATGGGCCGGAGCCTTCGGCATCGGCATGGTGACCCAGTACATCGGCGCCATATCCAGATTCTCCGGCAGCATCGGCACATTGTTCGGCACCGCAGGCTCCATGCGCAACAACGCCTCCTTCCTGAAGCTGATCTTCGACTATCTGGACATCCCCAATACCATGTATCAGGGCAGCCTCTCCGTGGAGAAGAGAAATGACAGAAAGTACGAGGTGGAATTCCGGGACGTGTCCTTCCGCTATCCCGGAAGCAGCGACTACGCCCTGCGCCATATAAACATGAAATTCAAGGTGGGAGAACGGCTGGCAGTGGTGGGAATGAACGGCAGCGGCAAAACTACCTTCATCAAGCTCCTCTGCCGCCTCTATGACCCCACCGAGGGTTCCATCCTATTGAACGGCATCGACATCCGCAAGTACGACTATCAGGAGTATATTTCCGTCTTCTCCGTAGTGTTTCAGGATTTCTCCCTGACGGATTTCACTCTGGGGCAGAATGTGGCCTCCGCAGATACCTATGAAGCCCGGCGGGCGGAGCTCTGTCTGGAGAAGGCCGGCTTCGGAGAACGGCTGAAGGAGCTGTCATCGGGTCTGGAGACCTATCTGGGAAAATCCTTCAGCAAAGAGGGCGTGGACATGTCCGGCGGGGAGCAGCAAAAGATTGCTCTGGCCAGAACCTTGTACAAGGACGCTCCCTTCATCGTGCTGGACGAACCCACCGCAGCCTTGGATCCTATAGCAGAGGCCGAGATCTACAGCAAGTTCAACGAGATCGTGGAGGACAAGACGGCCATCTACATCAGTCACCGCCTCTCCTCCTGCCGTTTCTGCGATAATATATTAGTATTCCACAAGGGCAGCATGGTCCAGCAGGGCAGCCATGACCGTCTGGTAGCGGACGAAACGGGCAAGTACTATGAGCTATGGCATGCTCAGGCCCAGTATTATAATGAACAAGCCCAGAAAGCCGGTCAGCCGGCTTAAGCGGCAGAACAAGAAAAAACGGCAGGAACGCGGATTTTCGTCTGCGTTCCTGCCGTTTTGCCGTCTTGTCAAAGCTTTGTCTCCTCCGCCCTACAAATAATCCTCACTCCACTCCATATTCTGGCTGTCTCCGAAATCATATCGTCTCATGATCTCCGGATTTCTATGCTCATGCTTCTCATAATAGCCTATCAGCCTGCCGTCGCCGTCCCTAAGAGCCACCATATACACGTCCTTATTCTCCCTCTCAATGCGGGCAGTGTAGATGATATTGTTGGCCCTGCTCCTGCCGAACCAATCCGCCGCCCTCTGTATCATCCCTGCGGATTCGGGGCCGTGGCAGTCCAGCAGGCTGCTGCCTACCAGCCCCGCGCCGCCCCTTTTTGCGTATCTCTCCACAGCGGCAGGATTCATATAGATGATTTCATGCTTCAGGTTACAGATCACCACCGGACAGCGATCCCCATCGATTATGCTCTTGAAATAGTCGCTTAGCTCCATATGTTCTGTCCTCACTTTCTGAAAAAGACCTTGAATGCATCCACCGCGTACTTGGTGTCCTTCACCCCGGCAGTCTCCACCGCAGAATGCATGGCCAGCTGCGGAAGCCCTATGTCAACGCTGGACACCGAAACATGGGATGTGGAAATATTTCCCAGCGTGGAGCCTCCTGCAATGTCCGAACGGTTTGCATAGGTCTGATAGGGAACCTTCGCCTTGTCGCAGATACTCTTCATCCTTGCGCCGGAGACCGCGTCCGTGGCATACTTCTGGCTGCCGTGATATTTGATCACCACGCCCCCGTTGAGAAAAGGCCTATTGGTGGGATCATACTTCTCCGGGTGATTGGGATGTACCGCATGGGCATTGTCCGCGGAGATCAAAAAGCTCCCCGCCACAAGCTGCAGAAACTGGCTGCGCCCAAGCCCCATGGCCTCGGAGATTCTCCACAGCGTATCCTCCAGGAAGGTGGAGTTGGCCCCCTGCTTGGTGCCGCTGCCAACCTCCTCATTGTCAAAAACCGCGCAGACATTCACATATTCCTTTGGCCTGCTCTCCAAAAAAGCCTTTGCGGAAGCATATACGCACTGCAGGTCATCCAGTCTGGGAGACAGCACGAATTCACCGTTCTCCCCCCATATCCTGCCCTTTTCTCTGGGATAGAGGAACAGATCATGCCCCAGAATCTCCTCCTGCCTGACCCCTGCCGCCTTGGCCACCCGCTTCATCAGCAGATTCTTCTTTTTTCCCTTGTCGCTGTCCGCATACAGGGGCAGCATGTCCGTCTGGGGATTGTACTCCCCCTTGTCGCTGCCGCCTCTGGTCAGATGGACGGCCACGCTGGGAATCACGCATAGGTCCTTCTCCAGATTCACCAGTCTGGTCTCAAGGCCCCCCTTGCCCTTCACCACCACGCGGCCTGCTATGGACAATGCCCTGTCAAGCCATGTAGAGAGAATCATGCCGCCGTATTTTTCTGTATTCAGTTTCAGGTAGACATTCTCCACTCCCATCTCCGGGGACTCCTTGACCTTGAAGCAGGGGGAGTCGCTGTGGGTGGCCACAATGTGGAAGCCCCAAAACGCCAAGGCCTTCCCTGCTTTTTCACCGTCTCTTGTCCATTCCTCCCCGGAGGCTTCCCCCTCCACGGAGAGGTCTTCTTCTGCCTCCTCCCGCAACTCTGCAGCTTCCGCCCCGGTGCAAGCCTCTTCACAGGAAGCCTCCGAAGACGGTTTTGTCCCCGCGCCCTCCCATTCCGTCTCTTTGTCAGGCAGCCGGAATGCGATCAGAGAGGAATCGTTCCTTGTGACAAAATATCCCCCTCCGGGCCTAAGTTCCCAGCTCTCCGACTCCCAAAGCTCCTCAAAGCCCTGCTTGCGCAGCGCGCTCTTTAGATTCGCCGCAGCGTGAAAGCATGTGGGACTCTTCTCTATAAACTCCAGCATGTCCTTTGCGCATTTTTGGTATTCCTTCGTCGCCATATCTATATCCTTCCCCGCTTTTTCTTTTTTCGGTTCCGCCTCTTTTCTCTGCAGGCATCCTGCCTCTTAGCCGCCGGCCCCTCTCCTCCAAGTCCCGACGAAAACAGTCTCCGGGCATCACCTCTGATGCACTACGGCCTCCGCCATCTCCTGCGCCTTCTCTTTCCCGCAAAGAACCTCCACTATGGCCAATGCAAAGTCCATGGCGGTCCCCATGCCTCTGGAGGTGATCACATTGTCCGCTATCTCCACCGGCCCTGCCGTGACCTCCGCTCCCTCAAGATGGGCTTCCATACCGGGATAGCAGCAGGCCCTTCTCCCCTTGAGAATGCCCCTATGGCCAAAGATGCTGGGGGCCGCGCAGATAGCCGCCACATACTTGCCTCCGGCATAATAAGCGTCCACCTGAGCCATCAGCCCTTCATGGGCCTCCAGATTCTTCGTCCCCGGCATTCCTCCCGGCAGCACCGCCATATCGTATTCCTGAAAATCCGCCGAAGAGAAGCCCTTGTCCATCCGGACGCCTATTCCGTGGGAGCCCGTCACCATAAGCTCCTCCGTCACCGACACCATATCCACTCCCAGCCCGCACCTGCGGCAGATATCCACCACCGTCAGAGCCTCTATTTCCTCGTACCCTTCCGCAAAAAACACGCCTATCTTCTTCATTCCAAGCTCCTTCCTTTCCCTCTTTCTCTCTGCCTCCGGCAAGCTTCCCTGCCGGGAGCTGTCCGGACAAGTCCGGCGGCCCCTTAAGGCTCCGTCTCCAGTATACACATTCATGGGGGAGATTTCAACATTTACCGGCGGTTTCCGCCCACATAGATTTCTCGATTTTCAGTCCCGCCTCAGGCTCCGGAGGCGATTTCTCAGCCGCTGCAGCCAATCCGCTTGACAATAGGAACAGATTTCGCTAGAATGTCACATAGATACCCGCCGAAGCGGGCAGGAGGGTATATGACGAAAATCAAGGCTTCAAAATATGCGGTCCCCTTTCTCTGGGCGGCGGTTTTTGCATACGGAGTCCTATGTGTGTATCTGTTCTATATGCAGTCTGTCCAGCCGCTGGACTATAACAATCGATACTTTCAGTCGGATCTGCCATACCACATCAGCATGATTGTGGATGACGGATGGTACTACAGCTTTACGGCTTATATATATCAGTTCCTCCATTGGCTGGGAGGCGGTTCTACTATGCCCATCGCCATTTTTCTGGCGGCGGTGGCGGTGCTGTCCATTGTCCTCACGGATAAGCTTCTGCAGCTGCTTCTGAACCGCAGGCAAACCCAATGGATGACTCTGGGCGCCGCTTTTGCCCTGAATCTGGCCATGCCCTTCTTCTGGCGCTTGGCAGGTGAATACCGTTATGTGAGCTACCAGTCCGGCAATCTCTGGCATAATTCCACCTACCAGTGCATGAAGCTGGCCGCCCTTGCCGCCATGCTTTTCTATGAAAAAGCTCAAGTCAGCTACAGACAGAGGCTGTCCCTGCGCCAATGGCTGCTTCAGGCAGGCCTATTGTTCCTCTGCACCGGGATCAAGCCCAGCTTTCTGACGGTCTTCGCCCCCGTTCTGGCGGTGAAGCTTTTGGCAGACCTCTGCCGGCGGGTCCCCTTCCCACAAGTCTTCCTTATGGGCAGCACGGTGCTGCCGGCCTGCGGAGTGGTTCTGTGGCAGAACATGGTTCTGTTTGGGGCGGACACCGGAAACGGCTTCACTTTCTCTCCCTGGTACACCTTTTCTCTTCATGCCAACAAGACCAAGCTGGCAGTGCTGTGCTCCATCGCTTTTCCCCTGACCGTGCTGCTTTTCTCCCTTGGGGAGCTTCTGCGGGACAAAAGGTATCTCTTTGTCTGGGGCATGATGGGGGTGGGCTTTGGGGAGGCCCTTTGTCTGGTGGAGACCGGAAGCCGCTCCCGGGACGGGAACTTTCTCTGGGGATACTGCTTCGCCATATTTCTGTCTTTCGTATACAGCTTCGGAAAATGGCTGCTATTCCTAAAAAAGGAAAAGCACGCTCTATTCTACAAGGCTGCCTTTGCGGTGTCCGGGGCCGTGCTGGCATATCAGGTCTACTGCGGAGCCGTCTTTTTCGTCAGGCTGCTTCAGGGAGAGACCTACTTCATGATGGGATAACCTAAAAACTATTGATTGACATGCCCGCCAAGCGGGCAGAGGGGAATAGATATGGAAATAGAACGAAAATTTACCATCAAAAGACTGCCCGCCGATCTGGAGAGCTATCCTTTCCGCCGCATCGAGCAGGGCTACCTGAACACATCCCCTGTGGTTCGTGTCCGCAGGGAGGACGACGAATATTATCTGACCTATAAGGGCAGCGGCATGATGGCCAGAGAGGAGAGCAACCTCCCCCTCACAAGGGAGGCCTACTGCCATTTAAAGGAAAAGGCCGACGGCAGGATCATCTCCAAAAAGCGCTATCTGATCCCCCTTCTTCATCCGGAATTTCAGGAAAGGGAGGGCTTTCCCTGCCCTCCCGCAGACTATAGTCTCACCATCGAGCTGGACGTGTTCGCTCCCCCTTTGGCTCCTCTTATCATGGCGGAGGTGGAGTTCGGCAGCCGGGAGGCCGCCGAAGCCTTCATTCCCCCGGACTGGTTTGACGAGGACGTAACCTACCGTCCGGAATACCACAATTCTTATATGGCGCTGCAGCCCTGAACGCCCAGAGCCTTTGGGGAAAAGGAATACACAGCTTAAGCGAGAGCTTTGCCAATGCAGGCAGAAAGGCTAAAGATGAATCTACGTCAACTTTCAAGGCGGCTGAGGGATCCCGCCTTGATCCAATTTGTCAAATTCGGCATGGTGGGAGCCGCAAATACCCTACTTTCCTACCTGATCATAAATGCAAGCTACTATGTCTTTCATCTCCATGAACAGCTCTGCAACCTGATCAATTTTCTCATCACCGTGCTGGTGTCCTACCTGCTGAACAGCAGGTTCGTGTTCAAGCCCCAAGAGGGAAAGGCCCAGCCCTGGTACAAGGCCTTGGCCAAGGTGTACGCCTCCTACGCGCTGACGGAGCTGGTGCTGGTAGGTCTGATGCTCTTCGTTCAGGAACGGCTCCTCGGCATCCCTCATTTTATCGCCACCTTCGTCAACCTCTGCGTGACCATTCCGCTGAATTTCTTCCTGAACAAGTTCTGGGCGTACCGAAATAATGGCAAAGGGCAGGAAAACCCTTCTGCCGATAACGGCGAGACTTAAATCTCGCCATATGACTGTAAGAACGCAAAGAGGATTCGTCAAATGAAAATCATGCAGAACCGAATGGATTACGGATTTGAAAAATATCAGCAGGAATTCGAGGAAAAGGCCTTGTCCGTGCTTCGCTCCGGGCGCTATGTGCTGGGAGACGAGGTAAGCGCCTTTGAGAAGAATTTTGCCGCCTACACCAAGGCAGAACACTGCGTTGGGCTGGCAAGCGGTCTGGACGCCCTCTGGATCGCCGTGAGGCTCCTGGGCATCGGTCCGGGGGATGAGGTGATCGTTCAAGGGAACACTTATATTGCAAGCGTCATGGGCATTACCATCAACGGCGCCGTACCTGTTTTCGTGGAGCCGGACATGTACTGCCAGATCGATGCCGACAGAATAGAGGAAAAAATAACCCAGCGCACCAAGGCCGTAATGGTGGTTCACCTATACGGACATGTGGCCGATATGGACAAGATCGCCCATATCTGCAGACAGCATGGCCTGAAGCTGATCGAAGACTGCGCCCAGTCCCACGGAGCGCTCTATAAGGGCAAAATGACCGGAACTTTCGGGGACGCCGGCTGCTTCTCCTTCTACCCCTCCAAGAATCTTGGGGCCTTCGGGGATGCCGGCGCACTGGTGACAAACGATCCCCGGCTGGCGGAGGAAGCCCGTATTTTCCGCAACTACGGCAGCGAGAAACGCTATTACAATAAGGTGGTTGGCGCCAACTCCAGATTGGACGAACTACAGGCCGGACTCTTGAACGTGCGGCTGGCGCATATGGAGGAGATCACTCAGGAACGGCGGCGGCTGGCACAGATCTATAGCAGCAGCCTGCATCATAAGGACATTACACTGCCTCAGGAAAGAAGGGACACCCATTCCGTATGGCATCAGTATGTGGTCCGTACCCACCGCCGGAACCAGCTCATAAAGCATCTTGCAGACAGAGACATCGGAACCCTCATACACTATCCTGTGCCTCCCCACTTGTCGGATGCTTACAAGTACCTAAACTACCGGCCGGGAGACCTGCCCCTGACGGAGAGCTCTGCGGACACCGTGCTGTCCATCCCTCTCTATACCGGCATGAAACAAGCAGAACAGCAGTATGTCATAGACTGCATCAACGCTTTTACATAACACCGCACCGGGATCTGGCAGGGAACCCGGAACTGGAGGACAACTACCATGGCAAAACTGGACGAGCAGATTCGGATTCTGGACTTTCCGGATCTGGGCGACGAAAGAGGCAATCTGGTCGTAGTGGAGGGCGGCAGCGCCATCCCCTTTGAAATCAAGAGAATCTTTTATATTTATGGATCTGACAGTCAGGTGGTGCGAGGATGCCACGCCAACCTCAGGTCGGAGTTCGTGATGATCAATGTCTCCGGCACAAGCAAGGTGAAGGTGGACAACGGCTGCGAGACCCGGGTCATAGAGTTGAACCGCCCCCGGATGGGGCTCTATCTCAAGAGCAATGTCTGGAAGGAAATGTATGACTTTTCCCCGGATTCCGTGCTGCTGGTGCTTTCCAACGAACATTATGACCCAAATGAATACATTCGCAGCTATGAGGCGTACCAGAATCTGATCAAAGACCAAAACAAGGCAGAACAATAGGCAGCCATCCTTATAACAGACTGCATGGAGCGTGAACATGAGCAAATTATCCATCGTCATTCCCGTATATTACAATGCGGACACACTTGAACTCTTATATCAGGACATGAGGGAAAAGATCCTCGGAAAGCTTGGAGACTATGAAATCGTCTTTGTTGACGACGGCTCCGGCGACGATTCCTGGCAGGTGATGAACTCCCTGCGCAGCCGTTACCCCCATATCAGGCTGGTAAGGCTGTCCCGCAATTTCGGTGAGCACGCGGCTCTGCTTGCGGGGCTGTCCGTCTGCACCGGGGACTGCGCCGTTACCAAGCAGGCGGATCTGCAGGAGGATTCCGGCATCATACTGGAGATGTACGAAAGCTGGAAGCGGGGCAACAAGGTGGTACTGGCGGTGAGAAAGGAGCGGAAGGAAAACCCCATAAAGGTCTTCTTCGCCAATCTGTACTACGCCCTGATCCGCAGAATCGTCAACAAAAACATGCCCGTCGGGGGATGCGACTGTTATCTGATAGACAGAAAGGTCATCGAGGTTCTACAACGGCTGGACGAGAAGAACTCCTCTCTCACTCTGCAGGTTCTCTGGGCCGGCTTCAAGACGGACATGATCTATTTCGTCCGTCAGGACAGGGAGATCGGCAAGTCCCGCTGGACCTTGGCAAAGAAGGTAAAGCTGGTGATGGATTCCGTAATGAGTTTCTCCTATTTCCCCCTGCGCTTCATGTCAGGGCTGGGAATCTTCTTCAACATACTGGCAGTGATTCTGCTGGTCATCGTCCTCATAGAGAAATTCACTAAAAATACGCCCATCGTAGGCTGGACATCCCTGATGTGCGTGGTGCTGTGCGCCTCCGGCATCATCATGCTGATGCTGGGCATATTGGGCGAATATATCTGGCGGGCTCTGGACGCCGCAAGATCACGCCCCCCCTATATCATCGACGAACTCTTGGAAAATCAAGCGGAGGAGCCCCATGGTCAGGAATAAACGCAAAAACCTGAAAGTCCTTTTGATCCTTTTGAGCATTCTGGCCTCCCTGAAGATGCTTTTCTTCGCGGTGGGCATGGACGAGGAATACCAGCTCGTCATGTCCTACCGCAATGCTATGGGCGACAGGCTCTTTCTGGATATGTGGGAGCCCCACCAGTCCTCCGCCTTTTTATGTACCCTTCTGATGAAGCCCTACCTTATGCTGTTTGGCACCACCGGCATTATCATTTATCTAAGAGTCTGGGGAACTTTGCTCCATCTGGGCGTCAGCTTCTATCTTTACAAAACCCTCAGACATTTCGTTTCGGAAGATCATGCCTGGCTTCTGGCTCTGCTCTATTACAATATCATCCCTAAGCAGATCATCCTGCCCGAATTCGGAATCATGCAGGTGTGGTTCTATACACTGCTTTCCTTGTTTCTGATGAAATACTCCATGGAGTGCAAAATCCGGTATCTGATCCTCTCTGCCGTGGCTCTGGCCCTCAATGTGCTGTCCTACCCCTCCTGCCTGATCCTATTCCTCTTCGCACTGCTGTGGCTGGCCAGATTCTCCGGAAAACACAAGTGGCGGGACATGGGAATCTTCACGGCAGTCTGCGGCGCTTGTGCCGCGGCATATCTGGGAATGCTCTTCAGTTATACCCCCCCTATCCAACTGATCGAGACCTTGTCCAACATTTTAAGCGGGGACATCACCCATTCCCTGACCCTAACGGACAAGCTGCTGCTCTTTGGAAAGAAGACCCTATATATGGCAGTCCTTTGGCTGGTCTGCCGGCTCCTTGCCATGGCGGTGGCAAGGCGAAAGCAGCTGGCGCCTCCCATAACCGATGCCCTGACCATCCTGCCGGCATGCGCCATACAGCTCTTCTGCTGGATTGTTCTGGACACCGGATATGAATACCTGAATCTCCATCTGGCTGTCGCCGCGGCGGCAGGTATTTCCGTCTACAAAAGAAACCATGGTAAACAGGGCCATGAGCCGAAGTCCGTTTTGCTCTACTATGGCATTCTGGGCGCCGTCCTATCTCTTTTGGGCGTGGTCTATCTCACGGACATCACCCTGACGGAATCCATCCCCCATGCCATGCCGGCCGCCATTTTCGGCTTCGCCCTGATGCTCCTTTGCATTCAGGGCAAAGAGGTCCCAAATGGCTCCAAATGGCTGAATGCGGCACTGCTGGTTCTTCTGGTCACCGCTATCTGCGGAAAGGCCTATACCCTGCGGGGAGGCGATTACAGCAATATCCTCCAGAGCGGGGGCATCATGAAGAAGGGCCCCGCCGCGGGAACCATATCCAATTACATCCGATCCTACATCTACAATGCGGACTATGAGGACTGGCAGGTCTATATGCAGGACGGAGATAGGGTTCTCATTGTGGTAAAGCTGGTGCAGAATCTGGATACCATCCAGTATCTGTTCAAGGACGTGGAGGTCTCCCATTATTCTGTGGTAAATCCCACCGCCTACGACCAGAGGCTGCCGGAATACTGGGCGCTGTATCCGGAGAAAGCCCCCAATGTAATCATCGTGGACTGCTGGTACGGAGAGCTGAAGGAAGCCCCTGACAGCTGGATCATGGACTATATAGAGAATGATTTCGGCTACACTCAGGTGAACGACGGGAAATATATAAGAATATACAGAAAAGATGATGCATAGCCAAACTTTGTCCCTTATTATCTTATCAGGTTCTTTCTTTTAGCATAGTCAAAAATAAAGAAGACAAATGCCATTACCAGCAGGATAAAGATAGACAGCATATCCCATACATCAACAATAGGCTCCCCTATTGTTTTCGACAGTATTACATTGATCAGAATCGTAAACGGGACGGCCAGTAAAAAAGCGGTTCCTAAAGCAGCCAATTTCCTTGCTTTGCCCATTCGGTAAAAAACCGCTGCTACAATCCACAAGAAAACCATGGACGCCGCCGCCATGGACGCGCCGATTGTAAATACCTCTTTTGTATTCACGAAACTGCTCAGCAGATATAGATAGGGAACAATAAAAACAGTTAAGGATATCAAGCTTACAATAATTCCCTTTTTTCCCAGAATGATGCTGGGAAAAGATATAACCCATGCAAAAACAATAGAGCTGGTGGAAATCAGGGACCATGTCAATCTGCCGGATATTGCAATATCGCAAATAAGGCATGCCATGATCCCAACCAAAAGTGTCGCTGAAAAAATCATTGAAATAATGACATTCTTTGTCATGTTATTTTCGTCTTTTCTTTTCAGGGCAATCAGATTTTCGTCTGCTTTTTCTTCAAAGCTTTCCATATCAATTTCCTCCCCACTGAGCAGTTCGTTCACTGTGATTCCCAAAATCTCACAAAGCTCCAACATAATAGATGAGTCCGGCATGCTCTTTCCCGTCTCCCATTTAGACACCGCCCTGTCCGTAATGTTAAGCTTCTCCGCCAGCTGTGCCTGCGTTAATTTTTTCTCCTTGCGGCAGTTGGCAATAAATTTTCCAATTTCCGTCTGATTCATCAATTTTTTCTCCTTTCACCTAGTACGATACACCTACGCGTATGTCTTTTACACGAACCGGCAGTTGAGCGGGGCGGATTCAACTACCGGTTGGGGAGCTTGAACGCCAAAAGAAAAGGAGCATATGACAAGGGCAGCGGTATTGTGAGCAATACCGCTGCCCTTGCCTTAGCACTCAGGATATACTAAAAATCCGAAGCCGTCCCCGCAGAACCGGGTTCGGATTACCCTTATCTGGTGCGGATAACAGGACTTGAACCTGCACGTCTGCTGACAATAGAACCTAAATCTATCGCGTCTGCCAATTCCGCCATATCCGCCTATCCGCCTCCATCTATGCAGGTGGAATATCTGCATTATACCTTCTGTCCCTGCCTTTTGTCAAGCGGTTGCTGAAAAACCTTCTCCACATCCTTCTCTACATATATCTGTCCTGAGTCAACTCAGGGCCTTCTCGCCTATATGGCTGATGATATTCCTATGAATCCGCATCAGGAAATAGGTACTCATGCCAAGGCTGACCAGCTCAGCTATGGGAAAGGCCCACCAGATCAGATTCACGTCGCCGCTCAGGGAGAACAGCCACGCCACGGGCAGCAGCACGCAGAGCTGTCTGGCAATGGACACCAGCATGCTGTATACACCGTTTCCCAGCGCCTGAAAGACACTGCCTACCACGATACAGTACCCTGCAAAGCAGAAGCTCAGGCATATGGTGCGCAGGGCAGGAACCCCTATCACCAAAAGCTCTGAGGTCGCCTCCTCGTCAAACAGCCCGATAAGCTGGGCCGGAAACAGTTCCATGGCCGCCAGCCCCACCAGCATTATACAGACCGCATATCCGATGCTGCTCTTCATGGTCTTCACCACCCTCTCGCGGCTGCCTGCGCCGAAATTGTAGGCGATGATGGGCACCATGCCGTTATTCAGCCCAAAGACCGGCATGAAGATAAAGCTCTGCAGCTTGAAATAGATGCCGAACACGGTTTGGGCAGCGCCGAAAGCTTCCAGAATCAGATTCATCCCGTATGTCATCACCGACCCGATGGCCTGCATGATGATGGAGGGCACGCCTACCTTATAGATATTCCCGATCAGCTCCCCGCTGGGCCGAAATCCCCGGAAGGACAGCCTGATGTCCTTGTTGAACTTCAGATTGAACACTATCGCCAGCACCGCGGCCACAATCTGTCCTGCCACCGTTGCCACCGCTGCTCCCGCCACTCCCATGGCAGGCATGCCGAAATACCCGAATATCAGAATCGGATCCAGCACAAGATTGATGACCGCGCCCACCCCTTGCGTGACCATGGCGTGGAAGGCCCTTCCCGTAGACTGCAGCAGACGCTCGAAAACCACCTGCATAAAAATGCCGATTCCCGCCGTACAGCAGATTGTCAGGTATACAATGCCGTACTCCCTCACTTGTGCAATGGCAGTCTGGCTGGCAAAAAAAGGACGGCTGGCAAAGATACCGATGAACGCGAACACCACATAGCTCGCCAACTCGATAAAGATGCCGTTGACAGCAATGGTATTGGCCTTCTCAAAGTCCTTCTCCCCCAAGGTTCTGGACAAGAAGGCATTGATGCCCACCGCCGTTCCCACGGACACGGCTATCATAAGGCTCTGAATGGGAAATGCCAGCGACACAGCCCTCAGGGCATACTCATTGATCCGGGACACAAAAATGCTGTCCACGATATTGTAGAGGGCTTGTACCAGCATGGAAATCATCATGGGCAGAGACATGGACAGAAGAAGCTTTTCAATGGGCATGACCCCCATTTTGTTTTCAGCCGGCGCCCCGCCTTCGTTTTTCATATTTTTCATATCCGTTCTCATAGACAGCATCTCCTCTCTTTCTCCTTAGGTCTCTTTTTCCCTTGGGTCTCTTTCTCTTTGGCTCCTCCGGCCCTGCCTATGCCAAGGGCCCCTATAAAAACAGACATTAAAAAAGCAACCCTCTCGACCAGAGTCAGGTTGCTTTTTTGCTTTCTGAGACATGGGGGATTCGAACCCCCGACACCTTGATTAAAAGTCAAGTGCTCTACCGACTGAGCTAATATCCCACATTCATACACAGAATCCATCTGCCTGACAAGGATATCGATACCCCACAGAATGAACCCTGATCAACAGGGCTAGCTGGATTCGAACCAGCGACTGCAGCAGTCAAAGTGCTGTGCCTTACCGCTTGGCGATAGCCCTACATCGTTACCAAGCGTGTCGTTGCGGCACATTCTTATATAAGCCAAAAACCCGCTTGTCGTAAAGTTTCCCGATAACGCAGGAAAAGGTGGATAAAGGGATTCGAACCCTTGGCCTCCAGAGCCACAATCTGGCGCGCTAACCAACTGCGCTATACCCACCATAATCTAATATGAGAATCAATACCAAAAAATACGGTATTTCCATCTCCAACGTGCCCGAAGGGATTCGAACCCCCGACCCACGGCTTAGAAGGCCGTTGCTCTATCCGGCTGAGCTACGGACACACATCCTTAATACGATAACCGAACCAACGAAGCATATTTTACCCCATTCGATTCCATTTGTCAACAGTTTTCTACCACGAAACTACCAACTTTTTCAGGACTCCTTCATAATACCATTTTTTGCTGCTTATTGCAACAATAACAGCAGTAATTTTTCTGCCTCTGTTTTTATGTTTGGTTTTTTCATTATAAGCATCGCATTTTTTCAATATGGGCATCACATCTTTCAGTATTGTCCCCCATTCCCGTTTATGGTAGAATAATAGGGATTGCTGTCACATAAGTCAAACATGTTTAAGGAGGCCTACCATGAAAGCACCCGGCGAAGCCAGCCGTCACCGGCGGCCCAGCGTTTATTTTATATTGCTGTTCTCTTATATCTCCGTGCTTCTTCTGACCCTCAGCAGCAGCATCATATATTACTTACAGATCGATAAGCAGATCAGCGCACGGACGGAAATCTCCAGACAGCTTCTTCTCACCCAGCTGCAGACATCCGTCGAGGGGGATCTGGCAGGGGCCAAAAAGCTGGTTCAGGAAGTTGCCTTTGACAAAAATATCCACCAGTACGCCAAGGGCCGCCCCGGCTTTACCAGCAAGGAGCTGCAGTCCATGCTTGCCTCCCGTCTGTACCAAAAGGATATCGTATATGACTATTTTGTCTATATCAGAGAAACGGATCAGATCATCACTCCCACGATCAAAATATCCTCCCGGCAGTTCTACGACATCATGTACACCTTTGAGAACATGAGCTACGAAGAATTCCGGAGTTTATATTTGGACGGGGTTTATTTTCAGGAATTTATGCCTCTGCAGGAGCTCACGCTGTATAACAATGAGTCCTTTTTGGCTCTCCCCCTGCTCCAGACCTTTCCCGTGGGAACCACCAGCGACCCTCTGGGCCAGATCATCTGTCTTATCAACGCAAAAAAGCTGTTTGAAAACGTGAATCTGATCCATCAGTCCACGGGCTCCGACGTCTATGTCCTAGGCGAAGACAAAACCATCATTATATCCAGCGACAACGCGCCCATTCTGGACGTCTCCGCTGTGGAGTCCATATCCAGCGGAAAAGCAGAGGATAACGCAATCATCAGCAAAAAGACCGCCGAAACGCTGGGGTGGAATTTTATTGTCCGAACCCCCACGGCCCTGACTCTTGTGGAAAACAAGCATTTCCTGCGCAATTCCCTGACGATTTTTGCCGTTTATCTGGTAGCCGGCCTGATATTGGTTCATTTTCTGGCCCGAAAGAACTATTCTCCCATCTCGGAGATACACAATCTCATCCGCAGCAACCCGGTGGAGGATATGCCCGCCGCAAAAAGCGCCAATGAGTTTGAGACCATCAAGGGCACTTTGATCCATCAGTTCCAGCGGGACAAAAAATTGAGCAGCATCATCAACAGCCAGCTCCCCTACGTCCAGAGAGCCATGCTGGACCGCATGTTAAAAGGGTTGACCACGGACTATGCCCAAACCATAGAGCGCTTTCAGGATATGGGCATCCATTTCCCAAACAGCTTCTTTTTGGTGATCTCTCTGGAAATTGCGGAAAACAGCCCTTTTCTCCAGTCCGGAAACGTTTCCGAGGAAGATTTATTTCTGGCCCGGATGGTAGTGTCCAATGTGGGGAACGAACTGTTTGAATCCCACTTTGTAAGCTGCTATATCGACTATGAACAGCAGCACTGCGTCTTCCTCCTCTGTCCCAGACAGACAGGCCAGACGGCGGAACCCACTGCAATGGAGCTTGCCTGCCGTCTGCGGGATTTTCTGCTGCAGCATTTCCAGATAGAATCCAGCGTCGGAATCAGCGCCCTGCGGGATTCCCCCGAAAGAATTCCCCTATGCTTCGACGAGGCCTGCAAGGCCTCCCGGTACGGCAGGCTGACCCAGTCCGAGGCTCCCGTATTCTTCAGCGACCTGCTGAATCTGGAGACCAATTATTACTATCCGGCGGAAATGGAATACCAGCTGATCAGCAGCCTGAAGGCCGGGCATTTCGATCAGGCCAAAGCATTGATCGAAAAGATCCTTGAGCTGAACACTCAGGGCAAGAGCCTCAGTCCCCACGCCCTCAGAGGCCTTCTCTTCGAGGTCGATTCCACTCTGTCGAAGCAGCTGGACAGCATCCAGATCGCAAAGGGGGAAGCCCCAATGGCCCGGAGAGAATATTCGGAAAACCATGAACCGGTTTCGCTGGAAGCGGCAAAGATCCGGTATCTGGAAATGATCGACCAGATCTCCATCCAAAAAATGGAGGAGCCTGCCCTCAGCAAGCCCGAAAAGCTGGCCTCCTCCATCGCTTCTTATATAGAAGAAAAGGCCGGGGACCAGTGGATCGACCTAAATACCTTGTCGGAGGCCTTCCATGTGACGCCTCAGTATATTTCCAATATCTTCAAGAAATACCAGAACCAGAATATTAAAGATTATATTTCAAAAACCAAGCTGGAATATGCCAAAGAGCTCATACTCACTACCAATATGTCTGTCAATGAGATCGCCCAGCATCTTGGCTATGCGGGAGAGATCGGCGTCATTCGCCTCTTCAAGAAATATGAGGGCATGACGCCGGGGGACTTTAGAAACAAAGCAGGACTGCCTTAACAGCAGTCCTGCTCGCTTACATACAGCGGAAGGGGGAACCAGCTCTCCGGAATCCCTTCCAGTTCCTTGTAATATATCTGTGTACTGCAAAACAGCATTCTGGCTGCCATAGCTGCCGTCAATTCTATTTCGCCCTTCCGAGGTTCTTTCCTCTCCTCCCCGGTCACTGTTATTTTTCCTGCCTCCACCCGGATTTTCACCGCCGTTCTTTTCCCGGAGGGTTCCGTTATGCCCAGCACGGCCTCTTTTTCCTGAAGGGGACTGCAGTATTGCTTCAGCTCCAGCATTGCCGTCAAAACTCTGGGCCAGTCCATGATCAGGAAGCGATGGCCCCAGCCAAGATTCTGGCTCTCACAGATTTCCTCCAGCTCCCGCATCATCTCCTGCTTCCCATAATCCACAGTCACGGTTCCCTGCCGGATGCCCAGAGAGTCGGCCAGACCGTGGAGTACCGCTTTGGCCGAAACCCCTTTCTCCAAGACCATCTCCTTGATTTCGGCCCTATCTCTCTTTGGATCCACACAAAGAGCCACATATCCAGCAAAAGCTCCCTGACGGATGCAGGCATAGGGCCTTGCCCCCCACGAACACAGAATGTCCAAGAATCTTTCAGGCTCTCTCCTCACCTGAACCGACTCCCTTCTATACAGCTCCCAAGCTAACATAGTTAGCTTTGCTTGCTCTGCCTGCCCTGCTGCCTCCCCCGCTCTTACAAGATTTTCGTCTCCGCGGTTTTGGGGCATAGAAAGGGGGATGGGGAGCAGCCGAATCCGCTCCTTTTCCTCCGGCTTGGGCCCATGCTTTAAATTCGCCTGATTCCAAGAAAAGCTGGTCTGGGTTCCGCAGGCCTCAAAGCCCCAATAGGCATATCTCTGTCGCTGCCCTCCCAGAAATGCAAAATCGCAGCCTTCCTGCTTTATGCGGGCCAAAGCAGCAGACATAAGCATCTTCATAATCCCCCGCCCTCTGGCTTCCTTTGCCACCGACACGGTTCCGATACACGCGATCTTCAGCTCTTTCCCCAAAACGGTATAGTCCATGATTTCCGTCAGCACCAAACCCAGAATCCTACCGTTTTCCACTGCCATCAAATGGTTCCCGTCTACCTTGGCGTCAGCGCCGTACAGCTTGGGCAGAAGGCCGGCAAACCCGCCCGCCGGAAGCTCGTCCCCAAACGCCTGATCCGCGCATGCAATCAATGCCCCTTTGTGTTCTTCTTGGCTTACAATCACTTCCACCATCTGTCAGTCTCCTTTTTCGGACCCTCTCACAGCCCTTCTCTCTTGTCCGGCGCTCCCGTGGGGGAATGCCTCTCTGCAAATTCCTTCAAGAGAACGGTTCTGCCGGTGCGCCGGGATTCCTCCGCCGCAAAGGCCATCACATGGCTGTGTACGGACCAAGAGATGGTATTGGTGTTTACCCTTTCTCCCTTCAAAATAGCCACGAACTCCTCCATGATTCCCTCGTCGCCGCCGCTGTGTCCGGCGCCGCCGGGCACCACGGTGATCACCTGAGTGTTCCCCGTCTTGATTCCGGGGCCGAATCTGGTAACCTTGATGGTATTGTGATCCATGCTGGCCCTGATCTCCCCTTCCGTTCCCATGATAGTTATCGTCCTGTCACAGTCATTACTGAAGGCACACATGGTAAATGCCACCGTGACGCCGTTTTCAAACAGCATGCTTGCCACCTGATGATCTACCACGTCATTGTCATTGTGAAAGACACATTTCCCATAAGGCCCTTCCTCCAGAGCCTTCCTTCGCTTCTCCGGATCCGTCCCCGCCCCAAGGCTGGTAATGGCGGTAGGCCACTTCCCGTCGTCAGACAGATACAGTGCCGGGGCATAGTAAGGGCATTTCCCGCTGGCAGGGCAGCCGTCAGTACAGCGCTCCGGGCTCCCGGAGGGCGCGTTGGCCTCCGTGAAAAACCTAAGATCCCCATAGGAAGATATGCTTCTGCACCTGCTTCCCAGAAGCCAGCACAATATATCCATATCATGACAGCACTTTGCCAGGATCATGGGCGACGCATCCTTCTCCTTGTGCCAGTTCCCTCTTACGTAACTGTGCGCATAATGCCAATAACCCACATTTTCCGTATGTACGATACTCACTGCCTCTCCGATGGCTTTTTCCTCCAGCAGCTTTTTGATGGTCCGGTAAAACTTGGTATAGCGCATCACATGGCAGACCATGATTTCCGTTTGATATTCCTCCGCCAGTCTCTGCAGCGCCAGACACTCCCCCAGACCAGGGGATATGGGCTTTTCCAAAAGAATCTTGTAGCCCTGCCTGATCGCACTGCAGGCGTACTCAAAATGCTGGGCGTCCTGGGTACAGATCATCACCCCGTCGCAGTCTCGCGGTTGGGCAAAAAAATCCTCCGCCCGCTCAAACACTCCCTCCTCCGGTATCCGGTACTCTCTGACAAACCTCTCCCGCCTTTCCCTATCCGGCTCCGCCACTGCCACAAAGCTCATTTCATGGCTGTGCAGCTTCCAATAGGGAGCATAGTTAAACTGTCCCCGCTCTCCGGCGCCAATCAAAGCAAGTTTTACCTTATCCATATCCTCAACCCTCTTCACCTTTCCCTGCCGCGATTTCCTTTGCTGCGCATTTCTTTCTGCAGCCTTCTTTTGTTCCGGCTTTCTTTGCTGGATGTTTCTTTCATGCAGCCTTCTTTTGTCCCGGCTTTCTTTGCTGGATGTTTCTTTCATGCAGCCTTCTTTTGTCCCGGCTTTCTTTGCTGCGCGTTTCTTTTATGCAGCCTTCTTTTGTTCCGGCTTTCTTTGCTGGATGTTTCCCGCCACAGCTTTTCTTCCTTGTATCCTTTTCTTTCCCTATTTTGGGGGTTACCCTTTGGGATTGCGCTTAAAATAGGGACATTTTTCCCGCATAAGCCCTATCGATCTCGCAGTCCAGCTCCTCTCCCTCCAGAAAACGGGCCATGTCCCTCATGACGGCCTTTGTCACTGCCAGCCGCCGGTCTATGGTAGGGCCTCCCATATGGGGCATCAGCAGCGCCCTTTCGCAGGCTGTGAGGGGATGCCCTTGGGGCAGGGGCTCCGTCTCATACACATCCAGAACCGCATAGATATCTTCCTCCTGAAGCACCCTCACCAGCGCTTCTTCGTCAATGATGGCGCCTCTGGCCGTATTGATCAGCAATGCTCCCGGCTTCATACTCCGAAGCAGATCCTCCGTGATCAAATGATAATTTTCTTTTGTCATGCCGCTGTGTATGGAAATGATGTCGCAGCAGGAAAAAATCTCCTCCAGTCCCGCCTTCTGCATCCCCCATTTTTCCAGCTCCTGCTCCTTGATATGTCTGGAAAAAACCTTGATGGTATTGTGGAAGGGCTGCAGCATCCGCACCACATAGCCGGAGATCATCCCATAACCCACGATCCCCACGCTTCGGTCCAGAAGGCCCCTGTTCTGAAACCGCTCCGGCCAATGCCCTTCCTTCAGCCGTCTGCTGTAATAAGGAATATCCCTGAGGGCGGAAAGCGCATATGCAATCACGCTTTCCGCCACGCTCTCCGCAAAAACCTTGTTTCCGCTGACCACACGGATGCCTCTGTCATATACGGCATCCGTCACATAGGGCTTCACGCTGCCCCCCGTGTGGGCAATCAGCTTCAGCTCCGCGGCATTCTCCAGAATCTCCTCCTCCAGAGGCGTACAGCCCCAGCCCGTGACGCAGATATTCTTCCCTCTAAGCCGTTCCTTCAGCTCCTCCGGGGTAAACTGGCTGCTGCCCCTGTTCCACTCTACATCACCCAAAGCCTCCAGCGCACTGCGGTTTTCCTCGCTGAAAAATGTCCGAAACACTTCCCCTTCCGGCATTGTCACCAATATCTTAATCTTATTCTCCATATGTCTCCCCTTCCCCTGCCCCTTGGGCATCGGTTGCTACATTCCTCAGAACCACCCGGTTCACCACGGGGGCATCCCCCTCCTTCACCACCTCCACGCCCTCCTGAAAATAACAGTCCTCCACCACGCAGGGACGGCGGGATCTGCTGCTTCTCTGCGTCAGCACCAGCTTTCTGGCACTGCAGCCCCGCAGCTGCAGACCGTCCGCGTTCAGCAGCATGGTGCCGCATTCCTCGTATTTTTCTGTCCGCAAAAACGCCGCGTCCTGAATAGTCAGATCGCTGATCTTGGCAAATCCCAGCCCCCAGCATCCCGTATGCCGCAGCACCGTGATTCTCTTTGCGCTGCTCCCCCAAGTGGGACCGCTGTTTGCAAAGGACAAAAGCCCCGAATTCCCCACATAGGTCAGATCATGCTCAAACTGGCCGTGGGTGACAAAGGCGCCGTGAAAATCCCCGTCCCCATGACAGTTTTCAACCATACAGTAGGCGCAGCCCGTAAAATCGTTCAGATGCCTGGCATTGCTGACGGAGCAGTCCCTCACCGCCCCGTATAAGCAGTGAATCTGCTGGGTCAGATAACCTGTGCCGCCCACCACCACCTCCGTGGGATTCTCCAGCCTGCAGTCCTCCGTTCGGAATTCCGTGTTGTGCCTCCGGATCACCACCGGCCAATAGGTATGCCTTGCCCGGATGCCCCGGACATTGCAGTTCACCGCATATTCCAGCGCCACCGGAGATATTCCCGGATCCTCGCCCCCTAAGTTTCCCTCAAAGGCCATATTTTGTATGACCACATCCTCCACGGGCCGGATCCCCGTATAGGTAAGCCTTCTCCCCGCCTCCAGCGTCCAGCCCATCTTGTAGTTGAATCTGACATGGGTATCGTCAATCCGCTCCGTGACCATCAGGAGCTTGTCGATCTCCTTCTCCTCCCTTCCCTCCAGAGCGTTCACCGTCACCTGCCACCAACTATACACCGGAAAAAGATCCGCGTCCGGCACAGGGAAAATATCATACTGCTCCTGCAGAGGCTCCCTCAGCGCAAGCTCCTGCCGCTCCCCCATGGGAACCCCCGAAAAATGCATGACTGCACCGAAGGGATCATTGTGTCTGGCCTTCTCGATCCCCGCTGCCGTCACCCTGCAGCCGTGAAAGTCCAGCGTGACATGTCCTCTGTGCAGTTTGTGCCTCTTTACAAAATTCAAATCCGTATATCCGTGGATCACCCGTATCTGAGGATCCCCAAGCATCCGTTCCAGCGCGTCGTCCGCCGCCGTTTCGGGTCCTTTCACCCCGTAATCTTCAAAACTAGCCTCTCTTCTCATACTCCCGCTCCTCGCTCCGGGGGCTCTTATGCCCCCGCCCCCTTTACATATCCCATAGTTTCTTCCCGCTTTAACGCCCCTCCTGTACCCAATCTCTTATAAGGAAAGAGGAGCCTCTTTCCGGGAGGCTCCCCCGTCCCTCAGGCTCTCTGAGAAGACTCTTACTTCAATGCTTCATTCCATCTTTCCAGCGCCGCTTTCTTGATTTCAATCAGTTCCGGCAGGCCGATGTGATCCAGGGCTTCCAGATAGGCGTCAAAATTGTCTATGCTCTCCTCCCCGGTGATAAACTTGGTCGTCATCATAACCACCTGCGTATACAAGTCGTTTTCGATTACATTGCCTCTCTCAGACTCTTCCGTGGTAAATCTGGCGTTGGCCGGATAGGATGCGGTGTAATAAGGCACCTGCATTTCCTTCACCTGTTCCACCTTGTTCTCCATCAAAGGCGCGCCCACGGGCATAGCGGGGAAATTAAGGTAGCCCGGCAGCTCCATATTCACGGACACGGTCTTATTGATGTCACCGAAGCCGGTGACGGGCTCGATCCACCGATATGCAGTCTTGGTATCATCCGTGTACTCCCAGTGCTCTCCTTCCCAGCCTGCAAACACGGTGGTGCCGCAGAATCCGGAAACGGCATTTTCCTCCGTGGCATAGAACATATCCAGCAGGCGCATGGCCGCTTCCGGATTTTCACATTTGTCCGTGATGAACGCCCTGCCCGGATACAGATACAAGGGTTTCTTCAAAATCTTCTGACTGTTTGTAGGGCTGGTGAGAGGCGGCAGACTCAGCTGCTTCGTGGTAGTGGTATCAGGGTCAAGGCCGGTGGGAGAACCGCTGTACACGCCGCACATGTCGGATTTCATCTTTGCCTGCCACTGCTGGGTGGTGTGGGAAGAAAACTCCGGATCCAGCAGGCCTTCCTCGTACAGCTTATGGGCATACAGCAGAAATTCCTTGTACTCCGGCAGCGCAGGAGCATATACTACCTCTCCGTCTTTTACATTGAAGCTCAAACCGTCAGGCACTCCCGTAAAGGCCGGAATCAACAGATCTCTCATGGTGGTATTCAATCCCACGCAGGTAAAGGGGATTTCGTCATTGGGGTCGCCGTTGCCGTTGGCGTCCTGCTCCTTAAAGGCCTTCAGCATCTCATACAGCTCATCCGTGGTTTCCGGCACCTTCGTGATACCAACGTTCTCCATCCAGCGGCTGTCAAAGAATCCCGTGTGCCCCTGCGTGGTAGCGGTGGTGAACACATAGGGCAGACCGTAAATCTTGCCGTCCAAGGAAGTGATTGCCGCCTTCACATCGGGATTTGCCTCCAGCATAGCCTTGATATTGGGCGCATACCGGTCGATCAGGTCGCTTAACTCCAGAAAGATTCCCTGAGGGCCATAGGTTTCCTCATCCGTGGTGGCCGCCGAATCATCCCTCCAAATCATATCCGGGTATTCCCCTCCTACCAGAGCAATGTTCTTCTGCTCAGAAAAGACACTGTTTTCCAGCATCTCAAATTCAAACTGGATATTGGTGATCTCCGTCAGACGCTTAAACAGCTCCAGCTCGTCCCAGTCGGGCGCTCCGGGATCCTTTCTTCCCATGATCTTCAGGGTGATAGGCTCCTCCACGATAGGGTATTCGCCCACGGGTTTTACATTGCTGTCATCCTGCGAGGGCACCTCCGTCTGCCCCTCCTGCTCTGACTGAGGCTGGCCGGACTGCTCTTTTGAGCCTGAGTCTTCGTTGCCGCAGCCGGACAGCGCGCTTACACATAATGCCATACACAAAAATGTTGCCAAAGCTTTTTTCATGATAATCCTCCTTTGTTGAATGAATTTTCTTTTGTGGCTTTTTGTTGCATTGTGTTGCTCTATATTCCAAGCCGCCTTCAAAACCCTATGGGGCAGCTTGTTATATACTGCTCTGCTCTTCTCCCGTGACGGTTCAGCCCTTCACTGCCCCCACGGTGACTCCCTTGACAAAATACTTCTGTATGAACGGGTACAATAACATCACCGGGATAGATGCCACTACGATCAGTGCGTAACGTATCTGTTCCGCGGCCCTCAGCTCTTCCTGCAGCATCCCCAGAGTGTCGCCTCCCTGCTGCAGCATCTCCGCGTTGAACTGGCTCTGGAGCAGCACCTCCCGCATTACGATCTGCAGAGGCTTCCACTCCTCGTTCCTGATATAGATCATGGCGGTGAAATACCCGTTCCAGTGGGTCACGGCGAAAAATAGGGCCATAACCGCCACAATGGCGCTGGATATGGGAAGCACGATCTGACAGAACAGCCTGAAATTCCCGCATCCGTCTATCCGGGCGGCCTCCTGCAGCTCATCCGGGATATTGCTCTGGAAAAAGGTTCTGGATATAATGATATTGGTCATGGATGTTGCTCCTAATATTACCATAACCCAGGGATTATTATACAGCCCCAAAGCCTTTACGGTGAGAAAAGTGGGAATCAGTCCTCCGCTGAAAAACATAGTCACCAAGAACATGATGTTGAAAAACTTCCTTCCCACAAAATCCTTTCTGGACAGTGCGTAGGCTGCCGGCAGCGTCACAAATAAGTTCAGGACAGTGCCGCCGAAAGTATAGAGCAGCGTATTTCGATAGCCTCTCATTATGCTGGGATCTCCGAACAGGTTCTTGTAGCCCGTAAAAGAGACGTCCTTGGGCCAAAGCCACACCTTTCCGGTATTCACCAGATCCGGATTGCTGACAGACGCGATAATGATGAACCACAGCGGATATGCGCATATCAGCAGCACCACAGTCAAAATCACGATATTCACAATGTCAAAAGCTTTATCGCTTCTGAAAAACCCCTTGTTTCTTTTCAATCCTGCACTCATCTAGCCTCCACCTCCCTTACCACAGCGAAGTATCGCTGATCTTGGCCGATATCTTGTTCACGATGATCAGCAGCGTCACATTGATCAGATTGTTGAACAGCCCCACTGCGGAAGACAGACTGAACTGTGCTTTCTGAATGCCCAGCTTATATACATAGGTAGAAATCACCTCCGACACCATCAGATTGGAATCCGTCTGCATCAGCAGCACCTTTTCAAAAGAAAGGTTCATGATTCCGCCCACGCTCATGATCAGCATAGTCACGATGGTAGGCATAATGGCCGGAAGATTCACATGCCGTATCCGCTGAAGCTTTGTGGCTCCGTCCATGATCGCCGCTTCATGCAGCTCCGGGGAGACTCCCGTCAGCGCCGCGATATAAATGACCGCCGAATAACCGCTGACCTGCCAGACGCCGCTCCACACATAAATATCGTTGAACAATCCGTCCTTCTGTAAAAAGAGCTTGGGCTCCGCCCCGAACAGCGCGCCGATCTGGTTGAACAGCCCCGTTTTCGCCAAGAACAGCTGCACCATCCCCACCAGCACCACCGTGGAGATAAAGTATGGCATATAGGTAAAATTCTGAACCAGCTTCTTGAATTTTGTGTTTTTGACCTCATTCACCATCAGCGCAAGTATAATGGGAACCGGAAAGCTTGCCAGTATGTAATATAGAGACAGCCCGATAGTGTTCTTAAATACGTCCATGAAATACACGGAGCTGAAAAAGGTCTTGAAATGCTTCCATATGGGATCTGCCCAGGGACTGTCCACAAATCCCTTTGTGGCAACGAAATCCTTGAACGCGATCTGGATTCCATACATGGGCACATAGGCAAAAATCAGAAAGTAAAGGAATGCAGGCAGGATAAACAAGTACAGCACCCAGTTCCTTCTTATTCTAAGCCACAACTTGGCCCACCGCCTTCTCCGTCTCTCTCCGCCTCTTTCCTTTAAAGACCTTCCCTCATCTTTCCCCAAGGTCTTTTGGGAGGACATTGCCTTTTGGTGGGAAATTACCTTTTGAGGGGATCCGGCCTTTTGAGGAAATCTGGCCTTCTCTTTTTTCAGTATGCCATTCATCATTTACCTCCTTGCGTTGTTTCCCGTTTCTGTTTCCATTGTATGTCCCAAAAGCCCGGATGTAAATTGACACAATTTAAGGAGCCACCTGCAAAATTAAAGTCCCCTGACAAATCCGGGCTTCCCCCATTCCTTTCAAATTTTAATGTCAACTGACAAAATCCATTCTTTTTCAACCTCCATGCCTCATGGAAACACCCTTTAATTTTGTCAGGAAAACCTTAAATTCCAGCAATATGCAAGGATTTTCCCTTTATTTATAATGGCACTATGATGATAGGGCCTATGAACGGTTCCTATAACGGCATCATTGCCGCACCATATTTCAATTGATCAAAGGAGGAAAGAAATATGCAGAAAAACGAAATCTGGACGGAAGATAAACTGGACGCCCTGCTGACCACCCCTTCTCAGGCCTTGGTCGGGGATGTCAAAAAACTGGATGGCGACGTTCTCGTGCTGGGAGCCGGAGGCAAGATGGGGCCAACCCTCTGCCTATTGCTCCAGAACGCCCTCAGGGAAGCCGGCATGGATCAACAGATCAAGGTAATGGCCGTCTCCCGGTTCAGCGATCCTCTGGCGGTTCAGCTGCTGAGGGAGAACGGCGTCCAAATTATCAGCAGCGACCTGCTGGCTCCCGGGGCTCTGGAAGCCCTTCCCGACGCCCCCAACATTATTTATATGGCAGGGCGCAAGTTCGGAACCGACGGGCAGGAATACCTGACCTGGGCTATGAATACCTGGCTGCCCTCCGGAGTGGCCCAGCGGTATAAGGATTCCCGCATTGTAGTGTTTTCCAGCGGAAACATCTATCCCAAGGTGCCCGTTCACAGCGGCGGCGCAACGGAAGAAACCCCCACAGAGCCTGTGGGTGAATACTGTATGTCCTGTCAGGGCCGGGAACGGATGTTTGAATATGCCGCAAAGACCTTCGGCACCAAGGTGGCACTATATCGTCTGAATTACGCGGTGGATCTGCGCTACGGCGTACTCTACGATCTGGCCCGGAACATCCTGAGCGGCGAGCCCATATCAGTGGCCACCCCCAGCTTCAACTGTATCTGGCAGGGAGACGCCAACGAAGCCGCCCTGCGCCTGCTGCTCCATGCGGACAAAAGCGTATTTAAGCTCAATGTGACGGGGCCGGAAACCGCCGGTGTCCGGGAAACCGCCCTGAAGCTGGGACGTCTTCTGGGAAAGGAGCCTATCTTTACCGGTCAGGAGCAAGATACCGCCTACCTGAACAACGCCGGAAAAATGTTCTCTCTTTTCGGCTATCCCTCTGTCTCACTGGACACCTTGATCCAATGGCAGGCCAGATGGATCATGGACGGAGGACGGGCCCTGAACAAACCCACTCATTTCGAGGAAAGAAAGGGAAGCTACTGATAGGCCGCGCCCTTTAAAAGCATTAAAGATATGGAAAACAATGAGAAAAGAAAGGACAATTTCAATGGACAGACATGAAAAAGCACTGGAAATTCTGCATAACGGCACCGTGATCCCCGCCATCCCTCTGGTTCTTGACCAAAATAGGAAATTTGACCCTTTGGGACAGCGCCGTCTGGTCCGCTACTATCTGGAGGCAGGGGCAGGCGGTGTGGCAGCCGCCGTACATACCACTCAATTTGAAATCCGGGATCCGGAATTCGATCTGCTGCGCCCCGTGCTGGAAACCGTGGCCGAGGAGCTGGATGATTTTGAAAAAACCTCCGGAAAAACTCTGGTGCGCATCGCCGGCGTATGCGGGGAAACCCCTCAGGCCCGTCAGGAGGCGCTTCTGGCCAAGGAGCTGGGCTATGACGCTGTCCTTCTAAGTCCCGGAGGGCTGAATCACCTATCCGAGGAGGAGATGCTGCAGCGCACGGAGGAGGTTGCCGCCCTCATGCCCGTAATCGGCTTCTACCTGCAATCTTCAGTTGGAGGCAGGCGCTTTTCCTTCTCTTACTGGAAAAGGCTTGCGGACATCCAAAACGTAGTGGCCGTGAAAAGCGCTCCCTTCAACAGATACCAGACTCTGGATTTGGTCAGAGGCTGCGCGGCTTCCTCCCGTCGGGACGAAGTAGCTCTCTACACCGGAAATGACGACAATATAGTTTCTGATCTCCTGACGCCTTTCTGTTTCGACATAGACGGGCAGACAATCACAAAATATTTTGCCGGAGGACTGCTTGGGCACTGGTGCGTCTGGACAAAGAAGGTGGCGGAGCAGTTTGCCGCCATCAAGGCCTGTCAGGGAAAGGACAGCATTCCTGCAAAGCTCCTGACTCTGGGAGCCCAGATCACCGACTGCAACGCCGCCTTTTTTGACGTGGCAAACGGATTCCGGGGCTGTATCGCCGGCGTCCATGAGGTTCTGCGCCGTCAGGGCCTGATGGAGGGAATCTGGTGCCTGAATCCCGAGGAGACCCTCTCCGAGGGCCAGATGCAGGAGATTGACCGGGTTTACAAGATGTACCCTGCATTAAATGATGATGCATTCGCCCGGAACTTTTTGGAGCGCTGGAACTCAGAACGCCACTGACCTCCTGCCGTCTTATGAGGAGCCTAATGGCTTTGGGGCCAATGGGACCCAAAGGCTCTACGCGGATATGATAGGGAAGGAAAACCATAACAGAATGAACAATCCAAACAATCTGAAGCAAAAGCTCTGCGACTATGTAATGGAAGAAAGGAATTCTCTCTACGCCTTTGGCGAAGATATCTTTCTGCATCCTGAGCTGGGATACCGGGAACACCGTACCCACCGCAAATTACAGGAAGCCCTTCTTGGCATAGGCGTCACCGATATGGCCACATGGGGGCTCACCGGCATAAAGGCATGGCTTCCGGGCGCAAAAGATCCCCGGCTTCCAAACATCGCCATTTTGGGTGAAATGGATGCGGTGGTCAGCCCAAACCACCCTCAGGCTGACCCCGTTACCGGAGCCGCCCACGCCTGCGGCCACCACGCAGGGCTCACCGCCATGCTGGGCGCGGGCATGGCCCTTTCAAAAGCCCTGCCTGAGCTTGCAGGAAACATTTGCCTCATTGCCGCTCCCGCAGAGGAGTATGTGGAAATCGACTATCGCAGAAGCCTGCTGGCCTCCGGAAAAATCCGTTATCTGGGAGGCAAGCAGCAGCTCATCAGCGAAGGGTGCTTTGACGATATACACATAGCCATGATGGTTCACGCCTTATCCGACAGCCCCGTTTCCCAAGTCTGTGTCTCTTCCACGGCAGGAGGCTTCATCGGCAAGTCCGTCCGCTTCAAGGGGCAGGAGGCCCATGCGGGAGGCGCCCCCCATCTAGGGGTGAACGCCCTGAATGCGGCCTCGGCAGCCCTTATGTGCATCCACGCCCTGAGGGAGACCTTCCGGGACGAAGACCATGTGCGGATCCACCCCATCATCACCAAGGGCGGGGACATGGTCAATACCGTGCCCGCGGACGTGCGCATGGAAAGCTATGTGCGCGCTGCCTCTCTGGACGCCATGGCGGATGCCAACGCCAAAGTAAACCGAGCCATCCGGGGGGCGTCCTACGCTCTGGGCGCCGAATCCGAAATCGAGGATCTGCCCGGTTATCTTCCTCTGGAGGAAGCCCGGGCGCTATCCCAGATTTTTGCGGACAATGCAGCCCTTCTGTTTCCGGAGGCCTCCGTGAGCTGGAACCGTCCCTTTTGCGGAAGCACGGATATGGGGGATCTGTCTTATATCATGCCGGTGATACAGCCCACTGTCAGCGGCTTTGCCGGAGCTCTGCACAGCAAGGATTTCCGCGTGACAGATCCCCGGATGGCTTATCTGGCCCCGGCGGTTCTGATGGCCGCCACCACAGCTGATCTGCTGGCGGACGGGGCACAAAGGGCGGCGGCCCTCTTAAGGGACTTTGCCTCCAAAGACAAGGGGCAGTATGATCACTTGTGGCAGGAATTTCTCTCCCCCTGCCCGGAGAAGAATGGATCAAACATATGAAGTAGCTTATCAGGAGCAATCCCATAAGCCCAAGCAGATACCCTATGATTATGTAATAGTATAGACCCTAAAAAGATCTTGTATGAAAGGTCATACAGAAATGAGGTTATCATGACCACGCCGCTGATTATATTGACTATCATCCTATTTGTGCTCCAGAGCCTGAGCCTGAAGCTGGTGAAGGCAGATACTCTGGCAGAAAAGCTGCTTTCCAACTGCTTTTTCACCCTATTTGCCGCCGTTTTGGCAGGCGTGTCATGCCTGCTCTTCCCTGAGCAAAGGGGCTTCAGCCCTATTACCCTGCTCTGCGGCGGGCTGTTTGGGCTCTGCTTTTCCATGACCATATTGTTTTACCTATCCGCCATCTCCTGCGGCCCTCTTTCCTACGCCTCCTTCTATCTGTCGGCCAGCATGCTGCTGCCGGCGGGGGCCGGGATTTTATTTTTCAGGGAAAGGCCATCCCTCTCTCTGGGGGCGGCTCTGCTTTTCTTTCTGGGGGCCTTCTACTGCCTGAGCGCATCGGGCGGGAAGGAAAAATCCGGCCGAAAATGGCTTCTTTTCTGCCTCCTGACCTTTCTTTGCAACGGCAGCTGCGGCATCGTCCAAAAGACCCAGCAGCATCTTGCAGGAGGCCGTGAGGCCCTGAGCATGATGTTTATAGGCTTCGGCAGCGCGACCCTCTGTTACGCTCTGTGCCTTCTGATCCTATCCCGCCGTTGCGTCGGGCAGGACGCTCTGCCCAAGCCCCTATCCGTTCTGCGCCGAAACCTCCTGCCCGTATGTCTGCTGGCCCTCACCTCCATGGGAGGCAATCTTCTGTTGACGCTTCTCTCCGGGCAGACGAAGGGAAGCTACCTTTTCCCTCTGGTTCAGGGCAGCATCGTTTTAGGCGTTGCCCTCTGCTGTGCCGTTTTCTTCCGGGAAAAGCTCACCCTCAGAGGAAAGCTGGGCATTTTGGCCGGCACCGTGGGCATTATTGTACTAAATCTGTAGCGAAAGGAGATCATTATGTTCAGAATCGGCATCATAGGATCCGACAATTCCCACGCATCGGCCTTTTCCAGACTGGCCAATCTGCCGGATGAGAAGGGCGGCTTTCTCTTTCCCGACGTTAAAGTCACCCACATTTTAGGCGATACGCCCCTGTCCGCCACCTGTGTGGCAAAGACCTGCAGGATTCCTCATGTGGCGGAACGCTTGGAGGAGCTGTACGGTCAGGTAGACGCGGTGATGATCGTCTACCGCCATGGCGGCACCCACTGCCAGAGCGCCTTGCCCTTTCTGGAACGGGGCATCCCCGTCTGGATAGACAAGCCCGTGACCATAGATCCTGAGGAATGCCGGAAGCTGATCCGGCTGGCAGAGTCGAAAAAAACAATTCTGGCCGGAGGCTCCACCTGCAAATACTGTCCCGATGTACTGCGCCTGAAAAGCGAATTTCTGCGGCTGCAGGACAGCAATACCTTTATCTCCGGAGCATTCAACTTTCCCGGAGAAATTCACAGCCCCTATGGAGGCATCTACTTTTACGGCGGACACGGGGCGGAGATCCTCACCACGATCTTTGGAACGGAGGTTCGCAGCATCAAGGCCGATGTCCATTGCGGCAATCTCATCGCCATCGTGAAATACGACACCTTTACCGTAACCATCAACTTTTCCGAGGTGCCCAGCTTTTATGCCGCCCTTTACGCCTCCTCCGAAGTAGTATGGTCCGGCATAGACATATCCGGAATCTATCTTCAGGGTTTCACCAAATTCATAGAAGCCCTGCGCTGCAATTCTCCCGTGGAGCCTCCGGAAAGCCTCCTGCTTCCGGTGCGGATCCTAAATGCTCTGGAACGAGCCATACAAGACGGGGAGGCAAAACTATAGAATCCACGCTTGGCGAATCTTCTATTGTCACGAACTATAGGCGGGGGCTTTGCCCCCGCCCAAAAAACTCCCTTATACATTCATGATCCGGAAAGTGTGCGGTCCTTGCGCCATGCTTTCGGATACGGCAGACCCCAGACGTATCAGTCCTTAAAAATACTCCGGGTTCATGAACAGCGCCACCAGACAAGCGGCCTCCCCCTCTGCATCCAGCCCCCAGTATCCGCTGTATATCCCGTCTCCCATGCCGCTGGAAAACAGAAACGCCCTCTCTCCGCTCTCCGGCAGCTTCCACTCCAGATAGCTCCCGCCCCGGTTCTGAAACTCAGGATGGGCCTCATAGCTTTCCTGAAAAAGAGCCTGAAAATAGTCTATATACTTGTTTTTCCCCGGATTCTCTTTCTGCCACTTCTCAAAAAATATCCGGCTTTCCTCCGAAAGCTTCCCGTCCGCAAAGCAGGCAAGCCCCGTATCCACGCCAAAATAGGTGAAGACTCCCGGCTTTCTCAGATCCTCTATTTTCTTCCCCTTGGGCATGGCAATCTCATACCGGACGGGCTGCCTGGAGCTGATCAAAAGCCTTGCGGCGGCAATCCGAAGCCCCGCAATCCGGGACAGACACAGCGCCAGCTCCACGGGATAGCTTCCCTCAGGAATCCCCTTGTCCAGAACCGTTTCATATCGGCTTCCCAGATACGCGATAGGATCTGCCAGCACCACCTCTCCGGTGGGGAAATCGGCCACTCCCGCCTCAATCACTTTGACCTTAGGACTTGCGGTAAAAAGGTTTTGAAAGAACTCTGCCGGATATGTCTTTTGGTTGAGAAACTGCAGATTCTTCTCAAAGCCTATCTGCGCAGGATGCTTCACCGGTTCCCGGATTTCCTTTCCCGTCCTTGTATCCACAAAATATTTCCCGGTCTTATCGGAGCAAAATTCCAGATCACTGCCCACCGGCATGTAGAATACATTCACCACTGTGGGTTCTATATTGGCCAGAGTGTTGAAATCCACAATGGCCATATTGTTGGCATCATCCACATATTCCTGAGAGTCCTTGTCCCCGAACGCCACCCAGCCGTTTCCATGGTCGCTCTCCTGCCGAAACAGCCACTTCAGCTTCGATGTGCCGTTCAAAATGGACTTGGTGACAATGGTTCCCCCTGCCCCTTTGATATACACCTTTCCTTCCCCTTGTCCCTGCTTGTTCTCAGGCTGTTTTTCTGCGCTTTGTCCCTCTTCCCGTAATCCTTTGCTTTGTTCGGTTTTTGCTTCCTTCTTTTTGTCAAACAATCCCATAGTCCTCACTCCTTCATTTCCCCGGTTCCATACAGAAAATCATTGATGGCTCTGGCCTCCTCCGAAAAGACGACCCGATCCAAATAATCACTGACTCTGATCTCCATGATCTCTTCCGGCACTGCCTCTTGTGGGGAAATCCATTGCCATCCGTCTATCTTCTCGAAGCCCTGAGACTTTAGCTTATAAATATATCCCACTCCATGAGGATCCAGCGAGCCGTATTGTAGCTGCACCACACCGTTTTGGCAATTGAATGACCGCTTTCCGTCAGGAGTGTCCGGATACCATCTGATGGGCAGCGCAAAGGGAATCACAGCGTCCACCGTCTCCGCAGCATATATGGCCCTTCTGGACTCGCTTTCGCATTCTCCCGACGCCTCATGGGGAATCACTACATCAAACCTATACTGACTGCCATGGTACAGATATGCCGGCCTATGGGCCTGATCCCCTTCGGGCTCCACGGCAGGCCTCTGGGCCGGGCAAAGGGTTTCCCCTGTCCGGCACCCTTCCTGCCGGCCACGGCTCTCCCTCCCTGCGACCATATGGCACCTATTCCACACCTCGTCCCCATGGCGGTATACCGCTTCCGTGACTGTCTGCAGAACGAATCCGGCCTTTTCGTAACACCTTCTGGCCCCCTGATTGACATGAAACACATTGATTCCCACGAAATCCACCCCGGTGATGTCAAAGGCATACTTAAGCGCCAGCTTCATCATCCGGGTTCCGTATCCCCTGCCCCTTAAGCTCGGATTCAGCAGCACAAACTTCAAAAATCCCCCGTTGTCCGCCGTGTTTACGGAATAGCAAAAAAATCCTATTGGCGTCCCGTCATTCTCCGTGGCCATGAACCCATGCCCGTCCCACTCCCTTGCATCCTTCTCCAGCAGTGCCTCTAAAGACTCCTCCGACATGGGATACGGCATCAGATTCCCGCACCACAGTCCATGGGTTCTTTCATCATTCACCCACTCTGCAATATATTTATAATCAAGCCGTCCAAAATACGGCCTAAGCCTCATGCCCAACGCCCTTTCCCCTCCTAAGCCTTCAGCCGCTATTTCTTTTCCGCTCCCGCAGACAGCCGCTCCTCCCATTCCTTCTCCCGGAATCCCACAAGGACAAAGTCATCTCCCACAAGAAGAGGCCTTTTCACCAGCATACCGTCTGTGGCCAGAAGGTCAAGCTGCTCCTCCTCGCTCATTCCCGCCAGCTTGTCCTTCAGCTGCAGCTCCTTGTATAAATTCCCGCTGGTATTGAAGAATCTCTTCAGAGGCAGGCCGTTCCTGCCGTGCCATCTGGCCAGCTCCTCCTTTGTGGGGTTCTTTTCCTTGATAGGCCTATCCTCATAAGAGATCCCCTGAGCCTTCAGCCACTCCACCGCCTTTTTGCATGTGCTGCATTTCGCATATTGTATCAGTTGCATTGTTTTTCTCTCCTATTCCAGTTCCGCATTGAACAACACTATGCCCTCTATCTGGAAGGATTTCCTGCCATAGGTTCATTGGCCGTAAATCCTTCCGGGCATTGTGTCGTTCCATGCTGTTTCCAGTTCCGCATTGAACAACCCTATGCCCTCTACCTGGAAGGATTTCCTGCCACAGGTTCATTGGCCGTAAATCCTTCCGGGCATTGTGTTGTTCCATGCTGTTTCCAGTTCCGCATTGAACAACACTATGCCCTCTATTTATTGTTTTTTATATTCTGCAAGTTCCAGAGAAGCCTCCAGCGCCCTCTCGATTTCTTCCCCGTAGGTCAGATTGATGTTCTTTTCCGCTTCATGGCCCCAGCACACCGCCATGAGATATTCCAGCGTCCCGCCGTTGCCCCGAATGGGGCTGTTGGTCAAGCCCAAAATGTCCAGCCCGCTCTCTCTGTAAAATCCGCATAGATCCCGCAGCACATCCCCCAGCAAGCAACGCTGATTGATATTTCCGCTTCTGCGGATCTCGGCGGAATCCACCTCGTAGATAGGCTTCACCAGACAGATCATCAGCCCCTTCTCCTTCAGTATGTGCCTACAGACCGGCAGCGCCTTTTTCAGCGAAAGATAGGACAGATCCAGAGAGATGATCTCCGGCTTAGGATCCAGCGCCGTCAGACTCTCATCGGACAGATTCGTCCTCTCCATATTCACCACTCTGGCATCCGAAGCCAATTTTCCTGCCAGCTGTCCGAATCCTGCGTCCACCGCATAGACCAGCCTTGCGCCATGCTGCAGCCAGCAGTCCGTGAAGCCGCCCGTAGAGGCCCCGCAGTCCAGCGCCACCTTGTTCACGGCGTCGATGCCAAACCGCCCCAGCGCCGCTTCCAGCTTAAAGCCGCCCTTGTTCACATATTGCTTTTTATAGAACTCCTTGATTCTGACAAATCCGTCCGCCGGTACTTTTTCGTGAAGGCTCCAGACGGGCTGATCGTTCACCAGCACCTTCTTCATCATGACCCATGTCTCTGCTTCCTTTGCATCCGTAAAGAAGCCCTCCTGCAGCAGCTTCTCCCAGACTGTACACGCCTTCCGCTTTTTCTCCTTCATGCAAAACTCCCAATGCCGCCCTTTCCTATCCTATCCAGCCCCCAAAGCTTACATCGGCCTCAGCCATGTCCGCCTCATGGGCTTTCTATGTCCTCAGCACGCATTCCTCTATGTACCCTCTGCCAATGATTTCCGTTTCTCTCATGGTTCCCAGCAGCAGATATTCCGTATTTCCGGAATTTCCTTTCAGCGGCGACTTGGCCGCGCCGCAGACAAACAGCCCGCTCTCCCTCATGCCCAAGACCACCTCCTCCATTCTGGAAATCACTTTTTCCTGCTCAAGAGGTATGCCGTTCTTCCCCAAGTCCTCCGCCGCCAGCTCAAACTGAGGCTTGAACAGCAAAACCGCAAGCCCCTCTTCCTTCATAAACCGCAGATTAGGAGGAATCACCTTGAGCAGCGAGATGAAAGACACGTCCGAGACCATGAGATCCACCTGCTCCGGAACATCCTCCTCCGTCAGATACCTTGCGTTCTTCCGCTCCAGCACCACAACCTTGGGGTTTACCCGCAGGGCATAGTTCAATATGCCATATGCCACGTCCACCGCATAGACCCGGCCTGCGCCGTGCTTCAGCAGGCAGTCCGTGAACCCTCCCTCCGAAGCGCCTATGTCCAGCGCAGTCTTTCCCGCCACGTCCAGCCCAAACACATTCACGGCCTTTTCCAGCTTATGTCCTGCTCTTGTGACGAAATCGGTCTTCTTGAACTTGATTCTGATGCGGTCGTCCTTTTTGACCTTATACTTTATCCAGCTGCATACCTCGTCATTGACCAGAACCTTCCCTGCCATGATATAGCCGTTGGCATCGAATTCGCTAAGTCCGTAGCTCTCACAGACATACTCAATCAGATTCATAACACACTCTTCCCATCCGCCCTTTTCCGCCTTCTATCATATCACTATTGAGGCGGCTTTACAATCACATATGTAATCTGTTTCGATACTATCGTCCTCAGGAAAATCCTACCCTTTTCCGCTCCGGTCTGCTATAATTTATATTATAAGCCGGCATTATGAAAGAGGACAGAAAGAACGAGGCAATCTAAAAGTTGAACAAGAAAAATCTAGCCGTGATCTATGCCATACTGGCCGCCGCCCTCTATGCGGTCAACATTCCTTTGTCCAAGCTCCTATTGAGCCACGCAGGCGCCACCATGATGGCCGCCTTCCTATATCTGGGGGCCGGAATCGGCCTCACTCTCTATGGGGCGGTGGAAATGGGCGCTCGAAGGGGCAAAAAGCCGGAACCCCTGACCAGAAAGGAGCTGCCCTACACCGTGGCCATGGTGGTATTGGACATCATCGCGCCCATTTTACTGATGCTTGGAATCGCAAAAACCAACTCCGCCAACGCCTCCCTGCTGAACAATTTCGAGATCGTAGCCACCTCGGTCATAGCATTTGCCCTCTTCAAGGAGGCCATTTCAAAGCGGCTTCTGGCCGCCATACTTATGGTCACCGCCGCCAGCGCAATTCTGAGCTTCGAGGGCGCAGGGGCCTTCACCTTCAATACCGGCTCCCTTCTGGTGCTTGGGGCATGTCTCTGCTGGGGCTTTGAGAACAACTGCACGAAAATGATCAGCAACAAGAACTCCACGGAAATTGTGATCATAAAAGGATGGTTCTCCGGTCTGGGAAGTCTGACTGTGGCATTGCTGACAGGGGAAACCGTACCGGAGCCCAAATGGATTCTGGCCATCCTGCTGCTGGGCTTCATAGCCTACGGACTGAGCATCAAACTTTACATCATGGCCCAAAAATACCTTGGGGCGGCAAAGACCAGCGCCTTTTATTCCATTGCCCCCTTTCTGGGGGCGGCCTTCGGCATGATCCTGCTGCGGGAACGTCCCGGAGGACAGTTCTACCTTGCTCTGGCAATCATGTTGTTTTCCACCGCCGTCATGATAAAGGACACGGTTATTCGGGAAAAGCTGCAGGAAGATCAGACGTAAGCAAAACTGCGCTCACCGTCCCCTAAGCACCCATGGGCGCAGCGATTGTGCCCGACTGCGGAGGTTCACATTCCCGCCAACAGCCGTCACATATTGACATACAAAAGTCCCGTCTATATAATGAAAGAGGCTGAGCAAATGTACACAGAAAGGAATGCTATGAAAAATACGAAAAAATGGTTACTGATCCTATTGCCCATGCTCTGGGCGGCCCTCGCCGGCTGCAGTATGGCCGGCCTTCCTCAGGGCAGCACTCCATCGTCCTCCGGCGAATCCCTCTCCTACTGACCCTCCGGAGGGAACGGATGCCTCCATTGCGGCTCCCAGCCAGCCCGAGACTCCATCCGACGGGTCCTCAGGAGAAAAGACCGCTGTTCTCTATATCGGCACCCGCTCCGGAGGATTCACGGAATACTCCATGAGCTATGAGGGCGAGCTGACTCCGGAAACGCTGATTCAGGGCATTGCAGATCTCACCGGCTGGAATCTCTCCTTGGCCGAAACCGTGGCCACCGGCAGAGGCGGCATGAGTGTTTGTCTGGCAGACGAATCTTCCCTATACATGGGGCCTCCCGATCCTCAAAAGGACGAGTTTCATGTATTTGACGGCATGCAGCTGGCAGAAATGATTCTGGACAGCATTCAGAAAACCTTGCAGGAGGGCTTCACCGGAGAGGGCGGCAACCCCGACGCACTGGACATCTACTTCTATATGAAGGGGGAGAAGCCTTTAGAGCTGCCTGACTTAGGGCTTAGCTGGCCCTTGGATCAGCCCTATATGTGGAAGACGCCTGATCAGCAACCATAAAGCTATATAAAAAATTTTAAAGGAGATCGCTATGCTAAACATTTTATTTGTGACGGACTTCGTATGTCCCTACTGTCTGGTGGCGAAGGTTGCTCTGGAAGAGGCCCTGAAGGAGACCGGTATAGAGGCTGAAATCCAGGTACAGCCTCTGGAGCTGACTCAGGAGCCCAAGGAGAGAGTCGACACCTACCATGACGAAGAGCGCAAAAAGCGCTATCAGGTGCTGGTGGCGCCTGCCGCAGCTCTGGGGCTCGACATGAAGCTGCCCCCTGCAGTCTGCCCCCGCCCCTACACCAGACTGGCTTTCGAGGGTCTTTTCTTCGCTGAGGAAAAGGGCAAAGAGGCCGTTTATGCCGACTTGGCATACCGTGCCTATTTTGAGGAAGAACTGGATATCGGAGATCTGGACGTATTATGCCGGCTCGCCCAAAGGGCCGGGCTGGACGCCGAAGAATTCCGCGGCGCACTTACGGCGGGAGTCTACACCCAGCGGGTAAAGGAGGCTGTGGACTATTCCCGAAATGAACTGAAGGTATCGGGAATCCCTTCCATCTACTTAAACGGAGAACGCATATCCGTGGAAAAATATACGAAAGAGGAAATGATCCAGATATTGCAGGAGGGACAGGCAGCCGCCGGAAAGGGCGTATGCTGCGGAATCGACGGCTGCGGCTGACGCCGGAAAGGGCCTGTGCTGCGGAATCGGCGGCGGCTATCGCCGGAAAGGGCCTATGCTGCGGAATCGGCGGCGGCTGACGCCGGTGCCGATCCGACAGCCGGCTTTTACTTCATAAACAAACTTATAAACACTGCAGGGTGTTTTTCCTGCCTTGCGGAATTACATAAGTTTTGACAGAGAAACACCCTATAAGACTGAATATTTTCTCTCAAATCCCTTGACAACTGTAAGCAACGGGAATATAATGTACAAAATTCTTTAGGAGGTAAGGCAATGTTGAATCGTATCGACCGTTTTAACAATGTAGTCGTTATGCAGTCCGCAGTCCCTGCTTATTTTTGGCAGATGGGCGGGCTTACATTGCTATACCCTTATTCAAGTAATTAGAATGTATTTCTAATCTGATTAAGCTAAATGCAGTGCAAGCTATGAGAGAATCTCAGCTTGCACTGTTTTTTATACTTTTGTATAGGAGGTTTCGATATGGAAACGAAAGACTATTTAACAAATTATTATGAGAAATACGATGAAGAAGGGCGTCTTATCTCAAGACACGGAATGGTAGAGTATATTACTACTATGAAATATATCGAAAAGTATCTCAAGCCAAATATGCGAGTCTTGGAGATTGGTGCCGCAACAGGTCGATACAGCCACGTTTTGGCACAAAAAGGCTATCGAGTGGATGCAGTCGAATTAGTTGAGCATAATATCAAAATCTTCAAGCAAAACACCATCGAAGGCGAACCCGTAACAATCACACAAGGTAATGCTATGGATTTGTCTGATTTTGAGAGCGATACTTACGAAATCACTCTGCTGCTCGGTCCGATGTACCACCTATTCACAACCGAAGATAAACTAAAAGCATTATCAGAAGCAATACGAGTGACAAAGAAAGGCGGCATTGTTTTTGCATCATACTGTATGGGTGATGCAAGTGTTTTATCATACGGTTTTATTCGCGGGGAAATCTACAACATTATTGAAAAATGTATGCTAAACCCAGAAACATTCGATACCTTCTCAAATCCGTGGGACATATTTGAGCTGCACCGAAAGGAAGATATTGATAAGCTCCGTTCGGAGTTCAATGTTACTCAGCTTCACTTCGTTGCTACTGACGGCTACACAAATCATATGAGAGAAACCGTGGACCAAATGGATGGCCGAATGTACGACTTGTATCTAAAGTATCATTTTGCAATCTGCGAAAGACAAGATATGGTTGGTTACTCTCATCACACACTTGATATATTTAAAAAGGAATAGAGAAAATAAACATGAATATGCGACCAAAGTCCGTTATTTTCATCATAGATGTACTTGTCCATATTGAAATCCTCCAGTATAATATATTTGTACATACATCACAGCTCTCCGATTGCCACACATATGTTTATCGTGTTATGAGATTTTCTTGCCCTTCAATTTACCCTTATAAGTAATCGGAGCAAGGGAAGTCAGTACGGAAAAAACTGATGATGGAGGTGCAATATGGCCATCGCTTTGGACATAAATTTTCTAAGCAAAGAGTTAATAGATATAGAAATAATTGAAAACTTATTAAAACAATATAGTGTAAAAATCGTATCTATAAACAGTATTGATAACTGGATGTGGGATAATGAAAAAGAAATTGCCTCTCTAATGCAGATTGGAAAAGTGCTAAATAATTGTCAGATTGCCATAATCAAACTAAGGCAACCTTTGATGAAAGATTTAGGTATCTTTATTGAAAAAGTTGAGAACTTTTATCTTTATACAGTCTGGATGAATACAGAAGGTTATCCCATGTTGGATTGTGATGCAATTACTTTAGAAAATTGTAAATATTTCGAGAATATATTTGCAGCATTGCTAAAAATGAAAGAAAACAATACAAATATTTTTGAGGTAGCGGCAATAGGATTAGAGACAGACATTCATTATAGTAAAGATATATTGGATATGATACAAAAATCTAAAAATGTACTGGTTTGGATTTTTAACCAAGATGTCGAATTGAATCAGAAAATGGCTGGTTATGAAATTAAAAGAATTAATGGGATAAAAATATTAGAGAAAATAAAGCACGAAAAGACATTTCAAGGCATGGAAAGGTAAATTACATGAAAATACCCAAAATGATATTGTTTGATTATGGTCAGACACTTATTGCAGAGCAGAAATTTGACGGGATAAAGGGAACGGAGGCTGTCTTACAGTATGCCACAAAAAATAAGTATCATTTGTCGGCAGAGCAGGTGCAAGCCAAAGCAAATGAAATCAATCGGGAATTGGGGAGATTTGATCCTGAGAAGAGGCACTTATTTCAGATAGAAATACCCAATACAATGTTCACGCCTTATCTTTATGAATCGCAGGGAATAGAGCTTTCATTAAGTAACTCTGAAATTGATACAGTATTCTGGAATGCTGCTGCTCCGGGAGTGCCGACAGAGGGTATCAAAGATTTTTTAGGATATTTGAAAGAAAAAGGGATTCGCACAGGAGTAATCAGCAATATTTGTTATGATCCTTCTGTGGTTGCAGAGCGTATCAACAGACTGCTTCCGGAAAATACTTTTGAATTTATCATTACCTCAAGTAATTTTATGTTCCGCAAACCGAACAAGAGGATATTCGATTTGGCTCTGGAAAAAGCGCAGTTACAGCCGGATAAAGTCTGGTATATCGGGGATCAGTATGAATGCGATGTGAAAGGCTCCTTAAATGCCGGTATGCTGCCGGTATGGTACATAGGGGCGCTTGATCTGCCTTATGCTGAAGATAAAAATATTCTGACAGCAAAAACTTGGAGTGAAATAAAGCGCTATATGGAAGGTCAGCGCATGAACCTTGCATAATGGTTGAGCCTTATGCGCCTCCTGTCACTTTGCCACTCCCCTTTATACAGCGCCCTCCGCCGCCGATTCCACCATGGCCGACGCATCAATTACCTCCGGGCCCTCCGGGGCCGTGCCGTTCTCCGCCGCTTCTTTCGGATCGGCGTACTCCTTTTCCTCCTCGTCCCCCCAAAGGGTCTTGTACTTTTCCTTCTTCTGACTCTGCACCAATGCGCCGATGTTCTTCGCAGTCTGATACATCTCAAAGTTGTACTCCATTAGCTTCTTCTCGTCTGCGGCGGGCACGATGCCGCCCCGCATGATACGTCTGGCCACCTCAATAAGCTTCGCCATGTCAACCGCATACTCCGCCGCTGCGTCCGCCTGCTGCTCCCCCACAGCGGCGTTCCAATAGGCGCAGTACTGCTCCGCAAGCTGGTTCAGATAATCCTGATATTCCGACTGTTTTTCATCCAGCTTATCCAGTGTCAGTTCCAGAGTCGCCACCTCCGAGGCGCATTCCTCTCTATCCTTCTCACTGGTCCCCTCAGGCAAAGCTTCCATCCTTGACCGGGCCGTCTGAAGCTGTTTTGAGAGAATCCTCTTTTGCTTCTGATACGCCTGTACCTGATCCCTATAGATCTGCTGCGCCTCCCCGATTTTCATACATTTCCCGCCTTTCCCCGAAACCGGGACACAAAGGGCCCTGCGTCCCGCCAATTCCATGATTGCAGCCCCATGCAATAAGTCAGCCTTACATAGAATGATGAAATACTATATGTCATATCCATTATAATGTACATGAACATGTACGTCAACCCATGGAAACGGCACCGGCAAAACCATTCCCATGGGAACGGTCCCGCCGGCGTCGCGTCTTTTGTCAGGCCCCCATCTGAAAGCGGAATACCGGCTCCTGTCGCCCCTCCGGCTCCCATGCCAGCTGTTCCGCCAGTGTGCATATCCGGCCAGCGGCGCCCCTTTGCACTGCTTCGCCCTGACAAGCCCTCATGGCTCTGCAGGCCTTCTGATCTTCCAGAAGCGCAAAAATCTCTTCCGCTCCCTTCTCCGTAATCCGGCAGGATATGCTCATGTTGCGCTCCCGGAAATAAGCCGCGTTAAAGGTCTCGCAGCCCGGAATAGGCGGCATATGCACCAGCGGCACGCCGCACACGGCGGCCTCCGTGGAGGACAGCCCTCCGGGTTTGGTGATGTAGAGATCGCAGGCCCTCATATAATCCGCCATGCAGTCCGTGTGTCCCACCACGATAATCTGCCTGCCGTATCTCTTCTTCAGCCTATCATACAGCTCCCTATTATTTCCGCAGACAACCACTATCTTTCTATTTACAGATTTTTTATCCCAGTCTTTATTGTCTTTATCGTTTTCTGTATTGTTGCCTTTATTATTATCTTTGTCATCGTCTTTATTTCCATCTGCCGTCCCGTTTTTTCCCCGGATCCCTTCATGCGCCAGCAAGAGCCTCACAAGCTCCTCTATCCTTCCGGCTCCCATGCTGCCGCCGGAAATCAGAATATAGGATCCGTCCCCTGCAGTCTCCGGCCTCCTCTCTCCGGGAGCCACGGCACAGTCCCGGCAGACCTCCTCAAAGCTCCTGCCCACGGGAATCCCCAGCGGGTAGAGCCTTTCCTCCGGTATACCCCTGACGGCATACTCCTGCCTCAGATCCGCCGAAGGTATCACATAGGCATCGCAGTCCGTCTCCTCCGTAAAGGGAATGCAGCAATAGTCCGTGGCCACAAACATCGTTTTGGGTATCTTCAACCCCTGCCGCTTCATATTGGTCAGTATCTCCGCCGGGAACAAATGGGGCATGATTATAATATCAAACCGATTCTCCCTTAAATAATCTTCCATCGCCCCAAGCATCCCTCTATTGGCGTAATAGACCGGGGAGCGCAAGGGCAGCTTGCGGTACAGCTCTCCCGCCCTATAAATGGCCCCAAAAGCCCTTGGCGCCCTCTGGGCCGTCCTCACATAAAGTCTGTCAATCCGCCCTGCAAGAGCGTCGCTTTGCAGCGTGTAGGGATTCAGCATCCGCACGCGATGCCCTCTGGCACAAAGCTCCTCCTGAATGGCCCTTCCCGCGGAATTGTGGCCGCCTCCGGTGCCGCAGGAAAGTATCAATGCATCCATAGCAGTCCCACCCCCATCTTCTCCTTAACCTCCCGGCTGGAGAAAAGCCTTGTGCACACCGTCAGAGTAATTATGACAAATCCCACCCTTACGCTCTCCCCTCCCCCCATACATAGGACAAAGGCCAGCGTGCACAGATACGCCGCCAGAGTGCGGTGGTAATGGGGCGTGATCCTCAGCACCACTGAAAAAAAGACAAAGAATACGGCCAGCGCCCCAAGGGGCTGCCACAGAGGCAAAAGCCCCAGCAGGCATCCGAATGTGACGGCGATTCCCTTGCCTCCCCTGAAGCCGTAAAATAGAGGGAACCCATGGCCTATGACCGGAGCCGCTATCACAAGCCCCTGCAGCAGTACATGAGAGTCCCCCGCCATTTCCCCATGCATGAACCAAAATACCGGCAGGAATCCCTTCAGCACATCCCCCGCCAGCGTCAGAAGCCCGCACCAAAACCCGCCCTGCATGAATGCATTGGCTGTTCCGGGGTTCTGATCCTTACTGTTCTCGATCATCCCTTCCTTGTGGAATACCTTGGAAAACACCTGCGCAAACAGTACGCTTCCGCACAGATATCCCAGAATTACGTACCCTATCGTCCCCGCCATAAAAACACCTCTTCTCTGGGGCATGTCGCTGAAACCCTTCCATTTAATATGCCCTATGTATGATTTTATATTGGGAATATATCACAGAAAAATAAACTGAAACGAAACTTTGACAGAATACGGAGGCTTTACAGATCATTCTTTGCAGGGAAGCTCCACCGTAAACTCCGTGATCCCCCCTTGGCTTCGCGCCAAGGCCCTTCCCCCGTGAAGCTGCGCCACCCGCTTCACGATGGCCAGACCTACGCCGTTTCCCTCGCTGCTATGGGATTCGTCCGCCTGATAGAATTTGTTGAATATTTTCTCCCTCGCCTCTGCCGGAATCTCCGGACCGGAATTGATGACCGACACCCGGATTTCTTGTTCCTTCTGTGCAAGACGAATTTCCACAATGTCCCCATGGGCCGAAAATTTGACGGCATTATCGATCAGGTTGATCCAGACCTGCTTGAGCAGCTCCTCGTTTCCCCATATCTCTAGTTCGCCAAAATCCAGCTTCCACTCCAGCTCCTTGGGCGCCCATTTATGTTCCAAAAGCAAAATGCAGGAGCGGATCTGCTCCGAGAGATTGAACCGGGACACATTGGTAAGAATCGACTGGTTCTCGATTCGGGTGAGATTCAGCACATTGGTGGCCATGTAGGAAAGGCGCAGAGATTCCGCCTCTATGATGTTGAGGTACTCCGCCTGCTGCTCCGGCGTCAGGCCGCCCCGCTTCAGTACCTTGGCAAAGCCTGCCACAGACACGATGGGAGTCTTGAACTCATGGGAAAAATTATTGATAAAATCATTCCGAAGCATTTCCGTATTGCCCAGCTCCTCCGCCATCTTGTTGAAGCTGTCGGTGAGCTCCGCAAAGGCCGGATGGCTGGTGAGCAGCCTGCCGAATTTCAGCCGGGCCTGAAAATCCCCGGAAGCCAGACGGTTCATCTGAAGAATCAGGTTTGACACGGGCCGCAGGGGAATGGTGGTGGCGGTGATCACCACCACGAAGCCTATAAAGGTATCCACGGCGGCCAGCAGCAGAATCATGCGCCCCGTGTTCAGGTTCTCGATCCACTCCACGGTGATCACTCCGGTCTGCACCAGCACCACCAGACCTGCCAATGCCACCAGCACCGTGGCAAACTGGATGACAAAAAGAACCATGAAGACCAAAAGCCCCAAAGAAAGATAATGCTTGTTGCCCTTGCTTTTCTTATCTTTCCGGAGCTTTTTATTTTTCTGGTTATTCAAATCCAAAATTGTTTCGTCCGCCCTATTCGTCACAGCCTGACCTTGCCTCATAATTTAACATGTGTCTTTTATGTTTTTACTATATCAAAAGCATCCCTATACATTCCGCACTGCCTTGTAGCCCAGTCCCCGCACGGACTGAATCTCGAATTCCTCCCAGCCCTCAAAGCGTTTCCGCAGCCGGCCGATGTGAACCGTAACCGTCTCCCACCCCGTCTCGCTGTCCGCCCCCCATATCTCGTCCATGAGCTGAATGCGGGTGAATATCTTGCCCGGGTAGGACAGCAGCTTGTACAAGAGCAGAAATTCCTTTTGGGGAAGTTCCTGCTCCTCCCCGCCCCTTGTAACGGTCAGTGCATCATAGTCAAGAACCACGTCCCCCACCACGATCTTTCGCTCGCTGGCAATCTTGGCCCGCCGCAAAAGCGCCTTAATGCGCAGCAGCAACTCCTCCTGATCAATGGGCTTGGTCATATAATCGTCCGTCCCCACCAGAAAGCCCTTGTGCTTATCCTCCGGAAGCTGTCTTGCAGAGACCATCAAAATGGGCAGGTTTTCGTCTGTGCCCCGAATCTCTTTGGTAAATTCATAACCGGACATCTTCGGCATCATGATATCCAAAACCACCAAATCTATATGCTCCCGATCCAGTACCTCCAGCGCCTCCTCCCCGTTGGACGCAGTGACCACATTGTAATTCTCCGCCTCCAGCACTGTCCTGAACAAGAGTCTGGTATTTTTATCGTCATCCACAACCAAAATGCGGAACATCCTCTTCACCCCATCATAATCCTTGCAGTTCCGTGGTCCAGTTCAGCTCCTGAATCAGCTCATCGCACTGGCGCAGCTCCTTGGACAGAAGATCCACTCTCTTCTGAATCTCCGACACCGGCACGGTGCTCTTGATCCTGATCTCGGAATGGGTCATGCGGCCCACCTTATTGCTGGCATTGTCAAGGAAATTGCGCATCACCTGAATCCTGCTCTTGAGGCAGTCCCTATGGGCCAGAAGCTCCGTTATGGTCTTTCCCTCACGGGAAGTTTTGCTGTTGGTCAGATTGATGCAGGCCATCAGCTGTTCCAGCCGCTCCACCGTCCTGTCCAGCTCGGCCATCAGCTCCTCCGGCGACTCAGAGGGTTCCTCCCCCTCCTGCACCTTGGAATTATTGTTCAGTCTTATACCGATCTCCGACAACCGTCTCTGCAGATCCGCTCTTTCCGATAATGCCGCTGCCAATTTCATTTTCAAATCCTCCCTATAACGATTGCTCTTCCCCGTTCCCTCCCTCGTCCGCAGCTGATGCAATGGTTGTAATTATAAAATGTAGTTCTGCCCATGTTACCTTGCGGGACCTGCCTTGTCAAAGGGGGACTTGAACCCCCGGGGCCGTCCGCACCCCTACCGAGTCCGGCACATTCTCTGCCGGTAGAGATACATCCACTCTGCGGGACTACCTGCTACATTCAGTTTATCACGTCCGATCCATAATGTCCACATTCTTTATCGTTTGCCAATGCCTTCTCCCAATCCCCGCCTCTATGCGCTTGCATTTCCTGCTCTATATATTGTATAATAAAAATACTATCCGAAAAAAGGAGACAAGGAACATGAAAGAAATCAAGATCGGCTTCATAGGGCTGGGCTGCAGAGGGGGAGACCTGCTGTACAATGTGGTCCTGAAGCAAAATGAAACTGTAACCGCCGTATGCGATGTATATGAAGACAGAGCCCAAGGCGGGGCAGATACCGTTGCAGCCGCCGGTCAGCCGAGGCCTGCCGTATACCAAAATTATCTCGATGTAATCAATGATGCCAATGTCAATACCATCGTCATTGCCACCGCATGGGAAAGCCACGTGGAAATAGCCCTTGCCGCCATGTACGCCGGCAAGCCCGTGGCCATGGAAGTGGGCGGCGCATACGAACTCAAGCACTGCTATGATCTGGTGGAGGCCTATGAGAAAACCGGCACCCCTTTCATGTTCCTTGAAAACTGCTGCTTCGGCAGAAGGGAACTGATGGCCCTCAACATGGTCCGTAAAGGGCTGTTCGGAGAAATCGTCCATTGTGCAGGCGGCTATCAGCACGATCTGCGCTATGAGATCTCCCACGGAAAGGAGAACAGACACTATCGGCTGCGGAATTATCTCAGCAGAAACTGTGAAAACTATCCCACCCACGAACTGGGGCCCATCGCAAAGGTACTGGACATCAACCGCGGCAACCGTATGCTGACCCTATCCTCCACCGCTTCCAAGGCTGCAGGGCTGCGGGATTATGTTCGTGACCATAAGAGCGATGACGAGTTCCTGAAGGGCCGGACTTTCGCTCAGGGAGATGTGGTTACTACGGTCATCAAATGCGCCAGAGGAGAGACCATTGTGCTCACTTTGGACACCACCTTGCCGAGATATTACAGCCGCGGCTTTACGGTCAGAGGAACCAAGGGAATGTACGAAGAAGTCACCGACTCTGTCTATCTGGACCGGAAGGAGGATGAAGCCCACGATTTCAACTGGCTGAAAAGCTGTGCGGGAAATGCAAAAGACTATGCAGACGAATATGACCATCCCATCTGGAAGAAATACATAGAAGAGGGTGTCCGGGGCGGCCATGAGGGAATCGACTGGCTGGAATTCGAGACCTTTTTCCGGTGTCTGCGGGAAGACGCTCCCATGCCGGTTGACGTCTATGACGCAGCCAGCTGGATGGCCGTCACGGCCCTTTCCGAGATGTCCATCGCCAGAGGCGGGGCCGTGGTGGATGTCCCTGACTTCACCGGGGGCAAATGGCATATGATGTAGCCAGAGACCGGATCTGAAAACGCGGTAGTGTAAAAAAGTTTGTGTCTTAGGTAAAGAATGGCTCCTTTTTGGTAAGAATCAAGATATGGAAATTCTTATCGAAAAGGAG
>RAZA01000018.1 GCA_003612485.1 bacterium D16-50
GCCGGTCAGAAGGCGCACTTAATAGGGCTTTGTAATAGGTACTCCTTGGGAATCTAAGGGCATCACAAAGCTGGGACACGGTGTAAAGGTTTACGTTTTGCTGGATAGAAGCAACAATCTCGGCTATTGTTCTTTTGCGAATATGGCGGTGGCTTTTTTTAATATTTCATTCCCGATCTTAAGTCGCTGAATTTCTTTCTGGAGAGCTTTATACTCCTTGAGGGTGACCGTTCCCCCTCCGCTGTTTTGATGGGAGAAAGCTGCTTCCCCTAGTTGCTCATGACACTCCGACTTACGCCATACTCGCGTTCCAGCTGTGGATAAGAATATTGCCCGGAATTATACAAATCCACAATCTGCTGTTTAAACTCCGGTGTATAAGATTTTTGGTTTTTTGCCATGTTGAACATCTCCTTTGTTATTTCACTTGATAGTATAGATTGTTCAACTTTTTCTGTCCACACTTATATACTAACACCAAGGTAAGGCAGGGGATAAAATAGTCCCCTTGCCGTACATAAGTGCCGCCCATTTCTTCAAAAATAGTCTTTACCATTGTTTGTTCCTACCTTTCGTTTTCTTTATTTCTAAAGCGTGTGTCACGCTGTTTAGACTGCCTTGCCTGCTCCAACAAGCTGTCTATCTGTTTGCTGCCTAATACCTTTCTCAGTAACTTGTAATCCTTAATTTCTTCCCTATGTCGGCTATTATCAGCGGTCAGCTGCTTGTTTTGACTTTTAAGCCGTTCATTGCTATGGTATAGACTGGCGTTTATCTGATTGAGCCTTTGGTAATCATCAATCACTTGAAAGCACCGTACCATAAGCGTTTTAATGAGAGATTTCAGTCGTTTAATTAACGGCTCGACCACTTTACTCTTATAACTTTTTGCAGTCATAAAACTTTGTGGTTCGGGTAACTGATATTCGGGATCATTCTCCAGTGCGTTCTGCATTTGCGAAAGTGAATCCGTACCCTTATCAAAATTTTGAATACGCCTGAAAAGCGTTTCAAACTCTGTCTGCTTGTCTATGATTTTGTTTTCCAGTTGTTCAATTTCTTCTGCCCGCTCCTGCTTTTTATAACCCAAAACAGAGAGATGTTTTTCGTGTGTGCCTTTCTGCTCCCACTCAATTCCGTACCGTTCCATAACGGCGGCAAGCTGTTCTTTTTCGGAAAGTACCCATTGTGACCATTACGTATCGCCACGAGAGCCACCCTTAAATCCCTACGCGGCTAACGCTTGTTTGAGTGATACTCTGGTATCAAGCCCACGCTTGCTGCCTCTTGTAAACGGAACAAAATCAATGTGCAGGTGGGGCGTTGCTTCGTCTAAATGCAAATGAGCCGAGAACACTCTAAGCTGAGGATTTCTCTCTTGAAAGCCACGATAATACTCATCTAAGACCTGCCTTGCAATCTGTCCGTTCTCACTTTCAGCACTCGTATTTTCCTTATCACCAATCTGCAAAATCAATTCATGGAACGGCTTTTCCTATTTGGAACTGCGGATTTTTCAAAATAATTTTCTATTTTTCGATCTATTCTTGTCTGTTTAGCGTTGTATTTTTCGAGTGCTTCATCAAATAATTCGTGATAGACTTTTTTAATACTCTTATTACAGTAATCTATATTGAGGTGGGAACGGTCAGCGTCAACATTCTCCGCTTTGAATTTACGGCTGTTGTGATTGACTGAGCCTTTCCCGACCATTGCGCTTATCGCTCTTTGCATAAATCGTTTCCTCTCCTTGTATAATGTATTTAGGTTGTTCAAGGGATACCTATAAACCCTCAGACCTGCTTTTTTACATCTCTTGTCTGATAGGAGATAATCGTTTATTAGATTGAGAGGATGATCGTCATCTCCTTGAGCGGTTCTGCTCGTACTTGAAAGACTGGTCCCTCTCTCTAATAAGCTTTCCGCGTATGAGTTGGATGTTGGTTGCCTTATGGCCTCTCTCCGTATTTAGCACAAGGTAGCGGCGCTTATTAGCTGAGTGGTCTCCCAATCTAAAATCTTTCTTCTGAGGTGGCTTTATGTTTTTTGTTGGCATTGATATCGGTAAAAATAACCATGTCACTTCCATGATGGACGAATCTGGCAAGGTGGTATTCAAAACCTTTTCTTTTCCCAATACTTCCGATGGCGGGAATTCCCTCTTTTCTAAACTTACTTCTTATTCTTCCAGCACCGATGACTTTGAAATCGGTATGGAAGCTACCGGGCACTACTGGCTCTCTGTCTATTCGTTTCTTTTTGAAAAGAAGTTCCTTCTCCATGTCATCAATCCGATCCAGACGGACGGCTGGCGCAGGGGGACAGAGATCCGAAAGCGCAAAAATGATATCATTGATTCCGTCCTGATCGCCGACCTGATCCGGTATGGACAGTTTGTGGAAACCCGGCTCGCAGACGAAGATTTGTTTTCGCTGCGTTCACTTACCCGTTTCCGCACCTATCTCGTGGAATCCATCAGTGACCTGAAGCGTAAGGTGGTCTGTGTGCTGGATCAGGTTTTCCCTGAATACCAGTCCATTTTTTCCGACATCTTTGGCAAGACCTCAAAAGAGATCCTTCTCCAGTTTTCTCCGCCCATTGATTTTGAGTCGGTTTCATCGCAAACCCTTGCAGAACTGCTGGCAAAACTCAGTCGTAAGCAGGTCGGCCCTGCAAAAGCTGCGCAGTTAAAGGCTGCCTCGTCCTGTTCCTTTGGCGTTACTTTCGCCAAAAGTAGCTTTACCTTTCAGCTCAAAGCGCTGATTGAACAGATAGCCTTTATTGAAAAACAAGTAAAAGAAACGGAAACCGAAATCGCTGGCATCATGGAAAAACTGGAATCCCCCATTACAACCATTACCGGGACCGGTAATATTACGGGCGCTGCCATCATCAGTGAAATAGGTGACATTTCTAAATTTGACAGTCCCAGAAAACTGGTGGCTTTTGCCGGGCTTGATGCCACGGTCACGCAGTCCAGCGAATTTGAAGCAGCCCACAATGTAATGAGCAGACATGAATCACCATACCTGCGAAAAGCCATTTTTCAAGCCGCTCTGGTCGCCGCCTTTAAGGACCCTATATTAAGTGCCTATTACCAGAAGAAGAGGGCGGAAGGCAAGCATCATTTAAACTGCATCGGTGCTGTGGCAAGAAAAATGTGCAACATTATTTATGCTGTTGTGAAGAATAATCAGCCTTATGTTCCAAAGGCTTAAATCCTTTTCCCCTTCCAGCCTGCCTGACAGCAGATCTTGTTGTCGTACTCTTTTTTCTATTAAATTTTCTTTTGATTTTTTCATTTATCTACTTGACCTTTAATAGTTGGTCTTTCCTGCTCCGTAGAGCCTTTCATAAAAATACTGGCGGTTTACACGCCCTGCAATCGTAATAAATCCCTATGCTTTCAGTTCCTCGTTCAGCTTTCTGATGAGCATATAGGCATAGGGTTTTGATACGCTTAGTTCCTATGCCACATCATCGGCACGAATAAATCTGTTTTCCATATCATCAGTCCTTTCATAAGATTTTTAAGTTGCCGTTCTCCCCGAATATCGTTCCTGCCCCATTTCAGCGGCGTTATCTCGCTCACTCTTGAATAAATTAAAAGGTCTTGGCGAAGTATCCTACTCAGACGGTCATTTGGTTTTAATTAAGCATATCCGCTTAGTGTTTTATATTATACTAAGCAAATACGCTTGCGTCAAGAGGCTTCGAGGCAAATATTAAACTTTTTTGTTTCGTTTTCTCTTGACAATTCTTAAACATATCTGCTATACTAATTGCAGTACATAAGCAAGGAGTGTAAACACTATGGCTATTGGCGAAAGAATACATTTTTTCAGGCTCTTGCGTGGTATGACACAAAAATATCTTGGTACGGCTGTCGGCTTTCCCGAACGGAGCGCAGATGTGCGTCTGGCACAATACGAAACTGACTCCCGTAAACCAAAAGCAGACTTAACCGCTGCATTGGCACAGGTGCTTGAGGTTTCCCCGCAGGCTCTCGATGTTCCCAACATTGACAGCTATATCGGTCTTATGCACACCCTATTTACCCTTGAAGATATTTACGGTCTTACCGTAAGCGAAGCAGACGGAGAAGTCTGTCTGAAAGTCAACAAGGACAAAGGCAAGGACGCTGCCGAGTTGCTGAAAATGCTCTGTGCTTGGAAAGAACAAGCGGACAAGCTATCTTCCGAGGAAATCAGCAGGGAAGAATACGACAACTGGCGTTATTACTATCCGAAGTTCGATACCACACAAATCTGGGCGAAAGTTCCCTCGCAGGAATTAAGCGACACATTAGTCGAAGCATTCAAAGATCACCCAACTAACAAGCAAAGGAGTTGATACAAAATGCCTGTCGTTCCAATTTATCTTGATATTGATGAAAAAACATACGCCAGTGTCAAAGCTGGTGTCTATGAACTATATGGTTTAGCCAAAAATGTGGATAATAAAAGGGTTGCCAAACATATTCCTGCGGTTGCTGATGCCGCTAAGGAGGGAGCGTCTAAGGCTATCGATTTTATCCGAGTCCACCAAAAAGGAACTATCATAGTCGGTGGTGTCCTTATCATCGGCGGAGCGGTTGCCAGTACGGTGGGATATGTAGCACATCGAAAGCAACGAAGACTCGACAAGCAATTTGGAACAGCCTTACAAGAGTATTTAAATTCTGCTCGAAACGGAACTTTGAACATTGAAATCTTGAATACTCTTATTTCTTCCATTGAAGCTGTTGAAAAGGGTAATCCCCAAAAGTCTATTCACCTAAATATTTCAGCTGCTCAATTTGGTGACCTAATAAATTGTATATTTGATTACACTAAGCGTTTGGCGGAAGCTAATAACATTAGTCCACAGTCTATAAACCGACCAAAATATTTCAAAAAGAAAACCGCTGACGATTTGAAATATTACTTGAATATGCAGAAATATATTTTTGAGCAAGCAGCATAAGAATGACAAAAAGCCCTTAGCTATGAGTTACTACCCACAGCTAAGGGCTTAGTTTATAATATGGATTTATTTGTTGCACAGCCACCTGTTAATCATTCTGTAACCCTAAAACCACTGGATTACAAGAATAATGGCTCTTATATGACTGTTATCAAAAGACCTATTGAAATGCCGTAAACCCGCATAAATGGTGTGCTACCCGTCAAGTAGACAATGAAAATATTTGAATTTTTTCTGTCAGGCAGTTTTTATGCGGCTGACTTTAATCGTTCGTGGTATTCCATCGGCGTAAGTAAATCCAGTTTTCTCTGGACACGTCTGTTTGTATAGTAATCTATGTATCCTTCAATGGCTCTCAACAGATCATCTTTTGCTTTGCATTTCTTTCCATAATATATCTCTCTTTTCATGATTCCCCAGAAACCTTCCATCGGTCCGTTATCAGTACAGTGGGCAACCCGCGACATACTCTGCGTCATTCCGGCCTCTGGTATCTTTTGACGAAATACTTTTGACGTATATTGATACCCCTTGTCACTGTGGAAAATCGGTTGTGCTCCCGGATTCGCAGCCAGAGCTGCATCAAAAGTATCATATACAAGCGGGTTGTCATTGTGCTCGCTCAGCGCATAGGACACCGGCCTATGGTCGCACAAATCCAGTATCACACTTAAATACACTTTCCCGGCCCTCTCCTCTGTACCTGTTCCATATTTAAACTCTGTCACATCGGTTACCCACTTCTCATTTATGTGCTCTGCGGTGAACTCCCGGTTTAATATATTTTCTGCTATGTATGCCGGATCCACCGCCGGCCTGGTACAGCAGTTATACCTATGCTTGATGATGGACTGTATCTTCTTTTTGCGGCAGATACGCAGAATCCTCTTGTCATTTACCTGAATTCCCTGATCATGGGCAGGGGTATCCCGAATCCGGCGGTATCCCATATCAGGATGTTCTCCATGCAGTTGTTCGATTTTCTTCGCAGGCATTTCGTTAAAGTCTTCCTTTTCCGTATGGACGTGGCTGCCCCATTTATAATAGGCGCTTCTGCTGACGCCCCCTAATTCACAGAGGATACGGACTGGATAATCCGGGTGTTCCTGCAGGAGATCCTGAATGGCTGTGTATACGGCTTGGTTCCGTGTGGCTCTTAGCGTCACCGCCCCTCTATTTCCCCGAGTTTTTTAATAAATCAATCGCCATCTGCTGCTTTCTGGCTTTGGCTTTCAGCATCCTGTTCTCTGTCTGCAGTCTTTCCAGTTCCGTCAGTTCCCCTTCTGCTTTCTTCCTTCCCCGTCTGTCATAGAGCCCCTCAGTGCCTTCGGCACGGTACTTCAGAACCCAGGAACGCACCTGCGCATAGGAACAGCTGTATTGCCCTGCAGTGAGGGAATAACTGTCATCATGTTTGATACAATACTCTGCGATGGAAAGTCTTTCTTCCAGCGTTGTTTTTCTTGCTGGGTTGTTTTTAACCATGTGATACACTCCTTCCGGTCTGGAATCCTTTAGTTCCTCATGGCTATTATACCTCTTAACCCATTGTAGAACAGTAGTAGCCGCTTGAATTTTATATTTGATGGCAATATCCTTATAAGATCCTTCGCCATGTAAATAGGCCTTGACAACCTCTTCTTTAAACGCAGCAGAATAGTTTAAGTTTGCCGAACGGATCATAAATGCGTTTTCGCCAAATATTTTATATTTGGCCACCCATTTACGGATCGAGGATTCTCTGAGCTGATATTTTCGACCGAGTTTCACAAAGGAATCGTGGCCCGCCAGATATTCTTTGACTACTTTTAATTTGTCTGCTGCATCCCATTCATCCCGCTTTTTTCTTCTTCCCATAAAATATGCTCCTTATACAATAGACATTTAATTATTTCCTCTGTCTACCATATAGGGAGCATATCAAAAAAGCGGTTTTGCGAGCTTTTTGAACTTATTCAAATTCTATGGTTGCGGGAGGCTTGGGACTCATGTCAAAGCAGACCCTATTCACGTTCTCCACCTCCACCAGTATCCGGTTGGTGATCTTCTCCAGCACCTCCCAGTCCACCTTCTCCACGGAAGCCGTCATGGCGTCTACCGTATTGATGGCACGGAGGATCACCATATACTCGAACACCCGGGCATTGTTCTTCATGCCCACGGATTTAAAGTCAGGCACCACCGTGAAATACTGCCATACCTTTTTGTCAAGGCCTGCCTTGGCAAATTCTTCCCGCAGGATGGCATCGGATTCACGCACAGCTTCCAGACGGTCTCTGGTTATGGCCCCCAGACATCTCACTCCCAGTCCGGGTCCCGGAAACGGCTGGCGGTATACCATATCATGAGGCAGGCCCAGCTCCACGCCGCAGGCACGGACCTCATCCTTGAAAAGCTGCTTCAGCGGCTCAACCAATTCAAATTTCAGATCCTCCGGCAGGCCGCCTACGTTGTGGTGGGACTTGACCATCTTCGCCGTCTTGGTTCCGCTCTCGATGATGTCAGGATAGATGGTTCCCTGACCCAGAAAGTCGATGCCCTCCAGCTTTCTGGCCTCTTCCTCAAATACCCGGATGAATTCGCCGCCAATGATCTTCCTCTTTTGTTCGGGGTCCGCCACACCCGCCAGCTTGCCCAGAAAGCGCTCCGATGCATCCACATAGATCAGGTTTGCATGAAGTTCGTCCCGGAACACCTTCACCACGCTTTCGGATTCGTTCTTGCGCATGAGCCCGTGGTTCACGTGGACGCACACCAGCTGCTGTCCGATAGCCTTGATCAGCATGGCGGCCACCACGGAGGAATCCACCCCGCCCGACAGCGCCAGCAGCACCTTCTTATCCCCTACCTGCTGCCGAACCAGCTCCACCTGATCTTCAATGAAATTCTTCATATTCCAGTTTGCTTCCGCACCGCAGTTCTGGAACAGAAATTCCTTCAGCGTCTCCCGGTCCGGAAGGCAGTCCAGCTGCATCTTGCACTTGGACTGGGGATAATCCACAGACAGCATCGGATAGCCCAGATCATATATCTCGGGCGCCACTTCCACCGCCCGGCCGTCCACCACGCGGTTCTCACCGCCGTTCAGCACTATGCCCTTCACGTTCGGCAGCGCCCTCAGCTGCTCAGGGGTTATATCATGAGGATGAATCTCGCTGTACACGCCCAGCTCGCGAATCTCACGCGCAAGCACGGTGTTCTGCGTACTTCCCAGATCAAGAATGACAATCAAATCTTGTTTCATGAATCATGCTCTCCTTCGTGTTGATTTTATTTGGTCTTCCTTAGACTATTATAGTCGAAATGAGCGTACACTGCAACAGCCTTCTCTCTATTTTCATCTCCGCCTCATTCCGCTTTCCATTAAGGCTCCCTTTTTCCGGCCCTCCGAAACCCCTTTGGCCATTCAGCCCCTCCGGGCAGCGCTTCTTCAGATTCCACTTACGGTCTCGGTTCCCCGGACGCATCCTCATGCTCCGCTCCTGACCTCCTCAATATGAACCGCTCTCCCTCGTAGATCCGTACCGGATTTCCTCTGACAATCCGGCTATGCTCCCTCCAGGCGGCATTGACCTGCTCCTCCCTCTGCTCTTTCTGCAGCTTTGCCAGCTTTTCCTGCAGCCTCTCCATGGCCCTCTGCCTATTCTGGTACTGGCTGCGCTCCTCCGTAGACTGGGCCGAAAGCCCCGTGGGAACATGTATGACGCGCACCCCCGTCTCTACCTTATTTACATTCTGTCCCCCCTTCCCCCCGCTGCGGAACTTTTCTATCCGGTATTCCCTTTCCTGAGGAATTCCGGCCATATCCGGGATCACGCTCACATCCACATACCAGTTCTTTCTTTTGTGGTTCTTCCGAAAGGGACTTCTGCAGATCCAAAGCACCGTCCCCTCAAGGCCCCTCAAGTCCTTGGCAGTCTGAAAGCGGATGGAGTCAAAGCACCCTCTTTCCTGACCCTCGGTGGCGGACAGTATTTGGGGATCTCCGTATTCCTTCTTCAGGGCTTCATACAGCTTTGCCACCGCCAGCTGACATTCCAGCGGTCCCTGCCCTGCACTGATCTGAATAATCATACTGTCCCTCCTATCTCCTGCTTCCTGCCTTGAAGCTATAGAGGGGCCGCAATACTTCCGTTATTTCCACGGTGTCCTTGATCTGCCCGGCTATCTCCTCCATGGAACGGTAGGCAAAGGGAGCCTCGTCCAGCGTCTCTGCCCCCACGCAGCTGCTGTAGACGCCCTTCATTTCCTTCTTGAATTCAGACACTGTATGCCTCTGCTTTACGTCCTCCCGCTTAAGCCTTCTCCCTGAGCCATGGGGCGCCGACTGATTCCATTCCTCATTGCCCTTTCCCAAGCCCAAAAGAATTCCTTCTTTCATGTTCACGGGAATGATCACACTTTCACCCCTGCGGGCCGAAATGGAACCCTTATGGAGTATCCCTTCCCCGTCAATGTAATTATGATCCACAGAGAACTGCTCCACCGCCTTCCACTTCATCCCCTTCAATATCTCTCTGACGATGATCTCCCGATTCAGCCGGGCATAGCGCTGAACGATTTCAACATCTTCCATATAGGCCTCTCTGGCGCCGTTCTCCAGATAACTCAAATAATAGGGCACCTCTTTGCCCTGCTCCTTCAGGATACCGCTGGCCAGCTTCGTATAATATTCCGCCACCTCCTCTCCCAGATGCCGGCTGCCCGTATGCACCACCAGATACATGCTGCCGTCGGTTCCCCGGTCCAGCTCGATGAAATGGTTGCCGCCCCCCAGCGTTCCAAGGCTCCTCTCCGCCTTCTGCCCATTGATGTGCCTGACGCAGCGAAGCTCCCCATGGGGAGACTTGGCGGCCATAGGGTGCGGCTCTTTCCGCGCCGCGAACCCCGACGGCACGTTTTCCTGAATGACTCTGTCCAGCTTCTGGAACTCCGCCCGCTCCTTATTCAATTTTACGCATGTCATGCCGCAGCCAATATCCACACCTAAAAGCTGCGGCATCACCTTCTCCGTGACGGTCATGACCAGCCCGATAGGAGCCACTTTGCCGGGATGGATATCCGGCATCATCCAGATACTGCTGCCCGCCGCAGCCTCACTGTCGCATATCATCCTGACCTGCGCCTCCGCGTAGGCCTCCACATCCTCCGTAAATATCTTTGCTTCCGCATAAATACCTTTTACTAATTTCATATAGTTTTATTCTCCTTAAAAAAGGGTACAAAAAAAGCACCCGCAAAGGTGCAGCCCGCTTATCCGCCTTTCATGCACAGGAACCGCCATGCCTTTGAGTTTCAGTTTCCAGATATAGTTTCATATAATTGTCCTTCTGCATGGCAAGCCCTCCCTTCCTCAGCAGATCGCTCCGCTTATATACTCCTTCTTTAACGCTACTATCATAGCACAATGCTCCGGGTTTTGCAACCATCTTTTTGGCCAGAGTCCCCTCAGTTACCCTTGGCCCCTTTTGTTTTGCCTCCCTCCTGCGACCGCCATTGCCATTGTCACGGTCATAAGAGGCCTGACAAATTTCAGGCCTCTCTGATCTCATTTCTCATTCAACCAACACTCCGTCCACAATCCTCACAACCCGTTTTGCAGATTGTGCCACCCCCAGATCATGGGTAATCATCACTATCGTATTTCCCATTTCATTCAGTTCCCGGAACAGCTTTAACACATCTTTTCCGCTGGACTGGTCCAATGCCCCCGTAGGTTCGTCCGTAAAATGTACCCCGTCCCCGCAATCCCTTGTAAACACTGGCTTTAGCGGCATACAAAAGTGTGTATAGCGTTCTGTTTTTCCTGTCGATTGCCGTAAAAAAAGCATGACCGCAGCCATACTTCGACATTTTCCTGTATCTTCATTATATATGTGTGTTCCTATCCCGCATCGGTGAGCCGGTCATCCGACACATACTTTCATGCAGGATATGTACTCAAAATTTCTCTGCCAACGACCAACAGGCATACTTTTTTGTATGCTGGCTGTCGGTTCTTTACCCTTAAGGGCTATGTTACAGTTTCCGGAGCAGTTCCCTGTTCTTCCGGTCCAACGCCTTTTTCAGCTTTTCATTCTCCTGCCGCAGGGCATCCATTTCCTGCTGCATTGCCCTGGCCTGTTTCTGCAGGGACAGTATCTCGTTGTTCATCGCCATGTCGAGTATGTTCTTCCTCGGATGGCTCATGCCGCCCTGCTGCTCCTGCACCTTGTCCAGTGTCTGGCGCACTGATGGATTCTTGTAGAAAAAGCCTCTTGAAAGCCCTGTTTTTTCCATCAGCCTGGGGACTGTGACCCTTTCCCCCTCATCCATCAATTCAAAGATGGCTTTCCTTGCCCTCTCAATCTTCTCATCGCTGGCTTTCCTGTTACATTCCAGCATCTTCTCGTATCTGTCCATATTCTTCCTCCCATCCGTCTAAACTCTGCAGGATGATCTCCGACAGCATGTTCCTGACCTCCCGTGTCTCATCGGCCAGCGTCTGGTTGCTCATCTTCCTGTAATATTTCACGTTCCGGACGCTGCCGTGGCCCAGCAGCTTGGCGATGGTGAAATCGTCCAGGTGCATCTCCGTCAGCTTTGCGCCGTAGTAGTGCCGGAACATATGGCTCCCGAAACCGAACAGCCTGCCATTGTCATCTCGCAGGTCTTCCTTATGGATCATCTCCACCACTTTGTTCTGCAGCCTGTTGTACGGCAGGGGGTTCTCCGGGTTCTTATCGTCCACAAAGATGAACCTTGTCGGGCCGTGCCGTTCCTCCGTATAGGCTATCGCCCTGCGGATCAGGTCCGCCAGGTCGCGGCTCACCGGCTTCTCGAATGTCTTGGTCTTCATCTGCCGTATCCGTATGATCGTCTCCCCGCCGTATTCATACAGGCAGTCCGTCTGGAGCGTCAGGGTGTCGGAGATCCGTGTGCCCAGCATCTGGTGTATGACCATCGCCCTGGCGATCTGCTCATCCAGCTTCACGATCCCTGCGTTCAGCCTTTGCAGCTCGCTGTCGGAGTATACCCTGAATTCCGGCTGGCGGGCCGGCGGGATGTCCCTGTTCAGGAACAGCAGTTCCAGGTTTGCGTAGCCGCATGCCTTGCCGATGCTCTCCAGGATGGAGCGGAGCCTGTTCAGGTCTGCATGGAGGCTCTTGGTCGCCGTATCCTCCGTTTTCAGGTAGGTCAGGTATTCCTCCAGGACTTCCCTGCTGATGTCCCTGCAGGACTGCACCCCCTTCTGCTTTTCTGCCAGGTATCCGGTCAGGCGGCGCATGGCCGTCATCTCCTTCTGTACGCAGGCAATCGCTTCTTTCTGGAGGTTCAGGTATATCCCCCTTTTGAGTTCCTCCCGTATTGCGGGCTGTGGTATCCTTGTGAAATTGATTGTCCTGTAGTTCTTTATGGGGTTTGCCCTGAACGGGATGTCCAGCCGGTCAAGCTCCCATATGTCCCTGTCGGTCTCCTTTTCTTCTGTCTCCCCCTGTCCGATAAATTCCAGCAGCCGGATAAAATAATTGAGAAGTCCGCTCCTGCCTGTACTGGCATTCCCGTATACCCCGTGCTTTTCGATGGTCAGCGGGATACCCTCCGACATCATCCATCCCTTAAACTGCCGCATCCAGGTTTCTTTGTCACGGTCACAGAATCTTTCCACACGCTTTGCGCGCTTCTGCAGGAAACTGCATACTTTTTTGAAAAACTGCCTTTCCTCATAAACTGTCATCAAGGATACGCTCCCGGCCCTGTGCATGATAAATGCCGCAAATTCTTCCCGCATCCTGTCTGCCGGGATGCCGCTCAGGTCATAGTGCGGGTCTTTCCCCACCCGTTTCCGCTGGATGTCCGTTGCCGCCTCATAGCTTTCCAGCCCTTTCAGGCTGATCCTGTTCTCCATCACTGCCGCTCCCTCCTTTCCTTATCTTCAGGCCGGCCGCCAGGCTGCCGTGCTCCTTGAAGTATTTTTCACTTGCTCTCTCAATCTTCCTCGGCATGTAGTCCACATACTGCCGGGTCATTTCCTCGTAGACATGCCCCAGGTAATCCCGCACCCCCTGCAGGGATACCCCGCTGTCATAGAACAGGGTGGCTATGCCGTGCCGGTAATCGTGGGACCTGAAAATGTAATCCCCGCCCTCTATCCCATTCTTTCTGCAGTATTCCTGCATCTTGAGCCGGTATGTTGCGCTTCTGTATGCCCCTCCCCGGCTGTTCTGGAACACATAGTCATCAGGCTTTATCCGGTGTTTTGCCAGGTATACCGTCATCAGCCTGTACAGGGCGTATGGTATGGGTATCCGCTTATAGCTGCGCATCTTGGTCTGGTAGACCTGCACCCATGCGTCCTTTCCCTGTATGTAATAGGCATCCCCCTTCAGCGTGCAGACCTCGCTGACGCGCAGCCCGATCCCCCACAGGTGGAGGTACATCAGCCGGATGTCCTCCGGGAGACCGGGGAGCTTCCGCAGTATCTCCGCCCATACTTCCGGTCCCACGCATCTGTCGTTATGTTCCGGCACCACTTTTTTCAGGTAATAGTCCACGCGGAACGGCGCCCGCTCAATGTACCCCCTTGCGGTCAGGAAGTTGAAGAAGTGCTGGACTGCCAATGCCTGTGCGTTATAGGATTTCGGCCGGAGCCTTTTCTCCATCAGATCCTGGAAATAGGCTTCCATATGCCCCTCCGTGGCAGCGAGGACGTCCTGCTGCCCCAGCCCTGCCAGGAAGTCCCTCACCCACAGCTGTTCCATCTGCAGCATGCTGACCGACAGGTTGGTCACGCCGATCCCGTACCGCATGTATTTTTTCAGCAGTTCCCGGTTGCCCTTGTGCGCGACCTCCAGAAAAGAGAGGCGTTTCACCGGATTCGCCGGGTTTGTGCGTTCCGGCTGTAGGTGCAGGCGCTCCATGTACCATACGTTTGCATCCCACCGTATCTCCGCAGCCTGCATAAAGAGCGCTTTCCTGCACAGGTCGATGATCCCGGACGCTGTCCTTTTCTCCCCGGATGCCCGCATCAAGCCCTCAAACTCGTCCGCCTGCGCAGGCTCGATGCCGTCAATGTCACCGATCCCCCTGTCTGCGCAGAAGCCGTACAGCCCTTTCAGCCTGTGCAGGTGGACCAGCATCTGGTCCCCACTGTAGTTCCCTATGACGTAGTGCAGGCTGTCAAAAATCTGCCGCTTCATCTTTTCGGGAGCCGTGCGTCCGAAATCCCATGCCAGCCCGTTCTTCCGGGGAGCGTTGATGAACCGCTCCGCGATCTCCGGGTCCGGATGGTATGGCAGGAACAGGATTCCATTTTCGTATTCTGCCGTGGGCTTCCCCTTTTCCCGTACTGCCCGCACCTGCCCTTTTATGGAATGCAGTTTTACCAGATCCATCACCCTGACATACTTCATACAAGCTGCCGGGGATATCTGTTTTTCCAGGGACTTCCCGTATTCCTCCCTCGCCGTGTAGTCCAGGTCGCAGATGTGCCAGATTCCCCTGCTTTCCATGAAAGCCCTCAGTTTGTTGCGGTATGTGGGATGCACCTCCGTGCATTCCGCAAGCTCCCTCTCCAGCTGTTCCTGTAATTGTCCTGTGTCCTCCTGCGGCACTGCCTGCAGGTATTGGTATGCCGGCATGCCCACCACCCTTTCCTATGGCATCTTCCCGATGCCGTAATTTACGGAATGCTTCTCATAAAACTCCCGGCTCGCCTCCAGCAGTCTGTCATCCAAGATGCCCAGATACTTGATCGTGGTGTCCAAGTGCTTATGCCCAAGGGCCTGGCTGATCAGCTCCAACGGCCAGCCCGCATTCCATCTGGTGACTGCGAAATACCTCCGCAGCATGTGCGGCGTCAGTTCCGTCCCTGTCTTTTCCGCCACCCTCTCCAGCATGGCGTAGACGCTGTCCACTTTCAGGGGCTGCCCCGCGGTATCGCCGGAGACGTTGATGAACAGGTAGTCCTGGTGCTGGAGGAGTCCCCGGTACTCGGCAAGGTATCCCATCAGGAAATCAAAGGCATCATCGCTGATCCTGGCTTTCCGGTACTCCGCATTCTTTGCGCGGGCATCGTTCTCATTGTCATCGCGGAAGTACACGCCGATGGTGTGCCTCTCATAATCGATGTCCCTGGCATAGTACACGCCCAGGATCTCCCCGATGCGGAACCCGGTCTCCGCGATCAGCAGGAGGAGCAGCTGGTCCCTGCTGTTGGTGCATGCCTGCAGGGCGGCGATGATTTCTTCTTCGCCTGCCGCCCTTACATTCCGTTCCTCCGCCTTCATGTAGCCGCCGAAAGACCTGTACCGCAGGGTCCTCTTGACGCCTGCCGCATTTGGCACGATGATCTGGCTGCAGGAGAGCACCCGCAGGCCCGGCGCATAGCCGCATTCCGCCATAAAAAGATAGAACCCGAACACATCCTTTAAGTATGCGTTGCAGGTCCCATTGTCAGCGTCTCCCGCTTTCTTCTTTTCCGTATGGCAGCCCTCTTTCAGCCAGTATAAAAACTGCGTAAAATGGCTGCTCTGTTCCTCATACCCCATGCCGCAGACCGTCTGGAAATCCAGGCCCTTTTCCGCCAGGTATTCCAGGTAGCAGCAGATAGAAAAGGCGTACCTCTTTACCGTGTTCGGGGAAAGGTTTGCCTTTATCTTGTGTTTCAGGTATTTGCTCGGAAGCAGGGCGATGTCCAGCGTCTCCCCGTCCATGATGTAGAAATACTTTGTCGTGCCCTCGGCCGCTGTCTCTACCGTATACCGTTTCATCCGCTTCCGCCTCCTTCCCTGACGCCATACACAGTATACCGTGTAGGCGTGATGTTATCCATATCCATACCCAACAAACATGCCCGCCCGAAATATGGCAGAACCGACAAAGGCTTTCAGTCGGTCTGATAGCTCCCGGCCACGCTGACCGCTATGCCTGCCGCCACATAGACGGCCGCCAGAAAAAGCATGGTAAATACTGCCGCTCCTATGATCCACGCCATGTCTTTCCCTCCCTTCGGTTCCATATGTTTTTGTCTCTGTTTTTAGTCTGCAATGCTACACAGCCCATGGGGATCTGCACCCTCATTTCACATCCCACATGTACTGGCTGCTGGATGTCACCGCCTGCCAGTGTTCAAATTCCCTCTAATCCATGTCTCCCGCCTTTCCCCGCCTATATCAGTTCCATCAGCCCGGTCAGCGGGGAATACACCTGCAGGCCGCAGCCCGCTGCCAGCGCCTTGAGCCCCGCCATCTGCATGGATGAATGCGTCAGGCAGCGGCGGTCTGCCACCAGCAGGGCATCCACCTCCCCTCTGGTCGCGGCATCCACAAAGCGCCGGAACCCGCTGCGCTCCCACAGCGGAGTCCTCCCTGTGTCGCTGGAGCTCCCCGCCACTTCAAATCCCATCTGCCCCGCATATTCCCAGAGCTGCTCCCGCTGTTTCTTTAGCATATCGTTTTCATCCTCCGGTGCGTCAATTGAGCAATAGACCCATGCCCGTCTCCTGCCGCTCATAAGCTGCCCCCTTTCCGTCCCTGGCCCTGGCCTGGTTTCTGCCAGCAGTTCCTGCCCCTGTTTCTTTTTCTGCCTGTGTCGCCTGTCCCTCCTGTGTGAAAAGCATCCCCTCCAGGCCGAAGCTGACCGCGATGGCATGGTCCACATCCCGCATGGTCGCCCTGCCCGCCCGGCCTATGTATTCCTTCAGCCTGGCACGGTCGATGGTGCGCACCTGCTCCAGCAGGACGGTGGATTCCTGTCCCAGCCCGCAGGGGCTGTCCTCCAGCCTGATGTGGGTAGGGAGCGGCTTCTTCCCCCGCCTGCTGGTAATGGCCGCCGCAATCACCGTGGGGCTGTGCCGATTCCCCATGTCATTCTGTATGATCAGCACGGGCCGGGTGCCTCCCTGCTCGCTCCCGACCACCGGCGCCAGGTCGGCATAGTAGATATCGCCCCGTTTGATATTCACGTCCGTTCCCTCCCTTCCTGCAGGCAGATCCCGCATCCATTTCTTATCCCATGCCGCACTCCATGCCGTATTCCGCCATGGCTGCCGCCCTGTCCTCCGCCGCAAAATATGCGTCCGCCTGATCCCTGTCCAGCTGGAGGATCTCCCCGGCCTCCTTTTCCCCCATTTGGATCGGCGCCAGATGGGAGTTAATCTCCATACACAGCTTCTGGTCCGGGCAGGTGTCTATGAATCCCCCGCAGGTATCCAGGATGAGCCTGTCCACAAAATCCGTAATGACCATCTTCTGTGCGTCAAGGAAATGACTGCCGACAAAGTTTGCCATGTTCTCCGGCGTTGTGGCGATCAGGTATTCTTTCCTTGCTTTTCCGTCTGACGGATACACATAGGCATAGCCCATCCTCTCTGTATCCATGATCTTTCCCATCATCTCTATAGTTTTCCTGTCCATGCATTCCCTCCTGTGGAAGCAGATGCTTCCGTGCCTCATAGTTTCATGACACAAGGACGGCGGCAGTCCCCATCGTGGCCGTTTGGATCATCCTCCCGGCTCCCTGGCAGTCTGCCGCCGTAGTTTCTATCATGAAGACATTTCCCCTCCGGGGGATTCCCCGGCCCGGAAAATGCCTGTCCTTCGTCTTTTATTTCTATCTGCCCCTGTTCGACACTACTCCCCGGAGCGGGCGCAGGATGCGCCCATAGGCAGCAGACAAAGACCGGCCGTGGCTCAAGGCCGTCATGGGTTTCTCACCCCTCCGAGGTTCTCTCCGGGCCGCCCTCATTGCGTGGTCCCGCTCCTGCGGGGCTGTGACTGGACGGAAGTATCATTATAGGCTGTCCATGTCATGGCAGGCGGCCTGCCACAGGCCGCTTTGAGACGAACATTTGCCGCTCTGCACCTTTGATGTCATCTTTTTGGCAGGTTGCCCTGCAGGTGGTCATGGCGTGTCCTCCGCACCGCTCCGCTCTTTCAAGCTGGACAGCTAACGTATCTATGCTGCTGGATATGACCACCTGGCGGCGGTATTTTTCAATGGACAGAGGGGAGGAAAAATTCCCCTCTACTTACTTCCACGTTGGCAGGACGTTTTGCACACCCTGAAATTTAATTTTTTTCAAAAAATTTTTTCAGCTTCTTCAGGATATGGTTCTTGCGCTTGTGTACGGCGTTGCGGTATATGCCCATGCACTCCGCCGCTTCCCGCTCGGTCTGGCCCTGGAAAAACAGGCGGTCTATCAGCTCCCGCTCATCATCAGGGAGCAGGGAGAGCGCCTTATGTAGCTGCTCGTACTGGAGTTTCCGCAGCGCGGTTTCCTCCACGCTCTCGGCTTCCTCGGCAAACTGCACCTCCTGTTCTGCCAGCCGTTCCAGGGAATCCTCCCTGCTGGGTATGGTCGTTATGGTCTGATCCTCCTGGCTTATGATGGTCTGCTCTGTCTTGAGGTCGTATTCCTGATACTGCATTTTTCTTTCTGTGGTCCTGAGCAGACTGATCACTTCCTCGCCTGCCTCCGGGTACATCTTCCTGTAATCCGGAATTCTGTATGCCTTTGCCATAGGCTTGTCCTCCTTTTTTGAATTTCAAAAAATGAAGGACAGGCGGCGGGCCGCGGCATTTCCCCCGGACAGCAAAAGAGCGCATCTCCATTTCAGGAAATGCGCCCTTTTGCAAAATGGTGTAATTTATTGCAACATGAGAAACAATAATATAAATTATTGTCGAACAAAAAAACCGCAATCCACAATAGGAGTGCAGTCTTTTAGGTACTTCCATATTGGTATTTTTGGAAAAAACTCTTCCCTTACCTACAGCAAATCTGTGTTGTCCCTTTCCAGGGAACTTTAACATTTTAATTATAAATTACCGCATAAATGGATTTTCATGAAAAGCATTTTAACTGTTATTCCAAATTCTTCCTGTACAAACCAATAAGCCAGTCATAGCAAACCTGTTAATTCTCTTTATAACACATAAAATCACCCGGCCTTACTGACGTATGATACATATCAGCTTTTCTCTCTAACGCTTTCTCTATATCCCATTCAATTGTACTGGCTTTAAATTCCACTCCCTTCTTCTCCAACCACTCTTCCCATTTTTCTATTATCCCAACCTGCCCCTGGGTTATGGCGCCTTCCGAAAAAGCTCCCACTATTTTGGAATATATAGAAGAATCAAATCCGGAGTACAGTATCCCCCATCCCTTATCCGGTTCTTTTTCGTTCATGTATCCCATTCCGCCAATGCCAATCGTCAGGATTCCATTTTCATCCCGGAACGCATATCCGGCGATCTCCAATTCCGCATATGTCATCGCCATTTCCCTGCTTGTCATAAGGGATGGGTATTTTTCCATATATATATTTGCAAGCTCCTCTAATTTCCGGGTTTGTTCCTCACCGTCAACCAGTATGCACGCGCCATTTCCTTCCGCGCCTTTCTTTTTGATGGAAGCGATTCCCGTGTATTGGTTTATTGTAATATCGAACCGCTCATTTATACAGGAGCCCTTTATCTCATCAACCCCCATAAACTCTTTCAGGGCACTTTCCAGGAAAGCATCCATTCCGCAGGCGTTCATAAGCCCTCCCAGCCTGTCTTCCTGAATCAGGTAACGTTTTCCGGTTTCAGAATCAACCTGGACAGTTGTGTTTTGGGGATCGAATCTGTAATATTTATCTGACGTTTTGTCATATATGCTCCAATGATTTTTTATTCCGTCTTTATTGTATACAGAGACTGCATATTTCTCATTTTCAACCTTTTCAGGCTCCGTGCATGCCTGTGCGCCCAGACTTTCAGATATGGCTCCGCCCCTGATGCCTGCCTTCATGCAATTATATGCGTCATATGCGCTTAACCGGCCATTTTCAGCCCGCTTCCCCGGCTGACAGGAATCCGCTTTGCCCACCCGTTCAAACAGCGACGCCCCTCTGTTTGGCGCATTCGTGCTCCTGTACTCATATTGTCTTCCCCTCATCAAAACACTGCTCATTCCAACATTCATTATATGGTCTCCATTTGTTTTTCATTATTTTTTGACTCTTTACAGACTTAAAAGTGTCAGTCTGTAAAGAGTCATATATAAAAACTCCTGCGCTCCCTCAATCAATTAAAATTGTATGTTACGTCCACTGTAGATGCAGTTCCTACTGCTACGCCTCCTATTTTCACATAATAAACGCCGGAGGGTATTCGGGACATATCAATTTCCAGTACTTCAGTGGAATAATTCGCAAAATTGATATTAATCTGCGATCCCGAGTCAGGAATAAAATATATAGTCCCCTGAACTAAACTGCGGCCATTATTTCTAGGCATGGTCAATGTCAATGTCGAATCATCATACACTGCCTGCATGCCAACCGTATAGGTAGTTTTTGATGTTCCGAACCTAAAAGTCTTTACCGTTCTGGCTCCGACCTCAGCGACAGCCTGCACAGCTTTCAACGACTCAACTTCACTTGCATATACATAGTCCGTACTGCTGAATAGAAACATGGCCGCCATCGCCAGCACAAAATACTTAATCTTCTTCATCCCATTAACCTCCATTTCAAATGCGCAGGAGTTTTTAATCTGCGCCATTTAGCTGGGAATAATCCAGTCATAACGGCAGTAATACTTTAGAGATTCCTCTGTCAGTCAGAACCTCCATCTGCTCCCCAAAAGGCCCAAGCGTTACCTCTTTGACAGAGGCTGATACATCCATTTCTCATAGCGCTCCACTGCTTTCTGATGAATAGAACCTGGAACGCCTGCCTTATTTCCTACTTCTTCTATCCGCCCATTCCTCACCTCACATCTGGTTTCATTAATTATGAATTCCCTGTTGGTATCGACTCCTGATTCATTCAAAAATACCAACATCATCGGTGTGCTGATTGCCCCACGATATAGCACCAAAAGCGCATGCTGTTCGCTCAAATCAAATTTGTTATTACGCTACCTCTACCCCAATCTGCGGCGAATTTGTTTTGCCCCTTTATATGGAACACCTAATTATAGAACACCATATAAGTGAATTCCTCTAAAAAATATGTTATCCATATTTCCATTGAGTATCTTCAGGAATATAATTTCCAAAATGATTATTGATTCCTGTCGACCATGCATACCATCCCGTAAATAGGGAAAGATGACTCATAAAGTCAGAATATCCCTTAACATTATCTATCTGTTCATCATGTTCTTCCCATATTTCATCAGCCTGGAACAATTGCCCTTTTAAACTATCCGGTGTTATATAAAAGGGAATATCCTTTTCATACTTTTTCCCACCTATCCACATGTCCATTTTTGATACATCATCTACATCTTCTTTGTAAAAAAATCTAAAATCTTTTGGCGGCGCCATTGCCTCATCTGCCATACTTGCTCTCCCAACCTGATTCCGATAGGTAAAATTCCAACCACTGTTAAAATCGAATCCGCCATCCAGAGTCAAATCAGAGTTTTTTTCTATTTCTTCCGTATCAATGGAACCAATTCCCCACTTTTGTGCAATTTCATTTGCCATAATTCCTAATGAGTCTTTGACATCCGCACACTGATAATAATAGTCCGCATTATAGTAAACCCAGTCATAGTTCCTGTAACCATAGTCCGCGTTTATCTTTGCCCCTTCGTCATAGTTTGCCCTTCTGGCAGCTCTGGCATTTTCCTTGGCAAAAATCTCATATACTTCACTGATTATTTTCCTATTGTCCTCATCCACATTACCAGATGACCAGTGCTGCTGAACCTGGTATTTTCGCATCTCCGTACAACAAGCATAAAAATACTGATCCAATTCGCTCTTGTCTATCCTGCCGGCATAAAAATCACTCATATGTTTTTCGATGTCCTTTTGCATATCATATCCAAAAGAATCTCCAAACAGATGGTCGGGCATGGGAACCGTAATCTGATAATTCGTATAACAATCACATACACTCCATAACTCTTCCGTCATTTTTTCAAAGGTATCTCTCGTAGGTGTAAAAGTATCCCGAACTTTTTTAATCAAATCATCTTGGTTCTTTATCCCTTTGTCTGTCAGCCGATTATTAATGTCCAAACCTATTACATTAACTGGAACATTTCCCACATTCATACAAAATCCTCCCTAAGCCATAAAGTAGTATAAACAAGTTATAAATCCCTTCCCTTTTTTGATTTTCTTAATCAGTATCATCTGAAAAGAGAAAATACAAAAAAATCAATTAACTAAGCCGCAGAGTAAGATATTATATATGTCATTCTTGACTCCGCTGCCTCTGTCATAATAGCCGGTATTGCAGCTACTAACATTGCAAGCATGATACATAATGCTGTAATTCTATGGGATTTCTTCATCATTTTCACCCCCTTTCCATCCTTTATATAATAATAACGATTCATATATTTCATTTTGTTACATGACTGCGTAAATATTTATTTTTCTTACTCTTATTATTTACTACTCCCATACCCAATGCAAAAATATTTCCCTAATATCCTCCACAGATAGTTCTTCTGCGAATATAGTGTATACACTGCTGCCAAGCTCCAAATAAGCGTAGATGGTTCCACCTTCATTTCGATAAAGTTCTGCTGTATATCCGTTTAAAGATAAAGCTGTCTTTTCTCCGTATTCACTATCATACACAACTATTCTGCCATCCACTATCATCTCCTGCTGACAAATCAACTGTCTCCCCGACTCATCTACGTATAAATACTCCAAAAATAATTCATTCATATTCTCTCCCACGGAAACATATCCCTCCGGAATATAAACCGGGGCATGGGCCTCAGACTGTTCGTCCCACTTGCTATCCGTTATATAATGATACAGAAAAGAATCCTCCCAGATTGTCTTTATAGTATCAAAAAAAACAATTCGACATGCCTCAATGCTCATAGAACATAGAAAGACTATTACCACCACAACAGCCGCAATGTGTAAATATCTCCTACCAATCTTATATACAGCACTCCGTATGCTCCTGCGCCTTTCCCAACGCTGCAAACGCTTCATCTTTTTTTCAAAACCTATTGAGAATTCATACTTGTAATCTATTTCTTTCTCAATATCCTCTAAAAAAGCCTCTGCAGCCATAGGCATATATCTATACAACCATTCATCCGTTATCTGTATTCTATTCATCCAGATTTCCCTCCATCTCCTTTATTTTCCGTTCTATGATAACCTTTCCTCTGGAAAGCCTCTGCCGCACGGTTCCCTCCAATATGCCGCAGACCTTCGCTATTTCCCGATTTTCCATATTGTTTACATATTTTAACATAAATACATCTCTGTATTTCAACGGCAGATTTTTCAGTATGTCTAAAATACCATTCTCCAAATCAGACTCTATATAAGTAACATAACCGCCTTTTTCCATAGCTTCTTCGAACAAAATTTCCTTTTTCACTTGACTGCTCCTCTTTCTGTAAAGATCAAACGCTGCATTTCTGGCACAAGCAACAAGATACAATTTTGTTGGAACATCTTCGAATTCATCCAGCTTATCTAAATTGTAAGCCACACTGACAAAGGCATTATGAACTGCATCCTCTGCCAAAAAAGAATCATGCAGCACATCCATTGCAACCTTCTGCATCAGATATCTGTATTTTTCATAGAGAATCACAAATTTTCGCTTTTCCTCTGGCGTATCTATCATCAACAAAAATATCATATATGTTCCTCATCACATTTATATATGTGTTTTCCCCTTACATTTTTCGAGTTTTTTTCACCCTATATTAATAGTAACGAAATATAAAGACCTATTTGTTACATTTTTCATCAGAAATCGGGTACTATAATAAGATGCTCTTTTCCACATTTTGATTTATATCTATTTTGGGTGGAATAATCAAGCAGAAACACAAAGTTTTTAACCGTATGATGCATTCATGTACTTTATTTTTTGTAGTTGCTTTTCTCCTGACTCAGAGTTAACATACACCAACTACGAGAAAAGGAGGCGTTCTATATGAACAAAAATTCTTTGTTGTACCAGCTGATGGCAATGCGGATGAATGGCATCATGAACAGTGTTGCCGAACAGGACGAGGACTATCAAGCATCACTCAGCGCAGCCGATCCGTATATCGACCAGCTGAAAGCCCTGCATCTCCCCAAAGAGACCAGGCAGTTGATCGACGACTGTGTGAGCGCGCATGTCGCCATCGGGAGCTGCTTTGGGAGGCTCGCATACATGCAGGGATTTTCCGACTGCCGGGAGCTGCTCCTTGCACCTGCCCAATCCGGAAAGGAGGTTCCCGGCCATGGACTCCTATAGCCTTTCCTACACCCTTGATCCTGAACAGGGCAGGATTCTCTCCGGCCTTGTCAGGCGATGCAGGGACATCAACGGCTGGGGCCCCAGGAGCTTCTCCAGTATGCCGCCACCGCCAATTCCCAGGCGGAGGTTGACCTGAAACTGGACTTTCTGCAGGATGCGGTCACCCATCTGGAAATCGTGAACAGCACACAGGCCGAAAAAGACGCCGTGCGCATCACGGAGGATGAGCGGATTGTCTGCCGCAGGGTTGCCGATGCCTTTGCGGAAATGTACAGCCTTGACCTCATGGTGCTGGATGCCGGGCAGTACGGCTTTGTGAAACTGCAGTATTACAAACACCCTTTTGGCTTTGACGATACCTGTATCTTTACTTCCGGCAGGGACCTGTTTGACGACCTCTGGGGCGAATGGTATTCCTTTCAGCTCCTTGCGCTCACAAAAGGCACCCCTCTGGCTGAACTGGACTATCAAGACATGTTCCAATGCCTGCCGGAAGAACAGCAGAAAGAAATCCTGGGTAAACGGGAGTATTTCCTTGGCCTGGCCGGGATCAGCCTTTGATGAGGCCGTCTGTCCGGTAACAGCATATTTCTTTCTCTGCCGGTAAATATTTTTTAGAGTGATACCTTCGCTGCTTACGTCACCATGTCATATCCCTTACGCCGCCAGGAGGGCGCACTCCCCCCTTGGCGGCGTTTCTTTTTCAAAAAATTCCCAGCACATTACCAGGATGCTTTTCAGATCCTGCCTTTCAGCGTAAAGAGCAGGCTGCTCCGCCCGCCGTTCTCCCGCCAGCGCTGCTCTTTTGTGACAAGCCCTGCCCGCATCAGGTCGTCTATCGCCCTCTCCACGGTTCTGCGGGAAAGCTGCAGCTCCCTGGCTATGGTCCCGATGGCCGGGTAGCACTGCCCCTCCTGGTTGCTGCGGTCCTTCAGGTACATATATACGGCCTTGGCGCGGTGCGGCAGTTCTTCTGCATAGATTTCCATAAAATACCCCATAGGCGCCCCCTAATCTGTCCGCAGGGGCATGCGTCTGGGCAGGCGTGAGTGTTCCTTCTCCTGGGATGCCGGCGGATGGCCCTGGCCGCCCGGATGGGCTGCACCTGATGGCTGGGGCATCGGGGCTTGGGACTGCCCTCCTGCCCTTGCAGCAGGAAGCGGCGGGAAATCCCCGTCACCGCCATCGTCCATGTCATCCTCCCGCCGGCGTAGGATCTCCTGCTCCAGTTCAAAGCGGTCCGCATACAAGACCTCCCTTGCCGCCCGCTCCGGCACCTCATAAGCCTCCCCGAATACGATTCCCCATTTCAGGAAAAGTGGGAGCCTTGTCTGCATGGGGCAGCACCCGGTCTTTGCAAGGATGAAGTGCCCCTTGGGGAGCGTCTTTAGTTCATCCGGGGACATTAACGGCCGGCCCATCATCTGCAGGCTCTGACTGGGGTCGTTCTTCCCCCTAGAGATGGAGCCGGACAGCACCGTCCTGTTCCCCAGGGCTTTGGAGAGGATGTCCGCGCTCTCCGAGTTGGGCGCAAAGCCGCCGAAGAGGATGTCCTGGCAGTTGTCGATGATGATGCTGGAGCCCTCCTTCCCGTAGTTCTTCTGTAGCTGGGCAAAGCTCTGGATGATGGGCACCATGCTGATGCGCCTGGAACGGCCTGCGGAGAACATCATCTCCATGGACTCGATCTTCGGTATGGTGCCAATCTCGTCCGCAAACACCATGACCCGGTTGGGCAGCTTTCCCCCATGCTCGTCCGCGATGGAGAGCATCTCCCGGTAGAGCTGCTGGAGGAACAGGGACACCATGAAATACTTGGTGTTGTCTTCCTCCGGCAGCACGATGAAGATAGCCGCCTTGCTGGTACAGAAAGTTTCCGTGTCCAGGGTGCTGTCAAAGCACAGGATCTGCTCCATTTCGCTGTCCAGGAACGCATTCAGGCGGCTCATGGCGGTGGAGAGCACCGAGGCCATTGCCTGTTCCGCACTGTTCAATGCCGCCCCCGCAAACCACCTTGCCTTGTGTTCGGCGGGCAGCTTATCCATCAGCAGCTGGAACAGGTTCCGGTTCTTTACCGGGGAGGGCGCCATCAGGTCCTGGAGCAGCTTGAACACGGAGACGATGTGGCGCTTCTGCGGCGGGCAGTATTCCGCGATCAGCAGGATCACGGATGCCAGCAGCCCCTCCGCCGCATCATAAAAGAATGCGTTCTGCCCATAGCTGCTGGCCTGTGCGCCGTCCGAGCAGATGATGGTCTTGGCCGTGATCTTGGCATATTTCTCCGCCCTGGCTTTGGCTGCCAGGTTCCCTGCGTCCGCAAGGTATTCGTCCATGTATTTGTTCACCATGGTCAGGATGTTGCCGCCGTCCGAGCGGGTGGGGTTGCGCAGGTCAAGGATGGATACCCGGTAGCCGTAATGTTCCTTTGCGATCCCCGCGTAGTTGCGGAACAGGTCGCCCTTGGTGTCCGTGGTCACAAAGCTCATCCCGGACGCGCAGGCGTATTCGATGTTGGGGTATAGAAAGTTGGCGGTCTTGCCCACGCCTGCGGCGCCGATCATCAGGCAGTGGATGTCCCCCTGGTCCACCAGTGCCGTGATGCATGCCCCGTGCTTTTTATACCCCACCACCAGCCCCTGTGCCGCTGGCAGGTTCTCGCCCCTGCGCCATTTCTCCGGCTCATAGGGGACATGGGCATAGGTCTCCCGGATCTCCTTTTCCGTGGCAAACCGGGCCGTGCCGTGCTGGCCGTCCCCCACGGTCCGGGACTTGATGCCGTTTAAGGTGTAGTAGTGGGACAGCAGGGAGATGCCGCCGATGACGGCGAACATCCCTGCGCCCATCAGTATCAGCATTACGACTGGCTGCATATCTGTGCCATCCCTCCCTCCTGTTTCTGTGCCTGCTGTTTTTCAGCCACAAAAATATGGGCCCTGATGCACTCCATCGTAAGGCCCACACATTTTTTGACCAGCGTTTCTTTTTCTTCCTCCGTCCCCGGCCCTGTCCCCGAAAAGCAGGCCATCACGTTTTCAAAGGCGGCCTGCATATCCACAAGCCGGGATTTCAGGTTGCCTTTATCCTTGTGGGGCCTGTACCTGCCGCACAGGTTGTCGATGATCTGCCCCGGCGCTGCGTCCCGCCCCAGCTCCTTTCCGTACCTCTCCATGATCCTGACCGCGATCCCCGCCAGAATCAGGCCGTCCCCGTCAAAGGCGTCCTCCAGCTGTTCCAGGCCGGTCCCTTTCTGCAGCGTCTGGTAGATCCCGTAGTGGTACCGTTTCAGGGATTCTGCGGTGGCATGCCGGATGTCCATGCCCTCCGCCACTTCCTTGATCGTCCCGCACCATGCCCTGCACTCCGCTATCCCCGGATGCTCCTTTGCCGGGATCGGCTCCATCCCGTTCTGCGCTTTCAGATCCTCGTTCCAGTCCTTGTTGGCCGGCTGCAGCATCCTCACACGGATATCCTGCCGCCGCTCCTTTATGGCGTCCGCCAGCCGGTAGCTGTTCTCTATGCCCGCGGGGTCATGGTCCAGGCAGAGGACCACTGTGTCGGCCTGGGGGCTGTCCTCCAGCACCTGTAGCATGGCGTGTGCCGATATGCCGCTTAACGCCACATAGCTGTTCTCCTGCCAGCCTTTTTTGTGCAGCGTGATAAAGGACAGCATGTCGATGGGTGCCTCAAACACATAGACGGCATTCCCTTTCCCAAGGTGCCGGAAGCTGTACCTGGGGTCGCTGCCGTCTACGTTGCCCTTGAACGCATCCCCCTTTGTATAGCTACCCCGCTTATGGGCATGGCGGGCAGTGCCGTCCGCGTCATACCCCACAAACACCACGTTGTGGTACTTTGCGTCCTCATAGATCATCTTTTTTCTGGCGAAAGCGGAGACCACCTCCCGGTCCAGGCAGCGGGTCTTTGTCAGGTAGGCATAGGCCCGCCGCATGTCCTGGTTCGCCTCCGGCAGCGCAAAGGGCTTTGGCTCTTTTTCCCTCTCCGGCTCACTGGCGCGGTATGCCTGCCCCTGCTCCCCGCCAAGGAGCAGGGTGACGGCCTCCGGGAACGTGCTGTTGTAGTGCATCTGCACGAAGTCGATGGCGCAGCCGCCAGTTTCCGCCGCATGGTCGTACCAGCGGTTGCCCCGCACCGTGATGCTGTGGTCGCTGGCCAGCCGTTTCTCCCTGCCGGAGCGCAGCAGCTTCTCCCCCCGCCGGGAGAGGAAGTCCTCTAAATCCACCTCGTTTGCCCGCTGTTTCTGCTCGTCCGTAAAATAAACATATCCTGCCATCCTTGCACCTCCATTCTGCTTGGTCATCCCTGTTGCTGCATAGGCTCCCTGTCGTCCCTCTTGTGGCCCTGGGCCTGTTTCTTCTCCGAGAGCCTGCGGCGGCGTTTCCGGTCGATGTGGAACGGGCTGCCCCCTGCGGCCCTCTGCACATCCTCCCGGAACAGCTTTTCCAGCCGGTGCATCAGGCGGGTTGCCGCCAGGAACAGGTCGGGGTTCCGGAAAGAGTCCATATGCTCCAGCAGGAATGCCGCATAAATATTGCCCTGCTCCGCAGCGGCCTGCAGGTACACGGCGGCTTTTTCCCTGTCACGGGGAATGTCTTTCCCGCAGAGGTACAGTTTTCCCAGAGCATATTCGGCATACTGATTTCCCTGCCCTGCGGACTGCTCCAGCCAGTGAATTGCTTTTTCCACATCCTTTGGGATATCCTCCCCGGACAGGTACAGCTTTCCCATGGCGTACTGCGCATATTGGTTCCCCCGCCCTGCGGACTGCTCCAGCCAGTAGATTGCTTTTTCCACATTCTTTGGGATATCCTCCCCGGACAGGTACAACTTTCCCAAGGCGTACTGCGCATATTGGTTTCCTTTTTCTGCGGAAAACGTCAGCCAGTGGACGGCCTCTCTCGCATCCCTGGGGATATCCTCCCCGGTCAGGTACAGCCGCCCCAGACGATATGCCGCATAATCATTTCCCTGTCCTGCCGATAAGGTGAACAGCTCCACCGCCCTTGCAGCGTCCTTTTCCACCACCTCCCCGGACAGGCAGAGCTTTCCGAGGGTATATTGGGCGGCGGCGTTTCCTGCATCCGCCGCCTTTGTGATCCAGCGGACAGCCTGCACCGTATTGCCGCTCCCGCTTTCCAGCCACAGCTTTCCCAGGGCATACTGCGCATGGACGTTCCCCAGCTTTGCCGCCCGCTCCCAATAAGCCGCAGCGGCAGCATCATCCCTTTCGGTTCCCGTCCCTGCGTGCAGCATCTGCCCCAGGCGGTACTGCAGCTTGTCATCGCCGCTCTTTTCCTCCAGATGCAGAAAGCCGGTAAATGCATTCTGAAAACAGATTCCCGCCTGGCTGCTATCCTTGGGTGTGCCGATCCCGTCACGGTACATCTTTGCCAGTTCAAAATCTGCGTATGGGTTGCCCTGCTCTGCGGAGCAGCCGTAAAGCCGGAATGCCTCCGTGTCATCCTGCGCCACACCCTGCCCCCGGTGGTATAAGCCCGCAAGGGAATACTGCGCATACTTATGCCCTGCCGCTGCCGCCTGGGACAGCCAGCCTGCCGCCGTACCATAGTCCTGTCCGGTGCCAAGTCCGGCAGCATACATCTTCCCGATGCGGTATTGCAGGTAGGGGCGTTTCCGTTCCTTTGCTTTCTTTTCTGCCCTATGGAAAGCCTGCAGCGCTTTGGCATACCATTCCTGCGCCACATCCTGGTCTGCGTCTCGTCCAATCCCGTCCGCACACATCCTGCCCAGATCATACATCGCCAGAGCGTTCCCTGCCTCCGACTCCTGCCAGAACAGGGAGTAAGCCTGTGCAAAGTCCTGCGTGACACCCTTTGATCCGTAGAGATTACTTCGGGCCAGTTTATAGTTTTTACTCCATTCAGCGTAAAAAGCCGGCATCCCTTTGCCCGATTGCCGGAGGTCATCCTCTGCCGGTCCATCCCCCTCCCATGCATCCATCTCTGACGGAAAAGCATCCGGCATTTCCTCCCCGCCCAGAATAACCTCCCCATTCGGAAACGGATTTTCCCTTTCTTCTGACTCCGTATAGTCCGGTGCTGCCTCATCCTCAAAAATATAGTTTCCGCTGCCCAGCTTCAGCGCCTCTGCAATCACCATGTTCTTCAGGCTCTTAAATTGGGGCTGGCTGGAAAGCGGCGGCAGGGCAGGCGTGTTATTCCGGTATGTCAGCAGAATCTCATCCTGCCATTTCCCCCATGCCCGGTACAGCGCATCCACCTTTTCCTCCTTCGCCAGTTCATCCACGATCCTGTCTATCAGGTTCTTCACATCCCGCTTAAGATACCCATATACCTTTTTCCCGCCTGTGTTCTGCAGCCGTTCTGACAGGCGTACCATCATCTTCTCAATCTCTGCGCTTGCCACCGTGCTGCGGCGCAGTGCGTCCACCATCTCCCGCACCACATCCGCAGCGCCCTTTTTTAAGTCTGTGCGGGATTGGTTCTGCTTATCATAAATATGCGCAAAGTCCTGCCGGAAGATGTCGTGGGCCAGCTCCGAGCGCATGGCCTCAATGGATTCTTTCGTCAGATACCCGTCACTGCCCTTTGTGGAGTAGACCATCAGGTGTACATGGGGATGGTGCCCCTCATTGTGGAATGCGGCATACCAACGCAGGTTGGCGCTGTCGATTTTCATGTGCTTGCAGAGCATGGCACGCTTGGAGCGCAGCAGCGCCATCCATTGTGCGGCGCTGTCATAGCCAAGCCTTGCGGCATCCTCCCGCCGCAGGGAGATGACGTGGGTCCAGACCGGGCCTTCATGTCCGGCTGCTTCCTCCTGCACCTGTTTCAGCACCACCGCTTTCCCTGCGTCCGTAAACAGCCCATGCTCCCCCAGTCGTTCCACTCTGGGACGGTTTGCGATATAGTCCACATAGTTTTTCCGCTCCCCGATTAAGTCGAGGTTCTGCTCCATGGCGCAGGAGATGAATTCCGATGCGTTCCCCATGGTGGGACGCAGCAAAAAGTCCGCGTATTCCAGCATCTCCTTTGCGGCTGGAATGTCATAGGCAATCTGGCTGATCAGTTCTTTCTGCTGCGCCGTGGCCGGGAGGTTCTGCCTGCTCCCCTCCACCTTCTCCACGCCCTCGCGGGTACTGATGTAACGGACGTAGTTCTCCATCTGTTCCGGAGGCGCATCCCGCAGATAGCGGGAGGTAAAAATGATTTTTGGCATGGAGCTTCCCTCCTTTGCGTTCAAATCCGACTGTTATTTTTCACCATCAGTTTTCCCGTCTCTGGTATCTGTACGCATCTTCAAACTCCACTGCGCCGTTGATTCGCTTCACTTCCTCCACGCACTTTGCATGGAGCTTCTGCAGCGCCTCCTCGTCCACGTCATGGGTGTAGGCGATGACCTGGGACAGCTTTGACAGCTCCACCGCGATCTTAAAGTCCATCCGGGCCAGGCGGTTCTCGCTGTCCTGCACCGTCCCTGCCACGGCGGAGGATAAGGACTGGAGCAGGTAATCCTCCGCCTTCCCTGCCATAAGGTATCCCAGGTAGAACCGCAGCGCGTCCCCGATCAGCTCCGTGCGGTTCCTGGCCGCCCCGTCCCCGATGCAGGAGTCTGCCAGTTCCAGAAGCTGCGTATCCACCCGGATGGAAAATTTGGTCTTATCCTCATTTGCGCCCATAGCGTCCTCCCTTTTTTGCCCTGCTTACCCCCAGCCACCCATGAAAATCCTCTTTTTCTGCTGATTCTCCCGCTGTTTTCCTGCCGAGCCACTTGGTTTTCAGGAAACCTGTATCTCTGGGTGGCATTTTCCTTTCCCGCACGGCTTTGCCGGGCGGTGTGAACCGGGCAGGGGGGCCTGCAAAAGCCACCCGCCCTTTAACCTGCACACATTTCGACCCTGCCAGTCACCCCCGGTTTCCCTGCCATTTGGAGCTGCCCTGCGCCGCCTGTCGGCAGGGTTTGGGGCTGTTTTCGCCAAATCGCCCCAAACAGGGCAGAAAGGGTGTCAGGCGGTCTGTTTATCCACTTTTTCCAAACAAGGGCACAAATCGCCACACGGACGGCCACAGGGGGTAACAGGGGCAGACTGTTCCATGGCGGCAGGAGGTCAGACGCCCCCGCCGCCTGCCTGGGATCTGGCCGGCCGGCGGGCAGCGGGCGGCGTATCCTCCCTGCTCTCGATATACTCCCGGACAGCCTGGGGGACATACTTCTCATACATCTTCCCCATCGCCTCCGTCAGTTCTCCCTCGAAGTCCACGTTCTTTTTTCCCATGTACTGCCTGATGGCGTTTAATTTTTCCTCGTCATACTTCACCGTGAATGTCGTCTGTTTCATGCGTTTCTCCTTTCTGGTTCCCGATCCCGCTCCCTCACATGGACGGGAGCATCCCCTGTGTCAATGCAGGGACATTTTCCTGATTGTTACCTTTCATGTCCTTCCGATATCCCTGCCATGCCTGCCGCTCCACACCGAACAGCCCGTCATGCCTTGTGATCTCATCCCTGCTTTCTGCCGTGCGCTCCGTCCCATCCGGCATCAGGATGAAGACCTCCAGCCCCGCCTCCGCCAGCCCAAGCGCCCTCTCTTTGCCCAGCGGGAGCATCCCCTCCCAGGCATATCCGTAGCCATGCATTTCCTCCATGCTGATCTCGTCCGGCAGTCCTTCCTGGGCAGTTTCTTTCCGGCAGTTCGGGCAGAAATCAAGATGGTATGCCACGTCAAACTGCCCGTCCTCAATGGCCAGGTCAGCCACCTCCGGGCGGCTGCAGAGCATATCCCCCAGGGTCTCCTGCAGGAACGGTCTGCCCTCCACGCACAGGCCGGTCATGCCTTCCAGTTCCTCAAAAGAAACTATCCAGTTTCCTTCCGTGGTCAGGCTGGTGCCCTCGGCAATGATGGCATCCACCGCCTCCGCCAGCTCCCGGTTCAGCCTGGAGAGCGTGGGGTACCGCAGGGCTGTGGCCTCCGGCACATAGGAGGCGTACCTGGCGTAGCCGCTGCCCTCGCTTTCCACCAGCAGCCCGTCCGTCCTGCCCTCTCCCGTGACCAGCAGGCAGTGGTACACATCATCCCTGTCCACCCCCATCACCTCTGCATTTTCCAAGATGACCTCATGGCTGCGCATCGGATGGCGCAGCATTTCCTCCAGCTTCCTTGCCGGGATTGTGACGGCTTTCTCTACGGCAAATTCCCGGAAAGTAAAATCCGGCTTGTGTTCAAACACTGTTTTCATATCCTGCAGCCTCCTTGATCCGGGGCCGCCCAACACCAGAGAAGGACAGCCCCTCCCTCTCTCTTTCACATGGACTGGACAGGCGCTTTCTCCTGCCCTCCGTCCGAAAAATCTTCCTGGCGGCCATGGCAGAGCTCCGGGCGGCAGCGCACACTGAAGCAGTCCCTGCGGATGCACACCTCCGGCCTCTCCGTGATCATGTCGGCCATAAGTTCCTGCAGGAACGGGTTTTCCCCAAGTTCCAGGCCGGACTGCTCCCTGATCTTCTCAAAGCTGGCCTCCCAATATCCCTCCGATGCGGCTGCCGCTCCCTCCGTGACGAACAGGTCCACCAGGAAAGCAAGCCTGCTTCCCATCTCGGACAGGGAGTCATATGCGAGGGCCGCCGCATCCGGCACATAGGAGGCGTACCGGGCATATCCATACCCCTCCGCTTCCACCAGGACGCCGTCCCTGTGGCCTTCTCCGGTGACCAGCAGGCAGTGGTATACGCCGGTTTCATCCTTGTGCATCAGATCCACATTCTCTTTTATAAATTCCTGGTAGTCCATGGGATTCTGTAAGAAATCTTCAAAGTCCCTGTCTGCAAGGCGGATGGTCTTCTCCACCTTTGCCTGGCAGAATTTAAAGTATGGTTTGTGTTCCAGGATCATTTTTATCGGATTCATGGCATCCCTCCTAATCCAGCAGGCGACCGAAAGCAAAAAATTTTTCCCTCCAGTACGCCGTCTCAATGCTTGTGTAGCCAATGGGCGAGCCACAGTGCAGCATCCTTCCCCCGCCCACATAGATCCCCACATGGCTCACCGGGCCGCTGGAGGCATAGGTGCCGCTGAAGAACACCAGGTCGCCGTGCTGCGCTTCCTCCTTCGGCACGATGGCACACTGGTTGTAGATCCCCGTGACTGTAGTCCTGGACAGGGGATAGGCTCCGGAATGGGTGTAGACCCAGCAGACGAACCCGGAACAGTCAAAGGACGTCTCAGGCGTTGACCCTCCCCACACATAGGGGAATCCCAGGTATTTTTCCCCTTCTGCAATCAGGGCCGCAAAGCTGCCATCCCCCATGGCCTCACCGGGCGGCAGCCCGCTCCCCGGCCCCGCCTGCCCGTATTTTGCCAGCACATAGACGCGCTGGGCGTTGGCCTTGTTCTCGTCTGTGATTTTCCTCCCAAACAGGGAGGACAGGTTCCCGTACACGGTCCCCATATCCGTGATGGGGACTGCCACCGTGTAGGTTTCCCCTTCCTCATCCTCCCGTTCCTCATACGTCACGAAACAGTCCGCAAAGCCCCTGTAATCGTCATCGTTCATTCTGGGCTGCTCCGCGCCGAAAAACAGAGAATAGAAAACAGCCTTGACCCGGTATCCGTCCACCGTCCCATCCTCCGCCATTCCGTTGATCTCAGCCAGGACCGCATCCAGTTCCCTGAAGCTCCCCTGCATCTTCTCGATGTACATCCGGTAATCCGCCGGGAGTCCCGCCGACAGATAGCCGCCATTGAACGCAAGATCCACAGCGGCGTTGTTATGCCCTGCCGTGCCGGACAGCGCACACAGGATCATCACAATGATTAAGATAAAGGGTGTCAGGACTGCCGCCACCACGGTGGCTATCGCAGTCCGCACCCTCTTGTCCGATGCCGCAGCCAGTACGGCCTTGGCTGCCAGCACAGCTGCAGGTGCCGCCATAGGCATCCCTCCTTCCTGTCCATCCGAAGCAATGGGAGCCTACCCCATCGGCTCCATCCCGCCCATGCCGGGCATCCCCGGCTGCTCCTGTTCCCCTCCGCCGCTTTTCAGGCCAAACACTGCTGTATAGGCATTGTCGATGGCATCCGCCAGTGGCTTTGTATCCAGACCACACTGCTCGTAGCCCTCCCATATGATATCCGCATACCCGTCAGAGGGGACGCCTAATTCATGGCCGGGCGTCATGATATACCCCATGGCGGACACCTCTTTCCCTTCCAGCTCCACCTGCAGCATCTGTTTCCCATAAAGCCTGGGATACCCTTCATAGCGGTCCAGAGCCTGTTCATCGGCTTTGCGGATCTTCCACAGGAGCACAGGCACTGTGCCGCCCTCCTTCGGCTCCACGGTGGCGACTGCCCCCCTGCGCGCTCCCCTGAACAGCAGTTCATATCCTTTCAGTTCGCTGGTCCCCATCACCTCGGCGGTGGGGCACCGGAATGCCATCTGTGTCTGGTTCATGTTGCTTCCGTATGCCAGATACAGCGTTTCCTTTTTTCTTCCCATCTCCTGCTCTGCTCCTTTCTCACTGCCTGCGATTTCCCACAAACATTCTCAAAAATATCCTACATACTCATTGTAAAAGCCTGTGATTCTTCCTCCGCCATTTCATGCCCTCCCTCCTGGACGGCTGGGGGTTCCCTTTCCTGTACCGAATGTCCCTGCTCTGCCCGCTCTTTCTCCCTTTTCTGTCTTAGCCTTTCCTTCTGCGCCTCCGCCTGGGCCGGGTCCCGCCATGCGATGCAGCCCGGCAGTTCCGCAAGCAGGTGCTGCCTTGCGGTGGAGAATTCATCCCCAATCAGCCCAAGGCGCAGCAGCCAGGTGCGGAAAGTATATTTTTCATTGGTGGTCTGGGTCTTCCTCCGGCTGGCGCATGCCTGGTTCAGCGCCTGTGCGGTGATGGCAAGGCTGAACTGGATATATGCCTTGATCTTGCCCGCATGGAGCGTCCCGTTGAACAGCCTGAATTCCACCGTCCCCTTCTGGAATACGGAGTGGAGGTTCAGGCAGTGGTACCGGCTGTCATCATAATGTCTGTGCCTGCGGCTGTCGCCGTCATACCAGATCCGCTCCACACCATCCAGGGTCTTGGGTTTCTTTTGGTTCAGCTCTTCCAGGAACCGTTCCTCCACCTTCTGGCAGTATTGGTTTTCACGGGCAACAGACACCTTCAGGGCCTTGTAGATCAGATCCTCCTTGGATGCCATGATGTTCGTGATGTTGCGCAGCGTCCGGGCGTCAAAGGGGGATGCGTCCACATGCACATGGATGCCGCAGGACTTGTTGGTGATCGCCCCATGCTTTTTCAGTTCCCGGATAATCTCCTGGATGGGTACGATGTCCTCATAGCGGCAGATGGGGCTGACCATCTCCGTCTTGTATTCACCAGTTGCCCTCACCCTCTGCTCCCCGGCTTTCCGCTCCGCAGTAATGCTGGAATCACTCATGAACTTCCACTGCCTCCCCTGTCCATCAAGTGCTGCATAGGCGTCATACCCAAGCCCTACATATCTGCTTTCCGTTCCGAAATAGGCAGCTGTCACCCTTGCAGCTTCCTCCCGCGTAATCCCGGTCATCTCGATCTCAATGCCGAACCGCTGTTCCTTGAGCTCCAACCATATCCCCCTCCCTTCTGAGCACAGCTGCCGAAAACGGCAGCACAAACAATCGGTGCAAGTCTGGAAGAATGCCCGCACTTTGGGCATTCTTCCGTGTGACATTTAGAATTTCTTAGGCGGCGTCTTTTGGTGCCTTAGAAATTCTTCTCACACTTTTACCGCCCTCCGGCCTTGCCGAACAGCCGGGCTTTATGCTCTGGGGCATTGACCATCAGGTTGTACCGCTCATTGCCACACTTGTAGAGGCACACGCCCCTCTGGGGGTAACGGATCAGGCTGTACTCGCTTTCCTCCAGCTGGAGGGTGTCCGTGTAGAACCTGGCGTCAATGCTGCCCGCATTGAACAGGAACTGATGGGTGGGGATGGAGAACAGCGGCTTGGTATATTCCCTGACGCCGTCCAGGTTGAAGTCCTCCAGGTTCTGGCTGGCGATGATGACCGCAGAGTCCTTCTTGCGCACACGCTTCATGAAATTGCGGACGTACTCCACGGCAGTCAGGTTGGACAAAAACAGGTAGAACTCATCCAGGCTGGCCGCCGTATTGCCCACGGTCAGCAGCTCATCGCTCATAAAGGAGAGCACGTTGAACAGCAGGGCATCCTTTAGGCTCCGGCTGGCCTGCAGCAGCCCTTTCACCCCGAAAGTGATAAAGCTGGAGTCCGTGATGTTGGTATGCCCGTTGAAGAACTTGCTCTCTGCGCCCACGCACATGGAGTGCAGCCCCAGCAGGATGCCCCGCAGCATCTCCGCCGTATAGAGCTGCCTGGCGCTTGCGTCAAACGCCTTGTACTCCGCCTCCATAAAGGCATACAGGTCGGAGAGGATGGGGTACTCCTCCGGCGCCAGGCTGTCAAAGTCGCTCTGGTCCGTGATCCCCCACCCGGCATACAGTTTCTGCAGCATGATCTCTATGACATCGATCTCCCTGTCCGTGAAGTCCTTGTAGCTTCGGAAAAAATCTTTCAGGAAGCTGATATGCTGGGACAGCCGGGAGCGGATGCGGAAGGTCTGGGGCGCATCCATGTCCTCCGGGCCTGCGGCATCATCCCAGGTTTTCGGCTCCAGGGGGTTTATGATATACCTGCCGCCCATCAGGTCGATAAAGCACCCGCCCAGGTTGTCCGTCAGATCCTCATACTCCATCTCCGGGTCAAGGGCGCAGACGCGCATCCCCGATTCCCGCAGGTTGGTCAGGAGCAGCTTCAACAGGTAGCTCTTGCCCTGCCCGCTGTTGCCCAGGATCAGGATGTTGGCGTTGGTCTTGTCATCCGCCCTGCGGTTAAAGTCCACAAGCACGTTGCTGCCGAACTTGTCCCGCCCGATATAGAAGCCCTGAGGGTCTGTCTTTCCGGAATAGTTAAAAGGGTAAAGATTCGCCACGCTGCTGGCAGGCAGCACCCGCTCAAACTGGTCCCGGAACAGGTTGGAGCCTGTGGGCATCACGCATTGGAAGCCTTGTTTCTGGCGCAGCATCAGCCGGTCCACGTTCAGCTTGGAGCGGATCAGCTCCGTCAGCACCTCCGTCTGCAGGAGCTTCAGCTGGTCCAGGTCATGGGCGCACAGCTCCAGGTAGACCGCCGTATGCAGGAGCGGCTCCCTGTTGCGGTGCATCTGCGCCACAATGGCCGCCACGTCCAGCAGGTTGCTCTCCGCCAGCACGGTTGCCTGCAGGTCATTGGTATTGCCCCGGTCCATGCGGTTCTTGTTGGCCGCGTTGCTGATGATCTTCCGTTCCTCCACCGGGGTCACATGGCGGGTGTAGATGCGCAGGGTCACGCCGTCCTTCTCCCCAAGATGGGAAAGGATCGCCTGCTCATCGGTTGACGTGGGGTATTCCCGCAGCGCCCACACACAGCGGAATGTGTTGCCGCAGATGAAGTGGTCTGTTTCAAACCTGATGACGGAGGGTGCGATCATGTCCAGGAATTCCTGGATATGCACATCCTCCTGTGTCTGTATAGGGACATTTTCTGCTCTTTTCAAATAGGCACCTCCGATCAGATAAAGCGGGGCAGGTCTGCCATTGCATCCTCCCCGCTCCGGTTTACGGGCACAAAAAAGCACCGGACACATCTCTGCATCCGGCGCCCTGCCGCCTTATCGTTTCTTTTTCTGTTCATGGTCTTACTGCATTGTGGGGGACTGATCCCTTTCCTGCTGCGGACCGGAAAGCTCAATGTACCTCTCCATCTGCCTGTCCACAAGCCCTGCCACCAGCTCCGCAAAGGGCTGCAGGTCCCCCTCCACCGCATAGGCATCCAGTGCCTTGAAATATTCCAGCCTGTCCTCCTTGGCGATGGAAATGGCCGGGAACCCCTCCGCCATGAGCTGGTAGTTCATGATGAGCCTTGACGTCCTCCCGTTCCCGTCCGTGAACGGGTGTATCTTCACAAACTCCGCGTGGGTCCACGCCGCCAGCTCCACCGGGTTCAGTTCCCTCCCCTTCCAGGACAGGTCCGCGTAAAAATCCTTTACCTGCCGGTACATGAGCGGCGGGGGCGGCGGCATGTGCCGTGCGCCGGAGATATACACCTGCACGTCCCGGTATACCCCGCCAACCTGGATGTTCTCCATCAGCAGGGCGTGGATGTCCTTGACTTTCCCTTCATCCAGGGGCATCCCCTGCCCGATGCATTCCTTCACATAGCGGAACGCCTTGCGGTGGTTGACTGCCTCATAGATCTCCCGCATCGCCTTCCCCCCGATGGAGATCCCGTCCTCTAAGAGCACCTTGGTCTCGATCAGTGACAGGGTATTCCCCTCTATGGCCGTGGAATTGTGGGTATATTCTATTTCAAATGCCTGGTCAAAAGTGAACGTGGTAAATTCCGGGATGGATTCCCGGCACCGGCTGTACAGTTCCTTTTTCCGGAACAGCTCCTGATAGTCCACAAAAAAGCCCTCCTTCTCCTTCAAAACTTCCTCTTACAGTATAGCACATTTCCCCGCAATAGTAAGCCGGAATTTCCATTTCCCTTAAGGGAAATTGTTCCCTGCCTAATCCTCTGGCACGATCCACCGCTCCCCGTCAAAGTCCTCGAACCGCTCCGTGGTCACGTTCTGCTCATAATACACCGCAAGGATGCGCTTGATGTCCTCCCGGTCCGCCCTCTTTACGGAAAAGCCCTGCTCCTTTAAGGACTTTTCGATGCGGGACAGGTAGGGGAACACCTCCGACTCCTTTTCCTCCCGCAGCCGGACCATGACCAGGAATTCACGGGCTGTCGCCATCTGCACCTGTATCCGGTCAAGGTGGGCCTGGTCTTTTTCCAGGAGCCGGCGCACCACGGGGTTTTCCTCCTTCTCCATGCGGGCGCGCAGGAACCTCTTGTTGTCCTCAAAGCTCTCCCGGCTGTTTAAGCACAGCATCTCGATCTCCGCCACGCCTTTCAGCACCGTCATCAGCGCATAGACCCTGGCGCCCACGCTGGACGCCGACAGCACGGAGATGTTGGAGGGCTTCACGATAAAATACACCAGCTCCCCATGCCCGTAGGTCACCAGGCTGTAATCCGTGATCTCCCCCGCCCCGATCAGCTGGCGGGTGGACGCCCTCTGCCGCTGTTCCCTTTTTTCTTTTCTGCTCATCTTGTATACCTCCATTCAAAGAATTGCTGGCCTGCGAAAAAGAATGCACAGGCATATCTGATGAAGTCCAGGATGCTGGTATCCTCAAAGCGGATCGTCAGAAAGGCATATACCGCCGTGAACACGATGGGCGGGAAAAAGCCTGCCTGTGTCAGCGCCAGGATGGAAAATAACGCGCACACGCCGATGATCCCGATATCCTTGAGCTGCCAGAGCCACAGCGTGGCCCTGGCCTTTAAATTGTCAGGGTAAATATACAACTGACCGCCTCCTTTATAAATTTTTGAATAATATCCGGCTCCTGCACAGCTTTCCTCCCGCCGCCTGTTTCCTGCGGGCATCCGTCCTGTGTTCGGCCCTTGTCACGGAAAAACCGCCGCGCCCTGTGGCGCTGGCGGCATCTCCTGCATCCGTTTCCTTCCCTCTGGCCCTTCTCCTGTTACGCAGGCTCCCCCTGCGCATCCTCCGGCGCCCCTTCCCCCTGCGGTGCCTTTGCTTCCGCATCCTTCAGCGCCTGCTCGATCAGCCCGATCACGAAGTCTTTCTGGCTCAAGCCTGTCGCCTTCAGGTGGGCCTTGATCCTCCCGAAGAGTTCCTCCGATATCTGGAATGCCAGTGTCCTTGTTGTCCCGTTTGCCATTTTCTTTCCTCCATTCTCAAAGTGTTCCTTCAGCACCATCTCGACATATTGGCTGAGTGTCAGGTTCATCTGTTCCTGCTCTGTCCGGGCCTGCGTGTGCAGGGCCTCCGGGATCATCGCGCATAAGTTTTTACGGTTTTCCATATCCCGCTGCTCCTTTCTCCGTTCCTTACAAGCCAAGTATACCGACAATGCATGGGGAAAGCCATACCAATACCCAACAAGGATTTCCCGCAAAAGGATGCAGGACCACCAATGTTATACATCCCCGGGGTTCCCCTCCCTGTCCTCCCGTTTCCGCAGGAAATAAGCGATCCCGCGCAGCACAAAGTCCACGCAGGGGATCGCCACGCTGTTGCCAAGCGCCTTGTACCGTGCGCTGTCCGATGCGCCGGGGATGTCCGTCCAGCCGTCCGGGAAGCCCTGCAGGCGCTCGCATTCAAGGGGCGTCAGCCGCCGGATCAGGTTCCTTTTCCCCACGATGCATTTGTCCTGGCTGACATACTGGTTCCCTACCCCTTTCTCATCGCCCCGGCACAAAGAGCCTACCGTCTCCTGGTAAGTCCCTTCCCCATCCTCATTTTTTTCTTCTGCAGGTGTCTGTCCCCCTGCCCCGTCCGGCCTGGCTCCCTGGGGTGAAAACACCGCATGGTGGTCCGTGGCCGTCAATGTATAGGAGATATCCGGCTGGCATCCAAGGCCGTTCCCGCCATTCTTTGGCTGCCGGTCAATGATGTTCCCGGCGATGCAGAGCGCTTCCTGCCGGATACTGCTCCCATCCTGCTTTCTGCCAGGGTCCTGGGCTGTAATGTCCATGCTTCCATAGCTGCCCCAGTCCATGCTGCGGTTCTCGAACAGTACCGGCTGGTTGTTCCCGCTTGTCCCTGCCGCGCTTGTGATGGTCGGGCATATCCCCTCCCCGATCCCTGCGTGGCCCTGCTGAGAGGCCAGCACCAGCGGCTGGTTGTTGCCTCCCATCCCGAATCCTGCCGAGACCGTCTGGGAGATCCCTACCGGCCCCCTGAACCTGGAATCCTGGCCGTGGTTGTCGAACACCAGGGGCTGGTGCCCATGCTCCTGCGCCCGGAGGGTGCCTGTTCTGTCTTCTGTCAGGTGCATCTGGCTGCCGCCCTGGTCGTTCAAGCACAGCACACAGGGGTATCCCTGCCCCGCCTGGCCGCCTCCTGTAAGCGAGGCATGGCGTCCCGGCATCAGGAAGCAGTCCCCGTTCCCCTTGCTCACCACGCCAAAGGCAGGCAGTTCCGTCACAAATGTCTGCATCTGCATGTTCCTTGTCGCCATGAGCGCCCCCGAAATACCGCCCAGGTCTATGACTTCATCCCGCTGGTTCACATGGAAGCTGCTTATGGCCGCCGGACGCACATCCCCCTCCCCCGGCTGTGCCACCAGGGGCTGGTGGCTGCCCATCCCCGCCCGCAGGGTCGCCGCCACATCTTCGGTGACGTCCATCCGTTCCCCGCCCTGGTCATTCAGGCAGAGCATCGCCCCTGATGGTTCTTCTGTCTGCAGGTACCCATGTCCGCCTCCATCCCCGCCGTATAATGCCGGCCATGTGCCGGACTCCCCAAAAATTCGGCGGCTCTGTACATCCCAGGGTGTCAGGCAAGCCCTGCCTGCACCATCAGCGCCGCCTTGAGCTGCGGCGGCAGTTCCTTTCCCCTCTCCCCCGCCCGCCGCAGGATCCCCTGGCAGGCTGTCCTGCTTAAATAATATTTCGGGTGCGGTGAGGCCTCCAAAATCTGCGACAAGGAAGATGCGGCGGCGTCTCTGGGCGACTCCCCAGAATTGAGCGTCCAGCACTCTCCAAGCCAGGCTGAATCCATCTCCCAGTATGGCCGCCCCAGCAGGTCCCCAGCGCCCGGCGTCAGGTCGAGGCACATGACAGGAACTGTCCTTGATCCTGACGATCTCTTCGATGACCGCCCGGAAGTCCTCGCCGCCTGCGGAGCTGAATGCTCCTGGAACATTCTCCCAAACGAGGTATCGAGGTCGGACAAGGTCATCTGGTATACCCTTTCTCCCATCGGCTTCTCTCATCTCCTTTACTATGCGCACCTGCTCCATGAACAGCCCGGACCTCTCCCCTGCAAGCCCCTTCCGCTTCCCCGCCACGGACAGGTCCTGGCAGGGCGAGCCACCGCAGATGACCTCCACCGGTGGCAGCGCCGCCCCGTCCAGCTTTGTGATGTCCCCCACATGGAGCATCCGGGGGAACCTGGTCTTTGTCACCTCCATGGGGAATGCCTCGATCTCGCTGGCCCATGCCGGGGTGATCCCGTTATGCACGGCGGCTAACGGAAAGCCCCCTATTCCGTCAAACAGGCTGCCCATTGCCGTCATGGGCTTCCACCCGCTCTCTCTTCTGCCGGCTGCCGCATGAATTCCGCCACCGCCCTCCAGGGGACGTGCCGGACCGGTATGCCAAGCCGCAGGGCCGCCTCCAGTTCCTCATGCATCCCGCCGGATACACGTCCGCCGCACAGCCACAGCTCACTGCAGGCTCCCAGCAGCCGGATTCCCAGCCCGATCCCCAGCTCCCTCTGTTCCGGGACGGAATCATCCAGTATCTGGGGGTACAAAAGATGCGCCGCCACCGGCACATCCCCCTGCCACACCGCCAGACGGCAGGCTGCCCTGGCAAACGCAGTGTTGGCCGCCGTATCCCCCGCATAGGGGGATGCGATATATACAATCTTTCCTTCTGCCATAGGCACCTCCTACTTGACTACCTGCACGATGGTCTTTGTCAGGTTCACGGCACCCTGCGCCGCATAGACCGCGCCCATCACGTTGGCCCTGGTCCCCGTATCCAGCCCGAACTGCCCTGCGATGCGGGGCACCTCCCCTGAGGACAGCATCAGCCCAAGCCCAAGCAGGGCGTGGTCCTTTACCACCATCAGCCCCGCCACCAGGATGGACGCCTGCAGGAACGTGGTCAGGCACAGCCCGATGACCTGCTTGCACCAGCCTGTAAAGCCGTCGATATACCCCCTGGGGACGCTGAACATGTAAAGGCTCCCCACCGCTATCTGGATGAGCAGGATGCCGCCCCTTTTCAGGTTGGCAAAGAACACCTTGATGACGGCGTACCCCATGAGGATCAGTATAAAGATCATCAGGATGGGGCTGGTAATGCTCCCAAGCCCCCCGAACACCCCTGCGCTGGCCGCATCCTGCCATGTCCCCGCATCTTTTAAGGACTCAATCGTGCTTACCGCCACCGCCCTGAAATCCGACCCCAGGCCGGTGATCCCCGCCGTGAAACTGCCCTGCAGGGAAACGCACAGCTTGTAAAGCTCCACCGGCACGGTGGAAAACAGCCCTACCGCCATGAACCCTTTGATGGCGTTAAGGCCCGTTTCCTTAAAGCTCCCCCTTCCGCTCTGGCATTCGATCCCACACTCGAACACTGCCACCACCAGCCCGGTGGCGTACAGCGCCCATGCCAGATAGGAAAAGAACAGCACGATGGACTGCACCCAGCCCATCTCGAACAGGTCGGCCCCCATGTTGCCCATCTGCATAAAAAAATCGCCTAAAAACCCTACTATCTGCCCATAGATCCAGTCGATGATCTGGCCCAGCACGGTGTCGGCGATGAAATCCCATATGAACACTTCCGCTACTCACTTCCTTCCCAAACGCATATGCGTTCTGCCCTGCTTTTTCTTCCATGCCCTTATCTCAGCACATCTCCTGCCCCATCTGCGGCTCCTGCACCGGCTCCCTGAAAACATCCAGGTAATCACTGACCGCCCCGGAGAGCTGCCTGTAATCCGCCTCTGTCGGCTTGTATACATACCATTTTACGTCCCTGCCATCTTTCCAGATATGCGGGGAGACTCCATTGCGGAAGTTAGGGTTGTTTACCATCCTGATCCCCCACAGGTCGGAAAAGTGCAGCGCCATGCTGTCAATCGGCCCTTCCTGGCGGTTGAGCAACGTGACCTTCAGCATCTCATACTGGTCCGCCACCCTGCCGGTGGCAAAGGCCGCCTTCATGCGGATGTCCCCGGAGAGCCTGCCGTAGCAGGCATTCCCCACGATCCGGATATCCGAAAGCCCCATATCCTTCCCGAAAATCTTCTGCAGCTCCTGTTCAAGAAAAGTCATGCCTGTACCTCCTACATCCCAAGGATCTGCCAGATATAAAGGGGCGCAGTCAGCGTGAACACCAGGCAGGCGAACAGGATAGCAGGCGCCGCCCATTCGAACTGCCCGTGCTTCCTGTAATCGAAGTATGCCGTCCCCAGCTTGGCAAAGAAAAAGACAGCCAGGATCAGGTCGATGGCGGGGAACACCACGTTGTTGACCACCGTCTTGATCTGGGCGGACGCCGTGGTCCATGTCCCCTCGATTGCCCCTGCCACATCGCCGGATGCCGCATATGCGGGGACGCAGAACATGCTGGCGGCAAGGATTGCCGCACACAGTAAAAGAGCCATTTTTTTCATTTTCATAGGTTATCTCCCTTCTTTCTTGGGAAAAGGAAAAGCTGCAGACGAAAGTCCTGCCTGCAGCCTCTTTCCTTTCCCTGATGATATTTTCTTTCCGCCTTACCTGTCAGTCCGGGTTCTGCGGGGCGATATGCCAGTCACTCCAGAGGTTCCCGCTTATGGCCACGGAGTCCGTCAGGTCCATGGACAGCATCCCTGCAGGCGTCCAGCAGTCTATGAGCCATGTGTAGGCCGTATAGCCCCCGTCCGGGTACCAGATGGGGGTGAAGTGGGTCCTGCGGTTATAGGTGCTGTAAGGGTTTTCCTTGAATTCATGGGCCATGTCATAGCCGCCCCCTATGCGGTCCAAAAGCCGCCAGTATCCCTGGTATCCGAACTCCGGGAAATAGGTGACGGCATTCTGCGCCGCCGTGACTGCGGAAGCCTGGCTTGTGCTGACATGGGTGTCCACCCTCTCCTGGATGCCGTACCCGGATTTCATCGTACTCCCGCTTGCCGTGGGCGATTTTGCGTCCGGCGTGATGGACATGGATGCGGAAAGGCTGGCGGAATACCTGTCAAAACCAAACTCCCACCAGCCGTGGTCGCACCATTCCCCTTCGTCCTCCCCCAACTCGTTGTAATCGCTGTGCCATACCCAGTGTTCCTTCCACCAGGGGCGCCATATCCCCCAGCTGGCTGACGCAGCCTGCCCCTTTGCCGGAACCGGCGCACCGGCAAAGCCGTCATTCCTGTCGTCCGCATTGGGATCGGGGGGCAGGTTCGCATCCAGTTCTATGATGTTCGCCCGGATGGTTCCCTTGTCTGCCGAGCCGCCCCCCTGGACATCCACCGTGATCGTCATAACCTGCGGCTCCACCGGCGTCCTCCAGCGCACCCACGCCAGCTGGCTCTCCCCTTCCGGATAATACACGCCGCTCACTGTATGGCTGCCCCCTGCGATATGGAACGTGACGGAGACCGGGTTGTCCGGGTCGCTCTGGCCGCCCCTTACCGTCACCGCCGTGATGACCTCCGTATCCGTGCGGTATTCATAGTCACAGTCGGTCACCACAGGTATCTGCGGCGGCATGTCATTGAAACGCACGATGCCAAGGCCAAGGCTGGACCTGATGTCCGCATTGGAGGCCGCCGTGTTCCTGCTCCCGCCCCATGCCGGGAAACCTAAGTCCGCCGTTTCCAGGAACAGAGCCAGGGGGAGGTTCTTATGCGACAGGGACACCATCTTCCGCCGCAGCCCTCCGCTTAACAGTTCATCGTAAAGGGCCGCTTCCGTGGCTGTAGTGGCGATAAAAACACCCTGGAACGTGTAATAGGCAATCGGCTCAACGAGCAGCCGGTATTCCCCGTTTATCAGTACATCAAAGTCCATCCCTGTCAGGTTCGCGATACTGCGCACCACCTGCTCGTCCGTGAAATAGCTCTTGATGGCAGCGATATTGCTGTTGCCGCTGGAGCTGACGATCCGGGGCAGCGCCTGGGAGGGCTTCGCATAGGCATAGCCGCCCTGAACCGGGGAAAGGCCTGCGCCGCCGCTGTACTGCAGCTTGCTCACCTTCCCGAAATGATAGACGCTGCCGGGGATGGCCTGGTTCGTCAGGTCGATGGGCGTGGTGACCACCGAATGGTCGCTGGCCCTCACCACGCTCACCCTCACCCCGTCATAGCCTGGCGTCCATTTGTTCTGGCTGGTCCCCTGCCCCATGCCGCCTCCCCCGCCGTCCATGTTCCCCTCCCCCGTTGCACGGACGGGAACGGCAGACAAAAGAGAGCAGAGCAGGGAGACTGCCAGCATGAGTGCAATGCTTTTCCCTGCTCTCCTGCGCTGATTCAGGTTCATTCCTTTCAATCATTTCCTCCTTTCCACGCAAAAAGCACCGCACATCACTGTACGGCACTTTCCTGTTCAGATCCTTTTTTAGTTCATGCGGCCTAATCCATGCTCCCGATCTTGTTCCCGTTCTCATACATATCGCCTGCCTGGGTTTCGGAATTTGCGCCCCCGTTTGGCACACTGCCGAAGCCGGGCAGCCCTCCGCCGCTGCCTGCGCCCCCGTCATCCGCAGGCGGCACATAGGTGTCATGGTCCACCGGCTCCGGGGTGGCCTCCACCGGGGTCCCGTCCGGCTTTTCCTCCGGGTTTGTCAGGGTTTCCCCATCTGGCTGCTGCGGCTTTTCCACCTCCGGCTGGATGCTCCGCTCCGGCTGTCCGGTCTGGGCGGGCCTGCTGTCTACGGGCTGGGCCGTCTGCGTTTCCCCTGCCCCCTGCCCCGCATCCGGCTGGATGCTCAGCTCCACGTTCCCCTCTCCGGGACTGCTTTCTTCCATACTGCTTGCAGCATCACTGCCGTCTGCGGCATGGGATGGGTCAATGATGAGCTCCGCCGCACTGCTTTCCTTTCTGGGCAGTTCATCCTCCCCGGCAGGCGGCTCTGCAAACTGCAGGCTGATCGCTGCAAGCAGCCCTGCGCAGATGGCGATGCCTCCCCCGACTGCCAGATGCCTTTTTGTCTTTTCTGTCATCTTCATCATAAATTCCCTCCTTCGGCATGGTTGATTTATTTCAGTTCTCTCGTGTCCGATTTGTACGATACACCATACTACATAGTTCACGCAAAGTCTAGCGTTATTTCAGAATACTTCAATATATCCTGCCTGCACCTTCACCGTGATGTGCATGGATGGGAGGAGCCTTCCGCCAAAGCGCACCGGCACCTCCAGCCGGATCACGGCATCCGCCTCAAACCTTGCCGCATTCTGCGGGTCAGATGGGGCAAGGGGCGCGTTCCTGACCGTGACGGTGAGGCTGTCGATGGCAAATTCCAGCGCCTCCCCGCCGTCTCCCGCATATTTGACGTGCCGGCCTCCATCCTCCTGTGTCCCAAGGGTAAGGTCAAGAAAGGAATAGATATCCCCCTCGCTGATCGCTGCCTCCCATGCCCCACCGCCGTCCGGCAGGTAATTCCCGGAATAGCCTTCCCTCACGCCATGGTATACGCCATAGTAATTGTCATTGACGGTGGAGATGATGGCATCCTCCGTGGCGTCCCGGACACCTGCGGCGATCAGGTACAGGCGGAAATACTCCGAGATGCCGCAGAAGATGATGAGCAGCCCTAAAGTGGCGGCAATGGCAAGGGGGAAAGACGCCCCGCTTTTATCCTTAAATATCCTCCATATCTTTTTGCCCATTCTGCCCACCTCACTTCCAGTACACTTCGGATTTCCCGGTAGCCTGCGAGCGCAGGGTGACGGGGAACGAGCCGAAGTTCCCAAACAGCCCGATGTTCTTCTGCAGCGTCAGGGTCACTGTTATCTCCTGGTTCAACTGGATCTGCCCGCTGTCAGACCATGAGATCTGCGGGTCGATTCCTGTCTTTTCCCGCAGGACGGCGGCACGCCTGTCTGTCTCTGCGCCTATGCGCCCGGAGAGCTCCGCCTCCCGCATCAGTTCGGTGGCAAAGGTGTCAAGCTGCTGCTTGGCTATGAACACCGGCAGCACCCTCAGTGCCAGGGCCAGCACCAGCACCAGGCTGAGCACCAGGACCGCCACATCCACATACCCCTCCGCCCGCCGCCCTTTCATGATACGGCAGAACCGTTTCTTCAGCACATGACCACCCCCTGTCCCTGGGTGCCTTCCCCTGCCTGCGCTGCTTTTGGGTAATCCCCGATGCCGGTTCCCATGTCTTTCATGCTCCAGAGCACCTGCTCCAGTTCCTTGTCACGCTGGCGGAATCCCTCGTATTCCTGCCAGGTGTCACAGACCACCTCCAGCGGGTTCTCAAACAGGAGCAGATAGTCGGCATATTCCCCGAATGCCCCTTCCACGCCCAGCTCCCCATAGATGAAATTTACAGCGGCAATCTCTGATGCCATCCCAATGAGTTCCTCCTCAGGCTTCTGCCGAAGCTGACGGATGTATTCCTCATAATTTGCTTCCAGCCGCTCTTTCAGCTTTCTTTCCTTTCCGCTTTCCATGGTTTTGTCCGCCTCCTTCCCCATGCTTTCCCTGTCTCCCTTTATGGTTTCCCAGACCGGCCCTATCACTTCGTCCAGTTCCAGGTACTGCGGGTTGGCCACCATGTATCCGCACAGCAGCATACGGACTATCAGCTGGAATTCCGCAGCCCAGTCCCTTAAGTCCTGCCCTGTGTTCGCATACCAGGTGTCGAATTCACGGATCAGCGCCAGCGTCTGCCCGTCCGTTATCCCAAGCGGGAGGAATGCCAGGGGATGTCCTGCACCGTCATGGCAGAGCGCGTCCTCCGCCGCCACCCTCCCTGTCCTGTCTGAACGCAGGGTAACCTGGCAGCCGTTATCCTCATCCATGGGAGATATGCCAATGACCTCATATATTTCATTTTTGTAGATTGTTTTCATATTGAATCCCTTTCCATCTCCCTTTACTTAAAACATCCCGCCGAGGCTCTGGAGCGCCACATAGCAGATAATGACGAGGTAGGTCAGCAGGAAGCATACCAGCATGATGAAAGAGAACACCCTGATCTTGGGCGGTATCTTCTGCGCCTGCGCTTTCAGCCTCTGCAGCTCCATCTGCTTGAAGTCATGGGAGAGCATCTGGAAATATACGGCGCTGTCATCCCCACGCAGCACGCCGATCAGCCCCCGCACCACGTCCGAGAGCATCGGGGAGTTGAGCCTCGCCTCGAACCGGGTCAGCGCCGCCTCATAGTTGGACGAGCGCATGTCCGCTAACAGGATGTCAAGCTCCCCCGTCAGCGCCTCCCCCGCATTCCCCCGGAAACGCTCCAGCATGCCGATGACGTTGCGGCTGGCTTTCAGCTCCTGCTCGATGGTCGCCACCATCCTGGGAAGCTCCCCCTCTATCTGCTCCCGCTTTGCTTTCAGCTTCTCGTCCGCCTTCCCGGTCTCCTTGAAATACAGCAGGAGGGACAGGACCACCACAAAGGGCGACAGAAGCGGCATCAGGAAGATGCAGGGGACCACGCCTGAAAGCACCGCCCCCGCTTTCACAAGGGCGTATGCCTGGTATACCTCCGGCTCCATGCCCATGCCGCCGGCCTTCAGCACATTTGCCATCCGGCTTCTCTTGTATTCATCCATCCGGATGTATCTCGACAGCTTTACGGCTGCTGACATCAGTCCTGCCTCCACGGTCTTTGCCGCTTTCTTCTCCTGCCTTGCCGCCCCAAGCATGGCCCTGGATGCGCCGCTGGTCGGCAGGCGTAAGGATGCGGCTGCCAGGCAGAACAGCCCAAGGGCTAAAAACACCCCGAATAAGAATAAAAGTCCCGTCATGATGCTCACCTCCTGTATTCAATGGGACGGGTCAGCTTCACCACGAAGCCTGCGGACACAAAGATCGCCGCGGCTGTGGCGGACAGGATCACCTGTCCTAACGGCGTATGCATCAGCACATGGTACCAGTCCTTGTTCAGCAGGTACATCAATGGGATGTTGCCCACCACGAAGATGACCATGATCAGGAATTCCTTGCGGGGTTCCGCGATCAGGTATTCCAGTTCCGCATTCACATTGCGCATGTCCGAGAGCTTCGCCACGATGGGCGTCAGGGTGGTCTTCAGGCTCCGGTCATTCTGGCAGTCGCTGATGGCGTCGCACCATTCCCGGAACACCTCGTTATCTATCCGTCCCCGCATGGTCTTTAAGGCCGTCTCCACATCCGGGCTGACCATCTTGACCTGCATCAGGAAGTCCCGGAACACCTTTGACACCGGCGGGTTCAGGTAGCTGATGTTTTCCTCCACTGCAGTCACGATGTCCTCGGTCCGCAGATAGGCGGTGGTGATGACCGACAGCGCCGTTTCCAACTCTGCCGATACGTCACGCTTGTAATGGCTGGCCGTCAGCTTCACATACCAGAACGGCAGGAACAAAAACCCCACTGCCATGACCGGGGCCAGGAAAAAGTTCCCCAAAAGTATGGCGGTGGAGCCGCCTGCACAGAACAGAGCAAGGGCTGCCGCACATACCAGGGAAAAGCGCCGGCCCCTCCCCGTCATCTCCAGCACACCCTGTGCCTCCAGTATCTCCCGGCGCAGGGGGCCGGGTTTCTTCCGCCCGGAGGTCTCCCGGATGTCCTCCCGGATGCTGCCTTTGGGTTTTATCAGAAAGTCAAACAGGCCGTCCGTGAATTCCGTGGGCTTTAATCCCAGGATCAGGAACACGCCGGTGACCAGCCCGGCGCAGGCCAACAGCTGGATCGCTGTCATAGGGCATCCCCCTCCTTCCTTTTTCCGTTTTTATCAGGCGCAGCCAGGAGCCGCATGAGCATCTCCTGGGGCATCCCGTTCTCCATCAGGCGGCGGGCCAGCCCCTCCGAAATGGGATTGACTTGGCTGTGGCTCCCCTTGATGATGAATTTCCCGTCCTCCACCCGGTTCTCCGTGATCTGGTACTGGAACAGGGGGCGGAACTTTCTTGTGCCGTCCGGCAGGATCTCGCATTCCATGATCTCCATCAGCCGCCGGTCCTTGTTCTCCAGCTGCTTACAGAACGCCACGATGGGGTATGCCTCCGTGACGAACCCCATCAGGGTATCATCGCCCATGTCGACAGCCCTCTTGCAGAGGGACACCATGCGCCTGTAGGTGGCGTCGCAGCTCATGGAGTGTATGGTGGTCACCACGGCCACGCCGGTGCGGGCGGCCTCCTGCGCCGCATTCGCCTCCGGCCCCCGCATCTCCCCCACCACGATGATGTCCGGGTTGAAGCGCAGCGCCATGTCAAGGAGTGCGATCTGGTCCACCCTCTGGCGCTCGTTCTCGCTGTCGCGGGTCAGGGTATGGATGACGGAATTGACCACTTTTCCCTCCTTCCTGCGCACCAGGGCCAGCTCCCTGGAGCCGTTCTCTATGCTGTAGATGCGCTTGCCGTCCGGGATGGTGGTGAGCAGCCACCCCAGGAGGGTGGTCTTGCCGGAGCTGGTGGCCCCCGCCACGCACACGGAGATGCCGTACCGGATGCACTCCGCCAGAAAGTCCAGCATCTGCCCCGTTGCCGTGCCGCCTTTTATGAAGTCCTGCTTTTTCATGCTCTGGGGGTTGACGATGCGGATGCTGGCCGCCACGCCTACGTCCTCATCCACGATGGGCGTTTTCAGCACGGCGATACGGATGTTCTTGGAGAGATGCCCAAGGACGCTGGGGCTGGCGTCATCCAGCACCATGCCGGAGACATGCAGCATGCGCCTCACCACGTTGACGGCATGTTCCGGGCTGTCAAAATGCTCCGCAAGCTTCTCCGTCACGCCGCCCGCAAACTGCACCTCCACGTCATCCCATGCATTGATGTCGATTTCCTCAATGCCCTCCCCATAGATATATTTGGTCAGGAAACCGAATTCCGCCATCTCAGAATAGATGGCGGAGATCAGCGTTTCCGTATCCATGCCGGGCACGGATATCCGGTGGTCCTGGATGTACTTGCCCGCAAAACGCCGGATCTGCGCCCTTGCATCCCCGCTTCCTTCTGCCGTGACCAGGCTGCTGTACTCCTTGGACAGGTACGTCTGCACCTCCTTTAACACGGAGGCGAAATCCCTGCCCTCTGCGTCCGCCTCAAAGAACAGGCCGTGGGTGCGCAGCGTCCTGACATCCCGTCTGGGGGCGATGCCGGCCTCCCCTGTTTCGGGGGATTCCCCGCTTTCCGGAAATTCCTCCCTGGAGTGTCCCGCCTCCCCGGCAGGGATATACTGTATTTCCTCTGCCGCAGGTTTACAGACGTTTTCCGCCTGTTTCCCGGCATCTGTCTGGATCTTTCTGCTTTCATCTGCATGTACGGAAATGATCCCCCTGCCATCTCCCATTGCCTTATCTTCACTGCCGGAATATCCTGCCGACATCCCTGCACCATCAGGGCATCCTGCCGTCCTGCCCAGGCATTCATTTAACAGGCTGTCCAGATATTCCTCCCCAGCAGGTGCCAGGGAGGGCATACCTGTCCTTGTGCTGCTCCCCGGCATATATCCTGCCCTTGGACCGTCCTCCGGTACATTTCCCGATCCCATACCATCCTCCGGCACATTTTTCACTCCAGCCTGCCCTGTCTCTTTGCACCCTGCATGTGCAGTTTCCGCCTTCGAATTCCCCGCAGCCACGCTTTTTCCTGTCTGAACACTTCCGGAAGAATCCCCCTGGAATGCCGCCCTGCTCCGCTTCTCCCCTAACATCCGAACACCTCCTTTGTGATGGCCTCCAGGGATTTCCGGAATGCCCTGCTGTCCTTCAGCCCCAGCTCCTTGAACAGGTTCCCCTCCAGGACCTGTGACGCCACCTCCCCGGAATGGGGGATCTGGAACGAAACGCTCCCCAGCACCTGCTCCATATGTCCGCTTGCCTCGTTAGGGTACACGTTGCTTGCCACCTTGTACTGCTTCTCCGCATCCCATCTGCTCTCTTTTAACAGGGGCAGCTGGCTGGACAGGTAGCTGATGGATTTTAAGTCACAGTTTACCATCCGCAGCACCGCATCGGACTTGAGCAGGGCGATGGCGGAAAGGATGTCATTGGCGATGGAGCTGCCGCAGTCAATGATGACATAGGGTGCGATGTTCCTTAACGCCTGCAGCAGTTCCTCCGCCTGGGTCCGCTCATAGGGCGGGTAGGTGTATTCGTTCTCCCCTTTCCTCATCCCGATGATGGCAAGGTGGCGGAACCGCTTATGGGTGATGCAGTTGTGCCGCACCAGGGACTCCGACACATGGCTTGCCGCAAGGATGCTCCCCAGGGAATGTTCTTCCTCCAGGTCCCCCGGAGGGCAGATGCAGGGGAGCATGGGCGTGTTCATGTCGCATAAGAGCAGCGCCACGTCTTTCTTCCGTTGTGCCAGGTACGCTGCCAGCTTGACGGCCACCGTTGTCTTGCCGCAGCCGGAGCTTCCCCACACCGCCAGCATCCGGTTATCCTTTTCCGGCCAGATGGCGGCATCCTCCCCAGCCTCACGCCGGCTGAATATGCTGTTTTTCATGAAATTCAATCCTTACTCCACCCCGCTTCCCGACAGCGCTTCCTCCGCTTTTTCGATTTCCTCTTTCATGGACCAGGTGTCCGCGGGGTTCCCGCTGCTTTCCCCTGTTTCCTGCCCGCCGTCTGCGGCTTCTTCCCCGTTTTCTTCTGCAGGCGCATACAGTTCCTCCAGCACGGCCTCCTGCGCCGCGATAAACCGGGCGGCGGAATCTGCATCCCCGCGGTATACCAGGGAAAGGTGCAGCTTGCCGTCCGCTTCCAGCTCTGCCAGTATCCTGGACTGCTCCGGCGTGGCCAGCAGCGTCACGGTGGTGGGCAGCTCCCTTTCGGAGCCCTCATCCTCCCGCTCACCCGTATTGGCGTCATACCCGCTGTTCGCCGTCACGGCGATGACCTCCACATACTTAAGCTCCGGCGGGATCACGGTCACCCCCTGTTTCCTGTAATCCGGGGCGATGACGGATACGATGTCGCCGCTCTGCAGCTTCCCGGACAGCCCATTGGCAAAGGCTTTCACCGTCACGGACATGGCCTGCTTTTCACCGTTTAAGCTGTAAAGGTAGATATTTTCCGCGGCAGGCTCATCCGCAATCTTTGATGCGATGATATAATCCCCCGGCACGAAATCGGCGGAGGCATATCTGCCGATGGCCGTATCAGGGTTCCTCACCACATCCTCCGGCAGGTTATACCCGCCTACCTCCACCACCTTTACCTGCGCCGCCGTGATCTCCTCGCCCTTTTTGATCTCCCTGACCACCCGCACGATCTGTGTCTTTTCGCTGATGCTCCGGTTAAAAAGCGGCGTGACCGCAAAGCATATGATCAACGACAAGATGATGCATGCCACGCCTATGACGATCCTGTTCTTAAAAATCTGCATTAGGTGCCCTCCTGAAAATCTAATATTCTGCATTAGGTGCCGGGCGGGCCTTCCATGAAAGCCCGCCCCTTTTTACTACCGCACTGCGTATCTTTTCCTGCGGCTGCGTAAGAATGCCGCCAGTGCTACCACAGGCACAGCGGCACAAAGTGTGATGATGAGTTTCTTTTTCATATGGTCCATCCTCCAATTTCCATAAAATATGCTGCGGCTGCCCCTGCCGCCAGGAACGGCCCTGCGGGGTAGGCGGTCCTTCCCTTCCTCCCCATAAGCCTTCCTGCGCAGGAGCAGATAAGCCCGTAAACGATAAACGCTGACAGCCCCATGACGGATGCCGCCAGGCTGGCCGGCAGCCCAAGCACGATCCCCATGGATGCCACCAGCTTGATGTCCCCGCCCCCAATCCCGCCTGTTCCATTTCCTGCCAGGGCCACCAAGAGGTACGGCAGTGCCGTTAATGCCCCGGCAAGGTCCCACGGCGAAAAATGCAGCAGGGACAGCAGTGCAATGGCCGCCTGCAGGCAGTCCGGGATCTCCCTGTTTTTTATGTCGCAGGCGGAAACAATGGCCAGCAGAAAGAGGAACAGCACAGCCTGCAGCAGCATCCCCGGCGGCATGGCCGTTCCCTGGCAGGCTGCCGGGTTAACCGGCATAGTTGAACATCTGCTGGATGCGGTTTACCAGCGTGGGCAGCACGGTGTCCTTGAACAGTGCGTACAGTCCTGCCAGCAGGAGCGCGCCAAGCACCACTGCGATCAGGATCTTGACCGCCGTGTCAACATAGCCCTCCCCGGAGCGCTCCGCCAGCTTTCTCTTTGCCTCCATGGCCTTTACTGCAAAAACACCGCACATCCTGTTGAACTGATTTCTGATCTTCTTCATTGATAATCCCTCCATTTTTTAGGTTTTTATGATATTGATTTTGTTGCCTGTTACATTCCTGCCATCTGCTGGCCTTCCTGGGGTGCTTCCCCTCCGGCTGCCTCCAGCCGGCCTTCCTGGGGCGTGCCGCCTTCGTGCGCTTCCTGCTGGGCAGGGGGCGCCTGCGCCATGGTGAGCGCCTGCTGGTAGGCATCCAGCACGGCATTGTGGAGCTCATTACGGAATTCTGCGGTCACAGGGAAGCACACTTCCTTGTAGCCGTCCACCGTCTTCCGGCTGGGCATGGATACAAACAGGCCGTCCCTGCCGCCCTCCACCACCTTGATCCCCCGCACGGCAAAGCAGCCGTCTATGGTCGCAGAGGCATAAGCCCGGATACCGCCCTGCTGTCCGGGCGGGTACATGGAACTGATCTTGACATCCAGTGTAGACATAAAAATCCTCCTTCTTTTTCTGCCTTTATAAAGGCATTGATGCTATCTATCCAGCAGACAGGCCGGCGTGGAGAGCCTTTTGCCTGTCAGAGCTGCATTGTCTGGCCCTGGACCTGCTGCGGGGCGGCAAATTCTATTTCCTGGAAGCCGGTGCGGTCCACATAGTAGAAGCTGCTCCCCGTGCCGTCATAAAGCTCCAGCACATCGCTCATGGAAAGGGAATGTCCTTTGTAGCTGGCGGGGAGGGCGCTGCCGTCATTCCCGAATTTCATGTACAGCGCCTCCAGGTCATTGGTCGGTGCCGCCCCGTCATACACTGCCTGGTAGTTCTCCTGGTCCGGCAGGCCGAACTTCCTGCACGTTTCCTCATACCCGATGAATTTCATGTACACATCCACATCGGGTTTCAGCTGCCAGACACGGACATTCCTCAGCCCCTGCGCCGCAGCGCCCTCCTGTCCCCCGGCCATGAGGCGGTCAAACATCCCGTCCATCCATCTGACTTCCCGGATATGGCGCTGCCTTTCCAGGAACCTGCTGATTTCATCCCCTTTGAACATGGGGTCTACCACGGCGCACCCGTCCTCCACCCTGCCGGCCTTATTTCCGTAAAACATGATGATCCCGTTTTCAATCCGGACCTGGTTCACATTTCTCCCTCCTTCCTGCATAATACAGGCGCCGCCTGTGTTATTGCGTGAGAAGAATGCCTGCTCTCGGCATTATTCAGTGTGTAACTTAGAAATTCTTAGCGGGCGTACTTTGGACGCTTAGAATTTCCTTACACACTTTTACGTCATGGTCATCCCTCCGCCCTGCCCCTGCCGGAATCCGGCAAGCGTCTGTTCATCGGGATATATGAGTTTTCCGTCTATGGCCTCCATCACTGCAAAATCATCCCTGTCACAGATCAGCACCCGGTGCTGGTAGGGCTTCTGCATCTCCACATAGTCAAGCGCCTCCTGGGGGCTGCACAGCCATACGCCCGCACTGTACCGGCCATCCGGCAGGAAGCTGTACCCGGAATATTCCGGTTCGTTCCCGGCAAGGTCTTTTGCCCCTGCCGGGCGAATCTGGGAGAGCATCAGCTTTTCCTCATCCGGCAGTAGTTCCGGCTTCAGTGCGCCTGTCACGTCCTCCCGCCAGAAACGGCAGCTTTCCCCGTTTGTAAGGGAGGCCAGGAACACGCTCCGCCCTATGGGGTTAAGGTCCGCCCCGTTCCCTCCCATGCAGAGGAAGAGCTGGCCTGGATGTTCCGGCGGCAGCGCCGCCTTGTTTATCACCACCACCTTCCCTTTCAGGGAGAAACCGTACCCGGTCTGTTCACAGTCATTTTCCGTGTATTCACGCATGGCACTACGCCTCCTTTTTCTGCAGCAGCCCGCTCAGTTCCGCAAGCAGTTCCAGCCTTTTGCTGTCCGGCATGGTTTTTAAGGCCGCATGCACATAGGCTTCCACCGCCTCCGGCGACTGGTCGCCGGGTTCTATCACATCCACCCTGCGGATGGTCACTTTCCCGTCCGCAAGCCCAAGCCCCACGATGCCTCCGTATTCCAGTTTCGCCGCCTCCCGCAGCGCCTTGGGGATCAGCACCCTTCCCTTGCCGTCCACCAGCTTATAGATCGCATTGCCCATAGTTTCCTCCTTCCTTTTCCTGGGCGGTTTCCATGATCCCATAGCCGCCCTGCCCGTCACTGCCGCCGCACAGCCCGAACAGGCTCATCTGCACAGGCTGCGCCCTTTCCCGCTCCTTCGGGTCATAGTTGGTGATCAGCACCTCCGGGAATTCACAGCCCCCGTCATAGCGCTGCGCCAGGTTGTTGATGCGGGTCACCGCCGTGATGGTGTACCCGGCGTACAAATCCCGTATAAAACCGCAGTCATTGTAGCTGACCATCCATTTCCCCCTGCACCCTGCCAGCACGTCCCTCAGCCTTGCGTGATCCTCCCTGCGGAACACCACGGCATAATGCCCTTCCGTCTCATAGTAGGGTGGGTCACAGTAGAAAAAGGCGCCGTCACGGTCATACTGCCGGATCAGCGCCTCGAAGTCCTTATTCTCCACCACCGTGTCGGCGAGCCTGCGGGATGCCTGCCAGATGGTGTCAAAGCATTTGCGCACGTCAAAGTTCTTGCAGCCATAGGATGTGCAGCCGCTCCCGTAGCTGTAGCGGATCAGCTTGAAGAACGCCGCGGCCCGCTTCACGTCCGTCACTTCCGCGTTCTCCATCAGGATCGCCCTGATTTCCTCAAAATCAGGCACCGGCAGGGAAACCTGCGCCAGCTCCAGTTCTTCCGCAAGGAACGGGGCGTCAAACTCCTGCTTGTCCAGGAACCTGCGGATGACGGAGAACTCATCCCTGCTGTTGATGGGCAGGAATCCGAGCTCCTTAAGGAACGCCCATGTCCTGTCCTTCACGCAGCCAAACAGGTTGGCAAGGTTGGAGTTGTAGTCGTTATAGACCTCCATGCACCTGCAGTCGGGCGGCCTGCCAAAGAGCACCCAGCCGCCCCCGCCGAACACCTCGATATAGCGGTCAAAATTTACGGGGAACATTGTATAAATCAGCTTACGGAGGGCTTTCTTCCCGCCCACCCATGAGATAAAGCTGTCTATGCCGCACCACCTCCTTTCCTGCGGCCGCCATGCTATTGTTCCATCGCCATTCCCTGCCCAGGCTCCTGCTCCTGTTCTGTATACTCATGCACGAACTCCTGCCCGTTGCGGGCGACGGCTCCGTAGGGGGTAAACACATAGCCTGCCTGTTCCAGCTGCCGCTCCCCGTACCCACGGAAATCAAAATGAATAAAGGCAGGATCGCCTGTATCGATTCCTGCGCTCTGCAGGACATACTCCCCGTATGCGTATGGCGACAGGACATCCGGGCTGAAATCGTAATAGCCCAGGTTGGCGGCAATATCCAGCGCCATGTCCAGGCCAGGATACTGCTCCAGCTCCAGCACAGCCTTGTATTTCATGAGCATCAGCTCCCCCGGCATCTCCTGCTGCAGTTCCCGCAGGCGCCCTGCCAGCGTGTTCAGCTTCCCGATGTCCTCGTCCCCTGCTAGCTGGTGCTTGAATGCCGGGATGATGCTCCCTGCCTCTGCAATCCGGCAGGCGTCAAAGGATTCCTCACCGACAGACAGGAGCGCCCATCGCAGGGCTTTATCGTCCGCAGGCAGTTCCAGCCATACGCCGCTGTCTGCATCAGGGGCATCCAGCTTTTCTATCCGCAGGGATAGCAGGCCCTTGTGGTTTTCCCCGCAGGACGGCAGGTGTTCCCCGTCATAGAGATCCTGGCGGGCGGCAGAAATGCCCCGGTACACATACCCCCTGGAGGCAAATGCCCCGTGGTCGCTGTGCCGCAGCGCTTTCCCGACCTTTGCGGGGTCCAGCAGTGATGCCACCCCATCCGGCAGGCCCTCCACCAGGCCAAGCATGCCGCCCTCCATGCAGGCCCTCCCAAGGCTTAAGTCATTGGTCACGCCGGGATGGAATTCATAATCATCCAGACAGGCGGAAATGTTAATCAATTCCTTTAAGGTGGGGTCCTTTCCTGTTTCCTCCTGGTGCAGCTGTACGGCCCCTTCAAAAGTCCCGATCTGTATCTCATCCATGCGGCTTACGGCATCCGCCAGCAGGTTCATTTCCTCCAGGGCATTTTCCCCTGAAAGGGGGCTGGCATGAAACAGGGCAGTCCAGAGGAAGTCCGGCCAGCCGCCGGTGCTTTCCAGCGTATACCCGCCTCCCTCCGGCACGCGGGCGCGCTGGAGGGCATCCCTGATCTCATAGGGGGTGGCCGGCAGTTCCAGCATCGCCCCCTGGTATCCCCGCAGTTTCTCATGGCAGTCCGCATAGATGTTGGCCTGTATACGCGTCATCCGTTCCCTCCCATCTTCATCCCGAAGCCCTGCGTCTGCTTGAGTTCCTGTTCCGTCTTGATGAAGAAGCCATCGCCGGAATGCCAGAAGCTGACGCAGAGATCCCCTTCCTCTGTCTTGATCTCCCGCTGCTCGAAGCCTTCCCCCCAGCCATCAGACTCCTGCCCCTGCCAGGCATCCATCAGCCCGGACAGTTCCTGGGGAGACAGGGGGCCGTGGCTCTTTACCTCCAGCACGCCCCACAGTTCCCCGTTCCACATCTCTACCGTAGGGTTCATGCTGAACACCTTCCGCTTCAGCAGGCGGTTGCCAAGGTAGACAGCAAGCCCTCTCTCCCCTTCTTCCTCCAGGCGTTCCTGCCCGATCCTCTCCAGTATCTGGTCCTCATACTGGCACAGATCCCCAGGGCCGATTTCCATGGGCTGGTTCGAGATGCCTCCCCAATCCTCATCATATGGGTACAGCAGGCCGCTCAGGGGGCTGAACAGCCTGAATTCCTCCAATTCTTCCGTAAGCTGCGCGATTGGGCGGTCCCTGCGCAGTACCAGCCCGTAGTCTGTCCGCACCACGCCCTCTTTCCTCATCCGGCATTCCCCAAGTTCCTCATGATCCAGGAACGGCTGGACTTCATCATCAATGTATATCTGTGCATCCTCCAGATAATAATACGCATAATCCACTGCGGTCCGGATGTCCTCCGGCAGCACCGTATATTGCTCCAGCTCTGCGGCTATCTCCATGGCCTCGGCCATGCTTCCAGGCGCCTCCGCCTCCAGTGCCGCAAACAGCTTTTCCCTTGTCCCGGCATCCCCCAGGATGTTCCTTTCTGCCAGCAGCCTTGCAAATGCGTTCATCTCCCTGACATCCCTGGAAAACGGCAGGCAGGATTCCAGTTCCGAATCAGGGCAGCGGATATATGCCGCCTCATGCCCATCCAGTTTTCTCCAGCCCAGCTTTTCCTCTGCCAGCGCAAGCCTGTCATCAGAGGCGGGGAGGGAAACAGGGTAATTCCGGTAATGTCCTGCGGCGTAATAGGGGGAATACAGCCAAGCCTGGATGATGCCCGATTTATCATATCCGGGCTTTGGCAGGTACTTCCCGTCATAGAGCGGCTCCAGGGCTTCTCCTGTCCGTGCCACATACCCAAGCTGCGTAAAATACCCGGCATGGCTGCCTGCGTACTTTTCCCCGGCTGCCCCATAATCCATGTAAAGGGCAACCTTTTCAGACATTTCCTCGTCCCCCAGGACACGCTTCCCGAGTTCCTCATGGTTGGAAACGCCTTCATAGAGCACGAATTTATCCAGGTTGCAGGACAGGTTCACGATCTCCATTACGCTGCGCGGCCTCTCAATCTCCAGCGCCGCCTGGAATATGCTTTTTTCCTTTTCTGTCATGCAGTCCATATGCTGGTCTAAAAACTCCAGTTCCCGTATTCCATGTCCGGGCTGCAGCGTCATCCCCTCCAGATGCGTCTTCAATCCCTCCAGCGGGCTTGTGGCCGCCCCGATCTCATTTGTACCCTCTGCGCCGAACTTCATGGCCTCCTGCCTTTCCTGGTCCCCCAACGGGAATGCCAGCCACAGCCCGTCTGATGTGGCGATATTGCTCAGATATACCTTTAACATCCGCTGCTCCTTTCTTCCTCCAATACCTCCGCGCCGTACCGCCGGATCAGGAACGCCGTGATGACCGTCCAGAACGTCCCATCGCTGATCAGCTCCGGGTCGGTAAGCTCCGACAGGCTCAGCCGGTTGGTCCCCTTATACAGGTCCTTTGCGGAATGGAACAGCACATAGCCGTCCAGCCCGATGCCCCTGATGCAGACGGCGGCAAAGTCGATCAGTTCCGGCTGGACCGCCTGGGCTGCCATCCCCCAGAGCATCCGGTCTGCCGTCAGCAGGTATAGGGCGGCACACATGGCTTCCCTGTCCGGGACATTCCCCTGCATGCTCCATTGGTGCCGGAAGCGCTCCCTGTGCCCCTCGTCCTGGAATGTGCTCCCCACGCTTCCCTGCAGGTGCGACACGCGGTCCGTAAACGGGCCGAACCCCACTTCCCCGGTAAAACGTCCGAGGAGGCAGGAAAAACGCCCACAGCCGCCTCCAGGGCTTCCACAGGGGCTGCTCCCGTCAGGAGGCCCGCAATCCCCCTGCCATTCTGCATTCCCACTGTGGTCTCCCCGCGCCTCCGTCAGTTCCAGCCTGCTGACGGACATCCCGCCCTTTCTCGGCTTGAACCCCGGAACCTGCTGCATCTGTGCCTCCATCCCTGCAAGCGGCATGCCGCTCATAAATTTAGATGCCATCTTGATCCTTCCTTTCTGTTTTGCTGCCGCATCCTGCGGCAATAGCGCCTTCCCCCCACCCCATGCCCATGGCCAGTGTGCCTCCTGCCCGGCCTTTACCCTGACGGAAGCTCCCAGCCTTCAAAATCATCCAGACTCATCTGCCCCTCTATCTGCCCATCTTCCATCCACCAGGAAAACACATCCCCTGCTGTCTTCCACTTTGTAGGTATGCCCTCCGCATGGATCACATCCAGCATCCTCCCAAACGCCCGCATATAAGCCTGTTTGTATGTGGGGAATATGCTGAATTCCATCCACCTGCGCTTTCCCGCCATTGGGCATCCTATGCAGCCGACGCGGAAGAAGCCCATATCATACAGCGGGTTCATGGGGAGCCTTTCACTGCGGATATAATCCCATATATCCCGGTCCGTCCAGTCCACGATGGGATTGCATATCCTCTTTCCTTTCAGCTCACAGCTTTCGAACAGCCGCCTCTGCTCATCATTGTCGTTGTTCAGGATGATCTTTTTGTCCCGGTTAGAAGTGAAGTTCTCATATACGCCGCGGTTCTTCCTTCGTTTTATGCTCTCCGCCCAGCGGACGCCTGTGGTGATGAAACGGTCCCTGCAGGAAGCCTCCTTCAGCACCTGGCAGCAGTATCTCTGCAGCCTTGTGGGAGGAAATTTTTTTATGGGGATCAGCGTCCACATCGTCACCCTCTGCTCCTTATAAAAAGGATAGCTGAACCTGCATGTGACCCCCTGTTCCTCCAGCCTTTTGAAGGTGTCCCGCACATAATAGATGGTCTGGGGCGCATCCGCCGTGGTGAGGTTGTGCTGTACCTCATAGGGGATTCCTGCCCTCCTTACGATCTCCCGGCACACGGCGCTGTCCTTGCCACCGCTGTCCGTCACCACCAGGGGGCTGCCGTACAGCTTCAGCGACATCTCCGATGCCGTCCTTACCCTTTCGATTGCCTTGTGTTCTAAATCCATCCAAAAGGGAGTCAGATATCTTTTTCCTGGCCAGGACTCCGCCTCCTTTCTTCTGATTTTTGCAGTCAGGCAGGAAAGAGTTCTCCTGCCCGCTGCGACACTTCCATGGCATTCTTTTTCTACACCGGCATATGCATAAAAAAACGCTGGCAGCAAACCAGCGCGCTTCGATGCCTGTGTTCAATTGTCACTGCATTTCCATCCCAAAATGCCCGGTACTTTCCAGAAATTCCTCCTCCGGCCTGATGAACAGCCCGCTCCCGTTCTCCGTATCCCAAAAGCCGATATGCACCTCTCTCCCTCCTGTGCGGACAGGCATGCACAGGAGCTGTCCGCCCCAGCCATCCCCGGCCATGATGCGCCATTCTTCCGTTAATGCCGACTTTTCCCTTTCGGTCAGCCCTGCCACAGTCTCCACTTCCAGGACGCCCCACAGCTTTCCTTCATGCTCCTCCACATCCGGCTTCATGGAGCGGACCTTCCGGGCAAGGATACGGCTCGACAGGGTTTCTGCCAGGCCGCTTCCGCCATATCCCTCCATGCTCCGGGCGATCTGCCTCCGGATATCCTCCTGTATTGAGACCGCTGCCTGCCCGGATAAGGTCTCAGGTTCAATGGATTCGGGGCCACCGCCGTATGCGGTTATCGTCAGGGGGCTGAACAGCCGGAAGCTCTGGGGTTCCCCTGGGGCTGGCCGTATGGGGCGCACCCTGTTGACTATCACGCCATAAAAGGTTTTGACCGGGTGCATCTCTTCCATATTCCTCTGTCCGAACTGACGGTACTTGATATAGGGCTGCAGGCTTGTCGGAACCCTGATTCCATCCCTTTCCAGGATGTACCGGGCATAATCCTCTGGTTCTAACGATTCCAGGGGCAGGAACTCGTAATCTGCACAGTTCCGGATGATTCGGCAGGCATCCTCCATGGTTTCCGGAAGCTCCGCTTCCAGGGCTGCCAGCAGCAGGTTCCAGTCCGGCTCTCCCTTATCCATGAGTGCTTTGACCTCCCCAGCCGCTTGGTTCAGTTCCCCAATGGAGCTCCCCGGGGGCAGGGTTTCATACAGTCCGTCACGCACTGCCAGCACCCTCATTTCTATGCCGCACTCTGCCGTGCCGATCCTGGCCTCTGCCTCTGCCAGTTCCCGTTCCGTCATAGGCAGGGAGAAGCCCTCATATCCGTATGGATGTTTTTTCACCTCTACAGTGAACACAGGCTCCAATCCCCTATTCCTTTGAGTGGGTCCGCCATTCTCTGGCTGCGGTTCCTTCTCCGGCTGTCTCCTTTCCACAAACCCTCCTTCTGTAAAGCAGCCATACCTGTGCTGGAGGCTGGCGCCATACAACCCATAGTCAAAGATTCCTTCTAATGCTTTGGGGATTTCTTCCCTTTCCTTTTTGGCTGCGTATCGCCCCAGCCCTTCCATGTCACGGATATCCGGCTTTAACTCATAGAGATCCAGATGCCCCATGGTTTCCAAAACCTGCTCTATGGACTTTGGCCTTTCCATCTCCACAGCGGCAGTAAACAGCAGGAGTTCTTCCTCCCCCATTCCGTCCGTGCGCCTTGCCAGGCGGTTGAGCATCACCAGATGCCCTTTCTCAAAGACCAGCTCACCGGCCAGGCTTTCCCCCATCCCCTTGATCCTTGAGTCAGCTCCCCCGATAAAAGGGAGCATTACTGATGGATGGAGACTGTCTAATTCCTGCCACAGTTTTTGTGCATCGGCAGCCGTGGCTGGCAGCGTCATCCAGAGTCCGCCGTCCCAGTTTTCCCTCTTGACATAAATCCTCACTGTTCGCTCTCCTGTCCTACTGCATATTTTTAGTTGGTATCCTATTGCATCTGCGGCAGCGGCCTGGTCATCGGCATTCCCCACTTTCTCATCCCATGCCCATTGTCTGCGTTCCGCCCGGCACTTGTGGCTCATCCGCTCCCTCCTGCATCTCCACAGCTTCCTGCATACGCTGCTGTTCCGCCTGTTTCTCCAGGCGGGTATATTTGCATTCCATCAGGCGGAAACGCAGTATGCCTCCCGGAAGGACGCCGATCACTTCATCCAGCTTTTCCATGTCATCCCTTATGCCATTTTTATCAAGATAGTCCTCCACAAACTGATGAAGTTTTTTCTGCCCTGCCCTGAAACCCTTGTCCTTTTCCTGGCATATCCGGGCCTGCCGCTCTACCTCTTTTAATGTGCTTTTCTTCGATGCCTTTTCTTCAGAATGGCTGGCGTTTGGGGCAGTCTGGCCTGTTTCTCTGCCGCATCCTGCCGCCTCTGTCCGCTGTTCTCCTTCCTGCGCCGGCTGCTGTTCTTTTTCTTTCAATTCCAAGTCATACAGACGGCTGATCAGGCTGTCGAGGATTCTGCTGTCCGGCAGGATTCCTGCCACTTCCTTAAGTCCTTTCATATCATTTCTGATGCTGTTTTCATCCAGATATCTTTCAACATATTCCTGGAGCTTTTTATGCTCTGCCTCGAACGCTTTCTCTTTTTCCCTGTATGCCCTGCTTAAAAGTCCTATTTTTTTCAGTACTGCTTCCTCGATCATTTTCCTTCTCCCTGTTGGCTTCCTCCAACACTTCAGGCACCTGCCCCTTCCCAGATCCCCTTTGCGGAAACAAATACCCTTCAGCCTCCCGGAATCCGGCAAGATGCACGACATCGTTTTCAAAATATACGGCGTCGGGCGTCCCGCACATATGCTTTCCTTACATTGACAGGGACTGCTCCATCGCCTGTTCGGGTGCTCTGGTCCTTATCTGGAAGTGTCCGTCCCGGAACAGATCCTGCTGTATGTGTGTGATTTCCTGGCGGAGCAGTTCCTCCGCATCTACTTCACAATCCCCGACCCTTACAGATTTCTGTCCGCCATTCAGCAGCTGCCTCCCCTGGCCGGCAGTCAGATGCAGGAAACCATCCGGCGTCATGATGTCAGCCTCGCCCTGCGGGTTTTCTGTCAGGAATCCCCTGAGTGTATTCCGTATCCTTTCCGCCAGTCTCTCTTTTTCTGCCACCTCTTTCAACGCCTTGCTGACAAGCCCTGCAAATTTCTCCCCGTCCATGCAGATGGCCCTGAAACGTGCGCCAAAGTCCTCGATCAGGGACAGGCTTTCCGCATAGCAGAAGAACCCGCCGGTCTCGCAATCGTATTTTATCCTGCCGCTGTCCGGATCGTTCTCGAATGCTTTCTCAAAAACATATTTCCACTCATGCCCGCTCCCATGTGTGAACCAGCGCCCGTTTTCCATCACAGGCTCGCCAATCTCCACCGCATATCGGTTGAATGCCTCCTGCCCGAAACGTTCATATTCCTTTGGCAGAAACGACAACGCAAGGCATAAGCTGTATTCGCCGCTCTCATGGTCTACAATGTAGAAAGGGCGGTTTTCTGTGTTGAATTTGTTGATCCTCTGTTTGATATCCATTCCTGCTCCCTCTACTGCATATGGATTTCCATAGCCTTCTGTGATTCCCGCAGCGGTTCCGCAATATCTCCAATTTTGCTGCAGGCATTTTCAATGTAGCTTTGGCACATTTCCCATTCCTTTCCCATTCGCCTGATGACATCCGGGATTTCCAAGATCCTTTCTATTTCCTCCACACCCTGGGCCGAAGCCATTTCCTCCGCATACCGGCAAAGGCCCTTTATGGCCTTTTCCCAGGTCATGCTGGACCGGCGCTGCGGTATGATCCTTTTCTTCCTGGCCTGCTGCACCTTTTCATCGAATTCCTCAGTCCAGTCCCTTTTTTCATCCACTCCCCAATATAGGCTCAATGCGTCAACCAGGCTCCTGACCTGCTGTATTTCATCATCTTTCCCCTTGTGTGCGATCTGCTCTGCATAAGAAGTCAGCCCTTTGATTGCCGCCCTTGCCAGTTCCTTATCCTGGCGGACGCTTTCCTCATTCATGCCAATCCCTCCAATCTTCAAAGTCAGCCAGCCGCAGTATCCCGCACCACAGCTTCCTCCAATAAAAATGCCATGCACTCCATAAACGAAAATGCATGGCTGATCTTTAAGTAAAATCCACTATGTTGACTGTCCGGCATATTTTTCGGTAGCCGTTCCCCTTGAGGATAACGTCTGCGCTGTGGCGCACTTTCCGTCTCAGGTATTTCTTGTTCAGTGAAATCCCCCGTTTCAGTTCCCCCCGGTAGCTGTATGATCCGTTCCCCCGACTCCAGCAGTTACGTTTCTCTCTTGCTGTACCAGGCATCCTTTGTTGCTGAGCCATACCGTTCTGCCTCCTCTCCTCTTTTTCAGGACAACACTATACCATCTTCCCCGGAAAATGCTATCCGGAATAGTTCACAAACTTCCTGCGCCGCTTTGTCCAATTTAGGCAATAAAAAACGGCTTCTGGGCTATGCCCTTCCACCTTCTTCAGCTTTCTTATAGGTTGATGACGCTATACACAAATTTAAGCTCTGATTGTGTATAGCGTTCCCTTTTTCCTCTTTTTCTGAACGCTATACACACAATACACAATTAAAACCATACTCCATTTTACGTCCGCCAGCAAGATGGCCGGGTTCCCCACCAATGCCCTTGCAATGGATACCCGCTGCTTCTGCCCTCCTGACAGCTCATTGGGCCTATGCTTAATCCGATGCTCCAATCCCAGCAGCTCCACTGTATCTATGCATCTTCTCTCCGCCTCCTCATGCTTCATTCCCCGCATCAATAAGGGCATGATAATATTCTGCATCACATTGTAAGTAGGAATCAGCTGATAATTCTGAAATATAAATCCTATTTTCCGGTTTCTTACATCCGTCAAATCGTCTTCTTTTGTCTCATGGATCGCCATTCCATCCAGATAATATTCTCCGCTGTCCATTACGTCCATGCAGCCCAAAATATTCATAAACGTGGTCTTTCCGGACCCGGAGGGCCCCAGTATCGCCACATACTCCCCCTTATCTACCGAAAAATGGATATCCTTCAGTATAGGCAGCCTTTCTTCACCCAGCATATATCCCTTATTGATTGATTTCATTGTAATCATAATCCACGCTCCTACTCTTGGTTCAGCGCAGCCACAGGCACCAGCCGGGACGCCTTGTACGCAGGATAAAATCCAAAAATGCTCCCGGTGATCACGCCGAACAGCAAAGACAATACCGCGCCCTGAGCGGACAGTTCTACCCGCACAGAGAAAAGCTCTACCAAGGGCGTCACCGCCAGCGCCAGCAAAACTCCAATCACCCCGCCCACCAGACTGGTACAGCTTGCCTCCAAAAGAAATTCCAGCAGAATCCCTTTTCTGGAGCATCCGATGGCCTTCAAGATGCCGATCTCGTTGGTTCTCTCCTTTACCGTCACAAACAGCACATTCATAATCCCAATGCCGCCCACCGCAAAAACGATAACCGCCATAGATACCAGCAGCAGTGTCAGGGTCTCATTGGATGCCGCCGCCGCGTCCATTTTGCTTCCCGCATCAGAAATGGTAAAAGCCGTGTTTGGGTAGCTTTCCTTCAGCTCCCTTTCCACCTCCCCCATCACTCTGTCTACCTCCGTCACATCATCGGCTATCACCGTAACCGTCGGGCTTATACTGTTTCCGGTGATATATTTGACGCCTGTTTCATAGGGAATAAAGATTGCCGAGTCCGGACTGATTCCTGATGCAACGCTGCCCATTTCCGAAAGGACGCCTGCCACCACATAAGCCCTGTCATCAATATATAATATGTTGTCATAGGCGTTAAAGGCGCTGCCGAAAATGGCATTGGCCGCAGCGGCTCCCAATATACAGACCTTTTCTTTATTGCCGTTGCTTTCCTCTGTGATAAAATCACCGATTGCCATCTCCAGATTACTGATGGTTCCATAGTTTTGCAGCACTCCTGCCACTGTATAATAGGATGCCGCCTCCAGTTCTCCGCCTTCTACGGACGCAGTTGTGGAATAGGAAATAGTTGCATCGGATACTCCCATAACAAAAGTCATTAGATCCTCCGCGTCTTGGTAAGTTAATATGACTTCCTCATTTTCTGAGGCTGCACCGCCCCAAAAGCCTGCTTCACCGCCGAAAGACCTATTTCCGCCCCCAAAAGACTGCATGCCGCCTGCTGACAGCCCTCCTCCGCCAAAGGCAAAACCGCCGGAGGGCATTTCCATGCTCCCCCCTTCAAGGCCCCGGTTTCCTCCGGCAGAAAATGCAAAGCCCAAGCTGCCCCCCTCATAGGAAATGTCAATAGCGCCTGCATTCAGGTTCTTGAACTGCTCCGCCACCTCTTCCCTGCCTCCGGCGCCTATGGCAAGTACCAGCATGATGGTAGCCGACCCTACTACGATTCCAATGGAAGTAAGCACCACCTTAAACTTGTTCTGCGACAGATTCAGCCAAACCAGCCTGAAAATTTCCGATAATCTCATGATCCGCCCACCTTACTTTCTATCAATACAACATCGCCCTCCGAAAGGCCTTCCACAACCTGTATATATGTACCGTCAGAGAATCCTATGGTAATTTCTCTTTTTACTATATTACCATTGTCTTCACGGACCTTTACATAGCTTTTCCCGTTTTCCGTAATAACCGCCCGCTTATATACGTACAAAGTCTCTTCGCTCTGTCTGGTTATAAAGGTGATATCCCCGGTCATTCCCTGAAAAAGCCCCGAAACATCCCCTTGCACGGTAACCGTCACTTCGTACACCACATTTCCCCGGGAATCTGCGGAGGCCTCCGAAATCTCTGTGACCACTGCCGTAAAGGGATCCTCCGGATAAGCCGTAAATAGGATATTCGCCTCCGACCCTAAGAAGATGTCTGTCATATCTTCTTCATAGACCGATACCGTCATGGTTACATTATCCATATCATAAAGGGTTATCAGCGCGCTGCCGGTATGGATACTGTCCCCCTTTGTCAATGCAACGCTTGTGACGACTCCGTTATATTTCGCCAGCACCGCGTTTTGGCTGATATAGGAGCTGAATTCCTCCCACTTTTCCTTGGTTTCCTGATATATTTCTTCCTGGACGGCGGCGTCTTCGTCCAAATACCCAAGCGTAATGTCATAGGTTTCCTGCGCCGTATCATAAGCCAGATTTCTTAAGTCGTAGGTCTGTTTTGCGCTCAGTTTTCCCTGCTCCAAGCTGCGCCGGGCCCCATTATAGTTTTGGGTGGCCGTTTCCACATTCTCCTTCGTCTGCCGAACATTGTTTTCCAACTGTTCCTTCTGCTGCTTCAAGGAATCCGCCGTCGCTTGTGCATTCTCAGTCAATTCATAATAATACCCATAGAGGTATGCCTCTGAGGGGGATGTGTTCTCCAGACTATATTGACAATTTTCCAAAGCCTGTACCGCGTCATTGTATGAATCTGAGATATCCTTCAGAAGGTTCTGATACTCCTCAAAAGAATCCTTTGCCCGCTCCAGAGCTATTCTTTTTGTTTCTACGGCGTCTTCAAGCTCCTGCACCGCGGTATCATATTCAGTCCCTGCATAGTCCCCATAGGCCATGCTGCTCTCGTAGGCATATTTTGCGGTCTGCCTCGATAGGACCTGATCCGCATATACTGCATCCAGATCCGTCTTTGCCTTCTCCACATTGGCCTGCAGCTTCTGCTCCAGCTCAGACACGCTTTTTTCCGCCAGCTCGTATAGGACGTCTCCTTCCGAAACCTCCTGACCTACCGACACTTGTACCCTTGCCACTGTCAGGCTGGAGGCTTCTCCTGCTCCTACCAGACTTCCCCCTCCGAAGGTCTGTCCGAACATATTCAGTCCGCCCTCCATCCCTCCCATTGCCGGCATTCCGCCCACGGTTCCCATATTGGAATTGCTTTCTGAATTTCCCGTTTCCACCCTCTGCAGCGCGCTCATATCCAGATCAAAGGTCTGTTCCACAGTGCCGATATCAATGCTGCCGCTTTTTGTTACACCCACTGTCAGCCTTCCATACTCTACCTGCGTTTCCTTGTAGACATAACTCTCATGCCTGCCCCGCATTCCAATCAATACGGAAACAGCGATGACAGAAATCACCAGACAGCTTATTGCAGCAAGGAGAATCCTCCATTTCCCTGCTTGTATGTTTTTCATTCCAGATTTCATGACTGCTTATCCTGCCTTTCCATAGCATATTAAGGTATCTGCTGCGGCAAAGTCCTCCCTCAGCGCCCTTTGCCTCCCGGCGGCATTCCTTCGCCTTCAGGCATTTGGCCTCCGGGCGTCATTTGGCCTCCCCCCGGCATTCCTTCCATATTATCGAACCCACCCTCAGGCAAGTTAAACTCCATGTTTTCGGGGCTGTTTTCGGAATTATTTTCAGGATTGTTGCCAGAATTGTTGCCGGGATTGTTTCCGGAAGCATTGCTATTTGTATTTGACTCATTGCTCATAACGGCGTTCTCAGAACTGACGCGGCTGGCCAGATAAATGGTGTCTCCCTCTTCCAGTCCAGATAGAATCTCAATGTTGACGCCATTGTCGATCCCAATTTCTACCTCCTTCCGTTCCATCTCTCCCGTGGGTGTCTTATAATAAACATAAAATTTCCCATTTTCTTCTATAATGGCTTTCTTTGAAATATACAAAACATCCTCTTTCTGCTCTGTCACAAAAATAATGTCCGCGGTCATGCCGCCATAGAGCAACGCCGTATCCCCTTCCACAGCAACTACCACTGTATAACTGACGGTGTTGCTTTCTCTGGACGTAGCCGTAGTATTAATGGAGCGTATGCTTCCTTGGTAAGAAACATCCCCATATGCGGCAAAGGTGATATCCACCGGGTCTCCGACCTCTAAGTCCACAATATCTTCCTGAGTTACGTCCACAGAGATCGTCATATCATCAGGCATTGCGTAGGACAGCATAGGGCCGGTCTCCTGCAGACGATCCCCTGACGCATAGGCAACATCCGTTACAATGCCCCCACCGTCAGCATATATGCAGCCGTCCTCCCCCACAAAGGCTTCAAATGCAGCCAGCTGCTGCTGTATTTTATCCTTTTCTTCCTCTGCTTCCTGAAGCGTTTCCCGAAGGCTCTCCAGCTTTGCCTCATAACTGATCCGGGCATTCTCACCGTTTATGATATTCTTTTGATAGTCTTCGTCTGCATTCAGCTTGCTGATTTTACTTTGAGCCAAGGCAGCCAAAAGCTCTTTCTGCAATGCCTCAATTTCACGGGCATTGTCTTCCAGCTCCTGCTGCGCCCGGTTCAACGCGCTTTTCGCATTTTCATACCGGGTCTGCAGATTCAGATACTCTTTCTGCAAAGCCATGAAATTTTCAGTGTTATTTTCCTCTGCAGAAGGCTTTTCCGCTTCCGAAAAGCTCTGCTGCGCCTCACTATAATCTGCAGCAGCTTCGTCCGCCTTCTCCTGCAGCAAAGCGGTATTTGCAGTGCGCCGGTTTATTTCCACCTGCAGCATGGAAATTTCATTGTCAATGGCCTGAGAGGATTTCTCATAAATCGAAGCTGCATATTGCTGATCCAGCTTCCGGACCTCATAATCTGTTCCCGCTTCCAGAACAGATAGATTGTATTCTGCCTGAGCCTCCGCATATTCGGACCAGGCTTGGGCCGCAGCGCTTTTCAGAAGCATCCTCACGTCCGAGATACTGTCTTCCGTAAATTTGTATAAAAGCTCTCCTTCCGAGATTCTCTGCCCGGTTTTTACGTATGCCTCCTGAATCTTTAAGTATTTTTGTGCCACATCATCTTCTTCATCCTCCTCATCCCCGCTGACGTCCAAATCCAAATCATAAACAACGGATGTGATGCCATATTCCAGCGCTCCGCTTTCGGAAACCCCTACCTTCAAGGTCCCCCGTTCCACCATCTCCTCTTTATATATCCACTGGTCTTTTTCTAAAAGCGGCGCAATAAAAACCGTGTAGCCTGCCGCCGATACCAGAAGAGTCCCTGCTGCAATGATCATGATCAGCCTTTTCTTTTTTCTGCCAAAAGGCTTACGTTTCTTTTCTTTCTCTGGTACAATTTTCATTTGGGTCTCTTTCCTCGGCATCTCTTTTATTCGGGTTTCTTTTATCTGGGTCTCTTTTGGTTGCATCTCTTTTATCTGGGTCTCTTTTATTGGGATCTTTTTTATCTGCGTCTCTTTCGGTTGCATCTCTTTTATCTGGGTCTCTTTTATTGGGATCTTTTTTATCTGCGTCTCTTTCGGTTGCATCTCTTTTATTTGGGTCTCTTTTATTGGGATCTTTTTTATCTGTGTCTCTTTTGGTTGCATCTTTTTTATTTGGGTCTCTTTTATTCGAGTCTCTTTTATCTGCATCTCTTTCGATTGCATCTCTTTTATCTGCGTCTTTCTCATCTATGCCTGCCTCCGTTATCCGTTCTGGGGTTTTCCTTGTCCGAATCACTCCCTTGGGGCAGTCTCATTTGCCCATTCCCGTTCTGGGGAAATTTTCCGCCTTCCGGGATATCCCCCTCTTGTGGCATTCCCCCTCCCCAAGACGGCGTCTCCATTCCAAACACCACTGTTACGGATTCATTGGCCGGAACCGCGGCTGTGTCCCCTATAAGTTCAATGACAACGCTATAAGCTACATTTGTACGGCTGTCAGAATCAGATATGGGATCAACCTTTGCAACAATACCTTCAAATTCCCCATATTCATTGGACAGAATGTACACCTTGTCCTCCAGAGCTATGCCCCCAATGTCTTCCTGCCCCACCGATACCGTAACGGTCATTTCTTCCGGATTGCTGTACATAAATACAGTGCTTTCAGCAGTCAGATTCCTCCCGGCTCTTACCATGGTCCGCAGCACGGTTCCCTCTCCGGAAGCATAGAAATATCCGTCCCCCACACTGCTTTCAAACAATTCCAGATTTTCCTCTGCATCTTTTCGATTTTTTTCCAGCGCTTCATAGGTAGTCTGCGCCTGCTGAATTGCCGTCTCATAATCCCCTTGGGCACTGTCCGCATTTGACATTGTCTTTTCGTAGGTCAATTTCGCTTGTAATATCTGAGTCTGATAATTTTTTTCCGCCTCCTCCAGCGCCTTTTCCAGCTCCGGAAGCTTCAATTCCAGAGTCTGCAGCTCAAAGGCCCCATTGACCAGCGCGCTTTCATAGTCCGTTTCCGCCTGCTCTAATTTTTTCAGCTGCATTTCAAGCACATTGTAAAGAGTAGCAAGCACCTCAATCTGATCCCGGCTGGGACTTGTACTCTGAACGGCATCGCTGTCTGATGCAGTGCCGTCTGACACAATGCCATTTGACGCATCGCCCCCTGATACAGTACCGCCTGACACAGCAGTGCCTGATGCATCGCCCCCTGATACAGTACCGTCCGGCACAGCCCTGCCTGACACATCGCCCCCTGACGCCGGCGCCTGCCCGCCCCCTATGTTCATGCCGCTCTGGCCAGTTACCTGAGACCAGGAAACACCCCACTCATCCATCTTTTCCTTCAATGCTTCAAGTGTCTCATCATATATTTCCTGATATTCGTCCACCTTGAAATAGCTCTTGTAGGCGTCATTGTCTACATAAGACCGATACTCAGCAATTTCCTCCTGCGCCTTGGCCAACTCCTCTCTGGCCTGATCCACAGAATCCTGCAGCCTTGACACGGCTTCATCATAGACTTCTTTCGCCTGCTCGCCGCTCAATACCTTGCTGTCCAAGTCATATTTTGCAGTGATCTTACTCTGTTCGTATTCTATCAGACCGGATCTATAAGCCAAGTCGGCTTCCTTCAATGCCTGCTCCAGTTCCTTCCTCGCTTCCGCCACACTGGATTCCGAAAGCTTCAAAACCTTAGTCCCTTTCCCAACGATATCTTCAGAATTGACATACACTTCTTCTATTTCCAATTCAGCGGTCAGGTTTTCAACTTCAAACACTTCCTCGGTGACTCCTACGCTGGTTACGCCGCTTGCCATTACCATACCTTCCGACATGGTAAACTGCACGTTTCCGTTTTGCCTTTGCATGTCTCCAAAGGGAAAGTCCGTCTTTTCTCCTCCGCCCTTCAAAAAGATCCTTCCCGCCACAGCTGCCAATAGGATTGCCAGCAATAAAACACAAAAAATAACAGCCCTTCTTTTTTTAGGTTTCTTAGAAATCTCTTGCAGCTGTAGGGGCTTAACCAATTTTATGATCTTCATTTGATTATCCTCCGCTTGTTTTTGGATACGCTTGTAGCTGATTATATAATCTTTCACTGAAAGGAAGCTGAAAGAGAAGGCAATTACCTGCACAGCAAAACCGAATTTTAATAATATACACAAAAAATACCAGACACCTAAGTGTCTGGTATACATATTCGATTTTCCGCCGGTTCTTTTATAGTCTAATCCTCTTCCGGTAACCTTGTCCGCGGCTTCCTGCACCCGCCTGCCGCCCTGACAGTTCCACCCAAATATTCTGCAGTTCTTAGGCCCCGGCGGTCAGTTTTTCCAGCGTTTCAGTGTCGGAAACCACTCCAGCATGCTTTTTCTTGCCTCTTCTTCACTCATGCGGGGGTTGGCGGCAACCATATTCGGTACGCATATCTCAATCATTTCTTCCATCGTGCCATGAAAGGTAAACTGGCCGCCCTGAAAACAATACTGACAATATTCCTCGTTTTTGCTGCCATCGGCATTTGTACCGTACAGCTCCTCCGTATCCCCCATGGGCATACCACAGCACTGACAAAACTTCTGATTCATCTCACTCATTTTCTGCCTCTTCCTTTCCAATGTGTTTCAAGTGTTTCAAGCTTCTATACAGCTGTATTGTTACGGTCTTCAGTATAGCACACATATCTCGACATCTTTTGTCAAGGTTTTCTATTTTTACAAAATAAAAATATCATATAATCCTGACATAGCTTGACAAGTTTCGACATTTTTTAGTACTATATGAAATGTCAGGCTTCTTGCCGCTTAGGAGCAAATAGGTTGACGATTTACGTCGGGAAAAGGGAGAGATTATGGCTTTACAATATACGGATCATATGACCGGGGACGAATATAATGAGCTTCGGCTGAGTGTGGGATTTCATTCCATTACAGAAGGGCAGGCACAGAGAGGTCTGGAACATACCACTTTCTTAACGGCGGTAAGGGATGGCGGCAAAATCGTCGCCATGGGCAGGATGCTCTTCGATTTCGGGTATACAGCATATCTGGGAGACGTCATTGTCCGCCCGGAATATCAGGGGCAGGGCATCGGAAAACGAATTGTGGAAAATCTGATTGACAGAACAATGGATTCCGCCCATGAAGGCGAATGGATTATGTTTATTTTGGGAGCCGCAAAAAACAAGGAGCCTTTTTATGAAAAGCTAGGCTTTCAAAAACGCCCCAATGAAACATCCGGCGGCGGGATGTCCATGTACCGCACAAAACAGAAAAGAAGATAACAATCTGTCAGGAGAGTCCTTGCGGCTCCTCCTGATTTAGCTCTTTGCTATGCTGCAGATGTATCCCTATGTGCCCCACTCCCAAGATGCCTGCAGCGGCCAAGAGCCAAACAACCCTGCCATATATGCCAAGCAGGAAAAAAGATATTACAGGCAAAGTGGCTCCCGCAAGGGGAATTCCCAAAAAGCTGCTGTAAAAATCGGAACCTTTTCGTTCACTCCGAAAATAACGTATCCACCATAATTCATACATTGCCATTGCTATAAAAGCCCCAATAAGCCACCAGCACCGGTTTGACCAACCCTGCAGATTGAAATCATCAAACACCAGCACACAGGTCACGGTGAATCCTTCTCCGATTCTTTCAAAGAAAACAAGCACCTTGTTTTCTTTCCCCGGCATATAGCCCTGAGGCTTTTTTCTTGTCCAGATCACATTGGGAATGAACAGCAAGAGCAGAAACAGCAGTCCGATATAGGAAAATCCAAAGTGTCCCAACATTTGCTTACCCTCTGTTTTTCGTTGTTTTTTCACGCCGCCTATACATCAGGCTGATATTTATCAATATATATCAGCCTGATATATGTGTCAATGGATTAAATGCAATCGGCCGCTCCCATTCCCACCATCACACCTTGAAATGCGTTTAATCCAAAACAACGCTGTTGACAGCCTCCATCAGATCCACTACGCTGCTTCTTTCCACCACCGCAGTAGGCACTCCGTCAACCACGGCAATACAATCCTTTCCGTCATAGCGGTACAATTGTATCCTGACTTCCGAATAATTCTCGTTGTCCAGATATATGGTCAGACCAATCTCCTCCTTCTGATTCGGCTCCTCATCCGTAAAGGTTTTTGCCTTCAATTTCCTCACGGCGTTTCTGATCCCTGCCATTTCCAGCTCCTCTTCCTGATAATAATAGATCCTTTTTTCCTCCTCCATCCCGGAGGTGATGGTGTAAGTTTCACCCTCCAGCAAAATATCAAGCTGATACATATCCGAAAAATCTGCCCAGAATAGTTCCTGATGGCGCAGGGAATCAAAAGATATATCCATAAGCTTCTCGTATTCTTCCGATGCAATGCGATATATCATTTTTGATTCACCTATCCTTGCGTAAGCCGTCACATCCCCGTCAGCCCCCTGCGTCTCTTTTTCTTCCTGCTCTGCCGGGTCCAGACCGATATTCAGAACAAAGCTTTCCTCCGCCCCATCCTGAGCAGAGGCATATTCGACTAAGAGAGAAAGCGCCGGCATATCCAGCCCATATTGCGCCAGCTCCTCCTGACCTGCGTCATAGTCCACATAGTCCTTCAGACCGAGGTTCCTTACGATGTTCAGATAATCGTTTACTCTGTCTGTATCAAGGGGCCTACGCTCTTCCCCTTGTTCCATAAAGTAGATGTCTCCGTCATAGTATGTAGATGTACTGCCTTCTTCATAAAAAATACGCTCCGATTTCTCTCCCGAAAGCTGCAACTGCGCCACATTCTCAAGCGCCGGAATCTCATCATGTCTGATGAGATCACTGATCTGGAGTTCAAACGATTCCAGAGGATCGGTTTTTACCAGATAGGCATTTCCATCCCCCATGGACACATACCGCTGGGAATCCATAGCGCTATAATTTCCCAACAAGATTTCATATGCCCCTCCTTCCGTTTCCATATGGATCGAACAGACGGGATCCTTCAGTCCGTACTGCTCCCAGTCTTCCACCTCTTCTATGACAAAGGCGGCCCCGAACTCCCGGAACTGATCCAGCAGATTCTCTATTTTACTTTCATTCACCGGAAACCCTTCGTCTGCGTCATATATCCACACTCCGTCTTCATCCCTATGGAACGAAAAAGAACCCGTGCTGCATTCCCACGAAAGCGCTTTTACTTCTTCGCCCGTTATGTCCATTATGATCTCATCACTGTTCTTAATGACTTCCTTATGTTCTTCATACCTGCTGACCCCAAAAGCCGCCAGACTGACGCAGCAGAGCAGGCCCGACAATATACCGATCTTTTTACCTCGCTTCATTCCGAATCCTCCTTCCCACTGTCATACAGATGCCGATTCCCAGATACAGCAGAGGAAATACGGCGATCATGATCGTTTTCAAGAGAGAAGAAACAGAATCACTGATAGTAAGATAGCTATAATTCAACGACTTGCTCCGTATCGCTACCGCTTCATTTTCTCCTATGATAGAAGACATGGCATTCATTGCCAGATCCAGATTGGCACCTGAAGAATAGGCATTATACATATCATCCAGAAACAGCGATGAGGCAAACCACATAATCTTCCCCCCGTTTGGGGTTTCTACCGAAACAGCCACGGCAAAGGGGCCGTCAATATCCCCCTCCTCCTTCTCATAGGAAGACAACGCATATCCGGCGGTCTTGCTGAAAGAAGCCTCCGATGTCGTGAGCAGCTTTGTCACTTCCGCCGTGCCGGCATCCCCTTTCACCGCAAGTCCCTGAGCAATGGGCATGATGGCATAATAGTGTTCCTGAATCAGCGGATCCGTAATCTCGCTGCTGGCCATATCCGGCAGCAGCACATAGGGGGCCTGAAAAGCAAAATACTCCCTGTCTGTGTCAACGACAATCCCTTCCACGGCCTCCACGCCGTAATCTGCCAATATGCCGTAAAGTCCAGACAGTGTTCCCTCCTCCGTAGGGCCCGCCATCACCATCAGCTGTCCCCCTTCGGATACATATCCTGCCAGAAGGCCCTTCTCCTCCTCCGATATGTCACTGGACGGTGCATAAATCAGAATGCCGTCGGCATCTTCCGGTATGGAATCCGCCGTCAGCAGGGAAAGCGTGCTTATTTCTATGTTTTCCTTTTCCAGCTGTTCCTTAAACGCCGCCGAAAGCTCCGCCTCCCCATGCCCCTCCAGCACATATATTTGAGGCAGATCCTCGCTTACCACATAATCGATGGCCGATGTGACCGCTCCTTCCCCGTCAAAGAAAACATCATATGAATAGGAACTCAAATTTGTTTCGTAAACATAAATATCACTATAGCTGATAAAACGGCTGCGCTCCCCGCACTCCACCACCAGACTGTTATTCTGTACGGTTTCCGATGTATACTGCTGTGCAAATGTGGGATAAATATCCGGATTCTTTTTCACTATTTCAATATGGTCGGATAAACTCTCATATTTGCCTAACAGATTCTCCAAAATGTCATCCTCCATATCGGCCTGCACAATCCAGTAGACGGTCACATCTTTGTTCAGGGCGTTCACCACCGCCTTTGTATTGCTTGTGACGGAATATAGTTTGGCAGAGCTGATATCATACTGAGTCAGCGTGGCAGGCATTGCGGACGCAAAAGCATTCACTGCTATGAGAATTGCAAGCACAATAACCGTGACTGTCAGGGAATACGTCCCGCCCCGAAAGGCAATACGGTTTTGAAACGGCTTCTCCTTCATCAGTTATACCTCCTTTTCTCCAGAGACTGCACGGATAAAAATAAGAAAAACACAATTACCGTTATATAATAAATAATGGCTGTCAAGTCAAAAACACCGGACACAAAGGTATAAAACCTCTCAAAAAGAGAGATTTTTTTCATGATATTGGGCAGAAGCCCTTCAAATGCCTCACTGTTCAGGATATAGGCAGCCCACACTGCAGCCGCCAGAACAACGACAACTGCATACGCCATCTTTTTGTCTTTGGTAAGTATACGGATCACCAAGCCCAGCAAGGCGCAGAAAACACATAGGGCTGCCGCCGATCCAAAGGCCGTGGCAGAAACATGCTCCGCCAAGCTGACACTGTAGTAATTCAGCAAAATCACCGGTATCGCTATCCCTGCCGCAAATCCCTGGTTCTCCGTAAGAGATGATATAAATATGCCCACAGCGATCAGCGCCGCCCCCATGATAAAGAAAGCCGCGATGGAGCCATAGGAGGTGGGCAGATATACCTCTCCGTACCGGGCAAAAATAGACGGATATACGGAGACAATGCACAGCGGGATCAAATAAACCACCAATAGAGCCAGATATTTTCCGATCACCACATCCGTAGTAGTGATGGGCAGCGAATACAGCAGCTGATCCGTTTTCTGCTTCCGCTCCTCTGCGATCACGCGCATTGTCAGTATCGGAATGATCACCACAAACACAAGCCCCACAAAGCTTAAGACATACTCAAAATTTGCCACCGCCTGCTGTATATTGTAGATCATGGCGCCTATCCCTACGAAAACCAGCAAAAACGCTCCAAAGACATAAGCTGTCAAGGAATGGAAATAATTCGCTAATTCATGTTTCAGCACGGCAATCATCTATCCGTTCCCTCCCTAGTATAATAATGATATAGCTACAAGAGCTATATAGTTAACAAGTTACAAAGTCATATCTGATGAATAAC
>RAZA01000019.1 GCA_003612485.1 bacterium D16-50
ACAATGTGGTACTTGCACATCCATTTCGTATGTGCCATGCTGTTTGTCTTGTTAGCCATAAAAATCACCTTTCCTTTCGTTATGTAGTAGCTTGAACAACTCTATCATAACGGAAAGGTGATTTTTGTGCTATAAGCACTTGCTACACCACCCGCATAGCAGGTGGTTTTCTGTTTCGCACGTCTCCGTTTTTCGGAACACGAAAAACGGAGACGCACTCAACCGACTAAAGCCGATAAAAAAACAGCCGGGACACTTCCCGGCTGCAAGACACTGCGGACGTCAGGCTCCCAAAGCCACGTCCAGAACCATCATCAGTACGAACCCCAGCGCCACCCCTATGGTGCCGAAGTTGGTATGCCCCTCATCTCTGGCTTCGGGAATCAGCTCATCCGCCACCACATAGATCATGGCCCCTGCCGCAAATGCCAGCAGATAAGGCAGAATCCGCACCACCTGTTCCGCCAGCAAAATGGTGGCCGCAGCCCCCACCGGCTCCACGATCCCCGATGCCACCCCGTACCAGAAAGCTCTTGGTCTGGAGATGCCCGCATTCCTCAGAGGCATGGATATAATGGCGCCTTCCGGGAAATTCTGGATGGCGATGCCGGCTGTCAGCACAATGGCCCCCGCCATGGTCATCCCCGTATCCTCCAGAATCGCCCCTGCCAGCGCCACCCCCACCGCCATTCCTTCCGGCAGATTGTGGAGGGATACCGCCAGCATCAGCATGGTCGCCTTGTCGAAGCCCGATTTCACCCCTTCCGGCTTTCCGCCCTCCGGATGGAGATGGGGCACCGCGCAGTCCAGAGCCAGCAGAAAGCCTATGCCCAGCAGGAAGCCCACGGCCACCGGCAACCAGGGCTGGCCTCCCTGCTGTCTAGTCATCTCTATGGCCGGATCCAGAAGGGACCACACGGAGGCGGCGATCATGACTCCCGACGCAAATCCCAGCAAAAGCTTCTCCAGCCGGGAGTTCATCTTCTCCTTCATGAAGAATACCATGGCCGCCCCTGCGGAGGTTCCCAGAAAAGGGATCATCAATATCAAAATTTCTGTCATTTCTTCTCCTATCCGCACTTTTCCCCGCCCCGTAGAGCGCCCTTCTCCTGACGCTCCAAAACGGGAACATGAATTCTCAAGCGCATCTCTTGTTATAGTATGCGCCATCCTTTGTTCAAAATGCGGATAAATCCATAGTTACGCTTTTACTTTCAGACATCTGACAGCATTCAGCACCGCCAGCACCATGACGCCCACATCGGCAAAAATGGCAATCCACATGTTTGCGATACCCAGCGCCCCCAGCCCCAGACATAGGGCCTTCACTCCAAGAGCAAACACGATATTCTCATAGACGATCCGCAGACACTTCTGGGAAATCCTCATGGCAAGGGCAAGCTTCATGGGATTGTCGTCCATCAGCACCACGTCCGCCGCCTCTATGGCCGCGTCGGATCCAAGCGCTCCCATGGCCACGCCGATATCCGCTCTGGAAAGCACCGGGGCGTCGTTGATGCCGTCTCCCACAAACACCAGTCTCTCCTTGGGGGACTTCTGCGCCAGAAGCTCCTCCACCGCCGCCACCTTGTCCGCCGGCAGCAGCTCGCTTTTCACCTCGTCCAAACCAAGCTGCTTTGCCACCTGCTCCGCCGCCTTTTTCCCGTCTCCGGTGAGCATCACCGTCCTCTTCACTCCGGCTGCCTTCAGGGCGGCAACGGCTTCGGCGGACTGTTCCTTCACCACGTCAGAGATCAGGATGTAGCCGGCATAAGTCCCCTCCACCGCCACGTGAACCACGGTTCCCTCAGGGGAATCCACCAAAATCCCCAGCTTTTCCATGAGCTTTTTGTTCCCTACGGCCACCTTAGCGCCGTCCACCGACGCCGTAACGCCGTGGCCGCCGATCTCCTCCACTTCCGTGACCCTTCCGGGACTGATTTCCCCGCCGTAAGCCTCCTTCAAGCTCTTGCTGATGGGATGCGTGGAATAGCTCTCCACATGGGCTGCCAGCTCCAGCAGCTTTCCCTCCCCAAGCTCCTCTCCAAAACCGCCTGCGGGGAAGATGCCCGTGACACAAAACACGCCTTTTGTAAGCGTACCCGTCTTATCAAACATCACATACTTGGTCTTGGCCAGCGCCTCCAGATAATTGGATCCCTTCACCAGAATGCCGCAGGAGGACGCTCCCCCGATGCCTCCGAAAAAGCTTAAGGGGATGGAGATCACCAGCGCGCAGGGACAGCTGATCACCAGAAAGGTCAATGCGCGGATCACCCATATACTCCATCCCGCAGGATTTCCCATGATCAGATTGACCACGGAGGGCACTACCGCCAGAGCCAGCGCGCTGCCGCATACCGCCGGAGTATAATATTTCGCAAACTTGGTGATGAAATTCTCCGTGCGAGCCTTCTTCATGCTGGAATTTTCAACCAGATCCAAAATCTTGGACACGGTGGACTCCCCAAACTCCTTGGTGGTCCGAATGTGCAGCAGGCCCGAAATGTTCACGCAGCCGCTGATGACCTCCTCCCCTGCGCACACCTCTCTGGGAACGCTCTCCCCGGTGAGGGCGCTGGTGTTCAGGGAGGAGCTACCGTCCACCACTACCCCGTCGATGGGAACCTTCTCTCCGGGCTGTACCACAATGACTCTGCCCACTTCCACATCTTCCGGATCCACCTGCTCCAGACTGCCGTCCTCCCTTTCCACATTGGCATAATCCGGCCTGATATCCATAAGGGCGCTGATGTTTTTCCTGCTCTTTCCCACCGCCACGGCCTGAAACAGTTCACCGATCTGGTAAAAAAGCATTACCGCCACGCCTTCAGCGAACTCTCCCTCCATGCCCTGAGACTCATTGTACACTCCCAGCAGCATGGCTCCCACGGTGGCCACCGCCATCAGGAAATTTTCGTCAAAAATCTTCCCGTGTACGATCCCAAGAAACGCCTTCCGCAAGATATCGTATCCGATTATCAGATAGGGAACCAGATACAGCAGGAACCGCGGATACCCCTCCACCGGAACAAAATGCAGGCCCACCATCAAAACAGCCGAAACAATGATACGGCATAACATCTTTTTTTGTTTTTGCGTCATGATCTTTCACCCATCCTCATATCTGTATTCTCTTTCGCCCGCTCTTTTACCTAACTTTTCAGACGGCGAACTCCCCGTCCTTCCCATGGCGCACATCATAAGTAGATTTCGCAGTCATCCTCCACCTTCTTGCATGCCTTCCGCACCGCCTGCATGACGCCGGTCTCGTCCGCCCCCTCCGCAAACTCCACCTTCATCTTCTGCGTCATGAAGCTCACCGTGGCCTCCGCCACGCCATCCACCTTTTTGGCCGCCTCCTCCATCTTCAGAGCACAGTTTGCGCAGTCCACTTCAATCTTATAAGTCTTTTTCATCATAAACCTCTTTCCGCCCCGGGGCTGTTTTTTGATCCTTCCGGCCCCTTCTCTGTCACTCATCCGTGAGGCCGAAACATATGAATTATTGTTCATATGTTTATATTACCACTTATTCCGGAAATGTCAAGACAGAAATTGCAAAAGATACCCGCCGTCTTTCCGCCTCCCCTGAGGAAGAAATCAAAAATATCAAATACTATTTGCATATTTCAATAGGGTATGGTATAGTTGCTTCAGTGCTTTAAACTTTTGCACTTTAAATCGCAAAAGCATAAAATGTAAAATACGCCCGCCTCAGCGGGCAGGGAGGTATGAGAAACATGAAATTACTGTTACTGATCATCTATTTTGCCGTTCTGATCGGCATCGGCCTTTACTGCCGCAAGCACGCTACGGACGTCAACGGCTTCGTGCTGGGCGGACGTTCCGTAGGGCCTTGGCTCACCGCCTTCGCCTACGGCACATCCTATTTCTCCGCTGTGGTCTTCGTGGGCTATGCGGGGCAGTTCGGCTGGAAATACGGCATCGCGGCTACATGGGCGGGCATAGGCAACGCCATCATCGGCTCCCTGCTGGCCTGGGCGGTTCTGGGACGCCGGACCCGCATCATGACCCAGCATCTGGACTCCGCCACCATGCCCCAGTTCTTCGGGGAGCGTTTCGGCAGCAGATCCCTGAAGATCGGAGCCTCCGTCATTATCTTCATATTTCTGATCCCCTATACGGCGTCCCTATATAACGGCCTGTCACGTCTCTTCGGCATGGCCTTCGACATTGATTATTCCGTGTGCATCATTTTGATGGCCGTGCTTACCGCCGTCTATGTCATTGCCGGGGGCTATATGGCCACCGCCATCAACGATTTTATTCAGGGCATCATCATGCTGGGAGGCATCGCAACCATCATTGTGGCCGTGCTGAAATCCAAGGGAGGCTTCATGGCAGCCTTGGACAGTCTGGCAAAAGTCTCCGACGAGACCGTGGCCACCACCCCGGGCATCTTCGCCTCCTTCTTCGGGCCGGATCCCCTGAACCTCCTGTTCGTGGTCCTTCTGACCTCATTGGGCACATGGGGGCTGCCCCAGATGGTGCAGAAATTCTATGCCATCAAAAACGAGGAATCCATCAAGAAGGGCACCATCATCTCCACCCTGTTCGCTCTGGTGGTGGCAGGGGGATGCTATTTTCTGGGGGGCTTCGGCAGGCTGTTCTCCGATCAGGTGAATATAGCTGCAGACGGTTACGACGCCATTATCCCTGCCATGCTGTCGGGCCTATCGCCCATGCTCATCGCTCTTGTGGTGATTCTGGTGCTGTCCGCTTCCATGTCCACTTTGTCCTCCTTGGTCATGGCCTCCAGCTCCACTCTGACCATCGATTTCCTGAAGGAACTCTTCTTCCGGAAAATGAGCCAGAAAAAACAGGTTCTCTGTATGCGGGGGCTGGTGGTGGTCTTCATCGCCATATCCTCCGTTCTGGCCCTGATCCAGTACCAGAGCTCCGTCACCTTCATCGCCCAGCTCATGGGAGTCTCCTGGGGGGCGCTGGCGGGAGCCTTTCTGGCGCCCTTCCTATACGCCCTCTATTCCAAGAGAGTGACAAAGGCCGCCTGCTGGATCTGCTTTCTGTTCAGTTCCGTGCTGATGGTGGCCAACATCTTCTTCCGCCCGTCCTTCCCGGAGGTCATCCAGTCTCCCATCAACTGCGGCGTGGCAGCCATGGTGGCCGGGCTGGTCATTGTGCCTCTGGCCAGCCTCTTTACCCCAAAGCCGGACAAGGGTCTGGTGGACAATGCCTTCGCCTGCTATGAGAAAAAGACGGAGGTAACTCAGAAGACCGCCTTGGGGAAATAATCGAAGGTGAAATAATTTAACCTGCAACAATAGAATCCACGCTTCGCGAGTCTTCTATTGTCATGAATAAATAGCATTGGCCGGAAATCAACGACTTCCGGCCAATGCAGATATCCATATTCTTATCTCTGTATTTTTGAATCTATATTAATGAATCTATACTTTTGAATCTGTACTTTTTTGTATCTGTATTTTTTTGTATCTGTATTTTTCCCTCTTAAGGAATTATGCCCTATTAGGAAGCATAGGAACCGTCACTTCATAGGAATCTCCGCCGGCTTGTCCGGATTCTCCAAAAGCCGGCTGCTGCGTATATCAATGATAGGCCCCCCTATTCCTTCAATGTATTCTCTGGTGATGGTGACTCTTCCGATATTGTCATCCTTGGGAATCTCATACATAATGTCCAGCATGAAATCCTCAATGATGGAGCGCAGGGCCCTTGCCCCGGTGTCCCGCTTCATAGCCTTATCCGCAATGGCCTCCAGTGCCTCCTCCGCAAACTCCAGCCGCACCTCGTCCAGCTCCAGAAGCTTCTGGTACTGCTTCAGGATGGCGTTCTTGGGCTCTTTGAGAATCTTCACCATCATGTCCTTGGTAAGTCCCTCCAGCGTATAGATAATGGGCAGACGTCCTATGAATTCCGGAATCATCCCGAATTTCCGGATATCCTCCACCGTCACCTTGGACAAGATATTTTTGTCTTTGTCATATTGATCCTTCAGCTGGGAGCCGAATCCGATGGATGCGCTCTTGGTCAGGCGCTCCTTAATGATTTCCTCCAGATCCGGGAAAGCCCCTCCGCAGATAAACAAGATGTTTCTGGTGTTCACCGTGGCCAGCGGCACCATGGCGTTCTTGCTGTTTGCCCCCACGGGCACCTCCACCTCGGCTCCCTCCAAGAGCTTCAGCATGCCCTGCTGCACGCTCTCGCCGCTCACGTCTCTGGTGTTGGTATTTTTCTTTTTGGCAATCTTGTCTATTTCATCTATGAAAATAATGCCTCTTTCCGCCCTCTCCACATCATTGTCCGCCGCTGCCAGAAGCTTGGACACCACGGACTCGATATCGTCCCCGATATATCCCGCCTCCGTCAGGGAGGTAGCGTCCGCTATGGCCAAGGGCACGTCCAGAAGTCTGGCAAGGGTCTTCACCAGATAGGTCTTGCCGCAGCCGGTGGGGCCGATCATCAGCATATTGGATTTCTCGATTTCAATCTCATTCATGGTTCCCGTGGCCACCCGCTTATAATGGTTGTACACCGCCACGGAGATCACCTTCTTGGCATGCTCCTGTCCTACCACATATTCATCCAGACTTGCCTTGATCTTATGGGGCGCGGGAATGTCCCGTATGTTCAGAACCGGCTCCTGATCGGTCTTCTTTTTCTTCTTCAGCTTCTGCTTGTTGGGGATCCCCCCGTCCCCCTGCAGATCCGCAAGGTTCACGAAGCTGATATTGGGAAACCCGTTCTGCTTGGACATCTGCTCCAGATTATTCTGAAACTGGGGATTGTTCAGCATCCCCTGATAGTCAAACTGGCTGACGGTCTCCATCGTCTTGTGCATACAGTCGCCGCAGACACAGATATTGTTTGGAAGCTTGAACATCTTCCCCGCCTTGCTCTCAGGCCGGCGGCAGATAAAGCATACGTCCTCGTATTCGCTGTTGTCGCTCTTCCCCGCATTCTTGGCGGAAGAAGCGTCGGAATGCCCCTCGCCCTTTCCCGGGGAGTCCTTTGTCAGATCCTCCTCGGAGCGGGAACCGTCCTCCCCTCCGCCGCTTACAGAATTATAATCCCTATCGTCCGTCTCTTTTTCTTCTGTTTCCTTTTCTTTCGTATCATTCACCAAATCCGACATTTCTCCTCTTTTCCGCATATACCTGCATCCGTTTCGCTGAGGACTTATTACCATCCAAACATCAGTATACTTGAAAAAGTATATTTCCACAAGTAAACTTTTGGTGAGAATTATAAACATTTGAGAAACTCACAGAATTTCCTTCACATTCTTTTCCAGCAGTCTTCGGGCGATCATGATCTGGTGCCCGCAGCCCCTGCACTTCAGGCGGAAGTCCGCCCCAGACCGCAGCACCTCCCATTCCCTGCTCCCGCAGGGATGCTGTTTCTTCAATCTCAGAACATCTCCCACGTTAATATCCATGCCGCCATACCTCCTACCTATAGATTTCCCACCGCGAAGTCCTTCAGCACTCCCAGAAACTCCCGCAGCAGATTGTTGGGGCCCATACCCAGCACCGAATCCGCCGCCAGCCCCTCCACCTTGCCGTAGTTTTGCTTCCTCGCAATGCCCAGCGCCCGAAACACATGAAAATCGTTGGTCACAATTACCACTCTGTCATTTTCCTTGTCCAGAAGCCCGCCGCTGTAAACCAGATTCTCATAGGTGCTGCGGGACTTATCCTCCACCAGAATCCGCTCCTCCTCTATGCCCGCCTGCACCAGATATCCGTACATGCCCTCCGCTTCCGCCATGGGCTCGTTTGCTCCCTTTCCCCCGGACACGATCACCTTCGTATCCGGATTGGCTTTGAGATATTCCACCGCCTTGTCCAGCCGCTTCCGCAGCACGGCGCTGGGCCCCGAGGGCTTCCACTGGGCTCCCAGCACAATGCAGTAATCTGCCCCCGGAGCGGCCGAAGCGCCGTATTCCGACAAAATCATGCCCTCCACGGCGCAGAACGTCACCGCTCCTGCGCAGACCAGCGCGCCCACCGCCACTTTCACCGGCTTGGGAATGGCCGCCATGAGCTTCCTATTTCCCACCAGCGCCCCCAGCCCCAGACACGCCGCTCCTATTCCGCCCCATATGAGGAAAAAATAGGTTCCGAACCCGTTCACGGCGATTCCTATGCAATAGCAAATAGCGCCGGCTCCCAGACCATAAAGCGCCCACGCCGCCGCAGGCCGCCTTGCCGCGTCCTTCCCTCTCTTGTTCAGGTAGATGACCCTCCGGCTTCTCTCCTGAGGGATCAGCTTGTTATTCACGTCCTTTTTCATTCTTTTATCCACATTTCACTGGAATTTACCGCCCTTCCGGCACCAAGATCACGCTACATTTTTATTTTACCATATCGGCGGATTCCCTTTTCTTAAATATTCCTTAAAATTGGCCGATTCTCCTATGCAAATGCCCTTTTCCATGTTTTAATGAAACCCAGTGTTCATGAATAGCACCTCCTTGCTGAAAAACCCCCTCCTAGCTAAGGTTTTTCACTCTGAATCATCTTCGGCGGTATCTTCTCCGCCTCTAGGTCTGTGTCCCATTCCGGAGCAGCAGCACCTTAAGCCCATTTGGTTGCCGGTACTGATTCAGAATCCCTGCTGCCGTACCGGCGGACAAATGTCCTTCATCTGAACCATGACAATATAATATGCTTATCAAGGGAGCCAATGGGGCGATTATGTCAGCTGCCGGACACTAAAGGAAGGGAGCTGGTGCCAATGGTTACATACTCTGATTTGATTCAGTTCGTAATTATGCTTTGCGCTGTGATAACTCTTGTTGTTTACATTGTACGCAAAAAATAGCGCCCTCGCTCTGGTAAAGTAAGGCGCTATTTTTGCACTGATAATTTGCCGGCGGCTAGGTGTACTCTAGCCATCGGCTCTCTTGTTAAGCATATTATATCCCATAAATAGAGAACCGTCAAGCACAAAAGCGGCTCCTGCAGCAATAGAAACCGTCAGGACACTATACGGACGGATGCCGGTATAATACCCCTCAACCAAGCCTATTATACCATCGATGCACTTGTCTGTACATGTGTATTTTTTATACCCATTTTTACAGATAGGAGCGTGATCCATATGGCACTCATACAATGCCCGGAATGTTCCGACCAGATCAGCGACAAGGCAATCATATGCCCACACTGCGGCTTCCCGGTTCGGAACGGCAGCATTTCCACCAGTACGCCCCGAAAGGCACGGAAACGCCGCCCTAACGGCTCCGGCAACGCGGTGAAGCGATCCGGTCAGCTTTTTGGGGCCGCATCGTCAGCGGCCCTTCACCGGCATCCACACTTCCATTGCGGAATCTTGTCCCCATGTCTTGCCCGCAGATGCATAGTCCACCATGGCAAATTCTTCCCCTCCTAAGCCCACGGAGAAACCGCACTGGCAAGGAATTTCTACGTCCTCCAGCCTATGGGCCGAAACCTTCCCGTCTCCCACCCGGACAGACCCTCCCACTTCCCCCAGTCTTCGGTCCCTTGCCAGCGCCAGCGGCCCATACAGCACCGCCACATGACGGCTGCTGCCATGATCCTCCGGATTTTCCATACCGTAGACCAGCCGGGGACCATAGGATAGGGACAAGCGGATGCGGTCCCCCGTTTTCCAGCGCCGGCAAAGCCGCAGGAATGCTCCTGCCCGGACTTTTTCCTGCTCCACCCCATTGACGAAGACCTGACAAGACTCCGCAAAGGAGGGAATGCGGAGCGTTATGGGAAAAGAAACCTCCCTATCTGTCTTTACCAGAACGGAAACTTCTCCCTCCATAGGATATGCGGTATCCACGGAAAGCTCCACCGCAGTCTCCCCCGCTCTCGTCCGAAGCCTCCCCGGCAGGTAAATATTCAAAGCGATTCCCCCTGCCGGATCTCCGGCTGTCCTCCAAGATGCCGGCCCGGCTTCTCCCACCAAATCTCCGACCGCCCTCTGAGGCACCGGCCCGGCTTCCCCCGCCGAATCTCCGGCTGCCGCCTGAGATACCAGCGCCACTCCCGCAGCCCCTATGGCGATACAGCAGCCGCAGTACGCCGTCTCCTCCTCCATGCTTTTGAACCCTCCCACGGCCCGTCCCCGGATCCCCCTGCGAAGCGGGCTGTAGCTGTCAAATATCTGCCCTCTGCCTCCATTTTCGGCAAGAGCCCTATGATATACACTTCGGTAATGGGGCTCGTCAAAGGTGGCCTCAGGCCCGCAGGCGCTGTTTTGCGTGTTCACCGCGCCATACAGCGCGTTGAAGGCGGACCGCTCCACCTCCTCCAGATATCTCATGTCGCCCGTGGTCAAATATACCTTCCACATAAGCTTCATCCATGTGACCGTGACGCAGGTTTCCAGCATCAGCCCGTCATACTTTGTTCCTGTCTGCATCAGCGCCGAGTGGTTGAAAAGCTCATGATGGCAGCCGGATCCCCCTGCCACCGTGGCCTCCGACTCCAGAAGTCTGTCCGCAAAACGGATCACCGCCTGCCTCCAATGCTCGTCCCCCTTCACCTGCGCATAGAGCAATAGGCCCTCAAAGCAGGACATGAGCTCATAGGCTTTCACCACGGGATACTCATAGGGACAAAGCCTATTTTCATAGGCCGCCTGAAAAATGTCGAATCCCTCCGCTCCTCCGTTCTTCACGATGTAATCTGCAAATTCCAGATACCGCTCTTTGGGTTCCAGCATATAGAGCCATACCACCGGCTCCAGAATGGAGCTGGAATTGATTCCCCGCCATGCGTCCGAAGCCAATGTAATCCTCTTTTTCCCATTCCCTTCTCCGATCTTGTCTATGATCCGGTCCAGATGCCTTCCTGCCGCCTCCCGAACCTGAGTCTTCAGCCATGGCTCCTGACAGATCTCATAAAAATGCAGCAGGCCCAGCAGTACATATTTCCGGCACCAGATATCCCAGCCCTGAAATTCCTCTTCCCTGCTGTAGGTGGATATTCTGCCGTCTTCCTCCTGCGCCGCCAAAAGCCCCTTCACCGCCTCCGTGAGAATGGCGTAAAGCTCCTCGTCCTTTGTATACTGCCATGTCATGCAGGCTCCCCGCATGAGCTTTCCCCAGTACTCTCCCCGCCAGCCGTGATCCCCATCGTCCGGCGTTCCCTCAAACTGCTTCGTGACCAGCCGCCACAAGCTTTGGTCCTTCAGCTGCTCCCTCTCCACCAAGCGGATCATCTCGTCCGCAATTCCCTCATATACCGCTTTCATGTCTCATCCTTTCCCCATCTCTTGGTTCTCTCATCCCGGATCACTCCCGAATAGTTCATACCGAAGCCGAAATCCCAGCGATGTCCCTCACTGTCCACATAGCATTCCATGTCAAAGGGCACATCCTCCTTCTGCTCCTCCACGGTTCTCATGTCCTTGGGCATCTGCAGGGGCAGAAGGCCCGTGGGCTGGAAGGATCCGCAGATCACCTCCAATACCGCCCTTTTCGAGACGCAAAACTCCGCCACTACCGCATCCGCATAAGGCTCCATCTCCCCCATGACCACGGGATTTTTCATCTCCAGCACCACGATCACCGGCTTATCCTTCATCTTCCTTCTGGCATGCAAGACAAGATCCAGATCCTCCTCGTTGGCGGCGGTGTTCCATTTCCCATAATAGCCGCGGTTGGTGAAATCCTCCTGAGGGTCGCCCCCCGCCAGACTCTCCTTAGGCGCATATTCCGCTACATAAGGCCGATATTGGAGCGTCACTGGCAGATAACCGCTTCCCCCCGCCCTTCTGTCCTCCTCGCTGTAGGGACAGCATATGGGAGATTCCACAAAGCAGATAGCTGCATCGGCCTCCTCCGGCGTATCCACCAAGCTGTAATACTTTCCGGCCTCGGCCTTGCCCTCAGGGGTCAGATATCGTTCCGGAACAATGTCGCCGTCAAAGCTTCTGGTCTCCCGGATATGGCGTCGAGGAACGTATACCTTTCTGGGGCTCCCATCCTCCCGCCTCGGGGAAAGCGGCAGCACATGGCCCTTATTTTTCAAAAGCACCACGGAGCGCAGCTGGGAGTCATAGCCCTGCCGCATATATTCCTCTTTGCCCACAACCCCCAGAGACTCCTCCAGATCCAGATAGGGATTCTCGAAAAGTCCCGTGCGGAACATGTTCAGAAGCAGGCGCACCGCAGAGCGCCTCATGCGCCTGTCCATGGCCTCCTCCCCGTATTTTGCGCAGCCCATCCTGAATGCCTCCAGAAGAGGCTCCGCATCCTGATTCCCGCCAAACTGATCCACCCCTGCCTCCAGAGCCTTCAAATTCCTCTCCGCGTCCGTGGCGGTCTCCATCCCCCAGCACTTTCCCCGGCTCTGTCTCATGCCGCCCTCCGGATGGGTGATCGCCCAATCCGTACACACCACCCCGTCAAAGCCCGCCTCCTGCCGGAGCAGATCCGTGATGATATAGCGGCTGAAGGAATTCCCCACGTTCTCCCCGTATTTTTTGTCCTGACCCACGCTGACGGTATAATAGGGCATCACCGCGCTGGCGCACTTTGTCCCGTCCTTGAGCCGAAACGCCCCTTCCAGAAAGGGCTTCAAATGCTCTTTGAAATTGTCCCCGGGGTACACCGCATACTTCCCGTAGGCGTAATGGGCGTCCCTGCCGCCCTCGCAGGGGCCGCCTCCGGGAAAGTGCTTCACCATGGTATTGACGCTTTCATCCCCCCAGCCGTCGGGACTTCCCTGAGTGGTCTGAAAGCCGTCGCAGTACGCCTGAGCCATCAGGGCGGTGAGCTCCCCATTCTCCCCGAAGGTATCACCGAACCGCAGCCATCTCGGCTCCGTCCCCAGATCAATCTGTGGGGAAAGCGCCGTTGCGATCCCCAGCGCACGGTACTCTCTGGACGCTGCCCTGCCGAAATCCTTCACCACCTGAGGGTCGAAGCACGCCGTCATGGCAAGGCCGCTGGCCCAGTCGGACACCCCTTCTTTGGACCATGCCTTCCACTCCACCCCGGAGGCTATGCTATGTCTGGGGTCGGAGCTGTTGTTTGCCGGAATCCCGAAGCCCGTGTTCTCCGCCAGAGCCTGAATGCTGTTGTTCCATCGCACTGCCGTCTCCACGCTCTCCAAGCCCGTGAGCAAAACATGCCGCACGCCGTCCCTGACCACGAACTCCCTCTGCTGGTCCGTCAGATCCCAAGGCCTTGCCCCTGCCTCCGAATAGGGCCTTCCGCCGTAGGTTCCCTGTCCGGACCCGGCAGGAAGATTCTGGTGGGAGCTGTACAGCATCAGTCCTGCAATGTCCTCTATGGAAAGGCGGCCTGCCAAATCCTCCGCCCGTTCTCTGGGAGAGAGCCGCCAGTCCTCATAGGGCGCCAGCTGCCCCGTCCCCAAAAAATCCTTGAAGGCCAAGCCGTCCCGGCAGATTATATTTACCCTGCTCTCCTTGGCAATCCCCAACGTTCTGCCGCCCTCATTCTCTATCAGGACATAACCGTCCTTTTCCGTTTCCTTATACATAATTCTCCTCTCCGCCATATAGGTAACACGGCTGACCCCGAAGCGCCAGCCGTGTGCCGTACAAGACTTATTGATATCCATACTCCTCGCAGTATTTCAGCCACTGCTTCTTGAAGTTCTCCCGGCAGGTCTCAACCCCGGCCTCGGTGAGCTTGTCCCGCAGCTGCTTTATGGCCGCATCCACATCGTCAACCATTCCGGCCTGCAGGGGCCCCAGATACTCCTGCAGCACATTGGCCACTGCCCCGTCCTCTGTGACGACCTCTGAAGTGTCCCCCGTAAAGCCGCCGAAAATGTCCGTGTTGGGATACTTCATCTTTGCGCCCATCTCCTCATACTCCCCGAACAGCTTGTTCAGCTCCACGGAGGATTCCGAGGAAAGCATGATTTCCTTATTGCGGAAATTCCATGTATTCATGCCCTCATAAGTAAAGCGTTCGCTGAGATTATGATAGACTCCCTTTTCGTCCAGCTCATAGTGAACTCCCTCCACGCCGTACATCACCAGCGCATTCAGCTCAGGATCCGTCAAAAGCAGCTCCACGACCTTCATGGCCCTCTCCGGATTCTTGCAGTCCTTCGCAATAGCCGTGCCGTTGGTCTGCATGTTGGCGGGGTAAATGACGCCGTTGGTCTGGCCGAAGGCTATGAACTCCGCCTCCCAGTCGGGATGGCTCTTTGCCAGAGTCTCCTTCACGCTCATGGCCTTGCTGGGATTGTAACCGCTGACATACATGACGGCCAGCCCGTTCTCAAAGGCGCCGTCCTGAGACTCGTTATCATTGCCCAAAATACTGCGGGACCAGAATCCCATGTCCGCCCACTTCTTCATCAGCTTCATATCGTCCACAAAGTCGTCGGAAAACCAATAGTCATCAATCTGGACGGGCGTGTCATGATTGATGGACAAGCCGTAGGGCAGCCCCGCAAAGGTGACCCAAGGGTATTTGAAGTTCAGAACCTGAGCCGCAACCTCGGTCAAAAGGGGCTGATCCGGCTCCTTCTCCTTGATGCCGGCCAGATAGGCCTCCATGTTCTCCAAGGAATCCGGCACCGGCAGATCATATTTCTTCCGCAGATCCTCCCGGTACAGAATGCCGTTGCAGGTATATTCCATATAGTTGCAGGGGATCGTATAGAGCTCTCCGCCCACCCTGCACTGGTTCAGGACATCCTCCCCCAAAAGCTCCCGCACTCCCGGAGAGACCTTGTCCAGCAGATTGTCCAAGGGCACGAACGCGCCGCTGCTGGCAAGCTTTCCGTACTCGGCCCAGTTGGCCGTGTAGATCAGGTCGACCCCGCCCGTGGTCAGCTGCATATTGTATTTATTCTGCCAGTCCGTCCATGTGCTGAACTGGAATTCCAGCGTGGCGTTCACCTTCTCCAGCAGAATCTCATTGATCTTTTCCTCCACCAAGTCCAGATCCGCCGGCGCATCCCCCAGCTCATAGATGATGAAATCCACCCGCTCCGAAGTGTCCAGCTCTTCAGGCTCCCAAGCCTGATCCGAGCCCGTATTTTCCTGCTGATCCTTCTCCTCCGAATCCTTCACCGCAGGCTGGCTCTGGGAGTCATCCATGGCGTCCGCCGCGCTGGGCCCCTTGCCGCAGCCAGCATTAGACGCCGTCATCACCGCCGCTATGGCAAGGCATAACAGTTTCTTTTTCAGCATCTTCATTTTCATAAAAGTCCTCCTTTTTAAGTAGAAAGTGAAATGGTTGTTTCTTTTATATCAAAGCTCTCGCTTTCATATCCCCCAAATCTGCGGCACAGTCCTCTTCGCTCCGTCCCCATGAGCACATCATTTTGCCGCCCGCAGGCTTTTGCGTTCCCTTCTCCCATGGCCTTCAGCCCCTTGCCCGTCCTCATTTTCCCGCTCCGCAGGCATAATCATCTTTATCCTATCCCTTCACTGCCCCCACCGTGATGCCGGAGACAAAAAATCTCTGCACAAAGGGGTAGAACAGCAGCACCGGCCCCGTCACTACCACCGCCATGGCCAGCTTCACGGCCTGAGTGGGCATGTCCGCCACGGGAATGTTTGCGCTCTGGGCCATCTGCTTTAAGCTGGCGCTCATGTTCAGCATATTGCTCAGGTAGAACTGCAGCTCCCATGTCTTCTGGCTGGTGGAGAAAAGGGAGGAGCGATACCAGTCGTTCCAATACCCCAATGCCAGAAACAATCCTACCGTGGCCAGTCCGGGCCCCAGCACAGGCAGCACAATCCGGTAGAAGATGGTGAACTGCCCCGCCCCGTCCAGCTTTGCTGACTCCGTGATGGCGTCCGGCACGCTGTCCGTTATGAAGGTCCGCATGAGAACCACTAAAAACGGGCTCATGACTCCGGGGAACCAGATCGGGAAGGTGGTGCCCTTCATGTTCAGCACATTGGTATACATCAGATACCAGGGAATCAGCCCCCCGCCGAAGAGAGTTGTAAAATATATCAGGAAAGAGACCTGATTGCGGTACTTGAACTCCTTTCGGGAAATCACGAAGGATGTCAGGGTAATCATGGCCAGCCCCACGCAGGTGCCCACCACGGTATAAAATATGGTCATCTTATATGCCTGCAGAATCTCCTCCGGCGCTTTAAAGATGGTCTCGTATGCAGCCAGCGAAAAGCTCCTCGGCAGCAGGCTGTAGCCCTCCCTTAAGATCGCGGCGTTGTCCGACAGCGAACCTGAAAGGATCAGCAGAAAGGGTACCACACAGATCACTGCTCCCAGCGTCAGCAGTGTGCAGGCCATACACTGAAACACAATCATGGATTTTGATTTTTTGATCCGGGATTTTCTACTCTTCATCTTCACTCCTTTAAAACAGCGCATACTGTTCGTTCTTCCGTTTGATCAGCCAGTTGGTGGCCACAACAACCACCAGCCCGAATACCGATTGATAAAGGCCGGCCGCCGTGCCCAGCCCTATGCTCAGGGGCTGCGTCATAGTGATGCGGTACACATAGGTGTCTATGATGTCCGTGACCCTATAGAGTATGCCGTTGGTTCCCACCATCTGGTAGAACAGCTCGAACTGCCCCCGCATGATTCCCCCCAGCGAATACAGCAGCAGAATGATGAAGGTGGGCTTTAAGAGCGGCATGGTGATATAGCGTATCTGCTGAAAGACATTTGCCCCATCCACTCTGGCGGCCTCGTAGAGTTCTCCGTCGATTCCCATGATGGAGGCCAGATAGACTACCATGCCATACCCAACGCCCTTCCACAAATTGAATAGAATAATCAGCATGGGCCAATACGCCGGGGTATTGTAAAAGTCGATTTTGGTGCCCCCCCAGGCTGTGATCAGGCTGTTGATCACGCCATAATCATATTCAAACATATTGTACACCAGCACCTTCAGCAGAACGTAGGACACGAAATAGGGCATGAACATCAAGGTCTGGGTGATCTTCTTGAACCATTTCCCCAGCACCTGACTCACCAGTATGGCAAAGAAGATCTGGGTGAGATTGCCCAGCAGAATGAATGCCACATTGTACAGAACCGTATTCCTGATCAGGCGGACCAAGTCGCCCTTGAACAAAAACTCGAAATTCTTAAATCCCACGAAGGGGCTGGCCCACAGCCCGTCCCGGAAATTGAAGTTGGTAAAGGCATAGTACACGCCCACCATGGGAAGGTAGCTGTTGATCAGGAAGTACACGAATGTGGGAACCAGCATCAGAAACAGCACCCAGTTCTTGCGCAGCTCCTTCAGCAGGCCATGCTCATGGTAGAGCAGCCTCTCCCTCTTCTCCATCCTCTTGATCATCCCATAGGCCAGCGCAGACAGCGCCGCCACCAGATAAATGACCGGGGAAGCTAAGAAGCCCTTCATGCCGTATGTGGCGTTGGCAAAGAACACAAAGCCCTGACTGGCCGCCGCCAGAAGGATGGCTAAAACCGTGGCGGCCCGGCCGCAGACATATAGGCCCAGATTGCCGTTTTTGTGTTTTTTGTTCCGAAGCACCCTCCAGAGATAGCTCAGCTGGAAATACCAGACTGCCAGCAGCAGAAGCAAGCAAATCATGGCATATAGCCCCAGCGCTCCCTGCTTTCCCTTCTCCACGAAGCTCAACAGATTGAAAATGCCGTAGCTCTGATACAGCTCTGCTGCCATTTCCCGGGTGATTCCCATCCGGGAAAACAGGGCCGAAATATTCACCAGCCGAATCCAGCTCACAAAGGGAAGGGAAAGCAATAGGCATAGAGCGCACAGAGCTGCCGAGAACAGCACTCCCGCCTTCCTGCCCTTCACCTCTCTCTCCATGGCCTCCTCCATCCGCAACCACTTCTCTCTCATCGCATCAGCTCCTTCCGCCCGTTCCTGCGGGCCTTTCCCTTACAAGCATATCCGTCAGATCCCATTCATTCTCCTGCCCGGTCCTCAATGGCGGCCCTCCTGCCGTTGATGGCGTTAAACAGACTCATGTCAAATTTCGCCTCCCGGTCGTAGGTGTAGAGACCGTTGACCTCCTGCTCCACATCATAGAGCTGGGTATAGCAAAAGCCGCACATATGGGGATTGTTCAAAAGGGTCTCCGTCAAGCCCTTGTAGCGGCCAAGAAACTCCTCCGGAGTCTGGGGCGTCTCCCCGTATCCCCAGTCCCTCTCCCCTGCCGTCCCCTCATCCCAGCGGATCCCGCCGTACTCGCTGATCATCACCGGAATCCCCTTCACGGGCGTCTGGCGGCGGGGATGGGTATCCCGCAGATCCCCGCCGGCTCCGAACAGGGCATAATGCTCCGCCAGCTTCTCCGGGTCCTGCTCATAATCGTGGAGATCGTAGATATCCGTGATCACATGATAGCTTCCGCTGGTGTCGATGCAGGGTCTGGTATCGTCATACAGCTTGGTGGCCTGATATACCACCCGCAGCAGATCTTCATCCTGCTTTCTCCCGTCGCAGTCCCAGGTTTCGTTAAACGGGCACCACCCTATAATGGCCGGATGGTTGAAATCTCGCTCCAGCACCTCCATCCATTCAGGCAGAAAAGCTTTCAGCGCCTCTGGCCTGCTGTAGTCCAGCCCCCAGCAGCCATGCTCCTCCCAGACCAAGTACCCAAGCTTGTCGCAGAGATACAGATATCTGGGCTCAAAGATTTTCTGATGCAGTCTGGCCCCATTGAACCCTGCCGCCAGCGAGAGACGGATGTCTCTCTCCAGATCCTCCTCCGACGGAGCCGTGTAGATCCCTCCGGGATAAAACCCCTGATCCAGTACCAGCCTTTGAAAGACAGGCCTATCGTTGATCAAAAATCTGTCGCCCTCTATGCGAAGCTCCCGCATGCCGAAATAGCTTTTGACCTTGTCCTCCCCGTAGGTCAGCTCCAGATCGTACAGCCTGCCTTGTCCCGGCTCCCACAGATGGGATTCCGTCAAGTCTAAGGTCAGGGCCACCACCTGCCCCTTTCCCTCCGCCTGTCCTCTGCCGCATTCCCTTCCCTCATAGAAGGCTCTAACCTCCAGCCTTTCCCGCCCCTGCACCTTCGCCTTGACGGTAAGCCGGTTCTCCCCAATATTGGGATAGTACTGCAGGGAACGGATATGGTTTGCGGGAACCCTCTCCAGCCACACAGTCTGCCAGATCCCCGTGGTTCGGGTGTAGTCGCAGCCTTGTGAAAAATATCCCGCGCTCTGCTTGCCTCTGGGCTGCAGCCCGCACCTTAGATCGTCTCTGGCGTTTACCACCAGATCGTTTTCCCCCTCCCGCACCAGATAGGTTATGTCAAACCAAAAGGAGGAGTAACCGCCCCGATGCTCCCCGGCCAGCCTGCCGTTCACCCAGACGCTGCAGGCATAGTCCACTGCGCCGAAATGGAGCAGGAGCCTTGTCCCGTCCAGTTCTTTTTTTAACATCAGCTTTCTATGATACCACACCGCAGGCATGAAATCCTTGTGCTCTATTCCACTGAGCCTGCTTTCCGGGCAAAATGGCACAATGATCTTGTCCGGAAAATCCGAATTTTCATGCAATTTTCTGTCTCTTCCGCTGTTTCCGTAATCTATGTAGAAGTCCCACTCCCCGTTTAGATTCGTCCAGTCTTCCCTCTGCATCTGGGGCTGGGGATGTTCCGGCCTTGGCACTGTATGCAATTTCATATGCTTTCCCCTTCTTTTTGTATAATCGGAATCCACTATGCTGCTTATTCTTCGCCTTCACACTGCTGCAGCTCCTCTGTTTGCTGCTACTATGCTATATTATAATGGTTTTTCCAAAATAGTCTGGTCAAATTCAGCCTATATATGTATAAAAAACACCTATTTTTATGCTTTTTGAGCAAATATAGTTGCATCTTCACGTATCTATTATATAATTTATACAAATACAGTTGACTTTTTAAACTACCACAATACCACAAGATCAGGAGGCTGCCATGGCAGATATCTACAGAACGGCAAGAGAGGAGCATTATTTCTATCTGGGCCCCAGCACCTCTGAGTTCTCGCCCTTTTCCTCAGGCATCACCTTTGCGGACCCCAACTACCATATCATGCGCCCCAACGGGGATCATTATGTATTTGAATACATTCTAAACGGGCGCGGCTACATCTACTTCAACGAAGAAAAGGTATCCTTAGGCCCCGGAGCCGCCTACATCCTCCATCCCTGCACCTATCACCACTATTATTCCGACCCTCTGGATCCTTGGACCAAAATATGGCTCAACGCCCGGGGAATGCTGGTGCAGCATCTGCTCTCTGACTACCGTCTAAACACCAACTGCTATATACGGAATTTCCGGGACAGCAAATATCTCTCACTGGCTCTGGAGGCTATGAAGACAGATCCCGTTCACTGCAAAAACGATCTGGCCCTTTTCCTCCACCACCACATCCAATTGTTTTCAAACGCGCTGATCCGGGATCAGGAGAAAAACTCCCCGGCCTTCGCCATGAAATGCTTCATTGAGCAGAACTTAAACCATGCCCTGAGCATCGGAGAGATCGCAGCCCATGTTCATCTCTCCCGTTCCAGAGCCAACGATCTGTTCCGGAAGGAATACCAGATCTCCCCCTACCACTATTATCTGTCCCTGCGTCTGGAGATCTCCATGAACCTGCTGCGTCAGACTTCCATGACGGTGCAGGAAATTTCCAACCATCTCGGCTTTCCGGACTACCATCACTTCACCGCCTTTTTCAAGAAGCGCTGCGGCGTCACACCCACCGCCTACCGGCTGGAAAACCGGTAGAAGCAAAAAAGTTGCGGAGGCATGGCCGCTGTGATAAAATATCAAAAAAGAGCCGGGCCCATGGAATAACCCGTGCATGTCCTCCGGGCTGTCCTGCTCACGGCACAACAAACAACACATCATCGAAAAAGCGAAAAGAGGGAAGGGAACAAGATGAAGGATTATCAGGAAGCGATCAATGAGCTGAAAACCATTGTGGAAAGCCATGACAACATCGTATTTTTCGGCGGGGCAGGGGTGTCCACAGAAAGCGGCATACCGGACTTCCGCAGTGTGGACGGGCTGTACCACCAGCAGTATGACTATCCGCCGGAAACCATTTTGAGCCATACCTTCTATAGGCGCAGGCCCGAAGAATTCTACCGCTTCTACCGCAATAAGATGCTGTTTCCGGACGCCAGACCCAATGCGGCCCACCTGAAGCTGGCCCAGCTGGAGGCTCAGGGAAAGGTCCGGGCAGTGATCACCCAGAACATCGACGGCCTGCATCAGGCGGCAGGCAGCAAGACCGTTCTGGAGCTCCATGGCTCCGTGCTGCGCAACTACTGTGAGAGCTGCGGCCAGTTCCATGATCTGGATTACATCCGAAACAGCTCAGGCGTGCCCAGATGCCAGAAGTGCAAGGGCCCCGTAAAGCCCGATGTAGTGCTGTATCAGGAAGGGCTGGATCAGAATACCATCAACGCCGCCGTGAGATATATCCGGGAGGCCAAAGTACTGATCATCGGAGGCACCTCTCTGGCCGTATACCCCGCCGCAGGGCTCATCGATTACTTCAACGGCCATAAGCTCGTGGTGATAAACAAGGCGCCCACCCCCAAAGACGCCCATGCGGATCTGCTGATACAAGCGCCCATAGGCGAGGTCTTTTCACAGCTGTAAAACAATAGAAGCCGCGCTTTGCAAGCCTAAATTGTCATGAACAAGCACAAGCGAAGGCCGGGGCCGGATTCCGTATGAAACAGAATCCGGCCCCGGTCTTGATTAAAGCTATTTTTTCTTCTTCCAGTTTTCATTTCTTTCTTTGCTGGCTGCCGTAGCCCGGGAAAGCTGAAGTACCACCTCGCTGAAGTACCGCTCCGGCACCTCCTTCAGGAAGCAGGAGTTGCTGTCATTGGCTTCATCATAGACATAACTGCCCCTCTTGATTCCGCCTTCTCCGTCGGCGCCCCCCGTCTTATAGAATCTGGTCTCATAGACCGTAACGTCCTCGTTGAAGCCGCCTACAAAGCTGCCGGAGAAATGAAGCTCAACCCCCATGGAAAGCTCCTTGTCCTCTCTGTAATAACTGTAGAAGCCTCCCCCGTCCTGCACGGAGCCGCGATACCATCCCATGGCCAGAAGCTTGCCGCTCAGGGACAGATCATTCACGATCACGCCGCCGAACCGCTCCAGACTCTTTTCGTTCTGCTCCTCCTGCGTCCTATAGTACACTTGTCTGTCCAGCTGCTCGATGGGCTGGGCGATCTCATAGTCCTCCAGCTGCTCCTTCCAAGTCTTCAGGGAATCCTCCGTCATCTCGATGGGGTGCACAAGTCCTATGAGCATGCTCTGCTCCTCAGGCAGCTGGAATTCCTCCTCGTCCTCCGTGTTGAAGGAGCCGTCTTCCATGTACCGGAAACTGTTCACCAGCTCATGGTTCTCATAGACGCCCCATATGAGTCCGATGGCAAACTGGTGCATGACGGGATTTTTCACGAACAGATTTCTCCAAGCCTCCACGCTCCACAGCCTCCCGGTGGACAGCGCCATCTCAAGGCGCATCTTCTGGCTGGACACCGTGACCTTCATCTGCTTCTTCATCAGCTTGAATTCCTCGTATGCCGCAGCTGCCTTCTCCTCCTCATCCCGCTTTCCCGGCGCAGGAAGATTCTTCAGCTTCTTGCCGCTCTCGTCGAAGACCTCTATCTCAAGCGCCGTGGTGATGGTCACGGTAAACTTCCGTCCGCCATAGTCAAAAGTGCGCTCCATGTTCTCGTCAAAGCCCAGATTGGGCACGATCCTGTCCGCAAGCTCCTCGGTGGTAATGCCCAGCTGGGAGGCGGCGAAGTCCAGCGCGCTCCCTGCAGCGGCCCGGACCTGCTTGAACTTGAACTTCCGGGCGATGCCGTCCACCACCAGTAGGGCCTGCGGCAGAGGGTTCAGAGCCAGCGCCTGCACTGCCTCCGAGGCTATGGCGCCTCTGGCGGCCTGAGGCCACTCCTGAATCTGGTGCTGCAGCTTGTTGACAATATCCGCTCCCCCGTGGATGGCGGCGGCATAAAGCACCCACCGCTTCTTGGACTCCGCTCCCCCTTCCAGCCATTTGTCAAAAAGCTCATTGGCATAGACGGCAAGCTCTTGTTCTTTCAGCCCCTCCGCAAGGGTTTTTGCACCGGGGCTCACTCCGAGAGGCGACATGGAGGAATAACAGAGGAATATAGCCTGAAGGTACTCCTCCGACGCCTCCTCCCCGGTCTTTTTATGTACCTTGGAGAAGGGTGTCTCATAGGCCCAGGCAAGAGCCCTCTTCTTGCCCCCCTTATGCATCTCTTTCACCAGATCCTCCTGCGTCAGGGCGCTTCCTCCGGCCTTCTCGCCTCCCTCCACCTTCAGAACCGTCTCCAGCAGAGTTCTCACCTTGCCGTTCTTCTCCTTTTCCAGAGCGGCCTCAAATACCGGCTTGTACTTCTGATCGTCCCATTTTGCCAGAACCCGGATTGCTACCTCTCTGTCCGCCGCCTTTTTGGAGGCAAGGAGCTTTTGGATGTCCTCCTCCCATTCCTTTCTCTCATAAAGCACCTGCAGCAGCTCCTCTTTCACCGCTTTTGAGCTGTCCTGCGCAAAGCCCAGAATCACATCCTTATAATCCAGCGGATCTTCCCCCAGCACCATAATGCCGAAGCTCCTGCCCGTGCTTGCGGCATTCCGGAAGGCAGTTGTCATCTCCTCCGGCCTCTCCTCCAGATACTTCCGGAATATCTTTTTTGCGGCAGCGCTGAGGTTCTTTTTATGTTCCTCCGAATAAAAGGCCTCCCACATATCGGAATAGGCGTCCAGCTGGCTTCTGAGAGCCAGCCCCGCCTTGTTCACCCTATCGAACAGCTCTTCCGTCCTTTTCTCGTCCAGCTTTCCGCCTTTTACCAGATAGGAGGTGCGGGCGAAGCATCTGCAGATGATCAGCACAATCTCGCACCTGACGCTGAAATCATCATTGCCGTAGCGCTTCTGATAACTCTCCAGAATCTGCCATTGCTGGGACAGCCTCCAGCTGTCCTTCTGGATCAGGCTGTTCTCGCAGGCGTAGAGGGTCTCGATCCCGGCCTCTCCCGTCAGATAGCTTTTCACGTCGCTTTTCGCAATGGGCTCCACTATCTCTACGAACCTCCCGACCACCTTCCCCTGCTGTCTTGAAGACTCCCTATCCTTCCTCTCCGCGTAAGCGCTAGGATCCAGCTCCTTTACCATAGCGGACATCAAGTTATAGGTATCAAAATCGGCCTCCTCCATTCCCACCATGAAAGTCTGTCTGTTGCGCTGAAACTGCGCTTTCAGAATTTCCATGAGTCTCTTTCCGCCAGCCCAATTGATGTATCTCTTGGGATCCAGACCGAAGATCAGGTCAAAATTCCCGCCCTGATACCGGATATCTCCTCTGATGTCCATAAACTCCGCCACTCCAAGCATCCCCTCAGGATCGGCCGCGAAGCATAGAGCCGCCACGTTCCTGAGGCAGGGCGACAATGCGAAGCTCACATAGGCGGTGCCCCCCAGAAGGCGCATCAGATATCTGTTGATTGGCCTATGCTTTTTAGCCAATCCCAGAATTCTCCCGTCCACTTCGTCCCTACGCAGGGCATTTTCGATCTCCCTCAGAACAAGATCCGGCAGCCTTCCATTGAACAGATTCTTGATGCTGTTTACGGTAATGTCCTCACAGCGCCGCAGAATCGCGGCATCCACGGAGGTCATCTGCGCCCCTGCCAGCCCCTGCAGCTCCAGCGCCTTTGCGATGCCTGTCGACTTCCCCTCATTGGCGGCCTTTTCCTCCACCCGCAATCTGGCATCGGGATATTGCATGTAAAAATAGGCGGCGGCAATGAACAGCTCTCCCTCAGGGGTCTCATGCTGGCACTCTATGGCCTGACGAAGAACCTCCTGCTGATTGTCCGCCAGCTGGATAAGACTTTTCAGGTTATGGGCAGTAATCTGATACTCCGCTCCCGCTGCCTTGGCCCCATACATTGCCGTGGCTTGGACGGCATTTGAAAATATGTCGCAGCTGGAAGTGTAGCCCATGTAGGGGAACAGCTCGTTTCCGCTGGTTCTGCCCGCTGCGAAAAGAATGTCGGCCAGCTTCCGGGCCAGATCCTTCCTGCCCTTGCTTTCAAGCTCCCGAAAGTGCTGTGCGAATCTGTTGGCCATGTCTCCTGACACGGACGCCAGATCTCTCAAGGGAAAACTGCTTATAGGGCTCTTCCCCCCAGCCTCCTGCTCCTCTTCCTCCGAAAGGTACTCTTCCGCCGCTTCCAGCTCCTGCGGCGTAAACACCTTCGCATCCTCCAGAAGCTCCAAAATCTTCTGGATTCTCTGTTCTTGTGGATTGATCATGACTTTTTCCTCCTATCTTTATGTCAAAATCCAAAGGATCCCGATTCTGCCGCCTACAACCAAACTCAGCCGAAATCTCAGCTGTAATGGTCAGCTATAATAGTCAAGTCCTCTGTCATATGCCGTTTTCTGACGGCAGAGGTACAGATATTCGTTGATCTTCACATACAGCTGCGCCAGACGGCCCGGCTGCTTTTCCATCTGATGGCGGCTTAAGGAGATCCCGTCATAAAGGCCGGAAAGCAGCTCCGCCAGACCAAAGCAGCCATATTGCCCCGCCAGCTCGGCCGCCCTTTTCATATCCCTCAAGGTGGCGTCATGCACCGTGTCAAAACCGCTCTGGTACAGATCTTCCATCAGTCCCAGAACCTCCGCCGTCAATTCGTCTATAACCTCGTATTTCGATTTATGTTCCATGTCCAGACTCCTTATTCCCGAAACCGGTCAAATACATCCACCGGATACATCCGCATCCTCCCGTCCCGCAGATACAGCTTTCCGAGGAAACAAGGAGTCTTTTTTTCCACGATCTTTTCCAGATACTTGATGGTGTCCGATTCCTTTTTGGAATATTCCACCTCTACAAGCATCTCCCTGCCCGCACCGTCATAGAGGGGCAGGCTCAGCATCTGTCCCGTCTGGGAAAAAACCGCCTTTGCGCAGGAATCCGGCTGGACAAAGACCAAATTCACCCCTTCTCCGGAATCCTCCGGATCCGCAAGCCATTTCCCCGGCCCGCTTATCTGCTCCCGGTACAGCTTTTGGAAATCGTCGTAATACCAGCCTTCTGCATCCGACAGCTCCAGCCGGCGGGATCCCGTCACCTCGCCTCTGGTGTCCTGAGTGGAGGAAAGCCGCCTTCTGGAATCACATTTTGCCCCCACAAGACGGATTCTCACCTTCAGAAGCTCTTCCAGCGACAAGTTCACCCCCCAGGGAGCCATGGTTTTTTCCATCTTGCCCCTTTTCCTTCCGGCTTCATAAAAGATGGGTCTGGCATTGGTGTATGTATACCATTTTTTTGATGTTTCTTCCAAAAAGTATATGGTTTCCCCTTCGTAGCCCGTGGGCGTAACAAAGCGCTCCATGCTGATCCCCACAAGATCCAGATTCCCCACAGGAAGATAGTCTGCCCGAAACTCTCCCGCCTGCTTCAGCACGTCCCCCTCGCCTGCGGCTTCCAGCAGCAGCTCCACCCGTCTGTAAAGTCTGGCGGTCTGCCCCATCAGATCCTGAGTCTTGAACGCCGCCTTTCTCTTGAAATATCTGTCGTAGGAATCAAAAAGAGCCCGAAAATATCCCTCGAACCTTGCCAGACCCGCATTGTGGCTAATGACAGCAAGCCTTTCCAGATAGTCCATGGCATCCGGGGAGGTGCGGGAAAGTCCCGTAGCCAAAAGCTCCTCCAGAAATGCCCTCATCTGTCCTGCCGCATCCCGCACTCTGGACATGTCTATGACAGGGCCTTCCCCGTCCCCGGCGCTCTGCAGCATGTCCAGCCCCTCCTTCGTCAGGGTCTTGGCTTCCAGCTGGCACCACAGCATAGCGGCAGCCTTGTGCGCGCACAGCTCCTTTTTATGGCATGTGCAGGAAGAATACTCTAAGGGCGACAACAGCTTCACCACGATTTTTTCCGAAAATTCCTGCAAGGGCAGCTCCACGGTGATCACAGACGAATACCTTATCTTTGGCTGAATGCCCGCCGCGGCCAGATTCACGAAGTTCTGCTGCTGACGGGTTCCCAGAGCCTTCTTTAAGGCCGTCAAGGGATATGCCGCCACCTCTCTGGCAAGGGCCTCCCCCTTACCCTCCTGCAGGCGTATTCCCTCTTGGGAATCCTTCCCGTCCTGAGGATTGGATCCGCAGGAAGCATCCTCCTCCACGAACCGCGGATATGGGGATGAATCCTCTCCCCCGCTCCCGCCGGTCTCCTGTACGCTGCCCTGCGAGCCTGCTTCCCCCTTCGGGGCAGCCTCTTTCCGGCCCCCTGACTCCCCCTCCGGGGCACTGCCTTTCTGGCCGCCTGACTCCCCCTCCGGAGCACTGCCTTCCTGACCGCCTGACTTCCCCTCCGGGGCACTGCCTTTCTGGCCGTCTGACTCCCCCTCCGGGGCAGCCCCTTCCTGCTGCCTCATACAGCTCTCCCGCAAGACCAAAATAGCCTGCACCACATGGCGGCACATGCTTCTGGAGGGACAAGTGCATTTGCTCTCCCCAAGGGGGAAACGAACCGTCACCGTCTCCTCTCCCACCTTCACGGAGGCTTCCTCACCCACCTCTCCGATCTGGGCCGCCACCTCTTCTTTATCTTTATAGGCCCGCTTGACAATGCCCTTGTTGCTTAAGCCCACAAGGTAATCATCGTCAATGTCCTCCAGTCTATCCTTCCAATCCATCCTCAACCCCTCGCATACTCCCGTTTGACCTTCCAATGCTATCCGCCGATGATATTCCCCATCCACGCCGCCAGATCCTCCGGGGTCATGGCTCCCACAAAGGCTCCCATGGCCGCCATAGCCGACGCGGCGTTTCTGTCATAATTGGGATTTGCATCCATGTCCAGAGCGGTCAGCACCACAAGCTTTGCGCCGCTTTCTATGATTCCTCTGGAAGCGGCGTACATCCTCTGGTATCCCCCTCCCTCGTACAGATCCGTCACCAGCACCACCATGGTCCGGAAGGGAAAGTCGATAAGGCCCTCGCAGTACTCCAGCGCCCCTGCAATATTGGTTCCGCCTCCCAGCTGGACGCTCATCAGCGTCTCCACCGGATCCTCCACATAGCCGCTCAGATCCACCACATTGGTGTCGAATATCACCAGCTTCGTGTCCAGCATGGGCAGCTTTGCAAATATCCCCGCCATTATGGCGCTGTGAATCACGGAATCCAGCATGGAACCGCTCTCGTCCACACAGATGATCACCCGCCATTGATTGTACTTCTTCATACGGGCGTTGAAATACACATTCTTCAATATGATCTGCCGGCTCTCCTGATCGTAGTTCTTCAGATTCATTCGGATGGTCTTCCTCATGTCCAGATTTCTGGCAGACTTCACGGGGCTGCTGGCGTTGCGGTTGATCCGCCCGAAAAAGGAAATCCTGATCTCCTGCTCCAGCTTCCTTGCGATCTCCTCCGCCACCTTCCTCACGATATCTCTGGCCAGAGTCAGCACCTCTCCCTTCATCATGTGCTTCAGCTCCAGAATGGTCTTCAGCAGCTCCTTGTTGGGCTCCAGCTTCCTGAGCACCTCCGGATCCGTCAAAAGCTCCGTCATGTTGTACTTTTCCAGCGCATGTCTCTCCAGAATCTCCACCGTCCGCTTCGGAAACAGCTTCTTGATCTGGCGGAGCCAATGGGGCACGGTGAGTCTGGAGCCCTCTCTGCCTCCTTTTTTGTCTTCACGGACCTCCTGATCCTCCCCATACTCTCTGGAATACAGATAGTCCAGCACATTCTCCATTTCCATGTACTGGACATTATTTGAGGAAAAGGAAATCTGTCCCTCCGCATATTTCCCCAGCACAAGCCTCCACCTGTTCAGCAGCTCCTGCTCGTCAGCCATCTTCCCACCCCCTAATTTCGTTCACATCCCTTCTCCTGACTCCGGCGCCCCTATCCTCAGGTTTTGCTGCGGACATACTCATCCACCTCTTTTCCATAGGAATACCACTGGGGCAGTACCTCCGGCATATCCAGAATGTCCCTGCCGCCCTTGCCGTGGAGCCTCGCCGCTCCGGCGGCGATCTTGTCTATCTCTCTGGGGGTAAAATAGGCGAATGCCATTCTCAGCTCCGGCAGAAGCTCCATGAATTCCTCCTCCGTAACCCTGCCGTAGAATTCGTCCAGCATCTTCAGAAAGTCTTCCCCTATGAACACCAGATCCCTTGCGGTATAGAAAAGCCCCTTGAAAAACTGTGCCGTGCGGAGCATCTGTTCCTTCGTCCCCAGCAGATACCCTCTGCAAACCGCCTCCACCTCCGCCGCAGTCTCCCTGCCGCTGCCGTAGAGAATGCCCCGGATGCACCCGTCCAGACCCGAATGGATCTCCCTATCCTGACACATTTTCGCCAGAGCGTCGTAAAAGGCCTCCTTCTCCTGCCCGTACTGGCCCGATTCACGCCCGGTCAGCTGGTAGAGAAGCTTCAGGGCATCCATGCACTGGGTCAGGTCCTCGTCCTTTATCCTTGTCATGGAGGGCAGCAGCGCCACCAGCTTCCTGCAGCCCAGCTGAATCAGGCCGCCGAATTCCATACGAGAGTCGTACAGCGTCCCCAGCTCCTCCATCATCATCAAGGACTTCAGGGCCTCAGCCAGAGAATAGAAGGAGGTATCCGTCATCATCAGCTGATGCACCCTATCATAGGCAGGCTGCAGCTGCTCCTCCAGCCCCATCTCGAACACACGGGTCAGCAGCAGGGCGCTCTCCTTCGCGTCCAGCTCCTTTTTCAGCTCCTCCTTCACCAGCCCCATGGCGGCCTCCTCTATGGTGGCCCCGTAGACGGATACATCGATGAGCGCCGAGTTCACCTGCGCATTCCACTTGTACCTCCAGATCTCCCTCATGAGATTCTTGTCCTTTTTCAGCTGAAGGTTGGGCCCCTTCATCTTTCTGGCAAAAGAGGTATCCAAAAACAGCATACGGTTGAAGAACATGCTCTCCCGCCGATGCTTTTTGTTTGAGAAGATGGACAGTGTGGCGTCCGTCTCCAAAGTTGACTTCACCTTCAGGCCGAAGGTCTTGCACTGGGCCTCAAAGTCATGGAGAATGGGCGGCACGTCCGCCTCGCTGCAAAGGGCCCCCATGGAGTTCCCCGTCATATGCTTTCGCAGGATCCTCACGGGTGTGTCCGAGCCGAGGTTGTACTCTCCTTTCACAAAGGACCCCAGCACAGCGTCAAGAAGCTCATAGGCTCCCGGCTCTCTCTTGCCCCGAAGCTGTGCCAGCCCTCTTGCCATGGAGCAGGCGCAGATCTCGTCATAAGTAGAGAGATACCCCTCCTTGCGCCGGGTCTCTTTGCCCGCCGCCACGATCATATCCAGCACCGCATCCCCGTAGGGCATGGACGTCTCCTGCAGCCCCTCCCAGATCCTCTGGTAGAAGCCGGGAAAAGGCATTCCGCTGGCATATCCGTTCAGAGCGTCCGCCGCCTCCATGGAATAGGGCATCAGATAGACCCCCTGATCCTTCTTTGGAATCTTCAAAACAGCGGGGCCATCGCTGCTTTTGGCTCCGACGACGCCTTTTTCCGCGTCCTGCTCTTTCGGTTCGCCCCCCTTTTCTGCAGAAGGGTCTTCCGTCGGTTTCCCGTCGTCTTTGTCCTCCGGCTCCAATCCCCCGCAGCGCACCTTTGCCCCTGCCTTTTCCAGCAGTCCCTTCAGCCCCGGCGTGTGGAAGCCCCCCGTCACTGCCAGCACCACGCCGTCCTCCGGCAGCCCGGCTGCATGCTCCAGAATCCTGTCCGCCATGAACCGCTCTCTGGCAAGGCAGCCGTCCTCCTCCAAGGATTCCGGCGGCGTGTTCTCTCTGGCCAGCCTGCAGTAGGTCAAAAGATGGGAAAACCACTTCCCGCTCTCCTCCCCAAGGCCTCCCAGCTCAAAATACTTCTCCCAGAACTCGTCGAAGCTGCGCAGCCCCGTCCTCTCACAGAGTTCCTTTAAGTACTGGTTTCTGGAAAGCAGATAGTCATCGTTGTAGTTGTTCTTCTCCTCGTCCCTCTTTAAAAGCCCCTTCCCCTCTCTGGACGCCGCCAGAATGTCGCCGTAGGGCAGATCCACGAAAGCCGTGGGAATTCCCAGACCATGCCCCGCCCGCAGCGCGGCCAGCTCCGGGGAATAGTCCAGAAAAGGATAATAGCATCTATAATGCTCCTTCTCCTCCGAAAGCCGGGCGGTGGAATCATGGTAGGAATAGTATATGGCAAAGGGGGCCTTGGTCTCCTGATGCACCATCACCGGGATCAGGGAATTGGCATTGTCCGGCCCCTCCACCAGAATCACGGAGGGCCCAAGCCGCTCTATGGTTCCGGCCACATGGAAGGCGCAGGCCGGACTGTGGTGCCGGACGGGCAGCAGCACTATCTGAGCCATTTTCTGGCCTCGTAATACTCTTTCCATAATCCACCCTCTTTGCTGCTCTTATCCTTGATGACCGTGTTGAAATATCCCTTCACCTTTTCCAGATCGTCCTTATTCTCCTTGGACACTGCCCCCACCAGATTCTGTACCAGACTCTCCATGCTCAGGTGGCCGTCGCCGTAATAGTATCCCGTGATCATGGCCTGATAGAACACTGACACCGCCTCCGCCGTGCTCATCACCGCCGAGGGCTTGTCGATTCTATGGCCGTAGCTGGAGACTCCCTCCCGCAGCTCATGGTAAGTGGAGGCAAGGATCTCCGCCACATCCTCATCGGCCTGCATCTGAATATGGCTCTCCTGCGCCAGCTTGTTCACCTCGTTCAGAATAATCCGCTTCTCCATGGCCGCCTCTCTCACCGGCATTACCGTCTCGAAGTTGAAACGCCTCTTTAAAGCGCTGCTCATCTCGTTCACGCCCTTGTCTCTGGTGTTTGCGGTGCCGATGACGTTGAAACCCTGCTTTGCGAACAGAAATCCGCTGTCTCCCAGCTCCGGCACATTCAGCACCTTGTCGCTTAAGACGCTGATGAGGCTGTCCTGAATTTCCGCTGGGGTTCTGGTGATCTCCTCGAATCTGGTCAAAATCCCCTTTTCCATGCCCACATACAAAGGCGCGGGCACAAGAGCCTCCCTGCTGGGCCCCTTTGCCAGCAGCAAAGCATAGTTCCAGGAATATTTGATCATATCCTCAGTGGTTCCTGCCGTACCCTGAATGGTATTGGTGCTGACCCCGCTGATAGCTGCGGAGAGCAGCTCCGACAGCATGGTCTTGGCAGTGCCCGGCTCCCCCACCAGCATCAGCCCTCTATTGCCCGCCAGCGTCACGATGCAGCGCTCCACAAGGGCGTCGTTCCCCAAATACTTCTTTTCGATGAAGTATTCCTTTCCTCCGTAGACCACGGGCTTGGGGCTGCCCAGAATGAACGTCCGCACCGCCTTGGGGGACATCTGCCAGTTTTCCGGCTTATATCCCGTATCCGTGGCCTTTAGAGCCTCCAGCTCCTCCCGATACCGCACCTCCACCGGAGGCTTGATGAATTCCATGTTTTTTTGTTCCATGACCTTACCTCTTTTCTCTATACCTTTTCTCTTTATCGTTTTTATCATCTAATGGTTATATGGCTTTTTGCTGCACGTTACCCTATCTTTATGCGCCCAAACCCTGATTTTTTCCTGAAGTTACTTCTATTATAATTACATTTTGCTACAATAGCAACCCATTTATCTCCAAAGAAAGTATTGCGAAGAAAGGCCCGATGTGCAATAATAAGTCGAGAGGTTTTTTTGCCTCCCATTAATCGCCGTTTTGGCAGCATAAAGAGGATTTATCATATGAATGACAATCAACATTCCAGCAGTACCGGAGAGCAGATGAAGGACGCTCTGGCGGATGCCCTGCGAAGCGGGGACTTCAAGCATCTGAACGATCTGGTGAGCCAGACCGTCATCAATACGGTGAACGAGGTCAAGAGGCAGGTGGCTTCTAAGACTGAGGCGGGCCATCCCCCGCACCAGAATCCTCCCCCTTTTGGTTCGGGGCCTAACGCAAACGTACCCCCGCCGAATCCCCAGATAAGAAGATCCATACCCATGCCCCCGCCCTTTGTCCCTCCTGTATGGCAACAGAGAATGCAGGAGCGGGAACAGCAGCGCCTGCATCAGCAGGAGTTCATAAATCAGCAGAGAAGGTCGGAAAGGCTCATCGCCTCCGCCCGGTTCAAGAGAACCGGAAGCGTATCCGGTGTCTTGTATCAGGTATTCGGGGGGATCGGTCTGGGCATCACCGGACTTGTCACCTTCATCCACCTAATCGCAATTTTGACGGAAGGCTACATCACCTTTGGGGGCTTTATCGTAAACCTGATGTTTCTGGCCGGATTCTTCGGCATGATCCGTCTGGGCATCTTCCAGAAAAGACGGCTGAGGCGCGCGGAACGCTACATCCAGCTCTGCGGGGAGAAGCGTTTCGCAGGAGTGGATGAGCTGGCCAGAGCCACGGGAAGAAGTCCCGGTTTCGTCAAGAAGGATCTGCAGCGTATGCTGGAGCTGGGCATGTTCCCTGAGGGCCATCTGGATCAGGCCGCAGCCTGCTTCATGCTGGACGATACGGTCTATAGGCAGTACTTAGCGGCGGAAAGCGGGCGTATACAGCGAGAGCAGGAGAACCGCCCCGCCCCGGAACCTCAGGAGCGCCCGGAGGCTCCTGCCGCCACTCCCGCGGAAGAGGCCGAGCTGGATGAAATGATGACGGAGGGAACGGAGTTCATCCGCAAGCTCAGGGATCTGAACGACAAAATCTCTGGGGAGACCATCTCCGCCAAGCTCTTCTGTCTGGAAAACCTGCTGAAGGACATTTTCGATGGCGTCAGAATGCATCCCGACCAGAGGCATCAAATGCACAAGCTTATGAGCTACTATCTCCCCACCACTTTGAAGCTGGTGGAGGCCTATGAGGAATTTGACCGGGTCAGCGCACCGGGGGAGGACATCATCAAGGCCAAGGCGGAAATTGAAAATACTCTGGACACCATCAATGACGCGTTCCGGGAACTGCTGAACAAGCTCTTCCAGCACGCCGTATTCGACGCCACCACCGATGCCCAGGTGCTGAAGACCATGCTGGCCCGAGAAGGGCTCATGCGGGAGATGGACTTCGCCACCGTAGGCAGAGAATGAGCATTGACGTAACCGCGCTAAGCCCGCACATAACAACAATAAACATATGGAGGACAAGTAAATGAGCGATAATTTGGACGAGATGTTAAAGGAAACCCCTACTCTGACCCTTTCTCCTTTTACAGAAGAAACACCTGCGCCGGAACTGCCGACCGTGAAGGAAGAAGCGCCCAAGGCGCCTGAGATGGTGCTGACTCCGGCAGAGCAGAAGATGGTAGACGACTTCGCCGCCCAGATCGACATCACCAACACCCAGCTGGTGCTGCAGTACGGCGCCGGCAGCCAGAAGAAGATCGCGGACTTCTCGGAGAACGCCCTGAGCAATGTGCGCACCAAGGACATGGGCGAGATCGGCCAGATGCTCACCGATGTGGTGGCGGAGCTGAAGGATTTCAACGACGACGAGGAAGAAAAGGGCTTTCTGGGATTCTTCAAAAAGACCAGCAACAAACTGGAGAACATGAAGATCAAATATGACAAGGCCGAGAGCAACATCAACAAGATCTGCAAGGTCATGGAGGACCATCAGGTGACGCTGCTGAAAGACGCAGCCATGCTGGACAAAATGTATGAGCTGAACCTGAACTATTTCAAGGAACTCTCCATGTACATTCTGGCGGGCAAGCAGAAGCTGGAGCAGGCCAGAAACGTGGAGCTGCCCGCCCTTCTGGCAAAGGCGGAGCAGAGCCAGCTGCCCGAGGACACCCAGGCGGCAAACGACTTTGCCTCCATGTGCGACCGTTTTGAGAAGAAGATCTACGATCTGGAGCTCACCAGAACCATCTCCATGCAGATGGCTCCCCAGATCCGCCTGATCCAGAACAATGATACCGCCATGTCGGAAAAGATCCAGTCCACTCTGGTAAATACCATTCCTCTGTGGAAGAGCCAGATGGTCATCGCCATAGGCTTGAGCCATTCCAGCGATGCCGCCAAGGCCCAGAAGGAGGTCACCGACATGACCAACGCACTGCTGAAAAAGAATGCGGAGACTTTGAAGGTGGCTACCATCGAGACCGCCAGAGAGAGCGAGCGGGGCATCGTGGACATTGAGACCCTCACCGCCACCAACAAGACCCTGATCAGCACTCTGGACGAGGTGCTGAAGATTCAGGAGGACGGACGGGCCAAGCGCAGAAGCGCAGAGCAGGAGCTGGTGCGCATCGAGGAGGAGATGCGCCAAAAGCTCCTGACGGTGAGCCGCAGCGGCAGAAGCGCAAATGCATAAATCCGGTTTTATCCATATTCCATTTCCATAAGCAAACCCCGTACACAAGTCAAAAGTGTACGGGGTTTTTTAAGCGGCACAGCGCGCTTTTGCTACTCCAGATATGCGTCGATCCGGGAAATCTCCCCGTTTCTAAGTTTCACCGCCAGATTTTCCCAACGAAGTCCCCCTGCACCTCACAGCGCTTTCCGTTCTCCAGAAGCGTCACGGAATACACCTTTGCACCGTCGGCGCCTTAAGTATTTTTACCGCTCTCATTGTGGTAGACCACCCTGCAGCCGCCGCAGAGGGTAAACCCGGCCTCGCCGGAATTGTAGAAGTAGTCCTCCCTCAGCCGGGGCGCAAGGGTAAATGTGAGCCTGCCCTCCTTTTGCCCGAAACCGCCCTCCCCCAGAAATATGAAAATCCACATGGAAAACATCTCTACAGTGGAACCGGAGGTTGCTTGTGGATTGTCCGGCCAAATGCCGGTATCTGTGGGTTCCATTCCGTTTGTCTGCTCAAATTCGTTTTTGATCGTCAGCCAGTCTCCATAGACTAAACTTAAAAAAGAACGGAAACTTAAGGAAACATGGGCATTGCAGAAAAAAAGGCAGTAAAAAAACCCCGAATCAACTTCGGGGTTTTTTAAGAGGCGCAGACCGGATTTGAACCGGTGGATAACGGTGTTGCAGACCGGTGCCTTACCACTTGGCTACTGCGCCTTATCACTGACTCCAACGGGAATCGAACCCGTGTTACCGCCGTGAAAGGGCGATGTCTTAACCGCTTGACCATGGAGCCCAATATCACTTTGGACCTTTGCTTCAGTCTCAACGAATGCTATGATACCATACTTCCTCTCATATTGCAAGAGGAAATTTCACTTTTCCTATAGGACTTTTTCTGCACTTCCCTTTTTCGAGTTTTTTTGACAAAAATCATGGTATCACCAGCTCCACCTCATTGTCCCTATAGATGATGTAGCCGTCCAGCTCCGCAAATATGGTCCATCCATAGTCAGCCGCCGCCCCGTCAATCTCCCTATCCTCGCTGAGGATGACGAAATGGCAGCCCGCCGCTCTGGACAGAGGAACCAGCCGCTCCAGCTCTACGGAGTCCGTCTCCTCCATGATCTCATAAAACTCATCGGGCACCCCCATGACCACCTCTCTGCCATAGGGCATACAGACATAAGCCGAATACTGGCGCACATACAGCAGCAGCTCCTTGGGAAACGCCGCCATGACCTCCCGGCCCGGAACCCGGATGGCATCACAGATATGCACCACGCTGTCCGGCACATGATAGCTGTTTTCCGCAAGGCTGTAAAGGGGGTTGACATACACCAGCTTCCCGGAGACCATGACGGTAAAAAAGGCCGCTGCCACAAAGGCGGCCCCCCGCCTGCCCTTGAGCCTGCCCGCTATCTCCGCTACACAGTAAGCTATCTCCATGATGACTGGCAGGATCCAGCAGGTGCGGAAATAGACCTCCTCCCCCATAAGCGCGCCCAGAAGCCTTGAAAACAAGGGGTTGAAGAACAGCAGCAATGTGACCAGCGGGGCGTACACAAACAAGATTCTTCTGGGTTTCCTCTTCTCATAGACAAACAAGTACAGAAGCGCAAGCAGAAACCATATGAGCATCAGCCCCGTTCCCATATATTTCACAAAAGTCTCCAGCGCAAAGCTCCTCATGCCGCCCCCTACCCTTTCTCCTTCCGGTTCCGCCTATTTACAAGACTGTATATGATCCTATTACCCAGAGCTTCAGCAAAATTCACCCTCAGCCCAGCAAGAAATACAGCGCGGCCAGACCGCCGGGAATCACCGCGCAGCCCGCCATGGGCAGCAGCAGCTTCCACCTGCGGTAGGCCGCCGCGGTACAGCAGCCCAGAATGCCCAGCAGCATCCCTGCAACCTGCGTTCCCTGCGTGCTGCATAGGCACCCTGTGACCATAGCGCAGGCCGTCAGGAGCCAGTGCTTGGCGTCCACCGATTTATTGTCTTGAAGTCTTTCCATGAGTGTATAAAACAGTAAAAACAGAAACGGCACCACGATATTGGCAAGAACGGCCTTGCCCTGCGCCGTCCTCACCAGCAGAAAATTCTCTGCGCTGTAGAGGGAATAGCCGCCGAAGAGCACAAGGCATTCCAGCAGTACCATGAACAGCGGCAGCTTTCGGGAATCTCGCTTGAAAAGCCTTCTTCCGATCAAGAGATAAATTCCATAACTCATGACCATAAGCACCATGGGCAGCGCTATCTGCGCCACCGTCACCGCAGGCATTCCCGAAAGTCTGGACAAAAAAGATATCCATATAGGGAAGGGCGCCAGAGCATGTCTCATGTCAAATATCGTGGTTCCTCCGGTGTAGGGATGCCTGAGATACATGGTATCAGCCTCCGCTGTGACGGTAGATATGCTTACATAGAAGGCGTCATCACCCTCCTCATAAGCCAGCGCCCACGCCAGCACCAGCTGCACCAGCAGAAGCGCCGCCACAAGACACCAGAGGCCTATACCCAGAGGATCCTTTTTGTTCCGGTCTGCCGCCCCCCGCAGAGGCCAAAGCCCCTTCCTTCCCCGCCTGATATCCAGCCATAGAGCCAGCAATATGATGCAGCCGGTAAATAGCAGGAAAATTCTCACCAAATTGGTGAAGCTTTCCTCCATCAGAATCATAGGCACGCTGATGAGCTCGAATCCCGCCCACAGCAGAAACTGCCCGCTGACCCACCGAAACAACACCCCGTCCCATGATTTGCAGGCATTCCCAAAAACCCCTCCCGCCAGCAGAGGCACGCCCAAGAGCAAGAACCCAAGAATAGCAATCTGCATCGCCAATCTGTCCTTTCCGATGTAATTTCATCTCGCGCCGGCTCTATATCCGTCCGAATTCCGGCCATCGGCCGTTTTCGTCTCCATGGCGCTCCCTTTCCTACCCGGCCCTATCCGGTTTAGGGCTCCCTGCGCAGAACTGCGATCTTGTTGGACATTCTCCGCAGAGGCGGAAAGAACCTGAGCACATGGTAGGAAGGGTACATCTCCTTCAGCCCTTCCATCAGGCTCACGTCCCTGACGGCCTTGAAACCCGTGGTGATGGCCGCCAGCTCCTTTGCGCTTCCGGCTCCCCAGCTGTACTTAAGCCTGCTTTCCCCGTCCACGTTCTCATAGCTGTTCTTCACCGTATACGGAGAAGCGATCTCCATATAGACCTCTGCCTCTTCAAAGCAGGTCCTAATGATCTTGAATATCTTCTGCAGCTTCTGCTTGTCCAGAAACATGCTCAGGCGCTGGGCCAGAATCAGCACGGGGCCAGCCTCCACCTTCTCCGCCCAGACAGAGTCCAAAACAGATCCTCCGATCAAAACGACCCTGTCATCCTCTGGCAGAAGCTGCCTTCTTGCCTCCATGACTTCCGGCAGGTCCACGTCGTACCACCGGATCCTGCCATTGTCCACACGGTAGAACCGGGTGTCCATGCCGCAGCCCAGATTCACTATTCTGCCTTGGGGATGTCTCCTCACATAGTCCGCGGTCATCCTGTCCAGCAGAATCGCTCTGGCCAGAGCTCCTCTTCCCATGACGGAATCCCTCACCGGCCCAAGAGCCTCCTGATTCACCCCTTGGAAGCCCCCTTCCAGCCTCTTTACCAGCTCCGGCGCCATGGGGTCATACAGATAGCGCCCTTCCCTTCCGGACTCATTGGCCATGGCGTATATGACCTGAAGCATACCCTCAGGAATGCCCTTCCTCTGAACCTTCTCGGTTGCCTCCGGATTTCCTTCCCGCTCAGCCACAGGCTCTCTCCAGCGCCGAAGCGATGTCCTCCCTCATGGCCAGAACCGCTTCTCTGGCCGCGTCCTTGTAGCCCTGTTCTCCAAAGCGTGCATACTGCTCCTGCTGGTACGCCGCTATGATGCCTCTGGAGGAATTGATGATGGCCCCCAGACCGTCCTCATTGAAGAAATGCACCAGATCGGCGCCCTTGCCTCCCTGAGCCCCATAGCCCGGAACCAGAATGAATGTCTTGGGCATGATCTTACGCAATGCCCGGCCCTGCTCCGGATAGGTGGCTCCCACCACAGCTCCTACATAGCTGTAGTTGCCTTTCTCCGGCATGCAGCCCGCGCCCCACGCAGCCACCTGCTCTCCTACGATCTCGTAAACGGGCCTGAACCCTTCCGCCACTTCTCCCAAGCCGCCCTCAGCCCCCGCCTCTCGCACCAGACGGTCCTGCAGCTCCCCGCTGCTGGGATTGGAAGTCTTCACCAATACAAATATTCCCTTCTTCTCCTCCGCGCATACCTTCATGAAGGGTTTCACCCCGTCCGAGCCCAGATAAGGGTTCACGGTCACGAAATCCTCATTGAAGCCGCTGCAGAAGCTGCTGCCCACCTGTACCTTCCCAAGATGCCCCACAGCATAGGCCTCGGAGGTGGAACCGATATCCCCACGCTTGACGTCCCCGATAACCACCAGCCCTTTCTCTCTGCAGTAGTCCACCGTCCTCTTGAACACCAAAAGTCCGGGAATGCCGAACTGTTCGTACATGGCGATCTGAGGCTTCACCGCAGGCACCAGATCATATATGGCATCCACGATTCCCTTGTTGTACTGCCATATAGCCTCCGCCGCCCCTTCCAGCGTCTCGCCGCACTCCGAAAAAGCCGCCTGCCTGATATGCTCCGGCACGAACTTCATCATAGGATCCAGCCCCACCACTATGGGCGCCTTCGTCTCCTGAATCTTTGATATCAGCCTATTGATCATGTCTTCCCTCGTTTCCCCGGCATTCCCTGCCGCTGTATTTACCACCATCTTACCATTGCGAATAGTAAAAGTCAACGCAGACTCGGTTTCTTGCCCGGCGCCATGAATGTGTTTAGCAATCAGGGAACATACTAACAAAATAATTGGTTTTATAAAAAACTATTTCTCGTACCATAAAAAAGATTAAAATGAATCTAGGAAAAATAAAGCATGGGGCAAAAAGAAGCAACGGCGGAAAGGAGGCGGCACCATATGACGGAACTGGGCACAAGGCTGGCTAATCTGCGGACAGAAAAGGGACTGACCCAGAAAAAGCTGGCAAGCCTCCTGAACATGTCCGGCGGAACCATATCCAACTATGAGAACGGCGTGCATTCCCCGGATCCCAACACTCTATGCCGGCTGGCCGACTTCTACTGCGTCACCACGGATTATCTGCTGGGGCGCACCAATTACCGTTATCCCCCGGATGTGCTCAAGGAATACGTGACCACCGACTTTACCATCCAAAATATGGTGAATATCATTCTGTCCTGGGATCCCGCATCCCGAAACGCTCTTATCAAATATGTAAACTACCTGAACCAAGAGGCAAAATCGGAGAAGGGAGGCTGACGCCCCCCTTCTTTTTTATTCATGACAATACAAGACTCGCCAAGCGCGGCTTCTATTGTTTACGCCGTCTCTATCTTATAGAAGTTCAGCGCTGCAATCACCATAAAGATAAATGTGAACAAACTCAGGAATACATCCATCAGAAGATACCCCTGCAGGACTCCTCCCACCGCCATGCCTATGACGCCGCCCACCACAGCCGCGCTTATGGCAATCCCCTGAATGAACAACTGAAGCAGCTGCCTGCCAAACGCCCCCAGCGTGGCTCCTACCACTACCTCTGCCACAGCCAGCGCATACAGCTTGTTGGCCGACAGAACCACGTAAAAGACAATGCACAGCAGGATCTCCATGGGGGCCATCCCCATGACCACCCCTCCCGGAACGGTGATCAGACAAGCGTTCACCAGACTCTGCACATGCTGCATGGCCGTGGCGTTCATCAGCTTCCGAAAGGCTGAATCCGGAATCAGATACGTATAAGGGGACTTCAGCTCTTTGGCCCACTTGCCGTTCAAAGCCGTAAAGACAAAGATCAGATACCCTGACACCATGGGAATCACAAAGGGGCCGAAGGTCTCAAAGAAGCCGGAGCCCCTTTCTCTTGTGTACAGATACGCGACTCCTATGCCCGCCGCAAGGGCCATGAAAGTGCTGGTATCAAAGATAAAGTACTTGCTCTTCTTATATTCCAGCAGCTGCCTATAGAACAAGGCTCTTGCTCCCTGCCCTTTCCAGATCACACGGGCCTTTCCGAACTTCTGCTTCTTCCCAAGCCGCTTCTGGTTGTCCCCCTGCTTGCGGCTCTTCATTACTTCTTCATAATCTTCCGCAAACTTCATGGCGTCCTCGTAGAATGCCCCCGTACACTTCATCCTCCAGGCCGCCAGCACCGCCCCCAGAAACAGAATCCCGTAAGCCGCTGTCACGGCCAGATTCAATGCATCAGGCCCCAGAAAAAGCAAATGCAGCACTCCGATATACCAGCCCACCACGGGCACCATCTTCACCATGTCGCTGTGGAGGAAAGATGCTGCCGCCTGCAGGCTTAAGCCCTCCTGAAAGTACCAATAGACCCCCATGGCCACCAGCACCAGCAGCAGTCCGTAGGCCCCTTTCACCACCATGGCCCGCTGCTTCTCGCCCAGCTTCTCGGAACCGTAGAGCAGGATCATGATGCTTCCCTCCAGCAGATTCTCCACCACCAGAGAAAAGACGAAATATACAGCCAGACGCCAGAGGGACACTCCGAACACAACTCCGCCGCAGACCGCCGCAAAAACGTTCATCAGCACCTGTGCCACCAGCGTCTTAAGGTGGGCATACAGAAGCACTCTCTTGGGACTCACCGGAGAGGGAAACAGAAAATGCACGTCGCTGTTTCTGTACACCAGCCCCTTGCGCTTGGCATAGGCGATGAGGTTCCCCGGAATCATCCAGAATGCCATCACCGTCAGCACCGTGACCATTCCCTCAGGGGAATCCCCTCCTAGCTGCGCCGCGAACACCCGCAGCGAAAAAGGGAGAAACAACACATAAAACAAGAATAGGGCCACATAGAAATAAGTCACCGGCTTGCGCAGAGCGATCTTTATCCTATTGACCATAGTTTTCCTATAAAGATATCCTACTGCTCCCATGTCCCTCCCCCATTTCCTTCCGCCGTCTGCTCATGCCCCGTAACGGAGAAGTACAACTCGTCCAGATCCCCATTGCCCAGATCCTCTCTGGCGTAAGAGCCCCGAATACGTCCCTTTTCCATCACGAAAGTCACATCCCAAAGCTCCTTCACCATCTCCAGCATATGGGTGCTGATGAGTATGGTGCAGCCCTGCTCCCGCAGCTCAATAAGCAGCGCCTTCAGCTCCCTGATGGCTCCGGGATCCAGCCCCACCATGGGCTCGTCCAGCAAAATTACCTTGGGCCTGATAATCAGCGCGCAGCAGATACTGACCTTCTGCATCATCCCCTTGGAAAGCTCGTTCCCCAGCTTGTCCTGCTTGTCCCACAGCTCGAACCTCTCAAAAAGCGCCTTCAGCTCATCCTCATCCAATTCTACTCCGTAGGCTCTGGTGATGAATTCCATATGCTCCCGCACGGTCAGCGCGTCATACATATAGGGAATCTCAGGCACATAGGCAAAACTCCTCTTTGCCTCCAGATCTCTGGAGTCCTGACCCTGAATGAGCACCTTCCCCGAAAACCGCAGCAGCCCGGCAATGCTCTTGATCACCGTGGACTTTCCCGCGCCGTTCGGGCCCAGCAAGATACCTACCTTGCCCGCAGGCACCACAAAGCTCACCTGATCCGCCGCAAGGGTCTTGCCGTATTTCTTTGACAGCCCAACTACCTCCAACATATTTATACCTCCTTCCCCGCTTCAGCGGGCATCCATTTTTCCAGCCAAATCCCTGCCCCATGGTTTCCGGGCAGTCTCCCGGCGCCCTCATACCCTACAAAGGGGATATGCTCCCCAGCCCCATCCAGACTGCCATGAGGTACAGCAGGAGCAGATGCACCGGATAAAAAGCATAGAAGAAATACTTCATCCTAAGCCCCCTGCTTCCGTTGTATAAGGCTATGGGAATCAGCGCCAGAAACGCAGGCAGCTCGTTTGCGGACATAAGCGTCAGAACCGTGCAGCCCGCCGCCATTGCCCCTAATCTATTTCTTCGGAAAGCGTACATGACTGCAATGGTCAAAACCCCGGCACCCGCATAATCCGTGCGCAGAAGATCCGCCAGATACATGATCAGCACCAGCACCGTCAGATCCGCGCTGATCACCCGCACCTGATCCATCCCCTTCTTTTTTCCATAGACCGCGAAAAACGCCGCCAGAACCGCGCACAGAATGCCGCACACTCCCATAAGCTGCGGCGGGAACGGCACTGCCAGAGACAGATAATCCCTAACCTGCCTGCCTCCTGCATAAAAGAACTGACTTCCCAGCCAGATACCGAAATAGATCCCCGGAAAAGCCGTCCCCGTAACCATTAATACCCCCCAAAAAGCCTTGGGCAGCCTTCTCAGGGCTCCTGACTGTCTGCAATTTTCAAAGAATCTGCAGCTGCATAGAACAAGCAGCCCCAGAAGCAAGGTAAAGAATACATTCTGGTATCTGGACGCGGTCACATGGCCCGTGAGCGCCAGATTGAAGGGAATCTCTGAAACCAGCGCAAAAAGCCCCAGCCGAAGTCCATACCGCTTCACGTCCCTTGTCCTCTGGAAGCCTTCTGCAAGCAGGAAGCAGAAGATCGGAAAGCCCAGCCTGCCGATGCTCCTCATAAGGGAATAGCTCCCATATAGGTTTCCGTTTTCCGCCAGCCAGTTTCCCAAAGCCGTCTGACCCCTCCCCAGAGATTCCAGATAGCCTCTGCCTATGATCAGTCTGGCCAGAATCACCGCCCCCGCATGATCGATCAGCATGGTGATCACTGCCACGATCTTTACCGTGCTGCCGCTGATTCCTCTCTGTTTCCCCGCCTCCCCGACGGCTCCTCCAACACCCGGCATTCCTTCCATACACCATCCTCCATCCCTGCTCCCGCTCCGGAGAACCGAAGCTCTGCCATTTTCCATTGTATGTATTATCCAAACAATACACTACTGCATTTTTCACCCTTTGTCAATGCTCCGGCCCCTTGACGCTAAAAAAAGGGCAGGTTCCCTCACCTGCCCCTCACCGTATGTCATCCCACCTTATATCCGTTCCCCCATACCACTTTCAGATATCTGGGCTCCTTGGGGTTTGCCTCGATCTTCTCTCTGATATGGCGGATGTGCACCGCTATGGTGTTGTCCGCCCCGATGGCCTGCATATGCCATATCTTCTCATAGATCTGGCTGTTGGAGAAAACCCTGCCCCTCTGCTGTACCAAAAGGCGCAGAATCTTATATTCTATGGGAGTCAGCCTCACGCTCCTGCCCTCCACCGTGACCTTCCTCTGGGTGTCGTCAATGACCAGACCGTCCACCCTATAGATCCTATCGATATTGGCGCACATGTTCACCAGCTGGGTATATCTGCGCAGCTGGGACTTGATTCTGGCCAGCAGCTCCAGAGGATTGCAGTCCGCTACCACATAATCGTCAGCCCCTGCCTCCAGCGCCATGATCTTCGCCGTCTCCGCCGACTGGGCCGAGACCACGATCAGCGGAATGCTGCTCCTGCCGCGAAGCCCCGCTATCATCTCGATCCCCTTGTCCCAGCCCTTATCGTTCAGCTCCACATCCACCAGCATCAAGTGGATCTCCGCCTTTTCCAGCAAATTGTGCAGCTGCTCCAAGTCAGCTGCCAGCAGCACGGAAAGCCCTTCCCCAACGAACAGAGGCGCCATCTTTTCCGCGATTCCCGTCTGATTATTGTAGATTAAGATATTTTTTTCCATACTTCATCCGCCTTCCTGAATATCCCTTAATTAAAATATATACCTAAGTCGATGCTGTTAATTATCTCTTCTATCATTTTCTTGTCAAAGCCTCTGAAGGTAAGCGTCAGATCCCAGCCGTTCACAGAAATCACCGCGCAGACAGAGATGACTTCTCCGTTATCGTCGAGAGTATCAAAGACCACATAGGTCAGTCCCTGAGGGTTGGTGAAGCTCCTCTCGTTGCCGCTGCTCCCCCCAAAAGTCATGGCCGTGCTGTAGCTGCCTACTTCCCGGTTGTCGAACTGGGTCATGCAGAAGCTGTAATCATCATTGTACAGCGAAACGGTAATGTCCCTTCCCTCGTCCACTATGCTCACTCTCTCCACGGCAAAGTCCTTTTTAAAGAGCGTATTGTCGGGAAGCGCCAGCGTCACGTCCTCTCTGGCCAGAAACTCCTTCAGCGAGCTGTACTCTACCACGTCCAGCTCATAAGCCTCCTCCAGTTCCTCCTCAGGGCCAGCCTCCGCTATGGAAAATACCCCCCCTATTTGGTCAAAAATGGAGAATGCCGCCGGGGATGCTTCCTCAGGATCCTGAGCAGTGATCACCACACCCCTATCGTTCACCTGAATGATGCTGTCCCTATAGCTCTTTGCGGCCACAGTGCCCACTCCGCAGAGCAGGAAAATCGATGCCGCCGTACAGCCCTTGACGATCATGTAATTTCTGTTCCGGCGTTTCATTTTATAGTGATGGAGCTCATCCTTCACCTCGGACGCCTCCATCCGAAACTTGGGAAGGGCTTCCACAGCCTCCCGATATACATCCTGAAATTTATCCAAATTCATATTCCCCCTTCAGCATCTTCTTCAGCTGCCCTCTGGCTCTGGTGAGCTGGGAAGTCACAGTGGACTCTCCCCGTCCGGTGAGTCTGGCGATCTCCTTTATGGGAATCTCTTCATAATAGAAAAGGTGGATCACATCCCTATATCTTTCGGGAAGCTCCATCACGGCCTCCAAGACCCTGCGCCTCTCCTCCTGCCGCACCGCTGCCTCCTCCGGGTCAGGGGCGGCCATTCCGGCTCCTATGCCCTCACCTTCCTCCGTTCCCTTCAGAATCTCCGAGGCTCCCTCCTCCAGACTCTTCTGGGGACGCCTTTTGGCGCTGCGCCAAACCTTTCTGCAGGCATTCAGCGTCACTTTGACCAGCCATGCCTTTTCGTGCTCAGGGCTCTCAAAGGTACGGGAAGTCTTCAGATACTGGTAAAATACTTCCTGCACCACATCCTCCGCATCCTGCACGTTCCGGAGACGAAGGAAACTAAGCTTGAAAAGCATATTGCCATAAGCATTGATCTTCAGTTGTAGCTCTTGATCCTCCGTTCTCGTCATGGTATCCGTCTTATACCCAACCTTTTCTTCTATCTATTAATATCCCGAACCTCTATGTTTTACTGCAAATATTCTAAAATAATTTTGTATCAAAGTTGCTAACTATTCCGGCAGCTTTTCCCATTTGACAGAAATGAACTAAAAGAGAGCGTAACCATACGCTCTCTTTTTATATACACGATTTTTTCTATTAAAAGTTTCAGCTTTTTACAAATTATTTTCCGGATCTCTATTTTTTGCTTCAATCTCCTTAGCAGCCTCCGCCATATCCTCCTTCTCCAGCCTCCGGAAGCGGTTGATTCCCGACACCAAAATCAATAGACTGTCTCTGGTAGTGTCAAAGGCTCCCTCCTGATACATGGAGTACAGCAGAAGCCCCAAGGGCACCGCTATGATCATGCCCACGACACCACCCACCTTATAGCCTATGTAGAGCAGGAAAAGGGTAGGCAGAGGCGGCACGCCGATGGAATCCCCCACGATCTTGGGCTGAATCAGCTGTCTCGCCAGCTGCCCCACTCCCCAGATAATCAGCAGGCCAATCATGACCTTGTAGTCAGCGGTCAAAAACCGGATGATGGCCCAGGGAATCAGCACCGTTCCCGTTCCCAGAAAGGGCAGAAAATCCAGAAATGCAATTCCCAATGCAATCAGGGCAAAATACTTCACCCCCAGAACCCCCAGACCTATCAGCAGCAGCAAGTACATCCAGACCTCGATCTTCAGCTGCGCCTTGAGATACCCGCCCACGGATCTGACCAGACTGTGGCGGATCATGTCATAGCGCTTCCTCACGGACTTAGGACTATGCTTCCGGAACCATTCGTTCAGCTGCTGTCTCTCCGCCACGAAAAAATAGGAGGAGAGCAAAGCCATGATTATTCCGATGAAAACGGAAGGCAGAGATTTGGCCACATTTCCTGCGGCGGCAATGGTGGGAGAGCCCAGCCCTTCCAGAAATTCCCCTATATACCCCTCCAGCAGGTCAGCAAGATCGCCCAGCTTCACCTGCGTGTCCCCCGGAATTTTGCTCAGCAGCACGTCCAGTCTGGTTCCGATCTCCTCCAGATCCGCCTCCATGGCGGCCCACATCTCGGGCAGGGAGCCCATCAGCCCCATCATCTGGCTCACCAGCTGGGTGCCGATGAAATAGATCAGCAGAACCACCCCGGCAATAACCGCAATGATCACGAAGGCGCTGCCTATCTTCCTCTTCAGCTTTATCTTTTCTTCAAAGAAGCGAACCGGCGGGCCCGCTATCAGCGCAATGATCCAGCCTGCCACAAAAGGGGAAAAGAAAACGAACACCTTCGGCAGCAGAAAGGCGACGGCCAAAAAGATCACAGCCGCCACTGCAAGATTCACCAGCGCCTTATTGTATTTCCTCATGAAGTACCTCTCCATCCAAAATCCCGTATATTTCGTCCCGGCCCTGCTTCGTCTGCGCCGAGAAGGGGATCAGCACGGTATCCTCCACCACCTCCAGCGTGCTGCGGATCATATCCGTCTGCTTCTGGAGCTGGCTGCGCTTGATCTTATCCAGCTTCGTGGCGACAATAATGGGCTTGTAGCCGCTTTGCACGATCCAGTCGTACATGATACAGTCGTTCTGGGAGGGCGCATGCCGGATATCGATCAGCAGAAAGACCTGCCTTAACATTTCGGACTTATGCAGATACCTTTCCACCATTTTGCCCCACTGAGCCTTCACCTTCTCGTTGGCCTTCGTGTAGCCATAGCCCGGCAGATCCACGAAATATAGCTCATTGTTCACATTATAGTAATTGATGGTCTGGGTCTTGCCCGGCTGGGAACTGGTGCGGGCCAGAGACTTACGGTTCATCAGGGCATTGATCAGAGAGGACTTGCCCACATTGCTCTTGCCCGCAAACGCCACCTCGGGCAGGCTGTTCTCCGGCAGCTTGCTGGTGACGCCGCACACCCTTTCCAGACTGACATTCTTTATCACCATACAGCATGCCTCCTCTCCCCACTGCTCTATCTGCCCGCAAAACACTATCCGCGCTTCCCGTCCCAGCCGTCCCTCTACATGGCGGCGTCCAGCCTCTTTCTCTGCTCGTTTTTATGCCAAACCACGGGATCGCTCCCCTTCTCCACCGTATCCTTGGTGATATAGCATTCCTCTATGGTGTCGTCCGAGGGGATGTGGTACATGGTATCCATCAGGATGCTCTCCAGAATGGAGCGCAGGCCTCTGGCGCCGGTCTTGCGCTCGAAAGCCTTCTCCGCGATGGCCATCACCGCATCCTCATCGAAGGACAGCTCCACCCCGTCCATGCCGAAAAGCTTTCTGTACTGCTTGATCAGCGCATTCTTCGGCTCCTTCAGAATTCGCACCAAGGCCTCCTTGTCAAGCCCTTTAAGGCTGACACAGATAGGAACACGGCCCACGAACTCCGGAATCAGCCCGAACTTCACCAGATCCGGAGGCGTCACCTCCTGCAGCAGCTCGCCCAGATCCTTCTCCGACTTCTGGGTGATCTCCGCATTGAAGCCGATAGATTTGCGGTCCAGTCTGGCCTCGATGATCTTCTCCAGCCCGTCGAACGCCCCTCCGCAGACAAAAAGAATATTGGAGGTGTCGATGGAGATCAGCTCCTGATGGGGATGCTTCCTGCCCCCCTGAGGAGGCACGTTGGCCACCGTCCCCTCCACGATCTTTAAAAGCGCCTGCTGCACGCCCTCCCCCGAAACGTCCCGGGTGATGGACACATTCTCGCTCTTCTTTGTGATCTTGTCGATCTCGTCGATATATACAATGCCGTACTGTGCCCGCTCCACGTCATAGTCCGCCGCCTGAATCAGCTTCAGAAGGATGTTTTCCACATCCTCCCCCACATATCCGGCTTCGGTCAAAGTGGTGGCATCCGCTATGGCGAAGGGAACATTGATGATCTTCGCCAGTGTCTGGGCCAGATAGGTCTTTCCGGAGCCCGTAGGCCCCACCATGATGATGTTGCTCTTCTGCAGCTCCACGTCGTCCAGATCTCTGGGCGCCATCACCCTCTTGTAATGATTATAGACCGCAACGGACAGCACCTTCTTGGCCTCTTCTTGCCCGACAACATAATCGTCCAAAAAGTTCTTGATTTCCACGGGCTTTAAAAGGTTGATGTCGGGGCGAACCGCTTCTTCCTCTTCCTCGTCCTGCAGCTCTTCCTCCAGAATGTCCGCACATATCTCAATGCAGTCATCGCAAATATAGACTCCCGCAGGTCCTGCAATCAGCTTGCGCACCTGATTCTGGGTCTTGTTGCAAAAGGAACACCTGATATCGTTTCCTAGCAATTTTCCTGCCATCACTTCACTCCTACTATTTATTCGCCTATTTCTCGCTCTGGGTGCTTCTGGAAGTATACACCTTGTCGATGATGCCGTACTCCATGGCCTCCTGAGCGCTCATCCAGTTGTCACGCTCGGTATCCGCGCAGATCGTCTCATAGTCTCTGCCCGTGTTCTCGGCCAGAATGTGGTTCAGCTTCTCTCTGGTTCTCAGGATATGCTTCGCCGCAATCTCGATCTCCGTGGCCTGCCCCTGCGTTCCCCCCGCAGGCTGATGGATCATGATCTCCGCATTGGGCAGGGCAAACCGCTTGCCCTTGGCGCCTCCGGCAAGCAGGAAGGAGCCCATGCTGGCCGCCATGCCGATGCATACCGTGGACACGTCGCACTTGATGAAATTCATGGTGTCGTAGATCGCCATTCCCGCCGTGATCACGCCGCCGGGGCTGTTGATGTAGAGATGGATATCCTTCTCAGGGTCCTCCGCCTCCAGAAACAAAAGCTGCGCTACCACGATGCTGGCAGAGGTATCATTTACCTCTTCGCCCAAAATTATGATTCTGTCCTTCAACAGTCTCGAGTAGATATCATAGGATCTCTCGCCCCTGCTCGTCTGTTCCACCACATAAGGCACTAAGCTCATAACATTATTCCTCCTATTTTGGTTCTGCGGTTCAACTGCCCTGCACTATTCTTTCAGAGGAGAGGGACGCAGTTATGCGTCCCTCTCCTCCGCATTCTCAACCACAAGCTCTACAGCCTTCTTGATGCACAGATCCTGCATCACCTGCTTCTTGCCGGTCTCCCCCAGAAGCTCCTTCGCCTTTTCGGGAGTCTCCTGATAGACCTCTGCCATGGTCTTTACCTCTTCCTCGAATTCCTCCTCGGAAGCCGTTATTCCCTCTGCGGCCACCACGGCCTCCAGCACCAGTCTGGACTGGATCCTACGGAGCGCCTGAGGCTTCATCTGCTCAAGAAGCGTCTCCTGCGTAGCGCCGGTGTACTGCATGTACTGCTCTAAGCTCAGACCCTGATACTGAAGTCTCTGGGCATAATCCTGCACCATCTGCCTCTGCTGGGTCGCAAGCATAGCGTCGGGTATATCCATCTGGGCATCCGCGATCAGCGCGTCAATGACCGCATCCTCCTTGGCGCTCTTGGCGGAAGCCTCTTTCCTCTCTGCCAGTCTCTTCCTGATCTCTTCCTTATATTCCTCTACGGTATCGCTCTCCTCGGACACATCTCCCACGAAGTCATCGTCCAGCTCCGGCAGCTGCTTCTCCTGCAGCTTCTTCACCGTACATTTGAACACAGCCGCCTTACCGGCCAGCTCCTCCGCCTGATAATCCTCAGGGAAGGTCACGTTCACCTCTGTCTCCACGCCTATAGACGCGCCTACCAGCGCCTCCTCGAAACCGGGGATAAATGCATGAGAACCGATGGTCAAAGGATAGTCGGTGCCCTTGCCGCCGTCGAAGGCCACTCCGTCCACAAAACCCTCAAAGTCGATGGTTGCAATGTCGCCCTCTTGAACGGTTCTGTCTTCCACGTCCACAGTCCTTGCGTTCTTTCCGCGCTCCCTATCGATCTCGGCGGTGATTTCCTCCTCCGTGACATTAACGTCGAACTTGCCCACTTCCACGCCCTTATACTTGCCCAGCGTCACCTGAGGCTTCAGGGCCACCTCCGCGGTAAAAATGAAGGGTTTGCCGGACTCCAGCTGAACCACGTCGATCTGAGGACTGGACACGATCTCCTCGCCGCACTGGTCATAGGCCTCCTCGTAGGCATCAGGGATCAGCTCATTAGCGGCATCCTCGTAGAAAATCTCCTTGCCGTACATCTGCTCGATCATCTTGCGGGGCACCTTGCCCTTGCGGAAGCCCGGGATGCTGATCTTGTTCTTGTTCTTCTGGTAAGCCTTCTCAATGGCCTCCTCCAGCTTCTCCGGGGACACTTCAATCGTCAGCTTCGCCATATTGCCTTCTAATTTCTCCACTTGTAAACTCATCGTAAGTTTCCTCCTTCAATCATCTGTGTCCTATCGTCCCTGAATCAATGAAATCCCTTTTTTCATGCGGCAAGGATCATTTTTCCCCTCTCTCTATAGGCCTAAACACAGTCATCTCAAAATTATAACACATAGCATCCGAAAACACAAATGTTTTTGGACATGAAAGACGATTTTTAAGACAATTTTAACTATTTCTATGATTCGTTCTCAAATCCCGCCTTGTCATGGGCGGCAATGATCAGAATGCGGCCCTTTTGTCTTGCGGCCACATACGCCTCCGCCAGACGGCGGGTTCCCTGATCCATCCCCGTGAAGGGCTCGTCCAGAAAGACATATGCGGAGTCGGCCTCCATGGCCCTCACAAGAGCCACCCTGCGCTTCATGCCGCCGCTAAGCAGCCCGCAGGGCTTCTCCAGAGCATCCTCCTCCAGAAGTCCGGCCAGAGCCTCCCTTGCCCTATTCCGGTCCCCTGTCACCAGCTCCACATTCCTCACCGCGCTATACTCCTCGCAGAGTCTGTCCTCCTGAAACACCATGCTGCAGGTTCCTCGGGCCTGACATATCCCGCTGTCCGGCTCCGTCAGCCCTGCCAGAATGCGAAGCAGTGTCGTCTTCCCGCTGCCGGAAGGCCCGTTTAGAAAATATGTCTCTCCCGGCTCGTATACTCTGCTCACATCCTCCAAAACGGCCCTGCCGTCGTACCCCTTTCGGATATTTTGCACCCATAGACAAGCCTCCCCGCTGTCCTGGGCCTTCTTCTTGCAGCGCGGCTCCCATTTAAAGAAAAGCCCCAAAAGGCCCAGAACCAGCTTTTCCAGAAGAACGCTGGCCAGAACCGTGATCCCGGTCCATGCAAAAACCCCCGCCGTGTCCAGATAGAGCTTCGACAAATACAGTTTTTCCCCTATGGAATGGGCAGGGATGCCGATAAGCTCCGCCGCCACCCCGGCCTTCCAGCACATGCCCAGCGAATTCTTCAGGCCCCCCAGCAAAAACGGCTTCACCGCCGGACGATAAATGTAGAAAAAACGGCTCCAAAAGGGCAGGCGGAACACGGCCGCCATCTCCAGCAGCCGGATATCCATGGCCTGCAGCCCCTCCAGCGTACAGATATAGACATTCGGCAGCACCACCAGCAGGCTCACTGCAGCCGTAAGCCCGGAGGATCCCCACCAGATCAGGAGCATCACCGCAAAAGATGCAATGGGGACAGTCTTCATCAACTCCATCACGGGGGCAAGGAGCTGTTCCAGCAGCCAAAAACGGTAACTCCCCGCCGCAAGAACCAAGGCCGCAAAAAAACCTGCCCCAAATCCTATCATAATGCGCAGCAAAGATCCCCCCACAATTCTGTAGAATTCTACCTGCCCCAATAACCCAAACAGCCTAAGCCCCGTCTCTATAGGTGATGCCAGCAGAATATCATTGTCCGCCGCGGCGGCCAGAAGGGCCCATAGGCCAAGCCAGAAGGCTCCTGCCGCCCAGCCGGCCAAAGCGCTCTTTCCCCGCCTCATGCTTCCGGAGCCCTTGCGCCCAGATTCTCTGCCCTCATGGGTTCCTATCCCATGAATTTTCTCCCCATTCCCGCCTTGCCGACGCCTTCCGCTGCCGGGCCAGCCCTGTCTCCATCCCATCGTCCGATTCATCCTGCCTTCATTCCTGCTTCCGGCTGCATCAAGTTTTCGTTCCTGCGTCCATGCCTGATCCGGCTACGTCCGGCTTCTTTCCTGCATCCTGCTTCCTTACTTTCATCCGGCTCCGCCCTGCTTTTGCTCCTGCGTCCGGCCTTGTTCCTCTTTCATTTCTGCATCCGGCTCCGCCCTTCTTTCACTCCTGCGTCCGATTTCCGGCAGGATCCACATAATAGAATGCTTCCTCCGGCAGGCTTCCCCCTATCAGCTCCTGATCGAAGCCTGCAAGCACTTTCAGATAGCCCTCAAGCTTCTCCTGCAGCTCCTTTCCCTGAATGCAGGTGACATTGCACTGAGGAATGGCCTCCAGCGCGATCTCCTCCCCGGCCACGATCCCGGCCTGCACCGCAAGGGCCGCTCCGGTCTCAGGATCCCTATTCAGGGCAGCCGCGCTCTCTTCATGTTCCCGCAGGAACTCCCTCACCGCGTCTTCATGCTCCTCCAGAAACTCATTCCTGACGATAGTGACTCCGGTGACCATGCCTCCCATGCCCCCAGACAGCTTTTCCCATTCCTCGTTCATGTCCAGAGCGGCCCTAAGCGACTTGTTCTTCATCAGCGCCGCCGTGGCAAAGGGCTGAGGAAGCAGCCCCAGCGCCTCCGGCTTCTCCGCAAGCACCGCCGCCACCTCCGCCGCTTCAGATTTAAAATCGAGCGCATAGTCTTCCTCCGCAAATCCATTCTCATGCAGGATATAGCGCAGGGCGGCCTCCGGCGTGGTTCCCTTTCCGGTAAGGTAGATGGTGCGTCCTCTCAGATCCTCCACGCACTCTACCTCCCCATCTCCCGTCACAAGGTACAGCACCCCCAGCGTATTGACGTCTATGACGGACACGCCTCCATCCGTCCTATGCCAAAAAGCCGCCGCCACATTGGCAGGCACCAGCGCTATGTCAAGCTCCCCCTTCGCCATAAGCGCCAGCAGCTCGTCCGCCCCCGCCGCCATCCTAAACTCATAGGAATCTTTCGTCTCGCCTTTCTCCGACTTGTCCATCAAAAAAAGCAGGCCCAAAGAGGTAGGGCCTTTCAGAGATCCCACCCTGACCTGCCCCGTCTCCTGCTGCCTGCCGCAGCCCCCCAGCAGCATAATGCATAAAAATATTGCCCCCCACAGCGCCCATGTCCGGGAACCTTTCCCCCAAATATTTTCCTTTCTCTTCTTCCATGGCCTTTTTAGCATATCTTCCCGCCCCTTTTCTGCAGCTGCCGCCCACAGTCCTTTCTGCCCGTCCTTGCCGCTCTCCACGATCCGCGGCAGTCCCCGTCCGTCTATCTGCCAGTATTATATCAGACAAAATCCGTCATGTAAATGATCATTTTGACACCTATGTCATGATGCAACTTTTATGGAAAAAAGATGTATCTTCTATGCAAAAAGGATGTTAGTTTGATGAAACGCCCTCCTATGCTGGAAATATCAACTGATACGCCCCAAGCACGCGCTGCGTCGCCAGACCGGCCATAGACAAAAGAGCGCAACATGACATATATGTCATGTTTTTTGGGGCTCCTAGGGTGATTCATCCGTGCTGACGAACGACGAATATGAGGAGGGATTTTTTACGTGGAACTATCAGATTTGAATTTTTTATTTCGCTTTCTCCCCATATTCCTTCTGGCCTATTATTTCTGCCCTGCAAGACACAGAAATAGGCTGCTCTTTGTTTCCAGCCTATTGTTCTACCTGTTCAACGGCTGGGTCAATACTCTTTTGCTGACCTGCTCCCTGCTGTGGAACTATTGGGTGGTTCTCATGATGTCCGGCAGGCCGCAGGCCACAGGCTGGCGCAGAGGATGGCTTGGGGCGGCGGTGCTGTATAATCTGGGGACGCTCTGCTACTTCAAATACGCATCCCCCGCCCTGCCTCCCGGTATCAGCTTTTATACCTTCACCATGCTGTCTCTGGACATAGACGTGTACCTGCGCAGAGAAAGGGCCCCTCAGAGCTTCACGGAACTGGGCGTATTCGGCGCCATGTTTCCCAAGCTTCTGTCAGGGCCCATCGCAAAGTTCAGTGACATGGCCGGCCAGATACGCAGAAGGGCCACCAGCGTAAAGAAGACGGAGCAGGGGCTTTCCCTTGTCATTGCGGGACTTTCCTTCAAGATCCTTCTGGCCGACCCCATAGGTATTCTCTGGCACGATGTTCAGACCATCGGCTTCGAGAGTATTTCCACGCCTCTGGCATGGATGGGCATGGCGGCCTTTTCCGTACAGCTGCTGTTCGATTTTCAGGGGTACAGCCTCATGGCCATAGGACTGGCCTATATGCTTGGCTTCGAGCTTCCCAAAAACTTCGATCACCCTTACGGTGCCAGAAGCATCAGCGAGTATTATCGAAGATGGCATATTTCACTGGGCCATTGGTTCCGGGATTATCTCTACATCCCTCTGGGAGGAAACCGCGGAGGAATCGCCCGCACCTGCATCAATCTGCTGATTGTCTGGGGGGTAACGGGTATCTGGCACGGCTCCACCGCAAACTTCCTTCTATGGGGCTTGATTCTGGGCTTTTTCATCGTGCTGGAAAAATGCTTTCTGGGAAGGCTTCTGGAAAGGCATAGGGCGCTGTCCCACTTTTACGTATGGTTCCTGATCCCCCTTACCTGGATCATTTTCGCCATCACCGACCTCAAGGAGCTGGGAACCTATTTTACCCGCCTCTTTCCCTTTTGGGGAGAGGGCATCGCCGTAAACGCAAGGGACTGGATAGACCGCGGGCGAAGCTACCTCCCTCTCTTTCTGGGAGCGGCGGCAGTGTCCTGCCCTCTGGCAGACAGGCTCTGGAAAAAGTATTGGAACAGCCTCTGGGCCAAGGCCCTGCTGTTTTTGCTATTCTGGGTGTGCGTGTACCAGATCGTGAACGGACTGCACGACCCCTTCCTATATGGAAATTTTTAACGGATTGCTTACATTTTGACAGATTACTTTATCATATGATTCACGCCCGAAACGGGCAGGGAGGCACGAAATGAAGAGACGTAAGCGCACACCTATCCTATTGATTTCAGTTATCGCCAGCATGCTGTTTATCAGCGTGGCATCCACCGTTAGCGCCGGAAGCGTCTATCAAGAATACCACACCGACGGCATCTCACAGCCCATCGTGACCGTTCTGATGCAGGGACTCTCCCACCGGGTCTATCCCTGGGACACCAAGCCCCGGAAGGGTTCCGGGCTGCCCCTGCTGGCTGCGGCGTGTACCTCCTATGTCCCATACGCCCTACCCACGGCTTCTGTTCCCAGTCTTCCGGCAGACGGAGGCCAGAATGCCGGCGCAGAACCAAGCGGCGGATCTGAGATTCCGGGCTCTGAGGGAATTTACCCCACAGTGGATGAATCCGGCCAGAAAAATTCCCCCGACGACGCTTCCTCCTTGGACCAGCCCGGCTCCTCGTCAGGTTCCGCTCTGCCTGATCCTCAGGAACCCCTTCGGTACGAGTTCACCGAAGTCACTCAGGACTATTTCGACGATGCCCTGATCATAGGAGACTCCCGGGCCGTGGGCATCCAGCTGTATTCCGGCTGGGACAATATGACCTACTATGCGGAGAGCGGCATGACCGTCTACAACATGTTTACCCGCAAGATCACTTTGGACGACGGCACCGAAACCACCATGGAGGAGGCCCTGAAGGAACGCTCTTTCGGCAAGATATATCTGGAAATCGGCATCAACGAAATGGGAACCGGAACCGTGGACTCCTTCATGGAGGCCTATCAGGAAGCTGTAAACCGCCTGCGGGAGCTACAGCCGGATGCCGATCTGTTCTTGTGCGGCATCATGTATGTCCGGCAGAGCAAGTCGGAATCCGATCCCATATTCAACAACCCCGGCATACGGGAACGCAACGATAGGATTGCCCAACTGGCAGATCAAAACACCATCTTCTATCTGGACATCAACGAAGTCACCTCCGACGAGACGGGGAACCTGAATCCCGACTATACCTGGGATGAAGTCCATCTGCTGGGCAAGTACAATGTGCTGTGGACCGAATATCTGTCCAAGCACGGCATCTGCAAGACTCCATAAAGCCTAAGGGCCGCCCCAAGAAGGATCCGCACTCGGATCCCTTCATAGGGCGGCCCCCTTGATTTCGGGCAGTTCTCGCTCTGTTATTTCGGGCAGCTCTCGCTCTGTTATTTCGGGCAGCTCACGCTCTGTTATTTCGGGCAGCTCACGCTCTGTTTCTTCCATTGGTTCGCCGCAGATCCCCCTTTGCTTGGGCCCGCTTATGCCATGATATCCCCAAACAGAATATCATGGTTCACCGTGCCGTAAAAGAGTCTGCGGAACTCCCCCGGCTCTTTGGTCTGGCCGAGCACCCACATAGTCTTAGTCACCGTGGCCTCCAGAGTCATGTCATAAGCCTCCATGATATGGAACCTCTCCTTGATGACCTTCCCCACCTGATAAACTTCCATATCGCTGCCCTCATGAGTCACCTGCGTAGCCATCATCACCGGCTTCCCTGCGTCCGTCCATCTACGTATCTCCTGAAAGAACGGGGTTTCCCCGTATTCCGGCAATCCCCCCACTCCGAACGCCTCGATAATGACACCGTCATAATATGGAAACAGCCGGTTCAGCACCGCGCCGTCCATGCCGGGTATGAGCTTCAGCAGCAGAAGCCTATCATTCAGCCGGCGGTAGAAAATAGGTGCCTGCTCCTTACAAGGCTTATCATCGATATAGAATACCACTCTGCCGTCCCGTATCACCGCCACATTGGGATAGTTGATGCTGGAGAAGGCGTTATAGCTCTTGGAACGCTCCTTCTTTGCTCTGGTGCCCGCTATCACATTGCCCCCGAACACGATGCTGACTCCATGGGCCTTGGCCTCAGAGGCAAATCGCAGGCTGTCCAGCAGATTGGTTCTGGCGTCCGTCACCGGCAGGTCTATGGGCTTCTGAGCTCCGGTGACCACAATGGGCTTGGGACTGTTTTGCACCAGATAAGACAGTGCGGCCGCCGTGAAAGCCATGGTATCTGTGCCATGGCAAATGACAAATCCGTCATAATCCGAAAAATATTTCTCCACAAGGCCCGCCAGCTCCAGCCAATGCCTTCCATAGAGATTCGTGCTGTCCAGACTGAAGGCCTGCAGCACATCCACGGCACAGAAATCTTTGTATTCCTCCACATAGCGCAGCAGATCCCCTGCCTCAATCTGGGGCGTCAGCCCTTCCTTGGTATATCCGGAGGCTATGGTCCCTCCGGTGGCTATCAGCAATATCCTTTTCATCCTCTGTTTTGTTCTCATCCTTTCACCAACGCTGCCGCCTCCTCCGGCTCCAGCTCCTGCTTGGGCGCAAACTCCTCCGAAGCCAGATATGCATAGACGGAGGCCAAAAGCGCTCTGGCCTCAGGATACTGCTGGAGGTTCTGCAGTCCCATGGAGGACAGAAGCACCTTTCCCCCGCCGCAGCGAAACTCCACCAGCTGGGCCATGGGACGCAGATATGCATAGCTGTCCATCTCCGCGATTATGCACTCCATGGGCCGGGGCAAAATCACCGCCCTCTGGGTAGCCATGGCCCACCATTGCCAGTTCGTATGGCTCTGGGTGGGAAATCCGCCGAAAATGGGATGGGCTGCATCGATCAGCTGCCCCATGCCGCCCTCCTGATCAGAAAAGGTTCCCACCGACCAGAAATCCGTGGTAAACTGTGCCTGAATGGACTGGGGCAGATGCTCCTTGTCCGATCTCGGCGTCAAATACACTTTTCCGCCCTGAGCCAGAATCTCTCTGGCTTTCTCGTCCAGACATTCCGTTTCATAGATCCCCTCCGGACACAGAGGCTTCAGGGGCGGATATACCCAAATTGGATAGGAATTCTCCAGTTTCCCTATCTGCACCGTCAGCAAAAGCTCCTCCGGGCGTTCTGCAAAGTCCAGAGAAATCTCCAGACTTCCCGCCAAGCTATGTCTGCCTCTGGGACAGACGGCCCGGCCCAAAGAGCCCTCCTTTACCACAGTGCCGTTTCTCCTCCGCGCTTCCTCCGGCCCCCCGCATGCTCCCTGAGGCAGCCCGTCCGTTTTTTCCTGCTCCATATCCCCCGCGGCACACACTCTCTGGCCTATGGAACATCCTCGGGATACTGTCCGCAGCCAATACCTGACTTCCCCCTCTACGTCCTCTTTGCCGAAGTTTGCCGCCAGCACTTCCGCCCGGAGAACCTCCCCCGTCTCATAGGTGTACTTTTCCAGCAGCAACAGCGGCAGGCTGTCCCGGAAAAACGCCCGGAAGCGCTCCGGTTTTGCGAAGGCATAGGGCTTGGGCTCCAGATGGGAGTTCATCATGCCAACCAGAGCCGTCCCCTGTCCGGGAAAATCCTGCAGCCCCAGCAGGGAAATCCCGGATAGCTCTCTGGTCCGCATGGCTGCTTCCACTTCCTCGCGGTAGCCCAGCAAAGCCAGCTCGCCCGTAGCCTCCACATACCGGGGCCACTTTTCCTCCAGTCCCCGCTCCTTCACCTTCTTCTGGATCAGCCTGAGATTGGCCGGATCCGATATCCCCCGGAACATATCCAGCTCACTGAAATCCGGCAGCACCTCGAACTGCCCCACCTCGAAGCTGAATACCGGCTTCCCGAACTCCCTCCGAATGATCTCCATGCTTTGGTCAAAATTCCTCCCCGCGCCGGGATAATCCTGATTGATATATCCCTTCATCCCGGCGAAGGTTCCCCGGATATCCGCCTCACGACAGCCCGTGGCCGTGTAGAAGTCGCTTTTGGCATCGCATCCCGCCCATCCGTAATGCACGTTGGAGCCGTTGGCAAAGAGTCTTGTGCCGTCCAGCGAATGGGCCAGCTCCAGCAGCCGATCCATCCTTTCATGGCCCAGCTCCCCCGCGTGAAGCTCGTTCCCGAAGGTCAGCATCACAAAGGAGGGATGGTTCGCAAGCATCCTAAGAATCTCCGCAAGCTCCGTCCTATAATAATCATAGCTTTCCTGAGACTCAAAGGCGTCTCTGGGGTTCCAATGGGAAAGCTCAGGCTGCATCAGCATGCCCAGCTTGTCTGCCGCCTCAAAGGCTGCCTCCGGGGGGCAATGGGAATGGAAGCGCACACAGTTGACCCCATAGGAACGGTAGCGCAGCAGGATCTCCTCCCACTCCTCCATGCTCATAGGCGGATGCCCCGTCTCCGGAAACTCCCCGCAGTTTGCCTCGCTGCGCAGAAAAATCCTGCGGCCATTCAGCGCCAGTCTCCCGCTGCCATCATCACCGAAGCTACGGATGCCGAAGATGATTGTCTTTTCATCACAGTTTACCCAACATCCTTCTCTCCCATCTTCTTCCGTCCCTATATCTTGTGAACCCCTCGCACAGATTATGGCCTTCATTTTGTAGAGGTTTCCTTCCTCCTCGTCCCAGAGTCTCACTCCTTCCGCCAGAGGCAGGTCCTCAAAGACTATCTCTTGCTCCTCCCCATCTCTTAAACGCCCTGCCCCCACAGTCCGATCCCCATTTCCGGCGCTTCGGGGCACTATCTCCACCTGCCTTGTGATCTTTTCCCTGAGAGCCTCCGATTCCAGCGCCACGCGCCCCTTCCAAGGCTCTCCGGAAGCGATCCTGACCCTCACCTGCAGCTTCCCCGCCTCAGGATATACCGATACCCCGGAGAGAAACGCCCTCTCCTCCACTCGAAGCCGCAGATAGCCCAGAACGCCGTTCCAGTTGGTCTGAGTCTCGTCTGTGGCCGCAGAAGAGTACACGATGGCGTCATGAGGCAGTCCCGGATAGCTGTTGTCGGAAACCAGCTCCACCTCATGCTCTCCCTCCAGCAGACCGGTTACTTCAAACACATAGGGAGTGCTGATGCTGCCGGGCCGCCAGGCCGGGACCTCCCTTCCGTCAATTAAAAGCCGGAGAACCCTTGCACGCTCCGCCTCCAGAAACACCCTCTTGCCCTCAGGAAGCGAGAGCTTGAACTGTCTGGTCAGTCTTGCCTCCCCCTCAAAGGTATGTTTTCTGGTGAAGCGGGTGGCGATGGGCGCGTCCTCTTTGAATTCTTTCCCGGCATTGCCCAGCTCTTGATCCGGATGCCAGGCCTTTGCCCCCAGATCCCTATGCCCCAAACCGTTCTCGTCCAATGTTCCCGGCAGCAGCATGGTTCCCTCAGTGCCGTCATCCAGCCTTACCTGCCATAATCCCTCTAAAGATATATACATAATCTAACCTTTCTTTTTACGGCCCCCTTAAGTTTTTGCCCCTTGCCGCCGTTTATTCCTTCTCGGCATAGACAGAGGTTCCTGCTTCCTGCGGTTTAACGCCGATCTGTTCTCCTCCGTACAAGGAGTGTGCGCCATTTATCTTCTGCAGCCCTCCGGTTTCCTGCAGCGGCGGCCTGCCTACCTTCTGCGGCCTTCCGGCTTCCTGCAGCGCCGACCCGCCTACCTTCTGCTACTTTCCGGCTTCCTGCTCAGGGCAACGACGGCCTCCAGAGACTCCGTGTAGGGAAACATATCCACCGCAACGCATTTATCCACCCTATAGCCCTTTTTGCCTAGAATGTCCAAATCCCGCACCAGAGTCTCCGGATTGCAGGAGATATACACCACCCTCCTTGGCCTGATTCTCGCCACCGCATCCAGAAAAGCCTGATCGCTGCCGCTTCTGGGCGGATCCATAAACAATACGTCCAGCTCTGCAGACTGCTCTGACATCTCCAGCAGAAATCTCCCCGCATCGTTATGATAGAAGCTTATATTCTCGATACCGTTGCGTCTGGCATTGCTGATCGCATCCTTCACTGCGTCCTTATTCAGCTCCACCCCAATCACTTCTTTTGCCTTTTTGGCGGCGATCAGTCCGATAGTCCCCGTGCCGCAATAAGCGTCCAGCACCGTTTCCTTCCCCGTGATTTCTGCATATTCCATGGCCTTCGCATACAGCTTTTCCGTCTGGACAGAATTCACCTGATAGAAGGATTTGGGCGATATCCGGAAAGTCATCCCACACAGTTCGTCCTCTATATAGCCCTTCCCATAGATCACCTGCTCCTTATCTCCCAGAACCATGCTGGTATCCCGATAATTCACATTTACCACGATGGTAGTAATCTCCGGATGGAGCTGCCGCAGCGCTTTGACAAAATTATTCTTAGAGGGCATCACCGGAGAGCTCAGCACCAGCACCACCATGATCTCGCCCGTGACATGGCCCACCCGCACCAGAACATGGCGAAACAGCCCATATCCCGTATCCTCATTATAGGGACGGATCTTGAAGGATTTCAGCAGCCCCCGTATGGATAGAATGATTTCGTCCGCCTTCTGGTTCTCGATCAGACAGCTGTCCACGGGAACGATGCGGTGACTCTTCTCTTCATAAATGCCGGATATGATATTATGCTTCCTATCTATCCCAAAAACCGCATGAACCTTGTTTCGGTAATGAGTCGGCTCCTCCATGGCGATCAAGGGCTCCGGCTTGCAGTAAGGCTCCATCTGCCTCCGGAAGCGGGTGGCCTTTGCCTCCAGCTGTTCCTTGTAGCCAATGTTGATCCATCTACAGCCGCCGCATTTTGCAGAGACCGGACAGAGCTTATGCTTCTTCTCCTTGGCCCCCTCTCCCTGCTTCGGCCCTCCGGAACTTCGCCCTCTGACCCCTTCCCGTGCCTCAGAGCCGCGGCTTCCTCCAGATTGCTGGTATTCTTTGGGGCCGCGGCTCCCTTCGGCCTGCTGGTATGCTTTGGAGCTGCGGCTCCCTTCCCCCTGCTGGTATGTTCTTTGGGTACGGCTCCCTTCCCCCTGCTGGTATGTTCTTTGGGTACGGCTCCCTTCCCCCTGCTGGTATGCTTTGGGGCCGTGACCTCCCCTTGTTTCTTCTTTCATCCTTCGGAAATTTCCTTGTTCTCTTTTTCCTTGTTGTCCTTTTGCAGAATCCGGCTTCCCGAACCGCGCTCCACTGGGCGCTTCCCTATATTCTCTGGCCATCGCTCCTCTTCCCATTCCTCTCATTTCTCTTATTAGGCAAACGGCTTCCTCTGTCCTTCTGTCCCATGTTCAGACATATGTTCATTATACCAAATCCCTAAGGTTTTTCAAACATTATCCTTTGTAAACCTGATCTTTTCAGAATCCGCTTTTCTCTGATTCCATCCTTCAGCCATTCCACTTTCTTCCTGAAGCATTTTACGACTTCTGTCCCTCCGCTGAGCCTGATTTTTACAATCGATCCTAATTTTGGAATCAAAAACAAAAGAACGTCAAATCGCTGTACATGCACGATTTGACGTTCTTTGCTGTATCGGAGTGGCGGGATTCGAACTCGCGACCTCCGCCTCCCTAAGACGGCGCTCTAACCAAGCTGAGCCACACCCCGTAGCACTTTTGTATTATACTGTGTTCCGGGGAAAAAAGCAATACCTATTTTTATCTTTTTTTAAAAAATCCCAAATTTTGACTGCCCGGAACCCGCGCTCCGCCCAATTTAACAATTTCGTATAAATCTGCTAAGATACATTTACATAAAGGTACGATAGACGGCTAATCCGAATTTAAGTCAACAAAAATAGTCGCCCTAGTTGCATATGGTTATTCATATCATGCTTTAATGATAAGATATTTCGATACATATTGTTCAAAAAGGAGAAATAGTAGGTTAATTGCCAATACCAACAGACAGACAAGGCCATTGCTATACAGTACTTCATCATTCAAATCAGATCCCTTACCCCATAGAATCCACCCCCCCAAGCCACAGCCGTCCACCATTTTGTTTGGCATATGGTAATGGCATACAATGTAAAAACGAACACTGCTGGCACAAAATCAGGAATCCATGTAAATACATACCCTCGCAATATTAAAAGGGCAGTTCCAAAAACCGAGAACAAGATCATCACGTATATTGTTTTATTTCCTTTTATCTTTCTTCGGAAAATACCATTGGCATAAATGCACGATATAAACATCTCTAAAAACTGACTGCGGTTTTCTGATCCACCACCAGACGGATTCCTATCCGGGAGGATGCACTCTTACCATGCCCACTTTGTAAAATCACAATCAGATAGCCAACTTTGCCGTCCACCGCACAAAGCCAGCGTCCGGTAAACCGGGCATTTGCAACAGCTACGCCCATATCCTGCTTACCATGCAGGCAGGCGAAAAAGGAAAATGGCTCCCCAAGTATCGGAAGGTATACGACCTTGACGAGAACGACAAAAAATCCGGCTTCCCTCCGACAGAACCTTGTATGTTTTGAGAAAGCGAAATATAATATGGTTGTGTCAAAGGTGCAAGATGGACCATATGACGGTGAAACAAGCAAGTGTCAAATGGGGCGTGGAAATATGGGCAGAGTATAGTTGATGCCAAGCACAAGGAGAATTTGTTTATGAAAAGAATGCTGATTATCGAGGACGATGATGCTATCCGCACAGGTTTGTGCCAATCTCTTTCTTCGGATACGCTGGATACGGTTGGTGCGGAAAATCTTACGTCTGCCAGACAGCGCTTGGATGCAGAAAGATATGATCTGCTGCTGCTCGACTGTAATCTGCCGGACGGAAACGGAATCGATTTTTGCCGGGAACTCATGAAAAAAATACCTATACCCGTGATTTTTCTTACAGTGCGTGATTCAGAGATTGACGAGGTGGCGGCGTTTCGTGCCGGAGCCTGCGATTATGTGAAAAAGCCGTTTTCTTTGATGGTACTTAGGGAGCGTATCGCCGCTTTGCTGGAACGCGCGGAAAAGCGGAGCGATCTGTATGTTGATAGGCGGTATCGGTTTGATTTCGCGTCGCTGGATTTCTATGTAGACGGTGCCAGAGTATGTCTCGGCTCTACGGAATGCAAGCTGCTGGCGGTGCTTGTGAAAAACTCGGGCAAAGTGCTCTCGCGCGCGGCTCTGACGGATGCCCTTTGGGAGGGTGGAGAGGAACTGAATGAAAACGCGTTGAACATTGCAGTCAGCCGTCTGCGCGGGAAGTTGGGCGAAAAAAGTATCAGTACCATTTACGGGCTTGGATACATGTGGGTAGGTGATAGGGAATGACTTTCATTTTTGCTGGAATTTGGCTCTTTCTGACAGCGGTATTCTGCCTTGTGGACTGTCTTTATGTAGGCAGTATTTGGACGACTGTTTTGTATGGGGTATTTTTAGGTATTCTCGCCGTATGCTTTGCGCTGTATGAGAAAATGCGTAGACGGAGACTGTTAAGGGATGTGCAGCGGGCACTTGAGAACAGCGATCCTTTTGCAGTTGATGAGAGTGAAATCGCACCGATTGCCCGACAGCTTAGACTTAAGCGGAGTCAGGAGGAAACGCGGGACAGACGCGTCACAGAGAGCTATCGCAATCTCGCCGCACTGGTTTCAGACATCGCACACCAATGTAAGACGCCGTTGACAGCTGTTTCGATGTATGCTGAAATGCTGCCGCCGTCTGCGGAAGCTGAGGCTATCGGCCAACAGACCGAGAAACTGCAGTTTCTTCTCGACGCACTGGTGAAGCTCTCTCGGTGTGAGGGCGGACTGATTGAGGAGAATGTGCATCCTGCTATGGAATCGGTAGAGACTTTAACGGCACAAGCGCTGTCAGCCGTCGTACCCGCAGCGGAGAAGAAAAGCATTGTGTTTTCCGCGGAAATCCCAGAGGGGCTGACTGCCTTATTTGATCTGCGCTGGACTGCTGAGGCAGTGGGAACCATTCTCGATAACGGAGTAAAATACGCGCCGGAAAACTCGAAGATCACAGTTGCGGCCCATCGGTATGAGACCTATGTCAGGCTGGATATCCTTGACGAAGGCCCCGGCATCCCGGAGGAAGAATTATCGGAAATCTGGAAACGCTTTTACCGTGGAAAGACAAATCGAAATCCCTCCGGCGTCGGAATCGGCCTCACACTCTGCCGGATGATCGTTTGGGCGCAAGGAGGATGGGTATGCTGCCAGAACCGCGAGGATATAGGGTGCTGCTTCAGCATTTTTCTGCCTGCAGAGCAAGGACGCGCCTCCAAATAACCTCCACAAGTCTGTTGCAGAATCTGCGTTTTTTATCTTGGACCTATGTCAATACTCTGAACAAATCGCGCAGCAGAATATTTCAAAATGGAAAGATTTCGTTACGGCTCAGAAAGATTCGTTTGATATCATATACTCACGAGTATTGCAAGCATAAAACAGCCTTAAAACAGATAGAAGGAGTACAAAGCATGCTTATACAAGCGAATCAACTGACCAAGGTGTACAAAAATGGGGAAACTGCACTGTGCGCTCTGGACAAGGTAACTCTGTCCGTGGAACGCGGCGCCTTTGTTTCTGTGATCGGTTCCAGCGGCAGCGGCAAGAGTACCTTGCTGCATCTGTTGGGCGGTATTGACCGGCCCACCGAAGGAACCGTGACAATCGACGGCACAGACCTCTATTCACTTGCACCCGACCCGCTCACGGTTTTTCGGCGGCGGTATATCGGATTTGTATTTCAGAGTTATAACCTGATTCCCGGGCTGAACATCTGGGAAAATATCACGCTGCCTCTGGGACTTGACAAGCTGAAAGCCCACCGGGAGGAAATAGAGCATCTTCTTTCGACTCTGGGCATTTACGAAAAGCGGTATTCCATGCCCTCGCAGCTCTCCGGCGGTCAGCAGCAGCGCGTCGCTATCGCGCGGGCACTGGCCACAAAGCCGCATATCGTTCTTGCGGACGAACCAACCGGGAATCTTGACAGCAAGACAAGCTTAGAAGTCATGCTCCTTCTGGAGAAGCTGAACCGCGCATTTTGTCAAACCATCATCATGATTACCCACAATGAGGAGCTGGCGCAAATGACTTCCCGAAGAATCCGTATCGAGGATGGCCGCATTGTGTCCGACAGCGTGGAGGGCAGACTATGATTTTCAGACTGGCATGCTTACAAATACAATCTCACCGGCTTCGCACTGTATTTGCCGCAGTGGCAGCGGTGCTCACCTCGATTCTTTATATGACTGTGATCAGCATTTCCTACTGCATTCTGGATTCCACCCAGCTTTCAAGAATGTTGGCGGCCGGATCGGATTTTCATGCATCGGTTACCGCCATAGGCTATTCCATCTCCGCAGAAACGCTATGCCGTGAAATCAAAAGCGCGCCTGAGGTTTCGGAAGCATTTCTCTTAGGTATGCGCAGCGCGGTTTCTGCAGATTCCGTGTATACGGGCAGCGGGCATCAGGAAATGGATATTGCATTTACCGACAGTGAGAAAAGCCTTTCGCACCTGTTCATGACACCCACCAAGGGTCAGTTCCCGCAATCTCAGGATGAAATCATGTTGTATGAGGAAACATTTTCAGCTATTTCTGTGGGAGATTATGTTCGGCTTACATATGACTGCTCAAATGGCAAAACAATGGATAGAGTCTATACGGTATCGGGTTTTTATGACTGTGACGCGGATAGGCCGATCTCGGCGGTCACGCTGTACGATGAAAACAGCGTTCAGGAGATTGGCATTGACGCCCAAGTGATGATTACATTTCACAGCGGTTTCGGAATTGACAGACGGCTTGAAGCAGTGACAGAGCGGCTCGGAGAATGGGAACTTCCGGGCATGTACGTTGACTCACAGATCAATTACGCGTATGCTGCCGCTGATCTCGGTGCGTTCTTCCAGCCAGTCAATGTTCTGTTGATTCTTTTTGTTGTTGCGGTAATTTTCTTTGCTGCCTTTTTACTGATTTATAATATTTTTTCTATTTCACTGACGCAGGATATGCGCACATTCGGGCTATTGCAGGTAATCGGCACAACATACCGGCAGATGAAGCGCCTGACCTATGTACAGATTATTCTCATTGGGTGTGCGGCGCTTCCCATAGGTCTTTTGCTGGGATACTTGATCGGTTTCAGATTGCTTTCTCCTATTTTTATGAGCCTGAGCGGAAATACTCTGCCCTATCGGTTCAGCCCGTGGATTGTATGGATAAGCGCTGGGTTGACATCGTTTACTCTGTTCTTCTCAGCATTACGTCCGCTGAAGCGAATCAAAAAGATGACGCCGATTCAGGCAGTGTCCGCAGAATCAGAGGAAGATTATAATAAAAAGGATAGACGCCGGGAAATTCCTATCTCTCCCCGCAGTCTGGCACTGGCAGGTATCCGCAGAAGCCGCGGGCGGATGCTGATCACGTCTCTCTCCGCCATGGTATCCATACTGCTCTTTGTGATTGTCGGAGGCCTTGTGGACGGTTTTATCGGGAGCACAATAAACAGACTCGGAAGATTTGACATTGACCTCTCGCTGGAATATCAGCTGGAAAACTCCGGTGCCATAAGTTCCGTTCCGCCATCGTTTGAAAGCCCTTCTTTTCGTGCTGCCATAGAGCCTGATGTCATTGAGCATTTTGCATTATCTGACGCTGTGGAAGAAATGTATCTTCTGCGTTTTGAACGTATCAGTGCAAAAATAATGCCATTGCTGGAAGAAAAGATACGAGCGTATCTGGCACAGCAGAAAAATGAATTTGTGCTTAAGGAGTATCAGGACAGCCTTGACAGCGGCCTGATAAACTCAGTTGTTCTTGGGATTCCCGACGAGCTTTGTCAGTATCTTATTGTATCCGGGGAAGATGGGAAATCCATTTTCTATAATGAAGAGGAACTGTATGATAGCCGTCATGTTTTGTGCATTTCCACAGCTGATTATGGACAGTCTTTCGATCCCACCTATTTTTATACCGGGGATGTGTTGTCCTCAGACACTTTGAAAATAAACTATGAAGTGATCGGAGCAAAACTCCCATATGGTATTCATACGGCGCTGGCCGAAATATGTTCGTGTCAGTATATCGGTTCATACGAAGCGCTGTTTTTGCTTCCTATGAGCGTCTTTGAAAAAGAATTTCATGACGCACCGGTATTTACTATTCTCGCCAACGCTAAGGAGGGGATGGGAGAAACACTTCGGGAAGAAGTGCAGGAGTATGCCACCGGAAGAGGCATAGACTTTAACGACACATCATACCTCTACCGGATATCCGGAAAGCTGAATAGGCTTGCTGATCTGCGAGTACGGCTGGCAGCGCTTCGCCTGACCGGATACAGCCTTTGCGGAATCATATTTCTGATTGGTCTTTTGAACATGGTAAACAGCGCACTGACTTCCATGGTACTGCGGCGGCGGGAATTCGCTATGCTGGAAACAGTCGGCATGACCCGCGCCCAGCTACGCAAGATGCTTCTGTACGAAAACAGCGTAGGCGGTGTATTCGGACTTGTCTCTTTCGTTGTCGGTTCCGTTTTGTCCAATGCAATGCTGACACAGACATTCGGAGTGGATATTGCTCTGATTTCACTTCCGGCCATAGGAATCTTGCTTTTTCTGTTCGCTGCCGGCGGCATAACTGCGGAGCTTTCCTATCGGATGCTGACCAAAACATCACTGACCGAACGGATAAGACTCGGCGGGTGAAGCGATTCTTCCGCACTTTTCTTAGCTTAGCTACCCGCACCGACATGGGGATGGTGCTGCCAAAGATCCATATTCTGCCCACATGCTTTCTTTTTTCAGCCATGCGTATTATTTTCCGCCCAAGAATTTTTGCCTGCAAAAAGCCCGCAAACACTGATGTTTACGGTGATAAGGTACTTTGAACAAATAGGAAATCAGCCGACAATGCTGTGTGACTCAATTGATTTCCCCAACACCCAAAAACGTCAAATCTTTTGTTTAGGGTGTTTGGGGAATTCCAAACGCTATCGCCAACAATTCCGCAGCAACCTGCACGGATTCAATCCTCATTAAGTTATCCCATGCATCCTCCTTGCCCAGCAGGTTCATCCCTCCATGCCATACAAGCATATCATCAATCACCGCGAAATGCTCTATGACCTCATCTCTTATCACTACATTGATTCCTTCTTTCTGCATGTCCCGAATCATATCACCGGTAAACAAACTGTTGCCATAGCGTGAGGTTTCAGCCTCCAACGTGATGACAGTAACCTCACATCCTGCCTCCTGTCTGGCTTTCACGAGATAAAGAAACCGGTCTACCTTGTCCCTGACAAGCTCCGGGCTGGAAACGACAATACTCTTTTCCGCCTCTACCAAATCACGTTCAAAGACATCGCCATAATTGCCCGAGTCATAGATGGCGTTTGCGGTCTGCTTTGCAGCTTTTCTCTCTGAAATCAATGAAAACCCTACCCGCTTATAGGTGCGCAGCCGTTTGGCATACATATTGTCAAAAAATCGAATATGAGAATCGATATAATCATAAACAATGACTTCTGTTTTTCTTTCGTAGTCCCGATTCATCCTTCCAAGATATTGCTCCAATCTGCCCTCAAATGACACCGGCGCGGCAAGCATCAGTGTGTCAAGTCTCGGAAAATTAAACCCCTCCCCAATCTTCTGCCCTGTGGCCACCAGAATCAGGCTCTGGTCTGCCGGAACCTCATTCATTTTCCTGCGCATTTCAGCATTCTCTTTGTCACTGTTATCTCCATAAAGAAGGAATACATGTTCCGCCGCTTCCTGAAGACGATCAAAAAGGTACTTTGCCTGCTCCTTGTATTTTGTCAGAATAACCGGAGTTCTTCCCTCCTTCACACAATCTCTGACATCGCCTAGAATCATATCGTTTCTCACGAGGCTGGAGCCGATCAGCGCATAAGCCTTGTTAATGTCATCACTACTCTCGTTTGCATCAACCACCCTTGTATATCTTGGATAAACAAAGTGGCCTATCCCCTGTTCCTCTGCACGTTCTCTCGCCGTATAGCTGTGCCTGGTCGGCCCTATCAGCATTTGAATAATCGGTTCGAGATTATCTCCTCGTTTTACCGTTGCAGAAACGCCGTAAATATATCGCGCATTCACCTTCTGCATGACCTGAACAGAAGTATTTGCACCACAGTGGTGGCACTCATCCATAATAACCATTCCATAAGAATTGATGAGCTCATGGTAATTACCCTTACCATATAGGGAACCTGCCATCGCCACATCAATGATTCCGGTTAGGGTATCCTTCCCGCCATGCAAAATCCCAATAACGCTCTCCCTTCGCTTTTCCCGTCCTGTCTTAGTCTTATATATAGGTGGTTCCTCATCTATATCCAAAAAATGATATAATTCCTCCACCCACTGCCCTATCAAGTCTTTATTGTGAAGCAGAATAAGCGTGTTTACTTTCCTTGCAGAAATCAGATAACTGCAAACAACTGTTTTCCCAAACGCAGTTGCTGCGCTGAGTACCCCGTGATCGTATGCAAGAAGCCTATCAGCCGCTAAACTCTGCTGCATTCTCAAATCGCCCTTAAAGGATACACGAAGCGGTCTGCCCTTCTCCCGTGCATCCTCAAGCTCATATTCAATACTCGCCTGGACACAGCGATCTATCAGACTCTCCCGCAATCCCCGTGGAAGACAAATATAGCCTTCCACATCTCTACCCATATAAACGGCACTGAAATTAGAATAATTGGAATACCCTAATCTCTTATTCTTATAAAATTCTGGATTGTCAAATGCCGCCATACTTCGTATTTGGTTTTGCAATCTTGGCATCAGATTGAGGGTATCCACATAGATGCCATCCCCCAGAACCATGTGCACCTTGCCCACTACATCTGACTTAGAAAACCCTTCTTTTTTCTTCCACGGCTTCGGTCTGTCTTGTACTCCTCCTGCTGCCCCTGACTGCTGCCCATCTGCCAACTCTGCCCGCCATCTGACTATGTATTTTTCGATATCTTCTACAGAAAATTTTGGTGTATGATTTAAGAGAATATCCCATTGATCCGGATAAGCATTCCAATTCTCGTCAACAAAGGCGCTGTTTCCACTTTTTAGCGCCCTTCCCTGAAGAGGCAGTGCTATCAGGTTCCCGATGCTACCCGCTGTATCCTGAGACGGATACATACGGTCATAGTAATGAAAGGATTTCAGATTAATCGATGCCGAACCCTTGTCCAGCAAAAGGAAACCAAAATTTCTCGCAAGAGATGCCGGTATGGGCTTCTGAAAGAATATCCACAGGTGTGCACCTCTTCCGGATCTTGACCTTTCCACCAATGGCACAATGCCATTGCTCTGACAGATTAACCTGAGCGCATCCACTTCCTCGTGCCACACCTCATCTGCAGCCTTTTTCGTGGTTATCAAAATCAAAGACAAGAAAACGGCATGTTCCCTCCGGCAGCAAAGGATATACGCCTATCACATCTGTGCCATCCTCTTTAAACCCAAGAAGATGCTCCATTATTTTCTTTGGCGTCAGGGCCGTCCACTCTGTATGCTCACAATTTTCGCAGGCTATCTTCTCCCCACGCTGTTTCGGACAAATTCGGTCATTCCAGCGGTGGTTACACTGCGGAAAATATCCACCGTTTTTACCTCTCTTCGCATATACATCTGTCCTGCCCCAAAACATTGCAAAGAACTTTTTTGCCAGTTCTTCCGTAATATATTTGCCGATAATCCGCTCTCCCTGATCCGGGTCATACTCAACAGCACTTTCTATCCTCTCATCAAATATGCTTTCAGAGTCGTAGGCTATATTGGCTTTATCGAGCTGATTTTTCAGCTTTCGATTCTCTTTCTGCAAGTCCCGCACTAATTTCCGAAGAGAATCAAGATTATATGCTTCTATGTTCATAGGCGCTTATCTTTCTTTCATAATGATTCTATTTTTCTTCATTTTACAACTTTTTTTCAGTTCCTCTATGTCAGGCAACACCTTTTTCAGTTCTTCCATTGGAAAATCTGTTTTTTTGCACTTGTAAGTTCCAAATTGTCAACTTCCAAAAGATAGCAAATGCAGATACTTACTTCAATCACTCTTGCTCTTGATTTATCTACCACTTTATCTACCACCACACTATTAATCTTGTCAAAAAATATTGTGCAAACAATGCCTTTTGCAATACACCATATTCGCAACCCATTTCCCCGTAAAATCAAAGCACTCGAATTGACTAAACAACTAATCAATAGTCAATTATTTAGTCAATTAATTAGTCAATTATAAAGAATAAACCATAATGCCCCTGCTCCTTTTCCTTTCGTATCAGCCATTCCATTTTTCTTCATCTTCTGTAAAATATTGGAAACCTTACGGCTTTTCTGCATCTTACTAAGCTGACCCGGAAGCGCATCTTCAACTGCCTCTGTTATCTCCGATGCCTTAGACTCCCCAAATTTTTCCAAATAACCTTTAATCAGCTGCATACATATCTCGTCTGTCAGTCCGGCGGCTTTCACATACTCCTTTTTCTGATCCACCATATCAGCTACTTTATATGAGACATAGATATTAGGATATCGCCCTTCTGACAGTCCCTGCTTCTTTAATTCCAAAAAATCCACCTTGGATATAGGTTCTCGTTTCTGAATTTTATCCAGTAAGAACACGGTCATCAGATCTAAAGTGTCATTTGTATATAAAAGCTGTGAATAGTTTTCATTCAACACCTTTCCATAGATGGTCACACTTACTCGGTTTGGCTGCTCCAAATCATATGTTGGCAGCGGGAAGCATTTCTCTCTTTGAATATTGTAAATCCTTTGTATTCCCATAGAATTTGTATCAATCATATACAAGTTGACCATTGCTGTTCCGAGAAATGAATTCCGATAATAAGGCGCCTTATAGCCGTTTGTAAGCGCTGCTTCTATCGTTTCTGGAATAAACGAGCCCTCATTGATAAAAACAAGTCTGTCCTCAAATTCCTCTACGTTGATCTTACCACGAAGCCTATAGTCAGAATGGACAATACAGTTGTTCAACAACTCCTTGATCACTTTTGCATCATAGGTAAACACTTCTTCCGGGAAAAGAGTCTGTTGCCCTAAAATATACTGATATTTCTCGTTCCGAATCTTGGCATATACTTTATCAACTGCTAACAACAAAGGCATATCAAAATGCTCATAGGCTTTCGGCAAACCGTCGCCATTATACAGTGTCCATGTAATTCTCGGCACAAAACCATCAAAAAAATATCCTGCTTCCTTTTTACCCAGAAGGATTAAGGCTGTTCTTGTAACTTGCCCCTTAATGAGTAAACCGGCTTTATTTAAAACCTCAATATCGGTGTATTTATACAAAATACGCTCCCGATCTCCTTCATAGTCCTGCTTTTGCGCAAAAAGACTGCGCGCCTTCCTGATGGCTTCTTCATCCAGATCCTGCAAAGTTGCGCCATTTACAATCTCCTTTGACCAATCTGTTCCTATCTGACTCCGTATCAAATCCAGCTTATTTAGAGACAACGGTGCCAGAGACTCATGCTCCCTGGACCACGCCGCCCCATTCCATGACGTAGGGATTCCACGGATTGCCGGGGGAATCTGAAAAGCTACTATACGTTTCTTATCCACTTCTAATTCATAAATGTCGTAGAATGTCAGTCGGTCATTTGTATGGCTGGCAATATCCTTTTTCAGTCCCTGCAAACCACCATCTTTACGGTAAACTGTGCCCTTAATTACCTTATCGTTTGTGATGCCGAAGAACAGCCAGCCCTCCTGCTTTCCTCGCAGGTTAGCTTCATTGCTCAGAGCAGAGAAATATTCTCCCAATTCATTGAAAGAGAAACTGGATTCTGCCGTTTTAAATTCAACGATCTCGTCCTCGAAAGAAATTATAAATTGATTCAGTTTTTGCAACATCTGAGATTCGGTGTAAATCATATTAAGTCTCCCTACTACTGTTTTTGTTAAGTAGCATTTTAATTGTATTTTAAATGTGCTGCCCCAGTATCTTTTTAAGTCCTCGAACTATCTTTTCTACATCTTCCGATGTATTGTACTTACCCAATGAAACACGTATCGTTCCTTTTGCGTATTCCTCATCCAAGTCAATCGATTTCAGCACATGAGATATCTCAGTGTCCTGGCTATTACATGCAGAACCTGTTGAAATGCAAATTCCAAGCAAATCCATTCTATGCAATATTGCCTCTCCATCAGTTCCTGGAAAAGATAGACTAATTAGACCTGGTAAGGTATGTAATCCACCATTACGGACAAATGGAATACCTGTTTCTTTCAACTTACCCATAAACTCGTTTTCTAATCCTATGATTTTCTTCCTGTTTTCTTCAAGATGATCACAGTTATTTTTCAAAGCTGCAGCCATAGCTACAATTCCCGGAATATTTTCGGTTCCTGCACGACTTCCAGATTCCTGTGCGCCGCCATCAGAATAAGGGATTAGTTTACAACCTCTTCGCATATATAAAAATCCGCATCCTTTCACACCATTGAATTTATGTGCAGATGCTGAAAGCATATCAATGCCCATGCTGTAAACATCTATGTCCACATGCCCCACTGCCTGAACCGCATCAGTATGAAATAAAGCACCTTTCTCATGTGCTATATTGGATAATTCCTTTATAGGTTGAATCGAGCCGATTTCATTATTTGCGTACATTATGGAAACGAGTCTTGTCTCTTCCGCAATTTTCCCCTTCAACACATCTGAGGAAATCTCACCTGTTCTTTCAGGCTTTAAATATACAACCTTGTACCCTTGTCTCTCCATTGCGGCACATGAGTGCAAAACCGCATGATGTTCAAAAGACGAGGTGATAATCGTATGATTCCCCTCGTCAGACATGGCTATGCCTTTAATGGCCCAGTTATCACTTTCTGTTCCTCCAGAAGTGAAAAAGATTTCATCTGGAGATGCACCAATACAAGCAGCAATTATCTCCCTGGCCTCCTGCAATGCTTTTTTAGCTGCTCTGGAAAAAGCATAGGGCTGAGACGCATTGCCGTATTCATCCAAAAGATACGGCATCATTGCGTCAACAGCATTCTTATCAACTTGTGTGGTTGCAGCATTATCCGCATAAACATACTGCTTCATAGCCACTCCTTATGTGAAGAGTTTACAGCCCCCTGCCTTGAACTCCTCTATTTTCTCCAATAATTCACCAACTGTGCATTCAAGATAATCCGCAAGACAATCCATACAATAAAAATTTGTTATATCCGTTCCCAGAAGCTTCTTGTTTATCCCTACAGTATCCTTGTCCAGATTATCCTTTCCGCATACAACGCACTCATGCTTCATTAAATCAGTTCTTTTCAATCCGCGATCAATCAGCATTTTCCACAACTTGTTATAACTGATCTGTTTATACCGAATTCGGTATAAAACTTTGCAAGCAATGGTTCGGAATATCCTTTTGGGATATTTCGAACACCACTCCCTCACCTGCCGGTGCGTCCATTTCACTTGTTGGGGACACCCCACGCCCCAACCAATATGCACCCTTGTTTCATACAAGGGCGGCAAATTTATCTAACACTAATATCTGCATATATGCCTAACGCCAAAAATTATTGGATTACGTTTACCGTTTTTGTGAATCTTCGACCAATCCCATTATAACACTACTCTGCTGATACAGCCAGTCCATAAATTCCTGTGGCAGCATCTTATGTTCCCTGATCAACTTTTTCTTCTGTAACGCCACTTTCTTAAATGTCTCAAACACCTCCAGCATCTTCAGCAGCCTATCCGCAGGAAATCCTTCCGTACGCTCCGCCCGCTTGATCTTATTACGCCAGCTCTGACATTCATTTTTATAAAGCAAATCATAATTATTCTCTCTGGCTCTCGCATCAAACTCACGTTTATTTTGGAGTGCCTGTGCCTTGCGGCATTTCTCACTACAGATTTCATAACGAAGGCTTTCTGCCAAGAAAATTTTCCCACAGACCTTACATTTACAAAATTTCAAGCCCCAGTCAGCCAGCCGGTTTGCATAATAAGCAATCATCGGATAGAAAGAATCATAGACAACTGCACATTCTGTTTGTGAATTTTCTCTTCCCGGATACCACAATTCAATCTTTGTATCCTCCATCGAAACTTGCTTAAAGAAGTCTGCGGATAATTCAAAACGCCTTGCCCTCCCGGTATCTTCATCAAACAATACTTGGTCTCTATTCTGAAAAACCGGGCTCTGAAACGCAGCCGTCAATCCTCCCACCCGGTTCACACATTGTTCACTGGCTGCATCACGCTCACGGTACTCCCTCGTGTTTAAGTATTCATTCCAAACACGGACTGCCGCATACTGCCGTACCGGATCAAGTGTTGCATATTTTTCCCTAAGGAAATCACCTGCCTGCTGTTCCATCTCCGGCTGCTTCCATCTGTTCACATGAAGCGCATTATAAAGCGGCATGATGCCAAACTTGTTCCAGTCTCCTTGCATGTCATTCTCGAAATCTATCAGAAAAGTTCCCAGCAGACGTGTCACATCACAGAGAAGTTCCGCATCCAAATTTCCATTAAGGCCGAGAAAAATCTGACTTGCCTTCCCGGCCATGATCCGCTCTTTCATTTTCCTTCTGTCAAGAACCAATGCAAAAACAATCCTGTCACCACATGGCTTGTGGCGTACAAATGACTCTTCCGGCTTCATATCTCCCACTTCCTTCTATGGTAACTTTGTAATTTCCATTTTCTGTTACACTCATTGTACTGGCATTTCATTGTATTTGTCAATATTTCCGTGCTATCATATTTCAAGAAGGCATTTAAAATATTTATCTATAATTCCCTGAAAAATTAACACTACATTTACACTGCTCATAGAGAATTCAGCATTTAAGCGGATTTCTGAAAACTGAATGAAAATTTGTAGTGTTAATATATTTCCACTACATTTTATACAAAAACTCATTTTCCCAGCTTTTTAGATGTGTAAAAAATTCTGGGAACTATAGTTTATTGAGGAGGTGGCACATGAGCTCCATTGGTGACGTCAATGCAAATGAACTTTTAAATCTTGATCTCGTGGATTTAGAATCGTGTTTTGATCCCCTATTTTATCCATCGGAAGATTTTGAAAATACATCGAATAACCAGCGGAGAGAAAACACTCCCTTCGCCTGCATGGGAAAATACAAAATTGGAAACACTTTCTATCTTGTGGAAACACAATACGATGAAACGGAATCGCTTCCGTATATACTTAAAAGGCTCATTTTTTCCAACAGAAATTTATCCCCGAACACCGTATCATTAAGTAAGAATTTTTCAGCCAAGGAGGCTGATTGATAGTGACAGCACCGACAAGTTATGCTAAGATGATGCCATACACAACAGTATTGTCGGCTGACCCAAACGCGAAAGGAGAAGTACATATGGATCAGCCCAAATTTACAATTTTATATTGCCGTCTCAGCAATGAGGATTCATTGGACGGCGAGAGCAACAGCATCGCAAACCAGAGGTCCATCCTCACCAGATATGCCAAGGAGCACGATTTTCAAAATATCCGCATCCTGACAGATGACGGTTACAGCGGGACAAATTTTGAGCGTCCCGGCATACAGGAGGCGCTCTCCCTTGTAGAACAAGGCCTGATGGAAAATATTATTGTCAAGGATATGAGCAGGTTCGGCAGGGATTATCTGCAGGTAGGACATTATACGGAACTTATCTTTCCGAGCCGTGATGTGCGCTTTATAGCCGTGAACGATGGTGTGGACAGCGCCAGAGGCGATAATGATTTCACCCCATTCCGCAACTTGTTCAATAATTTCTACGCCAAGGATACCAGCAAAAAAGACCGGGCGATCTTACACGCCAGGGGCATCAGTGGAAAACACATGGGAAAGCCGCCCTACGGCTACCGCTTTGACCCAGAGGACAGAAATCACTGGATTCTGGACGAGGATGCCGCCCTTGTTGTCAGACGTATTTTCGACTTGACTATCGCTGGAAAAGGGCCAAGCCAGATTGCCCGGATTTTGGAGCAGGACAAGGTTCTGACCGCCAAGGCATTGTACAGTCAGCAACAAGGAAGACCTCTGCCAGACCGCCCTTACCATTGGGTGGAGCAGTCGGTTGCCGCCATTTTGGAACGTATGGAATACACTGGATGTGTTTGTAATTTCAAGACACACTCTAAATCCTACAAACTCAAAAAACGCATCCCCAATGCCGCTGAGGATATGTTTACCTTGCCAGACACACAGGAAGCCATCGTTTCAAAAGAACAATGGAACAGGGCACAGGAACTCCGGCAATGCAGACGGAGACCGTCAAAAGCTGAACGGCAGGGAATATTTTCAGGACTTGTGTACTGCGCTGACTGTGGTAGCAGGCTCCATTTTGCCACCAGCAAAAACACTGACAGCCGCCAGGACCGCTACATCTGTTCCAGATATAAAAGCGGCAGGGGAACCTGTACCGTCCATTATATCCGGGAAGATATCCTGCGTAAAGTCGTACTGGAGCATATTCGTGCCGTGACTGCCTATGTCCGCTCTGACGTGGAAAGCTTTCAGGAAGAATGGCTTCAATGCCAGAGGACCGATTATGAAAACTCTATCCGCAGCGACAAACAAAAGCTTGCCCAGACAAAGAAACGGCTGGCAGATATCGATGTATTAATCTCACGGCTATATGAAGATATGGTACTTGGCACGCTCAGCAGGGAGAGATATCAGAAAATGTCACAGGGTTATGAGGCGGAACAGGCAGAGTTGAACAATACGATCATTGGTCTGGAAGATTGGATTGAGACGCGTGAGGATATGAACGATAGCCTGGATCAATTTCTGGTTCTTGTAAAGAAATATGTGGAAATTCCGGAGGAGACTGTAAATTTTTCTGTGTCTATGGAGGAAAAATCCTTCCGATAAGATTCAGATATGTACCGTATTCT